>JAKASR010000044.1 GCA_021818955.1 Acidobacteriota bacterium
TAAAGTATTTGCCACCGATCCGGCGGCAAAGGATTCCGGGGCGCTTGCACCGGCGCCGGGCCACGCCCGGAGCGGCGATGGATCCCCAGCGCCCCGGAAAAACGTCAAGCCGGCACCGGCGCGGCCGGCGGCGAAAGCGAAGGCCGAGCCCAAGGCGAAGCCGGCGAAGGCGTCCCGCGCCGAACGCGAGCGCCAGCGCCTGGCGCTGCGCGCCCTGTCGAAAAAATTGGCGAAATTGGCCAGGCGCCGAGCCGCGAAAAATTGACCGGGACGAGCATGAATATCGCCTACACCAACGTGACCATCCGGCTGACGCCGCGCGCGCGGCGGGCGCTGGCAATACTGCGCTCGCGGCTGCGCAAAGAAAAGCCGAATGAAACCGCCTGGCTGCGGTTCGCCGGCGATCGCGCCATGGTCGAGGCGATTGGCGAAACCTTGCACGACGACCAGGTGCAATCGGCTTTGTCGGAAGCGCTCTGCAAGCAAGTGCTGGAGGAAACGGGGACGCGCGCATGAGCCGCTGCGCTTCACACGACTGTCATGGAATCGCGACCCAACCCGGAGGCCTCTGCTGGCTCTGCGAGGGCGAACGCGATACGGCCGCAGACAACGCCGCCGGCACCGCCACCGCCGGCAACTCGGCCCGCAACGGAGCCTCAGCCGCCGGCGCGCCGGCTGGGAATGGTCGAGTTTCCCGCGAGCGAGCTGGCGGAGCTGCGGCGGTTCACCAGTTGGAGCCTGACGCACGAGCTGCCGTGGGAGGCGCGAAGGATCTTGGAGGAGGTGGAGAAATGGCTCGATCGCAACGCGGTGCCGGACCCTTACCGGCCAACCGCCATGACGCCGGCGCGGCCGGCGGCGACAAAGACACGGCCATGAGCTGCCGCTTTCCCGATTGCAAGCAGGCGGCGTCGCGCCGCGGGCATGGCAAAAGGGCCGGGCTGTGCTCCAAGCACACCCTGGCCTGGCGCAATAAGGTCTGCCAACTGCTGCGCACCGGCCGGCCGGCGGTCGATGCGGACGGCTGGCTGAAATTGAAGTGCTCAACCGATTCCCGCCGGCGCGCGGCTCCAGGTCCTCAAGAACGGCGCGGCCGGCGCGACGATCGCGCCGCGCATTCCCGCAGCGGCGAACGGCAACGGCCACGCTTTGCCGCCGCCAGAAACTGGCCCTACGAACCGCGGCTGCTCGATCACCTGTTGGCCGAAACCGACTGGGGACGAGTGCCGCTCGAGCGCAAGCGGCAGGTGGTCGAAATCGTGATGGAGGGAACGCGATGAACCGATATCGAGTTTCCGGACAGAGGCCGGAAAGCGCGCAGCAGCTAACCTCCCTGCTGCGCGCATGGGCGCGGGCCTGGGACGTTCTCACCGGCAGGCACCGGGGGCGGGCGTCCCGGTCCGCGCTCCAATGCGCCACCGCCGACTGCCGGCAGCCGGCGCGGCTGGGCTCGCTCTGCACCGCCTGCTGGCGGCAACAGGCGCTGGCCGAGCTGGCCAGCTCGCCCAGTTGCCGGCGCTGCGGCCATCCGGCGGTCATACGTTACCCGCAGGTCTGCTGGGGCTGCATGCGCAGCTTTTTGGCGACCAACGCCTTGCGGCGCTGGAACGGCGCCGCGCCGCTGTCGGGGGATGAGTATCTGAGCCTCGCGGGCAAAGGTAGGATGTCGCGCGAGCCGGCGCGGTTGCTTCGCAGTTGGCGCACGGGCCCGAACGCCGCCCTGCCGCCGGAATACCGCCGCGGGGAGGCGTACCATGCCTGACGCGCGCCGCTCGATGTCATTCACCGATCGCCAGCGGCTGGAAAGCGCCTCGGAAATCTTCCGCCAACTGGGCGCTCCCGGCGATCACGAAGAAGCCTGGGAAAAACTGCGGCGGGCGAAAGAGCTGGCCGGCCAGGCGCGCAGCGGGACGCGCCTGGCGCTGGGCGCGGCGTCGCTGTCGCTGGAGCAGGCGCGTAACGCGCTGCAATACGTGGATTGCTACCTGCGGGAAATTGGCGAGTTATGAGCCGGATCTGCCACGCCTGGATACGCCTGCGGCGCCGGGTGCGCCGGGTTCTGCGCCGGGCGCAGGCGTGGACCGCAAGGCAAAACCTGAGCGGCGCCGGCGGGCTGCTGCTGCGCTGGCTGTTGAGGTAATCGATATATGCCGCATTGTTCCGTGAAAGCGATATCGCTGACGCAGCCTTGGGCCACAGCGATTATGCGGGGACTGAAAACTTACGAGACAAGATCATGGGAAACCCGGTACCAGGGGGCGATCGCCATCCATGCGGCGAAATCCATGAGTTCAGCCGACCGTTATTTTGCGGAAGAACAGCTAGGCGCCGATATCGCAAAAAACCTTCCGCTTGGCTGTATTTTGGGAATCTGCCGCTTGCATTTCGTCATTCCGATTACAAATGATTTTGCCCGTCAATTGACCCTTTCGGAAGATAAATGGGGAGACTACAGCCCCGGGCGCTTTGCATGGAACTTAGATCACATCAGGCCATTTCCAAAAACTTATGCTATTCGCGGCCACCTGGGCCTGTGGACATGGAATTTTACCGAAAGTTGGATAAGCGATTTAATTGACGAGGTGCTGGCATGAGCACGGCGGCGCAGATGCCACTGTTGCCGGCGCCGGCGATCGCGCCGGCAGCGCCGGCGGGCCTCGAGGCCCGGCCGGTGGTGCGCTGCCAGCATTGCCGGCTGGTGCAATACCAGTCGGTGCGCGGACGCTGCGTGCGCTGCTGCGCCACCTACGCACCGGCCGCGCCGGAAACCGGCTCCGAAGCCGGCGGCGGCGCCGAAGACGGGATGCAGATCAATCTGCGGCGGCGAATGGGCGCAGCCTTGCTCCGGCTGCGCCAGGCTCGGCATATATCGCAGAAGGAGCTGGCGCGGCGCTGCCATATTTCGCGCCCAAACATTTGCGCCTTCGAGCGAGGCGGCCGCCTGCCAGCGCTCAAATCTTTTATCGCGCTGGCCGCGGGTCTGGGCCTGCCGGCGGCGATGCTGGCCATGCAGCTCGAGGACCCGGCCCGGGCGGATTGGTTGGCCGAGGTGGCGGCTTACGCGCCCAGGCTGAGCCCGGCGCAGCGGCAACGCATCCTGGAGGGCAAGCCGTGATCTGCCGTGCCTGCTACCGGGGCGAGCATTGGAATTGCAGCCAGCCAAAATGCGACTGCGGCTGCGATCCCGACGAGGCGATTTACGACCTGGTGGACGAGGAGCTGCTGGAAGATCCGCCAGAAACGTCCGCGGCGGCGGCCGAGGATGTGGAATTTTGACTTATCTTTTGCGGCTTGAATCCGGGGGCACGGTGCGGGTGGAGGCCAACAGCGAGCGCGAAGCTGTGCGTCTGGCGGGGCTGGCCGGCGCGGCGGGCGCGACGCCCGCGCAAACGGATGGAGCGGGCGCGCGCGTGCTGGCCCGCCACTTTTGCCGCTGCGGCCAGCCCATCTTGCTGGCGGACGAGTCGGTATGCCGGGAGTGCGGCCGGCTGCATTGCTGGAGCTGCGATTGCGAGAGGAGCGGTGATGCATGATGCGAAAGCATGTTTCACCTTCGCGCCGCCGCCAGGCGCTGCAAGGGGTGCAGCTCGAGCTGCTGGCCTGGGACGTCTGGCAGGGCGACCGCATTGTCGCCTCCGGCTTGAGCGAGGCCGAGGCGCGCGCCCGGGTGGCGCGTGAGTTCGGGCAGGGGACGGCCATGGAAGCGCGGCCGCGGCCGCGATCGGCCACGATCAAGTTGCAGGGGGGGGGTAAATGCCTGAAAAACGCAAACGCCTAACTGCCGGCGGCCTGATTGATTTACAGCATCGGGTCGCGACACTTGAGCTGTTAGTCGAACGTTTACAGTTCTATGTAGGCCGAATAAGTCACCGGACTTATCACCTGGGTGTATGCCGGTATTGCCGCTGCACACAGGAAAACCCCTGCCTGATAAAAAATCACTTCCGCTGCGGATGGGCCAATGAGATCCATACCCTTTGCAGCAACCCGGAATGCTTAAAAAAAGATCGCGCTCATCGTCGTCTGGTTGTTAAGATGCGCCATTTAAGGCCGGTTGCAAAAACCAGAAAGAATCATCATCCCCAAACCTCATCCCCAAAACGTGGGCAGGGATGAAAGTACCTTACACCATCGCCAAGCGGTACGGCTTCACCGAAAAGCAGGCGGAAGCGCTGGGGCTGACGCGCGACGTGCCGCGCGTCTGGCTGGCGTATCGAGGCCCGCGCAAGGCGCAGTTCCTGGCTTCGATGCTGGCGCTAATCGTCAAGGGCGCGCTGCCGGAAGAGGGGCAGCGCAACTGGTCGGCCGCGGTCAGCCAGGAAGACCTGGCCAGCGGCTCCGGGCTGGCTTCGCGCTCGACGGTGACGCGGCGACTGGTGCAGCTCTATGGCCAGGACCGCCAACAGGCCGCGCCAGCGATCGACGGCAAGGCGGCGGCGGCCGGCGAGCGCGATCGCGATAGCGCCGGCGGCGGCGCCATCCTGATCCGCCGCCGCCGCTTCGCCCAGCCCAACGCTTACGGCTTCGGCGACATCGCGCGCGCGGCCGATTCACGCGCCGATTGCTGGCGGGCGCCGAGCTCGACCGCGCTGGCGGCGCATCCGCGCACCGGGCATCTGTGGGATCCCGACGCCGCCGGCGAGGGCGCCCGCAGCGGCAAAAGCTATAAGCCTATCCCGAAATGGTTTTGGGACAGCCGCCTGCCGCTCTCCGACACCGCGCGCCTGGTGCTAACCTATTACGCCTTCTGCGGAATCCTAAAGTACGGCGTGGTTCACCCCCGGCAATCGACGGTGGCCAATGCGCTGGGCATTTCGATCCGCTCGGTGTACAACGCCAACCGCGAGCTGGCGGCCGCGGGCATTATCCGCGTCGCGCATCCCAAGCTCGAGCGCCGGCCGGACGGCAGCGTCTGCCGCGGCCCGGCGCGCATCATCTACCTGCCGCTGCGCTCGGTGTCGGAGGAGGAAGCCGCGGCCGAGCGCGAGCGCCTACTGGAGGCCCAGAAGCGCCTGCACGACCTGCGCTACTGGCAGCAGGTCAACCAGGCCCATTCCGAGCTGCTGGAGGCCTGGAAGCTCCAGGAAGGCACGCTGCAGAGCTTCTGGAAGGCCCTGCGGCAGCGCCTGATTGAAGGCGGCGTACCCCGCGCCATGGTCAGCCAGCTAATTCCCCGTCCTCCCGACTAGCCGAAAAATCAGTTTGGCCTGGCCGCTCCAGCCAGGCCGGAGGCCAAAGTGTGCCTTCCGGCCTGGCTTTTTTATTTGCATGCAACATAAGCGGTTAGCTCGAACCCAACTTCCCGTTCACGGCTATTGATTCGACTTAGTTAATAGCCGCTCCGCTACAGGTTGCAATTTTGCCGAATGGTGGATGGCATCTAACCGCCCAGGCGCATCTCTTACAGGCGTCTATGGTGCGTAATTTGCCGGATCGATGGTGCGTTCCCTGCCGCATTGCGGTGCGGAAATTTCCTGCGGTGGTGTTGGATTTGCCGATTCCTGAGAGTTCTGCCTTGAGTTTTTATTTATGAGTAATCAGCCGGGAGTAGGCCGCTACGCGGCCAGCGGACATAAGGAAGCGGCTTCGGGCTTCGCCCTCTCGCCGCGGTCCTGACTTAATCCTGCCCGGAAGGCAGGAAAAGTAATCGCAAGGCCAGTCATAACGTGAATGGAAGCCAAGTTACCGATAATCGGACCCATGAAAACACCAGGGCCCCAACCCCAACCCGGCAGCGCCGCAATCGAGCTGCGGCTGCAGCGCTCGATTAACGCCTTCCATGATTTCCGCCGCGAGCTCGAGCATCACTGCCAGGTGGAAGCCGTCTGGCTCTGGAGCCGCATGCGCACACTGGTGCCCGAACTGGCCGGCCAGGAGCCGGAGACGCGGGCTGGTCAGATGCTGGAGCTGATGCGGCTTGACCCGGCCGGCCTGCGCGATTCCGGCGTGCGGGTGGTGCAGTGGATGATCGGCCAGGCCATCACGGACCCGGGCGTCAAGCGCGCGACCGCGCGGCCGGCGGCGAAGAGCAAGGCCGCCGCCTGAAAGCCAGCCCTAAGCCGGCAGCTCGGCCGAGACCGCCGCGCCGGCGCCCGGTGGAGGGAAACGCATCTCCTCGCAAAACTCTTCCAGGAAGTGATCGAATTTTTTCACCGCTTCGCCGGCGTCGTCTTCCACCAGGGTGGGATCGTTGGCGATCTCGCTGAGCACTGGGTCCGCCAGGGCGATGGTTTTCGCCTGCTTCGGGTCCTGGAAGATCTCGCGGAACATGGCATAAAAATCCGGATACTGATCTTTGAGCGAGACGGCAACGGCGTAGCCGGTATCCTCGTTTTTGTAATAGCGAACGATTTTTCGAGAGACGTACTCCAGATCGATCGAGCCATCCTCGAAGCGGCCCTCCAGGTACACCGGGATCCGCACCGCCGCGCCTTCCGCCGGCGCCGCCAGCGCCACCGGCGCGGCCGGCACGGCTTCGGTGACGGCGGGCGATTCCGGCGCGGGCGCGGGCGCGGTGATCGCGATCGGGGGGGCGCCCACGGGGACGATTTCCAGCCGGCGCGCGCCGGCATTGGCGGCCGGCTGTGTTACGCTGGAGGAGCCGCTGGCTCCTTCCGTCTGTTGACCAACGAAACCATGGCTCGATAAATTGGGAGGGGCCGGCGGCAATTCCGCCGCCGGCGGAGCAGCCGACTGGCGGCGGCGCTCGGCGGCGAGGCGCATGGCCTGATACTTAGCCTGCTCGGTGGCCGACCAGGTTTGCGCGATTTGCGTCAGCTTGTCGAGCGCGCCGGGAATTTCCCGCGCCAGCACCGCCCGCCAGTCTTCGCGACCTCCGCCATTCTGCTTGCCCGGCGGCGCCCAGCCCAACTGGGACATGATCTCGCCCATGCTCTTCAGTTCCTCGACGAGCGATTTGCCCTTGAACATGTTGTCCATACTGCTGTTCAGCAACTTGGACAACAAGCCCATCAACAGCGTGTTCAACTCGCCGCCGGCGACCGGCGCGGCCGGGGCCGGGTTCATTTTCTGGATCAGCTCATACATCGCATTTAATTGGTCCAGCGCGCTCTTGTCGGCGCCGGGGCGGGCCTGCAGCTCGTCGATTTTCGCGCGCAGCTCGGCCAGCTCGGCCGAAGCCGGCGCGCCCAGGGGAGCGGCCGCGACCGCCGCCGGCGCGGCGCTGGGGCGCGGAATCAGGCGCTCATCCGCCTGCAGCTTGGGGTCGCCGTCAATCGAAAACCCCTCCTGGTTGAGCATGTCCTGGGTTTTGCGGTTTTTCAAATACAATAAATAGCGCCCGCCGCCGTAGGATTTTTTGACCCACTCCTCGTCAATCGAATAGTTCCCGCGGGCGATGTACTTGCGTTCGTTGGGGTCGGCCTTGACGATTTCCGGCGATTGCCGGTAGAGATACCAGACGTGAGTGCGCCAGAAGGCCTCGCGCGCCGGGCTTTCGGCGCGGCCGTCGTCGGCGACCATTTCCATGCGCCGCCAGATGGGCACATCGCGCGCCAGCCAGCTTTCCGGAACAATGGCGGGCTCTAACGCCGGCGCGGCCGGCGCCGGGACCGGCGGCGGGGCCGCGGCGGCGTCGAGGGTTTCGGCCATTTCCTCTTCGCCGCGATCGTCCTGCGGCTGCGGATCGGGCAAGGGCGGCGCGGCGGCGGCTTTGTTGCGGCTGCGGCTGGGGGCGGACGCGATCGAGGGCATGAGGTTTTCTCCTATGGGGCGTAAAAGCAAAAAGCCCAGGCCTGGCCTCGCAGCCAGTCTGGGCACCGGACAATTGGCAGTGTAGGCCAGTGCCGGCGAGTGTGTCGAGCGCGAAACCGGCGCGCACGCCTAAAACTATTTACTGATCTTTAACAGAGCCTAGAAATGCGCTTGACTTGGGCGTTCGCGGGCCAGATGCTGGGCATGCAGGCTGAGGATTGAGCGGCGGCAACGCCGCAAAAATTTGAAGCCGGCGAAAACCGTCCCCCGGTGCCAGGGTTTCTTCGTCGGGGGATGGGGTTTTCCTGGCGGCCGGGACGGTTATGGCGAAACGCCATGACCTTTATCGCCACCTCACCGGCCGCGGTTACCTCCGCGGCCCCGCTCCGCCCGCTGCCGCTAAGCCGCAGCCGCCCCGTTGACGCCCGCATGCGTTTCCGGCATGTGCCCTTGCCCGATCATGCCGACTCCGCTACCCGCAAGACCCTGAAGCTGGCGCAGGTATTCGCCGACGGCGCCGAAGGCGCGCGCAATCCCATCGTGCGCGCCGCGGCGCTCCGGATCGTCCAATCGGTGCCCAGCCGCGACCATCGCGGCGAAATTCAGGCGCTGTTCGACTGGCAGCGGCGCGCCATCGCCTTCCGCGGCGAAAAGGGCGAAACCCTGCAAACGCCGCTGGTGACGCTGCGCCTGCGCGCCGGCGATTGCGACGACCACGCCACGCTGCTGGCCGCGCTGCTGCAGGCGCTGGGCTACTCGACGCGCTTCACCACGGTCGCCGGCGATCCGCGCCATGCCGGCGAATTTTCTCACGTTTATCTTGAAGTGCGCGACAAGGCCGAGGGCGGCTGGATTCCGCTCGACACCACGGTGCCGCGGGCGCGGCCCGGCTGGCAGCCGGAAAACGTCTCGCGCAAGCGCACCTGGGAAAAGCCGCCGGCGCCGCCGGCGCGGGCCTGGTCGACCGCCCGGGCGCTGGGCGACAGCGCGCCGGCCTACCCGCTGACCCCCGGCCAGGCCTTCACCTACAGCCTGGCGCAACCGCTCGAGCAGGCGCTGGCGCAGCGCATCGCCTACCCCGGCGGGACCGCGCTATTTGCCAACTCCAGCGCCCTGGGCGTGAATTTATCGAAGTGGGCGGGCTGGGGCCTGCTGCTATTCGGCGGCGTGCTGGCCTTCCGCGCCGTCAGCGGAGCCCGGCGATGAGCTACGTGCGCGCCAATTTCATTTTGCCGGTGGCCACCGCGCCACGCCCGCTGGGATGTCTGGGTTGCAAAGCGGGCATGCTGCCGCGGCAATACCCGCTAAATTCACCCTATTACCCTCGCATCCGGCCGCACCGCAAGTTGATCCATTGGCCGGTCGAGCCGATCGATACTCCGCGGCGGCGCACGCTGCGGGGCCTGGGCTTCAACTGGGGCAGCCTGGCCGCCGGCATCGCCGCCGGCGCCGGCTCGGCCGCCGAGCTGGTGCAGGCGTTCAAGACGCCGAAATTCACCATGCCGCCATCCAGCAACGCCGGCTATACGTCTGCCAGCCAGCAGCAACTGGTTTACCCCACCCAGCCAAGCAGCCTGATTCCAGGCTTATCCAACACTACGCTGGCGGTCGGCGGAGGCCTGGGGCTGCTGGCATTGGCTATGCTGATGCGAGGGGGGAAATAATGGCGGCGCGTTATCTTCCCTTCTCCCCGCAAGCCTTCATCCCGCAAGGCGAGCGCTTCAATCCGGCGTGGTGGCGGCTGCGGCAACCGGCGGTGCGACCGCCGGCAAGGGTCGTCACCACCGGACAAAAGATTGTCGTCCCACTGCCCGACCTGCCGCTCAGCCCTTCGGCGCAGTATTTTCTGCAGCGCGGGCGTTACGGCGCGGCGGCCCTGCCGCCGGCAGCGACTTTTGCCGGCGGCTGGCAAAAAATTCTCCCCACGAATGAAGGGCCGCCGCCGGCGCTGCCGTTTGGCAACCCAATCGCGGCCAAGCACCAGCAGGAAGTTACAGCGTCGCCGGCGCAAGCGGCGGCGGTCTCCGCCGCCGGCGGCGTGATGAGCCTGATCGAGAAAATCCCCTGGTGGGGATGGTTAGGCGGCGCGGGCGCGGTTTTTTTGGCGATGAGAGGTAAACGATGAGCGGCATGGCCAATCTCGATATCAGCAGCGGGCAGGCGCGCGCCAACCTGGCGATGGAGGAGTTTGTAGCGGCGATCGAGGCCGAGCGCCAGAAAATCGCCGAATCGAGCGGCATCGAGCTCAATTTCGCCGGCGTGATCGAAGCCGAGGGCGAGATGCCGGATAAAAGCCGGCTGGTATCGCATCGGCTGGTAATCGCGCCCGTGCCCAACCCGGCGCGCGGCCTGGGACTGCTGCATTACGGCATATCCGTGCTCAACGCGCAAACCACCTTGCAGATTTCCGGCATGGCCGCGCAACAGCGGCGCATTTATCAACCGCGATGATCGTCTCCACCCTATCGCCCGCCCGCACCGTGTATCCCGAGCCCTGGCGGCCGCGCCGCCGGCACGCCAAATGCCCGCGCGCGCTCGCCGGCTACGTGCGCGCCAATTATCCTTTGCCCGTGACCCGGCCGGTGCCTGCGCTTTCCGGCTACGTCAAAGCCAGCTATCCCCTGCCGGTCTCGCATTATCGCGTGCCCCGGCGGCTTTCCGGCCTGGGCTATCAGCCCGGCGTCGGACCGGGCAACGCCTTCGCCTCGAACATCGACTGGAGCAGCCTGCCCGGCTTTGGCGGACCGGCCG
This sequence comes from Acidobacteriota bacterium, assembly GCA_021818955.1. Lineage (GTDB taxonomy): Bacteria > Acidobacteriota > Terriglobia > Terriglobales > SCQP01 > JAKASR01. The sequence continues at coordinate 10,465 of JAKASR010000044.1, forward strand.
CGCCGGCGGCGTTTGGCGCAAGCGGCGGCGGCGGCGCGTCGCCGGCCAGCTCGAGCGGCAACGGCTTCGTCAACTTCGCCAAGAGCTTCCAGCAGACCCTGCAGCAGGCGGCCCAAGCGGTGCAGCCCAGCGCCGCGCAAATCGCCGCGACGCCGGCGCCGGCCTACGTGCTTGGGCCCGGCGGAGCGCCGCTGCCCAGCGCGCCCGGCGCGCAAGCCGGCGGCGGCTTGTCCGCCTGGTGGCGCGAGCCTTCGACCATCAGCGCCTCGATCTCGAATGGCGACCTGGTGGTGTTCGGCGCCGGCGGCCTGCTGATCCTGCTTGTAGGCTTGAAGCAGATGAAGCGGAAATAGTTATGGAAAATGGTGTCAATTCCAATCCGCTGCAAATCGAGGCACAGATTGCGCTCGACTGGTACCGCGCCCTGGGCGATACCGCCAAATCGCTGCCCCGGAGGCAGCGGCGGCGCTTCATTCAGTTGGCGTTTCATGGCGGGCTGATTCACATTTTCCAGAAGCAGGTGCAGGAATCGCAGATGGATCTGGTCGGCGAGAAGCTGCGCAAGGTGATAAAAGACCTCACGCGAGGCAATCCGGGATTATGACGCAGCGTGCAGACCAACCCGCTGGGGTGAACGAACAGACGGCGATAACGCTGCGCGTCTCGCCGGCGGCCATGCAAAACCTGCGCTGGGCCGCGGCCGCGATCAATCATTTCCGGCCGGAGCTGCAGGCCACGCCGGAAAAAATCCTGGAGGGCATGGTCGAACAGTTTGGCAACCGCCTGACCGTCGAAACCTTCATCCAGGGCGCCACCCAGGCGCTGCGCTTTGCCCGCGAGAGCGCGGGGCAGATCCACCAACTGCGCCAGGGCGTCAGCCAGGCCGCCAGCGCCGCCCGCGATCTGCTGGGAGGGCGCGGATGAGCCAGACCCTGCCCATCGCTCTGGCCCGGCATCTGTCGGCGCGCAACGCCCGCCTGCTGCGCGCCCGCCGGCGCTGCCGCGGCCTGGGCGATAACACCGACTTTCTCAGCCTCAACTCGCCCGGAGATTCCGGCAATCTGCTCACCACTGACTGGAATGCGCCGGTCTCGGCGCTGCCAACTTCATCGAACCCTATTAAAGGGGCAGGTAATCATCCTTTACAGGCGGCTCCATCTTATCCGTTATCATCTGAGTTATATTATGCTTTTGCTCCTATAGCAGCAAGCATTCCTGTATTTAAGCTGCTTGGGTTTAAAGCCCTTAATTGGAATCAGCAAAAGCAATTTGTTGATAATTACTATGCTAACTGGATTGCTGGTGATTATGCCGCAGGGTACAATCATATTCTTTCATTGGGATATAAGCCTCAGTCTCTTGCGGCGTATATGTCTTCAGCAAAACAGGCTGCCAATGAAATTCGCGCTAATGGGGCCGGACCTCAACCGCAGCCAATATCAAACAAGACAAATTGGGGCCCCATCATTTTAATTTTTGCATTTGCCACACTGGTAGCGATCACGATTTCATGACAGTTAAATATCTAATTCGCTTTTTTATTAACCCTGATCTCACGCAGCAGAATCAGAAGGCATATGAGCCCAAATACCATACCCCAAATGAAATATATTCCAATAGGGGTGTGGATTTTTGGCAAAGGACCAGCGCCATATTTTTTCAATGCGCGCACATTGTATTGTGCGGATTTCTTGTAAGCCTGGAGCGGTTGACCCGGAATGGGCTTCGAATTATTTTGCGCCTCTCTCATTGCCTGACTCCTTTCACAAGTCTTATACACCCGTTTTCTTTCCAGTTCAACTCGCCGGCCGCGCCGGCGGAAGCCCTATCGTCTTTTCCTGAAAAGGTCCCATTCCGGCGAATGGTCGCCCTTTTTTCTATTTTCTTTTTTTGTAACTACGCGAAGGTTATCAAAACTGTTTCCGCCGCCTCTGGCAAAG
>JAKASR010000022.1 GCA_021818955.1 Acidobacteriota bacterium
CTTGCGCCATGCTGGTCTCCTGTGCTGGTTAATCGCTGGCGCCGCTCTGTTTCAGTGGCGCCAGCTCTGTTTTTGTACCAGACCAGCTCAGGCCTGTTCAAATGTGCGAAAAATAGAGTACGTTATCAGTGGTGCAGGTCAATTGAGCAGTTCCGCTCTGCCCCGCACTGGAAGAGTTGTATAGGCAGGACGGTCTTTTAGGGCCGACGCCGCGTGGCCAGGCGCTTAATTGGCGGTCTCTTCGATTTGCCTATCCATTCTTCAACAGGCTAATAAAATCGGCTGCCTGCAATACATTTGCAAATCATGGCCTGAAATATCATTCGTATCGCAGTGCCATGAGTGGGTCTATATGCGCAGCGTGGCGGGCGGGGATGTAGCTGGCCAGCAATGCAACCAAAGCGACGAGCAAGCTGACCACAATCGGTATCAGCGGACCGATTGCAGGCAGCCCAGGAAATATAGACGCAAGCAGGCTCGATATGGGTAGCGCCAACACCAAACCGATGCCACTGCCCAGCGCGCTCAGCAAAGCTCCCTGCTTCAAGATGAGCCAGACCACTCTCCGGCGTTCTGCACCGAGTGCCATGCGGATTCCGATCTCATGCGTTCGCCGACTGACGGAAAACGCCACAACGCCATATATGCCTACAGCGGAAAGCAGTAATGCCAGCATGGCGAAGGTTCCAATCAACTCGATGAAGATTGCGTTTCCGCCGCGAGAGTCGGCGATGACATCGCGCATGCTGGCGATGCGGCCTATGGTTTGGCCGCGGTCCAACGCCCAGATTGCGCGGAGCATGGCCGGGATCAGCATCGCGCGGTCGAGGCGCGCACGCACGATTAGATAGCTGTGAAGAAGCGGTGCCTGCAAATACGATTCGTATACCTGCGGGGTAGCGGTAAATTTCCCGAGATACGGCAGTACTTTGCCCACAACGCCGACAATTTTTGCTAGGCGATTGGGGCCGTGATCGAGAGTTATCCATTGCCCAATGGCATTGCGATGTGGGAAATAGGCGCGGGCAAAATCCCGGTTGACCACCGCGACCAAAGGCGAGGATAGCGTGTCGGAATTGGCAAATTTGCGGCCGGCGAGCAATGGAATTCGCAGGGTGGAAAAATATCCGGGGCCGACGATCAGCGATTGCGTACGGGGACGCTTCGCCCGTGGCAAACGAGGCCGGCCCATGATGCTGAAGGTCGTAGTCCAATAATTTTCCAGGGGTACTTCATCGCTCTGCGCGGCAGATTCGACTCCGGGAATTTGCCGCAGCCCGCTTAATGCCTGACGATAAAACGTAATCTGGGCGGCTGGCTGTGCATACGCCTGGTTTCTCAACCGCAGCGAGAGCAGCCAGAGATTTTGAGGCTGAAAGCCTAGCGGCTGGTTGATGACCTGGCGAAACATCTGGGTCGTTATCCCGGCCAGCGCCAGTAAGGCCACAGCCAAAGTAATTTCTAAGACCACCAGCATGCCGCGCAAGCGATGGTGTGTCGAACCGCTCGTACCCATGCGTTCGTTCGCCTGCAGCACCGCGCCCGCATCCGTTTTGGAAGCGCGCAGCGCAGGCAGTAAGCCGAACAAAAACGCCGTCGCCAACGTGATCGCGGCGGTAAAAAGCAGGGTGCGATGATCCAGATGAATCCAAGGCGCCCACTGCGCGCTGATGGTATTGAACTGGATCATGGACTGCAAGAGGCGAATTCCCCAGAGGGAGAGCAGCAAACCGGCAGCGCCGCCGGCGCCGCCGAGTAGCAGGCTTTCCACCAGCATTTGCCGCACCAGGCGCAGGCGCCTGGCGCCCAGCGCCGAGCGCATGGACATTTCATGCTCGCGGGTAGCCCCGCGCGCCAGCAGCAGCCCGGCGATATTCACGCAGGCCAGCAGCAGCACTGCGCCCGCCACAATCACCAGCATAATCAAGGCTTTTTGCTCATGCAGCCGGTGAATTAGATATTGCTGCAAGGCGGCGACTGTAATTCCCCAGTCGCGGTCGTACTTGGGATAACGTTTGGCCAGGCGCTCGCCGGCCACATTCATCGCTGCCTGTGCCTGGCGGGCGCTAATGCCGGGATGGAGCCGGCCCAAAACCATGGTGAGGATGCGGTGGCCGCGGGCGGCGGCGCTATGATCGGAGGCGCGGAAGACAAGTGGCAGCCATAACCGCGGTGCGATAAACGGCATGGGAATCGCGCCATGCCGCGGCATCACGCCCACAATCGTGTAAGGCGAGTGATTAATTTCCAGGTTCTTGCCGATGACATGCGAATCGGCGTGATAGCGTTGCCGCCACAAATTGTGGCTGAGAACGATTACGTGGCTATGTCCTGGCCGATCTTCTCCCGGATGAAAAGCACGTCCCAAGATCGGCCGTAGTCCGATTATCTGGAAGTAATTGGTGGTTACGCGATCGCCGGCAACGATTTCCGGCATATGTCTACCGGTCAAGGTAAATGATCGCCAGCTTTCCACGGTAGCCAGACTTTGAAACACGCGATTTTGTTTTTGCCAGGATTCGAAATCGGGGATGGAAACATTGCCGTAGTTTTCCGTCGTGACCCGGTTGCGCATTGAGATCGTAAATAAACGGTCCGGATTTGCGACCTGCGGTTTGCGTAGCAGCATAGCGCTAACCGCGCTAAAAATGACCGTGTTTATGCCGATTCCAAGAGCCAGCGTCAGCACGGCCACGGCGGTAAAGCTTGGCTGTCGGCGCATCTGGCGCAGGGCGTAACGCAGATCCTGCCCCAGCTCGCTCAGCCGCCGCGCGCCCCAGCCCGCGCGGCATTCTTCCTGAATTTGCTCGACGCCGCCCAATTCCACTCGTGCCTGGCGGCGCGCTTCCTCCGGCGCCAGACCTGACGCCATGTATTTTTCCGTTTGCCGTTCCAGGTGTGCCTGCAACTCTTCTGAAAGTTCCGCCTCTGTCGCCTTGCGCCGGAAAGCGGTGCGCAGCCAATATCGAATCTGGCTCAACATGGTTTCAACCCTCAATCCGCTAATCCACAACTCACCACCGATTACGCTTCCAGCACCTGGCCCACCGCTACAATGAGTTTGCGCCAGGCGGATTCTTCCGCCGTCAACTGCTTTTGTCCGCTGCGCGTCAGCTCGTAATACTTAGCCCGGCGGTTGTTTCCCGAGGTGCCCCAGCGCCCCTTGATCCAGCCGCGCCGCTCCAGCCGCTGCAGGGCGGGGTAGAGCGAGCCCTGCTTAATGCGCAGCGCCTCGCTGGATATCTGTTGAATGCGCTCCGCAATCGCCCAGCCGTGCCGGGGCTCAAGCGCCAGTGTCTTTAAAATCAGCAGGTCGAGCGTGCCTTGCGGCAAATCCAGTGTTTGGGCCATATTCTTTCCCTTGTACTTCTACAAGGCTCAGTCTACGCCCGGTATTGTCGAAGTGCAAGTGGTAGTGGTCTCGTGGGCACAAGAAGGGCACATTAATTTTGCGAATCCGCATAAAGCCTAAGCGCCCGCTGAAGGCCGTATAGATTTAGGCGACAGAATTGCTAGCATCCGAAGCCGCCAGCGTACCAAGGCTCAAGTCGGATGGCGCAAAGATTCTAATGCAAATCGACATCGGATTCGGTGATGCCGTCGAGGGGATAAACTCGCTTTGCCGTTTTCCCGTTCTATTGGCAATGCCAGAACCTATTACCCGCGCCGGTTGTTCACTGCAGATGACGGCATCGCCGATGGACGCCAATGTAACTTCCGCCCGCTTTTTTTTCCGTACAATGCTTCTTCCAAAAATCTTGTGTTCCTCGGCCTTGCGCATGGTGCGTATCGGCTCCTGCGCTTCGATCTCATCTCTGATGAGATAGTCCTATGCGCCTGATTGCATCGAGTATTGAACCGGAGTCTCAGGGTGGTAATATTCCGGCAAGGTGGGTACGTGTTTTGGAAATGCACAATTTGCTGCCTGCTTGTCGTCACATTGTTGCATGCGGCACTCCCGCGTAAAGCCGCCCCGATAACACGCAGCGAAATTCTCGTGCAACTCGACTTCGGTGACGGGAACGGCCGCGTCACGGATCTGATCGAGCAGCATGGCATCGGTTTCACTCCCGGCCGGCGATTTCTTTCCCTGCTCAAGACTCAGGGTGCGAACAAGGGTCTTCTCGCCGCAATCGAAAACGCGAAACCTCCGGCTGCGCCAGTTCTCTCCGATAACGCTTTTTACTCGCAGCTTGTCTGTTGCTTTCAGTTGGCGCGGAACAAATCCTTCGCCGCCGTCAAACAAGCCTGCCGGACCGCAATTGCCGCCCGAACCTTGTCGGTCTTGACACTAGCCGCTGCGCAGCCACCTGACTCAAAAGCCCCAGCAGATGGAACCCTCCAATACTTCGAGACGCTAGCGGCCCGCCTGAAAAAGCTCAAGCCGGGAAATTTTCAATTGTTGAAGAGCAAGGCGCAATCCGGTAATCCGGAGGCGCAAGTAATGCTCTGTCTGGCATACACGCGTGGCTTTGGCGCCATGCAGGATTTTACCCATGCGATGGAATGGTGTCAGAAGGCTGCGGCACAAGGCTCCGTTCCCGGGGAAATTGGAGTTGGTCTTGCATATCTCTCAGGCCGCGGCGTTGCAAAGGATGCCTCTCAAGCGCGCTTGTGGTTCCAGAAGGCCGCCGCACAGAACGCGACATACGCCATGAACCTGTTGGGCACTATATATGCCAATGCCATCGGTGTGCCGCAGAATTACGGGAAAGCAATGGCCTGGTATCGCCAAGCGGCTAACCTGGATGATCCCAAGTCCGATATGGACATCGGCGTGATGTATTTTCAGGGCCAAGGCGTGAAGCCAGATTCGAAAAAAGGCCTGCGCTGGCTGCAGAAAGCCGTGGAACTGCGGTTTCCTTTTGCGGAATTTACATTGGCTCAAATGTATCAAAGGGGAATGGTTGTGCGGCGGGATGATTTGCTCGCGCTCGCCTTGTTTCACAGGGCGGCGAAGCAAGGGTTCGTCCCTGCCGAGACGGAGCTGGGGTGGATTTATGCGAACGGTGTGGGCATGCCTGTGAATTACTCGAAAGCGATCATGTGGTATCAAAAGGCTGCTGTGCAGGGCGATGCTAAAGCAGCCTATGGACTCGGAGTACGCTATATGATCGGTCAGGGCGTGTCTCGCGATTATTCAGCCGCCGAAAAGTGGTTTCTTGTGGCGGCGAAGGAGGGCGAGGGCGACGCCCAATATAATCTGGCCTTGCTTTTTTTGAACATGATGCCGGAAGAAAGCGCGCAACCCGACCCGGTTAGAGCAGCGCGATATGCACGGATGGCTGCCGATGAGAATGTAGCTGACGCCCAGGCTTTGCTCGGCTTGCTCTACGCGGATGGCCGCGGTGTTCCAAAGGACAAGGTTGCTGCTTGTATGTGGCTCTTGCTCGGAGAAAAAGGCGGCAATCGCGGCAGCGCCAGGGCGCTTCGCGGCTTAGAGAAGGAGATGTCGCACGAGCAGATCGTTGTGGCAAAGGCAAGCGCCGCAGCTTGGCGTCCACACATATTCCCGCATCAAATCCCCATGCCGTAGTAATTGAGCGCCAGGGTTGCTCACGGGCAGAAGCTGGTGATCAGTTTTGGGTTGTATTAGCGTTTTGGGTGTATATCCCGAAACTCCAGCGGCGCAGGCATTGGCTTGTCGAAAAGAAGCCGTTGCCCGTCAGCCCTGCGCGCCGTTCACCCTACCTCGAAAAGCTAGTGTCAATGCCATAAATCATTCAATATGTGTGGTTTAGGCATGAAAATGAAGTTTTTACCGCGCCCGCGGTCTCGAATCTGCCGTCCCCGCTAAACTCTAGCTGCGTATGGATTTAGATCGGGTGGACGGCAGGGACGGCAAAAAAACACGATGTTTTCTTTTTTCCGTTTTATTGTGTTTTTGCGATTTGAATTTTTCGCAAATGGCTTTCGCGGAAAAACTCAATTCTAAATTGTTCTTTTAAAAGGGGTAGCGATTCGCGGAGTTGCTTGGCGAATGTGCTCTCCGTGTATCGCCTCAACTCTTGAGTGTCTTTTTTTAATGCCTTCAATAGTTCATGCGCGGTGCCGCGCCAGGGTTCAGTGCGCGTTTTCATGAACGCCGCAATCGCCGTCGCCAGCGGGTCCGCTTCCAGCAGATCGTCGTTCAACCGGCGGGCGTTGGCCTCCAGCGCCGCGAAAAATTCTTCCATCCTGCGCCCGTCGGCAAGCATGCTTGCCGCGCCCCAGGCGGCATAATCGGCCATGCGCGGCAGCGGCGGCAGCGGCTCCTGTCCGTAATTCCTCAGCGTCGCCAACTGCTGCACCAGCAGCGCCCCCAGCCAGTGCGGCATCCGCTTGCGCGCCACGCTCCAATACTCGATCTCTTCCCGCCGTTCCTGCGTCGTTATCGGATGGCAGCGGATCACCAGCGCCCGCTCCAGCCAGTCCGGCGCCGCCGAGGGTATCTCAATCGAGGTCAAAATCATCGCCCGCCGGTAGCGCACAATCCGCTCCTCGTCGCTGTGCGCCCGGTGCGTCACTAAACTGGTGCCGCTGACGGCGCGGCAAAACAGATTCGCCTGCGACGGACGCAGCCGGCCGAGATTGTCGAAAATCGGCAGCGCGTGCCGCTCCAGCGTCAGCGCCAGCCGCTCTTCCGGCTGTAGCGCGAAGCTTTCCGCCTGCGAGGGATCGAGCATGCGCCGGATCAGCCGCGCCGCCGTGGTCTTGCCGCTGCCCGCCGGCCCGACTAAACACAGCATCGGCGCCGGAATCTGCGGATGCATCGCCGCCAGCATCCACGCCCGCACCAGCAGCCAGTCGGAATCATGCTCCAGCGGCAACTGCGCCCGAAACTCTTCCAGCACCGGACGCGTCGCCGTGTGCGTGACCCGGCGCCCGTCTTTCGCCTCCGGCCATAGGGGAGTCGTCAGCGGCAACTGATGCGCATGCCGCAAAAAGGTCACCACCGCTTTTTCCTGTGTGGTAATGCCATTGATATCAATGCGCAGGGCTCGCCCGGCGGTATCCGCCAGATCGATCCAGAGCGAGAGCCCATGGTCGCCAAAGCGGTTATAGACCGGCATCGGCGGATGCTCTTCCTGGGCGCGCGCCTCAAACAGCTCCAGCGCCTGGCGCAGCGCCGAAACCGGCGCCGGCACGCCCGCATCCTGGTGAAACCAGCGCGCCAGCAGCCGGGCGAAGGCGCGCCCGCGCAGCGGCAGCACCCGCCGGTGATTGCCTTCATCCATGAAGAGCGCGTACGATTCCTGCGTCTCGGAGCGGAAAAAAATCACATTCTTCAGTTTCTCCATCAACTGGTTGACCGCGGCTTCGCGCTTCGTCTCCGCCGGCCCGCCCCCCGGCATCCCCGCCATGCTCTGAAACAGCTCTTGCGCCAGCTTCAGATTGTCGTGCTGCGCGCGCGCGCTCGGTTTCGCAAATTCTTCCGCCTCGCGCTCCGCGTCCGGCTCCGCCGTAGCCTGTTTCTCGGGCTTCGCCGGTGACGATTCCTTGGAGTCGCCGTTTACCGATCCGTTCTTTGCGTTTCCCGGCTTGCTTTTTTTGGATGGGTCTTGGTCGGATGCCATATAAGGGCTCCAGTGATCGGGTTCAAATATTAGTCGGGCCGGTGAGACATTGCTCCAGCCTGTGCTTTCTTTGTATCTGGATATGCGGTTGAGCCGGAGTTTGAATGCGAATCCAGCCGATTTCAAGCCGCTGCTCGGCTTCAAGCGCCGATACTTGCCTCTAAGTGCCTATAAAAAGCCGACATTACCGCGAAAATTGACCGTGGGCATATTTGCTTATCCTCGCAAAAATTTTATTTAAGTGGCCGCGCCCTGCTGTTTTCACGAGGACGATTGTCCGCTCCCAGCCCTGGCGTTGGGGGAAATACGTTGGAACGATATCAATTCATTGAACATCTATATAATTATCTTTGAGGACTCGATGTAAAACTTTGCCGGCAGGGCTGATATTCGGACTGATCTTCAGCTTGAGTTGGCCTTTCCTTCCGCAATTCACCTGTGCCGGGCGGAGCCTTTTCCCTCCCTGTTGCGTGAAAGTGTGCCCCTCGACGGGTCCGCAAATGTGCGGCCGCATTCGCCGCGTGGGGCATGAATTAAGCGTCTGCCCGGGCACGCGCCAAAGTTGCGCCTGCATGCTCTCTTCCATGCCCGGCCAATTTCGTCAGGGGCCGATGCTGGCCGCCACCATCCCCGCGCGCTTCGCGCCGCAATATCATCTGCCGGCCTCCGGCGGCAAGCTTCGCCGGTCTGCCTCTCGGCATTTTTCGTCTCGCGCCGTCGCCCCGCTCGTCCCCCCTCCTCGTATCCCCGTCCAGCTTTAATCCCCAATTCCCTTTAACGTTGTCGCGGCAATGCGGCCTCGCCGTGGCCCGCGAGCTTTGGTCGTGGCGCGCCGGCTTCCGCCGCGTTTGCAACCCGCGTTCTGCCGCCGCCGGTTTTGCCGCGGCGCCCGAGTTGCGGCTTGCGCCGGGACGCAATTTACCGCGCCGCATCACGCGGTGGTTGGCTGGAAAGAGCGGATTTGATGAGATTAGCGCATTTTATTCGCATGAAAATTGGAGTGCTGCTCCTGGCGCTTTTGTGCGGCAGTCTGCCCCTCTGGGCGCATGGCAAGGTGGGCAAGCGTCTTTTTTTGGAGCCGCTCACCGCCGAAGACGCCAACGTCAAAAACGAGATTGATCTGCCGCGCTTCGAATTTTTATCCCAGCCCGGCGGCTGGGCGCGGTCGCTGGGCTACAGCTTCGAAAAAGAGATTTATCCCGGACGGGTTTCTTTCGTGCTCGATCAGGATTACGTGCTGCAGCCGCAAACGAGCGGCGCGAGCCTTTCCGGCTGGGACAATCTCGACTTCGGCTTAAAGTGGGAAGCCTACAGGAACGCGCCCCACGAATTCGCCTTGACCCCGGCCTTGTTTGTCACCCTGCCTACCGGAAATCCCACTGTCGCCGCGAAACAGACCAGTTGGCGTCCCATGCTGCTGTTCGCTAAAGGCCTGGGCGATCTGCATCCCGGCTGGCTGCGTCCCTTCGCCTTGCAGGGCGACGTCGGCTACGAACGCTCCAGCAGCGGCCCGCCGAACCGCCAGGCCATCTACGATCTGGTCCTGGAATACAGCTTTCCCTATCTGGAACAATGGGTCCGGCACGCCAACCATGGCTATCAACTGGATGACATGCTGCGCACCGGTTGGCGCCCGGGGGCGATTCTCGGCGACCTGTTTCCCTTTGTCGAAATCAACGGCGCGCAGGCGGTGGAACATACGCCCGGAGGCAAAACCGTATTCCTCCGCCCTGGCGTTGCCTATATGGGACAGTATTTCCAGCTCAGCGCGGCCTGGGAGCATGTCGTCAGCGGGCCGCCAGGTTGGCCGAGCCGCTCCGGCGGCGTCATCCTGATGGATCTGTTTCTGGACGATATTATGCCGAAAATCGGCTGGACGCCCTGGGGCCAGTCACCCGGATAAGCCGCAAGTATAAAGCGTTAACGGCCGAGTCGGACAGCAGTTTTCGTCATGGGCAATTTCGAAGAAATTGTCTTCAGCATGCTCAATTTCGGAGAAATTGCCCAAACATTCTCAATTTCGGAGAAATTGCCTGCAGCCATGCCCGCAGGCCGGGTTCGCGCGGGGTCCCCTATTCGGTCCCGCGGCCAGGAATGGCCGGATAAGCTATTCCGCGGGAATTGCGCTGCGCGCCAAGGCGTTGGCTCTGCCCGGCGATCATGTGCGCTTCGAATTTGGCCATGTTGCGCGCAATTCATAAACTTTTGCCATGGTTTTCCCGGGTTGAAGTTTAGGTTGACGCGCATTGCGGCGGAGCCGGGGCAAAATTCGATCTCCGTCGCCCTCAATTTGGGGAAGACCGTTGCGGCGTGCGTACGGCCGCAATTCTTCCGGGTGCTCGCGCAAATAAGACAGCAGGCGGCGGCGTTTTTCCTTGCCCCGATTGCCGCTGGTCTTCTCGGCCAAATTGCCGGGCGCGATCACCTCCGGCGCGCACTCCGCCACGCGTTCGTAGGCGGCGATCCATGTCTTTTTGACGGCTGACAGCGAAATCGAAAAGCGCAGCGCCAGTTCGCCATCGGTCTCGCACTCCAGCGCGGCCGATAAAAGCCGTTGGGCGCTGGGGGCAAAGCCAAAGCGGGGAACGCGCGGCTCCAGCAGGATGCCGATCCAGGATCCCGGATGCTGCGCCTCGATTTCGCGCGTCAAGCCAATCACGTGCGGCCGGCTCGCAATAGTTGCGGGATCTTGATCCTCGGCTAATCGATCCTGATAGCGTTGGGAAGCGCTATCCCAGAGCATGCCGCCGGTTTTCATCACCCAAAGCACATCCTCGGCGCTTTCCATCTGGTTGGAGATCAGCTCCTTCCAGCGATAGCCGAGGTGGATTTCGATGAAGGCGTTGGCGAGGAGCCGGATGATGTCGGAGCGCGTTTCCAGCCCCGGTTGAGTGCGTCCCATCCAGACTACGCAGTTGAGACCCGCGCCGGAGTTCGCCTCGCGTACTTGCTGTTCGGTGAGGATCGGCGAGTTGCCATTCAAAATCCGCCGCGTCAGCTCGGGCCCCACCCAGAAGGGCCGGCTTTTCAGTTCTTCGACAAACGCATCGTTGGCGAAGATGCTGACTCCGACAGCGGCCAATTGCGTTCCGGCGCCGCCGGTTTCCTCAAAGACGAAGGCGGATTTCGCCGGTAATTCGAGCAGCCGCCGCATCGCGGCTCCCAAATCCCGCAGCCGCTCTCCGTAGCGCTCGCGCTGAGCCGGCCGGGAGGCGATTAACTTTACACAGGCATCGATATCCCCCGCGGTCATGGGGCGATAGCGCAATCCCATTCGTGTCCTCTGCGACGCTAACCTTAGCGCCGGAAGATTAACATGGATCGGCTGGACAGTGAAATACTAAAAGCGTTAACGGCCGAGTCGGGCAGCAGTTTTCGTCATTGGCAATTTCGGAGAAATTGCCCAAACATTATCAATTTCGAAGAAATTGCCTGAAGCCATGCCCGCCGGCCGAAGCGCGGGGTTCCGGTTCGGTCCCGCGCCTAGTAACGACAATACAAAGCAATTCCGCAGGCATTGCATCAAGCCAGCCGTCTATTCCGCAAGCATTGCGCCCGGCAATGCCCGGCAGCCATGAGTTTTCGCAAAGGTCCGGCTTCGGCCGGACCTTTGCGAAAGCGTCAGCGCCTAAAAGTAAAAGCGGCCGTGCCGCATTTTCGGGTAGGCTCCCATCAGGGCCTGGGGTGCAATTGAATCCGGTAACCGGCGTGATAGGCGCGCAGCATCAGGGAATTTAACTTCGCGCCCAGCAGCGCTGAGTAATTCGTGGGCCGCGGCGGAGCGTTGGGATCGGTGAACATGAAGGTGCCAAAGAGATTGTCTTCGAAGATTTTCAATCCAAATGGACCCGAGGGTACCGGGTTCAGTACCGGATGGCAATTCGAGCAGCCGGCGCTGCTGTGATCCGAGGGAATGAATTGATTGTCCCAATCGCCAAGATACACGGAATTGCTGCTGGAGTTGCTGGAAGTCGCCAGGGTTGAGGCTTGATACGTCACGCTCGTGCCGTTCGTGGAAGACGTGGAGTTGTTTTGCGATAGGCTTCCCGAGATTCCCAAAATCTTGGTAAAGCCTGCGCCAAACTTAAAGCTTTGTGTGCTTGTAAATGAGCTGGCGTAGGTATTGGACGTGTCGACGTACGTTGAAGATGTCGTGCCGGATTGAATGGTGATCGGGCTCAGATTGTCGTTTTCGGCAAAATTGTCCACCCCGATGTTCTGTGCCCGGCACTGGTTATTGCTGCAGATTGAGCTCGGATCGGTGGCTTGGCCGGCCGGGCTCGCATAGTAGGGATCGAGATTGGCGGCCGCCAACGCTTCTTGCCGGGTCAAGCTCACATCCCCTATCTGGCAGGGATTGCTTTGGGTGGGAAGCCCGGCGCCGGATGGTGCGGTCAGGCCGGCGGCGCAAGCGGCGAGAAATGTAATCGGTACCGGCTCGCTCCAATCCGGAGTCGAACTCGGAAGCAGTTGGAATTGCGCCGTTTGATTGACCGAATCCAAAAACACCGCGAATTGCGGGTGGATCAGAAAAACGACGCGATCGTACCAGAAGGGTTCATGCCAATAATCTTCACCCCACCAGGGGTCTCCTGCCGGGCCGGCGCCGGCATTCCAGGGCCCTGGCCCGCTGGGAATAAGCGTATTCACCGGGCCCACCGGCCAGCCGTTTTGCAGGCTGGTGCTGTATAGGCTTGTCCCGCTCCAGCCCGAAGCAAAGGTGTTGCTGCTGGTCGCGGTTTGCGTGTTGCAGTCCTGGAAATTGGCGTTCAGATTCTGCATGCCCGCGCTCAACCCCCAGCAGGACTCTTGCACGTCGGTGCTGCCATTGCTGATCTGATTGCTTTGTCCCACGCTGTACTGCAGGGTGGTGGTGACCGTTTTGTCCAGATTGGAGGAGCTTTGATCCCCCGGCGGCTCGTAGATGAGAGCGTATGGCAATGCATCCATCGTGACTATGCCGGCGGGGATGGCATGGATGATGGAATAGTAAGCCCCATAATTTGGATTCAGTTTGAGATAGCTATATTGGAATCCATCAGGGGTTTTCCCTTCGAAGCTGATGTAGTTGACCCCCGCGTTATCGAGTTGAATCGTGACCGGCGTCGGCCCCGCATTGGAAGTGGAAGTCGCGGTACCCGCCTGCACCCATTCTCCGGCATTGCCGTCCGGGCTAAAGTCGGCTTTGGCATTGGAATCCGGGACTATCGGTTGATGGTCGCGCCATTTCAAAATGTTCACCGAGCCAGTGAAAGAAACGGGAATTTCAACGGTCAGCGAGTAGGTGGCGAGTGCGGTATTCTCGGAGGCTTCCCATCCGGTAATCATGAATGCGCAGCCATTGCACTCCGAACCCCCCGCCATAAATACATATTGGCCGCTGGATAGCGTCGCATAGGCGCCATTCGTGACCTGCCCTACCATGGGCGCCGGCGAATTGACCCCGGCGGACGTTGAAGCCGTGGCGGTCACGTTTAACGGCGCGGCTGCGCCCCCTGCGCCATTCGGGCCGGCCACGCTGACGCTATAACTTCCAGGCGCGGTTGCGGGCGGCAGCGCAAAGCGAATGTCGCCCGGACTCCAACTCACGATCGTGGGGTTTAAACCTGGGCCGGACTGGTAGCCCGATTGGGTCGCCACCAGATTGGGCGCCCCAGACGAGATCTGCAGCACGTTGCCGCCTTGGCTTGGGCCAAAATCGCAGCCTAAAACGTCGGCGTAGCCTCCGGGAGCGATCGGGTTGGGGGCGACCTGGAATACCGATGGCTGCGGACAACTCACCGTAATCGTGAAGGGTGCGGTCATGGCTTGGGTGGCGCTCACCAGCCGGAATTGATAGTTGCCGGATTGAAATGATGTAGCCGGCAGCGTGAAGTCCACTTCCTGATTGGTCCAATTCAGCGCATTCGAGGCCAGAAATACGGTGTCCCAACCCGCGCCCTCGCTTTGCGGTGTTGTATATACCCAGCGCCCATTGACCAGTACGGGACGAGATGCCGGCGGTGTGTAATACCACTCCACCATTCCCGGCGTGGCTCCAAATGCCGAACCGATGATGGCGATCCGGTCGCCGACAACGGCGGGTACGAAGGCTTGATTGCCTCCGCTAAATTGCACTTGGCCAAGCGAGGTCTTGATCGAGGCGATCTGGGGCAAGAAACATACTTTGCAATTCTTGAAAGAAGAAGCGGCGGGCGAAGTGGTCACGCTTCCGGCGTGCGTCGTCCAAGCGGCGGAAGCGGGAGAAAAGGGTTGCGTGCGAGGCGCCGCTTTCGGCAGGGCTGCTGCGTTCCGCGCATTCCAGAGCGGATGAAGCATCGGTTTCGGTTGGTTTTGAGCGCGCACTTGCGTCGCCGGCGCATGCCAAAGCGGCCGAGTCGCGGCTTGCTGCGTGGATGATTTCGTTGCCGCGGGCCGCACGGGCCAGGCGGCATGAAAGGGAGCCGGCGCCCTACGGATTTTAGGCGCGGGAGCAGCGGCGGATCGGGCCGGCGGCAGCGCCAGAATCGTTATCTCGGTGGCATGGATTTGGTTGAAGGACAAAGCGCCTTGCACTTCAACCCGGGTTCCGGGCTTAAGCCAATTGATGGCGGCCGGCTTGCCGGCGTAAAAATAACGCGCTTGCGCGCCCAGCACCCGCACCGAATGTCCAGGGCCCAGGTTGAGCCAGAATGAGCCGAAAACCGGCGTGGATTGCACCATGCCGTAATGGACCGGCGCCTGGGCCAGCAGGAAAATTCCCGCCATACAGATCGTGAGTGCCGCGATTGCCGCTCGCTTCATTTGCCGTCTCCGCATGACGCCCCCCAATGCAAGATTTCTTCAGGAATTCGACCCGGCGGTTCGCCGCCCGTCCGGCGGCGGTGTCGTTGGATTCATCGGGTCGGCGGTGCGGGCGCGAATTTCGCCAGCACGCGCACCATGAGTTATCGCAATGTGTCCGGCTTCGGCCGGACCTTTGCGAAAGTTGTCAGCGCCTAAAAGTAAAAGCGGCCGTGCCGCTTGCATGCGAGTACTTATGGCCGGCCCATTCCGCCCATCGAATGACAATTTGCGGGGGGAATAAACAAGGCGGCGGAAGGCGAGCTTAGCTTGATGTTTTGATAGGTGATGCGCGTCTTGCCGTCGGGTGTCTCGATCTGCACCGGGAAGTGGTGTAATGCATTGGCAGTCCAGACATCCGAGGTAAAAGTCTGGCCCTTCTTGGTGGTGTAGGTCATGCGCAGGTGTTCCGTGGCGTAGCTATGGCCGCCTACGGTAATCGTCGCGGGGCCAAGATCCTTTACATGCCCCTGTTTCTTGGCTTCCTGCTGCAACTGCGCTAGCGGCGGCATTTGACCGAGCGGCGATTCCATGCACATTTGAGGGGACATGATCATGTACATCTTGTGAGTGTCTAGCATCATCAGGGTTGTCATCGGCGGCCGCCCCGGGATCTGCATGATCTGGCGGTACTTCAGCCCTCTTTTCGCAACATTTTGGCGAATGGTCTTGCCGCCGGTATGGATCACCATGACCGCGGAATAGTCTTGCGGGCCGAGAATGCTACCCTGTTGAGCCCGAAGCGGCACTACCATCGCGGCAAGAACAAAAGCGGGCAGTAAAAGACCGGCGCTCCGGCGGAAGCAGTTCATGATTTCCCCCTTTGGATTCGGCAAGATCGCTGGTAATCAGTGATAGATGATTACAGTAATTAAGGGAAGTGACCTAAAAGATCAGTGAATGAGTAAAGGTGACGCCGCCTGAAAGTAAAAGCGGCCGAGCCGGCTGCTTAAATTTCAGGTTGTGATTAGAATTTAAGTTACTCAACTCCGGACAGATCCGGTCTTGAGCCGGTTCGGTCTTGAGCCGGCAAGGAACTATGTCCTGGATTCATATCGTTATTTTGGCCATCGTGCAAGGCTTAACCGAATTGCTGCCGGTTTCCAGCTCGGCGCACGTCATCGTGACCGCGGAACTGATGCACGAAAACATGTCCACGCCGGATAACGCTTTGCTGCTGGTGCTGTTGCATACCGGCACCATGTTTGCCGTCATCGCCTATTTCTGGCGGCAATGGGTCGAGGAGTTTCTCTCTTCCTGGGCGAAATTCTGGAGCTTTTTCAAGCTTGTGTTCGTGGCCTCGCTGCTCTCGGGCCTGGTGGCCCTGCCGGCAATTTGGCTAGTCGATCGCATCTTGAGCCATGGCGGACACCACGCCCAAATCGAAGCGCTTTTTCATAAACTCAACTGGATCGCGCCGGCGCTGGCTGTGGCCGGAATTCTGATCCTTTGGGCCGGGTTGCGCGAGGCGCGCCGGCCGGATTCTCACGCGCCGGCCCTCGGTAGCGGACATGCCTCTGTGCATGTCACCGGCGACAATGCCGCGCAATCTGCCCCGGCTGCGGTGCGAGAGCCGGAGGTCGGTTGGCGGCAAGTCTCGCTCATGGGCATCTTGCAGGGCTTCGCCATCCCTTTCCGGGGCTTTTCCCGCTCCGGCGTGACCATTTCGGGAGGCTTGCTGGCGGGAGGCAAGCGCTCCAAAGTCGAATCGTTCAGCTTTGCCATGGTGGTCGCTATTACTCCGCTGGCGATTGCGCGCGAGCTTTGGCGGGTCCATAAAGCCGCGCACGCCGCCGCGCTGCCGGTGCACTGGGCCGCGGTGCTGAGGCCGGGCATGCTGGGCATGGTATGCGCCTTCTTCGCCGGTCTGCTGGCTTTGAAATGGCTGTCGAGTTGGCTGGAATCGGGACGCTGGTACTGGTTTGGTGTGTATTGCCTGGCCGCCGCGGCGGTGACTCAGTGGCTCTACTGGCGGGGCTGGTGATGACAAGTTTATATCGAGCGCAGGAGGCGAACCGGCAGAAAAATGATCGCCGCCACCATCTGTAACGCGCCTTCGACCGCAATGCCCAGCAAACGAAACGGTATCAATAATAACCAGACAATCGGATAGGCGATCAGGGCCAGTAGCGCCAGCGGCCAGCACAGCACCAATAAAATACAGAAGAGCAGAAATTTGATCATGTGGCGCCTACGGATTTATACGCAATCGGCTGCCGGTCTGTTCCGGTAAAGACTTTTTCTTCTGCCGCTTGCCGTTTGCATCGCCCTGGCTTCCGGCCGCCCGCATCCACTCGGAACGGAGCTAAGATTTAAGGCAAAACTTATTTAAACGAACCAACTTACGTCCACCGGCGCATCCAAAAATCATCGGGAGGTTCGCCATGAAATCGATGGAGCGCGGATTCATGCTGGCGGTCGGAGCCGGCCTGGGAGTGGCGGGAATGTATCTTTTCGACCCGGATCAAGGCGCGCGCCGTCGCGCGCTCGCACGCGACAAAACCGTGCACGGCTTGAAGCTGGCCGGGCGCTGGTCTCTCCGGCATACGAAAGATTTAGCCAATCGCGGCTTCGGACAGATGGCGGAGCTTCGCGCCGGTTGGCGGGAGCGCTCGGAAAACATCACGGATGCGGCTTTGGCCGACCGCGTGCGCTCGCACCTGGGGCATGTCGTCGCGCATCCCGGCTCGCTGGAGGTTCGCGCTCAACAGGGCGTGGTGACCGTATCCGGGCCGGTTTTAAAGCATGAACCGGATCGCATTGCCGAGCGCTTGCGCAAAATTCACGGCATTAAGAATTTCGAATTGTATGTCGAACCGCCTACTGGCTCGGAAAATGTTCAGGAACTGCGGCCCCGGACGGCGTAGCATCCGGCGATGGAGGAGCGACGGGACGCAGCCGGCGAGCGCAATGCGGGCAATTTTCTCTTTACACCGCCTTTTCGGAAATCTTAAACGGGCGAGACGCCCGCGATTTCAGGCTTTATCCCGCAAGCTGTAAAACGCGCCGCTCGCCCATCCCCAACATGCGATGGTAGAGACGCCAGTAATTTTCCGCCATTTCGCCCGCCGAAAAATGCCTTTCGGCATATTGGCGGCAAGCTGCCGGTGAAATGCTGCTCAACCTGTTCGATGAAGACAATAAGCCTTCAAAATCGTCGGCCAGTATCCCGCTTTCGTTTTGGGCCACTATTTCCGCTAGCGCGCCGCGGCGCAGCGCCAGAACCGGCGCCCCGCTGGCCGCCGCCTCCATGGCGGCCAACGAACTGGGCTCGTCAACTTCAGTACAGATCAAAACCGCGGCGGCGCGAGCCAATAGCTCAACTTTTTGCTGAAAGTTTACCGCGTCCAGCCAGACCACTTCGGAACCGATTTGCGGCGCGATTTTTTGCCGGAAATATTCCTGATGGCTGGGAAACGGATATACGCTTCCGGCAAGAAGCAGCCGGCGTTGTCTCAACCGCGCCAGCTCAATCGCCGTGTGTACGCCTTTTTCAGGGCAAATCCGGCCAAGATAAAGCCAATAATCGCCGCGCGTCCGGCGCCACTCGAAACGGTCGAGTTCGATTCCATTGCATACCACTTCCTGCTTTTGCATGGGATCGCGCTGCAAAGATAAATGCTCCGCCAGCCAATTCGATTGTGAGTGGCTAACACATTGCAGCGTGAGATTCGGTGGTGGCGAATTAAGCCAGCCACGAGGGTATAACTCAAAAGCCATGTGCAAGCTCAGAAGCGTGGGCTTGCCCCAGGAAACGATCGGGCGCCAATCGTTAAACCCTTGCAAATGAATGAGATCAATTTCGGCGGTTAAAGTTGAGGCTAATTTGAGCATAGTGTCGGCGCGGCGGCTTAGCCGCGTTTCGGCCGGCGCGCTATCGGGTGCGTCATCGCATGCCATCAGCTTTCCGGGGATGCGGCTGCGGGAATCGGCGAGGGTGATCAAAAATGGGGCTGAATCGCTATGCATTGCAGCCAGGCGATGCAGCAAAGTATGGCCAATCTGTTCCACCCCTCCGCAGGCATCAGGCGTGAGCGGCATCAATGGGTAGGTCAAGGTCAAAATACGTAAGCGCATAGGAGCGGATTCAGCCCCGGGCCGGATGAAAACGGCTCCAGAGGGCGCATAGTTCTTTGCTTTTCCAGGGCCAGCCCCAAAGTTCATATACGGTCGGCTCGACTGGCGGCCGGGAATAGTCGTGCCGGGGCAAGGCGCGGATACGTTCTTCGGCGGCGGGAAAATATTGCAAAGTGGAGCGCTGAGAAAGATAACAGCTCAAGGCCCGGCGCTTTCGCCGGCGGTCGGAAGCGCGGGAAGGGAAGACCAATTCAAGGCCTTGGGAACGGTTAAAACTACGATAAAGAACGCGGCCGTTCGCTTGGGTGTAAAGGGGGTATTCCCAAATGCGCCGGCGTCCGGGCCTGTCGCTCAGATGCGAGGCCAAAAAATTGATGCTGTCGTGGTCCGGATGCCCGCCTTCATAAGCCGGCGCGTAAACCGAAGTGGGTTGCAGGCTTTGAATAAGACGCATTATCCATATCCAGGCCGGATCAAGATGCCGAGCGAGTTCCAGGTCGGGAAAACCGCCAAAATGGAGCTGGCGCAGCGGGATTCCTAAACTACGTCCGGCCAGAATGGCCTCCGTACGCCGCCGGGCGGCATATAGCTCGGCCTGATCTCCATGGGCGAAAAAGCCGGAATTGCGAGGCTCCCCCTGGGTAAAAAAAGCAACATGCACGCTTTCCCGGCGATTATTCCAGGCGGAAATCCATGCGCCCAAGCCCAGGGATTCATCATCCATGTGCGCGGCCAAGACCAGGTGGACAGCGCTCGGATGGGTTCTTTGGGGTTTGGGCTGCATCCGCACCTTGTCAAGTTAGATTCTCCAGCTTCACTGGATGTGGTATCGCGGATACTAAGGCTTATAGTCTGTCTGGCGCGCGCGCTCATTGATATTGAACACTTGCCGGTTTTTCTCGGTTGTAATCAATAGTGGCGGCAGGCGTAATGAAATCATGCCCAATACCTTAACAAGCTATATTCAGGGGATGCGGCGGCAATACCTCGATGAGTTGATCGAGTTGCTGCGCATACCTAGCATCAGCACTTTGCCCGAACACCGCTCGGATATGAAGCGCGCGGCGGAATGGGTGGCCGGCAGTTTGTCCAAAGCCGGGTTGGAAAATGTGAAATTGATTCCAACCGAAGGGAATGATCTGGTATATGCGGAATGGATGCATGCGCCCGGCGCGCCGACGGTCTTAAGTTATGGGCATTATGATGTGCAGCCGGCGGACCCGCTAGGCGAATGGACGACGCCTCCCTTTGCGCCTGAAGTCCGGGGTGAAAATTTGTACGCGCGCGGCGCAACCGACAACAAAGGGCAGATTTTTACGCATATCAAAGCCGCCGAAGCGTTACTTAAAACGCAAGGGCGGCTCCCGGTCAATCTTCGTTTTCTGATCGAAGGCGAAGAAGAAGTGGGCAGTCGCTCCATCTCAAAATATATGGCCGAGCATGCCGCCGAATTGCCCAGCGACGCGGTCCTGGTCAGCGATTCGAGCATGTTTAAAGCGGGCGCACCCAGCATGGATATCGGCGTACGCGGCATGGTTTACATGGAAATCGAGTTGCAAGGCGCCGCCACCGATTTGCATTCCGGCTTATATGGAGGCGTGGCGCCGAATCCGCTGGAAGCGATGGCGCGCCTGCTTTCCAGTTTAAAAGACGAAAGCGGCCATATTCTTATTCCGGGCTTCTATGACGATGTCCGCCAGCCCGATGCGGACGAAAAGGCAAGCTGGGCGAGACTGCCATTCGACGAGAACGAATGGCGGGAATGCAATGTCAAAGCTCCGGTCTTGACCGGAGAGCCGGAATATGGAGTGCTGGAGCGGGTCTGGACGCGGCCCACCCTGGAAATTCACGGTATGCCCGGAGGCTTTACCGGCCCGGGCGCGAAAACCGTCATCCCCGCGCGCGCCGCCGCCAAGCTCAGCGCGCGGCTGGTGCCCGACCAGAAACCGGAAATTGTCGCCCAATTAATCGAGCGCGCCTTACGCGAGCGCACGCCGAAAGCGTACCAATTTCAATGCCGCCTTTTGAATACCGCCGAACCGGTCGTGTTTCCTCCCGGCGGCCGCTTTAACCGCGCCGGAGCGCAGGCGATCGAAAAAGTTTATGGGAAGCCTCCGGGCTACGTGCGCTGTGGCGGCAGCATTCCGATTGTGCCTTTATTCGCCAGGCAACTGCATGCGCCGGTTGTCATGATCGGTCTTGGGCTGCCGGATGATGGCCTGCATGGCCCCAATGAAAAATTTTCCCTGGAGAATTTTTACCGCGGAATTGAAGTGATTGCCGAATTTTTGCAATTTGCCGCGCGCGCTTGAAATTCACCCCAGGCGGCGAGCAAGCCGGCGCACAATAAAAGCGTTACCCAAAAATCCGCTCCAGCCGCCTGCAACCAGCGCTGGGCGGCATGTCCGGGAACGAGCGGCAGGAACCCGGCCAATAACGCCGCTGTCCATATCAAGCGGCGCGAGCGCGACGGGGGAAGATCCCACTGCAGCCATGCCCCGGCCACCCAGGCCGGCCAAAGCAGTACACATAAATCTTCCACATGGGTGAAGGGCGCCAGCAGGGGCAACAGCGACCAGCCAATCGCCGCAATCAGCATTTCTTGCCGGGGATTGATGATTCCGTTCCCGGCGTGATTCCAATGCGCGGCGGCCCGCTTGCGCGCCGCTAGCCATAGCCAGCCGGCATAAGCACAGGCTTCCATGGCAAGCCAGAGCAGCCGCACTCGAGCCGCCGGCCAATGAGCCAGCCCTACCTTCGGATATCCGGGAATATGGGCAGTGGTTAAATAACGGGTCAGCATGCCGCGCAATGCCTGGCTGGGATACCAGAGCATGCCTACCCGCGAAGCGGTGCCCCATTCCTGCCAGAACCATTGCCGCAGCAGCAGCCAGTTTCCATGCCAGCTCCAAAACAGGCCGGGAAGCAACGTCAGTAGAGCGGTAAACAGCAGCGCACCTAAGGCTTGCTTGCGCGCGCCACGGAGCCATAGAAACGGAAGAAAGAAGAGAGGCCAGACTTTAATCGCGATGGCCAGCCCCAAAAAGAATGCCGACAGCCAGGGCCACCGCCGACGCCGTTGGGCAAGCAGGAGCAAAGCGGCCGCGGTCAAGCCAAAAATATAGAACTGTACATTCCCATAGCGCAATTCCACCAGAAAATAGGTAGCGCAGAGCAGCAGCGGAATAAGAATCAAGCGCCAATAATGCAGCAGCCTGGCGGGGCGCGGCTGCGCCGCCGGCAAGGTCGAGCCTTCCTTCTCGCATGGAGTCATCTGGCCAGGTCCCCAAACCAGCCAAAACCGTCGAATCAGCCAGAGCAAAAGCAAAGCTTTGCCGGCGGCCCAAATTCCGGCTGACCAGTCATAAGGTAATTTTCGCAATGGGCCGAAAATGAACAGGAAGAGCGGAGGATAGCGAAAATACATTGGCCATCCCAGTCCGCTACGAGGGCCATAAACCGGCCCCCGATGGTGGAAAAAATTTTGCGTAGCGCGGTAATAGACGGGGAAATCCACCCCTGACCGGACTCCCACCCAGCCGAGAACCAGTGGCAGGAAAATGCAAAATAAGATGAGGAACCCGTGGTGCCGGAGGTTGCGCTTGAGTATCATCATCAGCCGCGCTTAAGCGTGGTGGAAAGAACCTCGCTGGCAGGTGAAAATAGCGCGGAACGGCCAGATTTTTGGCCTGCTGCAAGAGCCTGGATCAATTTGCAAGGCTAACATTTTTGAGTTATTCTAATCCTGTAGTCGTTACTGGCGCCAGAACCCAGTGGGCGAGAGCCCACTTTTTTGTTGCTCGGAACATGACATCGGATATCACGGCCATCATGGCGCAACTTCGCGAGCTGGCAAGGCGCGTAGCCTTGCAAACCGGGGTTGAGCTATGGGAACTGGAGTTGCGCGGCAGCGGCAGCCAACGCCGATTGCGCATATTCATCGACAAAAAAGAAGGCGTGAATTTGGAAGATTGCGAGCAATATAGCCGGCAAATCAGTCCCATGCTGGATATCGAGAACCTGATTCCAGGCGGCCGTTATACGTTGGAAGTGTCGTCACCAGGGTGGGAGCGCGTGCTGGCGAGGCAGGAACATTTTCAACGTTCGAAAGGGAAGCGGATAAAAATCACATTGGCTCATCCCCTGCCCAATCGACAACGGCACTTGACGGGATGGCTGGATGCGGCGAACGAGCAAGGCATCCGGTTGCGCTTGCCCGAGAGCGGGACGGCAATGGATATCGAATATGCGGAAATCGCGCGCGCTCAGGCCGCACCCTTGGGCACGCCCGCGGCGCCAGCCGCATCCGATGCAGGAGCGAGCACACGCGAAGGGAACGAGGTGTAAGCCATGGCCAGCGCACTTTACCAACAAGTCGAACAATTGAGCCGCGATAAGGGGATCGATCCGCAAATCGTGGTAAGCGCGATCGAGGACGCGATTCTGCTGGCCACCCGTAAGTATTACAAAACCCAGGAAGAGTTGCGCTCGGAACTGGACAAAGAAACGGGCGAAATCAACGTGTACGCGATTCGGAACGTGGTGGAACAGGTGCAAGACCCGGAAAAAGAAATTTCGCTCGAACAGGCGCGCAAAATCGACACTAAGGCGGAACTGGGAGGGCAGGTGCGGCAGAAAAAAGCGACCGATGTGCTGGGGCGCATCGCAGCGCAAACCGCCAAGCAGGTTATTTTCCAGAAAGTCCGTGAAGCCGAGCGCGACACCATCTATAACGAATACATTCATCGCATTGGCGAAATGGTGAATGCCACGGTGAAGCGCACCGAAGGCTACGACACGATTGTGGATATCGGGAAGACGGAAGCGCGCATGCCCAAGCGGGAGCAGTCCCGGCTGGAAGCATTCGCTCCGGGCGAGCGCATCCGGGCGGTGATCAAGGCAGTGGAAAAATCGGCGAAAGGACCCCAAGTGGTGGTCTCTCGCGCCGATCCACTTTTGGTCCAGCGCCTTTTCGAGTCGGAAGTGCCCGAAATCTACGACAACACCATCGTGATTAAATCCGTCGCGCGCGAGCCCGGCGAACGCACGAAAATTGCCGTGTTTTCGCGCGATAAGGAGGTGGATTGCGTCGGCGCCTGCGTGGGCATGAAAGGAATGCGGGTGCAGAGCGTGATCCGCGAGTTGCGGGGCGAGAAAATCGATATTATCGAGTACGCCGAAGATCCCGCCCAGTTTGCGGCGAATGCGCTGAGCCCGGCCAAGATCAGCCGGGTGACGATTTTGGATGCGGAACAACGCCACCTGGAAGTGGTGGTGGATGATACCCAGCTTTCGCTGGCAATCGGGAAAAAGGGCCAGAACGTACGGCTGGCGTCGAAGTTGCTGGGTTGGAAGGTGGACATCAAGAGCGAGGAAGAGAAACGGCGCGAAGTCGAAGAACAGATGTCGGCGCTGGTCGGGTCACCGGCGACCGAAACCGCCTTAACCGAGCTTGCCGGTTTGTCAGATAAAATTCGAGAGAGCCTGCAAGCCGGCGGGATCCAAACCATTGAGCAACTGGGGGGAATGACTCCGGAGCAGTTGCAGGAGATCCCTGGCATCGGCCCCAAGACCGTGGACAAGATCTTCGTTGCGGTGAACCGGTTCTTTGGGGCATCCATCGAGGAACTGCCGGCAGAAGAAGAAGGGGAAGCGACGACGCAAGGGTCGTATGGGCATGAGGGCGAGCCTCCGGCGGAGCAGGCCGAAGGCGATCGCCAATCCAGCGGGCAGACGCTTGAATCGGAAGAAACCGAAGCGGTCGAAAAGACGCCTGCGGCTAGCGAAACCACGGAGACTCCGAATCCGGAAGACAAAGCCGGACCGGATCCGCAGAAACCCGGGCCCACGCTATAGGCCCGCCAAGCAGATAGGCAAGATAGCAGAACGAATGGTAAAACAAATCAGAATCAGCGAATTGGCGCGCGAACTGGAGATCAAACCCAGGGTGATCCTGGACGCCTTGCCGGCGCTCGGAATTGATGGGAAAAAGACTCATTCGAGCAATATCGACCTTGAGTCCGCCGAAAAAATCCGGCGGCATTTCCAGGCCGCGGCTCAGACCGAAGTGGAACCTGAGGAGGCCGAAGCGGCCCCAGTAATTGCGGCAGAGGCAGAGCAAAAGCCGGAGACGCAAGCGATACCGGAAAGGGCTGCTAAGC
This sequence comes from Acidobacteriota bacterium, assembly GCA_021818955.1. Taxonomy (GTDB): domain Bacteria; phylum Acidobacteriota; class Terriglobia; order Terriglobales; family SCQP01; genus JAKASR01. The sequence goes on from JAKASR010000022.1 coordinate 24,617, forward strand.
CGGTTCTGGTTGCTTCAGCCCCCGCCAGCGGCCAGGTGGAACCGGCAGCACGGACTGTGAAGACGCCGCAGATGGGCATACGCATGACCGCACCGGTAGCTCGGCGGCATGCAACGGTGGTGTCACCCACCAAGCCGGCTACTGTCCCACCGGCGGCGACGACTCCGGCCGCACCGGCAGAACCGGCAACACCAGCCGTATTGTCAGCACCAGTCACCTCCATACCTGCGCCAGTGGCCAGCACAACTGCCACCGCGCCGCCCCCGGCAGCGCCGATTCAAGCCGCTCCACCGGCTTCGCCGAACCTGCCGGCTCCTGCGGCGCCACGCACGCTGGCGCCGCCGAGTTTGCGTCCTGCGGCTGCGGGCCCTTCCACCCCAGCTCCGGCCGTACCTGGACGCCGGGTCATTGTACCGGTAGCGCCTCAACGTCCTGTTTATAAAGCGCCCGAGCAGCCGTTGCGGCCGGCGCCGGGCAAGCCGATCTTAAATCGGGGCACTGCGCCCGTTCCCGGCAAACCGATTTATCAGCGGCCGGCGCCCGCGGGGGCGCGGCCTCCCATGCCAGGCAAGGCGTTCACCCCGGAAGGCCGGCGGCCGCCGCATCCCACGCGCGCCAGCGCCGGCCGGCCCGCAGGCCAGGCTGGGCGCAGGCAACACGAGCCTCGCGTCAAAGAAGGGCCACTGAAGTATCAGCCCAAACTTGCCGAAGTCCCCAGCGGGCCCTTGCCCATTGACCGCTCCATTACGATCAGTGAAGGCATCAGCGTCAAAGATCTTTCTGAACGCTTACAGGTTCGCGCCAAAGACGTCATTCGCAAGTTGCTGGATCGCGGGCTCATGGCGACGGTGAACCAATCGTTGGACACCGAAATTGCTAAACAGATCGCCAGAGAGTTCGGCGCGGAAGCGCAGGTGGTCTCCTTCGAGGAAGAAGCGCTTAAAGAACTCGAACCCGCCATGCTGCAGCAAGAGTCGGAGAAGCTGCAGCCGCGCGCACCGGTGGTCACCATCATGGGTCATGTGGACCACGGCAAAACCTCGCTACTGGATGCCATTCGCGAGACCAATGTCGCCGGGGGCGAAGCGGGCGGCATTACACAACACATCGGCGCCTATTCAGTGGAAATTACCGACCGGGAGTCGCCGGCGTTTGGACGCAGAATCGTATTTATCGATACGCCCGGACATGAAGCGTTTACCCGCATGCGGGCGCGCGGTGCGAAAGTGACTGATCTGGTCGTTTTGGTGGTTGCGGCGGATGATGGAGTCATGCCGCAGACACTGGAAGCCATCGATCACGCTCGCGCGGCCTCGGTGCCGATCCTGGTCGCCGTCAATAAAATCGACAAGCCCGGAGCCCAACCGGACCGAGTAAAAAAACAACTGGCTGACCGCGGGCTGATGCCGGAGGTCTGGGGAGGCCAGACGGTGATGGTGGACGTTTCAGCCAAAACCAAAGCCAATCTGAAACTGCTGCTGGAAATGATTTTGCTGGTTTCGGACCTGCAAAGCCTGAAAGCCGATCCGGAACAACCGGGACAGGGGACAGTGCTGGATGCGGAATTGGACCGAGGTCGCGGCCCGGTAGCACACGCGCTCATGCAAAACGGATGCCTCAAAGTGGGCGACACCGTAATCGCCGGCGCAGTCATGGGCAAAGTCCGCGCCTTGTTCGACGACCGCGGGCGACCCATTTCCGAGGCGGGTCCCTCTATGCCCGTCGAAATCCTCGGATTGGAGGGATTGCCGGATGCCGGCGACCGCATTGTCGCGGTGCAAGACCGCTTCAAGGCGAAACAGATCGTTATCTACCGCGAGCAGAAGGCGCGCGAGAGCGCGATGGCGCGCTCGTCCAGGCTCAACCTGGAAAGCCTCAGCCAACAAATGGCCGAAGGCCAAATGAAGGAACTCCCGCTGATCATCAAGGCGGATGTCCAGGGCTCGGTGGAAGTGCTGGTGGATACCTTGAACCGCCAGGCTACAGCCAAGGTTAAGCCGGTCATTATCCACTCCGGTGTGGGCGCGATTACGGAAAATGACGTGCTGCTGGCGGCGGCTTCGAATGCGATCATCATCGGATTCAACGTCCGCCCGGAGCGCAAGGCCACGGAGTTGGCCGAGCAGGAAAAGGTGGATATACGCCTGCACTCGATTATTTATGAATTGGCGGAGGAAATGGATAAGGCCATGGCGGGCTTGCTGGAGCCGACTTTCAAAGAGACCGTGCTCGGCCGGGCCGAAGTGCGCGATACATTCCGTATTCCCAAAGTCGGGGCGATTGCCGGCTGTTATGTGCGTGAAGGCAAGCTGACGCGCGACTCGCAGGTGCGGGTACTCCGCGATCATGTGGTGATTTACACCAGCAAGATTTCTTCGCTGCGGCATTTCAAGCAGGATGTGAACGAAATCCGCAGCAACATGGAGTGCGGTGTCGGCATCGCCAATTTCAGCGATGTGAAAACGGGAGACGTGCTGGAAAGCTTCATCGTCGAGAAAATCGCCGCTCCGGCGACAGCCTGAGCGTGACGGGATATTGCCGTGCCGATTGGCGTGCTGGTGCTGCAGATTCATCTGTCTGATTCTCATTCCCTCAAGGATCGCCGGAATGCACTGCGCCGATTGAAAGACCGGCTGCGCGGCAAATATAATGTCGCCATTGCCGAGTTGAATGACGAAGCGCACTGGCAAGCGGCCCAGATCGGCATTGCCGCCATCGGCAACGATGCCAACTATTTGCGTGGATTGCTCGACCGCGCCGGACGCGAGTCACTGCAAGTGCTGCACGGCGAGGATGTCAGCTTGGGAGAAATAGAAATTCTGGATTATGACGCACCGGCCTGAGCGACTGGCGGAAATGATCCGCGAAGAACTGATGGACATTATCGCCGGCGAGTTGCGCGACCCCCGGGTGGGTCTGGCGCAGGTTACGGAAGTTAAGCTTGCCCCCGATCTGCACCTGGCGCACGTATACGTCAGCGTTATGGGCAATAACGAGGAAGCGCAGCAAACGCTGAAAGGCCTGATCGCCGCGCGCGGATATTTGCGCGCACAACTGGCGCCGCGGCTGCATTTGCGCCAGGTGCCCGAGTTGCGCATCGAATTGGACCGTTCGGAGGAATATGCCGCGCGGCTGGATATGCTGCTCAAACGCGACCGCAAACGGCATCCGGAAATAGAAGACAATCAAAAGGAACAAGCCGATTCATGAGTTCCCCCCCGGCAAACTCGCCCTTATATGCCATCGCCGAGATGTTTCGCATGCGCGAGCATTTTCTTTTAACCAGCCACGCCCGTCCGGATGGAGATGCCATCGGGTCGTTGCTTGCCTGCCAGTTGCTTTTACGCCGGCTCGGGCGCCAAACGCGCGCCGTGCTGGCCCAGCCCGCGCCCCATATTTATCATCGCCTGGCAGGAGCTTCCGAGATCCTGTGCAGCACACGGGCGCCGCGACCTTTACCCGGAGAAGTCGCTGTATTTCTAGAATGCCCAGGCTTTGCACGCACCCATATACACGATTGGGAAGGCTATACCACTGTCAATATCGACCATCATGCCAGCGCGCACGAGTTTGCCGATTTGAACTGGATCGATCCAGTCTCGCCCGCGCTGGCGGTTATGATTTACCAGCTCAGCCTGGCACTGGAAATCATCCCCGATACGGAGATGGCGACCTGCCTTTACACCGGCCTGCTGGCCGACACCGGCAGCTTTGTCTTCCCTAACACCACGGCCGCCACGTTGGAGATGGGCGCGGCGTTGATCCATTGCGGCGCCAACCCACATCGCATCGCCGAGAGCATGTATCTCAGTTATTCAGAGGCGAAAATGCGATTACTGGCTTCGGCGCTACAACATCTGCACGTGAAGCGGCCGCTGGCCTGGATGTTTGTTTCGGAGGACGAAGCGAAGCGGTTAGGTATGAAAGAAGAAGATGCCGAAGGCTTGGTGAATTACGCGCTCGGCATCGAAGGGGTGGAAGTCGCGGCGTTTTTCCGCCCGGTGGGCTTGGGAGGACAACGCATCAGCTTGCGTTCGAAGGGGCTGATCAACGTCGCCAAGGTTGCGGAAAGCTTTGGAGGAGGCGGGCATTATCACGCCAGCGGCTTCAGCCAACCGGGAAGTTTGGCTGGGGTGATGGAAGAGGTGCTGGCGGAGTTGCGCCGCACGCTGCAGATGCAAACTAAAGCCACCACCATGGCGGTGGGCTAAACCGCGACCCGATGGATCAACCCGACCCCATATCCGCCGATTCGGGATGGGCCGCCATCGAAGCGCGGCTGCGGCGATGGCGCATAGGCTACCTGCTGGCTGCTTTGATTGCCGCCGATATTTGGAAGAGTCCCATGGCGAGCGCCGCAGTTTTGGCTGGCGGCGTATTATCCCTGCTTCATTTAAAATGGATCGAGCGCGAAGTGGACCGCCGATTACTCGCCAAGGAGACATCCAGGCCAAGGGGTTTCCTATGGCGTTTGCTGCTGTCGGCGGCGGTTATTTATGCTATATTCAGACTTCATTGGCTGCCGCTAATCGCGGTATTGGCCGGCTTATTCACGCCGGCAGCCGCCATCTGCTTTGAAGGAATCTGGCAACTGGTGGAATTTGTGCGCCATCGCCAGGAACCGGATTCCACGCAATCGCCGCGCAGTGTCCCATGAACGAACCTTGGTTTACACGATTAGTGAATGCTGTTTTAGCTCGTCCTACATCGGCCGTTCTGCGATGGCTGCACCTGCCGCCGCCGAACCCCCACGCGCCCATTCCCGATCATATCGCCATGGAAATTCTCCTGGTGCTGATCGTGGCGCCTTTCGCGGCCTGGTTGCGCAGCCGGTTGTCGGTGGAGAATCCCGGCGCCTGGCAGCACCTGATCGAATCGCTATGGCTGGCGCTCAGGGATATGGCCGATGAAGTCATTGGCCATGATGCGATTCAGTTTTTAAATTTTCTGTTTACTTTAACGGTATTTCTTCTGGTCGCGAATTTAATGGGCCTGGTGCCCACATTGACTTCCCCGACGGCGCAAGTTACCGTTCCGCTCGCCCTGGCAACGATTGCGTTTTTCTATTACCATGCCGCCGGCATTCGGAAGCTGGGCGTAGGGAAATATGCCAAGACTTTCCTTGGCCCAATGGCGGCAATGGCGCCACTCATGGTTGTGATCGAGACCATCAGCCATTGCGCCCGGGTGTTATCGCTGACGGTGCGTTTGTGGGCCAACATGTATGCCGGCGACCTGCTGATTGCGATCTTCATGGCCCTAATCCCGCCTATGGGCATGGTATTTATGGGCCTGCATTTCTTTGTCGGCCTGCTGCAGGCCTACATCTTCGTACTGCTTACGATGGTGTACCTTTCCGGCGCGGTCAGTGAGCAACATGGCGACGGAGAATTGGCTGAAGTTGCGTAGTACCCCGCTAGTGTGAGCCCCTGCTGCCCCACAGCAGACGGGAACCACCTCCTGGCGGGTATTTCATGAAAGCGCCCATCCGGGCGAAGAAGGAGCTTACGTAATGCATCGTTACTGGAAATCGTTGTTAACGCTAGCCGCGATTCTGTTAGCGGCAACCCCGCTTTTCGGACAGACGGCCGGAGCGGCGGCGGCCGGTGCCGGCTCGGCTGCAAGCTGGGCGCCGATTGGCGCCGGCATTGGAATGGGCATTGCCTCCGGACTTTGCGGTATCGGCCAGGGCCGGGCCGCGGCTTCGGCGGCGGAAGGCCTGGCGCGCAATCCGGGCGCGGCCGCCGGCATTCGCTTCGTGTTCATTTTGGGTGTCGTGCTGATCGAATCGTTGGCGCTCTACACCTTCGCCATCGTGCTGTTAAAAGTCTAATTTGACCTAAATTAGGGGGCATAGACTTAGGGCTGTGCCCTCTATCACTTAAAGGATTTTTCTTAAAGAATACTTGAGATATATTCAGGAGCCGATCAGACTACATCGCCGGGTTGTATTCGCCGCAAACTGCCCGGTTGTAAGCCTTCCAGCCCTAATTTTCCAATTCGTATCCGCACCAGCTTGAGAACTTTAAATCCAATGGCCTCTACCATTCTGCGTACCTGTCGGTTTTTTCCTTCGCGCAGTGTAATTTCCAGGCGGCAAAAGCGGCCATTATCGCCAAGATAAACGACTGCGGCGGGAGCCGTTTGCTCGCCGCGGCCAATATCCAAACCGTTGCGCAAACGTTCCAGATCGGCGGGAGCCGGTAAGCCGCTGATTTTTACCTGATAAGTTTTGGGGACTTTGGTTGCGGGGTGCGTAATGCGTTCGGCAAAGACGGCGTCATTGGTTAATAAAAGCAAGCCACTGGTATCCAGATCAAGCCGGCCAACCGGGAAGAGCCATTTCCCTTCACGCCGCAACTCTTGAGGCAACAGATCATAAATAGTGGGACGGCTCCGAGTATCGCCATGGCTGGTGATATAGCCCTTAGGTTTATACAAAACCCAATAAGCTTTTGCGGCGGCGCGCAAGCGTTTACCATCCAAACGCACGATTTGACGCGAGGGCGTAATCCAACACGCGGGATCGCGAATCAGCCGGCCATCCACCGTAATGCGTCCGGCGTTAATGGCTTCTACCGCCTGCGAGCGCGACATCACGCCACTGCGCGAAAGCACGCGATCAAGAGTCATTTGCGGTTTATGGCGGCGCGGGGGCTTACGGGGCTGAGCCAGCATACTCATATTTTGCAGTGAATTGTCCCGAGCATGGTTTGGCGCATTTGGGAGGCCTTGAAGAGGCGAAGCGCGGGATTCAGGACAACACGAGGTGGCATTGCCGCCGTATCTCGTTCACAATGCAGGAAGTGAACGAAGAAAAACTGAAAAAATTGCTGACGGCGGTGGCGGAGGGGCGGATTCCGGCGGATGCGGCATTGGAGCGATTGCGCAAGCTGCCATTCGAGGATTTGGGATTTGCGCACGTGGATCACCATCGCAGTTTGCGAAACGGCCGGGCAGAAGTGATCCTGGCGTCGGGTAAGACTGCCACGCAGGTAGCCGCCATCGCGCGAGCATTAGGGCGCGAACATGCGAACGTGCTAATCACACGAACGGATGCTGCGCAGGCGTCCCAGCTTCGGCGTCGTTTACCTGGATATGAATATTTTCCCGCTTCGGGAATCTTGCGCCGCTGGCGGGATCGACGACGCATGGGAAAAGGGATTATCACTGTGGTGTCAGCCGGGACCAGTGATTTTCGCGTTGCGGAAGAGGCTTGGCTGACGGCAGAAACCTTTGGACACCAGGTCGAGTTGGTGCAGGATGTCGGGGTCTCGGGGCTGCACCGTTTATTGGCCCACTGGGACAAATTGAATGCCGCACGGGTGGTGATCGTAGTCGCGGGCATGGAAGGGGCATTGCCCAGCGTGGTGGGGGGGTTGGTGCGGACGCCAGTCATTGCCGTACCCACCAGTATTGGTTATGGGACAGGCTTGGCAGGCGTAGGCGCGCTGATGGGCATGCTGAACGCCTGCGCATCGAATGTGGTTACGGTCAATATCGATAATGGATTCGGGGCAGGTTACGTGGCGGCCCTAATCAACAATTCCTGATCATTGACGAGCGCCAGCTCGCCGCCGCCATCCGCGCTTTCCACCGCCCAAATTTCGGGAATGTGATTCATTTGGCTTCGATAGGCGGCAGAGACGGAAGCGATGAAGCGGGACACCTGTGCGCGATAAACCAGATTTACCGTACAGCCACCGAAACCGCCGCCGGTCATGCGGCCGGCAATAAAGCCAGGCGCCTGTGCGGCGGCTTCGACCATGGCATCCAGTTCCGGGCAGGAGACTTCGTAATCGTCGCGCAAGCTGCGATGCGAAGCGGAAAAAAGCTCGCTCAGGCGGGACAAGTCGTGCTGCTGGAACGCGCGCCGGGCTTCTTCCACGCGGCGGTTTTCGCTGATAATGTGCCGGCAACGCCGCATGACCGCATCCGGCAAATCGGTTTGCCAGCGCAAAAAATCGTTCCAGGTCACATCGCGCAGGCTCTGCACCTCGGGCAGCCGCCGCTGGAAATGTTCAACCCCAAGCTGGCATTCATGACGGCGCTGGTTGTAGGCCGACGCAGCGAGCGCATGGCGAACGCCAGTGTTGCAGATCACCAGTTCGCACTCCGCAGGCAGCGGCACCGGTTCCCATTCCAAGGAGCGGCAATCCAGCATCAGGGCATGCTCTTTTCGGCCGAAGGTGGCAATAAATTGATCCATGATGCCGGTAAGAGCGCCGACGAAATGGTGTTCGGCAAAATGGGCAGCCCAGACCATATCCATGCCCTGATGCGGCCAGGTTTGAGCTATGCCCAGCATGGCCAAACCAGAGGAAATTTCCAGCGCTGCGGAAGAACTCAACCCTGCGCCGAATGGAATTTCACTTTGCACATACAAACGCGTGCCGCGGAGCTTGTATCCACGCTGTTGCAAGCCCGCAGCCATGCCCAACAGGTAATTGCCCCAGCCTTTTTCCGGCTGGAGCATTTCCAGCTTGGCCGTATAAATATCTTCGAATTCCCGGCTTTCCAGGTGAATTTCACCAGCGCGCGCCGGCACGGCGCCGGCATAGGTATAGCGGTTAATCGCCACCGGCATGACCAATCCCTGGTTGTAATCGGTGTGCTCGCCAATCAGGTTGACACGGCCAGGGGCACGAAACAGGCGGCATTCCGGGCCTAATTTATCGCACGCCTGCCGTCTGAAAACAGAGGATGACAAGAGTTGAGCCTGCCTAGAAGGTTCAGGCATGCCGGGAACCTGCATGAATCGCCCGGCGCAGTTCCGCGGCTTTTTCTTCCGCCAGGGTATCGTTAATGAACGTGCCCGCACCCGATTCACAGCCGGCAAGATATTTCAGCTTGGTCGCGGTGCGATGTGGAGGCAGAAATTCCACATGGAAGTGAAAATACGGATGCCGACGCCCATCCGAAGGCCTTTGGTGAAGCAGCATCATATAAGGCAAAGAGAAGCCAAACAGGCGGTCATAGCCCATCAGCAGGCGTTTCAGCGCCGCCGCCCAAGCGCGTTGTTCGGACTCAGTCAATGCCAAGATGTCGCCTATGTGCCGCCGCGGAAGCAGATGCACTTCGTAGGGATAACGCGCGGCAAAAGGAATATAGGCGGTAAAGGCGTCGTTTTCCAGCACGAGGCGGGCTTTGCGACGGCGTTCTTCCGCCGCCATTGCGCATAGCAAACAGGATTGGTGTTCTTTCCAATGGCGGCGAAAAGTCTTTAATTCACGCGAAGGTAGAGGCGGGATGAAAGGAAACGCATAAATCTGCCCATGAGGATGGGCGAGGGTTACGCCAATCACCTCGCCCTTGTTTTCAAAAATCAGAACATATTTTACATCCGGGCGACGGCCTAATTCCCGGTAACGATCGCGCCAGACCTGGATCAAGTGCAGAATCCGTTCCTCGGAGGCCTGGGCGAGAGTGGCATCATGCTCGGGCGTATATACCACGACTTCGCAGCTACCACGCGCCGGCAGGGCCGGCTCCAGGCGATTGCCTTTCACCGCGGGCCGCGGCGGCCGGCGTTGCAGGGAGGGAAATTTATTCTCGAATACGGCAATATCGAAATCCGGCAGTGGAATTTCTGTTTCCATCGCTCCCGGCCGGGTAGGGCAGAGCGGGCAATAATGCGCCGGAGGGTGATAAGTGCGATTCTGGCGATGAGTCGCCGTAATTACCCATTCATCCAGCAGTGCGTTCCAGCGAAGTTCAGACATGAATCGACGATCTACGGAGAATCCGTGATTTTTGAGAGATTTTGTGCGCGGGAGCCACTTCCTTCCGGCGCGATGATTTTACCTGAGCATTGACCTCAGGAGATACCGATCGGAATGAGTAGAGCAAAAGATAGCGGCCATCGGGCTTTTTAAGGCGAGTGGTTTGCATGGCGAAGTTCAAAAAATAACACATATCGCCGCTAGCGTTGGCGGAGAAGGTCTCCAGGTTTAAAAAAAGCCGAGCGGCTCAGCGAATGATACTTTTAAACAGCGGGTTTCTTGCGAGTTGAGCCAATTGACCTTCGGTAGAGGAAACCTGCAGAAATACGTGGCTTCCCGAATTATCCACTTCGACCTGATTGAGGAGTTGTTTTACCAATGGATTCGATTCCTGCGCCTGGCGATACAGTAATGCCGCGCGCAGACCCGTGCTGAGACTGGCAGCGGTAAGATCATCCTGAGCTACCAGTTCGAGATTTAATTGCACGCCGTTGGAAAAATCCAAAGTATAGCGGGAACCACGGAACTGACGGCCCAGCAAGTTGCCCATTTTTCCGTTGGCGCCGGCAAGCGAGGTGATGACGTTGCGCGTTCCGGCGGCATTTAATACGCTCCAGACGTCGGTATCCTGCGTGCCGGCGACCAAATCATTCATGCTGCTGTTGGAGTCGAGGTTGGGAATGACGCCTTGTTCGGCATCGACAGCGTGGCGGATATTGGAATACGAGCCCAATACCATCGTCGCGTTATCGGGGAGGAAAAAGTCCAGGCCGTTGGAAGAATCGTAACGGACGCCATGATATTGCGGCGGCCGCGGCTGGCGCGGCGTTTTGTGGAAAAAGCGGTTGAGCTGAAAATTCTGGAAATTGCCTTCCGCGATGACCAGCATGCCGAGACCATGCGGTAAAGAATAAACAGCGAAGTCGAGCCGCCGAACGTCGGACCGAGGGTTCAATCCACCCCGACGAAAAATGGCGCCTACGGACTGAAACTGCGCCGGCAAAACCTGCGCAAGCATAGGCTGCAATTCAGGATCATGCAAGCGGGCATAGCGGACGGAGAGAATCTGCTGTATCCCGGACGGCAGAACGATGCGAGCTTCCGATCCCAGATTTGCAGCCGATAAGCGAGGGGACGGCAGCAGAAGCGCCGCGGCCAGAAGGACATAGTAGCGAAACTTCATATTTAGCCTCGTGATCTGAAGAAGCAACTTCGATTCAGTTTAGCAGAGGAACCGCCGGGACGGCGGCTTACAAACCCATTTTGCGCAACCGCTCCAACTCCCGGCTGAGACGGTTAAAATCACCCGATTCTGCGGGCAAATCTCGTAAATTAATTTCCACATTCGCCAAGGCACCCAAGTAGCAGGCTTCATTCAGAGCAAGGGCGGTGGATAGATCGGAGCTCATGGAGACCGGGAGATGAGGCTGAACCTGATGCAATACGTCGCGCAAATTACGGCTCAATACCGCGACGGTTAAGGGGATTTCCGCGGCCCGGCCAATCGCCTGGCGGATCGCCAGGGCGCGTTCCTGCGCATGTTTCTCGGTGGAGTGTGGAAGCCGGCGGGCTTGGATCACGGCAAGATAGGCCTGGCAATCCAGATCGGTCGAGCGCAAGAGTTCCTGACGCATGCGGGTCAACTCGCGCTGCCAAGCGGAGACATCAAGCTGCGGCTGTTTCTTTGCTATCCAGGCAACCAGCATGGAGCCCAACGAAGCGGCCAGTGCGCCCGCCGCCGCGGCAGCACTGCCGCCAGCGGGAGCGGGGGTGGGGTCTGCAAGGGCATCGGCAAAGGGCCGCAATTGTTCTTCCCAGCGCAGAGGAAGGGAATGGCGCACGGAATCCAGACGATACTCAACCAGACTGGTACGATCAAATGAGTGCAGATGCAAGGCTTCAACCGCGGCTATCAGCAGCGCCTGGCGGGGCACCAGCCCCACAATTTCACTTTCGACCGCTTCCGCTCCCGCCTGACGGGCCTCTTGCGCAACCGCATTCCAAGCCGTAGTTAGCGAAGTTTGCTCGAAGTCCGTCAAGTTCATGGAAACCTGGGCACGCGGCGGGGAAGTCAGCTTGACACCCATCGCTTTCAGCGCCGGCAAGCCGCCACCGGACGTCCGGATTTTTTTCGCGATGGCGCGCGCCAGTGAAATATTCGAAGAATTGAGATTGATATTGAACGCAATCAGAAATTTACGCGCGCCGACCACGGTTGCGCCAGCACTAGGATGGAGTTGGGGAACCTGATCTGGCGGAGGCCCGAAATCGGGCCGGCGCTCGGGATCCTGAGCTATCGATTCCTTCAATCCCTCAAACTGCCCCTGGCGAATGTTCTCCAGGAGCCGGCGCTCGGGACGCCGGGCGGCGGCTTCATACAGATACACGGGAATTTGAAAGCGCCGCCAAATTTCCTCTCCCGCCCATTCCGCCCAATGAACACAATCTTCGAGCGTGAGCGCTTCCAGAGGTACAAACGGAATCACATCACAGGCGCCAATACGCGGATGAGCGCCTTGATGTTGATTCAAATCAATCAGTTCGGCGGCTTTCCCGGCGCCGCGCACCGCCGCTTCCGCCACGGCCGCCGGCTCGCCGGCGAGCGTAATGACGGAGCGATGATGGTCAGCGTCCATTTCCTGGTCCAACAAATAAGCGCCCGGCACCGCTAACATAGCTGCAAGAATGGCTTCGATCCGCGCAGGATCACGACCTTCGCTGAAATTGGGCACCGCTTCCATCCAGGGCATAAACACCTCACTTACCGGCGGGATGCCAATGGCCGGCACACCAAACGCCAGCGCAGAGATTGCCGCCAAGCAGATAGGGTACGGCACGGAAATCATCCGTATCAAAAAGCGCCAAATCGGCGCGTTTTCCCGGCATCAGCGAACCACAAAGCCGTTCCCGGTTGAGCGCAGCAGCGGCATTGAGGGTGACCGCATGCCAGGCTTCGGCGGGAGTCAGGCGCATCGCATCGCATCCCAGCGCCATGACAAGAGGCAAGCTCAACAGTGGCGCGGTGCCGGGATTGAAATCACTGGCCAGGTTAATGGCGGCGCCATCAGCAATCCAGTCACGCGCCGCCGGAAAAGGACGATTCATGAAGAGGCTGACGCCGGGCAAGAAGGTAGCCACGGTGGAGGAGTTCGCCAAACGACGGCGGGCGGGGGGCGGAGTGAAATCCAGATGATCGGCGGAAACCGCTCCCAATTGAGCCGCCAGCGCGGCGCCCCCGGAATCGGCTGTTTGATCCGCATGAATTTTCAAGCGGAAGCCATAACGGCGGGCTGCGCGAAGCCACGCACGCGCTTCAGGCAGCGTAAAAGCCAAGGGATCGCAAAAAACATCCACAAATTCCGCGATGGGATTTTGTTTTCGTAGCGTGGCCAAGTTTAGCCGGGAGGGCGCCAAGGAAAGTTTTGGGCGCATCACGCGCACGGCGGGAAGCAACTGATCGCGCAGCAGGCGTAAATACGCCTGTCTTCGGCCGGCAAATTCCATCGGCACAGCATGGGCGCCAAGCAGGGTGAGCGCGGCATCGAGGCCTTCCGCGCCAGCCGCCAATTGACTCAAGCGCAAGATGCGCAGTTCCTCCGACACGCTCAGGCCATATCCCGACTTAATCTCGACTGTGGTTACGCCCTGAGCGCGCATGATCCGCAAGCGCGCCCGCGCCGACTTTAGCAGCAAGCTATCGGGCGAGGCGCGCAAATGGCGAACAGATTCAAGAATGCCGCCGCCGGCGGCGAGGATACGCGCAGAATCCCAGCCGGCGATGCGTCGCTCGAAATCATCCAGCCGAGGCGCGGCAAAGACAAGATGAGTATGCGAATCCACCAGGCCGGGAGTAAGAAGGCGGCCACGGCAATTAATTTCGCGCAAGCGCGAAGGCGGAATACGGTATTTTCGCAAGCGGTGGGCGAGAGCGTCGGTCGTACCGGCGGCGACAATGCGTCCAGCCCGAAAAAGCACGGCTCCGTCGCGCACGAGACCCGGGTCTTGCAATTCCGCTCCCCGCCGGGCGCGATCGGGTCCGTGAAAAGTCAGCATTTGCGCGGCATGAAATAACAACGTCCATTCCGGTTGGGCAGGGTCGTTCAATGAGATTCAAGAAGAGGAAGCCGAAGCTGGTGGCGTTGAGCGAAATCCAACGCTTCGGGATAGCCGGCATCCACATGGCGAGCGATGCCGATACCGGGGTCATTGGTCATCACGCGTTCCAGCCTGACGTCCATAGCCTTGGTTCCATCGGCGACGGTGACCTGGCCGGCATGTTGCGCATAGCCGATGCCAACGCCGCCGCCATTGTGGATGGAAACCCAGGTGGCGCCCGAGGCGGTATTCAGCAGGGCATTTAAAAGCGGCCAATCGGCAACCGCATCGCTACCATCCCGCATGGCTTCGGTCTCGCGATAAGGCGAAGCGACGGAGCCGGTATCCAGGTGATCACGCCCGAGGACTACGGGAGCTTGAATTTCACCGCGTCGGATCAGTTCATTTAAAGCCAGGGCAAATTCAGCCCGCTGTCCATATCCCAGCCAGCAAACGCGCGCGGGAAGGCCCTGGAATTGTACGCGTTTACGGGCGAGTCGGATCCAGCGGGCCAGGCGTTCATCGCCGGGAAAAAGCTTCATTACGAGATCATCCAGCCGGACAATGTCGGCGGGTTCGCCGCTCAACGCGGCCCAGCGGAAGGGCCCGCGGCCTTCACAGAAAAGCGGGCGAATGTACTCGGGCACAAAACCGGGGAAACTAAACGCCGTTTTTAAACCATGTTCAAAAGCCATGGCGCGGATATTGTTACCGTAATCGAAGGTAACCGCGCCCAGTTTTTGCAGCGCCAGCATGCCTTCGACATGAACCACGATCGAATCGAGCGCGCGCCGGCGATATTCTTCAGGATTGCAGCGGCGCAACTCGACCGCATCCACCAGCGACAGACCCGCCGGGACGTAGCCATTCAGCGGGTCATGGGCACTAGTCTGATCGGTGAGCAGATCGGGAACAACGCCGCGCCGGGCTAATTCCGGAATAATCTCGGCGCAATTACCGACCAAGCCGACGGAGACGGCTTCGCAACGGCGAACCGCATTTTTCAAAATGCGCAAGGCTTCATCAAGATCATTGACCTGAATATCGCAATAGCCGGAGCGCAAGCGGCGTTTGATTCTTTCCGGATCTACTTCGATGCCGAGAAAAGCCGCTCCCAGCATAGTTGCGGCCAATGGCTGAGCGCCGCCCATTCCGCCCAAGCCGCCACTGACCAGCAGTTTTCCGGCAAGCGAACCCTGAAAATGTTTTTGCGCCGCCGCGCCAAAGGTTTCATAGGTGCCTTGAATGATGCCTTGTGAGCCGATATAGATCCAACTTCCGGCAGTCATTTGACCGTACATCATCAAACCCAAATGATCGAGTTGATGGAAGGTCTCCCAATTGGACCAATGCCCCACAAGGTTGCCATTCGCGATCAGCACACGCGGCGATTCCGCATGCGTACGAAAAACGCCTACCGGTTTACCGGATTGCACCAGCAGGGTTTCATCTTCACGGAGTTCCAGCAGCGCGGCGACAATAGCCCGAAAACATGCCCAATTTCTCGCGGCGCGGCCGGAACCGCCATAGACGACCAAATCTTCGGGGCGCTCGGCAACCTCCGGATCGAGATTATTCATGAGCATGCGCAGCGCGGCTTCCTGCGGCCATTGGCGCGCGTGCAGCCGCGGTCCGCGAGGAGCCCGAACGGGGTGTTCTAGAGACAGAGAGGACATTTTGGCTTATATAAATCTCCGAGAATTTCCAAGGCCATTTTAGCCCTTTGGCGGGGAAGAAATCGAAGCAGCGGATTTTGCCGGGAGGGCGACCACAGCTTCGGCGACAGGCGAACGATAATGGCCAAGAAGAGCGTGCCAGCGGATGGCCAGAATCTCGGAAAACATTCGAAGGCTATCACGGACCATACGGATCTTGGCCCCTTCGGCATGCGACCATACGACCGGGACTTCAACCACACGAAGACCACGCCGGCGGGCAAGATATAGCAACTCGGGATCAAATCCCCACCGGGTGATACGCTGGCGGGAAAAAATCCATATACTCGAATCCGCGCAGAAGAGCTTGAATCCGCATTGAGTATCGCGGAAGCGCAAGCCAAGAATCAGAAAAACGAGGCGATTAAAAACCCGGCCGGCAAGCTCGCGCCAAGGGCTTTGATGAAGGCGAATTAAATCACTACGGCTACGGCTGCCAATGGCAATATCCGCCCCGGCGCGCAATTCCGCCATAAGTTTATCGAGTTCCTCAATCGGCGCGGAGAGATCGGCATCGGTAAACAGCCAATGGCGGCCGCGAGCGGCCAACATACCGTGGCGAACGCTGTATCCCTTCCCCCGATTCCCGGGATTATCGAGCACTCGCAAATTCAGGCTGCGATCGTACTGACGAGCGACCTGGGCGGTGGCGTCGGTGGAGCCATCATTCACGACGAGAATTTCGGCATCACGCCCGCTCCGGCGCAAATAATCCGCAATGCGTTCCAGAGTGCGAGGCAGTCGCCGTTCTTCGTTCCAGGCGGGAATGATAATGCTCAACTCGGGAGCATCGGGGCTCCCATAAGGCGCAGAGGGCATCCTTTTCAGGATGCCACAAGGTTCAAGCGGGGAAATCCGGCAAAAGGCCTTGATGCAGGATATCGAAGAAGATCGGGATTAAATCCGGGTCCCACCGGCCGGTTTCGGTTTCGTCGCGCATGATCAATTCCGCCCGATCCGGAGCCAGCGCAGGTTTATAAGGCCGAGCTGTAGTTAAGGCATCGTAGCAATCCACAATCTGGAGAATGCGGGCGAGCAGCGGGATTTCATCCTTGGCCAAACGATCGGGGTAGCCGGTGCCATTCCAGTGCTCATGATGATGACGGATAATCGGCAACACACGGCCCAAGCTGGAACGCATGGGCAGACAGATGCGTTCGCCGGCGATAGGATGGGAGCACATAATATCCCATTCCTGCGCGGTTAAGGCTTCTTCCTTTTTAAGGATGGAGTCGGAAACGGTGATTTTTCCAATATCATGAAGCACCCCGGCGCGGCGTAGGGCGATTAAATCGTTTTCGGGCAATTTCAGATAATAGCCAATCGATACCGCGCCGCGGGAAAGACGATCGCAATGGCCCTGGGTATAGGGGTCGCGAGCTTCGACGGAAATCGCCAGGGCATTGAGAACCGATTCCGCATGTTCCAGCTCATCGGTAAACTGCTTAAGCCGCAGCAAGCTACGCACACGGGCAAACAGTTCCTGGGTATTGATCGGCTTATTCAAAAAATCATCGGCGCCGGCATTGATGCCGCGCAACTTAAACTCCGGCTCAGTCATGCCGGTTAAAAGGATCAGCGGTATTAAACGGGTAGCCGGATCTTCCTTCAGTTCGCGGCAAAGCTCAATGCCACTTTTGCCGGGCATAAGCACATCCAGCAGCACCAGGTCAGGAGCCTGGGAAGCGACCAAATCTCGCGCTTCCGCAGCATGCGAGGCGCTAATCACTTCGTACCCGCGAGATTGCAATAATTCACGGGTAAGCAGGCGATTAATATCATCATCATCCACGATGAGGATACGAAAGTTCGCCTTAACAGGTTGAGCGACCGGGAAAATGGCAGGGGCAATACCAGAGTCGGCTTGAGTCAACATAAAGAATAGTCCAGCAAATTACTGAAGCGGCCGAAGCCGAACCGGGTTGACCGAAAGGCGAAGGATTCAGCGCAGCAGGGAAGAGCGACCGGAGTCGGTGATGGTGAATACCGTTTGCGGCTCCCAAATTCCAGTAGAGCCGATGATTTGAGATTCGCGAATGGCATGAATAGAAGCCAAGCGAAACAGAGCGGAGTTGATGTCGGCTTCTGAATACCGTTCCTGATAATGACCTCCCGATACTGTATTCAGAAGCGTGTAGATGGCAACATAATCCATCCGCACAGGATCAGCCTGCTGACTTAAAAGTAGCAGAATTTCGCGCTCAAGCGGGGACAATGGGCTCTCTTTTTATAGGATGCCAAATACAGGCAATCGAAAGCTGAACGGCTACACGCAATTTACTCGCCAATCAGGATGGCACAGCTTAGCACCGTAGTCCAAAGTCCGCGCTTATCGCCAATGGCGGACTGGGTAATGTTTAAGGTGCGGACGATTTTATTGGAAATACGATAAATTTCCTTCTTTTCATCCCAGGAGCGATCAGAATCAAAATCGACGTTGAGCGTAGTGGCAAGCATTTCCGCCGCCAATTCTTCGGCATATTCCCCGGCTTGTTGTTCGGCTTGGCCGAAGGAGTGGTGCTCGGATAGGTAGCCATAGGTATTGCGATCAGCGGGAAGGGCGACACCGATGGAGGCGGCGATAAGGCGGTGCGGCTCGCGCGTGGAGTTTTCGCTGATCACCGCAAATACGACCTCGCCGGGCTGCAACAGGCGCAGCCCCTGGCTGCGGGATATGAGGCGGCAGCGCGGGGGGAAAATGCTGGAGACGCGAACCAGATTACACGCGGCAATGCCGGCATCGCGCAGAGCCAGTTCAAAGCTGGTGAGGCGTTCGCGATGCTTGCCGACGCCTTTAGTGAGGAAGATTTTTTTGGCAATCATGTCAACAACAGCCCCGCGCCACGCGAACCGCGTCAGGAAAATTCAGAACTTTTCGATTCCCCTTACCTCGAAGCCGCGGAATTACGGCCCGCAGGATACAGGAATGTAGCGAGAAATGCTCACGTTAACAAAAATGATGGACCGGGTCAATGCGAAGAACGAAGACGGGCAAGGGCTGGCCTTAGCGGCGGCCGCACCGGGGCGGCGGCGAAAGCGGGGCTCAGAACCAACCGGCACTCAGCATCCTCCGGCAATGGAGGGCAGAATCAACACGTCATCGGCCTCGCGAAAGCGATATTGGGCGCCGCCAAGAAACCGGATGTCTTCTTCGTTGACATAGACATTGAAGAAGCGGCGAGGGCGGCCGTCGGGCTCGCACAGGCGTTCCTTGAGATCCGGAAAGCGGAGCACCAATTCCGCGAGCATGCCCTCAAGATCGGGGGCTTGACAGCTGACGGATTCAGCGCCGTCCGTGAATTTTCGCAACGGGGCAGGGATACGCACGGTGTAAGGCATGAAGACTCCCATCCAGGAATTCAGGCCAGCGCCGGCTCGAGCCCCGGGGCCTCGAGTTGCAGGCTGGACAGATAATTTTCAAAATCGGCCAAGCGCGGGGGCAGAACGACGCTTTGCGGCAAGTGATCGGCGACGGCATCGAGGGTCTTCAAGCCATTGCCGGAGATAACCAGCACCAACGAACCCTCCGCATCAATGCGTCCGGCGGCGATCAGCTTGCGGGCTGAGGCGACGGTGACGCCGCCGGCCGTTTCGGCGAAAATGCCTTCAGTTTCGGCCAGCAGGCGGATGCCTTCGACAATTTCAGAATCGGTAGCATCTTCGGCCCAGCCGCCAGTACGGCGGATGGTTTCGCCGGCATAAACTCCGTCGGCTGGATCGCCAATCGCGAGCGAGCGGGCAATGGTGCGGGGTTTCTGGGGAACGATCTCGCGCGAGCCGCGCTTGACCGCGGTGCTGATGGGCGAGCAGCCGGTGGCTTGAGCGCCGCAGATGCGCGAATCACCCTGGACCCAGCCCAAGGCGCGCAGTTCATCGAAGCCACGACCGATTTTCGTCAGCAGCGAGCCTCCAGCCATGGGGCAGACCAGGGCATTGGGAAGACGCCAACCCAACTGTTCGGCGATTTCGTAGGCGACCGTTTTGGAGCCTTCCGCGTAGAAGGGGCGGAGGTTGACATTGACGATTCCCCAAGCCAGTTTCTGCGCGATTTCGCCACAGAGCCGATTGACATGATCATAGTTGCCATCAATCTGCACCAGGCGGGCTCCATAGATGCGGGTCGCAATGATTTTGGCGGCTTCCAAATCGGCGGGGGTAAAGATGAAGGCTTCCAGGCCAAGAGCGGCGGCTTGGGCCGCCACGGCATTGGCCAGGTTTCCGGTGGAAGAACAGGCGACGACGGAGAAGCCAAAGCGCAGGGCGCAATCGAAGGCGACGGCGACGACGCGATCCTTAAATGAAAGCGTCGGAAAGTTGACGGCGTCGTTCTTGACATAGAGCTCGCGGACGCCCAGCGCGCGGGCCAGGCGGGGGGCGGGCTGCAAGGGCGTCCAGCCAATTTGCAATGCGGTCGGGCGCGGGCGGGAGGCCGCGGTTTCGGGTTCAATCGGGAGGAGTTCGCGATAGCGCCACATATTGGCCGGACGAGCGGCGATACGCGCCGGATCAAGGGCGCGTCCAATCGCGGGCAGATCGTACGCGACTTCGAGCGGGGCAAAGCAGGCCTCGCAGCCGGCTTGAGGCGTGAAGGAATAAGTTTGACCGCAATCGCGGCAACGCAATCCGAGCGCGTAACTCATATCAATCCATCTCCCTGGCTCCCGCCACGCGGGATTGCCGGTTTCGCCAGAGTGTCAGGGAGCGGAGAGGAGGCAATAAAAAAACCTCTTCACCGGGGAAAGGCGGAAGAGGCGGATAAACGACGTCCATTCCTCATCTCATCTTTCCCTTTGGTCTTGCTGGCCAACGCCGCAAGCGCCAACGGGCAGGAATTGGCACCTTGTCACATCGCGATCCTGGGATCGCTTTGCCGGTTGCCGTGGCTTCTTCGGGCCTGTCCCTCAGCCACTCTGGATAAGATCAGGGTCTCTTTGCAGAGACACACTCAATTGTCTTTTGCAGTTTAACCAGGAAACAGTTCATGGTCAAGATAAAAGCCCCAGGCAGTAAAAAGGATTTATAGCCCAGAGGGGCAATTCAGCACCTCGAATGGAGACAAGTCGCTGCCATTACAATGGATAGATTCAGGAGCGAAAGAATGAGACTACAAGTAGTCAAAGCGGAGGCATTTGGCGCGCGCGCGGCGAGCCAGGCGATCGAAACCTTGCAGCGGAATCCGCACGCGGTTTTGGGCCTGCCGACCGGCCATACGCCCATACCGCTGTACCGTACGCTGCTGGCGAAAGCAGCGGCAGGGGCGGTGGATTTGAGTCAAATGCGGGTGGCGATGCTGGACGATTACCTGGGCGCGCAGCATGGAAACGAAGTCAGTTTTTACCATTGGCTGCAAGAGCATTTTCTGCGCGCCGCGGGGATTGGAGACGACCGCACCCTGGCCATTCCGACCCGGGCCGAAACCATTGCCGCCGACTGCGAAGCCTACGAGCGGAGATTGCGGGAGTGGGGCGGATGCGAGTTGCTGTTTCTGGGGCTGGGGCGAAACGGGCATATCGGTTTCAACGAGCCCGGCTCGGGTAAAGACACGCGCACGCGCGCGGTGCGGCTGAGTGAGAGCTCGCGCGCAGCGAATGCCGATTATTGGACGGAGAACGCGGCCATACCCGAGCAGGGTGTCACGATGGGAATTGGAACGATACTCGAAGCGCGCCAAATCGTGTTGCTGGTTTCCGGCGCGGACAAGCGGGAGATATTGCGGCGGGTGCTGGAAGGCGAGCCCAGCGCCGAGGCGCCAGCCAGCTGGCTGCAACAAGCGCCGCAGGCGCTGGCATTGGCCGATGAAGCCGCCGCGGGGCGACCGGCGGAGTAAAGCGCGATGATACACCTGCGATGCATTGAATGCGGAAGCCGCAACCCGGAGGAGAACGGCTGGCAGCAATGCCGGCAATGCGGCGACCTGCTGGAAGCGGTGTACGACAGCACCGTTTGGGGATCGAAGCTGAATGCCCCGGCGGCGGCGGAATGGCAAGTGCGCTGGCGGGAACGGCGGAAATCGGATGGGAAAGAGGACCGCAGCGGGGTATGGCGGTTTCGCGAATTGCTGCCGATGCTGGACGAAGGGCAAGCGGTGGTAAGCCTGGAAGAGGGGAATACGCCGCTGTACGCGCTGCCGCGCTGCCGCCGGCAAAGCGGGATCGAAGGCTTGTGGGCCAAGCACCAGGGCATGAACCCCACCGGATCGTTCAAGGACCTGGGGATGACGGCAGCGGTCACACGGGCCCGAGCGCGAGGGGCGACGGCGGTCGCCTGCGCATCGACGGGCAACACCGCCGCTTCGATGGCGGCGTATGCGGCGCAGGCGGGGATGCGCAGCCTGGTATTGATCCCGTCGGGAAAAATTGCCGGCGGCAAGCTGGCGCAGAGCATGGATTATGGGGCGATTACCTGCCAGTTGGATACCGACTTTGACGGATGCGCGCGCGTCCTGCGCGCATTGCTGGAACTGGAGCCGGTGTACGTCGTGAACTCGATCAATCCGTTCCGGATCGAGGGGCAGAAGACGCTGGCGGCGGAAATGCTGGAGCAACTCGGATGGGAAGTTCCCGATCATGTCATCGTGCCGGGGGGCAACCTGGCCAACAGCTCGGCGCTGGGCAAAGGTTTTCTGGAATTGCAGGCTTGGGGATTGTGCCGGCGAGCGCCGCAGATATCGGTGATCCAAGCTGAAGGCGCCAATCCGCTGGCTCGAACGCTGCGGGAGACGGAGGGCAAAGCATTGGTGGCGGTCGAAGCGGAAACGCGGGCAACCGCGATCCGGATTGGCCGGCCGGCGTCGTGGAAGAAGGCGGTGCGGGTGCTGCAGGCGACCGGCGGAGTATGCCGCGAAGTGAGTGAAGCGGAGATTGCGCTGGCGAAAGCGGAACTGGGCGCGGAAGGCATCGGTTGCGAGCCGGCCTCGGCCACGACCTGGGCAGGGATGAAGCAACTGGTCAAAGAAGGCTTCATCGGGCCCCAGCAAAAAGTGGTGCTGGTATTGACGGGACATACGCTCAAAGACGCGGACTATGTGATGCGGTTCCATGAAGGCCGGCTGCTGGAACCCGCGGAAACCCGCGGCTGGGAGCGGGCGCTGGCCGCGCAGCAACGCCGAATCTGGAAATTGCCGGCGAGCGCGGAAGCGGTAAAGCAAGCGATGCAGGCAACTTTGGAAGGCTTGCCGGAGGAAGCATAGAGGCGATGCCGAGAAGCCAAGCCAAGCGAGCAGCCCAGCGGAGCGGAGGCCGGACGGGCCGGCGGAGGGCGACCCAGCCCAGGCCGCGCCGGGTCAAGGCGAACAAGCGTCCGGCGCTACGGCTGCAGTTTCCCGCCACCTCGGCGAACCTGGGGCCTGGATTTGACGCCGCGGCGGTAGCCATGAAGATGCATTTGCGCATCACCGCCAGCCCCAGCCGGGAATTCCGTTTGCGCGCCAGCGGGCGAGATGCGGAGATTTGCGCCCAACTTTCGCCCAACCTGATTCTAGACACGTACCGCGACATTCTGGAAAAAGCGCAGCGCAAGATCATTCCGTTAAAGTTGGCCATACGTAACCGCATTCCGATCGGCAAAGGGTGCGGCTCGTCGGCGGCCGCGCGGTTAGCCGGGATCACGCTGGCGGCGCACTTTGGCAAGCTGAAGTGGAGCAACACACAAATACTGGAGGAGGCGGCACGGCGCGAAGGACACGGCGACAACGCGGCGGCCTGCTGGCTGGGCGGGCTGGCGATCCAAGCCGGCGGAAACGGCAACGAGTTTACGGCGGCGGCGCTGCCGGGAAAGAGCCGCTGGCCGCTGTTGCTGGCCATGCCACGAAGCGGGCTGGCGACGGAAGAATCGCGCCAGGCGCTGCCGATGAGTTACGACCGCAGCGACGCCGTCCAAAATGTTCAGAACGCGATGCTGCTGCTGCTGGGCTGGCAAGCACGGCGAGCGGATTGGTTAAGACTGGCGATGCGGGACCGCATGCACGAGCCCTACCGGGAAAGGTTGTGTCCACTATTGAAGGTGTTGGGGGCGCTTCGCGGCGAGGAAGGGTTTGCAGGGGTGGCGCTGAGCGGCGCGGGGCCGGGAGTGCTGATGGTGCTGGATCCGGCAGTGGCGCGCTGGCGCACGCTGGAGCGGGTGCGCCAACAATTGCGGCAAAGGCAAACGGGGGCGGAACTGATCGCGACCGAGGTGGAAGCGCACGGAGCGGAGTTTTTCTGGGAGCGCCGGCAAAGAAAAGGGAAGGCCAGGAGACGGGGAAAAGCCAGGGGAGAAAAGAGAAAAGGGAAAGGCAAAGGAAGCCGCGGGAAAAAACAAGGAAGGCCAGCTTGAAAAGCCAGCAGATCGGGGTCGGGATTTTGGGATATGGGACGGTGGGGCAGGCAAGCGCGCAGATTTTACGCGAGCATGCGGCCGAAATCCGGCGCCGGTGCGGGGTCGAGGTGCGCGTGCGCATGATCTGCCGGCGTTCGCGGCTGACAGCGGGGGAGATTCCGGTGGGGGCGCAAGCGACGGCGGACTGGCGCAAGCTGGTCAACGACCCGGGAGTGGATCTGGTGATAGAGAGCATGGGCGGCACCGGCACAGCGCGGGAAGCGGTCACAGCGGCGCTGGAGCTAGGCAAGCCGGTGGTGACGGCGAACAAAAACCTGCTGGCCGAGCACGGCGAAGCGCTGCTCAAGCTGGCGCAGCAGCAGCACCTGCCATTGGGGTTCGAGGCTTCGGTGGCGGGCGGAGTGCCGGTGGTGCGGGCGATTGCCGAGGGTACGGCGGCGGACCGGTTGCGGGCGATACGGGGGATCTTAAACGGCACGGCGAATTACATCCTGACGGAGATGGAACAGCGGCAGATGGAACTGGGGCCGGCGCTGGACGAAGCGCAGCGGCGGGGCTATGCGGAAGCCGATCCGGAGATGGACGTCAGCGGCAAGGACGCGCGCGACAAGCTGGCCATCCTGGCGCGGCTGGGGTTTGGGCTGGCGTTGCCGGCGGCGAAAATTCCGGCGCATGGCATCGAGCGGATTGCGGCGGTGGACATGCATTATGCGCGGCAATTGGGCGGGCGCATACGGCTGCTGGCGACAGCGGAGTTGAGGAACGGGACGCTTGAAGTTTCGGTGCGTCCCTGGCTGCTGAAACAGGAATCGCTGCTGGCCAAAGTCGAAGGGGTGAACAACGCCGTTTTGCTGGAAGGCGAGCATATCGGGACGCAGATGTTTTACGGGCCCGGGGCCGGCGGGGGGGCGACGGGCGTAGCGGTGGTTTCGGACGTCATGGAGATTGCGGCGATGATGGCGACCGGAACGCTAGGCGCGAAACCGGTCTCGGGTTTCACGGACGTGCATCAAGGACAATGGAGCGGCAGCGCGGGGCCGGCGCCCTGGTATTTACGGTTGACGATTCGGGACGACCATCCGGGCATTCTGGCGCGGATTGCGGAAATCATCGCGCGCGAAGGGATCAATATCGATTCGGTCGTGCAGGCGCCGCAGATGCCGAAAGCCAAGCTTTCGTTCGTGGTTACGATCGAGCCGGTCGCGGAGGCCACGGCGATGCGGGCCGTGAAGGCGATTGATGGGTGCGAGTTCATGATTGCGCCCGTGATGATGCTGAGGATGGAAAGCAGCTAAACAACCGACAAACTGTGCCGTTCATCGGCACGGGACCTAACGGGAACCCCGCGCGAACCCGGCCTGCGAGCATGGCTGCAAGCAATTTCTCCGAAATTGCTTCGGACGAAAACTTCTGCCCGACTCGGCTATTAACGCGTTCAGCACAGAAATAATGAACTGGCTACAACATTTATGATTTAACACTTTCCATGCACATTTTTGACGGGGCTTTGCTTGAAGTAGGCGAGGACGGCGATGAGGGCGCCGGCGGCGGCGGTGGCGGCATAACGGCGCCAGGCCATGGCGGTGAACTCCACACTGGAGGGGGTGACGAGGACCTGGCCGAGGGTGGATAGCGCTCCGCCGACAGCGGCGGCGACGAGACCGTGAACCCAAAGACGAAAATAAGCGGGGACGATGAAGCGCATAAGAAGATTCCTGGGTAAGTGTTAAAAGAGCGTAGAGCACAAAGCACAAAGCACAGAGCGCAGAGCGCAAAGCACAGAGCGCAGAGCGCAGAGCACAGAGCGCAGAGCGCAGAGCGCAGAGCACAAAGCGCAGAGCGCAGAGCACAGAGCGCAGAGCACAGAGCGCAGAGCGCAGAGCACAGAGCGCAGAGCACAGAGCGCAGAGCACAGAGCGCAGAGCGCAGAGCACAAAGCGCAGAGCGCAGAGCACAAAGCGCAGAGCGCAGAGCACAAAGCGCAGAGCGCAGAGCGCAGAGCGCAGAGCACAAAGCGCAGAGCGCAGAGCACAAAGCGCAGAGCGCAGAGCGCAGAGCACAAAGCGCAGAGCACAGAGCACAAAGCGCAGAGCACAGAGCACAGAGCGCAGAGCGCAAGGCGCAGATGTCCGAGACATCAAGCAAACAGTAAAATTTCGGGCGCGAACAACCAGCCGGCCCGACCATTAAGGCTGCGACATTCAAATCAACCCGGCGGGCGGCGGAGGCGGGCATAGACGAAGGGGCGGCGCTCGCGTTGGAGGCGGAACTCGGCCAGGCGGCGCTGGAGCATGGCGATCGTGGGATCGACGCTGGTGACGGCGAGGGCGAGGCGCTCGCCGGTGGAGGGGCGGGGGGGAGCGATATAGCTGTAGAGGGCATAGCGCAAAGCGTCGAAGCAGTCGTCGAGCGGATCGCCGGAGATTTTGAGGACATCGTCGGGGCGGGCGGGATCGTGAATGCGGCTGGGAAGAGCCTCGATCAACTGGCGGCAGGAATCGGCGATGACCAACTCTCCGCTATCGAGCTGGGTGTAAAGCAACATGGCGCCGCCAATGCGGTCGTTGCTGGCCGGCTCGAATTGAATGCCGGAGGCATCGCGCATCTGCTCGGCGAGCGAATGATCGTCGCCGCGATTGCTCCAGGCATCGGGAGACAGATACCAATAGAGGGGCCGGGGGCGATGGGGGATATTGTCCGGCTGGAAGCGGTCTTTGAGAGCGGCGGCGAAATCGGAAGCCTTTTGATGGCGGGCGGTGTATTCGTCGAGCACGAAGACGCGCCCGTGAGGGAAGCGTTCGCCGGCCGGCGAGCGGGCGAGCAGATAAGCGGCGGCCTGGCTGAGATTGAAACCGTAATCGGCGCCGACCCAATGCGGCCACCAAGACTCGACGGGCATGACAGCGCGAGGCCGGACCATGCGGCAAGGATCCCAGATATCGAAGTACTGGCCTTCGTAAACGTCCCAACAGCCTTCGAGCAGGGCTTTGCGAAACGCTCCGGGCAGGGAAGCAAGGGAGTCGCGGTAATCGGCGCCGAGCAGGGCATGATCGACGATGCGGCCGGGAATGAACGAAGTCGATTTGCGGATGGGCTGGCGATCGCTGGGCCAGAGGGCATCGGAGTAGATATTTCCGGGGGCGCGGGAGGCGGCGGTAATGCGGCAATGGGTGCAGACGGGACCATGGAAGACATACTTATGAAAGTTGTGGCCCACATTGCCGGGGTTCGAGGCAAGACGCAGACGCAGGCGGAGCGACGGCTCGACGGAGCGCAGGCGGGAGAGCATGTAACGGATGGGGAACTCGGTAAAGTGGGTGGACTCGTCGAAGCCGATGAAAGAATATTCGGCACCCTGATAGCGATAGATGTCTTTTTCCGACTCGCAATAGCCGAACTCGATTAACGCTCCGGAGGGAAAGCGCCAGCATTTTTTCTGCTCGTTGTAGCGGGCGCCGAGCGAGGGATAAAGCTCGCGGCTGCGACGGATAAGGCTTTTTTCCAGTTCGGGATAGCTACGGCGGAAAAGGATGGCGCGGAGGCGGGAGTTATCACATTCCTTGAGGGCATCCACTAGCATGGTTTCGGACTTGAGCGAGCCGGCAGCGCCGCCGAAGAGCAGAATTTCGGCGGGCGACTCGAGGGCGAGGCGCTGAGCGGAGGATTGCGGAGACCATTGCATGGAAGCTAAAACGAGCCAGAACGTAGCGGCTCGGCCGCTTTTACTTTTAGGCGCTGACGCTTTCGCAAGTGTCCGGCCGAAAAACAACCAAATCTCAAGCGAATGGAGTTTAATTAGGAAACTTGCCGAGAATCATTTAGCGGGAGCGAGGGGATGGGCCCCCCGGCTCCCGCGAGGAACGGCGCGCGATCAGTTCACGTCTTTTTTGGGGGTGGGAGGATGCGCGGCGATTTGTTTTTTATAGTCGTCGATGGAAAGGGTTTTCGGGACATCGAAGCCTTTCGCCGCCGGCGTGGCGGCATGGCCGTTGACCAGAGGCGAAGCCGAGTTGGACGCCGAAGATGACGACGGCCGGGGAGCCGGCTCCGAGGCCAAGCCGGAACGGGCGGCGATGGCATCGGCTTGCTGGTGGGCGGTCTCGACACGCTGGCGCGACTCGGCGGGATCGGCGGGTCCGGCGGTGCGGGCGACCAGATCGCGATAGGCGCGGCAAGCGCGAGCGGCATTGGTAATGCTGGCTTCCTTAATTTCCTGCGGCCGGTTATAGTCCGCGGGAAGCAGCGCGATGACCAGCCCCAGAATGCGGCGGCAGGCATCGTTCAACATGGAATCCAATGGTTGAGAAGATGAAGCTTGATTTTGCATTTGTATTCCTCAATCGATGAAAACAGTTTCAGTAAGCGGACACACAGTTACCCCTTGCCGTCCGGCATCACCAGGCGACGATGGGGCCGGGGACAAGGGCAGACAGATCGGGTGAATCTTCCGACAAGCCGGGCATGCCGAACCCGGGCAGCGCGGGAGGCGGCTGCAGCGAGATGGGTGGCGCGGCCCCGGCGCGGGAGCGAAGCCGGAGGCGAACTCCGACAGGCAATCCGCGCTGAGCCGCCGGGCGGAAGCGTGCCGGGTTAGACCTGGCTGACGGGGAAGGATGAGGACGAGAACGAACGGCGGCGACGCCGGCGGACTGGTCCGGAACGGCATGCCAGGCGACGGCGGGAAGCAAGCCGCGGGCGGCGGATTGGATGGGAAGCGGCAGGAGAGGATCGAGGGAATGGAACTGCGGCTGAGCGGCGGCCGCAAGGCGTCCGGCATGAAATTCACCGGACATCACCTGCTCGACATTGGGGCGGGCGACGGTGGGCACGATGCCGGAGAGTTCGGGCGAAGCATGACGTCCGAGCTGTTGGGCAGCGGAGTTAAGCAGCAAGCCGCTCTTGGCGGCCATTTGCGGTTGGGAAGGCGAGGCCATGACGAGGTCGATTAAAGTTTGGTAATGCATGTCAGTTATCCAGTTATCAGCTTTCCGCAGCCAGCTTTAGGAAAGCGCGGCCGCGCCGCGCCGCTTAGAGACTTATACCGAGCGGCGGGTGATACTTAGCCCAAACCAATTGCAGGCAAGAGGCCCAAGCCGGCGCCGATGGCGCCCTGAGCGGCGGAGGTCCCGATGCCAGGGATGCCGGCAAGGCGAGCCTGATCGCCGATCAAGCTGGTGGAGGAGCCGAGTCCGGCACCGAGCAGGGGGATGGAGTTGCGATAGAGTCCGGCGAGCCCCTGGAGGGCGAAGTTGCGCTGATTGAGGGCGGCATCGGCGAAGGACTTGGCCAGGGCGCCGGCCTGCTGGCTCATGCCGCGGGATTTGGCGCGCGCCATTTCCTCTTCCGCCGGAATCAGGCCGGCGGCATTGCCGGTGCGGGCGGCGGCGGAAGCGAGTTGTTGCTGGGCGTCACCATAGGCTCCGCCGAGGGCGGAATCGGCGGAGCTGAGGATGGACTGCTTTTCGGCATCGGAATAGCCTGGATGGGAAAGAATCGCCTGCAAGCCCGGCATGAGGGCATTGTAGGCGGCGGAATTTTCGCCCAAGGCTTGATTCATCAAACCGGAGTTCCACCCGAGCTGGGAGGATTGTTGTTGATTGAAGCGGGATTTGTCTCCGCGGGCCATGAGAAGTCTCCTTAGATCACAAGCTTTCATCTACCAGTAAAGAAAAAGCACAGTGCTTTCGGGTTTCAAGGTTAGGAAACAGCACAAGAGGATTTGAACGAACTCAAACGTAAAAAAACAAAGCGGCGCGGCCGCTTTTACTTGTTCATAGGCGCGGGACCTAACAGGAACCCCGCGCTTCGGCCTACAGGCATAGCTAGAGGCAATTTCTCCGAAATTGAGCATGCTTGGGCAATTTTTCCGAAATTGCATATGACGAAAACTGCTGTCCGACTCGGCCGTTAACGCTTAAGGCCGCGGTTAAAGCCAAGCCGCCAGCCTGGCATGCCAGGCTTTCCCTTAGAGTTCGAGGTAGTAGGGGAGGCAGCGGGGGTTGGAAGCGCGAAAGCCCATGCGGGCAAGCCAAAGGCGCATGCGGGGGATCAAGGCGCGCGGAACGAAGGCGTGCACCTCGTCGGCTCCAGCGGAACGCATGAAAGCATGCAAGGCCGGACGGCGGCGAAGCAGATCGCGCAAGATGCGCGGGCGGTCGGCAATCAGAAACATTTCCGTGGTGGCATGAGCGACGATACAGCCCTCGACCATGCCGCCGCGTTCCAAGACCAGGACGCGATAGTAGGCCGGATCGTGGAAAAGATTGGGCCAGGCGTAATCAAAACCGGTTTGCCGGACCTGGCGCGCATGGATGGCGCGCAGCACCGGCTCATCGCTTGCGCGTAAAGGGCGGAAGTTGAGGTTACTAGTCATAAGCCAGAAATTAAAGGCAGGGAACGCAAGGGGTGCAAAGCGCAGCCTCTAGGGCGTGGCCGAAGATTTTGGAAGACATCGAGCTTCAAGCGCCTGTATGCGCTGGTAATGGCGCAGGGTATCGGCCTCGGCCTGACGACGGAGGGCGGCGTAGTCGGAGTCGAGTCCGTAATGGAATTGGGAAAGGGCGCCAAGGGAAACGAAGCGTCCGGCGGCGTCGAGTTCGACGGCGACCAGTTCGAAGAATCCGCGTCCGGTCTTGCGGTCGAAATGATGAGCGAGTTCGTGAATGATGAGCATAAATACAGGGAAAAATAATGAGGAAATAAGGGAAAACAAGAGATAACCGAAAAGAGAAAAGCAGTGATGAGCGGCTAAGTGTAGGCATAGCGGCCGCTGTTGGCCGTGGCGCCCAAAGCGTCGGGGCCGCCGCCGGCGGCAGACAAGGCTCCGCCGACGGCCGCGGGGGTAGTGACGGTGGCGAGATAGATCAGATCGTCGCCGAGCAACTGGCTTCCATTGGAGGAATAGCTGGCGGCATTAGAAGACAAGTTCCAGGCGGCGGCGTAGGCAGTCGCGGGCGATAACCCGCGGATCGTGGTTTTGGGGATGGCGATTTGAGTGGCGCCGCCATCCTTGTAGATAGCGGCCGCGGCCCAGTCGAGGGTAGGCGAGCCGTCGCTGGTGTCGCCGTTTTGCAGCGCGGCGCCGGCAGGCAGATATTCGGCGTAAACGGTGATGGAATTGGCCACGTGCTGAGTGCGTCCGGCGGTGGAAGCGGAACGGAGGACGCCGGAGGCGACGGTGGAGGGCCCGTCAGCGCCGGGTTGAGTGAAGTAAATGGGCGCATTGAAAGCCGAGCCGAGATATTTCGAGCGCAGCCGCCAATATTTGGCGGCAGCAGGATCGGCGATGGTCCATTGGGTACGGTTTTCAGGGCCAAAGACAGCGCTGGCGCCGGCGGCATCGAATTGGCGATTGGTGGAAGAGGCCAGCTCGTGATAGACCAAAGATTGATTGGAGGGATGGTTGGCGATGGAGATCTCAAAGTGTCCATCGGCGCCGGTGACCTGAAAGCCGGCCGCGGGCAACGGCGGCGGCAAAGCGGCGGCCGCGGAGACCTGGGCGGCGGGCCGCGGTTCGAGCCGGAGTTGGCCGGCGAGGGACTCGACGTAGTCCAATAGCTCGGAGATGCCCTGATAAGTTTCAGGGTCGGAGACGCGGAGGCCGAGGAAAAGGTGACGATTGATGGGCATAATGAAGAAAACTATCAGCCGCCAGCTACCAACTGCCAGCTGCGGCTGCAGGCAATTTCTGCGAAATTGCCAATGACGAAAACTGCTGTCCGATTTGGCCTTAACATTTATCGAAGCAAATCAATGCATACCTAACGGCGATCAGTTATTTCCCGTAGGGGCGCGCCAGGCGGTGCGCATCCAGGCGCAGGCGGCGCTGAGCTCGAACCAGGCGCCGGGTTCGGCGGAAGCGGAGACGCGCAGGGCGATGCGGTCGGCCTGCAAATGAGCGCCGAGGCGGAAGTCGGCATTGGCTTCGGGGCGCAAGACTACGGGACGAAGGCGGCGGGCGCGGGCGGCGCCGCCGCCCGCGACGGCGAGCGGCGATAAATTTTCGTAGGCGGCGTCAATGGCGGCGGAATCGGGCAAGAGCTCGACTTGAAGCACACCACGGCCGCGAGCGGTCAAGGTTACGGCGGCGATGGACTGCACGCCGATGGAGGCTCCGAGCTGAGCGGCAGTCGGCGAAAGCGGGGCGGTTTGATACCAGGAGGCGAAGGGGATTCCGTTGTCGGTATGCGCGGCGGGATCCAGGAAACAGACGGCGCCATCAGGATTGGCGGAGGCAAAGAGCAGTTGCGATTTGGACAGCGCGCCGGGAACGCCTTGCAGGGCAAGCGAAGCGGGGATGCCACCCCCGAGCGCGGCGGAGCCGGGCCACAGCGGGCGAACGATGCGGAGGGCGCTAAAGGCGGAGATATCGTCGAGCGACCATTTGCGTCCGGGATAGGCGCGTTCGTCACCGGTGAAGGGGCTGAAGACGACGGGCGCTTTCCAATCTTCCTGATAATTCACTTTAAAGACGACATTGGGAACGGTGGAGGCATCGAGCGGGGCGCCGATGCGCAATTCGCGCGAGGCGGGATCGATGTGCACCCAGATGAGGTGGGCATAATCCCAATTGATGCGCCGCCAGAGGTCATCCACTTCCAGACTGACCAGCACGGGATCGCCGCCGTCGAAGACATAGCAGCCGGAGGGGTGGGCGAAGGCAACGAAATCGGCGGCGACATCGAAGGCGCGAGGGCCGGAGACGCCAACGCGATCGTTGGCGATGCGCACATCCCAGGTGGCGGGGGCACCGGTGGTGGGGATGAGCAGGTAAAGGGAATTCTGCTTCGCGACGAAGATCTGGCCTTTAAATTCGAAACAGGCGGTAATGCGTTGCCCGTCATTTTCGGCGATCAAGGCGAAGCCGGTGTCGCCGTAGAAGGTTTCCGGATCGTCCGGCTGGCTGATGCGGACCAGGCTAGGGGCTGAGGATTCTCCCCAATAGAGGAGGCGGCGGGTGCTGGGGGAATACATGACGGCGGCCTCGGCGGGAGGCTGAATTTTGCGGAAGGCGGCGGTGCAATCGGTGGAGGCGGCGAGGAAAGTATCGTCGAAGTTGAAGACGGCGGAGGTGGAAGTATTGTCGCCGACCCAGGTGGAGGTTTCCTGGACGCCCTGGATGGATTGCGACTCACCGATTGCGAAATAGGGGCCGGCATTGGAGCCGCCAGCGACGGTGAAAGCGACGATGCGGGCGGTGACCTGTTCAGGGCCGATGGGCAGGTTGGTGACGGCGACCTGCTTGCCGCCGGCGGCATTCCAGCTAAAGGGAGATTGCGGGGCGGTCATGTAGCCGGAGCGGGTTTGATAGAGGACGATGCCATAGCGGAATCCGGCGGCGACGTTGCCGGCAGAAGCGGCATCGGCGGCGGCGGCCGAACCGGCAGGGGCAGGGAGCGCGACGGGGTCGAGATGGACTCCATCGGCGGAGGCGGGCGGGATGGCGCCCACGCGTCCATCGCCAAAGGCGAGCCAGGCGCGGTTGTAGGCGAGGGCGGATTGCATAAAGGAGCGGGAGGGGAGAGCGACGGCGGAGGAGGCGAGGCGCTGGAGGACGGCCGAGCCGGCGGGGCTTTCCTGCCAGAGATTGCCGGCGGCATCGAAGAGCAAAGGCATAGAGGCAGCGGATTGTCCATCGCCGACAGGCTGAGGCACTAAGCCAGCCAGCCCGGTAATGGGCGAGTTGACGCCGGTCGAGATGGCCAGGCTGAGCCCTTCGCGGGAGATGACGCTAGAAGGAGTAAAACGCACGTTGCGGCACCCGGAAGAGACTCCATTGGGCAGTTTTTCCGGCGGCCAGAGCGTGACCAGGCTGCCAAAGCGCACGACGGGGACGGGAGTGTAGGCGGAAAGCATAATGGCACAAAGATCAAAGCGCAAAGCACAGAGCACAAAGCGCAGAGCACAAAGCACAGAGCGCAAAGCACAGAGCGCAAAGCGCAGAGCGCAGAGTGCAGAGCGCAGAGTGCAGAGCGCAGAGCGCAGAGCGCAAAGCACAAAGCGCAAAGCACAAAGCGCAGAGCGCAAAGCACAGAGCGCAAAGCGCAGAGCGCAGAGCGCAAAGCGCAGAGCGCAGAGCGCAGAGCGCAAAGCGCAGAGCGCAGAGCGCAGAGCGCAGAGCGCAGAGCGCAGAGCGCAAAGCACAAAGCGCAGAGCGCTAGACGCCAGGAAAAGAGCGCTGAACACAGAGGCTAGAAAATAAAATTAAGTTTGCTTATGAAAGCAAATTTGAATACGATGCATTTCATAGTAATAGAACATGGAAAGCTTTCAGCAACTTAAAGTCTGGCAAAATGCACATACATTGACCTTAAAGGTTTACGAAATCACGAACGTGTTTCCGAAAAGCGAACTGTTTGGACTTACCAGCCAATTGAGACAAGCAAGTGCTTCGATTGGCGCCAATATTGCTGAAGGATGGGCACGTAACAGCGACGCCGATTTTGCGCGATTCTGCAAAATTGCCTTAGGCTCGACAAGTGAATTGGAAAACCATCTGTTATTAGCCAGAGACTTAAAATTTATAGAAACAGAACAGCAGATGGAACTTTCTGGAAAAGCATTGGAAATCAGGCGCATGTTAATCAAATTAATCGTTAAGCTGAAAGCATAAAGCGCAAAGCGCAGAGCACAGAGCACAAAGCACAGAGCGCAAAGCGCAGAGCGCAGAGCGCAGAGCGCAGAGCGCAAAGCGCAGAGCGCAGAGCGCAGAGCACAAAGCACAGAGCGCAAAGCGCAGAGCGCAGAGCACAAAGCACAGAGCGCAAAGCGCAGAGCGCAGAGCGCAAAGCGCAGAGCGCAAAGCACAAGGCGTCAAGCCACGGCAGGCCGACGAAGCAGCTACCGTGGCTCGGAGCCCGCAAGACCAGAGTTCTCAGATATTTTTCAGATAGCTAAGGCGGAGGGTATGGTAGAGGGCGGCGGTGAGGGCGGCCGGATAGGCGCCGGCGGCGAGTTCGGCATTGGTGGCCGGGTTGATCACCTTCAATTTGAAGTTGGAAGGGCCGGCGCCAGGGACGAAGACGCCGAGATAGCCGCCGTCGAGTTGCAGGGTGGCGGCGAGCGGGGGCTGGCCGGCATGCAGGGCCGCGGTCTGGAAAAACTGCGGCAGGCCGGCGGTATTGCCGCCGATCTGGAAACCGCCGGCGGCGTCTCCGCCGGTGGAATAATTACCGGAGAACTGGAGTTGTCCGGAAACTTCGGAGGTGGTGTCGGAATGAGTGATGGAATTGATGCAATAAGTCCAGGCCATGAGGGAAACTCCTTAAAAAGCTAAAACGAACAAAGGCGAGTCAAAACGAGCCGGAATTTTTCCCGGGCGCATCCCGGCATGCCGGGATGCTTTCCACGGAAGGCGCAGAGCGCAGAGCGCAAAGCACAGAGCGCAAGGCGCAGAGCACAGAGCGCAAGGCGCAGAGCGCAAGGCGCAGAGCGCAGAGCGCAAAGCGCAGAGCGCAGAGCGCAGAGCGCAAAGCGCAGAGCGCAGAGCACAAACAGGAGCAAGGATTCAGCAGTCAAGGGCGAAAAAAGCG
This sequence comes from Acidobacteriota bacterium, assembly GCA_021818955.1. Lineage (GTDB taxonomy): Bacteria > Acidobacteriota > Terriglobia > Terriglobales > SCQP01 > JAKASR01. The sequence continues at coordinate 59,996 of JAKASR010000022.1, forward strand.
GTCCCCAACGGCTAAGTTCAGCCAATGAGGCGCTGGCAAGAGAGGTCGCAAACGCCACGGTAGGGGCGCTGGCGAATGGAAATCATTTGCTTGCTGCGGTTGAGGTGGAGCAACAAAAGCTGGCACTGGCGCTGGGCTTCGGCGGAGAGCGTGAGGGCCAACTGCTCGGCGCCGCGGCTGCGGGCGATCAAGCCGGCGGCGGAGTAAGCCAGGATATGCGAACTGCCCAACAGGCGCATGGGTTGATAAGGCTCACTGATGGAGGGCAGCAGGGATTCGAAGCGCACCAGGAGATCCAGGGGCTGATCCGCGGGGGGAAGACAAATTTCCCCGGCGCGATATTCCCAATAACGAAAGGCCGGTTGAGGCGGAAGATGCGGGATGACGGCCACCTGGGACATAACCTGCCAGGCGGAATCGCCAGAGCCGGCGGGGCGCTCGTGGATTTCCAGCGGCTGCCACATAGCCGCCAGGGGCTGATCGGGCTGGGTGTAGGCGGCCAGGGAAGTGGTTCCGGCGGGAATTTTGGGCAGAACGATTTCTTCGACATTTTCCACCAGACCATAAGCTCCCAACTCGAGCTGCAGGTTATGACAGGCGGAGATAAAAAAGGGATCAATGTAGTTGTCTTTGGCCCAATCGCCCTGTTGATCGTCGAGCAGACCACGGATTAAGTTAAAGATTAATTCTTTGGTCATAAACCACCCCAGAATCACAGCTTAACTGAGTCTGAATTTTCAGCAAGCATACTCGACCCGCAGTGAAAAAGCCAGTCCGGGCGAGATAACTCAATAACAGATGCCCATGCAGACATAATTGACAGCCAGAATAAAGCCCTATGCGGGCACCAGGGATAATTTCAGAAAACCGTTCGCCGGCGATAATCAGGATGTGGAATTTTCGGGAACTTTATGGGTTTCCGGCGTTGCGGCGGCGGCAGATTGGGTTTCGAGATCGGGCGCATCGGGACGACCGCGCAAATCAAGACGAGGAGCAGGGGGGGCGGGTTCCACAAAGTCGCCCAGTTTCTTCAGCCATTTAGGGTCAATGCGATAGCGGCAATGGCGGCAGATGCGGGCATCGGATTTGACGTCTTCGCCACAGGCGGGGCAGGGGCGGAGTTGATTGCCGGGCTGCGAGATCGCGACCCATTCGGGGAGCGCCGGGATTTCGCCGAGGCGATGCAGTTCGCGGGCAGCGTCGCGCTGGCGTTCGGTAATGAACTTGTGCTGGCGGTAGCGGGTCCAGGCGTCGGTAGCGGCCTGAAATTCGCGGCGATACCAGAGCCGCAGGCGATCGCGGGCGGAAGCGAGTTGCGCATCGGAGGGTTGGGTATTTTTTCCGGCGAGAATGAAGACGCCGCCGGTCGGTGCATATTCACGCTCGAACTCACGCGCCAACTCGATGGGCAGAACGGGGACGGGATGGAAGTTACCTTCGCCGAGATCGCGCATGGAGATGCGGCATGCATCGAGGGTGAGGGAGGCGAAGGGGCCATCGGCCGGGCAGGCGGGAACCTCGATTTGCCCTAATTCCCCCAAGTTGAGCACGAGCGGGAAGAGGTGCAGGTTAATGACGGTGGCGGACTGCCAGCCGATGTTTTGCATGTGCTGGCGCGCTTCGCGTACAAGTTGATCGCGAAGGCGGTCGGAGGCGCCGCCACGGCGCAATCCGCCGGCGGAATCGGGTCCGGACTCGAAGGTAGAGGCAAAGTCGCGGCCGGAGGGGGCGGCGGAAGTTGTAGAGGACATAAAGCAGACTCCTTGGGGAAAAGCTATCAACTGGCTGCTACCAGCCGCCAGCTAAAGGAAAAAAGCAAGCGGCCGAGCCGCACCAAAGGGACTTGAAAAAACTCAAATTGATAAATGGCCACCAGTTGCCAGTAGCCAGCCAGCCTTAGAAAAGAAGATGTGTTCCATCAAATTGTTCAAAACGGGTGAGAGCGGATGCCGAGGCGGTCGCAGAGCTCGACGGAACTGGGGCGATGAGCGCCACCATAGCCGGACATGGGGGCGCCGTGGAAGGCCTGATCGGCGTCGGCCAGCACTGCGGCGCAAAAGGCATCATATTCGGAATCGCGCTTGGCCTGACGCCCGGCGGCCTGGGCGAGGCGATGGGCGAGAGCGGAAACGGGGTTAGCCGGGCGAAGATTGCGGCAGCGCAGCCAGTAATCCACGGCCAGGGTGAGATGCCGTTCGGAGGGGTACCAATACATACGGGCTCCGATATCTTCATAGTCGCCCAAGGAGGGGTAATCGCCGAGGGCGGCGATGGGACCGGCGCCGGAGGGCATCAGCGTGCCGCCGGCGGATTGCGGCAAATACCAGGCTTGGGGCGAGCCATAGGCGGCAGGGGGCAGCCATGCTTCGATGAGCCAGGCCTGCTCGCCAGGATACTTACGCACCCAGCGGAGGGCAGGGCGGCGGCGGAGGAGGCGTCCGGAATCGTAATCGCACCAGACACCGCCGGAGCGTTCCAGGCGCGAAGGCGCCCAGACCAGGCGGAAGCGGGGCTCGCCAAAAGGGGAGTGTCCATAGCGCCGGGTGAGCAGCGATTGCGCCCAGCGGGGGGCGAGGCGTCCATGAAGGTCGTTGCGGCACATAAAGAAGCTATCTGCAATAGGAACGAATCAAGACAAGACAAAGAGCGGGCTCCGCCCGCGCACAGGGAAGCGGCACGGCCGCTTTTACATTTAGGCGCTGCCGCTTTCGCAAAGGTCCAGGCGAAACCGGACGCATGGCGAATACTCAGGGAAAAGGATCATTGGCTATTGCATACGGTATTGGACCAGGAGGTTGAGATTCGCGGGCGCCGTGGTGCAGCCCGAGGCCGCAGTCGAAACACTCAAAGTCAAGGTGGCGCCGGCGGCATAGTTTTGACTGATGGGGCCGGAATCGTTGGCGGCGGCGGTGATGGAGAGCCCGTGAGGGCTGGCGCCATCGGTCAGTTGCACGACGGCGGGGGTAGAGCAGCCCGCAGGCGGGGTTTGGGCCTGAGCCTGAAGACGGGTAACGGTAATGGCTTTGTCGGGGGTCCAGGCAACGGCAGCAACCGCGGCCGTGGCGACGGGGATGAAAGCGGAAAAAGTCATGCGGGGCGAAGCCGAAAAGGTTTCACCGCCGATGGACGGGGCAGTCAAGGCGGGCGAGTTGAGCGCCGGCGAAGACGCCAGCACTACCGCGCCGCTGCCGGTTGTGCCATTGCTCAAATCGGCTGCGGACGGCTGCGCCGCCGTCACCGCGCCGGTGCTGGCGATCGCGGTCAGGTATTCGTGCGCGATCGCCGCGAAAGGCTCGACCGTATTCGAGGCCGCGCTGGCGGGGGTGCTTACCGTCTGGCCGCCGGCGTTGGTCCAGTTATTCGGTAGCTTTACCGCGCCCGCGCTGAAATCCGCCGTTTGGCTGGAGCCCAGCGTCAGGCCGCCGTTGGCTTCAATCGCGCCGCCGAAGGCGCAGCCATCGGTTAACAACGCGCCACAGTCCCACAATACTGACTGTGTATTGCCATTGGCATCATTGGTCGTGAAACGCACTAATTTGTTATGCGCGAAATAAGGCGCAGTTTGGGTTATGCCAACTTGTATTTGATTACCGATGGACTGATAAATTACGCCGCCATTAGTCCCCGCCGATCCCGACATCCCATCCACTTCGATCAGGCCGGAAACGCAAGCAGCTTGCGGGGTGCATAGCGCCTCCGGGGTGGTATTCGTTACCTTATTACCATCCAAAAATAAAGTTGAATTTTGATTGCCGGTATTTGCAAGTTGGAAGAATTCACCGGGTCCACCCGCTGAAAAGTCGGAATTCACCACGCTCATCGTGCCCGCTTCGCCATAGTGCGCGATCATGGCGCGAGAACCAGCCGTAGCCGCAGTTGGAACAGCACCCGACATATAATATGAATAATTAAGATAGAAAGTAAGCGTGTTACTAAAGCTGTATTCCCAATATGCGGGAGACATGCTGGCATATTTAGAAAGGTAGTATTTGTAGTAAGCGGCTCCCGTCACCGGAGGACAAACAGCGGTGATGCCTCCAGCGGAAGTCAAAGTCATCGTGGAAGAAGGACTGGTTAAAGTCTCGCCCATCACACCGTTAAGCGCGGAACATTCAATGTAATATGTACCCGCAGAAAGCGATCCAGTAGCCGCTGTCAGAGCAGGGGCTGAACCTGGGGCCGTCAATGCCGGCTGTGTGGGTGTGCTGGCATAGTAGATATTATCCAGCTTTAGATTCATCTGTCTGCCTGGATCGGGCGTTCCGGTTTCCGGCCCTACCCAGGCTAAAATTGCAGCCTGTTCCAGCCGTAAATCTCGCAGTGAAAATGGACCGTGAACGCCACCCGTCGCCAGCAAAAAGATGTTGTTCGTTCCCATCATCGAACTATCGGAACCGTTTACGGTCACGCCAGCACAACCCAAGCACTCAATGCCAATGGTTGTGCCCACAGTAAGTTGATTAAACACTTCACCATCAACATTCGCGCCGTCTAAAACTACGCCAATCGAGCCGGGTAAGTTTGAGCCATCTATATGAATAGCATTAAATAGATTTTGCCCCATTTGATGAACGCCATCACTTAATTGCAAGCCGATGCCGAAACCGCCAAGATAGATATTATCCATCTTATTGCAACAACCGCCGCCTTCGCCGGCGCGGTCGCCATTCATCAAAATGCCGGTGCTGGTAGCTGCGTTGGTGCCAGTTACGCTAAAATCGCTAAAATGCGACCATTGCAAATTCAGCAAAGTTACCGCTACTCCTGAACCCGTGTAATCGAATCGGCTAGTCAGGCCAGAGGAACCATATAAGAGCCAGCCATTTAGCTGTACTCCGCTTTTGCCGAATGTTACGCCGTTGCCGCTAATCAGCATTTTACCGTCAGGCAACTCCAAAGGAACCGGATAGCCGGTATTGCTGAACACCGAAGCGTCGGCTGCATTGAGCGCGGCAGTATCATCCGTAACATCATTCGCCTTCACACCCCACCAGGCCGCTTTAGCGCGGCCTTGATAAACGCTGCCGCTATAATCGACGGTGAGGCCACCATAAAAGGCTTGGTACTCGCCCGCGGAAAAGGGGCCGGCCAGGATCAGGGTTGAGGTAGAATCCGCGCCGGTTAATTCGCCGCCATGATCCACCTCAAGCGAACCATTCGACGTG
>JAKASR010000023.1 GCA_021818955.1 Acidobacteriota bacterium
TCTTCTCGTAGGCCTCGACGAGGGCATCGGCTTCCGCCCGGCTTCGCCGTGCTGGTCGTTTGTTCATGCCTGCCAGTTCAGCACGGCTTTGGCTGCTGATCTACCCTGTGTTTGCTCTAACGCTTACCGACAATCTGCCGTTCCCGGCGGCTAAAACGCGTGTACTTTTTGGACCGGTGCTTTTGACTCCGGCGAGATTGCGCGCCGAGAGACATGAAGAAATTTAGTCGTCTGCCCCCAATTCGCGCCAGGCGCACAACAGCGGGAAATAAAGGCCCAGGCGGATCGGAAGCGCAGTTGGAGCATCCTGCCAAGCCCGCACCAGTCGGGCATAACGCCGCAATTGCTCGCGATGGCGAACCAGTTCGTTATCTAGGAATTTGTCCAGGTTTCCGCCGCTATGCCGCGAGGTCTTGTAATCCACAATCCAGCGTGCGCCCGAATCGATGAAGCATCGGTCGATGCGAACGTTATAAAGGCGGCCATCGAGTACTCCGCTTAATTCCCATTCGGAACGTTCAGCTTCATGCGTTTTGAGCAGCCAGCGCCCGCGATCGTCCGTGAGGGCGTTGCGCAGGGCTTCGAGCGCGGTTTGGGTGGCATGAGCCAACTCACCCGCAGGGACGCCGCCGGCGGCCAAGGCGGTGCGCAGTTGTGGCCGCGTTTCTTCCACGCGCCCGGCGGACCAGAGTTCCAGCCCCTCGCGCTGAATGCGCTGCAGCATGGCATGCACCACAATGCCCACTTGGCGCAGGCTCTCGCTTACCCAATCGAAGCTGACGGGTTCGGGTTCAGAAACGGCGAACGGCGTGCCGCCCGATAAGGATGGGGGTGAAGATGGAGGAGTCCAGTCCAGCCGCAAGCGTTGCAGAGGAGGGTGTTCTGGCCTGTCAAGCCCGGCAACGGCAGCGGGAGGCTCACTCGGCGCCAATGCCAGCCAGTCGCGCCGCACGGCGGGCCATAAAGGTTTCAAGAGGCTGCCTTCGGCCGGATCGCACACTGCCTGGCCTTTCATGCCCAGGCATGCGGATAAAACCAGGTGGCGGATGGCGCGCGTGGCCGCGACATAGAGTAAGCGCTTATCCTCTTCGCGGCGTCGATATTTGCGCCACAGTTTCAGATATTCATACTGCGGGTCGGCCCCGCCCCTGGCCGGTTCCAACCCCAACAGGGGCCGGTTCGTTCCAGCCTCGACATCCACCCACAACAAGGGGAGTTCCGGCTCGGAATTCTTTCCGGGAGGGCGATCGAGACCGGGCAAAATGACGGCTTCGAATTCCAACCCTTTTGCGGCATGCAAAGTCATTACCTGCACATTCACGCGTTGATTTTCGAAGGCCGCCGGCGGCGCCATCAAATTCTGTAATTGCGCTTCCCAAGCGGCGCGATTCCGAAGCTCGCCGCCGGATTCATATTCTTCCAGCAGGCTCCAAAATGCCCGCAATTGCTCCGGAAGCTGCCACTGCGATTGCTCATCTTGCGGCAGGCAGGCGGGCCCGCCGAGCCGGAGCCAGGCCGCCTCAACCGCGCGTCGCAAACCCTGCGCCTGCCGCAACTGCAGCGCCTGCCGTAGAATCGGCAGGACGCGTTCGATGCGCGCCCGGGCTTGTCCTTGCAGCGCATGCGCATTCAAAAGTTCCCAGACCGGTGCATCCGGGTCTCCGGCCGCTAGCTCATGCAGATCGGCGAGAGTCAAACCGCACCAGGGCGCGCGCAAAACCGCCAGCCAGGCAGTGCGGTCGGCGGGATAGGCCAGCGCCCGCACCAGCGCGCGCAGATCCTGCACCACCTGGCTCTCTCCTAACCGCGCCAGGGCAACGGCCTGAAATAAGATTTTCTGCCGTCGCATTTCCGCCACAATGGCGCTCGCATGGCTCCGCTCACGCACCAGAACGGCAATCCGCGCCGGCGAAGCGGGCATTGCCGTGGCATCCTGCGCCAGCAGTTCGCGCAGGCGCTGCACATGCCGCACCACCGCTTGCGCTTCCCTTTGCCGAGCTTCACGCGGCGCGAGCGGACTTCGCGGATTGGCCAAGCGATCGTAGAAGACCAACGCAGGCAGAATTTCCACGCCAGGCAGCGAGCGCGGAGCGGGATCGGAACTCGAAAACGAAACCACGTCCGGCTCCGGCCCGGCGGGGTGAGCAAACACCGTTGGAAAGGAATGATTGACCCATTGCACCAGGCTGCGATTGGAACGGAAATTGACCCGTAAACGCAGGCGCTGCAGATTCAATGCCGGCAACAAACGTTCAATGTTGAGGAACAAACCCATTTCCGCCTGGCGCCAGCCATAAATGGACTGCTTGGGATCGCCGACGATGAACAGCGTTCGTCCGTCGCCGGCTTGCCAATTGGCCGTCAGGCGGCGGAGCAGATCGAATTGGGCGCGCGAAGTATCTTGAAACTCGTCAATCAAAATATGCTGAATGCGATCGTCGAGGACGATTTCCAGATCCGTCGGCGCCTCCTCGTCGCCCAAGGCGCGGCGCGCGGCCTGGGCCATCTCGATAAAATCCACCGCGCCCCTCTCCGACCAGATCAGCTTCAATTCGGCCACGGCATAGGGAAGGACCCAAAGCAGACTTTTCAACGTTTCCCATTGGTCCGCCTCGATTCGCTCGGAAGGCAACTTTTGAAGTTGCTGGAAGGCCAGTTGCATGCGCGGCCAAGTCATTAAATCGGCAATGAGCTTTCCCAGTAATTTTTTTTGCGCCCGGTTTTCGGGTGGTATTCCATCGCGAATATTCCATGACTGATGCCATCCGCCCTGCTTCGTCAGCAGCAGGTTGGCAAATTTCTTCCAAACAGGAAGCGCATCGGCCGTTTCCAGCCGATCAAGATCGAGCCTATAGCCGCAGATGGCCGCGGCAATTTGCAGGCCGGATATTCTCAAATCGGCATCGACCCGGCTGAGCTCAGAAACCAGCGCAGCGAGCTGCGCTTCGATGTGAATCCGATAAGCCGACTCCAAACGTTCACGGAAATGTTCCAGGTCCTCTGGCGAGTGTTGCACACCAATCGCTTCTTGCCATTGATCCCGCCGTACCAGCAATGCCATCAGGCGCGTTTCGAGACGGTCAATTTGATTGTCGAAGTGCAGCAGCAGATTGCGCACCTGATCGGCAATCGGGCCGGCATCGCGCACTTTGAGCAACAGCCGCCGCGCGGCTAGCCGATAATCTTGCGCCGGGTCGCCTTCCAACAGGCGCAGCACTCCGCCCAGGCGGGCCTCGAAGGGCAGGCTTTGCGCCAGCGATGCGCAAAACGCATCAATGGTTTGGATACGGAGTTGATTGGGCATCCGCTCCAATCCCCAATTCTTTTGCCGGACACGTCCGGCTAATTCGATTGTTTTCGGCTGCAAGCGACCGCGCTGGCGCGGGTCAAGACAGGCTTCGAGCGCGCGCAAAACGCGCTGGCGGATTTCACTCGCCGCCTTGCGGGTGAAGGTGATGGCCAAGACCCGATCCGGACGGTCCACTTCCGCCAGCAGGCCGAGGTAGCGCTGCAACAGCAATTCAGTCTTGCCCGCCCCGGCGGGAGATTCCACCACGCAGGAACGCGCCGGATTGAGCGCGGCCTGGCGCTCGGCGGCATCGCTTAAACCAGAATCCGGCTGCGGCTGCGCTGCCGCGGCTTCCGGAATAAGCGACGGCTGATCGGAAATGGGCAGTTCCGGTTCAGTCATAATTCGGCTCCGCGTCAAAATCTTCATCATGCTCATCGTGATCGCGCGGATGCAATTCGCGCACGCGACAAAGTGGATGCAGGTGGCATTGATCGCACAACTGCGGGGTTTTCGGCTGAAGAATAGCCAAGCCGGCGGCGAACTCTTCCGCTAACGCGCGCAGGTGGCCGCGCCAACTGCCGATTTGTTCCGCCCATTCCTCGGTGGAGACGGTTTTGACGCCCTCCGGCATATCCGGACCCGAACCGCGGCCGGCAAATTTCCAGCGGTCGCGGCGCAGGCTGGCGAATGCCAATCCTGCAGCTGTGGGCGGCGTCGCCAAAATCAGGTAAAGCGGCAATTGTGGTTCCGAGGGACGGGGAGGATCCCAAACTTTCACCGAGCCGTAATCGCCGGTTTTGTAATCTAAAATCAACCGCCGTCCATCCTGAAACTCATCCACACGATCCACGCGCATTGAGACCAGAATTCCGCCGAGTTCCGCTTCGAGCCGCGCTTCCCGGGCCAGTACCCGAAACCAGGGTCGCTGAGCTTCAACTTCAATGCACCAATTTCGCAATATGCGGCAGAGGCGGTTCAATTCCAGGCGGTGCAGCGCGAGCCTTAAATCATCACCCTGTTCCATAAAGCCGGCTTCGATCTCGCGCCGGCAGCCGGCAAGGATCGCGTCGAGTTTTTCCTCCGCAATCGCCTGACGCAACCCATCGCTATCGCGCAATTGAAGCCAAAGACTTTCCAGGAAACGATGCGCCAGAATGCCCTGATCGCGACGATCCCATCCTAATTCCGGCACTTCATAATCTTCAGCTCCTAGCCTGATTTCCGCGAAACCGCGGAATGGGCACCAGGCTTGAGCTTTAAACAGGTTGACGCCGCCGCGCTGCTTGCCCGAAGCCGCCACACCGGTATCGGTGTACGATTCCAGCGGATCGTGCCCGGTCCAGACCGAGCTGAAAACCCACTCCGGTTGCGGCGCTGGCTCCATTACGGGTTCGAATTCCCGCAAAAACGGGCTGGGGCCAAGCTCGATATCCTCTTCCCGTCTGGGATAACTGAATATCCCCTCGGGCGCGGAATTCTCGAGGCGATGCATGACCGCATGGGCAAATTCATACGCCTGCTGCGGCGTGGCGCCGGGCATTTGCAAGCGGTTCTGCAAGAGCGGCGGTAAAAACGGCAACGGACGCGCAGGCGCCGGCCAGGCCCGATCGCTGAGGCCGATGACGCGCACAGCATCGAAGCGCAATCCCGCCGCCTGAAGCAGGCCCAGCACTTCGACGCGCGCATGCGGTTGTTCGGGCTGGAAGATCCGCGCGCCCGCCATACGCTCCAGGCGGTGGAAAGCCTCCTCGGCGGAAAGAGAACCTAAAACGCGATCTAATTTGCCAAAATCGTCCAGCAATTCACGCCAGGCTTCCGCCGCCTGGTGTTCATCACTATTCAGCCGTTCGCCCGGCCAGCACCAGGCGGCCAAAAAAGCGCCAAACTGCTTGCGCCAAACGCCCGGCGCGGCGGCGCCCGGCAGCGGCGACGCCGCACCCTGCTCCATGGCCTGCCGTAATCGCGGGCAACGCCACGCATCCAATCGGGATTCGGCAAGCCGCAGCAGGCGGATCCAGGCATTCCAGCTGAATTCCACCCAACGCCGGCGGCGCAACTCGGCCTCCAGTTGTTGCCGCGCATTCCATTCTTCAGCCGCGCCCACGCAATAGGGCGATCGCAGCAGTCGGCTGGCATCGGCGAGAGTGCAAGGCCCGAGGCGAAAGCGCAAAAGCGCGAGTGCATCCTGGCCCAGGGCGCGATCTTTCAGCGGCCGGCCAAGCGAGATCGAATAAGGATAAAAACGAGTTTCGCGGGGCTGGGCGAGCAATTCCGGCGCAAGCGCTTCCATCAACTCGCGCTCCAAGCTCGAACGGCAAAGACTCAGATCGGGTGCGAGTATCGCAATCCGCGCCTCCGAATCGCTTTCCAGCCAGCGCCGCGCCCAAGCCGCCGCGGCACGCGCTTCGGCCTCAGCATCCGCGGAAGAGACACGCCCGTGACGCCGCGGCTCGGCGGGCCAGAAATGCATTCTTAATCGCCGAATTTCGGCGATGCGCTGTTGCGCCGGCGTGAGTTGCAGAAAACCATATCCGATCGCGGCCGGCGCGCCGGCGGCAGGTGGGGGCCAGACCGGATCGGCCAGCCGGCTGGGGACATCCAGCCAATGATTTTCTTTTAGTTTCCGGGCATATAAATCCGCCCAGGCGAGGAAGGCTTGCGCATCCTCGCCCTGAAACTGCGGCTTCCAGGCGCGCCATAACTCGCTTCCATAGGCGACGCCAAAATCGTGCAATCTTTGCCAGGCTAAATTTGCGGCTTGAGCGGCGGCGGAAATATCCAGCAGCCCGCCATTCTGAGCTTTAATTATGCTTTCCCAAAGGCAATCGGTTTCCAGTTGGTTGAGCGGCGCCGGCCCATCCGGCAAGCGCTGCGCATGTTCCTCCCACAACTCTTCCAGCCAGGCGTCCCAGCCCAGAATTCGCGGCGTTTCCCAAGCTGCCCGGCCGCGGGCCAATTGGTGGTGCGCCCAAGCGTAACGCAGCGCCCGCGCGGCGTGGGCGTTAGCAGTGACCACGGTGGCGCCCGATTCCAGCTCGGCCCAAAGCGGCTGATAAACCGATTCTGTGGAGACAAATTCCGGCATGTGGCGCAACTTTGCCGGCGGCGGTTTGCCGCCGGAAGCAAATCAGCTACACAGCATGCTACTGCAAGCACGGCCCTTCTGGAACGAGATACCGGGATGCTTCTATTATTCACCCCTGTTTTCAGGGGAGGTTTGCGGTTAATTTCCTTGTATTTTCACCGGCTTCTGTTTCGTTTCACTGCACGATACGAACGGTATTGGCAGTGCGGTCGGTGAAAAGCAAGAAACTGGCATCGGGGGCGACGGCCACGCCGAAAACCTGGTTGTAGCGCACCGGACCGATCAGATCGCCGGGAATTTCGAGGTAGTTGCCATCCGCCATATGCAAGATAGCGCGCGCGCCATCCAGGGAAGAAACCTGGCCGGTAGAAAGGTTCAGGCAGCGCACCAGGCCGACTCCGGCTTCGCCCCAGAACAAGCTATGGCCATCGGTGGCCAGCAGCGCCGGGGTGCAGAGTTCGGCAGAAGCGCCAACCCCATCGACAGCGCCGCAGACTCCGGCCTGGCCGGCGATGGTCGTCACCGCTCCCGTCGCCAGCGTCAGCGCGCGAATGGTGTGATTGCTGTAATCGGAAATGTAAAGCGTCGCCTGGTCTGTACTGAGCGCCATTCCGACCGGCTGATTGAATTCTGCGGCCGCACCCACGCCATCGCTGGAGCCAAGCGTACCTCCAGCAAGGGTGGAGACGGTACCGGCGTTCAGGTCGATCAGGCGAATGGCATTATTGCCGGTATCGGCAACATAAAGTTTCGTTCCATCGACACTGACTGCAACGCCATAGGGCTGCCAGAATCTCGCGGCCGAAAGTGAACCATCCGTACTCCCGGAAGTCGTTGAGCCGGCCACCGTTGAAACGGTATCGGTGGCCAAGTCGAGCTTGCGAATCATGTTGTTGTCGGTATCGGCGATATAGAGCGCGCCGTGCGCGGCATCCAGCGCCAAACCGCGCGGGTTGCGGAAGCGGGCCACTGCGCCCGGCCCGTCCACATAGCCGTACCCATGGCCGGCCAGAGTCGAGACATCGGTTGAGCTGAGATTAATAGCTCGAATGGCGCCATTGTTGCTGTCGCTGACGTAGGCGGTAACGCCATCGGTGGCGATTCCGGACGGAGCGTCAAAGCGGGCTATAGAGATTGAATTGAAGCTGGAGCCGGTTCCGACGCCATCGACATAGCCGCGATGGGACGGCTGGCCGGCGAGGATGGAAACGGCGACGTTGGCGGAAAGCGAGCTGGTTGCGGCCAAGGGATTGGCCAAATCAATCCGCCGCAGCAGCCCATTGGCGCTATCGGCGACGAAGATTGAACTGGTATTGGCGCCCACCAGATCGGGGATGACCGTCAGGTCGCGAGGCGCATAAAAGCTGGATTGAGCGCCGCTGCCATTGGTTTCGCCCGCGGAGCCGTTGCCGGCCAATGTAAACACAACCGGCGTACCCGTCAGCGTCAACGCGCGAATCAGGTTGTTGTCGGCGATGTACAGCAATGCGCTATTGTGCGGGTCCACCGCCAGATTATGAAGATAGCTGAATTGAGCGCTGAGCGCCGGGCCATCTTGCGCTCCGGAGACGCCGGAGCCGGCAATGGTGGACACCGCATCCGTGGCCAGCGTGAGTTTGCGGATCTGGTTGGAGCAGCGATCACTGATGTAGAGCGCTGCGCCGTTAGGATCGGCGGCCAAGCCCCAAGGCTCGCAGAAGGCGGCGGCGCCGCCCACGCCATCGACGCTTTTGGCCACCCCCGGTTGTCCGGCAATCGTGGCGACGGTTGCGGTGGCGATGTTGATGGCCCGAATCACATCGTTGCCGGTATCGGCGACGTAGAGCGTGGTGCGGTCGGGTGAGAGGGCAATGCCGTGCGGCCGGTCAAACAACGCCGCCGCGCCCGCGCCATCGGCATAGCCGGACGTACTGCCGCCGGCTAGTACCGTCATGGCATTGGCGCCGGTCACGAAGCGACGAATCTTATTGCCGAGCGTGTCGCCGATATAGAAGGTATGACTGCTGGTATCGAGCGCCAAACCCTCGCCATCCTGGAAGGGGAAAGTGTAAGGAGAACCGATCACAGTAGTTACCGTGCCGGTGGCCAAATCGGCCGAGCGCAGGGCATAGCCTTGTCCATCGAGGAAGTAGAGCGTGCCGCTGCCGTTGCTCGTAATGGCATCGGCCTGGAGCTCATCCGCCACGCCGGCGCCATCTTCAAAGCCGACGCCGCCCGGCCCGCCTGCTAGAGTATGCACTTTTCCAGACCAGCCGCTAATGGTCAGCAGCACAGTCGCGGTGGCCACCTGCTGCGCGCCATTGACGGTCGCAGTCGCGGTCACGGTAATCGGCGCCGCCGCCACTGCCAGGCTGATGCTGGCGGTGGCGATGGTGAGATGGGAGGTGCCGGAAGCGGTAAATTGCGTCTGGTCGAAACGGGTCGAAACGTTGGGCAGCGCGGTGGTCGCCGCCAGGGTAATCGTGGAGGAAAAACCGTCGGAAACCGTCACGGTCAGCGGCAAGACGGCGCTGGTGGCTTTGGCCAAAGTCAAAGTGGAGGAGATGGGCGAAAGAGTAAAGGTGCCGGGCGGCAAGGTCAGCAAAACGCTGGCGGAAGCGCTGGCGCTAGGATCGGCCTGACTGGTGGCGGTGACAGTCACGGTAGAGTCGGAGGGCATGGCGGCCGGTGCGGTATAGACTCCCGCGGCGGTAATAATGCCTACCGCCATGCTGCCGCCGGCGATGCCGTTGACGTTCCAGGTGACGGCGGGGTTGCTGGTATTCGACACGGTTGCGGTAAAGCCCAGGCTGGCGCCCAAATTCAAAGTCGCCTGAGTGGGGCTGATGGTGATTTGCACTCCATTCGACAGAATCACCTGCGCCGTCGCCATCTGGTTAGGATCCTGTACGCTGACGGCGGTAATCGTGATTTGCCCCAGCCCGGGGTAGACGGCGGGGGCGGTATAGAGGCCGGAGGCATCGATGGTCCCCATAGCCGCGTCCCCTCCCGGCGTGCCGTTCACGCTCCAGTTCACTGCCGTGTTGGTGGCGTTGATCACCGTCGCGGTGAACTGCTGGGTGTGGCGGATGGTCAAATCGGCGGTCGCTGGACTGATGCTCAGACTCACTGCCGGGGTAATCGAAACCAGGGCGGTGGCACGGCTATTGGAGTTATCCACGCTGACCGCGGTCACTTTCACCTGCGCCGGAGTAGGCGGGGTTGCCGGGGCGCTATAACGACCGGCGGAAGTAATCCGTCCATAGGCGGCGTTGCCGCCGAGAATGCCGTTCACTTTCCAGACCACCGCGGCGCTCGGGCTGTTTTGCACCGAGGCCACAAACTGCTGTTGGCCGATATCGGCCTGCAAGGAGACCGCCGCGGGCGCGATGCTGACGATCGGATCGGTGGGGGTGCGCGATCCGCAACCGATCAATCCCAGCAACAGAAAACCGGCGGCCAGCACCGCGGCCAAAGCACCACGGCGACGGGCAAGAGCGGCAAAGTTTAGCAGCAACATAGGCGCAGGGGGAGGAAGTCAATGGAGCAGGGCTTGTTCCCGTTCCCAGTAATGAATAGCTTGCGTCGTGCGGCGAATCGCCCAGGCATGGGCAATCATCGGCACCAGTTGCCAGCTCAGGCCCCAGCGGGCATGGCCACTGCGCGCCAGCCCCCAGGCCGGGCTGTCAAACGCCACTACTTCCAGCGGCGCTTCGATCAGCAGCGCCCGCTTCCACTCAAACTGATGACAATGATTGGTTGCAATCGGGTTGCGGATCAGCGGATCCGCCTCGCATAACCCCAGTTGGCGGGCATGCGCTTCCAGTGCGAAATGTTCCGCCGCCAGCACGATTTGCGACGCCAGCAGCGCCAGAAAGGGGCGATGCCAGCGCCGGGCATATTCCACATGTTCGGCGCAGCCCAGACAGGGACGATAGCGCTGCGCCGCGGCGGACCCGATCAGGCTCAACACGCAAACCGGCAGCAGCCAGCGGCGCAGGTGTTGTAACTGGAAGTTAGTAATTCGCATCAGAGTCGCTGATCGAAAGACGCCAAAAGCAGTGCTGCTGGTTGGCGGAAAACGCGCGGGCCGGCAGAGTTCTTCTTTGGACGCCCCGCTTTGGGCGTATTCCGAACGGTCCCTTGCGCTCGGCCCAGGTTGCAACTGACCCTGGCGGATTTTCGATCTTTCAACCCAACCAGCCCGCGTATAGCAGCATCGTTTGGATACGGCGGTCTATGCTCCCGCTTCGCGACCGGCACGCCGCGCCCAGCCCGAAGTCAGCAGGAATTTTGCTTCATGCCACCGCATCCCAGCCAGCTCGAAGCTTCGCGCCAGCCACTTTCGGCTTTTGACCCAACCCCGAAAGGCGACATTGCTTGTCTGTTACAACTCTCTCCCGATGACTGGCGGCGTAACCGCATCAGTTGGGGATGTAGTTTGCTTTTGCAGGCACTGCTTTTGGGGGGATACATATGGGTGGGCGGGCAAACGCCGACAGCCAAGTGGCCGCCGCCGACCGCACACGTCGAACAATTCTGGTTATGGACGCCGCCGTCGCAGCCGCACCCGCGACCGGCATCGCCCCCCACCGAATCGGTGGCCCGGTTGCGCTGGCATCAAGCTCCGCAGCGGCGGCTGAATCCGACCGTATTAATGTCTGCGGCGTCCGCCCCCCTGCCCGATCCGGCGCCGCATTTGATCGTGCGCCGGCCCTTGCGCCGGCTGGCGTGGTCGCAGCCCACGCCGGTGCGCTCGCCGCTGCAGTTGGGCAGTTTCGGATCGCCCACGGGACTGATTCCGGTTCAGTCCCCGCCGGTGCGTCCCAATATGGCTGCGCTCGGGGCTTTTGCCTCGGTACAGACGCGCGGCAGCGGCGATGCGCCCGCGGGCGCGACCGCGGGTGGCGGCGGTGGCGCCGGCTTTGCCTCGGTCAGTGCCGCGTTTCCCCGCCCGCCTTCGCCCCGGTTCCGCGAGCGGATCGCCATCCGCCGGTTTGGCTCGCCCCAATTGCAAACGTTGCCTGGAAACGCAGTCCCGCCGGCCGCAGCGGCTTCCAATATTCTTCCCCCCCGCATCCTCTACAAGCCCCGCCCCAACTACCCCGCGCTGGCGCGCGCGCAAGGCATTCAGGGGATGGTGGTACTGGAGGCGATTTTGCGCGCTTCCGGAACGGTGCAGGTACTGCGGATCATGCACGGTCTGGGCGATGGCCTCGACCAGAGCGCGCGCGTGGCCGCCGCGGGCATCCGGTTTTTGCCGGCACGATTGAACCAGCAGCCGGTGGATTGGAAAGTATATCTTTACATCAGCTTTCGTTTATTGGACTAAGGTCATGTTCCGAATCGCGCAATCGTTTTTGACGATGATGGCGCCATCTTTTTCCGCGCCGCCCACCCCGCGCCGCCTGATGGGACACCACCCGGCACGAGCCCTCGTGGCCGCCGCCTGTTGCCTGGCGCTCTGCCGCGCCGCGCGGGCGCAAACTCCGGCGCCGCATCCAGAG
Organism: Acidobacteriota bacterium; assembly: GCA_021818955.1. Taxonomy (GTDB): domain Bacteria; phylum Acidobacteriota; class Terriglobia; order Terriglobales; family SCQP01; genus JAKASR01. The sequence continues at coordinate 11,864 of JAKASR010000023.1, forward strand.
CAGGCGCGCGCGGATGCAATTCTCGATCGCATGGCCGCGCATGAGCGCGACCTGATCCGCCGCATGCAGCACCTTCAGCCCCGGTTGGAGGTATATCTGCAGGACTTCCGCTCCAACCCTAATCCCGAGCTAGGCAGCATTCCGGTCAACGACCGTTATTATCTCGGGCGCCTGGGGTTCAGTGACAAGCAATTCAGGCTCCTGTCGTTTTTACCGCGTCCGGACGCGCGCTGGCGGCGCTGGTTGGGCCCGATCGGTGACCTGTTGACCCGGCCCGCGTTCCGTGCCTGGCAGATGAATTGGGTGCCCAACGGCTTTGTGCGTATGCTGTTTCCCGATCCGGCGCATTTTGACCGTCAACATTATCGCTTTCAATTTGTGCGCCGCGGCCTGGCCGGACATCTCACCTGTTATATCTTCGACGTGGCTCCCCGCCGCCGCTATGCCCGGGGCGGCTTCATGGGCCGCATCTGGATCGAACACCGGCACGATTATCTGGTGCGCTACGACGGTGTGCTCTGGGGTAGCGGCTGGACGCGACGCTATATGCACTTTGACGGCTGGCGCGTGGAATCTGGTCCGCGGCTTTGGCTGCCGGTTTATATCTATAGCGAAGAAAACGATTTTCGCTACGGTTTTCGCCGCACTTTGCGCTATCGTGCGCAAATCCGGCTGTGGGGCTACGACCTGCTCCACGCCGGCCGGCGCGAATCCCTGACCCATATCCGTATCGAAGGGCCACAGATCAAAGATCCGCCGCCGCGCGTACAGTTGAGGTCGCCGCAGCACGCCCGCCAGTTGTGGGAAGAGCAGGCGGAAAATAACGTGCTCGACCGGCTGGAGCGCGCCGGCCTGATCGCCCCTCCCGGCCCGGTAACGCAGGTGCTGGAAAAAGTAACTTCCAATCTGATCGTCAGCAACAATCTGCAACTGCGACCGGAAGTGCGCTGCCGCGTGCTGCTCACCACCCCGCTTGAAAGTTTTACCATCGGCCATACCATCGTTCTCAGTCGCGGGCTGATTGATACGCTTCCCAACGAGCCGGCGCTGGCGGCCATGCTGTCGCATGAGTTGGCGCATATCGTGCTCGACCAGCAGATCAGCAGCAGTTATGCCTTCACCGACCGCATGATGATTCCCGACTCCATGGTAATCAACCAGTTGCAGTTGCGCGACACGCGCCGGGAAGAGCGCCTGGCCGGCCGCCGCGCCTGGCAACTGCTCGAACACTCGCCCTACCGCGCCCAACTGGCTGAGGCGGGATTATTTATGCGCGCGCTGCAAGTCGCCGGACCGTCGCTGCCGCATCTCATGCGCCCATTATTTGGCAACCGTATGTTTCACCGCGGCCAATTACGGCGCTTGCATCAGCTGCTGGCGGTCGCCACCCCGCTCCAACCCAAAAATCTGCGCCAGATCGCCGCCTTGCCGCTGGGCAGCCGTATAGCCGTTAATCCCTGGACGGACGATTTGAGCCTGGAAAACCATCGCCCCATCGATCTGTTCTCAGCCCGCGACAAAATGCCATTTGAACTGGCGCCGCTGTTTCCCGTGCTCAACCGTTTGCCGCAAAAAACCGCGAGCACGCCGTCGCCCGCCCGTACAGGAGTACATCCATGAAACTGCATCATATCTGTCTGGCCGTTGTTATGCCGCTGCCGCTGGCGCTGGCAGCGCCGCCATCCCCGGCCACTAATCAGCCAAAGTTATTTGGCCCCGGAGTGCGCCTGGCCGAATCTATTCGGATCTCGCCCGCCCCATTGCTGAATCTGGAATTCGGATTGCACCAATTGTCTGTTCATTCCTCGGCTTCAGTCCTGAACTTTTCCGGAATTTCTTCCGTGCTGCTGTCGCCTAACCCCTTTGCCTTGCCTGTCCGCACGTCCCCTCGCAGCCCCATTTCCGGTGCGCCGCTGGCGCGGCCGCTTACCGGCCCGCCAGTTTCAAACTGGCTGCGCAAGGCCATGGCTGCCACTTCGCCGCCCGATCTCGCTCTGGGACAATTGCACGCCCCGGCGACCACCGATGAAACCGGCCATGGCATTCCCACCCACTGGCTGGCGGCAATCGGTATCACGCTCGCCATCATCGGCACTGCTGTTATGGCTGCCGGCTGGCATTAATCGCTTTGGATTTGATGGATCGAAATGAAATCTGCAGGCAGGAAAGGCTAAGCGGCTCGTTGTAGTTTTTCTCTGGCCATGAGCGAGCCCGAAAACGCCAGCCTGAATGCATGCATTGGCATGGAATACTCCGGCCCGTGGAATCTGCTGAAGTCGTATCTTATTCGTAACGCAAGGCTTCAATCGGGTCGAGTCGGGCCGCTTTCTGCGCGGGATAATAACCGAAGAACACACCGATTGCGATCGAGAAAATCACCGCCACCAGAATGGAAACTGTGGAGACATCCACTTTCCAGTGCGCAAGCGTGGCGATCAGGCGCGATCCTCCGACGCCCAGGATAATTCCGGTAAAGCCACCGATGGCGCTCAGCACCACGGCTTCCATCAGGAACTGCGTCTGCACGTCTTTTTCCGTCGCGCCCACCGCCATGCGGATGCCGATTTCGCGCGTGCGTTCGGTGACTGAAACCAGCATGATATTCATAATCCCGATGCCGCCGACCAGCAGCGACACTGAGGCGATCGAGGCCAGCAGCAAAGTCATGATATGGCCGGTGGCGGCGGCGGTATTTTCGATATCGGCCAGGTTGCGCACCGCGAAGTCGTTCATCTGGCCCGGCAGAATCCGGTGGCGGACGTGCAAGAGGTCGGTAATCTGCTGCTGCGCCGCGGTCGAAGCCTGGCGCGAAACGGCTTGGGCAATGATCAACTGCACCCAGTCCTGGCCGGTGATCTTCTTCTGCATGGTGGTATATGGAATCACGATTAGGTCGTCCTGATCATGCCCCATGTTTGCCGACTCGCCTTTCGGCGCCAGCGTGCCCACAATCTTGAAAGGCAGATTGCCAACCTGTATGGTTTTACCTAGCGGGTTGGCATAAGGAAACAGGTTTTCGACGACGGTATTGCCCAGCACACAAACGTTGTCGGACAACTCGACTTCCTGTTGAGTAAACGGCCCGCCGGAAGAAAAATCCCAATTGCGAATTGAAAAAAACGCCGGCTCGGTGCCGATGATGTTGGTGGCCCAGTTGTTATTACCGTAAATGACCTGCTTACGGCTCTGCACCTGCACCGCCGCGGCCTTCACCGTGGGCACCAGATGCAGGATGGCCTGCTCGTCCTGATGGGTCAGAGTCCTCACCGCCCACCAGCCAAAGTTGACCGCGCCGGCCTGATGGCTGCCGGCAATGATGAACAGCATATTGGTGCCGAGCGAAGCCAACTGCTCCTGCACCTGCTCGTTGGCGCCCTGGCCAACAGCGACCATGGCGATCACTGCGGCGACGCCGATGATGATGCCCAACATGGTCAACGCGGAACGCATTTTATTGCGTTTCAACGCACGGCCGGCAATCCTTAAGATTGAGGCGAAATCCATATACTCAGTCCTGATCCTCGTCGACTGTCGGCAAGTTGGGCAGCACCTCCGCCGCGATCGCGCGTCCGGTTACCTGTTCGTCGCGGCGTATGCGCCCATCGCGGAAGGTAATGATGCGGCGCGCGAAGCGCGCAATGTCGGATTCGTGCGTGACCAGCACCAGGGTGATGCCCTGCTCGGCATTGAGGCGCTGGAAGATATCCATAATTTCGACGCTGGTGCGGCTGTCGAGATTGCCGGTGGGCTCGTCGGCGAGCAGGATAGCGGGATGGTTCATCAGCGCACGCGCAATTGCTACTCGCTGCTGTTGCCCGCCGGATAGCTGGCTGGGGAAATGGTGCTCGCGGTTCGCCAGTCCCACCAGCGCTAGCACCTCATGCGCCCGCGCCATGCGCTCCTCCGGCTTCATGTGGGCATAAAGCGCGGGCAGCTCGACATTTTCCAGGGCGGTGGTGCGCGACAGCAGGTTGAAGCCCTGAAAAACGAAGCCGAGTTTCCGGTTGCGAATGCGAGCCAGTTCCGTCTTATCGAGCTGCGACACATCCGTGCCCTCGAGAAAACAGGAGCCGCGCGTAGGACGGTCCAGGCAGCCGAGCAGGTTCATGAAGGTGCTTTTGCCGCTGCCAGAAGCGCCCATGATGGCGACAAACTCGCCTTTGGCAATGCTGAGATCGATGCCGCGCAAGGCGTGCACCTGCACCTCGCCCAAATCGTAAATCTTATACACGCCTTGAAACTCGATCAAGACAGGGGTGGCAGCGGCAACTACGTTTCGCGAGTTTTCAAGGATGGGAGACACCGTAGACATAACTTAACTTAGAAGCGTCGTCCGCCGCCAAACGGCGTGCCCGAACTCTTGGGCAGCAGTTCGCCCACGATCACCTTATCGCCCGGACTGAGCGATCCTTTTACCACTTGTTCCACGGCCGTATTGGTGAAATCGGTAATCCCGGTGCGAATCTTGACCGGAATGAAGCTACGGTGCGGGCCGAGTTTCCAGATCACCGCGGTGGCTGAGGCGGTGCTGGTCACGGCGGGAGGGGCGTCGTGATGCTCCCCGCCGGGGTCGGATCGAGAATGCTCGGCCTGGCCGCCTCCGGGGCGAAGGTTGCCGGCCGCGCGTCCACCCGTGCCTCCGCCATTGATGTCGTATCGAGCCAGCAGCGCTCGCACCTGTGCGGAGGGCATCTGCGGATGAAAGTTCAGCGCGGTGTTGGGCACCAGCAGCCGGAAATGCGCTTCCGCCACCGGAATCCTTACATAAGCGGTCATGCCCGGAAAGACGACATTGCCTGGATTTTTAAAATTCACGATAGTGTCGTACTCGACCACGTTTTGCACCGTAGTGGCATTCATGCGTAGCTGCGCGATGTGGCCATGAAAGATCTTGTTGGGGAAGGCATCCACGGTGAACTGCGCCGGGTCGCCCACCTTTAACCGGCCCATGTCGCTCTCGTCGGTCTGTACATCCACGTACATCTTGCTCAGGTCTTGCGCGATGGTAAACAATGTCGGCGTCTGGAACGATGCCGCGACCGTCTGGCCGATTTCCACCGCCCTATTCACCACCACGCCGTTTATCGGCGAGTAGATTTTGCAATAGCCTAAATTGGTGCGTGCGATACGCAGCACCGCTTCCTGCTGCTTGACTTGGGCCTGGGCCTGGAGCAATTGGGCCTGAGCCGACTTGATTTGCGCTATCGCCTGATCGTAAGCGGCCTGGGCGGCCTGAGCCGCAGCATGATCGCCGCTATAAGTGGCTACCACCTGATCGCGCTGCTGCGCGGAAATGATGCCCTGCTTAAAGAGCGGAAGTTCGCGCTGATAATCCAGCTTGGACTGGAGCAGCGTCGCCTGCGCCTGCTCCACGCTCGCCTTTTTGGAGGCCGCCGCTTGGCGGCTCACCTGAATATTGGCCGTCAGCGCCTTGACGTTGGCTTGGGAATTGGCCAGATTGGCTTCGTCCTGGCGAACCGTATTCTCATAAATTGTCGGATCGATTTCTGCCAGCAATTGGCCTTGCTTAACCTTGGAATTGAAATCCACATACAACTTCACAATACGCCCGGAAATCTGTGAGCCCACCTGCACCGAAATCAGCGGGGTAACGGTCCCTGTCGCCTGCACAATCGAGGTCAGATTCCCCTTCCGCACCACGGCGGTAAAGATCTGTGCCTGCGCTTTGGCGGTCATTTTATGAATGCCCCAGCCGCCCAGTAGCAGCACAATTAAAAGCCCCACCTGGACGGTACGATTGCGGATTAGTTTTTTGAAATTCAGTTTCAATTCCATAAGAAGCAGGCGGTTGGTGGACCGGAAGAAACCGGCGAAAACCGCACTTAATTCTACTAACGCCACCCGAGGGAAGGTGGTTACATGCGGGAACAATAACGGGCGGCGGGAAGCCAGGTGAAGCGCTTTTCCTCTATCATACTGGAGTGCCTGCCGAGTGCCGGTTACGGCATCTCCGGCTTGCCCTTACGCTTATGTCCACCACCTCCGAACGGCCCTCTTTCAGTCCTGCCGCCGCGTCCTCCAGCCCACCAGCGCCCAGCCTGGGCGAAGTTGAAGCTATTTTTAAAATGCCTTTGCTGGAATTGATTGAACGGGCGCATGCCCTGCACCGGCAATATCATCCCGGGGGCGAAGTCCAACTCTGTCAGCTGCTTTCCATCAAAACCGGAGGCTGCCCGGAAGATTGTGCCTATTGTCCACAAAGCGCTCACTATAAAACCGGAGTCAAAGCCGAAGCCTTGCTTGATGCCGGGCAGGTGCTGGCGGAAGCCCGGCAGGCGCGCGACAGCGGGGCGACCCGTTTCTGCATGGGAGCGGCTTGGCGGCAGGCGCGCGAAGGCGCCGATTTCGAGCGTGTTCTGGAAATGGTGCGCGGGGTGGCGGATCTGGGTCTGGAAGTCTGTTGCACTCTGGGAATGTTGACCGCTTCGCAAGCGCAGCGGCTGGCCGAGGCCGGCTTGACCGCGTATAACCACAATCTGGATACGTCGCCGGAATTTTACGATCGGATTATTTCCACTCGCCAATATGCCGACCGGCTGCAAACCCTCGCCCTGGTTCGCGATGCCGGGATCCAGGTCTGCTGCGGCGGCATTCTGGGTATGGGAGAAAGCGAAGCGGACCGCATTCGCCTGTTGCATGTGCTGGCCAGCCTGCCGCAACCGCCGGAATCGGTGCCGATCAATGCGCTCGTACCGGTGGAGGGAACGCCTCTGGAAAAGCAGCATCCGGTTGAGCCGCTGGAAATGGTGCGCATGATTGCCGCCGCCCGCATCCTGATGCCGCAGTCGAAAGTCCGGCTCAGCGCCGGCCGGCTGGCGCTCTCGGATGAAGCCCAAACCCTCTGTTTTTACGCCGGCGCCAACTCCATCTTTGTGGGCGAAAAATTGCTGACCACTCCCAACCCCGAAACCGATCGCGATCGGGCCTTGCTCCAACGGCTGGGATTGTCGCCGGAACCGTCCAATTCACGCGCCGAGACCCAGCGCTCCGCCTGGCAAAGCGGGCAGCCTTCCGGAGCGGCAACCGGCGGCCTTGCGGCTGCGCTTTCGGCCATGCAAACCGAACTGGACCGTCTCGAGCTCGCCGGGCGGCGGCGGAAGCTGACGCTGCCCTACGGTATCGATTTCTGCTCCAATGATTATCTCGGCCTGGCCGGCGATGAAAGCATTCGCGCCCGCATGCTGCAATGGTTGGAAAGCAGCCAGCGGCTCGGCTCCGGAGGCTCCCGTCTGGTGCGCGGCCATGCGGAAGAGTTTGAGCGCCTGGAACAGCGCTTTGCCGCATTCTATGGCGCCGAGACCGCCTTGTTTTTTCCCTCCGGCTATGCCGCCAACACCGGCCTGCTCAGCGCCATTGCCCATCCCGGCGACGTCTTTTTTTCCGATGCGCTCAATCATTCCAGTCTGATTGACGGCATGCGCCTTTCCGGCGCCGAACGGCGAATCTATCCGCATCTGAATCTAGCTGCCCTGGAAAAACTGCTCGAACCGCCGAAAAAAGCCGATCAGTACCGTTGGATCGTGGTGGAATCACTCTACAGCATGGAAGGCGACCGCGCGCCGCTGCAGGAACTGGCCAGGCTGGCTCGGCAATACCAAGCCGCATTGATTGTCGATGAAGCCCACGCCAGCGGTATTTTGGGCGAGCGCGGTGAAGGCGCCTGCGCCGCCGCCGGCATTCAGGACGTGCTGCTGGCCAGCGTGCATCCCTGTGGCAAGGCTTTAGGCGCGGCCGGAGCGTTTGTCTGCGGTCCGCGTATTTTGCGCGATTGGCTGATCAATCGCGCGCGCCCATTCATTTATTCCACCGCGCCGCCGCTCTGGCTGGCAGCGCAACTGGAGGCAGCGCTGGATCGTTTACAAAACGAGGGCTGGCGGCGCGAGCGCGTGCGCGCGCTGGCGGCGGAACTCCGCGCCCGGTTGCGCGCCGCCGGCTGCAAATTGGCCGACGAACATTCTCCCGGACGTGATGAGCATTCGCCCATCATCTCCGTCCTCTTTGGCTCCGACCCGGCCGCAGTTGCGGCCGAAAAAATGCTGGCCGACGCCGGCTTTGATTGCCGAGCCATTCGCCCGCCCAGCGTGCCCGAAGGCTCTGCCCGGCTGCGCATCAGCGTCCACGCCACCCATACTCGTACCCGTCTGGTCCAGTTGGCGGAAGCTTTCCGCCGCCTGCATTCGCCAGGCGGCGATCCCGGCCCTTTGCCATCTGACCTATGAATTACGCACATCCTTGGCGGTTCGGCCGCTCGCGATCCCTTCTCCTGGCAACGCTGGCGGCGCTGCTATTCGCGGCGCCGAGTGCCATGGCCGCCGCGCAGCAGCCTAAACCCGCCGGTAGCGACAATCTGGTTTTCATTCCTGCCACCGATCCAGCCTTCACCTACATCGGACGCTGGGGCGAACTGTCCACCGGCACCGGCGTGGCTATGGCCACGGTCAATTCCAGCTCGCAAGCTTACATTGCCTTTTCCGGCAGCGTGGCTTATGGCGATTTCGATGTCCGCCACGTCTCTTTCATGGCCCAGATTGCGGTCCGGGTGGATGACGGCCCTTGGCGGTTGATTACCATTGACCGGCCCCAAATTCAGCTTTGCGCCCAGCTTTCCAAGGGCACGCACCAGCTTGAAATCGCGATCAAAGACGTGGACGAGCGCGGCAACCGCTGGTTTCCTCCCTTTGCCAGCGCGGTAGTGTTTGAGGGGCTGGAAATCGCGCCTCAAGCCATCCTCTCTGCTGTATCCTTGCCGCCGGCACCGACGCTGGCCTTTTTGGGTGACTCCATTACCCAGGGCGTGCGTGTAATGGGCATGCAGATTGGGGTCACCGGCTCGAACGCCTTGGAAAGTTATGCCTGGCTGGCCGGCGAAGAGTTGCACACTCGGCATTACCAGGTCGCGTTCGGACGGCAGGGCGTACTGCGCACCGGCAATGGCGATGTGCCGCCGGCCACGCTCGCCTTCGGCTGGAATTTCGCCGGTTCTCCCGCCAACGAGCCCGCGCCCGATTTTTTGGTGCTGAATCAGGGAACCAATGACCAGCGCTATCCTCCGCGCGAATATTTACAGGGTCTGCTGGGCTATCTCAAAGAAATTCGTGCCTATTATCCGCATACCGTGATCTTCGTGCTCCGCCCCTTCGGTGGCTTTCATTCCGCCAGCACCCAGCAGGCGGTGATGCTGATGCACGATCCGCGAATCCATTACGTGGATACCACCAACTGGCTGAAGCCTTCCGATTATCGCGACGGCGTTCATCCCAACCGCCGCGGGTCGGAAATTGCGGCGCAAAAGCTGGAAGCAGTGCTGTCGCCTTATATCAAAGCCTGGAAAACTCAACCGTGATGGCAAGCGCGGCGGAGCGCCGCGTGAAGCCGCGCGGCTGGTTCATTACCGGCACCGATACCGATGCCGGAAAAACTGTGATCGCGGCCCTGCTCACGCTCGGGCTCAACGCGCATTACTGGAAGCCCGTGCAGTCGGGCGCGCCCACCGATAGCGATTGTATTGCGCACTGGACAGGAATTAGCGCCGAGCGTATCTATCCCGAGGCATGGCGGCTGCCCTTGCCGGCTTCCCCGCACTGGGCGGCGCAACAGGCCGGAGTGGAGATCAAAATTCAAAATCTCCATCTTCCTCCCGCGCCCGCCGGCATCACCTGGATCGTCGAGGGCGCGGGCGGAACGCTCGTGCCGCTGAACTCTCACGAAACCATGGCCGACCTGATCCGGCAACTGGGTTTGCCCGTTATCGTCGTGGCCCGGCACCGGCTGGGGGCCATCAATCACACCCTGTTGACGCTCGAAACGCTTCGCCGCCGCGAAATCGAAGTCGCCGGCGTCGTGCTGAACCACGGACCTGGCGCAGAAGAAAACCGGATTTCGGCGCCCGCGCGCGCGTCACTCGTGGATCCGCTGGGCGGCAATCGCCGCGCAATTGAAAGCTTCGGCTCGACCCGCGTGCTAGCGGAAATTCCGCTGCTTGCCTCGCTTACTCCACCTGTCCTGCAACAAGCCTTCGACCGCTTCCTGCGTGAGCCGCTACAGCGGCTTTAGTTGCGGGGACGATGGGTCGCTTGGCTTTTTCTGGAATTTTCGACTTCTAAATACGCCGCGCCGCTCCAGGCCGGCAATGCCATTTCCACGCCCCGTTCAAGCCGGCGTGGCAAAGCCGCGCCGGGGCCTTTCCAGCGCCGGTCCCCGGTAGCCAGCAACCAGCGGAATTGGCCAGGGAAAGGAAATCGAAGCTGCAAAGCGCCGTGGTGAAAATTCATCGCGATGAGCGCTCGCGGCGTGCCGGCCTTGGCCGGTGTGCGCAAGACCCAAAACCCTTCGTTTCCGGCGCGTTCGCAGCGGGCGCGGCCTCCCGCGGCCAGCGCCGGATAGCGCCGCCGCAGGCGCAGCAATTCGCGGTGAAAAGCCAGCAATTCGCGGTGCGGCGAGCGCCGGCGCAAATGCCAGTTCAGCCGGCTGGCGGCGAATGTCGCCGGCGATTGCGGGTCGGGCGGTTCGGGCCATTGGAAGTCGGCAAATTCTTCATGCCGTCCGCGGCGTACCGCCTCGACCAAGCCGGGATCGCCATGCTCGATGAAGTACAAAAAAGGCGCCGGCTCGCCGTACTCTTCCCCCATAAACAGCAATGGCAATTGCGGCGCCGCCAACCAGGCCAGCGCGGCCAGCTTCAAAGCTTCGAGTCCGACCAGGACGGAGAGGCGCTCGCCACCGGCGCGGTTGCCGACCTGATCGTGGTTTTGAGCGCAGATGACAAACCGCTGCGGCGGTATTCCCCGGGTGGAGTTTCCATGCCGGCGGCGACGATAGATGGAATATTGCCCTTGATAAACATAGCCTTGCTCGATGGCGTGCGGCAGGTCGGCGGCGCCGTGAAAATCGGCGTAATAGCCTTCGCATTCGCCGGTCAGCGCGGTATGCAGGGCGTGATGAAAATCGTCGCTCCATTGCGCATCCATGCCCAAGCCGCCGCTGGAGCGTGACCGCAGCACGCGCGAGTCGTTGAGATTGCTCTCGGCAATGACCTGCACCCGTCGCCCCAGGCGCATCCCCTCTTGTTGCGCCGCTTCCGCCAGTTCGGCCAGAAATGGCGTGGCGGAGTGGTCCACGATGCCATGAATTGCGTCTAGCCGCAGGCCATCGAGATGATAATCCCTCACCCACTCCAGCGCGTTGGCGATGAAGTAGCGGCGCACGTGATCGCTTTCCGCGCCGTCGTAGTTCAAGGCCGCGCCCCATGGAGTTTTATAAATTTCGGTGAAGTAGGGGCCGAACTCGCTCAAGTAGTTGCCTTCCGGGCCAAGGTGGTTATAGACCACGTCGAGAAACACCGCCAGGCGGGCGCGATGCGCCGCTTCCACCAGGCGCATCAGCGCCGACGGGCCGCCGTAGGAGTGCTGCACGGCATAGGGAAATGCGCCATCGTAGCCCCAGTTGCGTGTCCCGGGAAATTGCGCCACCGGCATCAACTCCAGTGCGGTAATGCCCAGTTCGCGCAATTCCCGCAAGCGCGGGTGAATGGCGTCAAAGCTGCCCTGATGCGTAAAAGCGCCGGCGTGCAACTCGTAAAAAACCAGGTCTTCCAGCACGCAGCCTTTCCAGCCGCGATCGCGCCAGCGGTAATCGAGGCTTACCACCGCCGAGGGGCCGTGCACCCCCCGCGGCTGGCTGCGGGATGCCGGATCGGGGCGGCGGCGGCCGTCGGGAAAGCGATACCAGTAGAGCGCGCCGGGCGGCACGCTGTCCAGGCGGGCGGCGAAATAACCCTCGCCGGCAGCCAGCAAATCGAAGCGTTTGCCGGATTCGGCGAATTCCAACTCGAGCGATTGCGCGCGCGGCGCCCAGACGCGAAATGTACAGCCGCCATTATTATCGGGCACGGCGCCGAGTCGTCCGGCCGCTTCCGCGGGCAGGTTCCACATACACCGATTATGAAGCGCCGCGGCGCTTGAGGATTTGCCTGCAAAAAGCGCCTGAAGCTGCCGATACCTAAAAACGAACGCTATACCCCGCGGTAGTCGGCTGACGGGAAGCGAAGGCCACGGAGAACTATTTCCCCTTTTTTTTCTTCTTTTTCGGATGCGGGTAGGCACGCCAGAGTTCACCTGGCCCGGTATTGCTAAGGCCGCGGATGTTCACGTCATCCAGGCTGGCGGCGACGAGGTTGGCAATCCGCAAGCGCAGCCGGATGAGAGGATCGCGGCCAGGCAAAGGCTGCGGGTGAACCCGGCTGGTGAGCATGATCAGATACGTTTGCGTGTAGGGATCGACCCAGATCGAGGTCCCGGTCCAGCCGGTGTGCCCGAACGAGCCGAATGGAAACAGCACGCCGCGGTTGCTGAAACTGGAATCAATGTCCCAGCCCAGACCGCGCAGATCGGGATTGCCGGGCGGCGATTGCGGAGTCGTCATTTTGAGTACGGCCAGCGGCCCCAGGATTCGGGCGCGGCGATAAGTGAGCGCCCCCTTCCGCCTTTGCCGCACGTTGAGCACGCCGCCATTCAGCAACATCTGCGCGTATAGGCCCAAATCGTGCGCATCGGAAAACAGCCCGGCCATGCCGGAAACGCCGCCCATGGCGGCAGCGGTGGGATCGTGCACCTGTCCCCAGCGCAACTGGCCGTTAATGACCTGCGTGGGCGCAATGCGATTGCGTAGCGTGACAGGTGGATTGAACATAGTGTCGCGCATGTCCAGCGGGCCAAAAATATGTTTCTGGTCGTAAATATTCAGCGGTTCCCCGGTCAGCCGCTGCACCAGATATCCCATCACGATGAAATTGATGTCGCTGTAGACGAATTTTTTCCCGGGCGGGTTGATGAGCCGAGCCTGTTCGATCAGGCGTTTGGCGGCTTCCAGTCCATGCCAGGGCACATTGACGTTCTGATTTTTGGGCCAGCCGAGGAAATGCGTCGGCGGCATATGCAATAACTCGAGCAGCACCGGGCTGGGAATATCGGGCGGCAAGCCGGAAAAGTGCGTCATCAGTTCGCGAATGGTCAAGGCCCCTTTGCCGTTATCCGCAAACGCCGGCCAATAGCGCGCGATCGGGGCGTCCAGCCGCAATCGCCCCTCGGAAAGCAGTTGCATGACCGCGGGCGCGGTGGCGATCACTTTCGTCAGCGAGGCGAGATCGAAGATGGTGTTGTAGCGCATGGGCGCCGGCGAGGGCAGGATGCGCCGGCTGCCAAAAACTCCCTGGTAGATGATCTGTCCGCGATGGGCGGCCAGAATGACTGCGCCCGGAAAGGCTCCGCGGGCAATCGCGTGCTCGACCAGTGGAGCAATCCGCTTGAGCAGGGCGCGATTGACATGCCGTACCGGCGGCATCACCTCGTGGCGCGCGCCGGGCGGAAATGTTCGGACCGGTGGCGCGGGCGTTGGCGCTTGCGACAGCGCCGGCAAAGCCAGCCCGGATAGAACCAGCATTAAAGTTAGCGATAAACCCCTCAGATGAAAACGGATGCGGTAAGACATAAGCGCACAGAGTAGCAGCAGTTAACGTTTCCTGCATACGCGCAAGGAAACAAAAAAGGGATCAAGCTCTCTCCATAATCAATATGTCTAATAGGTTCAAAGAGATGAGCGGAGGCACTTTGAAAAATAAAGGCGTCGCCAAGTTGTCACAACTGTCTTCCGTTGAGATGAAACGCGGGAGACGGTAAATCCTCAATATTGTTATTGCGAGTCTTATGGCTGATCAGGCAGCCTTACCGTCGCGCAGGGGGCGACGGAGCCGGGTCGCGACGAGGCGCGGAGCTGGCGGCCGCCGTCGCCGCCGCCGGTCGGGCGGAGTCCGCGGGCGTGGGCGTGGATTCGACGCGCGGTAGTAAGCCAAGTTTCTGGCGCAGTTCCTGCTCCAGGCGCTGCAGCAGCGGTGCGTTTTCTTTCAGGAACTGTTTGGCATTTTCGCGGCCCTGGCCAATGCGCTCATTGTGGTAAGACAGCCAGCTGCCGGTTTTCTCTACGATACCCTGCTCGACGCCGAGGTCAATCAAATCGCCGGTGAGCGAGATGCCCTCGCCGTACATGATGTCGAACTCGGCTTCGCGGAAAGGCGCGGCGACTTTATTCTTGACGACTTTGGCGCGGGTACGATTGCCGATGACGGCATCGCCGTCTTTGATGGCGGCGATACGGCGGATATCCACGCGCACGCTGGCATAAAACTTGAGCGCGCGGCCGCCGGTGGTGGTTTCGGGATTGCCGAACATCACCCCGATTTTTTCGCGAATCTGGTTGATGAACACCAGGCAGGTTTTGGATTTGGAGACGATGCCGGTGAGTTTGCGCAGGGCCTGGGACATAAGCCGAGCCTGAAGGCCGACATGGGAATCGCCCATCTCGCCGTCCAATTCGGCTTTGGGGACGAGGGCGGCGACGGAATCCACGACCAGTACATCGATCACGCTGGAGCGGACCAAGGTTTCGGCAATTTCGAGCGCCTGCTCGCCGAAATCCGGCTGCGAAACCAGCAGGTCGTCCACATTCACGCCCAGCTTGCGGGCGTAGCTGGGGTCGAGCGCATGCTCAGCGTCAATGAAAGCAGCGAGGCCGCCTTGTTTTTGCGCGGCGGCGATGACTTGCAAAGCCAAGGTGGTTTTGCCGGAGGATTCCGGCCCGTAGATCTCCACTACGCGGCCGCGCGGCATGCCACCCACGCCGAGCGCGGCATCGAGCGAGAGTGAGCCGGTGGGGATGACGGCAATGGGCACAATCGCGTCTTTGCTGCCTAGGCGCATGATCGAACCTTTGCCGAATTGCTTTTCGATTTGCGAGAGCGCCGCATCGAGGGCGCGATTCCGTTCTTCCGCCATAATGCCTGCCTGCTTTCCGGGAGCGCGGGGGTGCCGCTCACTCGCTACGGCGTCGCGTCCGGCTGGGCTGAAGCCTGCGATGGAGCGGGGGATGGAATTCCCTTTCCGCTGCGTCTAGGCCGGTTTGCGACGACCGCAAACGCTTCATCATAGCACCTTGCGCGAAGCGCGCCGCACCGCTTTCGCGCTCCCTCGCCGGAACGCTTTTAAGGGCGCGGGCGGATGCGTTTTTTCGGCCGATAAGAGTGCGGGGAAACCAGCTTAAAGCGGACGCGCCACAACAGTAACGGCCGGTCATGGCGCAGACTCCAGCCTTCCAGCCGCGCTCCCTGCCAGCCGATTAGATGGTGCCGGGTCAGCAAGATCGGGAAGAGGTTGAACTGGGGATCGCGCCACCGCACCCGGCCATGCTTGAGGCTGAGCAAGAGGGCTCCACGATTTTGCCTGCCGAACAAAAACAAGCGGCCATGGCGCGCCAGGGCAAGTCCGAAACGGCGGGGCAGAGTTCGGTTCCAGACCGGATGCCCGTTCTGTAGCTTGAACCAGCGCAGGCAGGTCGCATGGGCTTCGTCCTGCAGGCTGAGCGCATGATTGCCCAGCACCAACAGCCGGGGGGCGCGTCCGTCGAGCAAGCGGCGCCAAGGGTGCTTTCGCCAATGCGCGCCGGTGAGCAGCAGTGAAGCGGCCGGAGTGTTTAAACCGGGCCGGGGCTGAACCGCCAGACGGTCAGCCATGATCCAGCCTTTGCGATTCAGCGCGAGATGCGGATAGGCTCCGCTCGTGGCCGGCGAGGGTAGGGCCTGCAAGCTCACCAGCCGGGCGCCGCCATTCCAGGTCCATTGCGCGGAAAACAGCCCGCCGGTGCGCGGATTGAGCAAAAGCGCGCCCTGGTTTTCCTGCGTCAGCAGCAACAATCGCGCGGGATAAACCAGATGCATGGCGGAATTGTGGGGGCGGTAGAACCAGAGCTCCGAATGATCCCGATGGACGATGAGGGCGAGCATGCCGCCCTCCGGCACGGCGGCATAGCTCAGTTCGCCTCCGAGCGGCACATGGTAGCTGCCCAGCTTGCGTCCGGTATTGAGTTCCACCAGGCTGACGCGGCCTCTGTGGAGCAGATAAAAAACCTTGCCGCCGGCATCGAGCACGCCCTGGCGATACCCCAACACCTCATGGCACCAATAGGGAATGCCGGTATGCGCCTGCAACTGGCAGATGCGGGTGATGTGCAAGTGATAGACCCGATTGATGCCGGCAAGATAGGCGATGACCAGGTGGCCATGGCCGTCGTTCCAAGTCTGGCCGTCGAAGCTGGCAAACCGCCAGAGGATGCGTCCGGTGCGGGTCGAAAGCGCCACGCCGTTGTGCGGCATATAGAACACGCCTTTGGCGACAGCATAGAGCTGTTGCGCGCCAAGCGGCAGCGCCAGCAGCAAGACCAGCCCCGCGGCGCGGGCCGATAGCTTTTTCAATGCACACGCCATGGCGACAGCGATCCCCGAAACTTTACTGCGCCGGGTCGGCCGGAACCCAGCCGCTCCACTGGGAATAGGATAATTTTAATATTGATAAAAGCCGCGGCCGCTTTTGCGGCCCAGGCGTCCGGCGGCCACCATGGTTTGCAGCAGCGGGCAGGGGCGGTACTTGCTGTCGGCGAAATCGCGGTAGAGCACGCGCAGGATGTCAAGGCAGATATCGAGTCCGATTAGGTCGGCCAGGGCGAGCGGGCCCATGGGATGGTGCATGCCTGATTTCATGATCTCGTCCACCGCCTCGGGCGCGGCTACCCCTTCCATAACGCAATAGATCGCCTCGTTGATCATCGGCATCAGCACGCGATTGGAGACAAACCCGGGAAAGTCGCGCACTACAACTGGAATTTTTCCGAGGCGCGCCGCCAGCGCCTGCACCGCGGCGATTGTCTCTTCGGAGGTTTCCAGCCCGCGCACGATCTCCACCAAGGGCATGACCGGCACGGGATTCATGAAATGCATGCCGGCGCACTGTGCCGGGCGGCGGGTAGCGGCGGCCAGCGCGGTGATCGAGATCGAAGAGGTATTGGACACCAGCAGCGTCGCCGGCGGCGCCATGCGGTCGAGTTGCTGGAAAATCTCGCGCTTGAGCTCGATTTTTTCCGGTACCGCCTCAATCACCAGATCGGCGCTTGCCGCCTGCTCCAAGCCGGCTGGGCGCAGGCGAGCCAGGGATTCCGTAACCAAGGTGGCGGGGATTTTGCCGCGTTCGGCGGCGCGGGTAAGTTGGGCTTCAATCGCGGCGCGGGCGCGCGCCAGCGCCTCCGGCTGGTTCTCGCATAGCCTGACTTCGAATCCATGCTGCGCCAGCACCTGGGCTATGCCGGCGCCCATGGTGCCGGCGCCCATGACCGCGACGGTTTGAATGGGCATGCTTAAGTGTAGCCCTGCTACTCCCAGGCTTCGACGGCGAGCGCGATAGCGTTGCCGCCGCCCAGGCAGAGCGCGGCAATGCCGCGGCGGGCATTGCGGCGGCGCAGCTCGAACAACAGCGTGACCAGGATGCGGGCGCCGGATGCGCCAATGGGGTGTCCGAGGGCGACGGCGCCGCCGTTGACGTTGACCCGCTCCGGATCGAGCCCGAGCTCGCGCGTGACTGCGACTGCTTGCGCGGCGAACGCTTCATTCAGTTCGTAGAGATCGGCGTCGGCGGCCTTCCAGCCGGTCTTTTTCCAAAGCTTGCGCACCGCTTCCACTGGCGCCATCATTACCCATTTCGGCTCGATGCCGCTCACCGCCTGGGCCATAATGCGAAAACGGGGTTGGCTCGGCTCGGGCGAGAGGCCGGACAAGGCTGAAGCGGCGGCGACCACCACGGCCGCCGCGCCGTCATTGGTGCCGGGAGCATTGCCGGCGGTGACGGTCCCGTCTTTTTTAAATGCCGGCTTGAGCTGGCGTAAGGCGTCGAGCGAACTGTCGGGGCGAGGGCCTTCGTCCTGGGTTACGATCACCGCCGGACCCTTTTTCGCCGGCACCTCGACCGGGACGATCTCGGCCTGAAAGCGGCCTTCGCGCATGGCGGCCACGGCTTTTTGATGGCTGGCGAGGGCGAACTGGTCCTGATCTTCGCGGCTGACGCGATAGCGCTCGCTGACCAGTTCGGCGGTCTGGCCCATGTGAAAGTTTTCGTACACGTCCCATAACCCGTCTTGAATCATGGAATCGAGCATTTGAGCATTGCCCAGGCGATAGCCCAGACGGGCGCCGGGCAACAGGTAGGGGCAATTGGACATGGATTCCATGCCGCCGGCGACGACGATGCGGGCTTCGCCCAACTGCACTGCCTGCGCTGCCAGGGCGATGGCTTTCAGGCCCGAGCCACAGACCTTATTGATCGTCAGGGCGGCGACACCGGGAGAGAGGCCGGCAAACAGCGCCGCCTGGCGGGCGGGATTTTGCCCGGCGCCGGCCTGCACCACCTGGCCCATAATGCATTCCTCCACCTGCTCAAGTGGTACGCCGGCGCGCCGCACGGCTTCGCGCACGGCGGCGGCGCCCAGGCGCGGCGCCGGTAGCGATGATAGCCCGCCGAGAAACTTGCCGACAGGTGTGCGGGCGGCGGCGATGATGATGGGAGTTTCCAGGCGATCGGTCGTCATGTTTCCGGCTCCTCCGCGGCCGGCGCGGCGGCGCGGCATTCCGCGCACGGGCACAGCTCGCGCAGATAGCTCCAGGTATAAATGCCGCTGGAGTGGCGGTCGTCGAAGTGAAGTTGCAAAGCGTAGCGGCCAACCGGCTCAATTTTCTGTAATTTCTTTCCGGAAGGCTGCAGGATAGACAGCGGACCGGCGGGGCGGATGGCGGTGGGCTTATCCCCCGTGCCGTGCGCGTCGGTGCAGGTGGCGCAGGGACAGCGCTGGCGCAGGTAATGGATTTCGTAACGGCTGACGTGTCCGTCCGCCCAGCGGATGGTGATCCCTTCGGAAAGCGATACATCCACGTGCTGCGGGGCGGCTAACGGCATATTCGCAATACCGGCTAAAGCTCATTCTATCGCCCGCGCCTGCTATTTTGAGATAACAGGCCAACTCTTCAAGCGCTGGCCGCAGGATCACAACGGCTGGCTGCCCATTGCGGCCGGCTGCGACTCCAGGCCGACCAGGTGCTGCTGCACTTTTTCCGAGATGTTCATGGAGCAGAACTTGGGGCCGCACATGGAGCAGAAGCGGGCTTCCTTATAGCCCTCCTCGGGCAAGCTCTCATCGTGCAGCGCGCGCGCGGTGGCCGGGTCGAGCGCCAGGGCGAACTGTTGTGGCCAATCGAAGCGGTAGCGGGCGCGTGACAACTCATCATCGCGCAGCCGGGCGCCCGGACGATGGCGGGCGATATCGGCGGCGTGGGCGGCGATGCGGTAAGCGATCAAGCCCTGCTTGACGTCTTCGGCATTGGGCAATCCGAGATGTTCCTTGGGGGTGACGTAGCAGAGCATGGACGCGCCATGCCAGCCGATCATGGCGGCGCCAATGGCGCTGGTGATGTGATCGTAGCCGGGAGCGAAGTCGGTCACCAGCGGGCCCAGCGTGTAGAAGGGAGCGGCATGGCAGAGCTCGACTTCTTTTTCCACCTGCAGCTGGATCTGGTCCATGGGAATATGGCCGGGCCCTTCAATCATGACCTGCACCTCATACTCCCAGGCCGTGCGGGTCAGCTCCCCCAAGGTTTTCAGCTCCGCGAACTGGGCGGCGTCGCTGGCATCGTGCAGGCAGCCCGGGCGCAGGCTGTCGCCGAGCGAAAAGCTGACGTCGTATTTGCGCAAGATTTTGCAAATCTCGTCGAAGTGCTCGTATAGCAGGTTCTGGCGATGGTTTTCGACCATCCATTGCGCCAGGATGCTGCCGCCGCGGCTGACAATGCCGGTGATGCGCCCGCTGGTGAGCGGCAGGTATTCGAGCAGGATGCCTGCGTGCACCGTCATGTAATCCACGCCCTGCGCCGCCTGCGCTTCGATGGTTTCCAGCACCAGCGCGGGCGTGAGGTCTTTAACTTGACGCACCTTGCCCAGGGCTTCGTAAATCGGCACCGTGCCGATCGGGACGGGTGAATGCCGCAGAATGGCGTCGCGGATCACGGGAATATTGCCGCCAGTGGAAAGATCCATGACCGTGTCGGCGCCGTAATGCACCGCGACGTGCAGCTTGTCCAGTTCGCCGGCTATATCGCCGGTGACGGCGGAGTTGCCGATATTAGCGTTGATTTTGCAGCGCGCCGCTACCCCAATGGCCATCGGCTCCAGCTCGGGATGGCAAACGTTGGCGGGGATGATCATGCGCCCGGCGGCGACTTCGGCGCGGATGGTTTCCGCCTCGATGCCTTCGCGTTCGGCGATGAAGGCCATCTCTTCGGTGATTTCGCCGCGGCGGGCAAAATGCATTTGCGTCATCGATTCCAAGCCGGCGGCCTGCTGGCGCTGGCGGCGGGCGTCCAGCCAGGCCGCCCGCGGCGCCGCCGCTGCGGAGCGGTTGGCAACGTCTATATTCGACGGAGTGCTCATGCCCCCATTATAGGAGGTGGGGGACCGAAGACAGCAGGCGTGGCGGATATGAGCAGGCTGCTCTCGCGCCCCAGTTAACTTCCGCCATTGGCGCTTGGTGGCCGGCAGCGGGCGGGCTTCATCATTGAAGCGCAGCCTGACGGCAGCTACAATCGCCAGAAGATGGCGGCGCGCCCCTTCCCGGGCTTTACCCTTCGTGAAACCGGGTCCGGGATGGTGCCGGCTGCGGCAGCCGCGGCATCTCCACTCCAATCAAGGCAAGCTCATGTCCACCACCCTCCACTCTCCCTCTTCGGCATTCCAATCCGCGGCGCGAGTTTCGGGCCGCGCCGCCTACGACCAGCTCTATCGTGCCGCCGAAACCGCCCCGGAGTCGTTTTGGGCACAACTGGCGCGCAACCAGTTGCATTGGTTTCAGCCGTTTCAGCGCGTGCTTGATTGGCAGTTGCCGCGGGCGCAGTGGTTCCCGGGCGGGTTGATCAACGCCTGCTACAACTGCGTGGACCGGCACTTAAGCAGCTGGCGGCGCAATAAGGCGGCCTTGATTTGGGAAGGAGAAAATTTCGAGCAGCGTATCCTCACTTACCAGGAGCTGCACCGTAAAGTTTCGAAGTTCGCCAACGTGCTCAAAAGCCTGGGCTATCGCCAGGGCGACCGGGCGATCATTTACATGCCCATGACCCCGGAAGCGGCGATTGCGATGCTGGCTTGCGCGCGCCTGGGCATCATCCATTCGGTGGTCTTCGCCGGCTTTTCCTCCGAAGCGCTGAAAACGCGGATGGAAGATCTCGAAGCTAACCTGGTGATCACCGCCGACGCCGGAAGGCGGCGCGGGCGGGAAATCATGCTCAAGCGCAATGTCGATGCCGCTCTGGCCGAATACGCCGGCGTGCGGCATTGCATCGTTTATAAACATCTGGGCGCCGGCATCGAAATGCATCACCAGCGCGACCTGTGGTGGGACGACCTGATGTTCGGCATGTCGGAGGATTGTCCGGCGGAGCCGCTCGACAGCGAGCACCCGCTCTATGTGCTCTATACCAGCGGCACCACCGGCAAGCCGAAAGGCGTGGTGCACACCACTGCCGGTTATCTGCTGCAGACGCATATGACCATGCAGTGGGTCTTCGATTTGCGCGAACAGGACATCTTCTGGTGCACCGCCGACATCGGTTGGGTCACCGGGCACAGTTACCTCATTTATGGCCCGCTCTCGATGGGTGCCACCACGCTGCTTTATGAAGGCGCGCCCGACTGGCCGGAACCGGATCGTTTCTGGCGGCTGATTGAAAAATACCGGGTCAATATTTTTTACACTTCACCCACGGCCATCCGCAGTTTCATCCGTCAAGGCGATGCTTGGCCGCAAAAACACGATTTGAGCAGCCTGCGGCTGCTGGGCTCGGTGGGCGAGCCGATCAATCCCGCCGCTTGGGAGTGGTATTACCACATCATCGGCGGCGGCCGCTGTCCGATCGTGGACACTTGGTGGCAGACCGAAACCGGCGCCATCCTGATCGCCCCCATGCCTGGGGCGGTCGCCACCAAGCCAGGCTCCGCTACCCTGCCGTTGCCCGGCATCTTTCCGGCGATTGTGGATGCCAAGGGCCAGCCCGTCGCCGAGGGCCAGCAGGGTTTCCTGGTCATGCGCCAGCCTTGGCCTTCTATGTTCCGCACCCTGTGGCGCGACGAGACCCGTTTTCGCGAAATTTATTGGGACAAAATCCCCGGCTTGTATTTCACCGGCGATGCGGCGCGGCGCGATGCCGACGGCTATTACTGGCTGCTGGGCCGGGTGGATGATGTCATTAACGTCAGCGGCCATCGGCTGAGCACCATGGAAGTGGAATCGGCAATGGTGCGTCATGCCGCCGTCGCTGAAGCCGCCGCCGTCGGGCGACCCCACGAGATTAAGGGACAGGGACTGGTGGTCTTTGCCACCTTAAAAGGCGGTCAGGCGGCCTCGCCCGAGTTGGTCGACGAGCTGCGGGACTGGGTAGGCAAGGAAATTGGCGGCTTTGCCCGCCCGGATGAGATCAGGCTGGTGGAGGCGCTGCCCAAAACCCGTAGCGGCAAGATCATGCGCCGCCTGCTGCGCGAGATTGTAACCACCCGCAGCGTCAGTGGCGATACCACCACCCTCGAAGACTATGCCGTGCTGCTCAAGCTCAGCCAGCAGGGCAAGGAGGAAGAAGAGTTGCTGGCGCACGAAGCGCAAAAAGAAAAGGTTTAGCCCGGAGTCGGGGAATCAGGTGATGGGGTTGGTTGCCGATTGAAATTATCTTGCCGGCGGCCGGCGCGGCGCGCGTATGATGAGTCAGCATGGTGCGGCTCACGATTTTGGGAAGCGGTAGCGGCGGCAACTGCGCCCTGCTTGCCACTTCGTGCGCGCGCATCCTGTTCGACGCGGGCTTCAGCCGCCGGGAAACCCGTAAGCGGCTGGCGCTGCGGGATGAGCGGCTGGAAGCAATCACGGCGATTTTCATCTCGCACGAGCACAGTGACCATGTCCGCGGCTTGGCCGGTCTGGTTCGCGAACTCGCCACCCCGGTTTATCTGACTGAGCGCACGCATCGGGCGCTGGAGGGTCCGGCGCCACAACGGGTAGAGTATTTTCGCGCCGGCGAGAAGATAGAAGTAGGCGATATTAGCGTGACCCCCTTCACGATTCCCCACGATGCCGCGGATCCGGTCGCATTTTCAATTCAGGCGGAAGGCATGAAGTTGTGTCTGGTCACGGACTTAGGTTATCTGCCGGAAAATGTCAAAGATCAGTTGTGCGGTGCCGACTGCCTGGTGCTGGAATCTAACCATGACTTGGAAATGCTCAAAGTTGGCCCTTACCCCTGGTCGGTCAAACAGCGGGTCATGAGCCGTGTGGGACACCTGTCTAACGGTGCAGCCAGCGAATATCTGGCCAGTGATTACGATGGCCGGGCACGTTTTGTGGTGCTGGCTCATCTAAGCGAGAATAACAACCTGCCGGAATTGGCCCGCATCCATGCCGAACAAGCGCTGGAACGCCGCGGCTGGTCCCCAGCTCTGATGATCGCACAGCAATCTCAGCCATTACCCGCTATTACGCTCTAAGTCATAGAAAAATAATGCAGATAACCTTCAGGACCAAAGCTGGACAAGGCCGGCTCCCTCTAAAAATAATTACTCTGAATGTGAGCCGTACTTTCTGCCAATTGACAGTCAGGCTTTGTCCTGCTACAAATTATCCCTTTCACCCTTCCGGGGAGGTCTGGTAGAGGCCAGGAGTAACGAAAAGGTAAACTGGAACCGTGCGTAAGCGTTTTTACATCTTCGTCGTGCGCCAGGATTGGGATGGGCAACTGCGGCGCACCCCTATCTCCGGCCGTTGGGCGGCGGGGTTTGCGCTCTGCGCCGTGGTCGGCGCGGGAACGCTGTTGGGACTGGCGGGTTCGTATGTCCGCATGCTCGGCAAGATGCGGGAATTCAACCTTATGCGGCGGCAGCAAACGGAGTTGGTCAAAGCGTTGCAGCAATCCCGCCATGAGACGCTGCGCACCCGCGCGGAAATGGCCAGCCTGGGTTCCCTGGCGCAGGAAGTCACAGCCATTTACCATCTGCGCCACGGCGCCAGCCTGCGGGCCCGGCTCCAACCCGTCAGCGCCGATTCGCAAACCGTGTATCAGGATAGTTTCCGCGATTTTCATTTACTGGAATCCAGCGCGCGCCCGAACGCCTATCTGGGCCCCTGGCGTTGGTTAAATGAAGAACAGTGGCGGCCTAATATCTGGCCGGTTTTAGGCCGCATCAGCAGCAGCTTCGGGGAACGCGTGGATCCCCTGACGGGGGAAGGCGAGTTCCATACCGGCATTGATATTGCCGCCGGCTGGGGCACGCCGGTACGCGTGACCGCCGATGGTCGAGTTGTATTTGCCGGGTTTATGAATGGCTATGGCCGCACAGTGATTGTGTATCACGGCCATGGCTTGCGCACGCTGTATGCCCATCTCTCGCATATCTCCGTCATCGAAGGCCAGCAGGTACAGCGGGGCCAGCATATAGGCGATTTAGGCAACTCCGGCTGGACGACCGGCCCCAATCTGCACTATGAAGTGCGGGTGCAAAACACTCCGGTCAACCCTTATCCCTACCTGTTCCGGCGCGCCCGTCCGGTGGTCGCGCATTTGCGCAAATTCTCGCGCGGTCATTAACTAAAATTCATTGCTTCGTATGGCGTTCAATGCTATAAAAGCTAAGCGTGTTTGTGTGAAGCGCCTTAAGGGAGGCTCGGAAATATGAAATACGGTCGAGTGTTGGTAACTACAGTGGCCGCCGCTCTTGCGATGCCCCTGCTGGCGACAGCCCCCGGCGCAATGCTCAACATAGCCGGCGGTCGCACCTTGGTCAATGGACATAACGCCTTGAGTGGATCCGTGATTATGGCTGGCGATGCCGTCGCGGTGCGCAAGGGACAGGCGGAATTGATGCTGCCGGGGGTCACCGTGCTCGCCGCCGCCAGCACGAATTTCAAACTGGCGCATAGCCGCCACGCCATCCGGTTGTCGAGTGGTATGCTCACTATCCGCGGCCGGATGCCGGTGCTGGTTCTGACCCGCTCGCTAATTCCCGCCTCGAGTTCGACCGTGTACTCTGTCAAACGCTACGGCGGCATCGTTTATGCTGAAACCGAGCGCGGCTCGTTGATGCTCACCGGCGCTGGCCACTCCTTGACGGTTCCCGCCGGAAGCGCGGTGCGCTTCGCCGATACCCAAACTTCGGCGACCAATGCGGCCGGCACCAGCCGCCTCAGCGCTCCCGTCTTGGTTGCCATCGGGACTGCAGTCTTTGCTGGAGCCTGGATTGCCACCTACGAGGCTACTAAGCCCAGCTCCGCCGTAAACAGCCCGTCTTTCTAAGCTGTTTTTTTCGGAACATGCAAAAGCCGCCGGCGCCAGCCGGCGGCTTTTGCTTTAGGAAGACGCTCTTGCGCCCATATGGCGAAGCCAGGGCCCGGGGTTGCTAGCGGAGGCGCGGCAAACTTTTAGGTACGAGGTTTGCGTTTGCGCGGCGCTTTGGCTGGCGCTCCATTGCTGCTGCCGTTGGCCTTGGGCTTGCGGCCGCGGCGCTGGCCATGGTTGCCGGCTTCGGCCACAACGGCGGCGGCTAAGCTGAGGCTTTCTTCCTCGCTCGAGCCCGGTGCGCCCCGATAAAAGCCGAGCACGGCGATTTGGGAATCTTCCTCTTCCTCTGCCGTGCGCCGGGCGGGTCGCACGCCGGGCGTAGGTGCGAAGGCCACGGCGGCCGGTTCGGCCTCGGCCGTATTGCCCGTTTCGGAGGCGGTTGTCGCCGTCTCGCCCGGGTTTTCCTCCGCCTCATTGCCGGTGGCCGCGGACTCGGCCGGCTGCGACTGGGCAGCCGGCGGTGGTCCGGGAATAAAGACGCGCAGCGCGCCTTTGCGATCGCGCTGTAGCCGGAGCAGATTCAGGTTCTGGCCGGCGCGCAGCAGGTCCACCAGCGAGGCGAATCCATAAACCTGCTCGTCAAATCCCGGCTGCTCGGCGCGCAGCATTTGTTTGAGGTTGCGCAGATACAGCGGGCGCGGGTTGGTGCCGCGCAGTGGCTGCAAAACTTTTTGTAACAGCGCCACGGCTTCCTCCGGCGGCCGCTGCGGCTCGAGCGGCGCGGGCGGAACCACGGCCGGCGGCGCAGACGGAGCCACAGCCGGCGGTGCGGCCGGAGCCGCGGCCAGCGGTGCGGCCGGGGTCAGTTCGGCTGCCGGCTCGGAGGGCAGTGGCGCCTCGGTAATTTCCACCTCGGGCTCTTTTTCCAGCGGCTCAACCACGAAACTGTTCCCTTGCTGGCGCAGGTTGAGATAATTGATATTGGCTAATTTCTGCACGAAATCGCGGAACGAGCCGGAACCGTAATCGCGCTCATTGAAGGTGGAATCGAGCTGGATCAGGGTGCTCTTCAGCAAACCTAATTGGGGCTGCACTTCGCGTTCGCCCAATACCTTCAGTGCACGGTAAACCAGCGGCACTGCGCGCTGCAGCGGATAGACCTCGCGCCGGCGCGAGTTTTCAACTTCGCGCCGGCGGCTGGGCGCCAGGTAGGTTTCCACCAGGTTTTCGTATGCCAGGAATTCGCTGCAGTTGCGTTGCAGGATCGTGCTGGTAAAGGACCGTCCGCCAACCACGAAAACCGCCTTGTTGTACTGCTTCAGCTTTTCCACCAGGGCGATGAAGTCGCTGTCGCCCCCGACAATGACGAAGGCGTTGATATGGGGATGGTTGATGGCGGTTTCCAGAGCGTCGAGCGCCAGATTAATGTCGGCGCCGTTTTTATCGCCGCGTGGAGTGAGATCGCGCTGCACCATGATGACCGCGTTTTGGGTCAGGGTGCGGCTGAGATCGCCGGCGCGCTTCCAATTGCCATAGGCCACCTTGGTGACCACCTCGCCGCGCTCTTTCAGCGCTTCCAGCACCAGCGAGAGATCGAAGTCGCGCCCCAAGGTGCCGCGCACGCCAATCTGGATGTTGTCAAAATCGATAAAGACCGCAATCTTCTGTTTTTCGTCGTTCACGAAGGCCACCGCCGCTAGAGGCATTCCCGCGGGCGAAAATGCAGCGGCTTGTCTGGATTCGTAGTTCGTGCCGTCCCAAATGCTCAGCGCTTCCGTTTGGAAGGCAGGCGGCGCGCCCTACCAGAATCAGCATAGCATGGAATCGCCGTGAACACGCGGCTGCGGAAGCCGCCGGCAAACCCGATGCTCAACATCCAAAGATTCAATATGCATTCCCCGCGTGAAAGTGGCGAATCGCGGCTACACTAGCCGCTTCCGGTGGCCCCGCCTGGCCACCCTCAGCGCCATGCTTGCGCCCAGTGATACCTCAACCTTCTGCCCGATTTTTGCCATGATGGCCGCCCCCGCCATCAATGCCGGCGATAACGCCTGGATGCTGGTTTCCACCGCCCTGGTGCTGCTGATGACCGGCCCCGGGCTGGCCTTATTTTACGGCGGGCTGGTGCGGCGCAAAAACGTGCTCTCCATGCTGATGCAAAGCTTCACGGCTATGGCGCTGGTGACCGTGCTCTGGGTGCTGATCGGCTACAGCCTGGGCTTTGCTCCTGGCAACGCCCTCATTGGCGGCCTGCATTATGTCGGACTGCGCGGCGTGGGGGCGCTGCCGAATCCCGCCTATGCGCCCACCATTCCGCAAACCACCTTCATGGCTTTCGAGATGATGTTTGCCATCATCACCCCGGCGCTGATCACCGGCGCCTTCGCTGAACGCATGAAGTACAGCGCCCTGCTGCTGTTCATCGGCTTATGGTCGTTGGTGGTGTATTCCCCTATGGCGCACATGGTTTGGGGCGTGGGCGGATGGCTCAGCCTGGGGGGAAGTATGCCAACGCTGGATTTTGCCGGCGGCACCGTGGTGCATATCACCAGCGGGGTCTCGGCGCTGGTCTGCGCCCTTTACCTGGGGCGCCGCATCGGCTACCCGCGAGAGCCCATGCCGCCGCATAACCTGGTGCTTTCACTGACGGGAGCCTGCCTGCTCTGGGTGGGCTGGTTCGGGTTCAATGCCGGCAGTGCCTTGAACGCCGGTGGCTTGGCATCCGCCGCGCTAGTGGCCACGCAGGTGGCGGCGGCCGCGGCGGCGCTGATTTGGGCTGCTCTGGAATGGTGGCGCAGCGGTACGCCCAGCGCCTTAGGCGCGATCTCCGGCGCGGTGGCCGGATTGGTGGCGATTACTCCCGCCGCAGGCTACGTGACCCCGTTGTCGGCGCTGGTGATTGGCGCGCTGGCGGGCGCGGTCTGCTTCTTCATGGTGACCGTTATAAAATCCCGGCTGGGCTACGATGACGCGCTCGATGCGTTTGGCGTGCACGGCATCGGCGGCACGCTCGGGGCGCTGTTGACCGGCGTCTTTGCTACCCGCTGGATCAATCCCGCATTGGGCCCTGGCGCCCCGCTGGGCGGCGTGGATGGGCATTGGGCCCAGATCCTTCACCAGTTGTTGGGCGTCGTCGTCGCCTGGGTCTGGGCGGCCGTGGCCACCCTCGGCTTGCTCTGGCTGGTGGACCGCTTGATCGGGCTGCGCGTCTCGCGCGAATACGAAATCGAAGGCCTGGACGTGAATCTGCACGGCGAAGAAGGCTATCATTTCGAGTGAGACGGGCGGCTCCGTGCCTCCGGCTCAACCGCCAATCCGGATGGGGAGTGCAGGCAGCATGAAAAAAATCGAAGCCGTCATCCAGCCCTCGCGCCTGGAAGAGGTGAAAGCCTCGCTCAAGGAAGCCGGGATCGAAGGCATGACCGTGCTGGAGGTTCGCGGCCATGGCCGGCAGAAAGGTCATACCGAGGTGTACCGCGGGCGGGAATATGCTGTCGACCTGCTGCCCAAACTCAAGCTGGAGTTGGTCGTGCCGGATGAACTGGTTGAGGCGGCGGTCGAAGCCCTCATTCTGGGCGCCCGCACCGGCAAAATCGGCGACGGTAAAATCTTTGTTCTTCCCGTCGAAGACGCCATTCGTATTCGCAACAGCCAGCGCGGCGCGGCCGCGCTCTAGCCGCTTTTCCGCGGGCCTTACGCCTCATCTCCGGCCGATTCTGGGCTGCCGCGGCCCGGGTTCCCTTGTGCCCGCTACAGCCATTGCGGCTTCTTGCCGCGTTTCTGCCGCTTCGTGCGAGAATAGTACATCGGAGGCGGTAAGCAGTTATGGTAAACGCCGGCTTTTCCTCGCGCATGACGATTGCGATGGACCTGGACCGGGTCGAAGGCCTCTCGGCTGACCTGGAACGCATTGCCGAGGACCGCGACGCTCTGGGGCTGATGCGCAGCTTGGTCGGTTTATTCAAACATCGCGTGCCGCACTATCACTGGGTCGGCATTTATCTGCTGAAAAATGACGAGTTGCGGCTAGGCCCCTATGCCGGCAAGCCTTCGCCTCATACCTGCATCCCGCTTAGCCAGGGGCTATGCGGCGCAGCGGCGCGCCTTGGCCATTCGATCATCGTCGGCGACGTGCAAGGCGATGACCGCTATCTGGCTTGCAGCCTCGAAACCCGCTCGGAAATCGTCGTGCCGATTCTCGATGGCGAACAGGTGCTGGGTGAAATTGACATTGATAGCGACGTACCCCAGGCCTTCAACGAGCACGATCAGGCCTTGCTGGAGCGGGCCGCCTCGCTGATTGCCGGAAAGCTCCGTCTGGCGAATTCCGCCGAATTGTTTCCGCAGCCCGAGTTGGTGCCCTAAGCGGATTCTTCGTGCTGGGCCGCTCGCCGCACGCCGGCCTGTCTCCGGGGATGCCGCTTGGTGCTCGTCTGTTTTGTTCAAAAAGCGTTAACGGCCGAGTCGGACGGGAATTCAGGTCCGAAATCGCAGGTCGAAATGCTGCCGGCGTCCATGAGTTTTTGCCATGCGTCCGGCTTTCGGCCTGACCCTTGCGAAAGTTTCAGCACCTTAAAGTACAAGCGGCCGAGCCGCATTTGAATTCGGTAGCTCTACACTTTATTTTGGCTATAAGCGTTAACGGCCGAGTCGGACAGTAGTTTTCGTCCGAAATCGCAGGCCGAAGCGCGGGGTTCTTGTTAGGTCGCGCGCCTATTAAACGACAATAAACTTTCGGCCGCCATGAGTATTCGCCCTGCGTCCGGTTTCGGCCGGACCTTGGCGAAAGCGTCAGCGCCTAAAAGTAAAAGCGGCCGTGCCGCTTCCCTTTTGCTGGCGGCTGGAAGCTGCTAGCTGGTAGCTTTGAATCATGCCCAGGGAACTATCCCGGGAGCCTCGCTCTACCCCGCGCGCGCCCGCGACGCTTGCCCGTCGCTTGGGCTTGGGCGGCGCCATCCGCCTCAACATGCTCGACATGATCGGCGTGGGACCGTTCATTACGCTGCCGCTGATGCTGCGGCTGGAATCGCCCGCCGTTGCCCTGCTGGCTTGGGGCTTGGGCGCGCTGCTGGCGCTCTGCGATGGCATGATCTGGTCGGAACTGGGCGCCAGCCTGCCCCAGGCCGGCGGCTCGTATCAATACCTGAAAACCATTTATGGCGAACGGCGCTGGGGCCGGATGTTCAGTTTTCTGTTTGCCTGGCAAGTGCTGTTCAGCGCTCCGCTTTCGATTGCCTCCGGCGCGATCGGCTTGGCGCATTATGCCGGCTATCTCTGGCCCTCCCTGCACCAGGTCTGGTTTGCCTGGACCTGGGGCGCTGCCAGCGGCCTGCGCATCGGCCCGGGCACCGTTGTGGCCATGGGCGTCTGCCTGCTGGCCACTTATCTGCTGGCTCGCGACCTGGGCCATATTGAGCGCCTGGCCTACTGGCTTTGGGCGGGCGTGATGCTGGCGCTCGCCTGGATCATCGTCGCCGGCCTGCTCCATTTCAACCTGCGTCACGTCTTGAGCGCTTCCCCGCCGGCCACTGCCACCGGGGCTTGGAGCGGTCTGGCGGCGGCCATGCTGATCGCCACCTACGATTACTGGGGCTATTACAACATCTGCTTTCTCGGGGGCGAGCTGAAAGACGCGCCCCGCACCTTGCCCCGCGCCGTGCTGGGCTCCATCGGCCTGGTGGCGGTGCTCTATATCCTGATGAACCTCGGCATTCTTGCCGTCATTCCGCCCGCCTGGTTTCATGCCGCCGGACATGTGCAAACCCGCAATGCCGTCGCCGCCGTCTTCATGTCGCGCCTGTATGGGCCTTGGGGCGGCCGCATCGCCGCGCTGCTGATCATCTGGACCGCTTTCGGCTCGCTCTTTTCTCTGCTGCTCGGCTACTCGCGCGTGCCTTGGGCGGCGGCGCGCGATGGCAATTTTTTCTCCGGTTTCGGCCGGCTCGATGCCGGCGGGCGCTTCCCGCGCCCGACTCTGCTGTTTCTAGGTTTCGCCGGCGCTTTGGCCTGCACGCTTACGCTCTATCAGGTCATCGCCGCGCTGGTGGTCGTGCGGCTGGTGTTGCAATTCCTGCTGCAGGCGGTGGGTTTGTTATGGCTGCGCCGCCGCCAGCGCGCGATCGAGCGGCCGTTTCGGATGTGGCTCTACCCGCTGCCGGCCTTGGCCGCCATCGCCGGTTTTCTCTATATGCTGCTCGGACGCCCGCAGTTCGGTCGTGAACTGGCCGTGGCCGGCCTGCTGCTCGGCTTTGGCCTGGCTTTTTTTCTGTTGCGCGCGCGGCGCTCGGCCACTTGGCCATTTGCGGTTTCGACTCAGCCGGCCGGCGAAGAGTTTTAATAGTGTCATATGCTCTAAACTATTCATTTCTCTAGCCTTAACCTCAAAAAAACGGCATACCCGTGCACACTAATATTTTTTTTGCCGTCCCCGGTAAACTCTAGAATTAAAAAGAGTTATATTGCGGGGACGGCGGGGACGGCAAAAAAACACTATTTTTTTCTTTTTTGGTTTTTTTGGCTTTTGCATTCCCGATTGATTCGGTTCATCCCTGCGCTGGATTGCCAAACTGCCGTTTCTAAAGAGTTTTTTCCTCCCTCCCATAGTTCATTTGATTTAATAACCAATGTTTCTTGGAGTTTGTGTGTCTATTTTTAAGGCCGAAATAGATGTTTCAAAATCTGCAATGTCCAAGAGCAGCCGGCATCCGGTATGCTCAAACCTTACGGCAGTTTGCTGCTGCAAGTCGTTCCCGATGACCAAAATACGGCGATCTTTAATTTTTGCGTGCCTGGCCACGGCCGCGCTGGGTCTGGTCTCCGCGCTGGCATTATTTGCGGCGTATACCTCGAGCCAACCTCAACCGGCTCGCGCCGGCAAATCGGCGGCGGCGCGCTGGCGTCCGCACACCCAACTCCACCGCTTTCACAAGCCCTGGCGTCGCGGCAGCCTGGGGTTGTGGCAAACCCTGAAGCAGCTCAACACCCGCGCCAGCCTGCTGTTTATCGTCGCCCACCCCGATGACGAAGAT
Organism: Acidobacteriota bacterium; assembly: GCA_021818955.1. Lineage (GTDB taxonomy): Bacteria > Acidobacteriota > Terriglobia > Terriglobales > SCQP01 > JAKASR01. The sequence goes on from JAKASR010000023.1 coordinate 44,138, forward strand.
GGCGGGCTGCTTTCCTGGCTCTCTCACGGGCTGGGCGCGCGCGTCGACCTGCTGACATTGAACCGGGGCGAAGGCGGGCAAAACGTGATGTCGAGCGATCTTTGGGACCGGCTGGGCCTGGTGCGCACCCAGGAACTGCTGGCCGCCGATCGCTACTACGGCGTGGATCGCCAGTACTGGACGCGGGCCATTGACTTCGGCTTCTCCAAACATCGCCGCGGCTCGCTCCGGCAGTGGGGGCGGCAGCGCGTCCTGAGCGACGTGATCCGGGTGGTGCGGCTCACGCATCCGCTGGTGATCGCTTCCACCTTTTCCGGCGGCCCCGGCGACGGCCACGGCAATCACCAGGTGGCGGGCGAGATGGCGCAACTGGCCTACGCACTGGCGGGCGATCCGCGCCAATTTCCGCGCCAGTTGCAATCGGGCTTGGTGCCCTGGCAGCCGCTCAAAGACTATTTCCGCCAGCCGTTTTTCCCTTCGGCTCGCGGTATCTACGACTACGCGACCGGCCAGACGTTTCCGCCGCGTATCTACAACTACATCACCCGGCAATGGATGCCGCTCCCGCTGGCCTCGAACGTCGAAGTCCCCGAGGGAATGTGGAATCCGCTGTTGGGCAAAAGCTATTTGCAACTGGCGCGCCAGGGCTGGAGCATGCAGAAGTCGCAAAACGGCGGCGGCGGCGTGCCCGGGCCAGGGCGTATGCAGGTCGGCTATCACCGCAACGCCAGCCGTGTGCCGGTCGCGGCGAAAGAACTTAGCTTTTTCGATGGGATTGATACTTCACTTGCCGGCATCGCCGGTCTCGCGCCCGCGGCGGCACGCCCGCAGCTGCGCCTCAGGCTGGAGGCGATCCAGGCGGCGGTGAATCGCGCGCGCGCGGCTTATAACGTGGCGCAACCCTGGCGGTGCGCTCCGGCGCTGGCCGCGGGCATGCGCCAGACCGAAATGTTGCTCCGTGATCTGCCGAATCTGCCGCTGCCGGCGGCGGCGCGCGCCGATGTCGGTTTCGATTTGCGCGTCAAAGCGCGCCAGTTCAATCGCGGGCTGATTCAAGCGCTGGGACTGCACCTGGGAGCCACGGTGCAGCCTCCACATGCGCCCAGCGGGCCGTTTGCTCGCTTCATGGGCCCGCAACCGGGCATTCGCGTGGCCGTTCCCGGCGAGCGCTTCGGCGTGGAAGTGCGGCTGAGCGCGCAAGCACCGGCAAACATGGGGCCGGCGCGATTATGGCTCGCAACCGGCCGGACGCGCGGCTGGCGGATTACTCCGGCCAGCCGGGCGGGCACTTTGACGCCCGGCCGGGTGGACCGCGGTTCGTTCCAGGCGCAAGCGCCGGCGCGCGACGATTATACGCGCCCTTATTTCGCCCGTCCCGGCTTGCAACAGGCTTATTACAACCTGCTCCAGCCCCGCTATCGCAACCGGTCCTTTGCCCCTTATCCGCTGATTGCGCGCGCCGAAGCGGAATTTGACGGTGTGCGCATTCAAATGGCGAAGGCGGTCGAAAGCGTGCATCGCGAAACCGGCCGCGGGCTGGTGTACACGCCCTTGGCCATCGCGCCGGCGCTCTCGCTCTGGATCGCGCCCAAGGCCGGCATTGCCCCGCTCGGGCGGCCGAGCTTCACGCTGGCCGTGCGCCTGCACAGCAACGCGCCCCAAATCGAAGCCGGGCGGTTGCGGCTGCAATTGCCCTCCGGCTGGCATGCTCAGCCCGCGGCCGCGCCTTTCCGGCTGGCCGAGGGCGACGACGCGCGGCTTGCGTTCCGCGTTTTTCCTCATGCGCTCGAAACCCGCGTGTATACCCTGCGCGCTGTCGCCACCGCCGCCGGCAAGCGCTATACGCTGGGGTATCGCACCGTCGGCTATCCCGGCCTGCAGCCGTATTACTATTATCGCGATGCGGAATACCATGTCACCGGCGTGCGGGTGCGGGTCGCTCCCGGCTTGCGCATCGGCTATATCGCCGGCACCGGCGATCAGATCCCTCTGGCGATCGCGCAATTGGGTGTGCCGCTCGAAATGATCGGCGATGCCGGCCTGGCGCACGCCAATCTCAGCCGCTATTCCGCCATCGTGCTCGGCATCCGCGCCTATGCGGCCCGGCCGCTGCTTGCGGCGTACAACTACCGCCTGCTCCGCTACGTGCGCCGCGGCGGCGTGCTGATCGTGCAATACAACACCGGCGAGTACAACCACGACTTCGGCCCGTATCCCTACCAATTAATTAATAGCCCGCGCTTTACCGTGGTGGATGAGCATGCGCCGGTGCAGATCTTGCAGCCGGCGAGTCCTTTGCTGAGCTGGCCGAACCGGATCACCGCCGCCGATTTTGCCGGCTGGCTGGAAGAGCGCGGGCACGATTTTCTCGCTCGCTGGGATCCGCGCTATCAGGCGCTGCTGGAAACGCACGACCCGGGACAGGCGCCGCAACGCGGCGGCCTGCTTTACGCGCGCTACGGTAAGGGAGCTTACGTCTATTGCGCCTATGCGCTTTACCGGCAAACGCCGGAGGGCGTGCCCGGCGCTTATCGCTTGCTGGCCAACCTGCTCAGCCTGGCCCGCAACCCGAAGCGCTGATGCCGGCGAACGGCTTTCCCGCGATTATCCAAATAGACGCAGCTCTTGTGTCGGCTCGCGCCGCAGCCGTTTGCGGATGGCGTTGGCCCGCTCGGCCCGGTCGATGAGCTTCGTCAGCAGCTCCGTGATCAGCCAGTAGCGCGGAGCGGCCGCGAACAGGTAATAGGAGAGCGAACCCGGAAGCGTGTTGATTTCATTGAAGTAGAGTTGATCCCGGTCCGTGTCGATCAGAAAATCGATTCGCGCGATGCCTTCGCAGCCTAATGCCGAAAATACTCGCACCGCGTACTCCTGGGCCGTGGCGCGCATCGATGGCGGCAAATCAGTGGGATCGAGTACCCGGACTGCGCTCGCCATGCCTTCGCTCGAGCGAAGGCTTTTTCGCCCGGCTCGCTTGTATTTATCGCCGAATGAGAGGGGGGATTCTTTTATCGTCACCGGCATTTCGGTTACCGATGCAATCGGTGGATCGACCCCCAGCACCGCCACATTCAGCTCCAGGCGGTTCTTGATAAAGGGCTCAATCAAAGCTTCAGTATCGAATTCAAAGACCTTCAGGATTCCCGCCGTCAGGTCGGCGCTTGCATGGGCCACCGACACCCCCGCGCTGGAACCCAGGTTGCACGGCTTGACGATTACCGGCCAGGGAAAGGCCGCTTCGACCTCGGCGGAAATCCGGCCGGGCCAGCTCTCATCGCCATCCAGGACTTGCCGCGGAACCGATTGCCACGGTACCACCGGTATGCCCATATGCGCGGCCATGATTTTGCTGAACCGCTTGTTCATGCCCACCGCGGCCGCTCCGACCCCGCACCCCACATACGCGCAGCCGGCTAATTCTAAAAGGCCCTGAATGCAACCGTCCTCTCCATAGGTTCCATGCAGGATCGGCAAAAAGACGTCGATGCGCAAGCCGGGCCGGCTTTGCCCCGCTTGATCCCCAAACGTTAAGACCGATTCTCCAAATGTCTGGCTTAGAGACACTTCGTTGAGCTGGGCGGTATGCGGGCCCTGGCTGCCGAATGCATCGCGGTGCCAAAGTGCGTCGCCGGTCCACCAGCGCCCGCGCGGATCGATATAAATCGGAATCGCCGTGAATTGCTCCGGATCGATCGCGTGCAAAACCTGTAAGCCGCTCACGATCGATACGTCGTGTTCAAGCGAACGGCCGCCGAATAAAACGGCCACGGTTCTTCGGGGCTGCGCGTTTCCGTTTTGCATGCTTATGCCTTCTGCGCCGCCCCGCGGCGATATCCGTTTTTGAAAAAGAGCCCGCCGGAATTTTCATAGAGATCCGGCAAATCGTTTTCCAGAATCACCGAATCGCCGGGCCGCAACTGTTCCCGCAGCCAGCGGAATGCCGCCGTTCGATTTTCCACCGGAATCAACGCCCCTCTGCGGCTAGAGTCCCGATATCCCGCCTCGAAAGCTGCCCGATTGGTTTCGCTGACGATGAGAGTGTAATCGCAAACCGCCGCCGCTTCGGCGGCCAGCGCTTGGTTGGCGTCGTATTGTTGAGGCCCCAATTCGATGACCCCCGGCGTTACCAGGATGCGCCTCTCGACTGTCAGGCCGGCGGCAACTTCCAGCGCTGCGCGAAACCCGATCGGATTGGAGTTGTACGCATCGCGGATCCAGGTAATGCCGTTGTCTTCGACCACTTCCAGCCGGTTGCTGACCGGACGCAATGCCCGTAGCGCGGCCAGCACGATTTCGGGGGTCATCCCCAGAGCGGTGGCGAGCGTGTATGCGCCCAGCATGTTCAGCATGATGGGCCGGCCGAGCAGGGGAGTAAAGCCGTCGTAGTCCGTTCCGCGGTGCCGGATCTTGAAATGGGTCCCGCGCGCGGAAAAGGTGATGGACAACAACCTCGTGTCCAGTTCCTCGGCGGAACTTTCACCGTAAAGCAGGACTTTGCATCGAGTTTGGCGGGCGATCCGCAGGGCGCCGGGACTGTCGGCGTTGGCCACCAGAATGCCGTCGGCAGGCAGCGCTTGCGCCAGTTCGCTCTTGGCCCGGACGATTTCCTCGGTCGAGCCAAAGCGCTCAAGATGCATTGTCCCCACCGCCGTAATAATCGCGGCGGAGGGCGGGGTCAGTTCGCAGAGGCGGCGGATGGAACCGCGGCGAAAAGCCCCCATTTCCACCACCATGTATTCGTCGCCCTTGGCCAGGTTTTCCCGGATGTGCCGCGTCACTCCCATCAGCGTATTTACGCTGCCTGCGGCCGCCAGCGTGGGGCCCTTGAATTGCAGAATGTGAGCCACCATCGCTTTGGTGCTGCTTTTTCCATAGCTCCCGGTTATCCCAATGATGAAAGGGCGCACTTCGGCCACCCGGCGCGCCGCTTCGCTTTTGAAGCGCCGTTGCAAGCGCGTTTCATACGGCATCAGGATCAGGTCGGTCCCGAGCAATAGCAGCGGGAGGATCGGCAGCAAAATGGCCGCGGCTACGAACTGGTTAACGGCTAGCCCCAGCGGAAGTATCCGCATCAGCGCCCCATAGAACACAATCGTTAACGCAAATGCGGCGATCTGCGTTCGCAGGGCGCGGCTCGTCAGCCGCAGCGGGATCTTGCCCGTCGTTCGCGGATCCGGTTGCGCGGTTCCCAACCCCAGCCAGGCCAGAATTCCGAGAAGGCTCGCCGTGCGGGGCAGTATGGAACCTAATGCGACGGCTGCGATGGCCGCCATCCAGGCGGGATCGGTCAACGATTTCCATCGAAGCCAGTGGAGGAACCTGGCGCGCTCGTAGACTTCTTGCTGGAAGAAGCGCAAATATCCTAATAGCCGCCGCCAGAATAGGTAAATCTGCGCGGCGGCCGCGAGGATGGCCAAGGCAAGCGTAAAACTATTGGACATCCGCCTCCAGCCAGCTTCGGATCTTTAAAGCGCAGAGGTGCGCGCCGGTCCCTTGAAACGGAAAATGATCTTTATGCGGAAGTATGATCATCTGCGCTTTCCCGCGAATCAAGCGGGCGTAGGCGCTCGCTATCCCGGCGGGCGCTTCACGGTCATCCGAGCCCCAAAGCAGCAAGCTCGGACATGCAATGGTTTTCGCGGCCTCGGTCAGATTCTCGTTCACGGTACGCACCAGCAAGCTGCGTAGCTGGCCCGCATTTAAATAATCTTTCGAGCCAAAGCGCGCGGTATGCCAGTCGAGCGGCGCCGGACCGGTCACCGGGCGCAATAGTTGCAGCAATTTCCGCAGGTTGCGAATGCCCCATCGCCGCAGGGATCGGCGCGAAAATCGGGCAATTGGAAGCCCCGGAACGCCGATCAGCACGATGCCGGCCAGCCGGGAATCCGCCTTCCCGGCCAGGCGGACCGCGATTCGCCCGCCAAAGGAGTGGCCCACGACGACCATGCGTGCGCGCGAAAACTGCTTCAGGTATTCACTCAGCAATTCGGCATAATCGGCCGTGCTCCAGTCTGGCGGGGGCGGAGGCGCCTCGCCGAATCCTGGAAGGTCGATCAAGTGCCCCCGGTAGGAGCCTTCGAATAGGCTGGCCAGTTCCCGGAAGCTTTCCCGGTTCTGACCCCATCCATGCAGAAAAAACAGCTCTCCCTGGCGAGGCTGGCCGAAACTTTCGTCGATCAGCATGCCTTGGCGGTGGGTAAAGTTGCTTGAATTAGCGGTCGCGTTCTGCGAAATCACGGCTGATCAGGTGCCCGTGCGTCTAAATCTATCACAAAGCGGCTTGCGGACGGCCGCAGATGATCGGGAACGCGCAGCCACATGGGCAATCGACCCTGGCCAGGCTGGCCGGAAGCTATCGCCCCCGGTTTTGCCCCCAGTCGGCGCTACGATAGAGTGTGCAAACTTTTCCGTTACCCGCCGTTCCCGCGCATCCCAAGGGCACCCGAGCCCGTGTGCTGCTGAGTTCCGTATTCGGTCCATACGCCCATGATGATGAGTTTGGCAGCCGCGCCATCAATCCCATGGAGCTTTACCATAATCAGGTGACGCGCGAACAGGGGGCATACTCGCTGCGAATGTTCCATCGCTCCTGGGGCATCATGATGATCCGGGAGAACATCTCCGCTCCCTGTACCCTGCTCGATTTTCCCAGCCGCGAAGTGTTCGAGCGCGAGCTGGCTGCGGGCGCCTATGACATCGTCGGCATCTCTTCCATTATCGTCAACGTGGGCAAGGTGCGGGAGATGTGCCGTATCGTGCGCCGCCTCTCGCCCGGGTCCACGATTGTGGTCGGGGGCCATGTGGCCGCCATTCCCGGCCTGGACCGCATGATAGATGCCGATCACATCGTAACCGGCGATGGCGTCGCCTGGATGCGCCGCTACCTCGGCGAAGACACCGCCGCGCCTATCCGCCACCCCGACATCATTTCCGGTTTCGGGCTTCGCGTCATGGGCATCGGCGCCCGCGAGCGCACCGGTCGCACCGCCGCTACCATTATTCCTTCCGTCGGCTGCCCGCTCGGTTGTAATTTCTGCACCACCTCCGCGTTCTTCGGTGGCAAGGGACGATTTCTAAATTTCTATGACAGCGGACGCGATCTGTTCGAAGTCATGGTCCGTATCGAAAAGCGGCTTCAAATTGATTCTTTCTTCATGATGGATGAGAACTTCCTTCTCCATCGCCGTCGCGCGCTCGAACTGCTGGAGCTCATTGAGCGCCACCAGAAGAGCTGGAGCCTGTATGTGTTCTCCTCGGCGAACGCGATTGCCAAATACACCATGGAAGAACTGGTGGCGCTCGGTGTCTCCTGGATATGGATGGGGCTCGAATCCAAGCGCGCCGGCTATGCCAAGCTCAAAGGCTCCGACACGCGGAAATTAGTGCACGAACTGCAAGGCCATGGCATCCGGGTGCTCGGTTCGACCATTATCGGGCTTGAACACCATACCCGCGAAAACATCGGCGCCGAAATCGAATACGCCGCCGAACACGATGCCGACTTTCACCAGTTCATGCTGTACACGCCGATTCCCGGCACCGCCCTCTACGCCGAGATGGCCGCCCAGGGCCGCTTGCTGCCAGAAACCGATTTGGCGGACATTCACGGCCAGTTCAAGTTTAATTTCCGGCATGCCGCTCTTTCGCGCGATGATTCCCGGCGGTGGCTCGACTTCGCTTTCCGGCGCGACTTCGAGCTCAATGGGCCCAGCCTTTATCGCATCTGCCGCACCACATTCGAGGGCTGGAAGCGTTATCGCCAGGACGCCGACCGCCGTATCCGCGCTCGCTTTGAACGTGACCTCGCCCAGCTTCGCTGGCTTTACCCCGGAATTCTCTGGGCCATGGAGCGGCGTTTGCGCCAGACCAATGCCACCGTTCAGAAGCGGGTAGCGGAATTGCGCCGCGAGATGGCGGCCGAATTAGGCCTGCGTGCGCGCCTCGCGCAGTTGGCCGGCCCGCTGTTCCAGTCGGCCGCGGCGCTGGAAGACCGCCGCCTGGCGCGCGGATGGACCTACGAGCCTCCTGTGATCGTCGAGCACCCCGCCTGACATTGGTGCGGGCGCTCGTTCAGGACCAGTTAAAGCACTCAGGCCGGGATGGTCTCCGGCGTCGGCATGGCGCTTGCCGCATTCGGTTCGCTGTTTACAATAGAGAGGGTTCGTTCTGCGAGAGTGGCGGAACTGGCAGACGCCCTGGACTTAGGATCCAGTGCCCGAAAGGGCGTAGGGGTTCGAATCCCCTCTCTCGCACCAGCTTCCCCAGCCTGGATTCGCGCTTCCCGCCGGCGGGAAGCTCCCTTTCAGCCTGGCGCGGGTTGAACCAGTTTCCGCCTTCAACTCACGACAGCGGCTGATTCCATTTTTCCAGCGTCTCGACCACGGAGGCGAGGAACTGGTCGGCGACGGCGCCGTCGATGACACGGTGGTCAAAGCTGAGCGTGAGGTGGACGATGGAGCGGATGGCGATGGCGTCATCCACGACCACGGGCGTCTTGTGAATTCCGCCAATGCCCAGAATCGCAACCTGGGGCTGATTGATCACCGGCAGGCCGAACAATCCGCCAAAAATGCCGGGATTGGTGATGGAAAACGTGCCGTCCTGCACTTCGTCGGGACTGAGCTTTTTACTGCGCGCGCGCGCGGCCAGATCGTTGATGGCGCGCTGCAGCCCCAGGAAATTTTTCTCTTCGGCATGCTTGATGACCGGCACCAGCAGGCCCCAGTCGAGCGCCACGGCGATGCCCAGATTGATGTCTTTTTTATAGACAATCGACTCTTCCTGCACGGAAGAGTTGACGATGGGGAAACGCTTCAGCGCCTCAATCGCGGCGACGGCGAAAAAGGGCATAAACGTCAGACGCGTGCCATGGCGGTTTTCGAAATCGTTTTTGGCCTCGTCGCGCAACCGCGCGATGCGGCTCATATCAGCCTGAAATACCGAATAAACGTGAGGCGAAGTGCGCTTGCTCATCACCATGTGTTCGGCGATGCGTTTGCGCATCAGCGACATAGGCACGATCTCGACCGCTCCGGGTCGCGCCGGCGCGGGTGAAGGCGCGGCGGCCACCGGAGCGCCGGGTACGGCCGGAGTGCCGGGCGCCGTGGGACGAGCCGGCGCGGCGGCCGCCGGCGCCGCGGCAGCGGGTGCGGGCGCGCCCTTGCGCTGCTCCAGATACTGCATCAAGTCGTGCTTGGAGACGCGGCCTCCTATGCCGGTGCCGCGCACCTGGCTAAGGTCCACCTGGTTTTCTTTCGCCAGTCGGCGCACCAGCGGCGACGAGCGCACCTCACCCCGCTCGATTTCGGCTTCTTCCTGCTCGGTTTTTTCTTCCACCGCATCGGGTGGCGCCGCCTTGGCGGCGGCCGGCGAAGGCGGCGTCATGGGCGCAGCCGCGGCTGGAGCGCTGGGCGCGGCCGGGATGGGGGACGCGGCTTCCGCCGCCGCCGGCTTGGCTTGTACGGCCGGTGCGGACGTTTCTGCCGGCGCGGCGGCTTCGCCTTCCCCATCGAGCAGCGCCACGACCGTATTCACCTGCACCGTCTGCCCTTCGGGAACCTTGATTTCCCGCAAGACTCCGCTGGCGGGCGAGGGCACTTCGGCATCCACCTTGTCGGTGGAGATTTCGAACAGGGGCTCGTCGCGGGCAACGCTTTCTCCCGGCTTCTTCAGCCACTTGGTGACGGTGCCTTCAAAAATAGACTCGCCCATCTGGGGCATGACGACATTGACCGGCATAGGGCCTCGCTAAAACATGGGTAAAACCGCTGGAAAGATTTATCGTCCCATGAAAACGCGCTTGAGAGCAATCGGCCGGTGCAGAGTTAATAGCGTGCAAGCTGCTTCACCATTTCCGCCAGTCTCGCGGCGGAGGGCAAAAAGGCCTCCTCCAGCGGCGGCGAAAAGGGCACTGGCGTATCGGCCGCGGTCAATCGCAGTATCGGTCCGTCGAGATCTTCATAGGCATGCTCTTGCAGCAGTGCCGTAATCTCGCCCGCCAGCCCGCCGGTGCGCGTGTCTTCGTGCAAGATCAAAACCTTGCTGGTGCGGCGCGCGCTGGCCAGCATGCCTTCCACATCGAGCGGCAGCAGCGTGCGCAGATCGAGCACTTCCAGTTCCAGCCCTTCGCCGGCCAGACGGTCGGCCACTTCCAGCGCCAGCGGCACCATGGCGCCATAGGTAATCACGCTAAGGTCGCGTCCCGGCCGCGCCACGCGCGCCTTGCCCAGCGGCGCCAGATGCTCGCCTTCCGGCACTTCCTCCTTGACTCGGCGATAAAGAAATTTGTGCTCGAGAAATATCACTGGATTGTTGTCGCGGATGGCGCTTTTCAGCAGTCCTTTGGCATCCACGGCGGTAGCCGGCTCGACCACCTTCAGCCCGGGCGTGTGCACGAAATGCATTTCCGGGTTTTGGGAATGAAAGGGACCGCCGTGCACGCCGCCGCCGGCGGGTCCGCGCAGCACGATCGGCACCGGCGCCTGCCAGCGGTAATGGCTTTTGGCGGCGAAGTTGACGATCTGGTTATAGGCGCAGGCGATGAAATCCATGAACTGGAACTCGGCCACCGGGCGCATGCCGGTGTAGGCGGCGCCAATGGCGGCGCCGACCAGGGCTGACTCGGCCAGTGGCGTATCCATCACCCGCACCGGGCCAAATTCATCAATCAGGCCGGCGGTGGCTTTGAAAGCGCCGCCGTAAACGCCGATATCCTCGCCCAGTAGAAAAACAGCGGGATCCCGCCGCATTTCCTCTTCGAGCGCCAGGCGAATGGCTTCGACGTAAGTCAATTGCATAACCGCTCCTGCGGGAAAAATCCAGCCGCCAGCTCAGGGCCGCCGGCGCCCACGGCCGAGAAAACGCGGCCGCGGGTCATGGCACCCGTCGCAATAGACGCCTTCGAAGGCGCGCTCGGGTGGAGGCATCGGGCTGGCCTCGGCGGCATCGCGCTCGGCCAGTATTTCCGACTCTACCGCCCGCCGCATCTCTTCGATCGCGGCCTCATCCAGCCAACTTTTCCGCTTTAACCAGATTTCCAGCCGCGCGATCGGGTCGCGCAGCCGCCAGAATTCCAGCATCGCCGCCGGCACATAGGCGGCCGGATCATGAATGGCGTGGCCTTTCATGCGCATCAGCTTGGCTTCGATCAGCGTCGGCCCGCCGCCGGCGTGCGCTCGCTCGATTGCCTGATGCGCCGCTTGATAGACCTGGAACGGATCGGTGCCATCCACGATCATGGCGGGAATGCCATAAGCGCGGGCGCGGATGGCCAAATCGCGAATCCGGGTCTGCTTTTGCAGCGGGGTCGAGTAAGCCCAGAGATTGTTTTCCACGATCAGCACCAGGCCGAGATTCTGCACCGCCGCCAGGTTGAGGCCCTCGTGAAAGACGCCGGTGCTCTGTCCGCCATCGCCGATCCAGGTCATGGCGGCGATTTCGCGGCCCTGCAGGCGCTCGCCCAGGCATACGCCGGCCATGACGGGAATCAGGTCGCCCAGCATGGAAATGGGCGCGACCACGTGGCGCGATTCCAAGTCGCCGAAATGCGAGGTCCCGTCTTTGCCGCCGGTGGGCGAATCGGCGCGGGCCATATACTGCATCATGATGTCGCGTGCAGGGAACCCGCGCACCAGCAGGCTGCCCTGATTACGGATCATCGGCGCCATCCAATCATTTGGGCCGAGCGCGTATGCGGAGGCCACCGAGCAGCCTTCCTGCCCCAGCCCGAAATAGACGCCGCCAACCACGCGGCTTTGCTTATAGAGGTTTTCCAACTGCTGTTCGAGGGCGCGATTGAGCAGCATCCAGCGAAAAATCTCGATGCACTGCTCGCGGCTGAGGCCGCGCGGCTCAACCAGCGGCGGCGGCGGCGTGATCGCCCCCGTCCAGCGGTAAGCCAGCTTGCCTTCATCCCAGATTTCTTCCAGCTCGAAGCGCAGCCGTTCCTGCCGCAGATCCTGGAACCATTCCGTCACGCGCGGGGTGGATCGGGCGCCGGGACGCGCGGGATTCGGCTCCGTGGCGCCGCCCCCCGGACCGCGGCGGCGAGGCCGGTGGTCCGGCCGCTCGCGCCGGGGGCCGCGTTGTGGGCGAGCGCCGCCGGCCGGACGCGATGCCGCGGGCACGGGCTGAGCCGGCGATTCGCTTGAGGCCGGCCCCCCATTGGCTTTTTCGGCCACGGATTTTTCCGCCGCTTCCGCTGCCGGTTTAGCGGGCGTGGTATTGGGAGCGTCGTTATCGGCCATGCCTATCGCCTCGCTAACATTATCCGCGTTCCGCGATGGGATGAAAATCCGGTGGCGCCGCCGGGGCCAACGGCGCCGGTTCCGGCAACCGCGTAGCCGCGCGCCATTCCGTCGCCGCCACCCAAACCAGCTCGCGCCGGAATACGCGGCTGAAGTGGCGCGCGGCCAGCGGCAGCAGATCGCGAATTTCGAGCGGGCGCCGCAATTCGCGCTGCAACGAGCTGACCTCGCGGTCGCGTATACCGCAGGGCAAGATCGCGCTAAAGCCCGCCAGGTCGGGCGCGACATTGAGGGCGAAGCCGTGGGTGGTGACGCCGCGCGAGATATGCACGCCGATGGCGGCCAGCTTGCGTTCCGGCGGCTCCGCCGTCCAGACCCCGGTCAGCCCCGCGATCCGCCGTGTTTCCAGGCCCAATTCGCCTATCATGCCCATCAAAACTTCTTCCAGCGCGCGCACATACTCGACCGCGCCCAGCCCCGGGCGCGTGCGTGCCGTGCCGGAGACAGGCGGCGGCAGCTCGCGCAAGTCGAAGATGGGATAGCCGACCAGTTGACCCGGTCCGTGCCAGGTTATGTCGCCGCCGCGGTTGCATTCGGCCAGCTCCACCCCGCGCGCCGCCAGCCGTTCTGGCGATTCCAGCAGGTGTTCGCGGCGGGCATTGCGCCCCAGTGTGATCACCGGATCGTGCTCGAGCAGCAAAAGCTGGTCGCCGCAAAGCCGGCGCTGGCGCCGGCTTTCCGCCGCGGCCTGCAGCCGCAGCCCCTCGGCATAGCCGATGCGGCCTAAACCCACGGCTTCAATGACTGGCTCGGGCATGATGGCTGCTGCGCGAACACGGCGCCGGGCATTTACATATTGATCGTCAGGCCATAAACCGAGTTCGCGGCATCCAACATCGCCTCATACAAGGTGGGATGCGCATGGATGGTCTGCATTATTTCGTCCGCGGAAACCTGCAGCTGCATACCCAGCGTGGCCTCGGAAATCAATTCCGTCACCAGCGGGCCGATCATATGCACGCCCAGCACGGTGCCGTCTTTTTCATCCGCCAGCAGCTTGATAAAGCCCTCATGCTGGCCCAGGATGGTGGCCTTGGAGTTGCCGGCGAAGCTGAACTTCCCGACTTTGTATCGTAACCCGCGGTCGCGCGCGGCTTTTTCGGTCAGGCCCACGCTGGCCACCTGCGGCTCGCAATAAGTGCAATTGGGGCAATTGCGGTAATCGAGCGGTTGCGCCGGACGCCCGGCCAGATGCGCCACCGCCACCATGCCTTCCATCGAAGCGGCATGGGCGAGCTGGGGCGCGCCGGCAACTACATCGCCGATGGCGTAAACTCCCGGCTCGGCCGTGCGCATGTAGGCATCGGTGCGGATGAAGCCGCGATCGAGCTGCACCTTGCTGGCTTCGAGGTTCAACCCCTCCGTGACCGGGCGGCGTCCGACGGCAACCAGCACGTATTCCGCTTCCAGGCTTTGCGCCTTGCCCTCGGCCGTGAAGTCGATTTTGACTTTGTCCGGCGCGGGCTCGACCTTATCCACCCGTGCGCCGGTGTGGATGGCGACTTTTTGCTTTTTCAGCGCCTTTTCGATCTCCCGCGAGATTTCCTCGTCTTCGATCGGCAGGATGCGCGGAAGCATTTCCAGCAGCGTGACCTGGGTGCCGAAGCGGGTGTACATCGAGGCAAACTCCACCCCCACGGCGCCGGCGCCGATGATAGCCAGCGATTTGGGCACTTGCGCGAGCGCCAATATCTCGATGTTGGTGAGCACGCGCCCGCCGGCCTTCAATCCGGGCAGCAGCCGCGCTTCCGAGCCGGTGGCGAAAATGATGTTTTTCGCTTCGAGCGTGAACGCTGCGCCTTGAGGAGGCGTAACCTCCAGCCGGCCGGGTCCGGACCAGCGGGCGCGGCCCTTGATCCATTCCACCTTGTTCTTGCGGAATAGGTACTCGATGCCTTTGGAATGCTTGCCGACGATTTTGTCTTTGCGCGCCTGCGCCTGCGGCCAATCGAGGCTGAACTCGCCTGCCTTGATGCCGAACTCCTGGGCGCGGCGGAAGGTATCGAGCACCTCGGCATTGTGCAGCAGCGCTTTCGTGGGAATGCAGCCAACCAGCAGGCAGGTGCCGCCTAAACGCGGGTCTTTTTCCACCACGGCCACGGAAAGCCCGTATTCCGCCCCGCGAATCGCCGACCAGTAGCCGCCCGGCCCGCTGCCCACCACCACCAGATCGAATTTGTTTTTGTCCGCCATAGATTTGCTCACGGCCGGCGTACGCGCGTAGTGATTTCAGCCAAAAATTGGCGCCGGCGCGGGGAAACAATAATGTTAGCAATTTCCGCAAGCGCCGGCTCGAATGTTCCTTAACTTGATGCTACGGCTAGCCGGGATCTCGCCTGCTCGTTTTTGGGGTCGGGGGACTGGAATTTCGGGGGTGCTATTCCAGCGGCACTTCTTCCAGCCAGGCAGCCGGATGCGCGTTCCAGCCCAATTCGCGTTGAATGCGCTGGGCCAGTGCGGCCGAGGCGGCAGGCTCGCCATGCACCAGGAAAATGCGCCGCGGCGGGCGCGGCATGCGGCGCAGCCAGCTGATCATTTCTTCGGCGTCGGCGTGATCGGAAAATTCCTCGAAGGCGGCCACTTGGGCGCGCACCGTCACCGGTTGCTTGTGGATGAATACCGGATTTTTTCCCGACCGGATCTCAAAGCCCAGCGTGCCCGGTGATTGGTAGCCGACAAACAGCGCCAGGTTGCGTGCGTCGGGCAGCCGCTGCGCCAGATGATGCACCACCCGCCCGCCGGTAGCCATGCCGCTCGACGAAATAATGATCATCGGCCCAGCCTGGTTATTAATGGCGCGGCTGGCGGTGGGCGAATGATCGAAAAACACATGATCCCAGTTTTGCGGCTGGCCGAAGCGGCGAATTAGATCGCGGGTCGCCGGGTTGAACTCATCCGTATGACGGAGAAAAATCTCGATGGCTGCCAGGGCCATGGGGCTATCCAGGTGTATGGGAACGCGGGGCACCAACTGGTCTTCCATCAGTTTTTTTATTAAAAAGAGCAGTTTTTGCGTGCGCTCGACCGCGAAGGCGGGAATCACCACTACGCCCCCGCGCTGCAGCGCGGCGCGTAATAACTCGGCCAGCCGCGGAGCCACATCGTCGTCGGGATGGAGGCGATCGCCGTAGGTGGATTCCATTACCAGGTAATCCACATTGTCGGGCGGTTCCGGACCGGAGCCGAGCATTTGCGACGCGCCCTGGCGCAAGCGGCCGAGATCGCCGGTAAAGAGAATGCCGCGCGCGTCGTCGCCGCTTCCCAGGCGAATTTCGAGAAAACAGGAGCCCAGAATGTGCGCCGCGCGATGGAACTGCACCTGGGCAGCCGCGCTCAGCGCCAGGGTGGAATCCAGCGGCTGGGGCTGTAGCAGCGCTAGCGCCCGGCGGGCGTCTTCCTCGGTATAAAGCGGCAACGCGGGCTGGTGCCGGGTAATGCGATGCTTGTTGCGAAACGCCGCGTCTTCTTCCTGCAAGCGGCCGGAATCGGGCAGCAGCACGCCCATCAGTTCCGCCGTCCCTTGGGAAGCATAGACGGCGCCGCGATAGCCATCGTGCGCCAGGCGCGGCAGGTAGCCGGTATGGTCCAGATGCGCGTGCGTAATCAGCACCGACCGCAGCGCGCCGATTTCAATCGGCAAGGGCTGCCAGTTGCGTTCGCGCAATACTCTGGCGCCCTGAAACATGCCACAGTCGATCAGGTACTGCTCGTTGTTATTTTTCAGCAGATGGCGTGAGCCGGTCACCGAGCCGGCGGCGCCCAGAAATCGCAGGCTGCGCTGCGCCATAAGGGGCTGCCTCCAAGCCGCCAGAGTAACAGAATGAAGGCTGCAAAGGCGCGCGAGCCTCTCGTGGCTTTTATGCGCCAGCGATTTTCCGTACTTCTTTTCTTCTGGCGCCTTTTTCTTGCCAGCCGTTTTGTAAAATGTTGTTAATGGCTATTCCGCCGCTGGTGCAAATCGCCGAACGACCTCAGCCGCTGCCGCGGCCGAGCTGGCTGCGCTCGCGCGCGCCCTTCGGCGAGAACTTCCACCGGCTGAAGCAGTTGGCGCGCGGCTTGGAACTGCATACCGTTTGCGAATCGGCGCGCTGCCCCAACCTGGGCGAATGCTGGCATCACGGCACGGCTACTTTCATGCTGTTGGGCGAGATTTGCACCCGGCGCTGCGGCTTTTGCGCCGTCCCCAAAGGGCGGCCTCTGCCGATTGACGATGACGAGCCGCGCCGCGTCGCCGAAGCCGTTGCCACCCTGGACCTGCGCCATGCCGTGCTGACTTCGGTCAACCGCGATGACGATAATCTGGGTGGAGCGCGCATTTTCGCGCAATCGATTGCCGCCATTCGCGAACGCGCTTCCGGCTGCAAGGTCGAAGTGCTGATCCCCGATTTCAAAGGCAGCCGCGAAGCTCTCGAAATCGTTATCGCCGCCCGCCCCGATATTCTCAACCACAATACCGAAACCGTGCCCGAGCTTTACCGCTTTGTTCGTCCCGGGGCGCGTTTCGAGCGATCGCTTGAACTTTTGGCCTGGGTCAAGCAGATGGCGCCGGACATGCTGTCCAAGACCGGGCTGATGCTGGGATTGGGCGAAACCCAGGCCCAGCTCGAAGCCGCTCTGCGCCGCCTGGCTTCAACCGGCTGCGACATACTTACCCTCGGCCAGTACTTGCAGCCTACCCGCCACCATCTTCCCGTCAAGCGCTTTTATTCGCCGGAAGAGTTCGCCATTCTGCGGCAGTTTGGCATGAATTGCGGGTTCCGGCATGTGGAAGCCGGCCCGCTGGTTCGCAGTTCGTACCACGCCTATGCTCAAGCCGAAGGCTTAAGCACGGCAAGAAAATAAATTTTTGGATGGACTTTATTCCACCATGCAACCCCGCTTTTAGTTATCTATTCCCTTAGGGGAACCCATTAAAATGGGTATCATCTAATCGTATAGGCACTCGTGTTTTTCACTGATTCCTGCAATTTCGGCTACATAGGGAATTCGGAACCATCTCTCCCTGCCTCTGTCGATTCTTTAAGGCGGGCCTCACCTGGATGTCGTAGGCTTGCATTCGTGGCGCTGCAGCATAAACAGGAATGGAACAAGCATGTCTCGGAATGGCTGGTGCCGAATATTTCCGGCCGGCTCGTGCCGGCGCTGGTATCCGCGCTGGCGATGCATGGGGTTCTATGGACCCTGCTCTCTCTGACTCACGCCGGCGTAGATTTCTGGTACTTGGCTTATCTGCCTGCGATGGCCTTGCTGGCATTCTACTTTGGCTGGCCGGCGGGCTTGACTTTACTCATCAGCCTATGCCTGAGTCATATTTTTCAGTGGCCTTGGGTAAGATCGAATCCGGTTTCGTTGCTGCCGCTGGTAATTTTAAGTTTAATGTGGCTTGCGCTGATGCAATGGGTCCGCCGCCATCGCATCCGGCTACTCGTGCTGAAGGCGGAATGGAACCGGCTATTAGGCGGCACGGGAGAGGCTGTTTTCATTCTCGATGCCAATGGATGCATTGTTGACGCCAGCCCGGCAGCCCAGCAATTGCAGCACCAATCCCTTTCCCGGATGCGCGGCCTGACCCTGGATGCAGTTTTGGATAATCCGCATCCAGCGGGGGCGGGAAATCCCACTACATACTTTCGCAATGCTATAGAAAAGTCTTTGCTAACGAACCGTCCGGTGAAGCTGGAATATTCCATTCCAGCCGCGGCGTCGCAACTTCCCTCCATCAGCCTGGTGGGAGTGGCTATGCCGTGGCGGCTGGCGGGCAGTCAATCTGGCGTCGTGGTGATTTTGAATGATCAGACGGAACAGCGGCAACTCGAAGCTCACCTGGCCGAGGCCGAGCGGCACTTGGCCATCGGCCAGATGGCCGCGGGAATTACCCACGATTTCAACAACATTCTGGAAGTGATCGAGAAGGCCACCGCCATTCTGGCGCTCAATGCCGGCGCCTCCGACGCCGATCAGCAGCCTTATCTGCGCGCCATACATTTAGGCGTGGTGCGCGGCGGCGAGACCCTGCGCCGCTTGCGTGAATACCTGGCCGGCGGGCTGGGAGGCCAGGAATTGCTGGATGTCTCCGATCTGGCCCGCGATGCAATGGAGTTGACCCGTCCGCTCTGGCGCCACCAGGAACAGGTCAGCATTCAGGCCGAGTTGCAGTCCGTCCAGCCCGTGCGCGGAAATGCCGTGGATCTGCGCCGCCTGATCACGAACCTGCTGCTGAACTCGCTCGAGGCCATCAAAGACCATGGCGGGCAGATCACGATTCGCACGCGCAACGAGGGACAGCGGGTGCGATGCATTGTCTCCGACAACGGCCCGGGCATTCCCCTCGAAGCCCAGCCTTATATTTTCCGTCCTTATTTCACCACCAAAGCCAAAGGCTCCGGCCTGGGCCTGGCCGAAGCGCAAAAAATCGCCTTGTCGCACCAGGGCCGGCTCAGCTTTCAAAGCGAGCCCGGCAAAGGCACGGAATTTGTGCTCGACCTGCCCGGTAATCCCGCCAGCATGGCGCAATCGGCGTAATGCTCCCGGGCGAAGGCGCCTAGCCGCCCCTTTTCCCGTGGCGGGGCTGTGCGCTATGTTTTCAATGCCGCCGGATAATGGCCGCGCCCCAAACTAATAGAAGCAGCAGCCCGACATAGCCGTTGACGGTAAAAAAGGCGGCATTGATTTTGGAAAGATCGTCGGGCCGCACCAGGGAGTGTTCCCAGGCCAGCAGCAGCGCCACCATCGCCAGGCCCAGCCATCCCAAGGCGCCGAGCGGGTGCAGGCGCAGCAGCTCAACCAGCAAGGCGAGCATGAGCAGGTGGCAAGCTTGGGCGACATGCAATGAGCGGGCTATCCCCAGGCGTTTGGGAAGGGAATAAAGATCGGAGCGTTCGCGGTCGAAATCGTAATCCTGGCAAGCGTAGAGGATATCGAAGCCGGCGCCCCACAGCATGACGGCGCCGCTGAGCGGCAGAATGGTGGGCGAGAAGCTGCCGCGCACCGCAATCCAGGCCGCGGCCGGAGCGATGCCCATCGCCAGTCCCAGCGCCCAATGCGAAAGCCAGGTGAAGCGCTTGGTATAGGAATAAAGCGTGATGCAGGCCAGCGCCGGCAGCGAGAGTTCAAATGCCAGGCGATTGAGCTGCCAGGCCGCCAACTCGAAGACGGCGGCGCTGGCGAGGAAAAAAACGACGGCAAAACGCAGGCTGAGCAGGCCGGCGGGCAGGGCGCGCAGGCGGGTGCGCGGATTGTTGGCGTCGAGTTTGCGGTCGGCGATGCGGTTAAACGTCATGGCCGCCGAGCGCGCCCCGATCATGGCCACAACGATCCAGAGCAGCGCATGGGCGCTGGGCCAGCCGCGCGCCCCGAGCAGCGCCCCGAGCAGGGCAAAGGGCAGGGCAAAGACGGAGTGCTCGAACTTGATCATCTCGAGCGTCCGCCGGATTTGGGTCCACCACCAGCGCATGGAATTAAGCATAGCAAGCGTCCAAGCCGGCGAGCGGGCCCGCAGCCGAGCGCTGCCGCAGCCGAGCACGGATGGGGCAGCTAGTTTATACTGAATAGGGCGTGCGGGGAAATTTATAGCCTAGATTAGCCGGCACGTGTCCCGCCGCGCGAAATTGCAGCGGACGGATCGAGCAAAGAAGTCGGGGCGTGGCTCAGCCTGGTAGAGCACCTGGTTCGGGACCAGGGGGTCGGTGGTTCAAATCCACTCGCCCCGACCAATTAAATTGTACTTAGCGGATGATCAGCGGACACTCGGGGTCCCGAGTGGCGGGATCAGTTTAGCTCAAGCCACCCCGGCTTGAGCGGTGAATGTGCGGCCGTCCAGGAAGGCCTGGTAGGGTGTGCGGCCTTG
>JAKASR010000045.1 GCA_021818955.1 Acidobacteriota bacterium
AAAGGGTATTACGTGGTCAATCTCGTGAAGCAGTGGATCGAATCTTTCGCCCGTTCTCTTTTCAAAATCTGCGACAACTCGTTTCTTAACGCTTTTTCGTATTCGTCGCACACGTTTGGGCCTGCTTCTAATGCCCACAAGAACTCCAGCATAAAGACCGGCCGCATACGCCCAGGCTGGATCTTGATGCTGCGCTTTCAGGAAGTAAAAGCCAACATACCAAACCACCGCAAAAGCAATGCCGCTTTTGATGAATGCCGCAAATTTTTTACTAATAATTTCTCTTCTTGGCCAAAGGGACTCAAAGAGTCGGTAAAGGACATATATAGCTATAGCTTCAATGAAACAAAACAGAAATATCTGCATCGCCCGCCTCCGAACTTCGGAGTCACTATACGCCGTTTTTATCCACTACGCAAACCGGCGCGGCCGGTTGCCAATTTTATGGCTTTCGAGGCATCGCTATGAAACTACTCCGCTCGATCTCACGTTCCGGCTGGCTGCAGGCATCACTAATCGCGCTGGTCGTCCTTTCCGGCGCAGGCCTGCTCGCCGGCTTCCAGAACTACTCTTCCCTGCTCGACCAGGTCTATGACCTGAAGGTGTTCAACTCGGCCACCTTCCGCAGCTCGAACAACAACGGCACGCCGATCACGGTCACCGACCCCACCGGCGCCACCACCGAGCTGACCATCGACCACGCCGGCAACCTCTCGACCACGGGCACGCTGGCGCAAAGCACGGCGCAGACCGACGGCTACCAGTTCTTCGGCCCCGACGTCTGCCAGTTGACTCCGGCGACCACCGCCTTTTCCGCCGGACCCGCCCTGGTCGAAGCCAACGCCAACAACCTGGTGCTGAGCGGCACCACCAACACCACCGCCGGCACGGTGCGCGTCACCTGCAACCTGCCGCTGGCCAGCCGCACGACCGCGACCAAGGGCCTTACCGTCACCGGCGTCGATCTTTACTACGGCGTGCAAACCACGGCGCTCAGCTCGATCGCCGCCGCCACGCCCGCCACCGTGGCCTTCCCCGCCGCCGGCGGATCCGCCGCGGGCACCGTCGCCGCCGCCGGCGGCACGCTGACGGTGACGCCCGGCTCATTGCAAGTGGCCACCACCACCGCCGGGCAGTGCTACCACGAAAACCTGGCCTTCGGCACGGCGCTGGCGCTCAATAGCGCGGTGAAAGAACTATCGCTCGATCAGGTCTTCACCACCGCCGGCACCACGGCGACCACGCTGCAGGTTTGCGGCGTCGGGGTCGAGTACAACAACAACCCGCTCTGATTTTGCGGCGGGCGATGGCGATAACGGTCCGATAGCCAACACAAGGGAGCGAGCGATGCCGAAGCTGGTGCGACTGGGACGGAAAAGCCGGAAGAGCAATCCCCGGAAAAAGCCGGCGCGCTTGAAGCCGCGCGCCCGGGCGCGGGCCCGCAAGCCGGCGCGGCCGGCGCGGCGCAAGGCCATCCGCCGGACGGCACGGCGGGCCGAGGCCGCGATGCGCTCCATGCGGCGCGCGCCGGCGGCGGCGCCGCGGCGGCGCTTGCTCAAGCTGCGGGCCAACCCGCGCAACGAGCTGCACTACCGCCCCAAGTTCGACGTGGTGCGCGGCCGGCAGAACCCG
This sequence comes from Acidobacteriota bacterium, assembly GCA_021818955.1. Classification (GTDB taxonomy): domain Bacteria; phylum Acidobacteriota; class Terriglobia; order Terriglobales; family SCQP01; genus JAKASR01. Next base: position 1,633 of record JAKASR010000045.1, read on the forward strand.
AAAGTGATGTATTGGACCAGCTCGGAAAGCGAGGCGCAAAAGCAGGCGCAGTGGCTGCGCTCGCATTTCCCCGGCCAGCATTTCCGGGTGCTGCGGCATGTGCCGCTGGAGTCGGAAAAGTAGCCTGGCCGCAAAGCAAGCATGAACCGCAAACTCCAATCCGCGCCGCGCAAGCGCAACCTCTTCGGCGGCCTGCTGGGCGGGCGCCGGCGCGAGGTGACGCTGGAGGAAGTCGAGCGCGAAAAACAGCGCGCCTCGGACGAGGCCTGCCGGCGCGGCGACCCCTATGCCGCCATCCGCATCCGCAAACAGACAGCCTCCGGGTTCGCCCGCTCGCGCGGCTGGAAGCTGCTGAGCGCGCGCGCCGAGCGCCGGCGCTCCGGCAACGACTCCGGCCGGCGCGTCCGGCAGGCAGGCGCCGAGCGCGAAGAGCGCGAAAGCGATTTATCCGAGAAGGAATATCTTGATTACGCCGCCAAGCTCGCCAAAAAGCACAAGCGCAACCCCGCCGACAAAGCCATGCTGCGGCGGGTTTCAATCAAGGCCGAGCGCCTGATGAAAGAAGGCAAGACGCGCCCGCGGGCCTTCGCCGAGGCCTTCGAGATGGACCGCGCCGGGCGGCTGACCCCGGCGGCAAAGTATCTGCGCGCCGGCCGCGCCGGCCGCCGCAACCCCGGCGACGCCGAGCTCGGCCAGGCCACCGTGCTCTACCGCGAATTCATCGGCAAGACGCCGGCGGAGGTGATCGAGGGCGAGCTCGAGATCAAAGTCCCCACCACCTACACCCAGCTCTCGCCGCAGCTTTGCTATCTCGACGTCAAAACGCCCAACGGCAAGGAGCGCATCGAGTTCGACGACAGCGAAGAGCACGTCCAACTGGTCAGCGATCCCAAGGGGCAGCAGCTTTATTTTTTGGGCGGCAATCAGGATATTCGCCTGCTGCTGCGCCGCATGGGCCTGTGCTGGAAGAAGCGCAACGTCGAGCTGGGGCCCTGCACCGAAATCGCCTATCTGGCGCGCAAGGCGATGGACGGCTTCGAGCTGATCGAGTATTACCACGCCTTCGCCGAAGACGACATCGCGGCGGGCGAGCCCAAGCCGCCGCGCTGGCCGCGGCTCTGTTTCGACCAGGACAACTGCCGCCTGTTTTTCGTCGGCGGCGCGTACCGGGTGGAAGCTCCCGGAATCATCAACTGAGGAAAAAGGAAACCATGCCCCCTGTCAACACTCAAACCCAGGCCAGCGAGCAGCAATACGTGCAAAACCTGCTGGCCGAGCAGGCCGCGCTGATGCAGCGCGGCGAAACCCAACTGCTGGGCCAGATCATGCGCATCCAGACCGACCGCGGCTGGATGGAGTTCTACCACGAGGGCCCGATCCTGGGCGCGCGCCGCGACCGCTTCGACCTGCTGCTGCTGACCGAATGGAAGGGCCTGCCGGAGCTGCGCAAGCCCTCGCAGACGCCCTGCGGGCATTGCACCGCCACCTGCGAGCAGTGCGCCGGCGAAGGCAAGTCGGTGTGCGAGCTCTGCGGCGGCGCCGGCAAGCGCTACCGCCGCGCGGTCTGCGAGTGCGCCGCCGGCAAGCCCTGCGACCCGAAATGCAAGACTTGCCGCGGGGTGGGGATGTTCGAGGAGCCCTACACCTGCGAGTGCTGCGACGGCTCGAAAAAGATGACCTGCCCGCGCTGTCGCGGGCTGAAGATGGAATCCACCGGGATCTATCCGCCGGAGATGCGCGGCAAGCCCAACGCCCTGCCCTGCCCGCAATGCCGCGGGCATCGCATCGTGATCGAGCTCGAGCCGCAAAAGATGGAAAAGTTTTTGCACGGCCGGCTGGCCGGCTACGACGTCTATGGCCCCATCCGCTCGATCGCCTACAAGGCGATGGGCGGAGCGGCGCGCCTGGATATCGTCGCCATCGAGCCCGACCTGGCCGGCAACCTGATGGTGCTGCTGCTGGAGCCGCTGCAGGGCGGCCTGAAGCGCGGCTATTTTCTCGGCGGCCTGGCGAAGCTGGCGACTTTGCGCCCCTAGCCGGCCCGAGCGCAACAAACCCCAACCCCCGGCTTAGTCCGCGCGGCCCCTGCGGCCGCGGCGGACGGCCGGGGTTTTTATTTGCCGGCTCGGCCGGCGCGAATTGGAAAGCGAGCAGCGCATGAAAACACAAATTCGAGTCGTGAACGGATCGGGCCGGCGGGAATCCGGCCACCGCAAGGCGAACAAGCATCGCCGCGCGGCTAACCCCCTGGGAGGAGGTGCATTGATCTTGGCAACCAATGGTAAGCATCGTCGCGGCAAAAAGCGGAGCAAGAACCCGCATATCGTCGCTCAAGGCCGTCGCGGCCTGAAGCGGCGCAGCCGCAACCCGCGCCACTTTGGCGGCTCGTCGATTGGCGACGTCATCAAGGTCGGCATCGGCGCCGCCGGCGGCGCCGTGGCCACGCGCGGCCTGACCCAGGCCGTGCTGGGCGCGAAAAACCAGGGCGTGATCGGCTACCTGTCCAATGGCGTCGTCGCCCTCGGACTGGGCTGGCTGACCGGCCTGGTGGCTTCGGCGCCCTGGTCGTTGGGCGTGACTGGCGGCGGCCTGGCGGCCACCATCCTCCGCATCTGGAGCGAGCGGGTGGCGCAAAGCACGCCTCCGGCGCTTTCCGGTTTGGGCGATCTCGACTTTGCCGGCGACGGCATGGGCGATTTCGTCGAAACCGACTACGCCCTGCCCAGCAACAGCGTGCAGGACGGCCGGTTCTTCCGCGTGAAGAGCCCCTGGCCGCAACAGACGGTTGTGGCGCTGCCCGCGGCTCCGGCCGCGGGAGCGGCCGCGCAGGCGGCTCCTGCGGCGGCTCCGGCGGCTTCGGCCGCGGCTGCGGCATCGCATCCGGTGCCTTGGCCCGGACATCGCCTGGCCTCCCGTTTCCCGCAAGCCGGCGCCGCCGCCTAACGGCGCGCTGGATGAACTGCCGCGGCCTTCCGCGGCGCGACCTACACGTTTTCCGCCCGGCCCCTTGGGGCCGGCACGATCTCCTCCACATGGAAAGGAGGTGTACGCAATGCGCAATCATCATGGCTTTCAAGATCTGCCGGCCGAACTCCGCCGGCTGAATCTGCGGCTGGTGGGCGCCGCCCGCTTCGGGCGTCCCATGCCGCCTCGCCGGAAAAACCCCACGCTGCCCGGCTATGAAGACGTCGTCGATCAACCCCTCTACGACAGCTTCACGGTCCAGCAAGGGGCCAATTTCCCCACCGTGACCACGCTTTTCCAGTCGCCCATCGGGGCGAACGGAAAAACGCTGGCTCAGACCAACATGACGCTGAATGGCCAACTGCCGGCGCCGCAACGGGCGTACATCCTGTCGTACCGGATTTTCGTCCGCAACGACGCGGTCCCGGCCGACCTGATGCTGTTCGGCGTCAATGCGTCGCATAGCTGGATGATCGGCACCAAGCCTTACTGGCAAGGGCCGAGCTTCCTGCTGTCGGCGGGCACCGGCATGATCGTCACCGCCGCCGCGCAGGTGGGCACCGCGCCCGCCGGCTCGGCCCCGCTGTTCACCACCTCGCAAGGGGTGCCCGATCAGCGCAGCGTTTACGCGCTGACGCAGCCTTACATCCTGGAGCAGGGCGAAACCTTCAATTGGACGGTGCGCGCCGAAACCGCTTTCGCGCTTACCGCCAACACGGCCAACCCCGCCGGGACCGGCTTGACGATCTACATCGTGCTCGACACCCAGCTCTATCGCGGCGTGCAGTAATCGCCGCGGCGCGGAGCGCGGGCAGGGACCGCAAACCCCGTCCCCCGAAAATTTTCAGCGCAGAGGTGCGCGCCATGCAAAAACTTTGTGATTTGTGCCACGGCGGCAAGGCGATTGCCACGCCGGACAATAAAGCCTGGCAGAAGTGCCCGCTTTGCGGCGGCAGCGGCGAAGATAGCGCGCTCGATCAGTACACCTACGTGATTCCGTTCGTGTACGGCGCCAATGCCTACATTCCGGCCAACCAGCAGAATGCGCCCTTGTCGGTGCAGATCGGAATGGGGCTCGATTTCGAGTGCTACTTCTGGAACGTGCAGGCGTCGGGCGTTTTCTCCGCGACTGTCTCCGATGGCGGCCGGCAGTACGCCTTCTCGAACGCTCCGGTCCACCAGAACTGCGGCTTTGGCGACGCCCAGAATCCGGCGCTGATGGTGCTGCGGCACATCTTCCGGAAAAACAGCTCGATCGCGATCTCGTTCAACGAGCTGTCGGGCGCCAACAATTACGGCCAGTTCGCCTTTATCGGCAAGAACCGCAAGCCGGCGGCATAGCCGGCCGCGCCGCCAAATTTCGGGCCCGCGCAATGTCTCCAATGTTTCGACCGAGGAAAAACCCCATGAACCGTCCACGTCATTCGCTGTCGCAATGGCTGTCGATCGCGCTGCTGCTGGCCATCTGCGCCATCGCCGTCAATTTCAGCGCCTGTTCGAGCTGGGAAAAGCAGACCTACCAACTGCTGGCCGGCTACCAGGGCGCGATCAACCAGGCCGTGGCCGATTACCAGTCGGGGCGCATCGCCCAAACCCCGGCGAATTACCAGCTCATCAACCGGGCGCGCGATCTCGACGTCGCCGCGGTGCAGGCCTTCGAGACCTACGCCGAGCTGAAAGTGGCCGCCCAGGGCGCCAGCAAGATCGACGCCGCCCGGCAAGTGGTGACCACCGCGCTCGACGCGCTGCCGCCGGTCATCGCCGATATCGAGCGGCTGATTAAGGGCAGTTGAGCGCCTGTTTCGCTTTTTGTTTTTGCCGAATTTCGCCATCCAGGAGATCCCATTATGACCACCCAAGTCCTTCCCATCCAGCCGGCCGCGCCGGCGGCGGAGAAGCCTTCCGCGCTGACGCACACCGGCGCCGACGGCGCCGTTTCCAAGTTCAAAAAAATCACCATCAGCTTCGAGGCCGAAATCGCCGGCGCCGCCAAAAACGTCGTGCTGCACGTCTGGCAGGACCGCGTCCTGATCGAGGACGTGTTGGCCGCCCTGGGGCAAAGCCAGGCGGCGGCGTTCCTGGCCGAGCTGCTGCGCCTGGGCCACGCCGCGGTGAGCAGCTACCAGGACGCGGAGGCGGTGGACGTTACCCCGGCCGAAATCCTGAAGCTGCTGCCCGATCTTGAAAAGCTGGCCACGCCCGCGGCCGCGGCCTCGGGCGCCACCGCCTCCGGCGCGGCCGGTCAAGCCGCCGCCGGCGACGCCACGGCCAAAAGCTAAGCCCCGGCCGGCCGCTTTCGCCAGTTCGCGGGCGCCATGGTTGCCAGGGAGAACCTGGCCCGGGTACCACACGGCCTCCTGAAACAGCGCCCGCGAAAGTTTCCGCCATGCGCTACCGTCTCAAAACCAAAGACCGATATCCCGAGCGGGTCGCCACCTGGGCGCTGTCCCCCAAGCGCCGGCGCGATCCAAAGCTGCTCTGGCACGCCATGCGAAAGAGTGTGGGCCTGAACCAGCAATTAGTGGTCAGCACCGTCTCGCGATTTCGCCTGGAACGCAAGATCGAGGAGCAGCGGCTGTGGCAAAAGGCGGCGGAGCAACGGCTAAGGCAAAGGACCGCCCATGCTTGAAGTTTACGATCTCGATCTGCTTAAAAATTTGAGCCGCGGCGAGCACGGCAATCAGTTTTACCTGCCCAACCGCAAGCTATTCACGCCCAGCTTCATTCCCGGCGGCGGCGTGACGCTGCCCCAGGGCGAGCAATTTATCGTCACCCATCAATTCCAGGCCAGCGCCTACCAGGCGCTCGATTGGGATTTCAGCTTCACCGCGCCCTGGCTGCTGATGGAGCTTACCGGCTTCGACTCCGACGCGGCCGGTTTCTTGATCCAGATCGTTCACCACCGCAAGCGCGGCGGCCCCTTCAACCTGCTGCACCGGCCAACTCCCTACCAAGCGGTGCTGGGCTCCGGGCAGCGGCCCGCCGTGCTGGGCGAGCCGCACCTGTTCGACGCCGGCGAAAGTGTCACGCTCGATATCCGCAACCTTTCGGCGGCGGCCACCGAAGCCGCGCCCTCCAATATCTTCGTGGCGCTGATCGGCCAGAACGTCAGCGAAGCCAGCCAAAGCGGGGAGGGCGCATGAGCCCGGAATTGTTTTTCGCCCGCGCCGTGCCGGCCGCTCTGCGCGGCGGCCATCTGTGGCCGGCTTACGCCTGCGCGGAAGCGGCGGAAGAGTCGGCCTGGGGCGAATCGAAGCTGGCGAAGTATTACAACAACCTGTTTGGCCAGAAGTATCCCGAAAACCCGCCCCCGGGCTTCGCCTACCCCAGAATCAAACTAGCCACCTGGGAAGTGGTCAATGGGCAGCGGCAGGAACTGGTCGCCCAGCAAGCCCCCTACTGGCCGGTGTTCCCCGGCTGGGCGGTGAGTTTTTCCGAACGCATGGCGCTGTTGCGCCGCCTGGCCGGCGCGCGCGGCCAGGATGGCTCGTTGTTGTTTCCCGGCTACGCCGCCGCCATCAGGGCCGCATCCGGCGAAGAGTTCGTCGCCTCGGTCTCGCGCGACTGGTCCACCGACCCGCGGCGCGCCGACAACGTGCTTGCGATTTACCGCCAGCACGCCAACTTGCTCGAAAATCTGGTCACGCAGCAACAGGAGATCTTGCATGGGCAGCCCGGCATACAACTGGCTTGACGCCCTCCGCCAAGCGCGCAAATCGCAGCGGGCGGCGCGGCCGGCGCAGTTTCTCGACCGGCCGCAATCGAACGCGCAGTGGTTCGACAAGTCGCCGGCGCCGTATCCGGCCTATCCCGCCCCCGGCGCGGCCGCGATCGACGTGCTGGCGCTGACCATCCCCGCCGGCCTGAACGCCATCATCCGCCAGCTCGCCATCGTCCACGTCGGCGGCAACTTCGTCGATGGCTCCGGCAACATCGTCTGGCGGGTGAAAGTCAACCGCGCCGGCCTGCGCGGCTATAGCGACATTCAAGGCCAGGTCGGGCAGATGAATATGCCGGTTGAAACCTACATCCCGCTGGTCGAAGGCGACGTGATCGAAGTCACCGCGGAGGTGCCGGCGGCGCAGCCGGCCATGCCGGCGGGCACCACCACCGCCGCCCGCCTGGTGGGATGGTACTATCCGGCCACTTACACGGAGGAAACCCATGCGGCTTAAATCGGCCCTCGCGGTCTGCCTGGCCGCCCTGGCGCTGGCGCCGGCCGCGCCGGCGCAAACCGTCACCCTGCAAACCTACTCCAACAGCATCACCTGGGGGGGCGCGAAAAACCCCGCCTCGACCGGCGTCTCCGACGTCATCCGCAACGTTTCGCAGGCCTCGCACATTATCGAGTTTTGCGCCTCGGCGACGTCGAGCGCCAGCGCCAGCGCCCACATGGTCGCCTCCTTCGACGACGGCGCCACCTGGCTGCAGATCTCGCGCGAGGTGACGCTGACCAATCCGGGGACCGGCGCCTGCGTCCCCATCCAGACCGGGGGCTACTATCCCGAAATTGCGCTGTACTACGATGCCGTCTCCGGCAGCCCAACCGTGTACGCCTACTATTCCGGATCCACCGCGCCGCTCAATTTGACTTACCCGGTGGATTACTGCCAATCCCCTGGCGTCATCAAATACAGCGCCGTCATCAACCTGAGCGCCGCCGGAACCACCCGGGTGATCGCCGCGCCGTTTGCGAGCCAACCCTACGCCGTCTGCGACGTGAATTTCACCCTGGCCGGGACTTCCCCCACGGTGCAATTCATCGCCGGCCTGGGCACTAATTGCGCCACCAATCCGAACAACCTGACCGGCGCCTACGCGCCCGCATCCGGAGCGTATCTCAACATTCAGGCCGGGGGCGCCACCTTGTTCCAGCCGGAAACGGCAAATGGCTTCACCGGCGATTTTTGCGTCACCCTGGGCGGAACCACGCCCAGCATGCAGGGCGAAATCGTGTACGCCACCGGCAGCGGTGGACAATCTCAGTAATCGGGGTCGCTGGCCATGGCCGAGGGCTACACCTTAATTGGAGTCATCGTCATCATTGTGGTGCAGTTGGTTTCGATCGGCTATTTCGCCGGTGTGATTCGCACCAAGCTGGATGCCCAGCAGGTTTATTTCGACAGTAAGATATCCGACATGTCGGCTGAAATCAAAGTCAACCACGCGCGTACCCGGGAAGAAATCGAGCGCCAGGAACAACGCATCCAGCGGCTGGAAGGCCGCGCCATGGGCGAGTTTCGCGCCAACGAAGCCGCCGGAGCCAGCTGATGCCGTTCGTCGCCACCGCCGCCTCGATCATTCCCGCCATGCCCAACAACTTCGGGCAGGCGTCGAATATCGTCGGCGGCGCCGGCCAGGCGGCCAGCGCCTTTGCCGCCGGCTCGACCGGCGCGCTGGGCGTCGTCACCGCGGCGCTACCCTGGGTCGCCGCTGGCCTGGCGGTGGCCAGCGTCGCCGACAACCTGATCCGCTGCGGCACCATCGGCCGCGCCGGCTGCGATAAGCGCACCGCCGCCCGGCTCGCCAACGCCGCCAACCAGGCCTGCATGGACGCGCTCTGGTCCTACGAGCAGGGCAAGGCCGGCTACGCGCAGGTGCGGCAGTTTATCGAGGGCGTCATCTCCAAGCTCGAGCAGGTCAACCTGCCGCGCTTCGGCCTGGGCGGAGTCAATCCCAACTACCGCCAGGCTACCGTATGCTCGCTGCTGCGCGCCCCCGCCTCCAGCCAGGTGCATCGCCTGCTCTGCCCCGGCCACCCCACCGGCCAGGGCGTGCGCATGGCCGACCAGCCCAACCTGATGGCGAATTTCAATGACTACCTGCGGGTGCTCGACCTGATCCGCCCCGCGACTTCTCCCATCCAATCTTCGCCGGCCGCGCCGGCGGCTTCGGCGTCGTTGCCGGCGGTGGCCAGCTCGAGCCGCGGCGCATCCTGGCTCTGGCTTCTCGGCATTGGCGCGATCGGCGCCGCCTGGGCATTCGCATGAAACGATTTTCTTTGCTTCTCGCGTTTTTGATTTGCGCCGGCGGCTTCGGCCGCCTGGCGGCGCAGACGACGCCTTCGATCACCACCAACCGCCTGATCCTGCCGCTTTCGACTTCGCCGGTCGCGCCTTCATCCGGCAGCGTGCAGCTGCAAGGCAACCCCGGGCCCACCGCGTATTACTTTTGGGTGGTGGCCAATTTCACGATCGGCAGCTCCAGCCCGGGCGGGCCATTCGTGATGCTCACCGGCCCCAACCAGATCAGCGCCGGCGACGCGCTGAAAGTGTTTTGGCAATCGACCAATGCCGCAAACTATGACCTGCTGATGACCACCACGCCGGCCGCGCCGCAGGGCGCCTGCAATTGCGCCGTCGCCACCGGCATTACCGGCACCAACTACACCGTCACCAGCGGATCGCTGCTGAGCTACACCGTGCCATCGTTCGATCCGGCGTCATATCAACTGCAGCTCGCCAACGAGCCCACCGCCGCCGGCGTGGCCGAGCTCACCGCCCGCTGGGCCGGACAGAAAATGTTTTCGGTGGATTCCACCGGGGCGATAACTTACACAACGTTTAACGCTCAAAATACCAATGGCGTGCTTAACGCGGCGCAGTTTAGCAGCCTGAGCGCGGCCTGCTCGGCGGCGGCGGCGGCAGGGCAGGGCGTCGTGATCCCATCCGGCGCGACCGAAAGTATCACGGCCAATACGACGCTGCCCTCCAATTGCGC
>JAKASR010000046.1 GCA_021818955.1 Acidobacteriota bacterium
AATAAAATTTGGAATAACGGGCGCAAGTATTTGGATTTAAAGCTTATTCCCGTTATTCCAGGCCTGGAATAACGGGCCTTTTTTTGGAATAACCGGCCTTTTCGTGAGATAACGCTTCATTTTCAAGCAGTTACATGGAAAAATGGAGCCCAATAATGTCCGAAAATTTGGACACAGTTACCCTCAAAATATCAAGGCATTGCTCTCGAGTTGGCGATGAGGCTTCGGTTTCGGGAAAATCAATAGAGCGCTGCCGGGCAAGGCAGGGAAGCAAGCTGGCCAAATCATCTTCAATTGAAAGCATCGGGCATCCCTCGACGCCCATCCTCACTCGCCGCGCTGGCGTGCGTACCTGGATCGAGCTGGACGCGCGCGCCGCGGGCCGCAACGTGCTGGCTTTTCGCCGCCTGATCGGGCCGCGCGTGAAGCTTTGGGCGGTGGTGAAGTCGAATGCCTATGGACACGGTCTGTTTGCCTTCACTCCCCTGGCGGCGGAGCTGGGCGTGGATGGTTTTTGCGTGGACAGCTTGGTCGAGGCCAAAGCGTTGCGCCGCGCCGGCATCCGCCAGTCCATCCTGGTGCTCGGCCACACCCTGCCGGAGCGTTTCCCCGAAGCCGTTGCCGGCCATATTGCGCTGACCGCATCCAATTTCGAAACGCTCGAGGAACTGGCGCGCGCCCCGGCGGCGCCGGAATTTCATCTCAAGTTCGATACCGGCATGCGCCGCCAGGGATTTTTTCCCTCGGATACGCCACGCCTGTTGCGCCGGCTCAAGGCGCGTCCGGCGCTGCGCCCGCGGCTCACCGGCTTGTACACTCATTTCGCCGCGGCCAACGATCTTGACGATCCCGGCTTCACCCAGGCCCAAATGCGGGAATTTCTCCGCACCACGGCGCAATTCGCGCGCGCCGGCTATGGCCACCTGCTGCGCCACGCGGCGGCCACCGGCGGGACGATGCTTGGCCCGCAATATCATCTCGATGCGGTCCGCATCGGCATCGGGCTGTATGGCTTGTGGCCTTCGCCCCGCTTGGCCCGGCAGTTTCAGGGCAAGCTGCAACTCGAGCCGGTGCTGGCCTGGCGCGCGGTGGTCAGCGAAGTCAAATGGCTGGCGCCGGGCGATGCGGTCGGCTACGACCTGACCGAGCGCGTGCCCGAACGCACGAAAATGGCGGTGGTGCCGATCGGCTATTGGCATGGCTTTCCGCGCGCGCTGTCGGGCATAGGCGAAGTGTTGCTGCATGGCCGCCGTGCGCGCGTTTTAGGCCGCGTCTCGATGGATCTTATTTCCATCGCGCCCGCCGGGCGCGCTCGCCCGGGTGACATTGTGACCCTGATCGGGCGTGACCGCGGCGCAACCATTGGCGCGGACGAGTCCGCCCAACGCGCGGGCACCATTCATTATGAATTTCTCACCCGCCTCAACCCGCTGATGGAGCGGGTCGTGGTCTGACGGCCGCCGCCGGCCCGCGCCGGCCGCTCCGGGAACTAAAAATTGTGGTGGTGAAACCAAATCTTTGCGCCCGGTTGAGCATCTACTCGGGATTATGCGTTTTGGACGAGATCAAAGGTTGCGCCTCTTGTTTAAAAATCGAAGCGCAGGGTGCGGGCTGCTGCTCTTCGCCCTCGCCAGCCTGATGTATGCCGCCAAGCCCGAACGGCGCACCGCCCCGGCTCATGCGAATGCGGCGGCCAAAGCCTCCGCGAAAACCCCGCGCTCGCGTCGCAGCCGGAAAGCGGCGCCTCCGGCGCAGCCGGCGCCTAAAAAGCTCAATAGTGCCGGCTGGCATGGCGCCGCCAATCTGGGCTATAGCATGGGTACCGGCAACACGACTTCACGCAGTTTCACCGGCAACCTCGATGCCACCTACCGGCATAGCGACCATGCCCGCTGGGTTAGCCTGGTGAAGGCGACGGCCTTGCTGGCGCATTCCAGCACTACGGGACTTACCATCGTCTCCAATACGTTCAGCGGCGGCTTGCGCGAAGATCGCAAGCTGGATAAATGGAATTATCTTTTCGCGCTGGCGCAATACGATTACATTCAGCCCGAAGGTATTCACCTGCGCCAATCCTATGGAGGCGGCTATGGCCGCGAATTAGTGCTGCGGCCGCGGTTGCATCTGTCGGGCTTGGTGGGTTTAAACTACGTTCACACCCGCTTTATTGCCAGCCCCTTCCTGCCGGCCGGAACCCCGCTGACGCAAAACAGCGCCGAATTGCTCCTCGGCGAAAACCTGATGTGGAATCCCAGCCGGCGGCTGACGCTCACGCACGACTTGAATTTTTATCCCAATCTCAGCCAGAGCGGGCAATACCGTTTCGACACCAATACCACGCTGGCCGCCCCGATCACCAGCCGCATCGCGCTTACCGCCAGCTTTGTGGATTTTTATATCAGCGATCCGCTGCCCGGCAATCATACCAATAACGCCACCCTCGCCACCGGCTTGGGCCTTAAATTTTAACTGTCCGCGCCGGCGGAAGGGGCTGATCCGTATCCTCACGGAAATTATGGCGGAGGGAGAGGGATTCGAACCCCCGGTACGGTTTCCCGTACAGCGGTTTTCAAGACCGCCGGTTTCAACCGCTCACCCATCCCTCCGCGCGGCCTTGATTCTATTTTAGCCGCTTGCGCTGGAAATACCGCCTCACTCGCGCAATGACGCCGCTTCAACGCTTTAAGCCCCGGCGTCCTTTGGGGGGCTGCTTGAGTCCGGGGAAACGCGTTTGGAGCGGAACCCGCACCCCGGGCCCACGTTACGGCAGCCGATATCGCGAGCATTTCGCCGCCTTGCCAGGCACGGTGAATTCGTGTTCCATGGTGCGCTTTTTCTTCACGCCGGCGCTGTAGCTTGGGTATGCTAGGAGCTTCTCTCGCCCGCCACGCCGCGGCGCTAAAAACATGTCCTTAAAAAATCGCGCATTGATTTCTTTCCTGTTGGCCGGCATATTCGCCACGGCCGCGCCGGCGATGACTCCTCCGGTCGCCGCCGCCGCCGATCCGCCCCGCGGCTGGCATCGGCTCGACACGATCGTGCGCGACGCCATTGCCGCGCGCCAGTTGCCGGGCGCGGTGCTGATTGTCGGCCACCGCGGCAAAATTGTTTATCGCAAGGCTTACGGCTATCGCGCCCTGCGGCCGCGGCGCGAGAAGATGACGCTTTCCACCATCTTCGATTGCGCTTCGCTGACCAAGGTGGTGGCTACCGCGCCGGTGATCATGCGCCTGCTGGAGCAGGGACGCATTCGCCTGAACGATCCCGTCGCCATGTATTTGCCCCCATTCGGCGTCAACGGCAAAAGCCAGATCACCATTCGCGAGTTGCTGACCCACACTTCCGGACTCGAGCCGGATCTCTCGCTGCGCTCCGGCTGGACTGGCTACCGCAACGGCATCCGCCGCGCCGAAGCCTTGCAGCCGGAATTTCCCCCCGGCAGCCGCTTCCAATACAGCGACGTGAACTTCATCATGCTGGGCGAGCTGGCCCAGCACCTCACCCATCTGCCGTTGGATGAATATGCCGAAAGCCGCATCTGGCGGCCGATCGGCATGCGCCACACCCGCTTTCTTCCGTCGCGCAGTTGGTGGAAAAATATCGCTCCGACCGAACCCAACCCCAACCGCCGCTTTCGCAGTTTGAGCTACTCCTCCTCCTGGCTGCGCGGCATCGTGCATGATCCGGTGACGCGCGCCATGGGCGGCATCACCGGCGCGGCGGGCATGTTTTCCACCGCCGGCGATTTAGCGCGGTTCGCCCAAATGATGCTCAATCTGGGCGTCGCCTGCCCGGGAGGCAAAGCCATTCCCTGCCGCGGCGGGCGCCGCATCTTCAGTCCCGTGACGGTGGCGAAGATGACCACCCCGCAAACTCCATACAATCTGCCCGTCGTCCAGGGCTTGGGCTGGGACCTCGATTCGCCATTCTCCACTAACCGCGGCGAACTGCTGCCCGTCGGTTCTTACGGACATACCGGCTTTACCGGCACTTCGCTCTGGATTGACCCCTATACGCAGACCTATATCGTCCTGCTGGCCAACTCGGTGCATCCGTTTGGCCGGCCACCGATCATCTCCCTGCGCTCGAAAATTGCCACCGCGGTGGCGGCGCTGGTGACGCGCGACTGGGGCCCGGCGCGCCGCCGGCAACTGACTCAAGGCGTGTTGCGCATCACCGGCTATAACTCCGTCAACTATGCTGTCCACCGGCCGCTGCTGCGCCAGGGACGCGTGCGGACCGGCCTGGACGTGCTGGAGAAAGATCATTTCGCGCCCTTGCGCGGCTTGCGCGTGGGCCTCATCACCAACGAAACCGGACTCGACCGCAAAGGCCGGCGCAACCTGGATGTCATGCTGGCCGCCGGCATCGACGTCGTGTGCGGTTTCAGTCCCGAGCATGGCTGGGTGGGCAAGCTCGATAGCACCAATATCTCCAATACCCGCGACGCCAAAACCGGCATCCCGGTCTTTACCGCCTACGGCGCCACCCCGGCGCAGCGGCACTTGCCCGAGGCCGGACTCAAGCTGGTTAACGCCTTGGTGTATGACATTCAGGACGGCGGCGAACGCTTTTATACCTTCGAGACCACATTGGGTTACTCGCTAGAAGCCGCCGCGGCGCACCATATTCCCATCTTCGTGCTCGACCGTCCCAACCCGATTAATGGCGTGAACGTGCAAGGGCCGGCGCTGGCCGCCGATGAGCGCAGCTTCATCGGCTTTTTCCCGGGCATGCCGGTGCGCAATGGCATGACCATTGGCGAACTGGCGGAGATGTTCAACGCCCAAGACCACATTGGCGCCGATCTGCGCGTTATCCGCATGCAAGGCTGGCAGCGCGGCGATTACTATGATGAAACCGGGCTGACCTGGGTGAATCCCTCGCCCAACTTGCGCAACCTCGAGCAGGAGATTCTTTACCCGGGGGTGGCGCTGATCGAATACACCAACGTCAGCGTGGGGCGAGGCACGGACACCCCCTTTCAGTGGTTCGGCGCCCCCTGGATACGGCAGCGGCAGCTCGCCCGCTATCTTAACGCCCGCCGCATTCCCGGGGTTGAGTTCATGCCGGTGTCGTTCACGCCGGATTCGAGCAAGTACGCCCACCAGCTTTGCCAGGGCGTCCTGCTCGAGTTGATGGATCGCTACGCGCTCGATCCGGTGGAGATGGGCGTCGAGATCGCTTCCGCGCTGGCTCATTTATATCCGCAGCACTGGAAGGCGATGCCGATGCATCCGGAAATCGGCAGCCGCGCCATTGTGCGGCAGATTCTGCGCGGCGAAGATCCGCGCCGGATTCAGGCGAGCTGGCAGGGGGCGCGGAAGCGTTTTCTGGCCATCCGGGCAAAATATTTGCTGTATCGCTAGCCTGCGCGCGGGCTGCGCCGGCTTTAACGCGGTAAACGAAACTGCACGCGCACTCGTTGGGGCCGGGCCATCCGCGGCGCGCCGATGATGGCCTCAAATAGTCCGGTGCGTGAGTCAAATCGCACTGTCCCGGCGGTGCCGCCACCGACGCGGACGGCCGGTTGACGGCGGGCGTAGCCGTGCAAAATCACCTGCGTCTCGCCCGGCGCGAACCGCACCGTGGCGCTTAAACCGGAAGCCGCCTGCCGCAGGGCGGCAATGCGCTGCCGCCCCGTGCCGACGAACTGGTTCGCGTCGCCCAGAAAGGCGATGCCGCTCTCGCCGGGAGTGGCGCAGATAAAATAAGCGCTGTTGTCCGGCCCGCTTAGTTGGCCTTGATAGGCTTGTCCGGCTGGCACCCAGGCGCCTTGGCGGCGGAAATAGTCGTAAACGTACATGCCGCCGCGCAAGCCGATTTCGCGCGCGCGGAAGCGCACCGGGCCACGGTCCTGCGGGCGATGGGCAAAGGCGAAAACATAGGCGGTTTTCACGCCATCTTGATCGGTATAGGTTCGGCCGAGGGTGGGCCGGTGGAGACCGAGCGCGGCCTGAATGTAGTCGGCGCCCACCGGAACCATCGCCGCGTCGGGCTTGACGATGCGTCCATCGGCGCGCGTCGCTTGCATCAAAACTCGCTTGCGCTCGCGTCCGATGCCGTCGCCGAAGCCCACCGGGCCGCCGGAGAGCGTTTGCAACAGGATCAGGTTGGGATCGCGGCTGGTGGTGACATCGGCCCACGGCCAGACGCCGAGGGCGGAGGCCAGGCGGGAGACGAACAGGAAGTTGGTCCAGCGGGCAGGGAGGAAATGATCGTCGCTGACGCGCGTGGTTGTCAGGTTGGAATACCGGGAGGCCTGCAAAAACTCGTTCGGGTCGGGCATGCAGTATTGCAGGGTCATGCCCTGCCGAGCCATGGCCGCGGACATCTCGTCAAAGAATCGATTGCCGACGCCCGGAAGGCGGCGAAACCCGGAATAACGGCTGATGTAATTCAGCCAATCCTGCTCATAAGTAACGACCCCGGCGTTATGCAGATAGGCGGCGATATGGTTCCAGTAGCGCGCATCCACCGGCGCAATGCCGGCGATGCGGTAGCGCTGATGGTAGGGGCTGCGCTGGCTGATCCAGCGTCCGTGGGTGATGAACGGCACGCCCGTCTGCCGGTTGAATGCCGCAAGGCCTTGGGGAAACAACGTGCGCGAAGCGACATAGCGCCAGACGCCGCCAAAAATATACCAGCGGGCGGGGCGGGCATGCCGTGTTGACGCCCAAGGCGCATGCCGCGGCGGCAGCGGCAATAACTTGCCATCGTAACTGAGCCGGTCTTTTTGATACCACCAGCTATCGAGTTGGAGATAGCGCACGGGAATGTGACGCCGGCGCAGATGCCGCAATTCGGCCAGCAGCGTACCGGCATAGCCGAGGCCGCGGCGGTAACGGTAGTAGTAGGTGGCGCCGTTGTCGGTCCAGTAGCCCAGGTCGCGCAGGCTGATATCGGCTTCATTGGACGGCCGATGCTTGCCCTGCAATCGTGTAAGGCTATGGCCCCACCGCCGGTAGGCGGCATTGATGCCGCGCGCGGCAGCCAACAGGGAATCCATTTCAAAGCCGGCGGGGACGGAAGCGATATGGGGAAAAAGCCCGGCGGCGCTCCGGCGCGCGCCGTCGCCTTCCAGGCGCATGAGTTGGAAATGATTGGCGGGAGAAAGCAGCGCCGCGTCGCGGCGGCGGTTGAAGAATAGCCAGGGCGAGCCGGAGCGCGCGGCCCGGAACTGCGGCGGCGAAAACGGAAGATCGCGGTAGCTCATTACGAACAAGCCCCGCGGCTCCCGGCGAAAATCGGGGAAAGTGAGCGCGGGCCGGAGCGTATTCCGGTGAAAAATCAGCCGGAACAGCGCCAGCGGCCTGCCGGCATAGGTTTGGATGATGCCGCTGACCGGGTAGCCGCTCCAGGTCCAATCCAGCCGCACGGCCTGAAATCTGCCCAGCCGGTCATGGCCGGCATAATGACGGATGGCCGTGGGCCGCGTCCCGATGGTGCCGCCGAAGCTCCAGCCCTCGGCCGGCAGCGAGATGCGATAATGCCCGGCGGCATCGGCGCTGGCCCGCGCCCCGCCCGGGCGAGGGCCCGCGGCCAGTTGGGCAGGCACGAGCCGGCAACCCACTATGGCAACCATGAAAGAGCACGAAACGGCGCGTAGAAAGAATCGCTTCATCCGGAAACCCTTGAAATAGCGAAATTATACGCCGCGCAACGCCGCGGCATCATGCTACGCTGTCCGGTCGAAGCAATTTGACCGGCTCTAATGCTTTCAGTTGTAGGCGCTGATCCGCCTGCGGCGGATCAGGGTCCGGCCGAAACCGGATCCGCCTGTGGCGGAGGAAACTCAAGGACGACGATAGCCTTTTAGCCGTTCACAGGCGCGGAATTTAACGGAAATTCCGTGCTTTGGCCTGCGCTGCAGCCTGAACTGTTGTCCGGCTGCTTGGACAAAGCGATTGACGCTGGCAAGGCGGCGAACTGCCTTGGGGCCATCCAAAATGAACGAGAAAAATCTTTTACGGAACGGATTTTCGGCCGTCATGAAGGCCGCGTGCGTGGGGTGTGTGCTGGCGGCGATGCCGCCGCCGGCGAAGGCGGCGCGGCCCGCGCGCCATTTGCCGCGCGCGCAGGCGGTGATTCGCGCCGCTGTGGCCGCGCACGCGTTTCCCGGCGCGGCGCTGGCCGTCGGCTGGCGCGGGCGGCTCATCATGCTGCGCGGCTTCGGCCATTTCACGTATGACCCGCGCAGCCCGCGCGTCACGGCCAATTCCATCTACGATCTCGCCTCGGTCAGCAAAGTCGTCGGCACCACTTCGGCATTGATGATGCTGTACGACCGGCATCGCTTCCGGCTGCGCGAGCGCCTGGTGCGCATCCTGCCGGGCTTTGGTCATGTGCCCGCTTCGGAGCGCGGTGATCCGCTCTGGCCGGCGCGCCGGCGAGTGACCATTTTCGAGTTATTGACGCATACTTCCGGGCTGCCTCCCTGGCTGGCGCTCTATAAATGCGGCCAGCCCGGCTACAATTGCAGCATTCCCAGCTACGGCGCGGCCTTTGGTTTGCCCTTTCCGGCGCCGCCCTATCTGCTGCGCGCCGCGGTACAGCAGGTGCCGCTGGTGGCCTATCCGGCGACTAAATACGCCTACAGTGATTTCAATTTCATGCTGTTGGGCGAAGTGGTCGAGCGGCTCAGCCATCAACCGCTCAATGTGTTTTTGCATCGCCGCCTGTTTCGTCCCATGGGCATGCGCTCCACGCTTTACCAGCCACCGATCCGGTTGTGGAGGCGCATTCCGCCTACTGAAGACGATACTTACTACCGGCACATTCAGGTGCGCGGCTTCGTGCACGATGAAAATGCCTACGCGCTCGACGGCGTCGCCGGCCACGCCGGGCTATTTTCCAGCGCTCGCGACCTGGCCCGATTTTCGCAGCTTATGCTGAATCGCGGACGGTACCGCGGCCGGCGTTATTTTCGCGCTTCCACCGTGCGTCTTTTTACCCGCCGCGCGCCTACCGTGCTCGCCGACCTGGGGCTGGGCTGGGATAAAAGCACCGACATCAGCGACAGCATTCCCTGGTTTTCAAAACAAAGCTACGGCCATACCGGCTTTACCGGAACATCGATCTGGATAGATCCGGTTCGCCGGCTTTACATCGTGCTGCTGACCAATCGTGTGTACCCGACCCGCGCGGATGAAAAAATCATTAAAGTAAGGCGGCAACTTTACCGCGCCGTTTTCGAAGATCTTGGCCTCGAGCCGCCGGCAGGGCGAGAGTAGGTTTATGCCTTTGATTCAAGCCAAAGCTGTAGCCAGGCGAAGGAGCGCGGCGCATCAGCCTCGGGCGAAACGGCCCGCGCCCGGAGCCGAAAGCGATCGCCAACTGGCGAGCCTGGCCACCGAAAGCCTTTTACCCGCCAGCCGGGAATTGGACCGGCTGAGCGTGGCGCAAATTTTAGGCGTGATTCATGAGCAGGACCGGCGCGCGGTGCGCGCCGTCGGCCGCGCCCTGCCGCAAATTGCCCGGGCGGTGGAAGGCATTGTGCAAAAACTCGAGCGCGGCGGCCGGCTGGTTTACATCGGCGCCGGCACCAGCGGCCGATTGGGGGTGCTCGACGCCTCCGAATGCCCGCCCACCTATCAATTTCCGCCGGAGCGGTTGATTGGCATCATTGCCGGCGGTGACAAAGCCTTGCGGCGCTCCAGCGAGGCGGTGGAAGATAACCCGGAATTTGGCCGCCGCGACCTGGAGCGGTTGCGCGTGGGCCGCCGCGATGCGGTCGTCGGCATTGCCGCCAGCGGGCGCACGCCTTATACGATCGGCGCAATTCAGTGGGCGCGGCGCCGCGGCGCGCTGACTATCGCGCTGGTGTCGGTTCCCGGCTCGCCGCTGGCCGCCGCCGCCGAAATGGCGATTGAAGCGGTTACCGGTCCGGAAGTGGTTTCGGGTTCGACTCGCATGAAGGCGGGCACGGCGCAGAAACTGGTGTTGAACATGCTCTCGACCGCGGCCATGGTCCGCCTCGGCCATGTGTATGGACCGTGGATGGTGAACATGCGCGCCAGCAACTATAAGCTGCGCGCGCGCGCCGCGCGTATTTTGGCGCAAGCCTCCGGCCTGGATTTAGCCGCCGCCTCCGCCCGGCTGGCCGAGGCCGGCTACGAGCTCAAGCCCGCCCTGCTGGCGGAAATCGCCGGCATCGGCCTGGCGCGCGCGCGCCAACTCTTGCGGCGTTTCCACGGCCGCCTGCGCCCGGCGCTGGCGGCGGCGCGGAGGAAATAAATTTTTGTGGGTTCACGTTCAATTCAATATCGTGTTGGCTTGTTCAGCGGCCTTCTAATAATTGCGGTGCATTTTACATCCGTTGCACAAGCACAACCGCCCATCGTTCCAGCTCCAAAACAGAGGAATATTTTGATGGCTCGTAAATTTGTCGAAGGATTTTACAAATGGTATATATCTCAGCAATTCAACGAAAATTTATGCTTCATCCAGTCCACAACAAGTGCAATTAAAGAAGAGAATTGATGCAGTATTAAGTCCGCGATTGGTGCAATTATTGAATCGCGTTGAGACAGCACAAGCAC
>JAKASR010000024.1 GCA_021818955.1 Acidobacteriota bacterium
CTATTAACGACGATAAACTTTCGGCATCCATGAGTATTCGCCATGCGTCCGGTTTCGGCCGGACCCTTGCGAAAGCGTCAGCGCCTAAAAGTAAAAGCGGCCGAGCCGCTTGTGCGCCGGCGGAGGTTTCTCGAAATGCGGCCCGGCTGTGCGGCTCGAGGCGCGGCGAAAAACGAGAATGCGCGGTTTCCGCCACGGCGGCGCGAGAAAGCACAATTGAAACGAAAGATTCGCGCTATCCTGGCAGTCATGCCTGCGATTTTAAGGCAGGCCGAAGGAGAGGTTAAGGGTTCTCATGCCGGAAACGGTTTACGACGCGATTGTGGTGGGTTCGGGCGCTTCGGGCGGCTGGGCGGCGAAGCGGTTGACGGAAGCGGGCTTGCAGGTGGCGCTGGTGGATTGCGGCAAGCAGCAGACCGACGCCAATTTCACCGAGCACAAGCCGGCGTTCGAGTTGCCCTTCCGTAATCAGGCGCGTTACCTGCTCAAGGCGGCGCAGCCGGTGCAGACGCAGGTTTATGCCTGCGACGAATACACCCACAAGTGGTACTGCAACGACCACGAGGAGCCCTACACCACCGCGACCGGCATGCCGTTCAGCTGGCAGGCGCGCATCCGCATGAGCGGCGGGCGGACCAACTGCTGGGGACGCGTCAGCCTGCGGCTCAGCGATTTCGATCTCGCCGCCGCCGATCACGACGGCTACGGGGTGAACTGGCCGCTGCGTTACAAAGACCTGGCGCCCTATTACGACATCGTGGAAGAGTATGTCGGCATCACCGGCATGAAAGAGGGCCTGCCGCAGCTTCCCGATGGGCAGTTCCAGCCGATGATGGGGCTGACTTGCGCCGAATGGCGCTTCCGCGACCGGGTGAAAGCCAAACTGGACCGCACCATGACCCAGGCGCGCTCGGCTAATCTGACCCGCGGCATCAATGGCCGCGCGCCCTGCCATTATTGCGGACCCTGCCATCGTGGCTGCGTCACCCACTCCTATTTCAACGCCAACTTCACCACCATTGCCGACGCGCTGCGCACCGGCCGCTGCACCCATATCCTCAACGCCATGGGCTATCGCGTGCTGATGGATGACGCCCGCAACCGTGCCCACGGCCTGGAATACATTGATCGCATCACGCGGAAATCGGCGGTAGTGCGCGGCCGGGCGGTGGTGCTCTGCGCCCAGTCGCTGGAGTCGGCGCGCATCCTGCTGAACTCCAGCACCAAGCATTATCCCAACGGCTTGGCCAACTCCTCCGGGGCGCTGGGGCATTACTTCATGGATAACATCATGGGCGGCGGCGCATCCGGCGAGCTGGAGGGCGTCAGCGACCGGCCGAATATCGACGGCCCCGTTCGCCCGGCCGACATCTATGTGGTCCGGTTTCAAAATATTCCCGGCCAGCCCAAAACCTACAACAAAAATTTCATACGCGGCTATGGCTATGAAGGCGGCGGCGGTGCGGGCTATAACTGGGACGCGCGCTTTTTCGGCGATCAATTCAAAAAAGCCGTCTTCGATCCGCGCGTGACCATCGGCTTTGGCTGCTTTGGCGAGAGCCTGGCGCGCTACGAAAACCACGTCGCCATCGATCCCAATGTGGTGGACGCGTTTGGAATTCCGGTGCTGCGCTTCCATGTGCAGTATGGCGACAACGAGAAGGCGATGGTGGCGGACGCGGCGGTGCAGATGGCGGAGATGCTGGAAGCCGCGGGCGCGAAAAACATCCGTACTTACGCCAAGCCCAGCATCCCCGGCTGGGCGATTCACGAGCTGGGGGTGGCGCGCATGGGCAACGATCCGCGCACCAGCGTGCTGAACCAGTTTGAACAGTCGCACGATGTCAAAAACCTGTTCGTCATGGACGGCGCGGCATTTCCGTCTTCCGGCTGCCAGAACCCGACCCTGACGATCATGACCCTGGCGGTGCGCTCCTGCGACTATCTGATCGACCAGATGAAGAAGGGCGAACTCTAAATGCACGGCCGCTTTAAGCGTTAACGGCCGAGTCGGACAGCAGTTTTCGTCATTGGCAATTTCGTAGAAATTGTCTTTAGCATGCTCAATTTCGAAGAAATTGCCTGAACATTATCAATTTCGGTGAAATTGCCTGAAGCCATGCCCGCAGGCATCGGCTTCGATCTTTACACCCGGCGCGGCGGGGCTGCCGGTACGGCGGATTCAGCCGGGCCGCTGGTGATCGTGACCAGGTTGCCGGCCCAATTTTCCATTTGCTGCTCGCTGGCCAGCAAATCTTTCAGGCTGGTGCGGTTGAGCACCTGGTCGACAACCACCTGGACGGTGCGCCAGAGCGAGCGCAGGGCGCAATCGTCGGCGAGATTGCAGACGGAGTGGTGGCCGGGGTGGTTATCGCAGAACTCGCCGTCAAACAGGCGTCCGCCGAGCACGCTGAGCACTTCACCCACCAGGATGCGCTCGGGCGGGCGCGCCAGGGCGTAGCCGCCGGCTTGGCCGCGGATGCTGGTGATCAGCTTGCCCTGGCGCAGAATGCGCAGCAGCTTGGCGACATAAGGCTCGGAGAGTCCCGCGCGTTGGCTGATTTCGGGAATGGTCAGGCTGCCGCCGGCGGGCTGGCGTCCAAACTGCAGCAGGCAGCGCAGGCCATATTCTTCCTGGGCGGTGAATTTCATACCTTCTCCCGCGGCGTCAAGCGTTAACGGCCGAGTCGGACAGCAGTTTTCGTCATCGGCAATTTCGAAGAAATTGCCTCAAACCATGCCCGCAGGCCGGGTTCGCGCGGGGTTCCTATTAGGTCCCGCGCCTATTAACGACAATAAACTTTCAGCCGCCATGAGTATTCGCAATGTGTCCGGTTTCGGCCGGACCATTGCGAAAGCGTCAGCGCCTAAAAGTAAAAGCGGCCGAGCCGCTTAATCCAGGCCCAATTGCAGCCGCGCGGCTTCGGACATCATTTCCTTGGTCCAGGGCGGCTGCCAAACCAGTTCGACGCGGCAGTCGGCGACGCCGGCAACGCCGCGGGTTTTGTCTTCGACCTCGCCCGGCAGTTGATACACCGAGGGGCAGGCCGGGGAAGTCAGCGTCATCTGCACGTAGGCAAAGCCGTTGGGCTCGACGCGGACTTCATAAATCAGTCCCAGGTCATAAATATTGATGGGAATTTCGGGATCGTAGCAGGTGCGAATGCGCTCGATGATCGCATCGCGGATATGGCCCCGCTGGGCCTCATCGAGCGCCGCCGCGCCGGCGGCGGGCTCCGGGTTCGAAGCGCCCGCCGGCGTTGAATCGGTTTGCGTGCCGGGAAAATCCATAATGACTCCTACTCTTCCGTGCTGACCAGAGCCTGGCCGCCGGCGAGGGCGGCGTGCAGCGTGTGCCAGGCCAGGGTGGCGCACTTGACCCGCGTGGGAAATTCGGCTACGCCGGCCAGGGCCTGCAGTTTGCCCAACTCGGGCTGCGCCGGATCTTCCGGCTCGGGCACGCCGGTGAGCAGCGCATGCATGCGCCGGAACAGCGCTTCCGCCTCGGCCGCGGTTTTGCCCTTCAAGCGCTCGGTCAGCAGCGAGGCCGAAGCGGTGGAAATGGCGCAGCCGGCGCCTTGAAAGCCAATATCATCGATCACGCCGTCGCGCAGTTGAAGATAGAGCACCAGGCGGTCGCCGCATAGACTGTTGAAGCCCTGGGCTTCGCGATTGGCTGCCGCCGGCCGGCGGAAATTGCGCGGCCGGCGATTATGATCCAGTATCAATTCCTGGTAAAGCTCGCGCCAATCGGGCATCAGCTCATCATCTCCTGGACTTGGGCGATGCCGGCGGCCAAGGCCTCGATTTCGGCTGCGGTATTGTAGGCGGCGAGCGAGGCCCGGCTGGTGGCGGGCACGCCAAAGCGATCCATCAGCGGCTGGGCACAGTGATGGCCGGCGCGGACGGCGATGCCTTGCTGGTCGAGCAGGGTGCTGACGTCGTGCGGGTGAATGCCGGCGAGCACGAACGACAGCACTCCCACCTTTTCCCGCGCCTCGCCGATCAGCCGCAGGCGGGGAATGCTTTTCAACCGCTCGGTCGCCAACTGGCGCAGGCGCTCTTCATGCGCCGCGCTGGCCTCGAGCCCCAATTGCAAGGCGAAGTCCAGCGCGGCGGCGAGCGCAATCACGCCGGCGATGTTCGGCGTGCCGGCCTCAAATTTGTAGGGCACGCGATTGTAGCTGGTTGCCTCGAAGCTCACCGACCGGATCATGTCCCCGCCCCCCTGCCAGGGCGGCATGCGCTCCAGCCATTCGCTCTTCCCATAGAGCACGCCGACGCCGGTGGGCGCGTAAATTTTGTGGCCGGAAAAAACGTAAAAATCGCAATCCAGCTCGGCGACATTGACCGGCAAATGCGCCACCGCCTGGGCGCCGTCCACCACCACCGGAATTTTTTGCGCGTGCGCGGCGGCGATGAGGCGCCGTAGCGGATTGATGGTGCCCAGCGCGTTGGAAACGTGCGTAATCGCCAGCAGGCGGGTGCGCGGGGTGAGCCGCCGCTCGAACTCTTCCCAAATCAGCTCGCCGGCGTCGCTGATCGGCGCGGCCACCAGCCGGGCGCCCTTTTCCTGGCCGAGCATTTGCCAGGGAACGATATTGGAATGGTGTTCCATGGCCGTGACCAGGATCTCGTCGCCCGGCCCAACTTGCATCCGCCCGAAGGTCTGGGCGATCAGATTGAGGCCGGCGGTGGCGCCGGCGGTAAAGACGATTTCGCGCGCCGAGCCGGCGCCGAGAAAGCGCTGCGTCACCCGGCGCGCATGCTCGTAGGCTTCGGTGGCGCGCTCGCCCAAAGTATGAATGCTGCGATGGATGTTGGCGCAGTCCCGCTCGTAGTATTGGCGCAGGGCTGCGAGCACCACCCGCGGCTTCTGCGTGGTGGCGGCGTTGTCGAGGTAAATCAACGGATGCCCGTTAACCGCTTGCGCCAGGGCGGGGAATTCCCGCCGCACGGCTTCGACATCGTAGCCGGCCGGTCCGGAAGCGCGGGAGGGGGTGGTCAATGAAGCCATGGCGGTGGCCGGCTCAGGCCGGCGATGGCGCGCTATCCGGCTGGCCGGACCAGCGCGCGAACAGTTCCTTTTCCAGCGTCTGGCGCAGGCTAGTGACGGCAACCTGGGCCAATATTTCGTTGGCGAATGCGTAAGTCAGCAGCCGGCGGGCGGCGTCGGCGTCCAGGCCGCGCGTGCGAAGGTAAAACAAGGCTTCGGCGTCGAGCTGGCCGACGGTGGCGCCATGGGTGCAGCGCACGTCGTCGGCATAGATTTCCAACTGCGGCTCGGCGGCGCGCAAACTGGCGGTTTCGGAAAGCAGCAGGTTTTTATTGCTTTGGATGGCGTCGGTGCGCTGCGCGCCGGGGCGGACGATGATGCGCCCGCTGAAAACGCCGACGCTTTCGCCATCGAGAATGCCTTTGTAGTATTCGCGGCTGGCGCCGTGCGGGTGGGCATGATCGAGGCGGGTGAAGTTATCCATATGCTGGCGCCCGCTGGCCACATAAAGGCCCAGCAGGCGGGTTTCGGCGCCGGCGCCGGCCAGGCGCGCGCCCGTTTCGTTGCGCACCAGCCGCCCGCCGAGCAGAATGGACGAGGTGCGATAGCGGGCATCGCGCTCGAGCTGCGCTTCCACCGCGCCAAAATGCAGCGCCGATAGCGATTCGTGCGCAATCTTATAATGATCCACTTCGGCGTTTTCATCGAGACGGATTTCGGTAACCGCGTTGGTGAAATGCGCCCCGCCGGAAAGCGTGAGGAAGACCTCGATCACGGCCAGGCGGGAACTGCGGCCCGCCAGGATCAGGGCGCGGGGAAACTGTGCCACCGGGCTTCCGCCACTGGCCGGAGTGCCGCCCCCCGCGCTGGCATAGACGAGCAACAGGGGCTGGTCGGCTTCGATCCCCGGCGCAACTTCCACCAGCAGGCCATCTTCCGCCAGGGCGGTATTCAAGGCGATCAGTCCATGGCGCTCGCCGGTGGCCAGTTTCGCCCAATAGCTTTCGGCGGCGGCGTTGTCGCGCCAGGCGCGCGCGAGCGGCGTCACGCTGACGCCGGCGGGCAGGGCCTCAAGCTGCGAAGCTGCCGGCGCGAAGCGGCCGTTGAGCAGGACGGCGCGCGGCGCCGCAAGCCCGGCCAGCGGCAAGCGGGCCAGCGCGGCGCTGAACGCGGGCGTCCAGGCGGCCTCCACGGCCAGCGCAAACTCCGATTGCACGATGGGCGCAAGGCTGGTGTGCCGCCAGCCTTCCTGGCGCTGCGTCGGAAAGCCCAGCGTGGAGAAATGGCGCATGGCCTGCTCGCGCCGCGTCCGCAGCCACGCGGGCGCGCCCGCGCCGGCCATACTCCGAACGAAGTGGTCGAGGTAGGGCCGGGCCGCGGCGGCGCCGGATATTTCCCCGGCTGGCGCGGGTTGAGGCAGGCTTTCCGTGCTCATGGACGTCATGCCACCGCCGCCGTTTCAAGCCAGCCGTAGCCTTTTTCTTCCAGCTCCAGCGCCAGTTCCTTGCCGCCCGAGCGCACGATGCGCCCGTTCGAGAGCACGTGCACGAAATCAGGAATGATGTAGTTGAGCAGGCGTTGATAATGGGTCACCAGCAGGATGCCGCGCTCCCGACCGCGCAACGCGTTCACGCCCTGGGCGACCACTTTGAGCGCGTCAATGTCGAGGCCGGAGTCGGTTTCGTCGAGCACCGCCAGCTTCGGCTCGAGCACCGCCATCTGGAAAATCTCGTTGCGCTTCTTCTCGCCCCCGGAAAAGCCTTCATTGACCGAACGCTGCAGCAGCGAGTCTTCCATGCCCAGCAGCCGGATTTTGTCGCGCACCCGGGTCAGGAAATCGGCGGCGTCGAGTTCTTCCAGGCCCTGCTGCTTGCGCGCCGCATTCAAGGCGGCGCGCAGAAAATACATGTTGCTGACCCCGGGAATCTCGACCGGGTATTGAAAAGCGAGAAACAAGCCTTCGCGGGCGCGTTCCTCGGGTTTCATCTCCAGCAGGTCGCGGCCCAGGTAGCGTACCGAGCCGCCGGTGACCGTGTAGGTTTCGCGGCCGGCCAGCACCTGCGCCAGCGTGCTCTTGCCCGAGCCGTTCGGGCCCATGATGGCGTGTACTTCACCCGCCTTCAGGCGCAGATTGATGCCGCGCAGAATCTCGCGTTCTTCCGCCCGGGCGTGCAGATTGTCGATTTCCAGCATGTTCTTATCCATGGGGGTGGTTTTTCCCGGCCGTCCGCCGCGGCGGCTCAGCCGACGCTGCCTTCCAGGCTGACGCCCAGCAGTTTCTGCGCCTCCACGGCGAACTCCATCGGCAGCTCGCGGAAGACGGTTTTGCAAAAGCCGTTGACGATCATCGAAACCGCGTCTTCCATGCTCAGGCCGCGCTGGCGGCAGTAGAAGAGCTGGTCTTCGCCGATGCGCGAGGTGGAAGCCTCGTGCTCGACCCGCGCGGTGGGGTTGCGCACTTCCAGCACCGGAAAGGTGTGCGCGCCGCACTGATCGCCCAGCAGCAGCGAATCGCATTGCGAATAATTGCGCGCGCCGGCGGCGCCGGGCAGCATCTTGACCATGCCGCGGTAGGTGTTTTGCCCGTGTCCGGCGGAGATGCCTTTGGAGACGATGGTGCTGCGCGTATTCCGCCCGATGTGGATCATCTTGGTGCCGGTATCCGCCTGCTGGCGATGATGGGTGAGCGCGACCGAATAGAATTCGCCCACCGAATCGTCGCCCTGCAGAATGCAGCTGGGGTACTTCCAGGTGATCGAGGAGCCGGTCTCCACCTGGGTCCAGGAAATTTTCGAGCCCCGGCCGGCGCACTTGCCGCGCTTGGTGACGAAGTTGTAAATGCCGCCCCGGCCTTCGGCGTCGCCCGGATACCAGTTCTGCACGGTGGAGTATTTGATGGTCGCGCCTTCCAGCGCCACCAGCTCGACCACGGCGGCATGCAACTGGTTGTTGTCGCGCTTGGGCGCGGTGCAGCCTTCGAGATAACTCACGTAGGCGCCTTCGTCGGCGATGATCAGCGTGCGCTCGAACTGGCCGGAATCCTGGGCGTTGATGCGGAAGTAGGTGGAAAGCTCCATCGGGCAGCGCACGCCCTTGGGCACGTAGATGAACGATCCATCGCTGAAAACGGCGGAGTTGAGGCTGGCGAAAAAGTTGTCGCTCGAGGGCACCACCGAGCCGAGATATTTGCGCACCAGTTCGGGATGCTCGCGCACCGCCTCGGAGAAGGAGCTGAAGATGATGCCGAGAGCCGCCAGCTTGGCGCGGAAAGTCGTGGCCACCGAGACGCTGTCGAAGACGGCGTCCACGGCGACGCCGGCCAGCAGCTCGCGCTCGCGCAGCGGCACGCCCAGCTTTTCATATGTCTGCAGCAGCTTTGGGTCGACCTCGTCCAGGCTCTTGGGCCGGTCGCCGGCCTGGCGCGGCGCGGCGTAATAGATGATGTTCTGATAATCGATCGGGGGATATTTCACATTGGCCCATTCCGGCTCGCGCATTGTCTGCCATTGCCGGAAGGCGCGCAACCGCCACTCGAGCATGAACTCCGGTTCCTGCTTTTTGGCCGAGATCAGACGGATGATGTCCGTGTTAAGGCCGCGGGGAACGGTTTCCGATTCAATTTCGGTGATGAAGCCGTACTGGTACTCGCGGTTGGCAAGCAGTTCGATATCGGTTGCGGGAGTGCTCATTCGGTTCGCTCCAAGCCTCGTCCCCAAAAAAGTTGTGGCGCGGGCCACGCGGGGGCCTTTGGTTCCCCTAGGTAGTCCCCATGCCGGAAAAACCCCACCGTCTTAACCGGTGCTTCCATTACAGTTTCGCAAAACTGTACAACTTGGTCAAGATTAGGGAAGAGAAAAGCCGCTGTGGAAGTTGTCCCTGCCGGCTAATTATTGACTATTGAATCAGCCGGCGATGGCAATGCGGTGGTAACGTGGTGGTAAAAAACAAGTTGCCGCCACATGAAAACTGTTGAACCGGCGGGAGTTAACCCGCTTGTGGCGGCAGCGCCACTAAATTGACAACGCGATAACCGCGATCACAATGCCAATGGCGGCGCCGGCAAACGAAGCTTTCCAGAAGAGGGTTTGTTCCGAGAGCAGCGCGATGGAGCAGAGCACGACCGCAAATTCAAAAAAGATTTCGGAAATATCGAAATAGTCGGCGCGGCGCTCGGCCCTGGCGGTAGCGGTTTCCAGGCGTTCGGCTTCGGCGAGTACGGCGGGCAGCTTCGTCATTTCGTGCTGATAAAGGCCGAGCAGGGCGGCATCCGCCTTGGCGCCGGCGGCGCCTTGCGCCTGCGCCAGCAGGCGGTCGGCGGCATACACGTGGCGGCGAATATTCTTGGCCTGGTAATAACTCCACTGGTCGGCGGCGCGCGTGGCGAGCACCGCTTCCTTGGTATGGTTGCGGTGGGCGAGCATGGTGGCGATCGCCAGCAAAACCGCAAACACGGCGGTGGTCAGGCCAAGGCCTTTTTCCTGGCGGCGCGCCGCCTGCTCGGTCATCTCGTGCAATTCATGCGGGTCCATAAGCCGAGAAGAGATTATAGCGAATTGCCGGGAAATCTCCGCCGAGCATATGGCGGAACGTTCTTGCGTTCCGCGGAGCCAAGCCTTGCCAGTCGTTGTTGAAAAAGGCGTATCCCTGTTGAGCCTGCCGCATCAGCCCATGCATGCGCCTTGCCCACAGCCGCAGTTCGTCGTCTTCAAAGTTGCCATCGCGTCCGTGGCCGGCGTGCAGACGCAAATAAATCAGCGGACTGGTCGCGACCAAGGGCGGCTCGGGCAGGGCGGGACTGACCGGCAGGCATAGCCCGGCGCCGGCATGCTCGAGGGCGCGATAGACCTCGGGCTGAAACCAGCTCGCGTGGCGGAACTCGAAGGCGAAGCTCAGGCGTCGGGGCAGCAGCGACAGGAATGCCCGCAAGCGATCGAGGTGCAGATCCCAGCGCGCGGGGAATTGAAAGAGGATGGGGCCGAGTTTGCGTCCCAGGCCGGCGGCGTGGTCGAGAAACAAATCCAGCGCCTCGCCGCAATCGTGCAGGCGCTTGAGATGCGTGATCAGGCGGCTGGCCTTGACGGCAAAATCGAAGCCGGCGGGCGTGCCGGCTTTCCATTTTTCAAAAGTCGAGCGCGGCGGCAGATGGTAGAAGGGGTTGTTCAACTCGACCGTTTCAAACTGCGTGGCGTAGAATTCGAGTTCGCGCCGGACCGGCCATTTTTCCGGGTAGAAGACGCCTCCACGCCAATGCTTATAGACAAAGCCGGAGCAGCCGACACGGACCTTGCCACCCCCACTCCAAGCCGCTTGAGCAGTCATCGTCCCATTGGATGATGGAAGCGGCCGCTCGGGGCGATGTTGGCGGAAGATGTTGGCGGAAGATGCCGCCGAAAAAGAAGACTGCTGAAGGAAGAATGATAAAAAAATTTATGGATGGTGCTGGAGGGGGGAGTTGAACCCCCACGAGGCTAAGCCCCGGCAGATTTTGAGTCTGCTGCGTCTGCCAATTCCGCCACTCCAGCAATCATAACCAATACTTTAATTTACAACCTGCTTGAATACTGCTCTGCCGTTTTCCGCCGAAGCCATCGAAACCGCTGGTGGCAGTTTTGATGGCTGTTTTGCACCCTTTATCAGCCATCCAGCCGTCCCGGACATGGATAGCGTCCGGCGCCTGGTCGGGAAGCCGGATGAGCGTAGCGCAGCGTGGTTTGTATCGTGCGATGGCCCATGACTTCCTGTACCACCTTCAAGGCTATACCAGATTGCACCAGCCGGGAAGCGGTCGTATGCCGGTTATCGTGCCAGACGTAATCTGCGCGCGGTTTGGTTTCATTTTAACGAAACACTGTATCGATTTGGGAGTTGTAAATGCCTCAAGGTACGAGGAGTGAATGGCTGGGCGGGCCCGAATCGCACGACTCAGCCGAATCGACTTTCGATTGCAAGCATACGATAATCTGTTTAGGCGGAAGGTTTCTATGACGATCCGAGTTGAACTCAATCCAGAGATGGAAAGGCAGCTTACCGCCGAAGCATTGGCTAGCGGCATTGCGCTGGAGTTGTATGTGCAACGGCTTCTTCAGGAAGCAATCGCTTCAAGGGGCAAAGGGCATGCGCGCGCAAGTCAGGAAGAATTTCGAGTCTTTCTGGATGCGCTTGCGAGTAAAGCGCCGAATGTCCCTCAACTACGAACAGAGACCTTCTCACGTGAAATGATCTACGGTGAACACGCCTGATGCCCGGCGCGTCCTATCTGGTGGACACGAATATTCTGCTCCGCCTTGTACAGTCCGACAGCCCCGAATATGGAACGGTTCGGCAATGTATGGATCGTCTTTGGACACAGGGAGCGGAGCTTTACTACACATCGCAAAATTTGGCTGAATTCTGGAACGTCTGTACTCGACCGGCTGATAGGAATGGCTTCGGATTTTCGGTTGCAGAGACGGATGAACGTGCTGTCCTCATCGAATCCAACTTCTCTTTTGCCGCCGACAGCGAAGCAACACATCAAGAGTGGCGCAAAATCGTAGTTGCGGCCGGCGTCTCGGGTATACAGGTCCATGACGCACGAATAGTGGCCGTTATGCACGTGCATGGTATCGCGAACCTACTCACGCTCAATGCCAAGGATTTTCGCCGGTTCAGCGACATCACTGTTCTTTCGCCGGATGATGTATTGGCCTCCTTCAGCTAGGGGCTGTGTCACCTGAATAAATGCAGAACGTCTGAAGCGTTGACGGCCGAGTCGGGCCGAAGTTTTCGTCATTGGCAATTTCGTAATCCGGCCCTGCCGCCGCGCGAATTTCACGGCATGACTACGGTTCCTTCATGGAACCGCTCGTAACCACCACAATTCCCGTGTCGGAAACATGGTGATGAATGCGATCGTGGTCGGGGTCGTAGCCGATGCGCGTGCCGTCGGGAACCGCGACATTTTCGTCGAGAATGGCGCGTCGAATGTGGCAATTCCGGCCGATCGTGCAATGATCCAGAATGATCGAGTCTTCGATGGTGCTTTGGCTCCGAATGACCACATTGCGACCGAGCACGGAGCCGCGTACCACGCCGCCTGAGAGAATGCATCCGCCCGAGACAATCGAGCCCGTTGCTTGCCCGGGATTTCCCTCCTCGTCGTAAGTGAATTTCGCGCTCGGATCCGGATAACTGGCGGTCCGGATCGGCCACTGCTGATTGTAGAGATTAAGCGAAGGCATCAGTCCAAGCAGGTCCATGTGCGCCAAATAATATGCCTCCAGGGTTCCCACGTCCCGCCAATAAGCCAGGGAAGTCGCCGCGTCACCCGGAATTACGTTGGTTTGGTAGTCATAGGCGTAGACCGCGCCCCGGCCCAGTAAGGACGGCAGAATGTCGTAGCCAAAATCGTGCTTGCTGTCTTCCTGGAGGGCATCTGCCCGGAGCGCGTCCAACAGTGTTCGAGCGGAGAATACGTAGTTGCCCATCGACGCATAGACCTTATTGGGCGTGCTGGGAATCGTCGGCGCATCCACCTTCTTTTCGTGGAAACCGCGGACAACGCCATCCATGTCGGCTTCCAAAACGCCAAATTCTGCCGAAAGTTGCGCCGACACCGGAATCGCCGCCACCGTGACGTCGGCGTGCATCCGCTCGTGAAATTCAACCATGTGGCGAATATTCATGCGGTAGATGTGATCGGCTCCGAGCACCGCGATCAATTGCTTATCCAAGTCGTCAATCAGATTGAGGTTCTGAAATATCGCGTCGGCCGTTCCTCGATACCCGCCCTGATGCATGGACCTTAATTGGGCGGATACCGGGATAATGAATTGATGGCTGAGCAAGCTGCCAAACTGCCAGCCATCGCGCAGGTGCCGCAGCAGCGACTGGCTCATATATTGGGTCAGCACGTAGATCGAGTAAATACCTGAATTGATTAGATTGCTAAGGACAAAATCGATAATTCGGTACTTTCCTCCGAAGGGCACTGCCGGCTTGGCGCGTTCCTTTGTGAGCGGCAATAAGCGATTGCCGCTGCCTCCGGCAAGAACGAATGCAACGACCTCATGCTCCATGAATGCTCCCGGGGCGAATGCGTCTCAGTTCAGGACAGCGAGGACTGGCGTTCGTCTCGATAATCCTGCGCCACTGTTTGCGAGCATGTCCAGGCGGCCTTCGGGCGAGCGTCTGCGCCTAGAGTATTCGCCCTGCGTCCGGTTTCGCCGGACCTTGGCGAAAGCGTCAGCTCCTAAACGTAAAAGCGGCCGTGCCGCAATGTAAAAGCGGCCGAGCCGCGCGCAAGAGAAAGCATCAAGAGGTGGTCATATAAGTCGCGCGCTCGGTCTGGCCGGAGCTCCTGTGGGTAAACTTGGCGATCCGGACGTGCTTTGCGAGGCCCAGCTTCTTCAAGATCCAAATGCCGTAGTAGTTCGGATCGAACTCATACCATGCCAGGCCGTGACGGGCTGAAACGGGATAGGCATGATGATTGTTATGCCAGCCTTCGCCTCCCGTGAGCAAGGCCACCCACCAGCTATTGCGGGAGTCGTCCCGGGTGGTGAACCGGCGGCCGCCATGGAGATGGGTTGCCGAGTTTACCAGCCATGTCGCGTGGAGGCCGACGACAACGCGCAGGAAGATGCCCCAAAGAACGAGACTGACCCCCGCGCCGATGCCACCCGTAAGTGTTCCCCCCAGCAGCAGGCCAATCCCGAGCAGCGTCAACGGCACCCAATGGTATTTGCTGAGCAAGACGTGAAAGCGGTCTTTGGCAAGATCCGGCGCGTAATGGGCGAGGGCGGCAGTCTGGGTGTTGATCGCGCGGCCGGAGATAATCCATCCCATGTGCGCCCACCAGGTGCCTTCGCGAGGAGTATGCGGATCCCCCAGGTGGTCGCTATGTTGATGGTGAATGCGATGGGTGGCCACCCACGCGATCGGACCGCCTTCGAGTGACAGCGTGCCGCAAACGGCCAGGAAGTATTCCACCGCCTTGGGCACCTGGTAGCCGCGGTGTACCAGCAGGCGATGATAGCCCATGCCGATGCCGGCGTTGACCGCGAATAAATACAGCACCGCCGCGACAATCAGGTTGGTCCAACTGAAGAAGAAAAGTGCCGCAATGGCGCCCAGGTGGAAAATGACCATAAATATGGTCGTGACCCAGACCACGCCGGGTTCGGTTTGACTGCGGCCCATCTGGATCTTGCCCTCCGTCCGCCCCGGACCGGGTTGCCGGCCGTCTTCTTTATTTTCAGGTATGGATGGCGATAAAAGTCCGTCATTGCGTTCGTCTTGCTTGGCGTTTTTGCTGGGTGCCTGCTCTGGCATATGATCCTCTCGATAATGACCTTCTACCGGGTTTTGGGTGCCTGCGATTTGCGCGGGATGCATCGTGTCCTTTCATCAGGCCTGCGTACGGGTAGTGAACGCGCGGGGGCTTTACTGCGCCGGCGTGGTGAAAAAATGCGATTCACCTGATCGATGGAAAATGCCTCGGGATCGAAGTGACCGCCGAGCCATTCGCTCAGTTCCTCATGTTCTGGTTTTTTCGTTGCCATAACGTGGCTAAAGATAGGATAGCCAACAATCCGCTTTCCGTGCTCCGGCGGCCATGTTGGCGAGCGTCTGCTTCTAAACGTAAAAGCGGCCGAGCCGCTTAATGCCGTTTGTAGGTGTCTTCCCGAGGGAGCAATCGCTATTTGAGGAAAAAAGGCATGCCCACGCGGCTGGCATCCACCTGCTCGATATGTATTCCGCCTTCCCCGATGCGGAACTCCCGTGCGCTATCCGTGTGTCCGCTGCCCCGCGTCTTCAGCACCATGAGCGCGCGGCTGAGCCGTTTATTCACTTCCAGGTAGCGCAATAAAATAATGTTATCGACGAAAGTTGAAACCGCGTCTTCGGTCACCATCGCCAAGTCGCCCAGTTCATGAGTCTCGTTGGTCAGAATTGAGGATATGCGGTGCAGTCGAAACTCCTCCAGCATGGTCACCAACACATCCCGGAAATGCACTGGATTACGGGCCGCTGTTCGATATGCGCTCATGGAGTCAACGAGCACGCGCGAATAGCCCT
This sequence comes from Acidobacteriota bacterium, assembly GCA_021818955.1. GTDB lineage: Bacteria > Acidobacteriota > Terriglobia > Terriglobales > SCQP01 > JAKASR01. The sequence goes on from JAKASR010000024.1 coordinate 15,056, forward strand.
GTCCTATGGTTTCACTCAAGATCATGCCGACATGTTCGTTCAGATCCAGCTCTGCCGGGCCTTTGAATACGATCTTCAACCGTTCCGCTTTGATTTCCGTTCTCAAATCAAAGCCCAGGGGCTGTGCATTGCGGATAATCTGTTCGACATCTTCCTCCAGGCTGAAGATGAGCACTTTTTCGCCGGCTTGAATCCCGGCCAGCATGAATTGTAGGCCGAGCAGTGATTTTCCCGTGCCGGTTGCGCCCGCCACCATGGTCGCGGTGCCGGCGAACACCCCGCCGTTCAGCATCTCGTCAAGCGCCGAAACGCCGAGGCTCAGCCGCGCATCCCGGCTCGGCATTTGGGGGCTCTCCTGGGGCGCGTGGCCGCCGATGCGCGGGAAAAGCTCAATCCCCACCTTATCCTTGATCCGAAAGCTATGATTGCCGCTGATGAAATTCTGCCCGCGAACTTTCCTGATCCGCAGCCGCCGCACCGTATAATCACGGTGCTCGTAAAGCCGGTTGGTAAGCTCCCATATCGAATCCACCGATGAGCGCACCATGGGCGATTGCGGGGTGGTTTCCATGATAATCAGCGACGTCAGCCCCAGCCGGTTCAGCGCGTTCAGCATGGCCATGGATACGAGGCGCCGTTCCTGGAAAGAGGGATACAACTGTTCCAGCATGGTGATGCTGTCAATCACGATTCGCCGCACGCGCATTTCAATGATCGTTCGCTCCAGCGGCGAGTTCGGCGTTTGTAGCTGCTCGATGGTGTTCGGAATAGAGGCCAGGATTATCGATAGCAGCCCATCCTGCTCGAACTGCCGCATGTCCCAGCCGAAAGCGGCGGCATCGCGGTAAAGATTGCGCGGCTTCACCTCAAAGCTCAGCAGCAAGCCGGCCTCGCCCTGGCGCACGCCGGCCGCGAGAAATTGCATGCCTAAAATGGATTTGCCTGTGCCCGGCCTGCCTTCGAGCAAAATTGAACTGCCCCGAATTATGCCGCCGTGGAGGATGCGGTCCAATCCTTCCACTCCGGTGGTCATCTTTTCAGTTTCTTTCATCATAAGTTCGTCCGCATGCAGGCATTGAGCACATTCCAGCGTGCGTGAAAGCTGCTGTTATAGTATTGGAAAAATTCCTCAATTCGTTTCGCCATTTTCGAATTCGGCTCGTAAATCCAAAGCGTGCCGCCCACTGCATCCTCGCCGGGTCGTAAAATTCCGCATTGCATAAAATCATTGATTGCCACTTTGAGCAAAGGTATATGCTTTCGGCCAATGTGCAAAGCAATATCGGCCGTGGTGCCCAGCAGGCGCGAATTAGAGTGAAAATAAATTAATAAGTCGAGTTTTACGATCGAATTGAGCACGTCGTGCATGAAGGACTCGATCGTGGGCGGGATCACTTCAAATGATTTATTCATCATGGAGCTCAACGTGTTATGCCGAGGGGTGATGATAGTGTGTTATGCCGAGGGGTGATGATAGTGTCAAGCCGAGGTTGATTGAACGAGGTTATGGAAATTGATCGATGGAAGGCGGTTCCATGCCGAGGACCAGTTTTTTGCAGTATAACAGATTTATTTATTGGATGGTCGGCGGACACCCGGGGTTCCGAGTGGCGGGATTAATGCGAGCTCGATCTTAGGGCCGAATCGCGCGATATTGCGCGATTAAAGCGTCGCACATCCGCATCGGGCATGGCAGTTCAGGCGCGCGCGGTTTCAGCCTCTCGCGAGTGGAGACGATTGATAAACACATCGGCGCGCCGCCGAGGTGGTCATGGCAAAATTATCGGGCGCCCCTTAAAACGTCAAAACGTCCAATAGCGTTAACGGCCGTGCCGGCGCAGGCTGATGTAACCTTGAAGGTAGTGCAAGAAATCCTGGGTCCTGGCAAATCAAGGTTTCAATGGCTCTTGCGGCAGGGTCTAGGGTCTGAGGGTCTGTGGGTAAGCGGGTTTTAGAAACTGCCCTCATCGCGGCCGGCGGGGGAAAAGACGGCGGATGGTGTCCTTTTGCAAACACGTGAAGCTCTGGGCGCATGGAAAGACATTTTGGCCGGCCGTACGCCAGCGCTTTCCATCGAAATCACGAAGGAATGTCCGCTGCATTGTCCGGGTTGCTACGCCTTCGACGAGCGCCACTTGGGAGGCGAGCGCGCGCTGCGCGACTTGAGCGATTTCCGCGGTGACGCGCTGGTTGCAAACGTCTTGAGCGTTGTCGACGTGCGCGCGCCCAGGCTTGTCTCGCTGGTGGGCGGCGATCCGCTGGTGCGCTTTCGCGAGTTGGAGCTTCTCCTGCCCCAACTGCTGGCGCGCGGCATATTCGTGCAAGTCGTTACCAGCGCATTCCGGCCGCTGCCGGTTTCGTGGAGCTCGCACCGGCGTCTGCAATGGGTCGTGTCGGTTGACGGCCTAGGGCCGGAGCACGATCGGCGCCGCGCCCCCGCGACCTACGAGCGCATTCTTGCCAACATCCGCGGCCATCAGGTCGTCATTCACTGCACCATTACCGCCCAGATGCTGAACCGCCCGGATTACTTAAAGGATTTCGTGGAGTTCTGGTCGGCCAACCCCCATGCCAAAAAGATCTGGATGAGTGTGTTCACGCCTCAAGTCGGAGCCGATCTGCCCGAGATTCCCAGCCCGGCGCAGCGACGTTTTATCGTGGCGGAATTGCTGCGTTTGCGGCCGCTCTATTCCAAACTCGATATGAAGGCTGCGGTCATCGAGCAGCTATTGACTCCGCCTTCCTCGCCGGCGGCGTGCATTTTCGCGCTGACGACAACCTCGCTTTCGGCGGACCTGAAGACCGTAATCTCGCCCTGCCAGTTTGGCGGCATGCCGGACTGCTCTCGCTGCGGCTGCATGGCCTCGATCGGACTGGCGGCGCTCGGCAAGCATCGCGTGGCGCCGGGCATCACTGCCGGCGCTTTGTTTCAAGCTTCGCTTGCGATTGGCAGGCGCGTGGGACAGCTCAAACGGGCGTTCGCCCGGCTGCGCCCAGCCCCGGTCCGCGGCGGCGGGAACGCCGAACGCGTTAACAGCCGCGTCGGGCAGTAGTTTTCGTCCGAAGCAATTTCGGAGAAATTGCTGGCAGCCAGGCTCGCCGGCCGGGTTCGCGCGGGGTTGCTTTTAGGTCCCGCGCCTGGGAACGACAAATAAGCAATTCCACAGCGGATGAAGTCCGGTGACAGTTGGTGACAATTGAGTGACAATTGAAAAGCATTCAATTGTCACCACTTAAATTATTGAATTTAATGGAATTAATCCGAATGGTTACAAGAGTGACAATTGATTTTGATTTTTCCTTAAGCGTGAATGGCCGAGTCGGGCAGCAGTTTTCGTCACTGGCAATTTCGGAGAAATTGCCTGAAGCATGCTCAATTTCGGGGAAATTGCCTGAAGCATGCTCAATTTCGGGGAAATTGCCTGAAGCATGCTCAATTTCGGGGAAATTGCCTGAAGCATGCTCAATTTCGGAGAAATTGCCTTCAGCCAGGCTCGCCGGCCGAAGCGCGGGGTTCCTGTTAGGTCCCGCGCCTAGGAACGACAAAATAAAGCAATTCCGCGGGAATTGCATCAAGCAAGCCGGCAATTCCGCGGAATTGCGCCCGGCAGCCATGAGTATTCGCCGCGCGCCCGTCTTTACTTCAACGCCGTGGCCGGAGGGAGTTCAATGGAATGCCGGTGATGGATTTCCTGGATGTGGTCCCACACGAATTTATCCGCCAACCAGACTGCCTGCTGGACGGCGAGGCCGGCATCCTGCGTGAATAACGAGTGCTGAATGGCAAACCGCTCCCCGCATCGATCACACACGACAACGCGCATGATGATCTTGCCTTCCAGGGGTTCCAGCGCATTTTTGCGCTGGCGCCTGGCCATGCCGGGGCTCACGGGACGGAATGAACCGTGCGTTTCCAACGCCGCTCGCGGCCGCCACTGCGGGGCTTATCGCGTCCGCTGCCGCCGGAGCCGCTGCGGTCCGCTTTGGGACGCGCCTCATTAACGGTTAGCGCCCGCCCGCCGTATTCGTTGCCATTCAGCGACTGCATCGCTTTCTCGGCGTCCCCATCCGCCATCTCGACAAAACCAAAGCCGCGCGACCGGCCGGTTTCACGGTCGGTGACCAGCGTCGCGCTTTCAACCGCACCGAAGGGATTGAACATCGAACGCAGGTCGTCTTCCGTGGTGCTGAAGTGGAGGTTGCCAACATAGATCTTCTTCATGGGTTTTCATCTCTTTCGTGGGGTACTTCCGACGCCTCTACTTCCGGCTCCGGCGAGCCCTGAGTAGGAATGCCGGCGAGCTTTTCCGCCTTGCGTTGGAGTTTGCGCGCCGCCTTGGCGCGCTGCTTTTCCATGCGCGCAAGCTCTTTCTTTCGTTTCAGTAATGTTGTGCTTTGTCGAGGAGACAATCCAACCTACTTTCCGTGGCTGACTGGCATGGCCATCCAGCTTCGTCCTGCCTGACGTTTCCCGGCCTCGAGCGATGCGGAAGCCGAAGTTCCGGAAAATTCCAGCGGCTCAGCCCTGCGCGGAATCTTGCTTGATAAAACCAGGATCCCTGGCTCGCGGCAGTTGGCGAAATGGCCGTGTGCTGCTGCATGGTGCCGCATGGATGTCATCGCGCAATGCTGACGGGGTGCGGGAATTGCGGTTGCTTAGAAAGGGCCTTCAGTCTAGCTGATTTTGCTCAGGAGATCTGAACGAGGAGAGGAACAGCTCACCTCTTATTTATGCTAGTCTCATTTCACTGCAAAGTCAATGCGCGTTGCGCCTTCCCGCACCCAATTCCAGGCCGCAGGCATCGCCAGGCTACCGAACGGGCCTTCCATCCGCACTTCGCTATGGAGCGGCATCGATGCCAGCGCTTGCTTGAATGCCGAATCGCGCATTCGGCAGGCCACCATAATCGTTTTTTCATACGGCGCGCTGGCAATCGAAAATCCCCGTACATTTCCCTTCGCGTCCGGTTCCGGTGGCCGCAGCAGGGTAATATCCACGAATTGTCCGGCCTGGAAATCCCATCCGGAGGGCCGCTCGAAACGAAAGGCCATGGTTTCATCCGCAATTTTTATTCGGCTGAGCAGTTTCGCGCCGAACCCCGGCCATGCTGCTTGTGCTGCACTCATTTCAATCCTCCTTGAGTATTCGCCATGCGTCCGGTTTTGGCCGGACCTTTGCGAAAGCGTCAGCCCCTAAAAGTAAAAGCGGCCGTGCCGCGAAATTTATTGCCCGCTTCAGGCGCTGGCGCTTTTATAGAGAGCGGGCTGAATGCGCTTGCGATAAATGCCGGCGCGCACCCGACGGGCGGCGCGCATCATATTTTCCAGCGCCGGGCGAACTTCCTCCCACCGCCGCGTCTTCAGGCCGCAATCCGGATTGATCCAGAGCCGCTCGGGTGGGAATGCGGTCAGCGCCCTATGGATCAGCGACTGCAATTCCCCGACCGAGGGCACTCGGGGTGAATGTATGTCATAAACTCCCGGTCCCAAAGCATGCACCGCCGTGGCGGAAGCTGCCAGGGACATGCGCGAGCGCGCCGCCTCGACCGAAATCACGTCGGCGTCCAGCTTGACCATCTCCGGCAGGAAGTCGCGAAAATCGGAGTAACACATATGGGTATGGATCTGGGTTTGATTCATCACCCCGGAAGTGGCCAGGCGAAAGGCGGCGATGGCCCACTGCAAGTATGCGGATTGGTCTGCCTGGCGAAGCGGCAAACCCTCGCGCAGCGCAGGCTCATCCACTTGAATGACGCGGAGTCCGGCCGATTCCAGATCGGCAATTTCCTCCCGCAGCGCCAGGGCAAGCTGGAATGCAATCTCGCCGGCCGGCAGATCGTCGCGCACGAATGACCATTGCAACAGGGTCACCGGTCCAGTCAGCATGCCTTTTACGGGGCGATCGGTCAGCGCCTGGGCATAGCGCGACCAGGCGAGCGTCATCGGCCGGCGCCGCTCGATATCGCCATACAAAATCGGCGGTTTTACGCAACGCGAGCCGTAACTTTGCACCCAGCCTTGGGTGGTCATGGCAAAGCCTTCGAGCCGCTCGCCGAAATACTCCACCATATCGCAGCGTTCAAATTCGCCATGCACCAGCACGTCCAGGCCGATTGCTTCCTGAAAGCGAATGGCGCGCTCGATTTCCAGCCGCAGGAAAGTTTCGTATTCCGCCTGGGTAATCAAGCCGGAGCGCCAGCCGGCGCGGGCGCGGCGGATTTCCGCCGTTTGGGGAAATGAGCCGATAGTGGTGGAGGGCAGCAACGGCAGGGGGACGGCATGGGCCTGCTGGAGACGCCGCGCCGAGTAGGGCTGCTGGCGCGCGAACATGGCCGGGCGGAGCGCGCCGGTTCGCGCGCGCACCGATTCTTTGTGCGTCTCAGGAGCGATGCGGCGCTCATCGCGCCGGCGCCGGGCTGCCGCGAATTGCTGTGCGATCTCGAAGGAGTTTTCCGTGCTTGCCGCCCGCGCCAGCAGCGCCACTTCTTCGAGTTTCTGAAAGGCAAAAGCCATCCAGCCGCGCAGCCGCGGGTCGAGTCCGGTCTCCTGCCGCAAATCGATTGGCACATGCAATAACGTGCAGGAAGGCGCGACCTGAATTTGTTCCGGTTCGAGATAACCCTGCGCCGCCCGTAATAGATCGAGGGCGCGGTCCAGGTCGCAGCGCCAGATATTGCGCCCATCCACCAGGCCCAGCGAAAACCGCATGTCCTTAGGCGCGGCGCGCAAGGCCGGCAGCAACTGCCCGGGGTCGCGGACTAGGTCCAGGTGTAAGCCCTCAACCGGCAATCCCAGCGCCAGCCGCAAATTTTCATGCAGGCCGCCATAATAGGCGGCCAGCATGATTTTGGGCTTGCCCCGGCCGAGGCGGCCATAGGCTAATTCATACAGTTCGCGCTGCCCGGAATCCAGATCCAGCCCCAGGCAAGGCTCGTCTATCTGCACCCAGCCCGCTCCCGCATTGCTCAGGTGGGCCAATTGCTGCTCATACACCGGCAGTAGTTGTTCAACCAGCGTTCGCAGGGTAGCCGCCCCTTTCTGCCGCCGGCCCAGCAGCAGAAAACTCACCGGACCGAGCAAAACCGGGCGGGTGTTGAAACCGGCCGCTTTGGCTTCCAGATATTCCTCCACCGCCTTTTCGCCGCTCAGCCGGAATTCCATGCCGGCTTCAAACTCAGGAACGATGTAGTGATAATTGGTGTCAAACCACTTGGTCATCTGTAAGGGCGCGGCGTTTTTTGCGCCGCGCGCCAAGGCGAAATAGCCGGCTAAAGGCAACCGGAGGTCTTTGCGTTCGAAACGTGCCGGAATGGCGCCGGTCATGACCACGGTATCCAACACATGGTCATAGAGCGAAAAATCATTCGAGGGCGGCAGCGCTATGCCGGCTTCCGACTGCAATTGCCAGTGCGACAGACGAAGCCTGCTGGCGGCAGCCAGCAGTGACGCTTCATCCCATTCTCCCGACCAGTAACGCTCAACCGCAAACTTTAACTCGCGTCGAATCCCAATGCGCGGAAAACCCAGATTGGCGGCAATCATGCGATTCCTTTCTGCCTGGAATCAGCATGGTGCGAACGCGCCGGCGTCGCAATGGAACGGCCATACCAGTAAATTGATCTAAAAGCGTTAACGGCCGGAAGCGTTAACGGCGGAGTTGGACAGCAGTTTTTGTCCGAAATGGCAGACCGAAGCGCGGGGTTCTGGTCCGGTTAGGTTCCGCGCCTGGGAACGACAAAACAAAGCCATTCCGCAGGAATTGCATCAGGCAAGCCGGCAATTCTGCGGGAATTGCGCCTGTTAATGCCCGGCAGCCATGCGTGTTCGTTCGTCGCGGCGGTCGTCCGGTTTCGGCCGGACCTTTGCGAAAGCGCCAGCGCCTAAAAGTAAAAGCGGCCGTGCCGCAGCGTCAATGCCTGAAAGTAAAAGCGGCCGAGCTGCTTTTACAGGTAATCGCACGCTTGCTGCAGCACGCTTTGGAACATCGCCGGCGTTAATTTTCCGGTTTGCGTATTGCGCTGGCTGGGGTGGTAGGAACAAATCAGCCGTGGCAAGGGGGCCAGCAGCTCATACACTGCTCCGTGCGCGAACGGCATTTGCGCTCGGGGCGGTAATTTCGCCTCGGTTCGGACAATTTGTAGATAAGCGTCAAAAGCCACTCTTCCCAGCACGAGCACGGCCTTAACTTGATGCAGCAGGTCCAGTTCCTGGCGCAAAAATGGCAGGCATTGCCGGATTTCCCCTGGCGTAGGCTTATTCATCGGCGGAGCCCAGCGCACGGCCGCCGTAATATAGCAGCCGGTTAACTTCAATCCATCACGCCGGCGCCGGGACGTCGGCTGGTTGGCAAAACCGGCCTCATGGAGGCCGCGAAAAAGAAAGTCGCCCGAGCGGTCGCCTGTAAACATTCTTCCGGTCCGGTTACCGCCATGCGCGGCCGGCGCCAAGCCGATGACCAGTAGCCCGGCCTGAGGATCGCCGAAACTGGGCACGGCTTTTCCCCAATACGTCTGGCCCCGGTACATGGCCCGCTTGGTGCGCGCCACGAGTTGGCAATAGCGTACGAGCCGGGAGCAGGCGCGCGAGTTTTCGATTTCATTCTGCAGCCGTTTTAAAGCGGCCATCGTCCGCCTGCGCGACATCATCTAAGCCACTCGCCGGTCTGAGCCGAGCTTCCTCTCCAGGTAATCTTTGAGCGCGACGGCATTGTTGTGGGTCTGATCGTGAGAACTGTAAAGCAGGAAGATATTGCCCTTGCGGGCCGCCTTGGCCAAGCCTTGCCAGGCCTCCGGTTTGGCCTCCAGTTCGGCGAAATAACGGCGCTTGAACTCCTGCCAGCGTTGGGGGGCGTGCCCGAACCAACGCCGCAACTCGTGGCTGGGCGCGGCTTCTTTGACCCAAGCGTCAATCTTGAGCGCGTCTTTCCGGATACCGCGCGGCCACAGCCGCTCAACCAGAAAATATTCGCCTCCGGCGCGGTGGTTGAGATTATAGACTCTCGCCAGGCTAATCATGGGACCGCTCCTCTATCAGAAATCGGCAGATTTCATCGTCATCAGGCTTCCACCGCGGCTGGCTGGTACGATCCCGCCACCGCGCGAAAGCTGACGGCCAGCCGGTTCCAGCTATTGATGGCGACTATCGCCAAGGTCAAATTGACCAATTCCGGTTCGCTGAACTGGTCCCGCGCGGCTTGGTAAACATCGTCCGGCACGCCTGTCCGTGAGAGCAGCGTTACCGATTCCGTCCATGCCAGCGCGGCCCGTTCGCGTTCGCTGAAAAACGGCGCCTCGCGCCAAACGCCCACCGCATAGAGCCGCTGCTCGGTTTCGCCCGACGAGCGCGCATCTTTTGTGTGCATGTCCACGCAATAGGCGCAGCCGTTGATCTGCGAAGCGCGCAGCTTGATCAGTTCGAGCAGTTTGCGGTCCAGTCCGCTGTGGTCAACGTAATGTTGCAAATCACGCAACGCCTGAATCGCATCCGGGGCGGTGTTTCGATAATCAAGTCTGGGCGTCACAACTGCCTCCTCTATTTCACTATTCCACTTTCAATATATAAAGCGTACCCGGGAATGTGCAGATGACATTTGTCATATCGCCTGGTACGGTCGATGCCTCTGGGCTGGCGGAGAGTTAGAGCCGCCTGCGCCGGGACGTTGAATTCCGGCCGGATTAGAGCTTCACATTCAATGCCTTGGCCAGTTTGCCGGCATCGAATGGCGAAACATGAAAGGCGTGCCCATCCACTTCAAACGTTGGCGTGCGGCGCTTGCCCTGATTGACGCTTTCCACATAGGACGAAGCCTGGGGCGAGGCTTCTATGTCGATTTCCTCGAAATCAAGGCCGTGCCGGCTTAAAAATTCCTTTGCCGCCGTCGAGTCCTCGCACCAACTCCGCGTATAAATCCGAATGCTTCCCATTGCTTCGATCATATCTCGGCAAGGCGTAGAAAGCCGTAAGCGTTAACGGCCGAGTCGGACAGCAGTTTTCGTCATGGGCAATTTCGAAGAAATTGACTCAAGCCATGCCCGCAGACCGAAGCACGGGGTTCCTATTAGGTCCCGCGCCTATGAACGACAATACCAAGCAATTCCGCAGGAATTGCGCCCGGCAATGCCCGGCATCCATGAGTATTCGCCATGCGTCCGGTTTTGGCCGGGCCTTTGCGAAAGCGTCAGCGCCTAAAAGTAAAAGCGGCCGAGCCGCTTTGCGCGCCCCCGGTCATCTCAGCTCATTGCCGGCAGCGGATAAGCGGTTGAAGTACGGCCGAGCCTCTTTTGTTGTATGGATGCCGGGATATTCAGCCTATAGCATGGGTACGAGCGTTCTATAGACAAGACGGTTGTTGCAATATAGCTTAAGGCAAGATATCAATTCAGGAGAATTTTCATGTCCCATGGTGATGCAAACCTGGCCAAAACCCGCGCCGATTATACGTGAAAAAATGCCGGATCGGGCGGCCAGTCTTGATCTGGATGCCGAAATTATCGCCTTACGCAGCGGCTCGGAGTGGAAAAACGGTATCGCCCGCAAAGCGCTGCTGCGCTACCCCGATTTTCAAATCACGTTAAGGTTGATGCGGGCTCATGCGCGCATTCCGGAGCATTACAATCCCGGGCGCGTCAGCGTGCAGACGCTTTTGGGCCATATTCGCATGCAGGCCAATGGGCAGGTTTTTGATTTGCCGCAAGGCCGGATTTTGGTCCTGGATCGCTCCGTTACTCATGATGTGGAAGCGCTGGAGGAAAGCGCTTTCCTGTTAACCGTCTCCGACCCGGTAAGCACGCTGCATCATTAGAGGCAACCGCCAGCGAATCCGGGCCGTGCCGCGCTGGGATCTCGCCTCAGATCAGTTTGCGGCGTGTCGCGTTCATCACCGCTTGCAGGCGGTTGTGGGTGCGCAGCTTCTGGTTTATGTGGTGCAGGTGATTGCGCAGCGTCTGCAGGCTAATCCCGAGTTGCCCGGCGACTTCGGGCGAATTCCTGCCTTCGGAAAACAGCCGTAGTACCCGCACTTCCTGCTCCGAGAGTTGCGGGATCGGCGCCGGCCGGGTGGCTGGATCCCCAACCTGATTGAGCTGTCGGGTCAACTCCAGCATCTGATGCAGCAGCTCTTCGGAATGTTTGCGTTCGGTGATGTCGCGCGCGAGGTGAATTAGCAGTTTCCGGCCGGTGCGCGCGTTGTGGAAATGGAGGGTCGATACATTGACCCAAAGGCGTTCTCCGGAACTGGTTTTGACGTTGAGATCGAAATTGGGGATGGCCTCGCTATTTCCCGTGCAATCGAGAACACTGCTGTTTTCATGGCAGACTCGCGTGCCGAGCGCGCCGACGCCATCGAGTATTTCATAACAACTTTTATGCAGCGTTTCCTGCGAGCGATAACCGAAAAGCCGCTCCGCGGCACAGTTCCAGGCGATGATTTCGCCGTCCATCGTAATCGCAAAAGCGGCGTCGGCCGTTCCTTCCAGCAGCGCAAATAGCTCGCTTTCAAGCATCGATCATCTATTCGTCCAGCGTACTGCATAATATATCGTAGTGTGATTCAAGTGGCAAGCCCCGGCGTGCGGCCGGCGGGAAAATGCCTGGCCGCAGCGTGCTGGCGGAGCCGGGCCGCCGCCGCGGGCGCAGCCGCGAACTCGATGCGCATCTAACCGGAATGAAGGAGGCGTGTAATGCCGCATTACAAATATCTGATCGTGGGCGGAGGCATAACGGCGGATGCCGCGGTGGAAGGCATTCGCTCCATCGACCGCGAGGCCGCTATCGGCCTGATCGGCGCGGAACCGGATCCGCCTTACAATCGCCCGCCCCTCTCCAAAGGTCTTTGGAAAGGTGACGCGCTGGAGAGAATCTGGCGCAAGACCCAGGCTCGCGGCGTGGATCTTTACCTCGGCCGCAAAGCCGTATCCCTCGATTTCGCGGCGCGCGCCATCAATGACAGCCAGGGCGCGCGTTACACCTATGAAAAGCTCCTGTTGGCCACAGGCGTGACGCCCCGCCGGCTGCCCTCCGCCAGCGGCGTCATTTATTACCGCGCCTTGAGCGATTACAACACCCTGCGCGCGCTTTCCGGCGAGGGCCGGAGCTTTGCCGTCATCGGCGGCGGCTTCATCGGTTGGGAGATTGCGGCGGCGCTGAAAATGAACGGGAACGAGGTCGTGATGATTTTTCCCGAAGAGACCATCGGCGCCCGCCTTTATCCCGCCGATTTGGGCCGCTTTCTCAACCGGTATTACCGGGAAAAGGGCGTTCGAATCGTTGCCGGCGGCCAAATTACCGCCTTGGAGAAAACCCCGCGGGGCGCCCGGGTTCAAACCCAGGCGCACGGAAATTTCGAGGTGGATGGCGTGGTGGCCGGCATCGGCGTAACTCCGGAGACATCGCTCGCGCAAGCTGCCGGTTTAAAAATTGACAACGGCATCATGGTGGACGAATTCTTGCGCACTTCGGACCCGCATATTTATGCCGCCGGCGATGTGGCCAATTTCCATAATCCGATTTTGGATCGCCGCCTGCGGGTTGAGCATGAAGACAACGCCAACGTCATGGGACGCGCCGCGGGCGCCAATATGGCGGGCGGGCAAGCGCCCTACCGGCATCTGCCCTTCTTCTATTCGGATCTGTTCGAGCTGGGTTACGAAGCGGTCGGTGACCTGGATCCGCGGCTGGAAATCGTGGCCGACTGGAAAGAGCCGTATCGCGAAGGCGTGCTCTATTACCTGCAAGCCGGACGCGTCCGCGGCGTGCTGCTGTGGAACACCTATGGGCAGGTGGACGAGGCGCGCAAGCTCATCGCCGAGCCTGGACCGTTCCGCCCCGCCGATTTGAAAGGGCGCTTGCCCGCCGCCTAGCCGGTCCGGCGAGGCGGTCGTCTCGCCTGGAAGCGAAATCTTCCGTCTTGCAGATCGACCCGAACCTGCTCGAACTTCGCCGCCCGCAGTCTCGCCGGCAACTGCGCCGGCTCGATGGGCATCATCGTGTCGCCGAGGTGAAAAAGGCGCAGCCGGAAAGATTCGCGGCTATCGATTCCTGCGAAGACTCCGCCCGGTTTCAGCACCCGGTAAGTTTCGGCAAACAGGTCATTCTGCAAAGAAGGCGAAGCGAGATGGTGAAGCATGGTAAACGAGAGCACGGTTGTAAACCGTCTCTCGCCGAACGGCATGCGGGTGGCGTCGCCGATATAGACCTGGAGTTTGTTGCTCCCCAGCCGCGATTGCAGTTGGCGCGCCAGCCGGTCGTCGATTTCCAGGCATTTCAGGTCGGCGCATCGGTCCCGCAGCCAGGCTGTGGTCAGCCCCGGTCCCGGGCCCAACTCCAGAACCGGCGCGGCCGGGTCCCAGGCCAGCCCATCGAACACCCATGGCAACATCTCGGCTTCCAGCCTGCGCCGCCAATGGTTCGATCGGCAGTACCAGCGATGCACTCGGTTCATCCAGGTCGTCCTTTGCGAGCAAGCCGCTTATTCTTTTTCAGGCCCGGGTGCGATCGGAAGCCCGGGTTTTAAATTTCGCCGGGCGGACATCTCTTGGGCGATGGCGGCGCGTTCGCCGGGCGGCAATAGCCGATCCGCCGCGGGAAAAACCAGCACGTCCTCGATATGAATATGTTGTCGATACATCGCGGCGAGTTGCGCGACCTGGCCGCGAAACTTTTCGGCCTCGGCCGGCGCCAGCGGAGCCTGGGAGGCGAGGTATTGCGCTCCCAGGCGGTCCAGTTCGGCGTGCAGGGGAGCGGCCCATTCATGCTCGCTTTCAAGCTCTTCCAGTTGCGCCAGCATGGCTTGAGTTTCAACCGCGTGCTGCAGGCGCCGCAGCCGCGGAAACAGGGATTCTTCCTCATCCGCATTGTGTTTGGGCGCGGCATGCTTGAAATATTGCAGGGCGGTCGCCAGCGCGCGCGCGGTTTCCTCGCGATATGGCCGGTCCAGTTCCTTCGCCACGGCTTCCAGCGTGCCGAGAAACTGCTTGATCCGGCCGTGGCAGTCGGTTAGCAGCCCCATCGGATTCGAAAAGTCGTGAAGCTTTGCGCCAATTTGAACCGGCATGATGGTTTCCTGGTTTGTTTTTTCGCTGCGGAAAAACGATGGGGAGGCCAAGCCGCCTCTGCTTCCTCTATTATCGTTTAGCTGGCTTCCGCTTGCTCAGTTCGGCCTGGCCTCGATAGGCGCCGGGGCCGCAGCTCGTGCCGTATTCCATAAGTGTTAACGGCCGAGTCGGACAGCAGTTATCGTTCGAGAAAGTAGGCCAAAGCGCGGGGTGCCTGTTAGGTCCCGTCAGCGCCTACAAGTAAAAGCGGCCGAGCCGCTGTGTCGGCAGTCGCGGCTTCGATCGGCAAGCGCGGCTCAATGCTGCGTGATTTGCATGCTTGCATCCATGGATAGCGTCGGCCAGCCCGGGGTAGGGTGGAGGGGGACGGCGGTAAGCGTAAACGACTGGCCGCCGTTCACCTGGGCCGAATAACGATAGCCATGGCGCTTATGGCCGGAGAAAGCAATGTAGTTGCCCTGCTCGAGTTGGCTGAGGGTCGCATATTGGTTCTTGGATATCAGATACATGCGCTCGGCCTGGCCAATCGCGATCAGATCGGTTTTTACCCCCACCACGTCGGCCGTCGGCATCGGCGCCGCGCCCTTCGGGGCGCCGGTCGTCATCTGGGTCTTGAATAGGTACGCCCCGATGACCAGCACAATCAGCAAGCTCACCAAGCCAAACATTTTGCTCATCGCTCCACCTTAAGCGTTAACGGCCGAGTCGGACAGCAGTTTTTGTCCGAAATCGCAGGCCGAAACGCGGGGTTCCTATTAGGTCCCGCGCCTATTAACGACGATAAACTGTCGGCATCCATGAGTATTCGCAATGCGTCCGGTTTCGGCCGGACCTTTACGAAAGCGTCAGCGCCTAAAAGTAAAAGCGGCCGAGCCACCGCTTGCGGCGGCTTATATTTTAACCAGAAATTTCTGCGCATTTTCCGAATAGACCTTGCGCAGCGTCTCCACGGGAAGCTCCAGCCCGTAAATGCGCCAGCGTCCCTGGCCGGATTCATGCGTGGGGTAGGGAAAGTATTCGTCCGCGGTTTCCAGCATGCGGTAGTACAGCCGGTACATGGAGATCTCGGGAATCAAATCGCTGCCAAACAGGATCCGTTCCGGATAGCGCAGAAAAAATCCACGGGCGGTTCGGGGCTGGCGTCCCAGTTCGGCCGCGCGCGCGGAAATATCCACGCTAAAATTCGGGAACCGTTCGAGGGTGTGGCTGGCCTTCTCCAAATCTTCTTCCATGCTGCCAACATGGGCGCCGAGAAAGGCCGTGCGCGGATGGTTCGCCAGCACCCGGTCGCGCTGTTCCAGCAAGGCGGCTTTCGAGGGAAAAGCCGCCCCGTGAAAGCCCCAATCGGGATGCGCGGCGAGTTCTTCATAGCGTTCATTGCGGGCGTCGATGGGCTGAAAAAACGCCGCCGGATCGGCGGTGTGCAGCATCACCGGAATGCCGATTTCCGCCGCCTTTTCAAATACCGCCGCGAAACGCTCATCGTCCAGCCGCAGCAGTTGCCCCGCGCTGTCGCGCGCGGTCAGCCCCACGTCTTTCCAGACCTTCAGCCCGCGCGCGCCCTGCTCCACCCGCCGCTCCAATTCTTCCGCCAGCCGGCCCGCCGGTTGATTGCGGGCCAGCGGAGCCGGATCCAGCAGCACAAATAAGGTGAAGCGTCCGGCCGGCGCCGCGGCGAATTTGCGCATGATCGCGTCCAGCTCGCCGCCCTTCGCCAGCGAAATGTTGACCATGTGCTCGATGCGGCAGGCATCCATGACTTTCACCACCGCTTCCAAATCCAGCCCATCCACGTGGCAATGCATGTCGATCACCGGCGCGGCCGGCCATGTGATTTCGTGTTCGGGCACGCGCAGGCAGGAGACGGGATCGAACTCGCCCAGCGGCAGCTTCACCTGGGCTTTTTTGGCCACCATCTCGAGAAAAGGGTCCGTCGGCATGAGCAGGCTCCAATGCTGGGAATGGACAAGCGTACACCAGAAGCGTTAACGGCCTAGTCGGACAGAAGTTTTCGTCATGGGCAATTTCGGAGAAATTGCCTGCAGCCATGCCCGTAGGCCGGGTTCGCGCGGGGTTCCTGTTAGGTTTTGCGCCTATAAACGAAAAAAACTTTCGGCAGCCATGAGTTTTCGCAAAGCGCCCGGCTTCGGCCGGACGTTTGCGAAAGTATCGGCGCCTAAAAGTAAAAGCGGCTGTGCCGCCCGCGGCCGCAGGCGAATCGCCGGTGGAACGCGCCGCCAGCCAGTCAGTGAGGGGGGTCGCCGCGGCGCTTTGCTTAATGTATATCGCGAAGTGATATAATTGGCCTGTCCGCGGGCGGGTAACTGCTTCACCGCCTGAAGAATCTAAGCCGAAGTTGGGCCAAAATACCTGATTGGCGGTATAGATGACGCTCTGGGCGATGGGCATCTATTTCGTTCTGGCATTGGCGGTGATCGCCGGCATGCTGGTGCTCTCCTACGTGCTCGGTCAGATCCACGACCAGCCCGCCACCGGCTCCCCGTACGAATCCGGCATCGTCTCGGAAGGCTCGGCGCATGTGCGGCTTTCGGCCAAGTTCTACCTGGTCGCCATGTTTTTTGTCGTCTTCGACCTGGAGGCGGTGTTCCTGTTTGCCTGGGCCGTGGCTGCACGCCAGCTGGGCTGGACCGGTTACGTCGAGGCGGCGATTTTTATGGGCGTGTTGCTGCTGGCCCTGATCTATCTCGCGCGCGTGAAGGCGCTGGATTGGGGCGAACGGCAAATCGCCGTCCACTGCGGGGAGGCGCAGCTATGGCGCCGGCGCTGAACCCGCCCCCCAGCGAGACGCAGCGCCTGTTGGAGTCCCAGGCCGGCGCCTTCGATCGGGAAACCCGCCGCAGCCTGGTGCTGGCGCGCCTCGAAGACCTGCTCGCCTGGGGTCGTAAAAACTCGATTTGGCCCTTTAACTTTGGCCTTTCCTGCTGCTTTGTGGAAATGGCCACTAGCCTGACCAGCAAATACGATATTGCCCGCTTCGGCGCCGAGGTGATCCGCGGCACGCCCCGCGAGGCCGACCTGATGGTGATTGCCGGCACGGTCTTCATCAAAATGGCGCCGGTGATCCAGCGCCTATATGAACAAATGATGGAGCCGCGCTGGGTGATTTCGATGGGCTCGTGCGCTAACTCCGGCGGCATGTATGACATCTACAGCGTGGTGCAGGGAGTGGATAAATTCCTGCCGGTGGACGTTTACGTGCCGGGCTGCCCGCCTCGTCCCGATGCCTTTATGGAAGGCCTGTTGTTGCTGCAGCACGCGGTGGGCCGCGAGCGCCGGCCCTTGAGTTGGGTGGTGGGCTCCCAGGAAGTGTTGCGCGGTCCGCTGCCCTCGCTGCGCGATCTGAAACGCCCGCGGCGTCAGGGCGCCACCAGCCTGCGTCCTCCCGACGAGGTTTGAGGATTTCAATGCCGGTCGCCGTCGCTACCAGCCTTGCGGATACGGTGCGGGAAAAGTTTCCGCAACTGCCGATCGTCGAGCAAAGCGTCCGCGACAATATTCCCACGATTTGGGCGCCCGCCGAAAACATTCCCGCGGTGCTGGCTTATCTGAAATCGGAAGCTTCGCCGCGCTATGCCATGCTTTACGACCTGACGGCGGTTGACCAGCGCGTGCGCGCTCAGCGCGCCGGCGAGCCGCCTGGCGATTTCACCGTCATTTATCACCTGCTCTCGCTTGAGGGTAATTGTTACGCGCGAGTTAAAACGTCCTTGCGGGAAGATCATCTCTCGCTGCCTTCCATCACTCCCGTATGGCCGGCGGCGAACTGGTACGAGCGCGAGGCCTGGGATCTGTTGGGCATCGTCTTCGAGGGACATCCTCATTTGCAACGGCTGATCATGCCGAAAACCTGGGTGGGGCATCCGCTGCGCAAAGATCATCCCGCCCGCGCCACCGAGATGGGCCCCTATCGGTTGGACCAGGAAAAAGAAGAGCGCGAGCAGGAAGCGCTGCGATTCCGTCCCGAAGATTGGGGCATGCGGCACAGCCATGAGGGCGTCGATTTCCTCTTCCTTAACGTCGGGCCGCAGCATCCCGGCACGCACGGCGTGCTCCGGATCGCTTTGCAGCTCGATGGCGAGGTGATCGTCGACGCGGTGCCCGACATCGGCTATCACCACCGCGGCGCAGAAAAGATGGGCGAGCGGCAGAGCTGGCACACCTACATTCCTTATACCGACCGGATCGATTACCTCGGCGGCGTGCTGAACAATTTCGCTTATCTGACCGCGGTGGAAAAACTGGCCGGGATTGACGTGCCGCCGCGGGCGCAGGTGATCCGGATCATGCTGGCGGAATTGTTCCGTATCATCAGCCACCTGGTCTGGTACGGCACCTTCGCTCAGGATCTGGGCCAGTTGTCGCCGGTGTTTTACACCTTCAACGACCGCGAGCGCGCCTTCGCCATCATCGAAGCGGTCTGCGGGGCGCGCATGCATCCCAACTGGTTTCGCATCGGCGGAGTGGCGCAAGACCTGCCCCGCGGCTGGGATGCCATGTTTCGCGACTTTATCGCGTATTTTCCCCCGAAACTTCGCGAATACGATCATGAAATCCTGGGCAATCGCATCTTCAAAGCCCGCACCGTCGGCGTGGGCGGCTGTACCGCGGCCGAGGCGGTGGAATGGGGGGTGACCGGCCCTAACCTGCGCGCCACCGGGCTGGATTGGGATTTCCGCAAGCGCCAGCCGTACGGCGGCTATGAAAATTTCGCCTTCGATATTCCCACCGGACGGACCGGCGATTGTTACGACCGCGCCCTGGTCCGGGTGGAAGAGATGCGGCAAAGCCTGCGGATCATCGAGCAATGCGTCAAGCAAATGCCGCCGGGACCTTACAAGTCGCTCGAGCCGGAAGCCACGCCGCCGCTCAAAGAACGCACCATGCACGATATCGAGACGCTGATCACGCACTTTCTCGGCGTCAGTTGGGGCCCGGTGGTGCCGCCGGGCGAAGCGTTGGGGGTGATTGAAGCCAGCAAAGGCGGCAACGGTTACTACCTAGTGAGCGACGGCGGCACAACCTCGTATCGCACCCGCATTCGCACCCCTTCCTTCGCCCACCTGCAGCTTCTGCCCCAGCTCTGTCGTGGCAGCATGATTCCCGACCTGTTGGCGATTCTTGGCAGCCTCGACTACGTGCTGGCCGACGTGGACCGTTAAGGAGAACTGGGGATGCTGGCGGAGCAAGAACGGCGGGAGATCGAAGCGGAGCTTGAGCGCTATCCGCGCCGCGACGCGGCTTCCATTGACGCGCTGCGCATCGTGCAGCGCCATCGCGGCTGGATCTCGGATGACAGCTTGCGCGAGATCGCCGAGTTTCTTCAAATGTCGCCCGACGATCTGGACTCGGTCGCCACTTTTTACAACCTGATCTACCGCCGCCCGGTGGGGCGGCATGTGATCCTGCTCTGCAATAGCGTCAGTTGCTGGATCATGGGCTACGCCCAGTTGCGCCAGGAGCTGCATCGCCGCCTGGGCATCGGCTTCGGCGAAACCACCGCCGATGGGCGCTTCACCCTGCTGCCGATTGTCTGCCTGGGCGCTTGCGATCACGCCCCGGCGCTGATGATCGACCAGGATCTGCACCGCGACCTCTCCCCGGACGCGCTCGATCGCGTGCTGGAGGGTTACCGCTGATGAACGGCGAGCGCCCTTTGACCCGCGATATGAAACCCGATGGCGAGCCGCTGTCGCTCCAGGAATATGAGCGCGCCGGCGGCTATCGGGCGGTGCGCCAGGCGCTGCGCATGGCGCCTGAGGCAATTACCAGACTCGTCTCCGATTCCGGACTGCGTGGCCGCGGCGGCGCCGGGTTCCCCACCGGGCAGAAATGGAGCTTTGTCCCCTTGGGCGCGGAGGCTCCGCATCCGAAATATCTGGCGGCCAACGCCGACGAGATGGAGCCGGGCACGTTTAAAGACCGCTGGCTGCTGGAAGGCAATCCGCACCAGTTGCTGGAAGGCATGATGATTGCCGCGTGCGCCATCGAAGCCGATGTCGCCTACGTCTTCTTGCGCGGTGAGTACACCCTGGCGGCCAGGCGGGTCGAGCGCGCCATTGCCGAGGCTTACCAGGCCGGCTATCTCGGGCGGCATCCGTTCGGCGCCGATCGCGGCCTGGAGCTCTACCTGCACGTCAGCGCCGGCCGCTATATGTGCGGCGAGGAAACCGGGCTCTTGAACGCGCTCGAGGGCAAGCGCGCCAATCCCCGCGCCAAGCCTCCCTATCCGCAAGTCTCCGGGCTGTTTGGCAAGCCCACCATCGTTCAGAACGTGGAAACCCTGGCCTGCTTGCCGCACATCATCACCCATGGTGCGGCCTGGTTTCATGGCTTAAGCCGCGGCGTCGATGCCGGCAGCAAGCTTTACGGCGCCAGCGGCAAGGTGAAGCGCCCGGGACTCTGGGAGTTGCCCATGGGCACGCCTTTGGGCGAGTTGTTGGAGGAGCATGCCGGCGGCCTGCGCGACGGGCTGAAGCTGCGTGGCTTGCTGCCGGGCGGCGCCTCCACCGATTTTTTGACCGAGCGGCATCTCGATGTGGCCATGGATTTTACCCATGTCGAGAAGGCGGGCAGCCGCCTGGGCACCGGCACCATCATCGTGCTCGACGATCGCACCTGCCCGGTGGGCATGGTCTGGAATCTGGAGGAATTTTTCGCGCAGGAATCCTGCGGCTGGTGTACTCCCTGTTGGAGCGGCCTGCGTTGGGCCGAGCGCCTGCTCGATGGCCTGGAGCGCGGACAGGGCAGCGAGGCCGACCTGGACCGGCTGGAATGGATTGTGAAATTTTGCGCTCCCGGCAATACCTTTTGCGCACTGGCCCCCGGCGCGGTTGAGCCGTTGGGCAGCGCGCTCAAATACTTTCGCGAGGATTTCATGGCGCACATTCGCGAGCGGCGCTGCCCTTGGAGCTAAGGCGTGGCCACGATCTACATTGACGGCCGGCCCTATGCAGTGGATGCGAGACAGAATCTGCTGCACGCTTGCCTCTCGCTCGGCTTCAATCTGCCCTACTTCTGCTGGCATCCGGCGCTGGGTTCGGTGGGCGCGTGCCGGCAATGCGCCATCAAGCAGTTTCGCGGCCCGGAGGATCAGCGCGGCAAGCTGGTGATGGCCTGCATGACGGCCGCATCGGAAGGCGCGCGCATCTCCATCGCCGATGCCGAAGCGGTGGCGTTTCGCGCCGGCATCATCGAAGGCATGATGCAGAACCATCCGCACGACTGCCCGGTCTGCGACGAGGGCGGCGAATGCCATCTGCAGGATATGACCGTGATGACCGGCCACGACTACCGCCGTTACCGCTTCGCCAAGCGCACCTTTCGCAACCAGTACCTGGGCCCGTTGGTGCATCACGAAATGAACCGCTGCATCCAGTGTTATCGCTGCGTGCGCTTCTATCGCGAATATGCCGGCGGGCGGGATTTTAACGTGTTCGGCATCCGCAACCTGGCCTACTTTGGCCGCTATCAGGATGGCGTTTTAGAGAGCGAATTTTCCGGCAATCTCGACGAAGTCTGCCCCACCGGCGTTTTCACCGACGCCACCCACAAGCGTCACTACACCCGCAAATGGGATATGCAATTCGCGCCCTCCATCTGCCCGCATTGCGGCGTGGGCTGCAATCTCAGCCCGGGTGAGCGCTACGGCATGCTGCGGCGCATTGTCAATCGCTATCACGGCGGGTTGAACGGCTATTTTTTATGCGACCGCGGCCGCTATGGCTATGAGTTCGTCAACGGCGATCAACGCCTGCGGCAGCCGCGCTTGCGGCTGGCCGGCGGCCCGCAATCGCTGCCGCAAAAACAGGCGGCGGAACTGCTGGGCGAATGGCTGGCCGATGACCGCGTCATCGGCATTGGCTCGCCGCGGGCTTCGCTGGAAGCCAACTTCGCCCTGCGCGCGGTGGTGGGCGCGCGGCATTTCTATGCCGGCGTTGCCGATGCCGAACTGGCTTTGCTGCGTTTGGCACTGGAAATTCTGCGGCGGCAGCCGGCGGCGCCGCTGCGCTCGATGGAAAGTGCCGACGCCGTGCTGGTGCTCGGTGAAGATGTTACCAACACCGCGCCGCGCATGGCCTTGAGCTTGCGCCAGGCGGTGCGCCAGCAGCCCATGCAAGCGCTCGAAGCGCTGAAGATTCCTGCCTGGCTCGACCATGCCGCGCGGGAGTTGGCCCAGCAGCGGCGCGGTCCTTTTTATATCGCCGCGCCGGCCGCCACGCGGCTGGACGATATTGCGCGCGAGCTTTGGCGCGGCGCCCCTGAAGAGCTGGCCCGGTTGGGGTTCGCGGTGGCGCATGCGCTCGCGCCGGAGTCGCCAGCCGTCGCCGGCCTGGCGCCGGAAGCGGCGGCGCTGGCCGGGCGCATCGCCGCGGCGCTGCGGTCGGCCCAACGCCCGCTGGTGGTTTCCGGACTTGGCTGCCGCAGCACCGAGCTGCTCCAGGCCGCCGCCAATATCGCCGCCGCGCTGCGCCGTCTCAATAAGAACAATGGCCGGAACTCGCCCAAAGCCAACTCCACAGCCGAGGCCAGGCCCGATGATTCTTCGTCGGAAAACGATGCGCGGCTGGCGCTGGCCGTTCCTGAGGCCAACAGCCTGGGACTGGCTTTGCTCGATCCCCATCCGCTATCTCAAGCTTTGGACGCGGTGCGCGCCGGCGCCGCTACCGTCATCGTGCTGGAAAACGATCTCTATCGCCGGCTGCCGGCCGGCGAGATGCAATCCCTGGCGAGCGGCCTCGACCGGCTGATCGCGCTCGATTGCATCGAAACCCCGACCACGCGGCAGGCGCGGCTGGCGCTGCCCGCCGCCGCCTGGGCCGAGGATGATGGCACGTTCATCAATTATGAAGGCCGCGCCCAGCGCTACTACGCCGCCTATCCGCCGCCCGGGGAAATGCAAGCCAGTTGGCGCTGGCTGCGCGATGCCCTGGCGGTGGCGGGCAGGGAAGCGGGGCGCTGGGAAACGCTCGACGACGTGCTGCGCGCGCTCGCCGCCGAGTTTCCCGATCTGGCCGCGGCCGCGACCGCGGCGCCGCCGGAGAGCTTTCGTATCCATGGGGAAAAAGTTCCGCGCCAGCCGCATCGCTTCAGCGGGCGTACCGCCATGTCCGCCAACCTCAACGTCAGCGAGCCGGCGCCACCCCCCGATCCGGATACCCCGCTGGCCTTTTCCATGGAGGGCGCTCCCACCCAGCCCCCGGCGGCTATTCTGCCCTTTGCTTGGGCGCCCGGATGGAATTCCTATCAGGCCTGGAACAAGTTGCAGCGGGAAATTGACGGACCTTTGCGCGGCGGCAATCCCGGCGTGCGGGTGTGGCCCGCGCCGTCTTCCGGCGAGCGCTATTTCCGCGATGTGCCGCCGCCGCCGGCGGCGCGCGCGGGAGAATGGCGCGCCGTGCCGCTCTACCACATTTTTGGTTCGGAGGAATTGAGCCGGCTGGCTCCCGGCATAAGCCAGCTCTCGCCCCAGCCGTATCTGGCCTTGAGCGAAGCCGATGCCGCGCGCTTAGGTTTGGGCGCCGGCGAGGCTTTGGTCCTCATTCTGGAATCGCAACGATTCACGCTGCCCTTGGTCATCCGCCCCGATCTGGCTCCCGGACTGGCTGGCGTGCCGGCAGGCCTTGGGCCGCTGCAAGGCCTGGCGCTGCCGGCCTGGTGCCGAATCGAGCGCGCATGATGACGCTTTTCCAATTCGGCCTGTTAGCCGCTCGCGGGTTGCTTTTATGATCAGCCCCCATCCCATTTTTTCGCTGGTTGGGATTCTACTGGTGGTCTTGGGCATCGCCAGCGGCCTGATCTGGTTGGAACGCCGCCTGCTCGCCCTTTGGCAGGATCGCTATGGCCCCAATCGCGTCGGCCCCTTCGGCTTGCTACAGGTGCTGGCCGATATGATCAAAATCTTCGCCAAGGAGGATTGGGTCCCTCCCTTCGCGACTTCCAAGGTCATCTTCGTGCTGGCCCCGGCGGTGATCATCCTGACCGTGCTGATGTCGTTTACGGTCATTCCGGTCGCGCCTGGCATCGTCATTAGCGATTTAAATATTGGTCTGCTGTTTTTCCTGGCGATGTCTTCGCTGGGCGTGTACAGCATCGTGCTGGCGGGCTGGGCCTCGAACAATAAATATTCTTTGCTGGGCGGGCTGCGCGCCGCCGCTCAAATGCTCAGCTATGAAGTCTTCATGGGACTGTCGCTGATGGGCGTGGTGCTGCTGGCTGGAACCTTTCGCCTTTCGGGCATCGTCGCCGCGCAGCGCCGCCTCTGGTTCGTGGTGCCGCAGTTTTTAGGCTTTCTGCTGTTTTTAATCGCCGGCCTGGCCGAAACCCGCCGCCTTCCCTTCGATTTGCCCGAAGCCGAAAGTGAATTGGTGGCCGGCTTTCATTCCGAATACTCCGGCATGAAATTCGGCATGTTTTTCGTGGGCGAGTATATCGGCATTACGTTGATCTCGGCAATGATCGCCATTCTGTTTTTTGGCGGCTGGCGCGGGCCGCTGCTGCCCCCGCTGGTCTGGTTCCTGCTGAAGGTGTTCGTTTTCCTGGGGTTTTTTATCTTGATGCGCGCCTCGCTGCCGCGGCCGCGCTTCGATCAACTGATGGCCTGGGCCTGGAAACTGATGCTCCCGCTCGCGCTCGGCAACCTGCTCGTGACCGGGGCGGTGGTGTTGGCCATGCATGGGTAAGCCAATGTTTGGAATCGCGCGCACCATCTGGGATATTTTTCTGCACGGCTTCCGCCGCCGCGTGACGCGTCAGTATCCCGAGCAGCCGGCGTATTTACCGCCCCGCTGGCGCGGGCGGATTATCCTGTCGCGCGATCCCGACGGCGGCGAGCGCTGCGTCGCCTGCTACCTTTGCGCCATCGCCTGTCCGGTGGATTGCATCGCGCTGCAGGCCACGGAAGACTCGACTGGAAGGCGCTACCCGGAATTTTTCCGCATCAATTTTTCGCGCTGTATCTTTTGCGGCTACTGCGAAGAGGCTTGCCCGACTTACGCCATCCAGCTCACCCCCGATTTCGAGATGAGCGAGTACCGCCGGCCCAACCTGGTTTACGAGAAAGAAGACCTGCTGATTGCCGGCCCGGGCAAGTACCCCGGCTACAACTTTTGGCGCGTCGCTGGCGTAAGCATAGGCGGCAAAGACAAGGGCGAAGCCGAAAACGAGGCGCCGCCCGCCGATCTACACCAACTGCTGCCATGAGGCATCGCTGATGAACGCGCTGGCTTTTTACCTTGCTGCGGTGATTGCGGTGGCCGCCACCCTGCTGGCGATTGCCGGCAAAAACGCGGTGCAATCGCTGCTTTATCTGGCGGTCTCGCTGTTGGCCGTGTCGATTATCTTTTTCGGCTATGGCGCGCCCTTCATTGCGGCGCTGGAAGTGATCATTTACGCCGGCTCCATTATCGTGCTCTTCATCTTCGTGGTGATGATGCTGAATCTGGGGCGGCGGGCGGCGCAGGCCGAGGAGCAACTGCTGCCGCCGCATATCTGGATCGGCCCCGCGATTCTCGCCGCGCTCCTGGCGGTCGAGATGATCTATCTGGCCTCGATGGCCGCGCCCGCGGCGGCGCCGGCGCAAGCCGCCGTTTCCCCGCGCGCCGTCGGCCTGGCGCTCTACGGCCCTTACCTGCTGGGCGTGGAGTTGTCTTCAATGCTCTTGCTGGCTGCCCTGGTCGGCGCCTATCACCTGGGCTGGCGCCGGCAGGCTTTTCCGGAGGTGAAAGATGGCGAGTCCTCAAGCAGCGCTGCTCCTGGCGGCGATTCTCTTCGCGCTGGGGGTCGCCGGTCTGCTGGCGCGGCGTAACCTGGTCTACATCCTGTTGTCGATCGAGGTCATGCTCAATGCCGCCGGTTTGGCCTTCGTCGCCGCCGGCGCGCGCTGGGGCCAGCCCGATGGCCAGGTGATGTTCATCTTCATTTTGACCATGGCGGCTTCGGAAGTCGCCGTCGGCCTGGCGCTGGTGTTGCAGGTGTATCGCCGCAGCCAGGGGCTGGACGCGGATGCGGCCAGCCAATTGCGGGGCTGACGTGTATCCTTTGCTCGCTCTCGCTCCCGCCTTCCCCTTCGCCGGCTTCTTGTGGCTGGCGACGCTGGGCGCCCGCGCCTCGCGCAAAGCCGCCGCCATTGTCGGCGTCGGCTCGGTCGCCGCCAGCACCGTTGTCGCCGCGCTGCTCGCCTTCGCCTTTTTTACCGCGCCACCGCCCGGCGGCGCCTACACTCAAACGCTTTGGAGCTGGATTGCCGCTGGCGGCTTCTCGGTGCGCGTCTCCTTTTATCTGGATGCGCTCTCGCTGGTCATGTTGCTGGTGGTCAGTTTCGTCAGCTTCTTGATTCACCTCTACTCGGCCGAGTTCATGCGGGAAGACGACGGCTATAGCCGCTTTTTCGCCTACATGAACCTGTTCGTCGCCTCCATGTTGACGCTATCGCTGGCGAATAATCTGTTGCTGCTGTTTCTCGGCTGGGAAGGCGTGGGCTTGTGCAGCTATCTGCTCATCGGCTTTTGGTATCGCGACCGCGCCAATGGACGGGCGGCGCGCAAAGCCTTTATCGTGACCCGCGTCGGCGATACCGCCTTCACGCTGGGGTTGTTGTTGCTCTTTAACCGTTTTGGCACGCTCAACCTGCCGCGGCTCATGCATCTGGCGGCGCGGCAATGGCCTGTGGGCTCGGCGCCGGCCATCGCTGCCGCGGCGCTGTTGCTGGGCGGCGCGGTGGGGAAATCGGCCCAACTCCCGCTGCAAACCTGGCTGCCGGACGCCATGGCTGGCCCCACCCCCACCAGCGCCCTCATCCACGCCGCCACCATGGTGACCGCCGGCGTCTATCTCATCGCCCGCACCCACGTCCTCTTCGCCCTCGCCCCGCCGGTGCGGTTGGCGGTGGCCGTGATCGGAGCGGCGACGCTCCTGCTCGCCGGTTGCAGCGCCCTGACCCAGTACGACCTCAAGCGCGTGCTCGCCTATTCCACCATCAGCCAGATCGGCTACATGTTTTTGGCGCTGGGCGTGGGCGCCTGGTCCGCCGCGATTTTTCATTTGATGACCCATGCCTTTTTTAAAGCATTGCTATTCCTCGTCGCCGGCATCGTGATCCAGGCACTTCACGAAGAGCACGACATCCGTAAGATGGGCGGCCTGCGCCGCGATCTGCCCTATGCCTTTTGGGGCTTCGTCATCGGCGGCTGCGCCCTCGCCGGCTTGCCGTTGGTGACCGCCGGCTTTTACAGCAAAGATTTGATCCTCTGGCGCGCCTGGAGCTCGCCCTCCGGCGGTCCCGCCTTGTGGGTGGCCGGCATGCTCGGCGTGCTGCTGACCGCGCTGTATATCTTCCGCCTGATTTTTTTAGTCTTTTACGGCGAGCAAAAGACCGCTCCCGGGCATTGGCCCGCATGGCGCATCAAGCTGCCGGTGCTCACGCTTTCGGTGCTGGCTCTGATCGGCGGCTTCGTCAACCTTCCTCCTTGGATGGGCAAAGCGGCTTTCTTCACCAACTTTCTGCATGCCGCGCTGCCGCCCGCCGCGCAAACCCGCGGCGGCTTGACCGAGCCTTTATCGGAACTGATTGCCGCATGCCTGTTCGCGCTCGGTCTCTTCCTCGCCTGGTGGCTGTACGCCCTGCGGCGCGTGCCTCGTCCGGCGAGCGGTTTCGTGGATGCGATTCGGCGCTTCTGGTTCGCCGATTGGGGTATGGATTGGCTTTATGACGCCGTCTTCGTGCGCCCCCTCGTGGCTTTTGCGCGGCTCGACCGTCACGACGTGATCGATGCCGGCTACGCTGCCGTCGCGCGCGTGCATGTTTGGGGCTGGCGCATTCTCCGGCGCAGTGAAAACGGGCGGCTGCGCTGGTATGCGGCCTGGATCACCGCCGGCGCCGTGATCCTGGCCGCGCTGGCGGTGTGGGCATGATGCTGCTTTGGATGCTTGCGATTCCCTTCATGGCCGGCATGCTCGCCGGTGTTTTCGGGCAATCTTCTTCCCCCTTCTGGCGCGATCGCGCCCCCCGCTGGCTGGCTTTGGGCGCCCTGGCCGTGGATTTCGTCCTCGGCTTAATCAGTTGGCTCTCCGCCGCTCGCTCCCCGTTTCTGCGCCATCGTCATTGGCTCCTGCAGCTCGACTGGAATTGGATGCCGCGCTTCGGCATCCGCTTCCACCTGGCCATGGATGGCCTCAGCCTGCTGCTGCTGATGCTTACTTTTTTCCTCGGCATGGTCTCCGTGCTGGTTTCCTGGAATGAAATTCGGGAGCGCGTCGGGTTTTTTCATCTCAACCTGCTTTGGGTGCTGGCCGGCATTACCGGCGTTTTCCTGGCGATGGATCTGTTTCTCTTTTACTTCGTCTGGGAACTGATGCTGGTCCCGATGTTTTTCCTGATTGCGCTTTGGGGACACGAGCGCCGCCGCTATGCCTCGGTGAAATTTTTTATCTTTACCCAGCTCAGCGGCCTGCTGATGCTGGTCGCCATCCTGGCGCTGGTCTTCGCCCATCGCGCCGCCACCGGCGTAATGACCTTCGAATATCGCGCCCTGCTGGCTACGCCTTTGTCTTCCACCGCCGCCTGGTGGATCATGTTGGGCTTCTTTATCGCCTTTGCCGTAAAGCTGCCGGCCATCCCGGTGCATACCTGGCTGCCCGACGCGCATACCGAGGCGCCGACGGCGGGCAGCGTCGTGCTGGCCGGCCTGATGTTGAAGACCGGCGCATATGGCCTGCTGCGGTTTGCGCTGCCGCTGTTCCCCAGTGTGTCTCGCCAATTCGCGCCCTTTGCCATGGCGCTCGCCGTGGCTGGCATTCTCTACGGCGGCATCCTCGCCTTCGGCCAAACCGACTTCAAGCGCCTGGTGGCCTATACCAGCGTCAGCCATCTCGGCTTCGTCCTGCTGGGCATCTATGCCTGGAACGCCTTGGCGCTCAACGGCGCGGTGGTCACCATGATCGCTCATGGCATCAGCACCGGCGCGCTGTTTGTCATTGCCGGGTTGCTGCAGCAGCGCATGCATACCCGCGAGATGGGGCGCATGGGCGGGCTCTGGGACGTCATGCCGCGTTTAAGCGGCGCGGCGCTGTTTTTTGCGCTGGGTTCGCTCGGCCTGCCCGGCTTGGGCGATTTCGTGGGCGAGTTTCTGGTGCTGCTCGGCGCTTGGCCCGTCAGTCGCTGGCTGGCCGTGCTGGCCGCCGCCGGCGTGCTGGTGGCCACCTTCTATGCCCTGCGGTTGGTGCAGCGCGCCTTCCACGGCCCCAATGAGCAGGCCTGGAAGCTGCCCGACCTGCGGCGCATCGAAACGCTCATGCTGGCCCCGATGATCGTGGCGCTGTTGTGGCTGGGGCTGTTCCCCCGTCCGGTCTTGACTGCCGTCGCCCCGGCGCTGGGTTATTTGCAATCTCTGGGCAAGCCTGGAATTTTGCGCAGCGACCGTCTTGCAAACCTGGGCGTCCCGCCTCGTGGCATCGCGCTATTCCGCCCTGGGAGTGCGCTTGTCCCGCCCGTTCTTTTCAGGAACATTCCGGTTGCGCGAGTGCAAGCGCTGCGCCTGCAGGGTAGGGCTCCTCGCCCGAAGGGTGGAAAATTGCGATGACCGCCTCCGACGCGCTTGCGCTCTTGCCCTGGATCGTGCTGGCCGCGACCGCCATCGTGGTCATGATGGGCATCGCTTTTCGCCGCCGCCATGGCTTGACGCTCGGCTTGTCGCTGGCCGGCCTGGTGGCCTCGCTGGTTTCGCTCTATTTAGCCGCGCCGCTGGCGCCGCGCCAAGTCACGCCGCTGCTGGTGGTCGATCGCTACTCGCT
The DNA here is from genome assembly GCA_021818955.1 of Acidobacteriota bacterium. GTDB lineage: Bacteria > Acidobacteriota > Terriglobia > Terriglobales > SCQP01 > JAKASR01. The sequence goes on from JAKASR010000024.1 coordinate 44,914, forward strand.
TTTCTTTTTCGGCCTGCTGGTGGCGGCGGAGCTGGTCATTGTCATTTTGCTCTACGACTATCTGGGCCGGCAGGAAGGGCCGCGCGAAGAACTTTACCTGCTCAGCCTGATCGCCACCCTGGGCGGCGCCGTGCTCGTCGCGAGCACCCATTTCGCCTCGTTTTTTCTGGGCTTGGAGATGATGAGCGTCTCGCTTTACGCCATGATCGCCTATCTCGGCCCGCGCCGGCTTTCGCTCGAGGCCGGCGTCAAATACCTGGTGCTTGCCGCCGCTTCGGCCGCGTTTTTGCTCTTCGGCATCGCCCTGATCTATGCCGCCCTGGGGACGCTCGCGTTCAACCGTTTCGCCGCCGCGCTTGCCGCCGTGCCTGGGCACGCTGCTCTGGCGAATACCTCGATGCTGGCCGCCGGCGTGGCCCTGGTGCTTACCGGCATCGGCTTCAAAATGGCCGTCGCCCCGTTTCACCTCTGGACCCCAGACGTCTATCAGGGCGCCGCCGCCCCTGTCACCGCCTGGATTTCCACTCTCTCCAAGGGCGCCATCGTGGCGCTCCTGTTGCGCTTTCTGTTGAGCTTTCACGCCGCCCACCGCGGCATCCTGCTGGTCGTCAGCCTGATCGCCATCGCGTCCATGATCGTGGGCAATCTGCTCGCCCTGCTGCAGGACAACGTGAAACGCATTCTGGCCTATTCCTCGATTGCCCACATGGGTTATCTGCTGGTGGCCGTGCTGGCCGCCCTGCGTGCGGGTAATCCGCAATTGGCCATCGAAGCCGCCGCTTTTTATCTGGTGGCCTACTTCCTCACCACCCTCGCCGCCTTTGGCGTCATCGGCGCGCTTTCCAACTCCTCCGGCGAGCCGGAATTGGTTGACGATTATCGCGGCCTGTTTTGGCGCCGTCCGGCGGTGGCTACCGTGTTCGTCTTTTCGCTGTTTTCGCTCGCCGGTATTCCCGCCACCGCCGGCTTCATCGGCAAGTATTATCTCGTCGCCGCCGGAGCCTCCGTCGCCGTCTGGACGCCGGTGATCGTGCTGGTGGCCTCGAGCGTGATCGGCCTGTTTTACTATTTGCGGATTGTAATGACGCTCTTCGCCACGCCCGATCCATTGCCGCGGGCCTTCTCCGGCCGCATCACCCCTTGGAGCGGCGTCGTGCTGGGCGTCATGTTGGCCGGCCTCGTCTGGCTGGGATTTGACCCCAACCCGATGATCCGCCTCCTCCACTCTCTGCCCCCGCTCTAATTCTTCTTGTTTGTCACGCATTTCATGCTGCGCGGGGTATGCGGCCGTGCCGCTGTGAACGAAGTGGCTTGGACGCAAGTCTTATCGAGCGGGAAAATCAAGGTGTCATGCTGATAAATTATTGATTCTAAATGGCATATTCGCCATGCGCCCGATTTCGGCCGGACCTTTGCGAAAGCGTCAGCGCCTAAAAGTAAAAGCGGCCGAGCCGCTTGATGGCCCATAATTTTCGAAAGCCGCTAAGATGAAAATCGCCCTGATTGCACCGCTGGTCGCTCCCTTGCGCGAGCCGCAAATGGGAGGCGCGCAGGCCTTGTTGGCGGATTTAGCCATTGGCTTGTCCGCGCGCGGGCATCAGGTCCTGGTGTACGCCTCGAGCGGTTCCGTTATTCCGGGTGTCTCGGTCGTGGATACCGGCATAGACGCCACCCGCTTGCTGGCCTCGCGGGTCGCCATTGAAAAACGCGAGCCGGAAACGGAGCTTGAGGACGAGGGCGCGGTGGAAGCCGCCTTCGCCGGCATCTTTTCCGACCTGCGTCGCCGCGGCTTCGACCTGGCCCACAATCACGCCTTTGACGCGCCCGCCATTCGCCTCTCCGCTTCGCTATCTATCCCGGTCGTGCATACCCTGCACATGACGCCCGCGGCGGAAATCGCCGAGGCTTTATTCTCATCCGCCCGCGTTGGCCGCCGGCCCGCGGTGGCTTGCGTTTCGCGCGCATCGGCGCGTGATTGGAGCCGCTTAATTAATGTTGATGCGGTGCTGTCCAATGGCATTCCGGTTGCGCGCATTCCCTGGTCCGCATCGCCCGGCGAGGGTGCGGTCTTTGCCGGCAGATTCAGCCCGGAAAAAGGCGCGGCGGAAGCGATTGCGATCGCCCGCGCGGCGGCCATCCCGCTGGCGCTTTATGGGGAAGCCTACGATCCTGCCTACGCGCGGGAAAAAATCGAGCCATTTCGAGGGATCTCGGGAATCACGCTGCATCCCGCCGCGTCCCGCGCCCGGCTTTGGGAAATCATGCGCCATGCCGCCGTGCTGTTATGTCCATCGAACTGGGAAGAACCCTTTGGACTGGCGCCGGCCGAAGCGCAGGCCGCGGGCACGCCGGTGGTGGGGTTTCGTCGCGGCGGCTTGCCCGAGGTTGTGGAAGATGGCGTCACCGGTTTTTTGACCCCGCCCGGCGATATTGCCGCCGCCGCGCGGGCCGTAGCGCAAATCGGCGCCCTGTCCCGCGCCGTTTGCCGCCGGCATGCGGAAACCAAGCTGGATATGCCGGCTTGCCTGCACGCCCACGAACGCCTCTATGCCCGGCTGGTCGACAAGCGTTAACATCCGCGTCAGGCCGGGAAAAAGCAAAGCCGAGTCCTCATCGAGCCATCCTTCTGGCGGGAGGGGCTTGATGCAATCGTCAGCGCCTGAAAGTAAAAGCGGCCGTGCCGCCGCGAGCGCTATTTGCTTGTCAAAACGCTCTTCCTGGCCTATGATCCCGCCAAGCCTCCACGAATAACGAGGACCAATATGCCCAACTTGCCCGAATATCTGGCTGCCTCGACGCCCAATCCCGCCGCCAATCGTGCGCCCTGGTACAAAAATACCGCCCCCGCCTATGCCGGCATTTTTCTCTGGGTGGCGTTTTACCTGCAAATGTCGGGGACGACCCTGAGCCAGGCCGGGGTGGGCATCTGTCTGCTCGGTCTGTTGTTGGCCGGGCTACTGTGTTTTGCGCTTTATTACTACGTCCCCGGCATGCTGGGCATGCGGACCGGGCGTCCGCTCTACATCGTCGGCGCTTCCACCTTTGGTTCCACCGGCGGCTATCTGATGCCGGGCCTGCTGATGGGCGCCTTGCAGATTGGCTGGTTTTCGGTGGCCACCTTCGTTGCCACCGACTTCATCCTGAAAGGTTTCGACAGCCAGCATTGGCTTGCAGGCGAGCCGCGCGGCCTGTTTATCGCCATCGCCATCGTCTGGGGATACGGCTTGGCTTGGGTTGCCATTAAAGGCATTCAATACATCGCCCGCGTGGCTCAGGTGCTGAATTGGATTCCGCTATTAATGCTGTTGATCGTGTTCTTCTCGATGCGCTCCGGCGTGAGTGCCTATCACCCGCCTGCTCAGCATCCCTGGCTGGCGCTGGCGGCTATGCTGGAAATCGTCATTGGCTTTTTCGCCACCGCCGGCGCCGCCGGCGCCGATTTCGGTCTTAACAATCGCAACCCTTCCGATATCCGCTGGGGTGGCCTGATTGGCATTACCCTGGCCATCGTAGTGGCCGGCGGCCTGGCCGTGCTGTCGGTGGCCGGAGCGATTGGCCGCGGCCTGACGGCCAGCTACAATTTTTCTAACGCCATTTCCGGCGTCGGCGCGCTCTCCGGCATCATGTTTTTCCTCTTCGCGCTGGCCTCGCTGGTGCCCACTTGTTTTTGCGCCTTCATCGCCTCCAATAGCTTCACCACCATGCTGCCGCGCATCCCGCGCTGGCTTTCAACCCTGGTGGGCGTCACCATCGGCGTATGGCTTGCGGCCAGCGGAGCCGCCAATCACCTGGTCATGTTTTTTAACATCGTCGGCGCCTCCTTTGCGCCTATTTGCGGCGCCATGGCCGCCGATTACCTGTTGGCCGGCAAACAATGGACCGGGCCGCGCGCCGGCATCAACTGGGCCGGTTACCTGGCCTGGGCGGCCGGCTTCCTGATCGGCCTGGCCGGCATGTTCAACTGGATTTCCTGGGATAACCCGGCGGCGCTGTACTCCTTCTTCGCCGGCTTCCTGGTCTACTGGGCGCTGGCCAAGGCGGGCCTGCGGCCGGCGGTGCTGAGCCTGGAAAGCGCGGGCCGCGCCGGCGCTTAAATGAAGCGCGTTGCTTTCAGGCTTTCACCATCTCCGTGGCGGACTCCTTCCCTAGCGGAAACTGGAAGTACCGCTCCGCGTTGGCGTAGCAAATATCCGCGATCATTCGCCCGGCGGACTTTTCCTCGGCCGCCAACTCGCCCGATTCCAGCTCGCGTCCCGCCAGATTGCAAAGCACGCGGCGGAAGTATTCATGCCGCGGATACGACATAAATGACCGGGAATCCGTCACCATACCCACAAACCGCGCCAGCAGCCCGGTTTCCGAGAGCGCGTTGAGCTGGGCTTCGATGCCCGCCTTGTGATCGTTAAACCACCAGGCGCTGCCCAACTGCATTTTGCCCGGAATTGAGCCGTCCTGAAAACAGCCGGCCAGCGTGGAAAGCATGGTGTTGTCGGCGGGGTTGAGGTTATAAAACACCATTTTCGGCAGCGCATTTTCCTCGCTCAGCCGCCCGAGAAACGCCGCCAATCCGGCGGCCTGCGGGTGATCGTTGATGGCGTCGTACCCGGTATCGCGCCCGAGCCGGCGCATCATGGGCGGGTTGATGTTGCGCAGCGCGCCGAGATGCAGTTGCATCGCCCAGCCTTGCTCGGCGTCCAGGTGAGCGCAATAGTGCAGCAGGTAACCGGTCATGCGCGCGGCGTCTTCGGCAGGCAGGGCTTTGCCGGCGCGCAAGCTGGCAAAATGGCGTTCGGCCTCCGCCCTGGAGCAGATCGTCCCCGGGCACGCCGGCAGTCCATGATCGGATGCCCGGCAGCCGAGTTCATGAAAAGCTTGGTGCCGCGCCTGCAAAGCCAGCTCCAGGTCGCCGAGCCGCGCGATTTCTGTATTGGCCGCCGCTCCCAGCCGGTTCAGCCAGGCGCGGAAAACGCCTTCTTCCCCCAGTAAGGTGATGGCGTTGGGACGGAACGTGGGGAAAACCTGCGCCGGCGCCGGATGCTGCGCCAGTTCCCGGTGCGCCGCTAGATCGTCGGCCGGGTCGTCCGTGGTGCACACCGCCCTTACCTTAAACTTGCGCAGTATGGCTTGTGGCCGCAATTCATCGCCCGCCAGCAGCTCGTTGGCCCGCTTCCAGATTGCCGGCGCGGTGCTTTCATTGAGCTCCGGCTCGATGTCGAAATATCGCGCCAGCTCGAGCGCGTTCCAGTGATAAATCGGGTTGCGCAGCGTATGCGGCGCGGTTCGCGCCCAAGCCAGGAATTTATCCCATGCCGGCGCTTCGCCCGTGCACAGCCGCTCCTCGACGCCGTTGGCGCGCATCAGCCGCCATTTGTAATGATCGCCCTCCAGCCAGATCTGGTGCAGGTCGCGAAACCGCTCGTTGCGCGCGATGGTTTCCGCGGTAAGGTGGCAATGAAAATCCAGGATGGGCTGGCCTTGGGCGTAGTCATGAAACAGCCGTTGCGCCGCCGCCGTGGTTAGCAGGAAATTTTCGCTGATCCGGCCCATGGAAATATTTACAGCATAACCCGCCGCAAGCCGGCATTATTTGCTTGCTTTTCGTTTGCGGGCGCGCTAGGTTTCGCCCGAGATCGGTTGTATTGCAGTTCACAATGCCACTTCAGGAGGGGGTATGCAACGTCCTACGGGAGTTACCATTCTGGCGGTGCTCGATTTGATTGGCGCCGCACTTTGTGTCTTGTTTGCCTTAGGCGCGGGCGCATTGAGCGCCTTTCTGGGCACGGCGGCGGCTTCGCAATCCCACAGCCCGCTAGGGGTCATCGTCGGCCTCGGTGGAGCGGTCGCCGCCGTCGTATTCCTGCTCTTTGCGGCGCTGGCAATTGCGATCGGCATTGGCATGCTCAAGCTGCACAATTGGGCGCGGCTGACCACCATCGTCTTAACCGCGTTGGGGGTGGCTTCCGCCCTGCTGGGAATCCTGACCTCGATGGCGCATTTCGTCATCGGAGTCTTGATTTACCAGTTGATTGTGGTCGCGATTGACGTCTGGATTATCGTCTATTTGCTGAAGCCGCACGTCAAGGCTGCCTTTGCCGGCGGCAACGCGTCCACGGCCGCGGCCTGATGGCGCTTTCGATCGCCTTAGGGCAGGGGAATATAGTTCACAATCGGGACGTTATTCACCTCGGCGGTGGGATCCACCTGGTTGGCGTCCTGAGGTGATGGCGCGGCGGGCGCGGCCAGAAGTTGCTGTAAATCCACCTTCACCAGCATGGTCTGGTCCGCCCGCAGCGCCAGCGCGTAGGAATGGCCGTTCATGCCGATAAAGGTCGACAGCGAATGCGGCGCCGTGTTCCAGACGATGCCGTCTGGACCGATTCCCAGGTTGGCCCAGCGCATGCCCATCGCCTTGTCGGTTCCGGGAGAGACGGTGGTGGGAGAGGCTAGGCTGCCGCTCACCGGCGAAGCGGGCAATTGCGCCACCGCCACGCATTCGCCCGCGTTGGCCAGCCAGGCCAGATGTGAGGAAAATTCCAGGCTGCTATTTTCCCAGGCGCCGCTGCAGCTCGCGGTAATCGCGAACGAGAGCGAAGGCGCCGTGATCTGCACATTGCTGGCGCTGGCGAGATTGAAATTCGTCAGCGTGTAATTCGAGCTGGCTTCATCGGCGGTAAGCGCGATGTCCGTTGCCGGATCGAAGGCGGTGCTGTCGGGTTGAGCGCCAACTCCGTTGCTGCCGCTGGCGGGGGCATAGCTGGCTAGGCTCCCGTTGGCGAGGTTGAGCACGTCCATGCCGCTGCCGTTGCTGTTGGCGTAGGGGATATAAACGTTCTGGGTATTGGGATCGTAGGCAAAATCTTCCGCCGCCGGCGCGCTCATCGCGGCCGAGGTCTTGCCGCTGGATAAATCCATCGTCATGTATCCCGACGCGGTATCGAGCACCGCCAGATTGCGGATCGAATCCACCACGATGGCGCAGACGGTGCAGGAGCCATCGTCCAGCTTCACGCTGCCGCTCGCCGGAATGGGATAGGTGTGTATAACCGTGTCCTGAGTCGCGTCCACTACCGCCAGCTCGGGCGTGGTGGCGCTGACGACGGCTACGGTGTGGTTGGCCGGATTGGCTGCGGCCGCGGTTGGCGCGAACCCGCTGGGCAGGCTGATGGTGACCGTCTGTCCGGTGGTCGTCTGCAGCGTCGTGCCGCTGTCGGCGTTGACTACCGCCAGCTCGTTCAAGGCCGTTAACGGCACGAAAGCCGTATTGGCATAGACCGGCAGCGTGCTGCCGGGGTTGTTGGGATCGGGGGTGGTGCCGATCTGCTCGATCTGCACCGCGATCGTCGAGGCTGCCGCCGGGCTTGAGGGTTCCCCGATGACCAGGGCGGGCGTCCCGCTGCGGGCGCCGCTGAAATTGGTGGAAGGGGTATTGTTGGCTTTCACCACCAGCAGCCCCGGCAGCGTGACTTGCACCGGCGCTTGCAGCTCGCCGAAGGGCATGGTCTGGTTGGGGTTGACGTCGGTGACCGTGCCCGTTTGCGCGCCGCTGACCGTCACCGTCGTAGCGGGATAAAAAAACTGGCCTTGGATATCCAGCGTGTATTGGGCTCCCGCGGTCAAAAACGATGGCGAGACCGAACTGATGTTGGCGGTCGGGTATTTCAACTGCAGCGGCGAGATTGCAAAACTGGCGGGGGCGGCCGCTGGAATCGCCATGAGCTCGATCGTGTTGAAGTTGGGCAGCAGCGTGGGGGCGGTATAGATTCCCGTGCTGGGGGTGATGGTTCCTAGCGTCGCGCAGGTGCTGCCCGCCGGCGGGTTCTGGGGACACGCTTTCAGGTAATTGTTGCCGTCGTTGGGATCGGGATCTTGAATGGCCCAGGTGATGTTGGAGCTTTGGCCGCTCTGCAGGTTTTGCAGCACCGCTTTGCACTGAATCTGTGTGGCGATGATGTTTCCGTTGGCATCGGTGGTGGCCAGCGGAATCGATAACGGGCTCCCCAGGACAGGGGCGGGCTGCGTAATCGTGACCGCCAGCGCCGGGGGCTGGTAATAGTATTGGCTGCAGCCGCCGAGCACCAGCATGGCGGCCAGCGTCGCAGCCGCGGTAATAAGCCCGGCCGAACGGAGTTTGGTCACGGCAAGGAGAAAAGAAAAGAAACGGTTCTGCATCCAGGAATGTCCGATTATAACGGAACTCGCCCTTTTGCTGCGGAGATTTCAGCTAGCCGCCGGAGAGGGCCGCCTGTCGGCCGTCATTCCCGGCTGGCCGGTGGCTTGTTTTTCCCCCGCTGCCCGGGCGTCTTGTCCTCCAGAAGCTTTAAGCAGAACGGCTGCGCCCATAAGCGTTAACGGTCGAGTCGGGCAGCCATGCGTCCGGTTTCGGCCGGACCTTTGCGAAAGCGTCAGCGCCTAAAAGTAAAAGCGGCCGAGCCGCATTCCGTGCGCAATGGCGCATGCTAACATGCCAGTTTGGCCTGAAGAGGTTCGATTCGGCACCTTTAGTTTCGCGGCAGCCGAATCCCTGCCGCTCGCCAGCCGGTAATTTCCATGCAAAAGAGCATGCGCGCATTGGTGAAAGCAACCGCTGCTCCGGGTGCGGAGTTGCGCGAAGTTCCGCGTCCGGAACCCGCCGCCGGGGAAGTCCTGGTGCGCGTTAAAACCGCCTCCATCTGCGGCACCGATCTGCACATCTATGGCTGGGACCGCTGGGCGCAAAGCCGCATTCACCCGCCGCTGGTTTTCGGACATGAGTTCTGCGGCAATATCGAGCGGCTGGGCCCGTCCGTGACCGGATTGTCCGAAGGCGATTTCGTCTCCGCCGAAATGCATATCGCTTGCGGGCATTGCTTCCAATGCCGCACCGGTGAAGCCCATATCTGCTCCGACGTGCGCATCCTGGGCGTCGATGGTCCGGGGTGTTTCGCCGAATACGTCGTCATTCCCGCCGGCAATATCTGGCGCATCGCCGAGGGCATTTCGCCGGATTATGCCGCCATCCTCGATCCGCTCGGGAATGCCGTCCACACCGTGCTCGCCGGCGCGGTCGCCGGGCGCAGCGTGGCCGTGGTGGGTTGCGGGCCGATCGGTTTGATGGCGATCGCCATCTGTTGCGCCGCCGGCGCCTCCCCCATCTTCGCCATCGAACCCCATCCCGAGCGCCGACGCCTGGCCCAAGCCATGGGCGCCGACGCCGTCTTCGCTGCCGGCGAGCAGGAAGCCGAAGCCGCCATCCTGGCCCGCACGCCGGGCCGCGGCGTGGATGTGGGGCTGGAGTTTTCCGGCCATCCCCAGGGCGTGCGTTCCACCCTGCGTTTGACCCGCCGTGGCGGGCGCGTCAGTTTGCTGGGCATTCCGGGACGCCCGCTGGAAATCGATCTCGCCCGCGATGTCATTTTCAAGGGCCTCACCCTCCAGGGCATCAACGGCCGGCGCATGTTCGAGACTTGGTATGAAATGGAACGCCTGCTGCTTTCCGGCCAACTCCATCTCGAACCCCTGTTCACCGATCGCCTGCCGATGGAGCAGTTCGAGCACGGCCTCGACCGCCTGCGCCAGGGCCTGGCCGCGAAAATTTTGTTGTATCCCCATGGCATGGAGCCGGCGGCGTCGGCTTCGCGAACGCAAGCTCATGCCCTGCGCGATTGAGCGCCCGGCCCGCGTGCCGCGCGTCCAAAAAGGAGATGTGCATCGTGGCGGATCCGCTTGCTTATCTCGATCAGCAACTGCGGCAGCTTGAATCCCAGGGGTTGCGTACCCGCTTGCGCGTGCTCGATGGCGAGCAATTGCCGGTGGCTGTCTTCGATGGCCGCCGGGTGATCAATCTCAGCTCCAATAATTATCTCGGCCTGGCCACGCATCCGGCGCTGCGCGCCGCCGCGGAAAAAGCGGTGCGCACCTTGGGCGTGGGCTCGGGCGCCGTGCGCACCATCACCGGCACCATGCGCTCCCATGTCGAGTTGGAAACGCGCATTGCCCGTTTCAAGCAAACCGAGGCGGCGATTGTCTTTCAGAGCGGCTTTACCGCCAATGCCGGCGTGGTCGCGGCGGTGCTCGGCCGCGAAGACACCATCATCAGCGACGAACTGAACCACGCCAGCATCATTGATGGCGCGCGCCTGTCGCGCGCCGCCATTAAGGTCTTTCCCCATCGGGATGTCGCCGCCGCCGATCGCTTGCTCGCCGAAGTCACCAGCGGGCATAAACTGCTGATCACCGATGGCGTCTTCAGCATGGACGGCGATATCGCGCCGCTGCCCGCGCTCTGCGAACTGGCCGAGCGGCATGGCGCCATTATGATGGTGGACGATGCCCACGCCTCCGGCGTGCTCGGCCGTAACGGGCGCGGGACGGTGGATCATTTTGGCTTGCACGGCCGGGTGCATATCCAGGTCGGCACGCTGTCGAAAGCCATCGGCGCGCTGGGCGGCTATATCGCCGGCTCCCAATCGCTGATCGAATGGCTGCAATTGCGCGGCCGTCCCTTCCTGTTTTCCACCTCGCATCCGCCCGCGGTTACGGCCGCTTGTCTGGCCGCCTTTGACGTTTTGGAAAACGAACCCGAGCGCATCGAGCGCCTGTGGTCCAATACCCGCCGCTTCAAACTGGGCCTCCAGGCCGCCGGCTTTAATATCGGCGCCAGCGAAACCCCCATCACCCCCGTCATGGTCGGCGAAGGCCGCCGCGCGATGGAGTTTTCCCGGGCCTTGTTCGACGCCGGCGTGCTCGCAACCGGTATCGCCTTTCCCACCGTCCCCGAGGGCAAAGCCCGGCTGCGCACCATTGTCACCGCTACCCATACCGACGACGATCTGGACAAGGCTCTCGAAATCTTTCAGCGTGTTGGCAAAGCCCAGGGCATCCTCTAGCACTCGGGCTTTCTGTCACTTTATCGGCTTCTGGGCAATCCAATAAAGTTGGCTCATGGCATGATGAGTCTTGGATGAGCCTTGAGAGGCGCCATCGGTTCGGAGTTGCGGGATCATCTCCGAAGCACAATTGAAATGCACAGTCACGTCAGCATCGCCTATGCCTTCCTGGCCGGCATATTATCCTTCCTGTCTCCCTGCGTGCT
>JAKASR010000025.1 GCA_021818955.1 Acidobacteriota bacterium
TCCGCCCGGCTTCGCCGTGCTGGTCGTTTGTTCATGCCTGCCAGTTCAGCACGGCTTTGGCTGCTGATCTACCCTGTGTTTGCTCTAACGCTTACGGTCTATCGAACCTGTCTAGACGGCCTTGAGCGGCCGCTTACACACTTAAGCCGACCGTGTTTACACCATTTGGCCCTGTCAGCTGCCGAAGTACACGCGGAACGGGCCCGTTGTGTTGTTCACCGCCGCAGCATCACCGCTTAACGCGGTCATGGACAGAGATTGCACCCGATGTGCGCAACCGAAAGAATCTCTCCCGAACTATGTTTGTGCTTGGTCACCAGCGACCATTTGAGCCTGTGGTTCGCGCACGGCGCCGTCTGATTAAGAGGACGCTGTTTGTCCATTTCTGCTCTGAGTTTGTCCGTGATGCCCTTTATGTTCTTCTTGCGCACGTAATTAAGCAGAAGTCCCGCGGTTTCGCGTCCCGTTGTATATCGTCCTACCAACTGGCCGATGCCTTTGATGTGGTAACTTGGCGAGGAATATATCTTCGCTTCTCCCAACTTAATCCGAACCGGCGTGCACTCTGCTTCAATTGTGAGATCTACATGCCCGTTTGAGTTTGCCTCTTGGGTAACGACCAACGCTCCAGGAATAGAAAGAGCGCCGGCAAAGGCACCGGAGAGCCCCTCTTCATCGAGCTTTTCAAAATTCTCTTTGTTCTTCTCCAAGTGATGCACTGCGTGTTCGAGAAGGACACAAAAGGCAGATTCAAATTCCTCTTCGGTTTCGGCGGTTGCCAAATCTAGATATGCGGGATTCCTACGTTTGAGGCGATCGAACAATTCTGCGGCACTGCTATCGTTGGAACTCATCACAGACTCTCCTCCAGTGCCACAGGTGTCCATTTGACAATGACCTTACCGGCCCAAGACCGCCACGCGTCGTCGTCAATGGTCTTGTCCCTCCACCACGCCCTAACGTGTTTTGCAACTTCCTCTTTGGAAACTTCAGCGGACTGGCCTGCTTCATGGGCGAGGTACTGGATCCGAAGAAATTGTGCAGCCGGTCGTGATAGCAGTGCCAAGACCGCAAGTGCATCGTTGGAATCAGCCCCCGACAGGGTTGTCAATGCGTCCACGTCAGAGAGCGTTATTGAACGATCCTCGTGTTTGCCCACCAAACCCCACAGAGCTGAATTGATTGCCGCCCACTTTGGATCGTTTCCAAAATGTTGCGCAACATAAGACTGCGACCGACAAGTTAGGGCCTGAAGCCCATCGCTCTCCTGTTGTTGCGCATTCCCCGCCGACGATTTGAGGCCTCTCTTGAACTCACCAAGAGCAAATTCAGTCAACAGTCTTCGAAAATCAGGCTCGGCCGACATTCGATTTAGCACACCATAGAAGTCGCTGGCGCTTGAGATGAACGCATTCTCTAAACTCTCAGCAAATTTCTGCCGTCGCAAGGTGTCCAGGTTGTCGGTCTGAAACGCAGCGACAAGGCCTTGATCTTTAGCCAGCTTGGGGATGACTATCTTCATCACCTTGTCGCGGTCCTCGAAGTCAAAGTGAAACCGCTCATTCAGCTCTTTCACGATCACTTCCAGTTCTTTCTTGTCTTCGCCGCCCCGTCCGTTGTGTCCGTCCCCCGTCGTGTTTGTAAGTTCCGTGTTGCCGGGATTCAACACGATACTACCGTTTTGCTGCTCTTGAAGTCGGAACTTGTCCATGTCAACCATGTCCAGGATTTCCTGGGGAAGGGGATCCTTCTTCAGTGGCAGGTATTTAAGAAGCAGCTTTGTGAAGAGGTAGAACTTCTCTAGGTCTGGATCGACCCACGTGATGATCTGGCTGATGAAGGAGTACTGGGTGACGTAACGTTCCAGAGCCTCGCGAAAGCTGGCTTGGCTCTCCTCTGAAAGGGTGGTGAATCGCCCCTGAATGATGCGAGTAAACAGAGGGCTTATTTTGTTACCGGGCGCCTTCTCTATCACAAAGAGTTCAGCAAACTCATCTAGTTCGCTTGGAGTGAAAACACCAAAGTCCTCTACCTCATATTTGAGGTTGTATAGCTTCTGTGGATCGGTGCCACGATCGAGAGTTGTCTTGCCGTAGTACTTCTGAAAATCCGTTTGAATATTTTCTTGCTTGTTTATAAAGTCCAGCACCATCGTGTCTTGCTTGGATGGCGGCCCTTTGCGATTCAATCGACTCAGTGTCTGAACCGTCGAAACTCCACCAAGCTTCTTGTCTACATACATCGTATGCAGGAGAGGTTGATCAAAACCGGTTTGAAACTTATTTGCAACGATGAGGATACGGTACTTCTGCTTTTTAAAAGCGGCTCGGTTGTTCCGCGCATCTGGCGGATTCATATCCTCTTCGGTATGTGGCCCACCTAAGCCTTTGATCGAGACTCTTCCGGAAAACGCGACAAGTGCATTTGTTTGGGAAGCGTAATCATCTCGGAGGAGGCGGTCGACGGCTTGCTTGTACAAGACGGCATGCGCACGCGAGCTGGTCACGATCATCGCTTTCGCCTCGCCGTCGATTTTGTGCACGGTCTTGGAAAAGAAGTGGTCGAGCATTATCTTGGCTTTACTCTCGATGGTATGAGGGTGTCGCCCGACAAGCTTGAGAAGCATTCGACGTCCCTTTTCCGTATCTACCTCGTAGCCAGGAGGGGCTTTTTCATTTTCGAGCAGCTCAAAATAGGTGCCATAGGTGGTGTAGTTCTGCAGGACATCGAGAATGAAGCCCTCTTCGATTGCCTGTCGCATTGAATACGTATGAAAGGGCTCGAACTCGACCTTCTTTCTTCCTTCGGTGGTCAACACCTGTTGCGGTATCCCAAACACCTCCAAGGTTTTGGGTTTGGGAGTGGCTGTGAAGGCAAAGAATGACAGGTGTGGAAGCCTTTGACGTCCCTTCATGATCCGCGCGAGCTCCTCCGCCACGGGATCACTCGACTCCTTGTTCTCCTCATCTGCGTCGATGATGGCTTGCAGCGCCTCGGGTGTCGTGAGAACCAGCTTCAGATCCTTGGCGCCCTCGCCACTCTGTGAACTGTGCGCTTCATCGACGATGAGAGCGAATCGTTTGCCTTTGAGTTCCTTCGGGCCACCTAGCACGTTTCTCATCCAGCTGAATTTTTGCAGGGTGCAAACAATTATCTTCGCGCCGCCAGCGAGAGCTGAGACTAGCTGTTTCGTGTTCTTATCGATCTTTTTTACCAAGCCAGCGGTCTTTTCAAACTGCTGCACAGTCTCTTGGAGCTGCTTGTCCAGTACCTGGCGATCGGTGATGATGATGACGCTGTCGAAGATGATTTGGTCAGCTTCATTGAAGAAGTTGGCGAGCTGATGGGCTAGCCATGCGATGGTGTTCGACTTGCCAGAGCCGGCGCTGTGTTGAATCAGATAATTATCGCCCGCGCCCCGTCCCCGCACTTCGGCTAACAGTTTGCGGACTGCGTCGAGCTGATGATATCGAGGGAAGATCAGGGTAGTCTTTACTCTCCCTGTGTCCTCATCCTCCTTCTTTTCGAGGTGCAGGTAATTCTGCAATAGGTCAAGAAGACTATCCGCCTGCAGCACTCCAGGTTTGACATGCCCATCGACGACGACGTCCTCCCAGAGGTAAGCCGTAGCGAAATTGTTCTCAATTGGCGGGTTTTTAAGGTCACGATTGAAGGGTAAAAATCGTGTTTTCCCATTCTCCAGCTTTGTTGTCATGGAGATAGTCGTGTTGTCAACCGCAAAATGGACAACACAAGCTTTCAAAAATGGATCATTACAACTGCGGTCCCTTCGATACTGATGCTCCGCATGTTGCGAGGTCTGCCCAGTGAACTCGTTCTTGACCTCCATCGTAATCAGCGGAAGCCCATTGATCAGGATTACAAGGTCGATGGAATCGTTTGGACGATCTTTACTGAAATGGAACTGGCGGACAATCGTAAACCTATTCGACTCATATTTGAGACGGTGAGCTGGATTAAAGCCGGTGGCAGGCCTGAAGGTTACAAGGTCGATTTTGCCAACACCGCCCAGAGAGAATCCATTTCGAAGAAGTTCAAGAAGCCCACGCTTGGGCCGAAGCTTGTTTATCTCTGTGGCGACGGCAGCTGCTTCATGCGCTGGGTATTGCTTTTGCAGTTTCTTCCAAGCGATTGGTTGTGTCTTCTCAATGTAGCTCCCTAGCGCTCCCAGATCGCAGTAGAGCTCCTTCGAAAAAGCTCCATTAGTGTAGGAGCCATCCGTGTCGTCATGGCCAGCATAGAGCGGGCTGTTCCCCAACGACTCAAAGATGAATGCTTCAAAATCCTTCTCATAGAGGCTCATAGTGCTCCAACGCCCTCGACTTGAGCGGTCACCGCCCTACGGCGCACGTTAATCTTCCCGGTTACGGCGTGAGAAATTAGAGAGCTGCGGTACTCGCCGAGCAGATCAATTTCTCTTTGATACTTCGAGCGTAGTATCTCGAGCTTCGCGACCTCGCTCTCGACATGTTTCAAAATTGATCTCTGCTCGTGCAATTTAGGTAGAAGAATGAAGAGCTGTTTGATGATTGCAGAATTGAGCCCATCCATTATTGAACCTTTTGACTCAAATGCAATGTTTGCAGCCACATAAGGTGCCGCTTCAATCAGGAGGGCGAGGTAATGCGGGTCAATCTTGCGATCATCCACGCCAATTCGAATCAGGTGAGAATCCATGATTCCATCAGCTATTCCGGAGGGGACCACCATGCATCTACCGATTGAACCCATCATTGTTACGAGTACATCCCCAGGGCGAAGGGCATACTCACGAAGCTCGGCATATTTGGTCTCGTCGATGTACCTGTTTCCGAGTTCAAAATCGTGGCCAATTATGTTTTCCTGGCCATACACCTTATATCCCTCTGTACGAATGAACTCGCTTCTCAAGGAACTCCCGAACGGTCCGATCCGTATTCCGTCCTTCCCTGGCCGGAGAAGATTTCTTACGCGAGTGAGATCCCATTGTTCAGGGATATTATCGAGCCACTTAACGGCACAGGGTCTTAGCGCAGGATGAGGCCCCAGCCCTTTGGTCACGGCGCGATGTATCACCGCGGTTCGCTGCTCCTCCAGGCATACGATTTGCGCTTGGCGTGCGCTAATCAAGCAATCAATTTTCTCAGTTTCCTTATCGAGGAAAGAAATTATGGTGTCTTGCTCTTCGATTTCGGGCAGTAGGAGGCTTAATTCTCGTACCAAAGTTATATTGAAGTGCTGTTGAATAGCTCCATTGGACTTTATTGCTATTTCAGCTGACGCTTCCGCAGATGACAAAAAGTATCTAAGAAATTCCGATCGTATGTGGGGCGATCTTCGAACAATTATCAGGTCGATGCAATTGGCGCCATCGAATCGGTCATCGACAACCGCACAAGCCCCAGTTTGTCCTGTCCGGACAATGACAACGTCGCCTCTGAAAATGCTTGTTTTTGCAAGCCTTTGGTTATCTTCTTCCGAGAAGAACACGAGCTCATCGTCGACTAGCTTTCCATTCTTCACATTGAGAGAACGAATAGCTGGGACGCCATCGTCCACGTAATATTTTGACGGTGTAATAACAATCCCCACTGATACTCTAGGCATTACGAATTTGAGCCTAATAAGGCGCCAAGCTTCAGGCATTACCCCGAAGAGGCTCCTCGGAACTGCTCTAGTCACTGGATACCCCGGCAATTCGTACCTCATCAGGCTCGCAGCTCCCCTTGTAACTTGTCCGCCTCAGAATCTAGCGATTCTAAGTCCCTCAAAATGTCCTTGAGTTCACGAGGTGGCTTGTACTCGTAGAAGCACTTTGTGAAGCTGATCTCAAATCCGATTTTGTCTTTGCTGCGATCTAGCCACGCGTCCGCCGCGAATGGTAAAACTTCAGTTTCGAAATAATCATCAATATTTGTTTTCAAGGGGATACGCTCCTCGTCCCGAAGGTTGCTATCATTTTCGTACCAATTTCCGGGATCCGAATCTGCAATCAAACGGTCAAAATCCAATGCAAGGGGCCTGGAAAGGACCTTTTCTGCGGTTTCATCAATTTCTCCAAAGCACGATCGCAAAGCAGAGATGAGTTGGATTGACGGCCTGAATTCCAGAGAGTCGTTTACGAATCTCTGGAATTCGGCATCGTCCCGACAAGGACATATTGATCTAGCACCCTCAAGGGACTGCAGCAGCGATCCTTGTTTTTCCTTACCTTTCGCAATGTCTTTAGCCGCGCTCTCCCCGACTTTCTTCGTTTGAATCAGTCCGGTAAAGTAGGGAGACTGCTGAAAGGCATTTAGGCGTTCCTCAGTGATCTCAAATCGGAGGCGTAAAGGGCGGTTGACAACAACTCGCGTGTAGCCGAAATCCTCCAGGTCAAATACCCGTACGAGCTTCGGAACAGGTTTGGCCTCACGATACATTCGCACGATCTCACGAATGTTGTCAGCGGTCAGCTCTACTCGTTTTTTCCCGAGATTCCTGCGCATCAGCGTACGGAATTCCTCTCGGTTGCCATTCACCAATGTAATCGTGCCGCGTCGATGCTCAGGCTTATTGTTGCGCACAACCCAGAGGTAAGTTGCGATATTCGTGTTGTAAAACATGTCCTCGGGTAGCGCTACAATCGCATCGAGCCAGTCATTCTGTATGATCCACTTTCGAATATCGGACCAGCCAGAGCCAGCATCACCATTGAACAGAGGCGAGCCGTTGAAGACAATTCCAATCACGCTTCCGCCCTTATCAACGGGCGTCATCTTGCTGATCATGTGTTGCAGGAAAAGGAAGGACGCATCCCCAACATCTGGCAGACCTGCACCGAAACGTCCGTCATCTCCTCTCGCTGCTTCTTTTCGAATAGAATCCTCAATCTTCTTCCAGTCAGTGCCGAATTCGGGGTTTGCCAGCATGAAATTGAATTGATGGCCAACTAGTTGGTCGTCAGAAAGCGTATTACCCCGTCTGATGTGGCTGGCGTCGTCCCCTTTCATAAGCGCATCTGCTTTGCAGATTGCATATGTCTTTTCGCGCAGTTCTTGCCCATAGATAAAAACGTTGGTCGGGTCAAGTTTCCATTGCGAAGTTAGGTATTCTTTGGCAACGGTAAGCATACCTCCGGTCCCGGCTGCCGGATCATAGATCGCGACAAGGGTACCCTTTGAACTTTTGAGCGTGTGTTCAACATCGGCCAGCACGAGCTGCACGAGGAGCTGTACGACGTCGCGAGGGGTGTATTGCTCTCCAGCCGCCGCTCCTTCTTTGAATTTCCGAATCAGGTATTCGTATATCAATCCCATCTCGTGGTTGGTTACCACGTCCGGGTGCAGATCAACCTTGTCTGATGCGAACTCTTTCGTTATCAGGTAAAGCAGATTCTTGCGCGCAAGCGTCTCATAAATCGGCGCTAATCCCTTCTCTTCGCCGCCCGAGAAATTGTAGAGAATCTCCTTTATGTTGTCGGAGAAGCCCTCCAGGTACGAACCGAAGTTCTCCTTGATGTTCGCCGGATCCTTAAGCAGTTCGGCAAATGAAAATCGCGAGCGGTTATAAAAGGGGACGCCTGCCGCGCCTGTCAGAAGCTTCTTGAGAACCTCGTCTGTGACCTTCCCAGAGACCTGAAGTTCTGTTTCTCGAACCTTTTCGCGGGTCTTTTCGAGGACGCAATCGAGACGTCGCAGAAGCGTAAAAGGCAGGATTACGTCCTCATTGTCGTTTTTCTCGTAGTCGCCTCGCAGGTGGTCCGCGATACGCCAAATGAAATCGCCGAGTTCGGTATGGGATGCCATATGAATTTTCTTTTGTTCAACTCTAGCACTTCGAGGCATGCCGAAATACTCAAAAACGGCCTGAAGTCATTGAAAAAACAGGAATAGTACGCTCTACGGGGAATCCGGCCTCTCGCACCCGCTAGCGCGACTCCGGGCCTGGGTGCGCCGGTCATGCAGCCCGGATAGGGAAACTATGAATCAGCCGTCAAATTTCTTTCTTCGTCAAGCGCCCCCGCTTCAGGCAACGGTCTAGCCGAGGCGCGAAGAACCCGTCAAGGGTCTCCGCTGCGCTTCGATGAACGGGCACAAGACGCCCGCCCTTGACTGAACCTTCACGCCTCCGCCCGTTGCAAGAGCCATGAAGCGGGAGCACTCAACGAAAAAAATTGGTTTGAGTTGCTCTTCCGTTTCGGACGCCAATTCGGCCCACAGCGGGCAACAGAGGAGCATCACAATGTCATTTCCCATTACAGCAACCACAGCAGCCAACGCCGCCAGCCACGGCGCAACCCGCAGCCGCAACGCAGCGCCGCACAGGAAAAATGCGGCGCTGCGCAGTCGCAGCGATTCCCCCTATCAGCAGCGCACCACGCAGCGCGACAATCCCACGCAAGTGCTCATCAAGCAGGCTGTGGATTACCTCATCCAGCAGCTTGAAGCGGGCAAGAGCGAAACCCTCACCGCGTACCTGAACGCAATGGCGCGTTTTCACTCGTACAGCTTCGGGAACATTTTACAGATCGCCAGACAGCGCCCCACAGCCACCCGTGTGGCGGGCATCCGCACATGGAACGAAATGGGCCGTTTTGTGACGAAGGGCGAGAAAGGCATACAGATTCTCGCTCCCATGACTGGCTACCGGCGCAGAAAGCACGGCGACGGCAACTCGGAACAAGAACCCGAAACCAAACCTCAGCCTGTTCTGATCGGCTTCCGCGCCGTGTACGTGTTCGATGTGGCGCAAACCGATGGTGCGGACCTGCCCGAATTTGAGCACAACGTTACCGGCGAAGTGGGCGAGCACCGCGTACTGGCCAAACTCAATCTATCGGGTCTACCTCAGGCCAGTTTTGCGGAATGATCTGAAGATCAAGGAACCAGTGGGCTGGCACACCTTGCGGCACAGCCTCGGCACGCTGATGAAAGAAAACGGAGAGAACGTGAAGACGATCCAGGAAACTCTCCGCCACGCCAACTTCAAAGTGACGATGGATGTGTACACGCAGGGCATCACCGCGATCAGACGTTCGGCCCACAGCCGAGTGGTGCGTCAGATCATGGGGACAGCGGAGGGCGAAGGCAATGAACAGTAGCGACGGCTTTCCACAAGTGGAAATCCTTATCGAACCTTTTCAAACCCACGTTTTTCCGGCCCGAATTCTGCAAGTTGTTTGTTTTGTTGGCGTCCCCGACGGGATTTGAACCCGTGTTACCGCCGTGAAAGGGCGATGTCCTAGGCCGGGCTAGACGACGGGGACGCGGCGGGCAAGACGGCGGGCAGCGCAATGCCACCGCAGGTTTAAGTGTATCGCGAGGGGAACGAACGCGGCAATGGCGCCCGCGGAAAGCATAACCGTGCCGAGTCGCACGAATTCAGGCCTGGTCGAGCGGGAGGGGTTCGGCCGCGGCGGCCGGCAGGGGCGGCGGGGCGAGGGCCGGGACGGCGTCAGCGAGGCCTATGTCCGAATCGGGGCTGGCAGCTGGAGCGGGGCCGGCGGCGGCGCGGCGGCGGCGGCCGTAGGCAATGCCGGCCAGGAGCAACGCGGCGGCAATTAATAAAATGATGAAAGGATGCCGGCGCAGATAGGCCAAGGCGCTAGCGCCGTAGCGCACCGCCAGCCAGGCTTCGAGCAGGTAGCGCAAGCCGCGTCCGATGGCGGTCGAGAGGCTGAAGCGCACATAGGACATATCGAACAGGCCGGCGCCGATGACGAAGAGCTTGACCGGCATGGGTGGAGGCAGCAGCATGGGCAGGCCCACAGCGACCAGTTCGTAACGATCGAACCAGCGCTGAATCCGCCGATATCGGCGCGGCGGCATCTGGCGTTCGATCCAGGCTCCGCCCCAGTGCCGCGCCAGAGCGAACAGGATGAGGCTGCCGGCGAGGGCGCCGGCGGTGGTAACGCCGGCATACCAGAACAGGCGCTCCGGATGCCGGAGCACCAGCGCGATCAATAGCACTTCGGGCAGCAGCGGGAGGCTGGAAGAGTCAATAGCGGCCATGAGGAACAAGCCGAGCGTTCCCCAGCGGGAGAACTCGCGCGCGAGCAGGGACAACAGATGGGGCGAAAGGTGCATGAAGAAAAGCCCGAAAGAAAAGCCGCCAACTTCCCGGTTTTTTAGGGCGTAGCCGACTCGGTTTCAATGGCCTTGGGCAGGCGGGCTTCGACATAGCGGTCGATTTCCTGGCGAAAGAGGCGCGCCATCTCGCCAGTCACCGGCCCCGGACCCGGGATCTGGAGATCGTCAACGCGCACCACCGGCTGGATTTCGCGGGTGGTGGAGCAGATAAAAGCCTCTTCGGCGGAGAGGAGGTCGAGCGGAAACAAGACGCGCTCGGCCACCATTTTGCCGGCGCGGGCGCAGGCTTCGAGCAGATGCTTGCGGCTGACGCCGGGCAGGGCGCCGGAGGTGGCCAAGGGCGGGGTGACCAGGCGGCCGGCGCGGACGAGGAAGAAATTGGCGGCAGTGCATTCGGAGATTTCGCCGCGCTCGTTCAACAGCAGGACATCGTCAAAGCCGGCCTGGTTGGCCGATTCCAGCAGGACCAGATTGTGCGACCAGGTCAGGGTTTTGGTGGCGGCCAGGGGCGACTGCGCATGGCGTCCATGAGGCTGGAAGCGGAGCCGGGCGGAGGGGCCCCAGTTGCGCAGATCGGCGGTAAAGACCAGCAGATCGGTTGGCCGGCTGCCGGGAGTATCGAGCAAGCCACCGCGATTGCGGATGCAATAGACGCGCGCCATGGATTCGAGAGCGCGGTTGCGTTCAACCAGGGCATGCAGCGCGCCGGGAATCTGCTCAAGCAGTCCATCGATCTCGATATGCAGCTTGCGGGCATCGGCATCCAGCCGGGCAAGATGATCTTCGATGGCGAAAGGAATGCCGCGATAGAGGCGCAGGGTGGAAAACAACCCCCAGCCGGTCAACAGTCCCGTCTGGAAGGGAGAGAGGCGGATCTTTTCCGCCGGCAGAATTTCACCGTTATAGTAGGCGTACGCGTGAACCACACTACCTCGCTAAGACTCTTCAGCTTACACCAACCGAGATTGCAGTTCCCGATTGCCGGTTGCGGTTGCCGGACCAGTGCTCAATGCCCAGCCGCTCCCAGCACCAGAAAAGCTGTTTTCAACTTTTACTCGCAATGGGAATTGCCGGCGGGCTTTTCGGCGAGCACGTAATACTGTTTTTTATCTTTGCCGTTGGCGAGCTTAACTTTGAGCTTATCGTGATCGACGCGATAGAGCACGGGAACGCCGACCGGCAGCAAGCGGGCATGGCGGTCTTTGGGGCGGATGGTATAAACCGTGTCCGCGGTGCGCAAGGTGTAATTTTTGCACAGCATGATTTTGGCCTTGCGCCCGGAATTGCCGGCGCCCAGCACCGCGCCCAGCATGCCACTGGAGGCGTCGTAGCCGCAGCTGGAGGATTGCATCCGGGTGATGGTGCCGCGGAAGTAGGGTTTTTTCCTCGCCCAGGCGGGCAAGGCCATAGCCGCCACAAACAAGACGGCCAGACTGTAACGCAAACGCGGAAACCAAGTGAGTGGGCGCATAAGTTTCTCCCGAATCGCAGTTTCTCCCGAACCGCACCCAGATAGAATGCAATTTTTTGCCCAAACCCGGCGCGACGGGTTAACCGCTAGAATTTCAGCAGCTTAGGATGGGCATCCGAGGCGGCGAAAGAGGCTGGGGCGGGATGAATTTTCGTAATGAAGCTACCGGGTGCGGCTCGGCCGCTTTTACTTTTAAGCGCTGACGCTTTCGCCAAGGTCCGGCCGAAACCGGACGCAGGGCGAATACTCATGGCTGCCGAGAGTTTATTGTCGTTAATAGGCGCGGGACCTAACAGGAACCCCGCGCTTCGGCCTGCGATTTCGGACGAAACTACTGCCCGACTCGGACGTTAACGCTTATTGCAGATCAGTTTTGGATTTTACGGGTTTTCAATTTTAGCGATTGGCGGCGGCTGAAGCTTAAATCGCCAGGGAGAGTTCGTCCTGTTTCCAGAACTCGCGGAGGATGGGGTCGTTGAGGGCTTCGAGTTCGGCGGAAGTTCCCCAGAACAAGATGCGGCCTTCATGGAGGAAGATGAGGCGATCGGCGAGGCGGCGAGCGAGGCGGGTATCGTGAGTGACGACGATGCTGGTGAGTTTGATCTGGCGCTTGACCTTTTGAATCAGCTCGGCAATGGTGTTGGACATGAGCGGATCGACCATGGTGGTGGGCTCGTCATAGAGGATAGCCGCCGGCTCGCTGGCCAGGGCGCGGGCAATGGCGACGGCGCGTTTCATGCCGGTGGAGAGGCCGGCGGGCAGCTCGTCGCGATAGCGCTTGACTTCCAGCATATCGAGATAGCCATCCACGAGCAGCTGGATCTGCTCTTCGCTCAGGTCGGCGCGGTCGCGCAGGGGAAAGGCCACGTTCTCGCCCACCGACAAGGAATCGAACAGCGCGCCGGACTGGAAGACCATGGTGATCTTCTTGTGAATTTCGGTCAGTTGCGCCTCGGTCCAATCGGTAATATCCTGGCCGGCGGCAATGATGCGGCCCTGGTCGGGCTTGAGAAAGCCCATGATGAGCTTGAGGGTGACGGATTTGCCGACGCCGCTGCGGCCGAGGATGCAGGCGGTCTCTCCGCGCTGGACCTGGAAGCTGACATTGTCGAGCACCGGGTGGCCATTGAACGCCTTGCTGACGCGCAGGAACTCGAAAAAGGGAGCATCCCCGCCAGCCGCGGGCGCCGGCAAGCCGGGCCCAGTTTCGGACATTCCAGCGGCCAAGCTTGGGATATTGTCCGCGAACACCCGGCGATCCTCAGATAAGCCCATAGGAAAGATCCCCGCGAACAGCGCTCAGGGCAAGGGGGTGCGGGCCATGAGCACGAAACAAACGGCGGTGAGCGCGACCAGCGCCCACTGCACGCCGCGCCAGAAGTTGATTTGGGTCTCGGTCAGCGGCGGGTCGTCGGAGATCAGCAAAGCCAGCAGAAAACCAGCGGCCATACCGCCAATATGGGCGGCATTGGAAACACCCGCCATCAAGAATCCGAAGACGAGGGTGTAGAGGGCGAAGCGGATGGCCTGGGCGCGCATCTGCTGCGCCACCGCGGTTTTGTGGCGCACGCCGTAGGCGATGAGCACGCCGATCAGGCCCATGATGGCGCCGGAGGCGCCCACCACATTTTGTCCGAAATAGCCGGCAAAAATATTACCGGCGACGCCGGCGGCGAGGTAGAACAGCAGGAATTTCATGCGCCCAAAAAGCTGCTCGACCACGGGGCCGACATCGAACAGCACCCACATATTAAAGCCGATATGCACGATGCCGGCATGGAGGAAGAGCGCGGTAACCCAACGCCAATACTCGCCGCGAAAAGGACTGACGGGGTTGAGCAGAATCGGCGCGGGGAGGCTGGAGCCCAGGCGAATCAGCACGCCGTTGCGCATGCCAAAGACCAGCGGGACGCTGCGGTTCAACATGCATTCGAGCGTAAAAATGAGCAAATTGACCCCGATCAAGAGCGAGGTCATGGGGATGTCGGAGGGGACCACGCGGGACGCGGCGCGGGCGACGGGGCCGGTGCCGATGACCCGCAAGGACTCGCCGCAAAAGGGGCAGCGGCGCTCGTGCCGCTCCACCAGAGCGCGGCAGGCAGGACACATTTTCTGCTCGGTAAAGACCTCGTGGCTGGTGTTGCGCAACGAGGCCTTCCAGCCTTCCCAACGGCGGCGAAGGCGATTCAAACGGAAGCGCAGCTTAGGGGTGAGCAGCTCCATGCATTTAGGGGCTCGGCTTCTCGATCCGGATCCGCTGCGGCCCCCGCGCGCGGCCAGGCCGGAGGCGGCCGCATGACTCAGGCGGATGACTTCCGGCTTCAAACTCAGTTTAACAGACTGAAAAACGATTCCCTTCTCCGGCTACAATCAAGGATTCGGCGGGCGACCGCGAGCGCAATCCCCGCGGCAGAGACGCAAGGAGGAGCATGGAAGCACGCAAGGTGGCCATAATCGGGTCCGGCTGCGCCGGCTTGACGGCGGCGCTTTATACCGCCCGGGCCGGGTTGCAACCGCTGGTCATCGAGGGCGACGAGAGCGGCGGACAGTTGAGCCTGACGACCTTAGTCGAAAACTTTCCCGGTTTTGTCGAAGGGATCCAAGGGCCGGAGTTGATTGACAACATCCGGCGGCAGGCGGAGCGTTTTGGAGCGGAGTTTCGCAACGGGCGGGTGAAGCGGTTGTGGCTGGAACGCCAGCCCTACCGGCTGGAACTGGAAGAGGGCGAACTGGAAGCGTCCGCGGTAATCATCGCCGCCGGCGCGCGCGCGCGCTGGCTGGGGCTGGAATCGGAACAGGCGCTGATCGGGCACGGGGTTTCCAGTTGCGCCACCTGCGACGGCTTTTTTTTCCGCGGGCGCGACATCATCGTGGTGGGCGGCGGCGACTCGGCGATGGAAGAGGCGATGTTTCTGACGCGCTTCGCGCAGAGCGTGACGCTGGTCCACCGGCGCGACCAGTTCCGGGCGTCGCTCATCATGCTGCAACGGGCGAAGGAGAATCCAAAAATCCGCTGGATCACCAACGCGGAAATCGTAGAAATCCGCGATGTCGCGCGACAGGAAGTCACGAGCGTGGTGCTGCAAGATACGCGCAGCGGCAAGCGCCGGGAAATGCCCATTGCAGCGGTATTTCTGGGGATCGGACATGTGCCCAACACCGGCTTTTTCGGGGCCGATCTGGAGACCGACAGCGACGGCTACCTGGTGACGCGCGACTATGTATTCACGCGCGCGCCGGGCGTCTTCGCCTGCGGCGACGTGCAGGACCGCCGTTATCGCCAAGCCATCACCGCGGCCGGCAGCGGGTGCATGGCGGCAATCGAGGCGGAACGCTATTTACAAGAACACGCCGGGATTTGATGGGGGCAAATCCCTGGGAATTGCTTTCCCTGGCGCCCTTACCTGCGGAATCGACTTGCAGTATCAATGTCCTCGCCGAGGAGAGGCGGCGGCCTGACATGCTGAGACGCGTGCTGCTGGAACTGGCGGAACAACCCACCCCGCGGCGATGGCTGGAACAGAGCCGGAGCGGGCAACGGCTGTCGCTGCGTTTTGTCGCGGGGCGGGAACTGGAGGAGGCGCTGCGCGCCATTGCCCGGCTGGCGGAGAGCGGCATGCTGGCCACGCTCGATCATCTGGGCGAAAACGTCACCTCGGAAGCCAAGGCGGCGGAAGCGGCGGAAGCGGCGGGACGCAGCCAGGAGGCGATTGCCGCGCGCGGGCTGCCGGCGGATATCTCGGTCAAGCTGACCCAGTTCGGACTGGATTTGGGCGAGGAGACGGCATGGCGCCACCTGGCACGGGTGGGCGAACGAGCGCGCGCGCAGGGCAGCCAGGTGGAAGTGGACATGGAAGGCTCGGCCTATACCGAGGCGACGCTGCGGCTGGTGAAACGGGCGCACGCGGCGCAATTGCCGGTGGTGGCGGTACTGCAAGCCTACCTGCGGCGCACCGCCGGCGATCTGGAGCGATTGCGCGAGCTGGGCATGCCGATCCGGCTGGTCAAGGGGGCTTACCGCGAACCGCCAGCGATCGCCTACCCCACAAAACACGAAGTCGATGAAAACTTCCTGAAACTGATGCGGCGGCTGCTGGAGGGGCCGGCACAGGCCAAAATCGCCACCCATGACGAGCGCCTGCTCGCGGCGGCGCGGGCGCGGGCGCGAGAGTTGAAGCTGGGGGCGGACCGCTTCGAGTTCCAGATGCTTTACGGCATCCGGCGCGACCTGCAACGGCAACTGGCGGCGGAAGGCTGGCGAATGCGGGTTTACATTCCTTATGGCGCGGAGTGGTATCCCTACTTCATGCGGCGGCTGGCGGAACGGCCAGCCAACTTGTTGTTCATTTTGAAACAAATATTGAAAGCCTGAAGCGGAAAGCAAGGCGAGCGGCTCGGCCGCTTTTACTTTTAGGCGCTGACGCTTTCGCCAAGGTCCGGCCGAAACCGGACGCATGGCGAATACTCAATGAAACAATCTTTAGATCGCGATTGCGCAGCAGGCGAACGCCTGCCGCCGCCATTTTTTTTGAATCCGTTTCTGGAAACGACCGGGGAACTGTTACATAATTTTTTTAGACTTTGTCGCGCCCCAAGCCAACTCAAGTCAAAATGCTGCGGCTGCTGCGGCGGCTGCGGCTGGATGAAGACCGCACTTTCTGGGTGCTGGTACTCGCCACCGGCGCGCTGGCCGGGATCATGGTGGTGTTGTACCACATTTTCCTGGACACGATTTACACCTGGCTATACGGCAATCTCAACTTCAATCACCCGGCCAACTGGCGCTTTGTCGTTTACGCGACGCTGGGCGGAGTGGTGGCGGCCCTGGTGCTGCGACTGATGCCGCAGTCACGCGGCAGCGGCGTCGCCCAGACCAAGATCGCCATTCTGGCGCGCGACGGCTTCATTTCGATGCGCAGCACGATGGGCAAGTTTTTAGCTTCCGGCATCGGCATCGGCAGCGGGCAATCGATGGGGCCGGAAGGGCCGGCCTTGCACATTGGCGCCGGGGTCGCCTCGCTGCTGGGACGGCTGACCGCCAGTTCGAAGACCAAAATGCAGCAACTGGTGCCGGTGGGCGCGGCGGCAGGGCTGGCGGCCATCTTCAATGCCCCCATCACGGCGATGCTGTTCGTGATGGAAGAGGTGACCGGGTTCAACTCGCCCATGCTGGGCTCAACCATCCTGGCGGCGGTGACGGCGGTGATCGTGCGACGCTCGGTGTTAGGCACCGGAGCGCTCTTCACCGTTCCCAAGTACACGATGGGCGGGCTTTCGGACCTGCTGGCTTTCGTGATCATGGGGGTAATCGGCGGGGCGGCCTCGGCCGGTTTTTCGAAAGGCATCGAGTGGGGCCGCGAGCACATGCTGCGCTCGCCCAAGCAGGTGCGCTATTGGCTACCCGTAACCGGATCATTGTTTTGCGGGCTGGTGGCGATGGCCTACCCGCAAATCCTGAGCGTGGGCTACAACTGGGTGGACGACGCGCTCAACAACCGTCTGCTATTAAGCGTGCTGATCTGGCTGGCGGTGCTGAAACTCGTTTCCACCGCGGTGTGCTACGCCACCGGCAACTCGGGCGGCATTTTCGCTCCCTCGCTGTATATCGGGGCGATGCTGGGCGGGTCGGTCGGCAAGGTGGCGCACCTGCTGTTTCCGGCGTCGCGGCTGAGCGATATTGGCGCCTATGCGCTGGTCGGCATGGGAGTCATGTTCGCCGGCATCAACCGCACGCCGATCACCTCGATTTTCATGATTTTCGAGGTGACGCAAGACTACAACCTGATTCTGCCGCTGATGGTGGCCAACATCATTGCTTATGCAATCGCGTCGCGGCTGCAGCCGGAGGGATTATACGAGACGCTGGCGCGGCAGGACGGCGTCATTTTGCCTTCGCGCAAAAACGAATACGTGCTGCGCCGGCTGCGCAATGAAGACGCGCTCGATCACGATTACCTCAGCCTGCAGGCCGACGAGACCGTGGAACAGGTGCTGCACCGGGTCGAAGGGCGGGAAGAGACCGCGTTCCCGGTGCTGGCCGACGGCAGCTTTATCGGGTTGGCGCAGCGCGCACAACTCACCAAGGCCATGGCGGAAGGCCATGGCGAGGACCCGCTCAGCCGCTGGACGGATTGGGATCACGCGCTACTGGCCTTTCCCGACGAGGCGCTGGACCGCTCGCTCGAGCTGCTGGGCAGCGGGCACCCCATCCTGCCGGTGGTGAGCCGGCTGAACGCGCATCAATTATTGGGGATTCTGACCACGGGTAAAATCCTGCGCACTTTCGGCATGGCGGCGCGGCCGGACAGCTCGCCGCTGCCGGAAGCGGCCACGCATTTACAAGAAAAGTAGAGCTGCAAGCGGCTCGGCCGCTTTTACTTTTAGGCGCTGACGCTTGCGCAAAGGTCCGGCCGAAACCGGACGCAGGGCGAATACTCAAGGATAAAAACCTCTGGCGGTACCCAGCCGCAGACTTAAACTACAATCGGACTCAGCTTGCAAGAAAGGCGGCTGGCAATGGGAGTACTGTTTAGCTGGACGTTAGTGGCACACCTGACCGGAATCGTGATGTGGGTGGGCGGGTTGCTGGCGGCCACAATGAGCATTGCGCAAGACGCTCGCGAAGCGGCCAGTTTTCCCGTACCCGCCCGCGCCGCCGACAGCAGCGCCCAGCCCGACTTGCAAGACTATCAGAACCAGCGGCAGGCGGCGCATGCCGCCTATACCCGGCTGGCACAGCGGTTGATGCGGGCGCTGGCGCATCCGGGCCTGGCGCTGGCGGTGGCCAGCGGGGTGGGCCTGTTATTGCAACTGCCCTCGCTGGAGCTGCGCATGGCATGGCTGCAGATCAAGCTGGGATTGGCGGTGGCGATGATCTTTCTGGACTGGATGATTACGCGGCAGGCCCGGCGGATGGAAAAATCCACGCCCAGCCGCAAACTGGCGATGCGTCTGCACATGCTGGTAGCGACAGTGTTTATCGTGATCTTAATGCTGGTGCTGGTGCAGCCGTAAATGCGGGATTGAGCGGCCCCCCTTCCGGTTACAATCCCACCTCGACCAAAACCCCATACCACCGCAGAAAGCGGCTCGGCCGCTTTTAGCGATAATTTCTAAAATGATGTCATCCTGTCACCTCCACAGACAAATCCTTTATTTATCTATGGGATAGATAGTGACATCATTTTTGAAAAAGATGTCACCCTGATGTCACCGAGATGTCACCCATCGCCATTTTCCGATTCCTGTGCGGAAATTTTTTTCAAATTGCCGCCATTGCCGCCATTGGCTAGCTAACATATTTAAATTCAGTTATTTAGAGATGGCGGCAAATGAATATTTGCCGCCATCCTTGCCGCCATTATCCTGCTCGCAATGCCTGCGCCGCGGTAAGGCAACTTTTAATAACGCGGCAAGCTCGGGTCCACCTCATCGGCCCAGGCCAGGATGCCGCCTTTCAGATTCCAGACCTTGGTAAAGCCGGCCTGGCGCAGATGGCGCACGGCGCGAGCGGAGCGCTGTCCGGAGCGGCAATAGACGACGGTTTCGCGATCGGGCTGCAATTCGTTCAGGCGGCGGGGCAGTTCGCCCAAAGGAATGAGGGTGGTATCGGGAATGGCCGCGATTTGCACCTCGTGCGGCTCGCGGACATCGAGCACGAAGACCGGGCGTCCGCGCTGGCGCCAAGCCTGCAATTCGCGCGGGGTGACTTCGTCGCCGGCGGGCGGTTCGGGTTCGGCGGCTTCCCCTCGAATGCCGCAGAACTCCTGGTAATCAATCAATTCGCGGATGGTGGGGTGGGCGCCGCAGACGGGGCAATCGGGGTTTTGACGCAGCTTGAGCTCG
Organism: Acidobacteriota bacterium; assembly: GCA_021818955.1. Lineage (GTDB taxonomy): Bacteria > Acidobacteriota > Terriglobia > Terriglobales > SCQP01 > JAKASR01. Next base: position 19,387 of record JAKASR010000025.1, read on the forward strand.
CGGAAACGGAGCTGGAGCGCGTCAAACAGCAACACGCGGTTTTTTAGGGGCGTGCCAATGCCCAGAATCAGCTTGATCGCCTCCATCGCCTGAATGGTGCCCATGATGCCGGGCAGCACGCCCAGCACCCCGCCTTCGGCGCAGCTCGGCACCAGGCCGGGGGGGGGCGGCTCGGGATACCAGCAGCGATAGCAGGGGCCGCCGGACAGGGCGAGCACCGACGCCTGGCCTTCAAAGCGGAAGATACTGGCGTACACGTTGGGCACGCCGGTCAAAACGCAGGCATCGTTCACCAGATAACGGGTGGGAAAGTTATCGGTGCCGTCCACGACCAGGTCGTAATCGCGGAAAATTTCCAGCGCATTTTCACTCGACAGGCGCACCGGATGGGGCACGAGACGCACGTTGGGATTGATTTCCGACAAGGTGGCCTGAGCCGATTCCAGCTTGGGGCGGCCGACGTCGGAGGTGCCATGGATGACCTGGCGCTGGAGGTTGGTGAAATCCACAGTATCGAAATCCACCATGCCAAGCGTGCCCACGCCGGCGGCGGCGAGATAGAGGCCGACGGGGGCGCCCAAGCCCCCGGCGCCGATGCAGAGCACGCGCGCGGCTTTGAGCTTTTTTTGGCCATCGACACCCACCTCGGGAATGATGAGGTGGCGGCTGTACCGCAGAATCTCGTCTTTGGAGAGCTCGATAGCGGGAGTGGGTTCAGTCAAAGTAGCCATGATAGGTATTGCCTTTTCGAACCATTACCGGCCGCCGGCGACGGCGGGAACGATGGAGAGCGAATCGCCAGGCTTGACCGGGGTGCTTTCCCGGCCGGTATAGCGGATATCCTCGTCGTTCAAATAAATATTGACGAAGCTGCGCAGCCTGCCATCGGGGGTAAACAGATGAGGACGCAAGGGGGGATGCGCGGCGGTCAACTGTTGCAGCACTTCGCCGACACTGCCGCCCTCGGTCTCGACCGACTCGCGACGATCGGTGTAGGCGCGCAATGCAGTAGGGATATGAACGGTGACAGCCATAACCATTACGCGGCGGCGCCCTCTTGCGAGACGCCGGCCTCGAGTTCCTCCTGAATAAAATGCGAGCGGTCGCCGGCCAACTCGAAGGAATTCGCGGCGGCGGCGCGGGCCTGAGCGACAGCGACAATCAAATACGAAAGTCCGGGCCAACTGGCGTTTTCCAGGTCGAAGATGGAGGGGCGAGCGGGGTGATCGGGATGGGAATGATAGAAGCCGATCACTTCCAGGCCGCGCTCGCGCCCGCGGCGCTGCACTTGCAGGTGCTCGCGGGGATCAAATTCAAAGCGGTTTTGCGGCGAGGCGGTATGGGCGTTGCGCATGGGCGCGACGTCCAGCACGAGGCGCCGGGTATCATCGGCGCCGGGCGCAGCTTCCGCGACCGGTTCGGAGCGGCCGAGGAGAATGCCGCAGCACTCGTGCGGATAGTCGCGCTCGGCATGAGCGCGGATGCGATCCAGAAGTTGAGGCGAGAGGCGCAGCATTATGGTCAAGCTTCCGGCGACTCTTCCCAGAAGCGGTCGCTCAGGTACTTATCCGCATTATCGGGAAACACGGTGACGATGGTGGCGGGGGAGGAGAGGCGACGAGCGATTTCCAGGCAGCCGGCCAAAGCTGCGCCGGAGCTGACACCCACCAGCAAGCCTTCTTCGCGCGCCAGCCGTTTCACCATGGCATAGGCGGTTTCGGTGGCAATGCCCAAATCGGCGTCGGCGAGCGAGGGATCGTAAATTTGCGGAACGATGGCGGTGGCCATGTACTTCAGGCCCTCGATGCCATGAAAAGGGGCGTCCGGCTGCAAGGAAATGCAGCGCACCCGCGGGTTGAGCTGCTTGAGCCGGCGGGCGGTGCCGACAAAGGTGCCGCTGGTGCCGAGCGCGGCCACAAAGTGGGTGACGCGGCCGCGCGTCTGCCGCCAAATTTCTTCCGCCGTACCCATGTAATGCGCCTGCCAATTGGCGGGATTGGAGTACTGATCGGCATAGAAATAAAGATCGGGATCGGCCGCGGCCAGCGCGCGGGCCTGGCGGATGGCGCCATCGGAGCCTTCGGCGGGGTCGGTAAAGACCAGGTCGGCGCCATAAGCCCGCAGGATGCGGCGGCGCTCGGGGCTGACGTTGGAGGGCAAGCAGAGACGAACGCGGTAGCCCCGGGCAGCGCCGATCATGGCATAGGCGATGCCGGTATTGCCGCTGGTGGCATCGAGCAGAATGCGCCCGGGCGTCAGCTGTCCGGCGCGCTCGGCTTCCCGCACAATCGCACAGGCGGCGCGATCTTTGACGCTGCCGCCAGGATTAAACCATTCCGCCTTGGCCAGCAACTCGATACCGGACAGGCCGGCGGCGATGCGTTCCAGACGCAATAGGGGAGTGTTGCCGATGCGATCGAGCAAGAGATCGCCCGGGCGCTCGGCGGCTTCCGGACGCGGAGGACGGCACCAGGGCAGCAGCGAGGCCGCGGGCGGCAGATTCTCCAAGCTGGATGCGTAAGCCATAGGAAAAATCGAAAAACGAATGGACCCGGCCAAAATCACCGGTCCAGATCAATTATTGAGAAAATGATTGAAAAAGACGGAATTATGGGCAGTCAAGCCCATTGGCTCAACATCGGCAGGAGGGACATCGCCGCTCAAGGCTAGCGAACATAAAATCAGTTTAACGCGTCTTGGACGGATGGGCAAGACCGGGCGGCTGGGCCGCTTTTACTTTTAGGCGCTGACGCTTGCGCAAGGGTCCGGCCGAAGCCGGAGGCTTGGCGAATACTCATGGCTGCCGAGCATTACCGGGCGCAATTCCTGCGGAATTGCCGGCTTGCTTGGCGCAATTCCTGCGGAATTGCCGGCTTGCTTGGCGCAATTCCTGCGGAATTGCCGGCTTGCTTGGCGCAATTCCTGCGGAATTGCCGGCTGGCTTGGCGCAATTCCTGCGGAATTGCTTTATATAGTCGTTCATAGGCGCGGGACCTAACCGGAACCCCGCGCTTCGGCCTGCGATTTCGGACGAAACTACTGCCCGACTCGGCCGTTAACGCTTCATGTTTGGGCAAATTTGTTCGAATTAATTTTGGCAGCATAAACGGAGCCGCAAGCGGAGTCTCGGAGCGCACAAGGCGGCATTAGCCGCCGGGCGGCATTGCCAGCCGCAAGCCGGATGCCGGATAATAAAGGATTCACGGAGGGAAGCGTTGCCCAGACTACCGTTGCGCGGGAGGAAAGCGTTCCACCCCGATTTTGACGCGCTGATGAGCAAGCTGCAACAGCAGGGCTTCAGCCTGCTTGGGGCAGGGGAAGGCAGGCGGATGTTCATCAGCAAACACGGGTGCGCCGCCGGATTGGAGCCGGACGCGGAGCAAGGGGCGCGGTATTTTGCTCCTCCGGGACGCGTGGTGAAAGGCGAGCTGGCACGTTTAATTGATCGAGGCTATCAAAAATTCCTCAAAACCGCCGACAGCGAAGTGCCGGCCACCGCGCAGGACTTGCGCGCAATTTACGATTTCAATCGCGAGCTGCACTATGCCGCCGGCTCTCCCCTGCTTTATAACGAAAGCCTGGGCACCGTCAGCAACCGCTATCTTTATGACCGGGTCTGGTTCCGCGACGAGGGGCGACAGCCGAAAGTCTGGGAGAAAGTCGCACCGCATTCCTAAGCGCGGCGGCGGGACAGCAGCATAACCATCCATGTTCGAAACGTTAACCGATAAGCTGCAGCAGGTATTTAAAACGCTGCGGGGCGAAGGCCGGCTGACCGAAGCCAATATGGCCGAAACGCTGGCGGCGATCCGGCTGGCGCTGCTGGATGCCGATGTCCATCACGCCGTGGTGGACGAACTGATCACGCACCTGCGCGAGCAAGCGCTCGGGCAGAAGGTGATGCAATCGCTATCGCCGGCCGAGCAACTGGTGAAGATCCTGCGCGACGAGCTGCTGAAAATTTTAGGCAACGACACGGCGAAATTGAACGTGAAGAGCTCGCGGCCGCCGGCCATCGTGCTGATGGCCGGCCTGCAAGGCTCGGGCAAAACCACCACCAGCGCCAAGCTGGCGCTGAGGCTGCGGGAACAGGGCCATCGCCCCATGCTGGTTTCCGTGGACGTGTACCGGCCGGCGGCGCGGGAGCAATTGCAGATATTGGCTGCGCAAACCCAGACGCCGTATTTTCAGGGCAATCCGGCCGAAGGCGCGGAGCCGCTCGCCTCGGTGCTGGAACTGGCGCGGGGAGCGCGGCGCGAGGCCGCCAACGCCGGCTGCGACGTGTTGATCGTGGATACCGCCGGGCGGCTGCACCTGGATACCGGGTTGATGGAGGAGATGCGGCAACTGAAGGCGCAACTGGCGCCGAACGAGATTCTGTTTGTGGCCGATGCCATGACCGGGCAAGATGCGGTGAACTCGGCCCGCGAATTTCATCACCAACTGCAATTCACGGGCGTGGTGCTCACCAAAATGGATGGCGACAGCCGCGGCGGAGCGGCGCTCTCGATTCGGCACGTGACCGGCGCACCCATCAAATTTCTGGGCGTCAGCGAGCGTTCCGAGGGGCTGGAGGTATTTCACCCCGACCGCATCGCCGGCCGCATTCTGGGCATGGGCGACATGATGACGCTGCTGGAGAAAGCGGAAGCGGCGGTCGATAAGCAGAAGGCGGTAGAGCTGGAAGCCAAGCTGCGCAGCGACAGCTTCAGCCTGGAAGATTTTCGCGATCAATTGCGCCAGGTGCGCAAACTGGGACCGCTGGACAGCCTGATGAAGATGCTGCCGCGCGTGGGCCCTTTCCAAGCCTTGCAACGGGGGGCGCCGGAGGTGGATGAAGGCCGGCTGACCCGCATCGAGGCGATGATCAACTCGATGACGAAGGAAGAACGGCGGCGGCACCAGATCATCAATGGGAGCCGGCGCAAGCGCATCGCGCGCGGCAGCGGCACCACGGTACAGGAAGTGAACCAATTGTTGAAGCAGTACGTGCAAATGCGGAAGATGTTTCAGTCGTTTTCGGCCTCGCCATTCTTACGCAAACGCATTGGCAACATGAATTTGCCGGAATCTGAATAGCCGGCGCGAAGCCGGATGAAGGAGAAGCTTGTCATGCTCATGATTCGACTCTCGCGCCTGGGCACCAAAAAGAAACCGTTTTACCGGGTGGTGGTGCTGGAAAAAAGCGCCGCCCGCGACGGCCGGGCATTGGAAATTCTGGGAACATACAATCCCGTCCCCAACCCGGCGCATATCGAGCTTAACCAGGAGCGCATCCAGTACTGGCGGAGCCAGGGCGCGCAGGTATCTTCCACCGTGCAGAACCTGCTGCGCCGCTCCGGCGAGCGGAGCACGGCAACGCCAGCGGAAACCGCGCCAGCGGAAGCCAAGTAAACGGGGAGCCCAGGCATGGACGAGGAAACGCGCAATGATGCAGTGGAGCTGATGCTGGGATTGGCGCGCCGACTGACGGATCATCCGGAAGCGGTGCGGGCACGGGCGGAAGAGGCGGAGGGCAGCATGGTAATCGAGCTGCAAGCCGATGCCCGCGACATAGGCCGGCTGATCGGACATCGCGGACGCACCGTGCAGAGCCTGGAACTGCTGCTGGCCGCCGCCACCCGCAAAGCGCATGAACGGTATACGCTGGAAGTGACGGAAGCTTGATGCTTGAGTTGCGAGCTTAGCGTCTAAATACGTTCCCCGTTCCGCATATCCATTTGGCCGCTTTCGCCCTTACAGGCGTTACCCCCAACCCGACATGGCAGAGCAGGAATTTATCACGATCGGGCGGGTGCTGCGCCCGCAAGGGCGGCGGGGCGAGTTGCGCATCGCATTGGAAACCGATTTTCCGGAACGGTTTCAAGCCACGCGCCAGGTGTACCTTTGGGGGAAGCAGGGCGAAAGGCAAGCCTTCAACCTGATCCGCGCCTGGCCACACCAAGGCGCGATGGTGCTGGAACTGGAAGGCCTGAGCAACATCAGCGAAGCGGAAGCCTGGCGAGGCGCAGAAGTCCAGGTACCGGTGGCGGAGCGGCACGCGGCGCCGGACGGCGCTTATTTCATCGTCGAGCTTGAGGGCTTAGATGTCCGGGCCAATGGGCAGGCGCTGGGCAAAATTCGCTGGGTGGAAACCATCGCCGGCGGCACGGCGCTGCTACACGTGATGACTCCGGCAGGAACCACCCGGCTGATTCCCTTCGCGCGAGAGTATGTAAAGCAAATCGAAGCCGGCGAGATGCAACTGGAAGTGCCGGAAGGACTGCTGGACTTGAATGAGAAATAATTTGAAGTTTGCGGCACGGCCGTTTTACTTTCAGGCGCTGACGCTTTCGCCAAGGTCCGGCCGCGGAAACTCAATGGAGTCATGCGTTTCGATTTGATTACCGTTTTTCCCGATTTCTTTCGCGGGCCGCTCGACTATGGCGTGGTGGCGCGGGCGCGGGCGCGCGGACTGATCGAGGTGGAAACGCACGATCTACGAGCGTACACGCACGATCGGCACCAGACCACCGACGATCGTCCCTATGGCGGGGGCGAAGGGATGGTGATGAAAATCGAGCCGATCTATGCCTGCCTGGAGCGGCTGTTGGGGGCGGCAGAACGGGAAAAGCGCGCTGCCGCAAGCACCCGCGTGGTGCTACTTTCGGCCCAGGGACGGGTTTTTCACCAGGCGCTGGCTCGAGAATGGGCCGGGTTGGAGAGGCTGGTGCTGATTGCAGGACGCTATGAGGGCGTGGATGAACGCGTCGCCGAATACCTGGCGGACGAGGAATTGTCGATTGGGGATTTTGTCTTGAGCGGCGGCGAACTGGCGGCGGCGCTGGTGCTGGACGCCGTGGCGCGGCTGATCCCGGGAGTGCTGGGCGATCCGCAATCGGCAATCAACGAGTCGTTTGCCGCGGCAGCAGGCGGGGAGGCGAGCGGCGCGCTGGATTATCCGCATTACACCCGGCCGCCACAGTTTCAAGGCATGGCCGTACCGGAAATCCTGCTGGAAGGCAACCATGCCGTCATACGGGAATGGCGGCTGAACAAAGCGCGGGAGAAGACACGGCGGCTGCGGCCGGATCTGATGCGGCTCGGCCGCTTTTACTTTTAGGCGCTGACGCTTTCGCAAAGGTCCGGCCGAAACCGGACGCTTTGCGAATACTCATGGCTGCCGGGCATTGCCGGGCGCAATTCCTGCGGAATTGCCGGCTTGCCGGGCGCAATTCCCGCGGAATTGCCGGCTTGCCGGGCGCAATTCCTGCGGAATTGCTTTATATTGTCGTTAATAGGCGCGGGACCTAATAGGAACCCCGCGCGAAACCGGCCTGCGGGCATGGCTAGAGGCAATTTCTCTGAAATTGCCAATGACGAAAACTGCTGTCCGACTCGGCCGTTAACGCTTAAAGTAGGCGAAAACGCGCGGCGAGGCGGTCCGACTCGGCCGCTAACGCTTTCTGATACACTGAAGGTCGGGCCTCGGAGTCGCTCGCGGTCCGGTCCGACGGGCCGTCCTGGAAGGGACAGCGCCCATATATCCAAGCAACGGACGCCTATATACGGCCGCAAGCCCAGCCAGGCTGGCGAAGGGCCGGGCGCGGCAGTCCCCAGAGGTGAATTTTATGAGCATCAAGCCTGCCATTGAGCAATACCTGGCCAAGCAACAGGGAGCCAAACTGCCCAAGTTTCAATCCGGGGACACGCTGCGCGTGCATGTGCGGATCAAGGAAGGCGACAAGGAACGCATCCAGGTATTCGAAGGGCTCTGCATCGCGCGCAACGATCGCGGGCAGCGCCGCTCTTTCACGGTACGCAAAATTTCGTTTGGCTATGGCGTCGAGCGTATCTTCCCGGTCAACTCGCCGGCGCTGGATAAGGTCGAGGTCTTGCGTTCCAGCAAAGTGCGCCGCGCGAAGCTTTATTATCTGAGGCAATTGCGCGGCAAAGCGGCGCGCCTGCGAGAAGTGGAAAGCTCAACGAACGCCGCGGAAGCCAGTTCCGCCGCCCAAGCATAAACGCGGCACGGCCGCTTTGACATTGCGGCTCGGCCGCTTTTACTTTTAGGCGCTGACGCTTTCGCAAAGGTCCGGCCGAAACCGGACGCATGGCGAATACTCTAATGGCTGCCGAAAGTTTATTGTCGTTCATAGGCGCGGGACCTTATAGGAACCCCGCGCTTCGGCCTGCGATTTCGGACGAAAACTGCTGTCCGATTCGGCCGTTAACGCTTTAGGCGCTGACGCTTTCGGCCGTTAACGCTTCCCGCATGGACGCCCCACTCAAACCGGCCAGCAAGGCGGCACGATGGCGACGGTTGCGCTGCGGGTGGCGCTACGAGCGCGAGGCCCGCAGCCAGGGAGCGCAACGCATCGCGGGCGTGGACGAAGTCGGGCGCGGGGCGCTGTTTGGCCCGGTGGTAGCGGCGGCGGTAATTTTCGACGGCGAGCCGCGGCTACGCGGCATTAAAGACTCCAAACAATTGACGGCGGAAGAGCGGGAAGCCTGGGAAGCACGCATCCAGGAGACCGCGCACTGCTGGGCGATCGCCGCCTGTGATGCCGGGCGGATCGAGTTGATCAACATTTATCAAGCCAGCCGGCAAGCCATGCTGGATGCCCTGCGCAGGCTGGCGGCGCCGCCCGATTGGCTGCTGGTGGACGCGGTGCGGCTGGACTGGACCGGACCGCAGCAGGCGATTGTGCATGGGGATGCACTGTCGGTGACGATTGCCGCGGCATCCATTCTGGCCAAACAACATCGCGACCGGTTGATGCGGCAGTGGGACAAGGTCTACCCGCAATACGGGCTGTTTCGCAATAAAGGCTACGCCACGGCGGAGCACATCGCCGCATTGCTGCGCCATGGTCCCAGCCCGCAACACCGGCGGAGTTTTCTCAGGGAACTAACCGCACCGCAACTCTTTGCAGCCGCCGAAGAAAAATGCATCGAGGGAACGCCTAAAAAAGCAACCAACTGAAGACCAGCTTAATTTCCCTTTCCTGTTTGGAATTTTTTCGTGTAAGGGCTCAAAACACAAATTGGACGTATCAGGAAATTCAACGCCGGCGTTCCGAGATTTTCTGGAACTTTTGCCGGGCCCGCGGGTTCTTATTATGTAGGGAAAGGAGCCAAAAGTGACGGCGTCGCAAGGGCTTGAAGCGATAGTGAGAGAGCGGGCGGCGGGCAGAAAGCGCAGCGGCGCAGAAAAGGTCCTGGAATTGCAGGTTGAAAGATAGGATGGGCGAAACACAGCAGTCAGGAGGTGAGCGTATGGCCAGCGCAGTCAAATTGATGGATGCCTGGATTCCCAGCCTCATCGAAGCGGGATCACTGCTGGTAATGAATGCCACCAGCGACCGGGACACGGGGGGCATGAATTGCGGCATTTTGCATTGCCCCTATTGCGGGCAACTGGCGGTCATCACCGAAACCCAGATGCAAGGACAGGAGATGATCACTTGCGGGGGACAGAACTGCCCGGCGCGATTTTTCCTGCGCGACGGACAGACGGTGCCGATTGCCGCGATGGGCGAAGAAACGAAGCAGTAAAACTCAGGACGCACCCGGGATCGCGTAATAACCTTTCCGGGCACGAACGCGGCGATGGCGGCTGACCGATTTGATTAAACGCACCTTGAGCCGGTAAAACCCGCCATTCATGGGATGCTGGGGCACGTAAGCCAGCGCGTATTGATGGCGCAATTCGACGCTGATCTGGTGGAAAGCGCGGCGCATATGGCGACCGGCATTAAAAGAACCCCCGCCGCTATCGCGGGCAATATGGCGTAAATCGCCAGCCCCGGTGTACCATCCGCCAGCCTGCCGATAAAAAGCGGGATCAGCGGCCACCATGGCATACAAGACCGTATTGGTGGCCAACAGGGCCCGTTCCGCATCGCGCCAAGTGTGACGGCTGCCCTCATCCTGTCCATCCGTAATCACAATCAAAGCTTTGCGGCCGGCCTGGCCGGAGAGCTTATCATCACACGCTTCGACAATAGCGTCCCAAAGCCGGGTCCCGCCCATGCCGGCATGGCTGGGAAATGGGCCGGGATTGACCAGCACGGATGAAATCCCGCCGCCGCCGATGCGGGCACGATTCAGGCCACGGGCCAAACGGGCGGGGTTGGCGGTGAAATCAGCCAGCAGGCGGATATCGGAATCGAAGCTGATCGCGAAGGCCAGATCGTCTTTGCGCAGGATACTGCGGAAGAAATTGGCGCCCAGACTTTGCTCGGCGCCCAGCAAATTGATCTGACTGGGGCTAGTGTCGAGCAGCAAGCCGATTGTCAGAGGCGTTTTGCCTTCCTCGGAAAAGAAGCGAATCGCCTGCAAACGATTGTTTTCATAGACGCGGAAATCAGCGGCCGTCAAGCCGGGAACAAAACGCCCATGGCGAGTTTGAACGCTGACGGTGAGGTTGACCAGATTGGAGACAACCGAAAGCCGCGGGATATTGCCAGGCGCGCGTGCGGGGGCAGGAGGCGGAGGCGGGGGCAGCGGCGAGCCGGGCGGGGGAGTGGGTGGAGGCACCGCAGGCGAGCCGGCAGCAGGCGCGGAGGGCGTGGCTGGAGCCGTCCGGGAGTGCGGATTGGGCGAGACCTGGGTGGGAATCCATTGCGCCAAAGCCGGACTGACAGCCAATCCCAGCAGATAAATCCATGCTAAAAAGAACCGGGGATAACGCATCCTGATTTGATTATCGAACGCATCAAGCCGGCTGGCTTGCACAAACCCGCATCAAAAACACATAAAAGCGATGAATTTTAATGCATGCTTCAGGCCCAAAAGGTATAACCCATGGAGCAAGGCCTAAAGTTCGCGCCCAGCCGGCAGATTCAATGAGCGGTTTGGTGGCGCAACCGCGGCAACAGCGGAGCAGCGGAAGCAGAACTATCGACATCCTCCACCACGGCCGGAACAGGCTTGAAGCGAGGCAGGATAGTCCAAATGGAAGCATCTTCCAGCCCCAGCCGCCAAATGGAATAGCCGCGCAGGTGGTAAATCGAAACCAGATCGAGCTTGGCTTCCAGACTACGACGATCTTCCACCCAGACCACATGCCGATGCAGGCCATGACCATAGACGCGATAGGCGGAACGCAATTTCGGGTCCCAGTGCAGGTCGCCAGGCTGGGTACGGACACGCCCGGAGAAGCCGATCAAGCGCCAAGCCCAGCGCCAGAAACGGCGGAGGCGGTGGCCCACGCGGCGCCAGAAATGAATGCGGACGCGATGATAGCCCCAATCGGACTGGTAATCGGGAATACCCAGTGAAATTTTATTGGGCGGCACGGATTGCAGAATAAAGGAGAGCACCTGCGCCACCCAGGGATAGCTGGCAAGGGGGCCGGGATGATGGCGTCCCGATTCGGGATAAGCCATGACGGTGAGGAAATCGGCGTAGCGGGCCAGGGCATGGTAATCATAGACCCCGGTGAAATGAATATAAGAATCCGTATGCAGGTTATCGGTGCGCGCCGCCACCGCGACGCTGAGCGCCAGGCCGCGATGATGGAGAGCGCGCGCGGCTTCGCGGACAAAATGCGTCAAGCGAGCACGGTCCCAGTCGGGCAAGCCTTCAAAATCCAGTTGCCAGCCGGCAAGGCCATCGCGGCGAGCCGTAGCCAGCAAGGCACCGATGGCGCGGTCGCAGGCGGCGGGACTGCGCAACATTCGAGTCGCAACCCAACTGGAAAAATTATCGTTAATCACCAGCGGCATCAGGCGCACATGATTGGCATGCGCCAAATCCAGCCAGCGCGGGGCAATGCCGCCACGCAAGGCGCCCCAGGAAGTCAAGGCGAAGGCTTGGGGCGCCAGCGTGCTGATCTGATCATGATGGGCGGCAAAGCTGGCTAAGGCGCGGTCGCCGCCGGTGAGATAAAACAAGGCAGGATCGCGCTGGCGCGACCAGGATTGCGCGCACACACTACCCGCCGCAAAAGCCACGAGCCATACCGCCCAACCTATGGAACGGAAGGCCGGCACGTACGCGGCTAAACGCCGGATGAAAATGCGCCTCCTCAGAAACGTACTCACCTGGATTTCAGTATAGCGAGAGTAGCGGAATGCAAGCTCAGCGAAATGCCTTAAATCGGGGGAACGCGCGGGCGGCTCGGCCGCTTTTACTTTTAGGCGCTGACGCTTTCACAAAGGTCCGGCCGAAACCGGACGCAGGGCGAATACGCATGGCGGACGAAAGTTTATTGTCGTTCATAGGCGCGGGACCTAATAGGAACCCCGCGCTTCGGCCTGCGATTTCGGACGAAAACTGCTATCCAACTCGGCCGTTAACGCTTCCTGCGAGCATGGCTTGAGGCAATTTCTTCGAAATTGAAAATGCTTGAGGCAATTTCTTCGAAATTGAAAATGCTTGAGGCAATTTCTCCGAAATTGCCAATGACGAAAACTGCTGCCCGACCCGGCCGTTAACGCTTGAGGAGCCAGGAAAGATGAGCACGCGGGGGCGCCGCGCGAACGGCAAAGCGAACCTGTTCAGGCCACCTGGCAGAAGACCTTGATCTGGTCAGGATCCTTGGAGTTCATCAGGGTGTTGAACAAGTCCTGATAGCGCGCCAGGCCGGCCACCGAATGAGTCAGCAGGCGCTCGAGCCAGCCGGGGTAAAGGGCCTCGGCCAAAGCCATATCGGAGACGCCGCGCACGAAATCGCCACGGCTGGCATTGACCGTGCCCAAGAGCAGTTTATTGCCCAACACGAACTCCAAGTTGATTTGATCGGAAGCGACGGTCGTGGTGCGATTGCCGCCAGTCACGCTGGACCAGACCAGCACGCCATTCTTGGCCAGGACGCGCATGGCGTCGAAGGCCATAGGGGAATACCCGGTGGCCTCGAGAATCAGGTCGAAGGGGCCGTATTTTTTGGCAGCGTCATCGAGACTCATTTCCCGCGTAGAGACATACACGGCGCCGAGATCTTTCAGCAGGCGGGCCTGCAAGGAAGGGCCCGTGGTCAGCCCAAAGGTGACCACGTCCAGGCCCCGCAGGCGAAGCGCCAGCGTGCCCAACAAGCCAATGCTGCCGGCGCCGGTCACGGCGGCGCGGACAGGACGCCAGATGTGGAGCCGACGCTGCGCCGCATAGGCCTGGGCAATGCCCTTCTGCACGATCGAAAACGGCTCCATCATCACCGCCGGATTCTGAATCGCAGGGGGGATTTTGACCAAGTAATCGGCCGATTCCACGTAGGCTTCGGCGAGATAGCCGTGCAGCAGATTGATGCCGCGCTCGTAATAAGTATCGTCGGTGGTAAAGTCCTGGGCGCCGATGAGGTCATAGAGGCTATGGCCGGGGCGGCGCACCGTGGCCACCACCAGGTCGCCCGGAGCAAAATCCCGCACCCGCGGGCCGACGGATTCGACCTGGCCGAGGCTTTCATGGCCTTCGATCAGATAATCGCAGCCGGGGGGAGGCGCGCCGTACAGGCCGGCCTGCAATTCTTTATCGGTGCCATCCACGCCGACGCGCAGCACCTTAACGCGCACGCCGCGCCCCTCAGGAATGGCCGCGAGTTCCGGCAAGGGCGCATCAATCAGACGGGCGCTGGCGGGCTTACGTGGAGTAATCGCAATGGCTTGCATGGCTTGACCTCATTCTGAATAAAAAAATGCCACCATTTAGACGGCGTCGGCGCGGGCGGCCGGCGCGGGCGCGGAATCCGGCGCGGGGCGCCGCACCGGCCGCAGTTCGGCCAAATCGGAGATCAGCGAACCCGCCCAGCGGTAGATATTACGCTCGCGCACCACCCGGCGCAGGTTTTGCATGCGCGCGCGGCGTTGTTCGGGTTCCATTTCCAGCGCCAGGCGGAGGACATCGGCAAGGCTTTCCGTATCGTACGGGTTCACGATCAAGGCGTCGGGCAATTCGCGGGCGGCGCCGGTAAAGCGGCTGAGAATCAATACGCCCTGCTCATCGTCGCGCGCGGCGATGAACTCCTTGGCCACCAGGTTCATGCCATCGTGCAAGGCGGTGACCATGCAGACGTCGGCGGCTTTATAGTAGGGCTCGATTTCGGCACGGGAATGCTCCCGCAGCAAGAGCACGATGGGCCGCCAATTGGAGGTTTGGAAGCGGCGGTTGATGCGCTCCGTCTCGGCCTGAACCTCTTCCATCAGATCGCGATAACGGGCGATGCGAGTACGGCTGGGCGCGCCCACTTGGATAAAGGTGAACTGCTGCCGGAATTGCGGATATTTTTCCAGGAAGCGCTCAATCGCCGCCAGGCGCTCCAGGATGCCCTTGGTGTAATCCACGCGGTCGATGCCCAAGCCCAGAAAGATGGGATTGACGCCCAAGCGCTGATAAAGCGCGGTGCGGTCGGCGGCTACGGCGCGCTCCACGGCGGAGAACGAGGCCTCGCTGTCGGCCGGGGATCCAGCCGCCGCTTCCGCCAACTCGGGAAATTCGACGCTGATCGGATAAGGCCGCACCAGGGTGAGATGGCCGCCGCGATTGACGGCAGAACGGTCCCAATCAATGCGGGACTCGAGCGCCGAGTCCACGGTTTCGAGAAAGTAGCTGCAATGCGAGCGGATATGGAAGCCGATCAGGTCCGCGCCGAGCAGGCCATCGAGCAGATCGCGTTGCCAGGGACAGATGCCAAACGCCTGCGGATTGGGCCAGGGAATGTGCCAAAAGATGGCCACGCGAGCGTCGGGACGTTCCCGCTTGATCAGGCGGGGCAGCAAGGCAAAGTGATAATCCTGCACCAGCACGCAGGGGGATTCGGCGCCTTCCATTTCTTCCAGCAGCGCGCGCGCAAATTTCGCGTTGACCGCCTGGTATTGTTCCCAATCGGTAGCCCGAAAGAGCGGGCGGGCATGGGCGATATGGCAAAGCGGCCAGAGACCCTCATTGGCAAAACCGAAATAGTAGCCTTCGTTTTCTTCCGCCGAGAGCCAGACGCGGCGCAGGGTGTAATGCGGATCATCGGGCGGCACGCGCAGCCGGTCCCATTCGTCCACCACCTGACGGTCGGCGCCGCCGGAGCCATGCGCGATCCAAGTGCCATCACAGGCACGCAAAATGGGTTCCAGGGCCGTCACCAGGCCACTGGCCGGCACCGATACGGAAATGGCTTTGCCGTCCTGCTTATGGATGTACGGCTCGCGGTTGGAGACCACAAAGAGCCGGCTGTCTTCCAGGCAGAGCTGCACATGCGCGCGCAGCCGCTCGGCGGTCCAAAGCGAGAGCCCGGAAACGCGCAAACGCGCCTCCAGGCTGGCGGCGGCGCGAGCTTCCTGAAGGGTTTGCGCCAGCCGAGCAGCTTCTTCCGCCAGCGGACGCAGATGATCGGCGCCGCCCAGGGGAGGAGGCGGCGGCGCCTGGGGCCGCTTACGCAGCTCGCGCATCCAATGCGCCGTGCGCGCCAGCGGCCGGACCACGCTGGTGCGATACAGGCCCCAGGCCAACAGCAAAACCGGGGGAATCACGACCAGCACCATCCAGATGGCGCTATGCCAAGTATGCAGAATATCGGCTTGAATATAGCTGGCGTCGTAGACCATGGCCAGCGCGCCCATGACCGAGGCCCCATGATGCAGAGGCAAGGCAAAGAGATAGATATACTGGCCGTCGAGGTTTAAGAACTGCCCGCGGCCGCCATTTTCGGCCGTGGCCTGCACCACCGCAGCCGGCAAGCGAGAAAGCCGGGGCGCCAGCCAGGGCGAGACCGCCAACGGATTGCCCTGATCGTCGTATACGGCAATGCCCAGCAAGCCCTCGCGATTGCCCATGCGCACCATCTGCTGCGATAAGGCCGGCCGCTGCAGCGGGAACAACAGCGGCTCCAACCGGTCCTGGAAGTAGCCAGCCAGGCTTTCCGCACGTTGCTGCAATTCGCGTCCAAGGCCCCGGCGTTGCGTACGCACCTGAAACAGGGTGGTGAGGAAAACGACACCGGCGGTGGTCAGGATCAGCAGCAGGACCCAATGCAGCCGAATCCGCATTTGTTTATTTTACTCTGCCTGGAAGGAGCCCAAAAACCAGCGGGCATGGCCCGAGCGCTTATTTTTTACCCCTCAACAACTTCCGGATTCATTCAAGTCGCGCCAATTCGGGCCAAACCCGGTTTCGGCGACCAGCGGCACGCGCAATGCGGCAACAGCTTCCATTTCCGAGCGCACCGCATCGGCAACGGCGCGGGCCTGGGCGGCGGGGGCTTCGAGCACCAGTTCATCATGCACCTGCAGCAGCAGGCGGGTGGGTCCGTCCGCAAAGCGCGCATGCACCCGCAGCATGGCCAAACGCATCAGGTCGGCGGCCGTACCCTGCAGCGGGCTGTTGATAGCGGTGCGCTCGGCAAAGCCGCGCTGGGCGGGATTGCGGCTGGCAAGATCGGGAATGGGCCGCAATCTTCCCCAGAGGGTGCGCACGCCGCCCTCCTGGCGGGCAGCCGCCAACCGCTCATCAATGTAGCGGCGCACTCCGGCATAACGTTCAAAATAGCGGCGGATGAACTCCGCCGCTTCCGATTGCGGAATCCCCAACTGACGGGCCAAGCCGAAAGCGGAGAGGCCGTAGACGATACCAAAGTTAACCGCCTTGGCGCGGCGGCGCTGTTCATCATCAATGGCCTCGGGCTTTACGCCAAAGACTTCGGAGGCGGTGAGGCGGTGAATATCACCGCCGGATTGATAGGCGGCGAGCAGCAGCGGGTCCTGACTGAAGTGGGCCAGCAGGCGCAATTCGATCTGCGAGTAATCGGCCACCACCAGCGCCATTCCGGGCGCGGCGCAAAACGCGGAACGGATTTGGCGTCCCAGCCGGCTGCGGATCGGGATATTTTGCAGGTTGGGATTACTGGAGGAGAGCCGGCCGGTGACGGCCCCGACTTGGGAAAAGCTGGTGTGCAGCCGGCCCGTGCCGGCCACCAGCGGCGGCAAGGCATCCACATAGGTGGATTTCAGCTTGGCGAGCTGGCGATAGGCCAGCATCCTGGCGGCGATGGGGTAATCGCCGGCCAAGTCTTCCAGCACATCCACGGCGGTAGAAAGCGATTTGGTTTTACCGCGCCGGGGAGGGGCGGGCAAGCCCAATTTAGCAAACAGCACCTCGCCCACCTGGCGCGGCGAGTTGAGATTAAAAGAACCGCCGGCAAGGGAAAAGATTTCGGTTTCGAGCGCCTGGCACTGGCTTTGCAAATCGGCCGAAAGCGCGCGAAGCGCGGCCAGATCGATGCCCACGCCGGCAGCTTCCATCGCTTCGAGCACCGGCGCGAGCGGCAGGTCAAGATCGCGATAAAGCGGCCACAGCTGGAGCGCCTCCACCTCGGCGCGCAAACCGGGCGCGAGGCGCGCCAGGGCACAAGCGGCGGCAGCGGGGTCGGCCTCGCCGGCGCCGGCATACCAGCCGGCGCCCAGACGGGCGCGGACGAGCGCCTCCAACTCATAGCGGCCGCGGGCGGGGTCGAGCAGATAAGCCAGCAATTGGGTATCGAGCAGCCGATCCGGCAAATGCGGCGGCAGCGGCAAACCCTCATCGCGCAAGCGGCGGCGCAGGCGACGGCATTCGTGCACGCACCAGACGCGCTCGGAGCGGCGCAATGCTTCCGCCAGCACAGGAAATAATTCCGGGCCGGCCAGGCCGGCTTCATTTTCGGTCGCCAACGCCAGGCCGGCGGCGCCGGACAGCGCCAGTTCCGCCGCCGCGGCAGGCTGGCCGGTTAAAAGCGCCAGCGGCCGATTGCCCGCGGCGCGCAGCCAGGCGGAGAGTTCATCCGGCGACTTCCATTCCCGCCGAATCCAGGCCGGGGACTCCGCCGGCAACGCGGGCGCGGCGGCGGCCGGCGGCAACTCCTTAAGCAAATTATAAAATTCCAGCTCGGTATAGAGGGCGCGGCAGGCTTCCAGGTCAGGCTCGACGGCGCGCAAGGCCTCCAGCTCGAGCGGCACCGGCGCCGCGGTATGAATGGTGGCCAACTCACGGCTGAGCAGAATCTGCTCGCGGTTGCGCAGCAGCGATTCGCGATAGCTTTTGCGCTCCACTTCCGCGGCCCGCGCGAGCAGCGTATCGAGCGCGCCAAAGCGCGCAATCAGATCGCGGGCGCCTTTTTCGCCAATGCCGGGCGCTCCGGGAATGTTGTCCACGGCGTCGCCACGCAACGCCAGCAAGTCCACCACCTGATCGGGGCGAACGCCCAAGACACGCTCGACTTCGGCGGGGTCGCAGAGCCAGTCGCCGCGGGTGGGATTCAGGACACAGACCCGGTCGTTGACTAACTGCAGCATGTCTTTATCGCTGGAGACAATTACAACCGAGAGCTTCTGTTCCGCCGCCTGGCGGGCGAGCGCACCAATGAGGTCGTCGGCCTCAAAGCCGGGGTATTCCAGGACGGGCAGGCGCAAGGCCTGGGTAACGCGGCGGATATAAGGCAGTTGCACCGCCAGTTCCTCGGGCATGGAGGGGCGATGGGCTTTATAGGCCTCGTATGTCTTTTCGCGAAAAGTCGGGCCGGGAGCATCCATGACCACCGCGAGATGCGCCGGGTGCGCCTGTTTCATCAGCTTGCGCACCATGTTGAGGAAGCCGAGGGTGGCCTGAGTGGGCAAGCCCCGCGCATTGGTCAGGTGCGGCAAGGCATGGAAGGCGCGAAACACATACCCCATGGCATCGATCAGGTAAAGATCGGCGGCCGGCCAGGAGGAGGCGCGCGGGGTGGAGGCGGAGGATGGAGAAGCCGTAGGCACTTATATGGGCGGGCCAGGCGATCAGCGCGGCGGGATGGGCTTCATAGCGAACTATTGCAGCCAGCGCGGAGCGCCGGATTGCTCCTTCCACGGCGCGGCATGATGCAAAACCAAGCGCCAGCGCTCCTGCCGTTTCCAGAATAGATTCGAGGCCTGCCACCAGCTTTCGCGACCCTGGCGCCCGGCCACAAGCAGGATCCGTTCACGGCAATTGAGCCAGGCGCGATCGTCCTCCAACTGCACGGTGACGCGATCCACCTGAATATTGAGCTCGCGGGCGCGGGCAAAAAGCTCCTGCCAGCCATGACGAATGGCATTCCAACCTTTCAGCAAAGGCCCGCCGGGAAGCAGACAGCGGCAGGCTTCGGAAGGCAACCAGATATCCTCCAGATCCGGCAGGCTGGAGGCCGCGACGGCCTGGTAGTAGCGGAGGTTGGCTTCCTGAACAAACTCCAGTTCGGATGAGCGGGAGCCCATGCCTGCATGATGACACGAATTCCCACCGCACTTCGACCCGGCGAAAGATTTTCAAGCCCGCGCCCAGCGGCACGGCCGCTTTTACTTCTAGGCGCTGACGCTTTCGCAAAAGTCCGGCCGAAAGCGGACGCACGGAACTCCGCGCTTCGGCCTAAGGCATTAAGCGCCGCTCGTTTTCCTGGCCGCCCGCGCCATGGCCCAGCGCTTGCGCGCCGCCTCGGCAATGCGCTGGCGCCCTTCCGGAGATAAGCGGTAATTGGCTCGGCGCCCGACGGATGCCCCGCGTCTCCCGGCGCCCGGCAACTGAAAATCGCGCAAGCTGCGAATGATCGTTTCCAGCCGCGCCCGTTCGGCTTCCAACTCGCGAATCGCCCGCGCAATAGTATTCATTTTTCCACCCGCTAAAATATCGTTCCTTCCCCTAAGCACGATTTTACAGGCTGCGGCTTAGAGCGCGCCATAGCTTCTTGCCACAAAGAGCGGCCGTGGTTACGCATTTATTTGCGAGATGCTTTTCCAAGACACTGACCGTATCTTCTGACCTCATGACCCAGCCTGCCAGCGGCGGCGCAGCGGGAGCGCCCGCATAGACTGCGGCACGGCCGCTTTTACTTTTAGGCGCTGACGCTTTCGCAAAGGTCCGGCCGAAACCGGACGCAGGGCGAATACTCATGGATACCGACAGTTCATTGTCGTTCATAGGCGCGGGACCTAATAGGAACCCCGCGCTTCGGCCTGCGATTTCGGACGAAAACTGCTATCCGACTCGGCCGTTAACGCTTAAGGCCGGGGTGATTCACATACCGGCGGGAGCGTCCCCGGGCTCCAACTCGCTGAGGGTTTCAAAGCGGGTAAACTGGCGCAAGAAAGCCATATGAATGCGGCCGGTGGGGCCGTTGCGCTGCTTGGCGATAATAATATCGGCTTTGCCCTTCTCGTGCTCGTCCAAATCCTTGTTATACATTTCTTCGCGATAAATGAAGGCCACCAAGTCGGCATCCTGCTCGATCGAGCCGGATTCGCGCAGATCGGAAAGCAGCGGCTCGCGGCTCTTTCCCGGACGCTGCTCGGGGGCGCGGCTGAGCTGGGATAAGGCGATGACCGGCACTTGCAGTTCCTTGGCCAGCGCCTTCAGACCGCGCGAGAGCTGGGAAATTTCCAGGTTACGATTTTCCACGCGTTGATTGGTGGACATCAACTGCAAATAATCAATGATCACGAGATCGAGCGCACCCCGCTCGGCTTTCAGCCGGCGGCACTTGGAACGTAGCGTCAACAGATCGATGCCGGAAGTATCATCGATGAACAAAGGGGCAGGCGCCAGTTGCCCCATGGCCTGGGTCAAGGTGGAGCGGGTGGTCTTATCGAGCCGGCCCATGCGCAGGTGGTGATTATCGACGCGTGCGACCGAGCAGAGCAAGCGCAGCACGAGCTGGACCTTGGACATTTCCAGGCTGAAGATGGCCACGGTTTTGCCCTCGCGTAACGCGACATTTTCGGCAATATTCATGGCGAAGGCGGTCTTGCCCATGGAAGGGCGGGCGGCCAGGATGATCAATTCGGACGGCTGCAGGCCGGCGGTGATGGCATCGAAGTCGCTATAGCCGGTGGCCAGGCCGGGGATGGCGTGGCCCTGCATTTCCTCCAATTTGCGCAACAGCGGCGGGGCCAACTCGCTGACGCCGGTCAAGCCTTCGCGCACCCGCTCGCTGGCGATATCGAAAATCAGCTTTTCGGCGCGATCGAGCACCGTCGCGCTATCTTCGCCGCCGGCCAGGGCCATCTCGCCAATCGCCTGCGCGGCGCCCACCAGTTGCCGCAGCAGCGAACGGTCTTTCACGATGCGGGCATAATGCTCGACGTTGACGCTGCGCGGCAGGCCCTCGGTGAGCGCGAACAGAAAGGCATGCCCGCCCACCGCTTCCAGTTGGCCGCGGCGCTCCAGCGCATCGCCTAGAGTGATGAAATCAATGGCGCGGTTGGCTTGCGCCAGCTCGCTCATGGCGGCAAAAACGCGCGCGTGCGAATCGAGGTGAAAGTCTTCCGCGGCCAGAATTTCGGCGGCATAGTGAAAGGCAACATGATCGAGCAGAACGGCGCCCAGCACCGAACGTTCGGCCAGCAAATGGGCGGGCAAGCCCTTTTGATCAACTAATTCCGCCACCGCCATCGCCGCGCCCTCCCGGCGCTGGTTTATCTTGCCGCAAGAGCGGGAACAGGCGGCGAAAAAAAATTTCCGCGCCCATTCGCCCCGAAATTTGCAGCTTATCCACAGCCGAAGCTGTGGATAAGCCTGTGGAAAAAGCCGCGGCGGTTAGCGCGGCGAGGCGGGGATGTTGACCAACACCTTAATGGAGTTTTGATTCCCGGCGGCATCTTCGATGCGCAGCATCAGCAAATGCTCCCCGGGCGGGAGATGGAGGGCGCGCACGGTGAAGGTTTCATGGCGCGAATCGATGATGCCGTCGTCGGAATACAGCAGGCGCCAGGGGCCGGCATCAATGGAATCGGCGGCACGCACCAGCACCGTTCCCGGATCCCGGGCGGAAAAACGCGCCACCGCCTCGCCGGGGCGGGGCTGCCGGGTGGAGAGCAGGCGCAAGCTGGGGGCAGCGGTGTCGAGCGTGGCCAGCGGGCTGATCGCTTCCGCGCGCCGCGTCTGGGCAGGCGGATTGGAAGGCGCGTCGCTGGCCACCAGCTTGAAGCGGTACACGCCATCCGGCAAGCGCTGGCTGCCAATCGACAGATGGCTGACATGCAAATTGTGTTGCAGCAATTTCCAGCCGGTTTCGCCCTCCGCCTGGAAGTAGACCTGATAGCGCAAGCGATCGCCATCGGGATCGGCCGCCTTCCAGCTCAACTGAATGCCGTGCACCGGGCGGGTCTGATGGGCGGCAAAGGCGGCGATCGGCACCATTTGCCCCTGCTCCGCCTCGTGCATCACCTCCGCCGAAATCGCGGACGGGGGAGTCGCCGGAGGAGCGGTGGAAGAGAGCGCGGAGCGCACGTGAAACCAGAGAATCTCCGGGCTGAGATTGACCGGTAGATAAGGCACCACCACTTCGTCGAGATAGGGGGAGCCGGCGGCGGAGCCCACAAAGGCGGCCTTCCACTGAATGTAGCGCGCGGCGGGGCTGAGGATGCGCTGTCCCAAAGCCACCGCCGCCCAATCGCTCCAGGTGCGGTCGGGCCGGGGCGAATTGCCGCTGCGCGTATAAATCGTCAAATGGCTGCTGGGCGCCAGGCGGCCCAGCCATTCCAGATCGCCCCAATGGGAGATCTCACCGGTGTCTTTGACCGGCGAGACGAACCAGCCGCGAGTAGCGACGCTGCCGCCGAGGCGGTATAAATCGCCGCGATTGGCCGTAGTCGCCAGCAGGTAGGGACCGGCGCGCAGCAGCCGGGTGGTTTCCTCCTGATTGGTTTGCACCAGGATAGTGGACTGGCGATTGGGCCCCAGGCGATAGATGCGGCCATGATGGTCGGTGGAAACCAGCAGGCCTTGGGTTGTGGGCAACACGTCATCGGCATCCTGCGATTTCGAGCTCCACAACGTATCCACCGCCTGGTTGGAGGTAATGCGATACACGGCGCTGCGCATGCCCAGCAGGCGCGGCACCGGGCTGAAGTTCGGCGTCGCCAGCGAGGGGACGCCCGCCGCGGCGGCGGGTTGAGAGTTTTTACCAGAGGCGTGAGCCCCCGGCTTCGGCGCCAGATGCGAGCCGCTGGAAGCGGCAATCGTCACGGTTTCCGGCGGCGCGGAAATCTCGCCGGCCAATTCCGAGCGCGGCAGCATGGGGTTGGGCATCATCGGTCCCGGCGCGCCCTGCGCGGTGACGTAGATACTGCCGTCGGCGGCGACGGTAAGGCGGTGAATTTCCTCCAAGGGCGAGTTATAAAGCACGAAGGCGCGGCCAGCGGGAGTAATGCGAAAGATCAGCCCGCCGGGCTCGGAGCCGGCCAACAGATCGCCATTGGGCGCGGCCGCCAGCGCCATGACCTGGCTTTGCCGCGTATCGAAAAACCTGCCGCCCTGCATGGGGCCGGTAACGCGGTAAATTTCGCCGCGATCGCCGGTGCCCACATAGAGCGTGCGTCCGGTAAAGGCCAGCGCCCAAATATAGTGTTCGTGCGGATCGAAATAGACGGAAGCATGCCCATCGGGAGCGATGCGATACACCTTGCCGTCAGGCGAAGTGCCGGCGTATAAGGCTCCGTCGGGGCCGACGGCGAGCGCGAAGACCTCCGGTTGCGGGGCAGTGAACCACAGCGCATGGCGCGGCGCAAGGGTGCGCGCGGCGGCCAAGGCGGCGGGGGTGAGGCGATAGATGCGGCCTTCATGACCGGTGCCGAGAAAAATATCGCCCTGGTGGTCGGCGGCAACGCTCCAAATCAAGGCTTGCTGGGTATGAAAAACCAGGCGCAGATCGGGAGCCAGCCGCAGGCGGCCTTCGCGGCTGAGTGAAAGGCCGTGCATGGAGCCATGCGAAAACTGGCGAAAGCTGGCCATGCGCCAGAAAACGGTATTGACCGCGGCGATCGGCAAGCCGCAGGCCAGAACAAGCAGGGTGGCGCGCAACCAAGACCAGTTGCTTCCACGGGGGGGTAAGTTCATCGAATTACTCCGCGCCTCGCCGGCAGGCGCTTAATCTTTGATCGTCACGGCGACCACCTGGCTTCCGGAAACCGCGTAGGGCAGCGGCCGGCTGTGATAGCGCAGCAGGATGGACATCGGCTGGCTGTGGAGATCGCCGCCGATCGCGTCGGGAGCGGTCAGAATGCGGGTCAAGGAGGGGGGCGCCAGCGGGAATTCCTCGCCCTGCAGGCGATAACTGGCGCCCGGCAGCAACACCCGCGCGTAGATCCGGTTATTGCGGTGCAGGCGATTCAAATGCCGCACCAGTTGCGCCAGGCTGCGCGGCGAATCCGAGCCCGCCAGCAATCCACGCAAGGCGGAAATGCCGACGCCGCCGCCGACCACGATGCGCAGCGGTCCGGGCGCGACGCTGTAGGGCAGGCGCAAATGGATGGGCAACCGGCGCTGTTTGCCTCCGCTCAGGCGCAGAGTGGCCAGCAACTGCAGGCGCGAGCCGGGGTGCACCACCTGGCGATCGCTCCACACCTGCACCAGCTGCGCGGTTTGCAGGCGATTGGTCGAACGCACATCCAGATTGACGCCTTCCAATCGCACATCCGGCAACTGGCTGCCATAGAGCTCCACCAGCGGCGCGGCCACCGCCAGCGCCGCCTGGGCGGGAACATTCAAGTCGCCGGAATACAAATTTTCAATCCGCACCGGGGGACTGTTCGCCAGGCGGATATCGCCGGAGACCGAGATGGTGGAGGGGCCCAGCGCGCGCTGGGTGGCGCTCAAGGTGGCCAGCACCCCCATATTGGCCAGCAGCGGCGTCAGGAAGGGATGATTGACCACTTCAAAATGAAATTGCCGCTGCTCGCCGTCCTGACTGTGCACGGTGATGGCGATGGGAATCATCGCGGCGCGGCCGCCAAGCTGGCCGTAAATGCCCTGGCTGCGATCCTGGCGGATGACGCCCAAGGGCGCGCCGGGCACATCGATTTTGAACGAGCTCATATACCCGGGCATGAGCGCGATCACGTTGGCCTGACTGAAGGGAAAAGCGGTGGCCCCGGCGGAAAGAAAGCGATGTCCGCAGGCGAAGACCTGGCCTTTTTGAATGTAGGTCACGGTGCAATCGGCGGAGACGCCTAAATCGCCGCGCATCAGTTGCACGCTGATCATTTGACCCGGCTGCAAATGCGCTTCGGCAGCGGGAACGGGCGCCAGTTCGCCCCCGGCACTGGAGCCGCCCAGCATCGGGGTCAGGTGCAACGCGCGAAACTGCGGCAGCAATTGCTGCATGACGTCGGCGCTAAAGCCGGCAAGCATCAGCGTGGTGGTCGGACGCGGCAGGGATGGATTGGATAAAGCCGGGCTGGAAGCATTCGCATCCAGCGGCGAAGCCGGCGTCAAAAGCGAGGCCAGCAAACCCCGGTTGACGGTTGCCCGGGCGGAGGCGTGCCGACGCCGCGCCCGGTGCGCCTGATGCAACATTTGTTCGATCGGGGTGATGCCGGCAATCGCCGCCTTGGCGAAAGGATAGCCCAGCGCCACCGCGCCAGCCAGCTTGCCATCCAGATATACCGGGCTGCCGCTCATCCCCTCAATCACACCGGTTTGCGCCAGCGGGCCGCCACTGAGCTTGGCCCAGATCACCGCTTGCCGGGGCCCCATATTGCGCACTACGCCCAGGATGCGCACTTGGAAGCGCGACCGGTGATTGCCGGAAAAAACCGTCAGCCCATAGCCCACCATGCCGGGCCGGATGCGGTCGAGCGGAAAGAACGAATTGGCCGAAGCGGCCGGGGCGGATTTCTGGCTCCAGCCCCATGGACTCAAGCCAAGCAAAAGAAGCAAGCAACTAAAGCGACGCATGAAAAAACCAGCAGGCTGGACGAAAGAATTGTGCCCAGTTTAAAAGCAGTTCGCGTTTCGGGTCAAGGGGTGAAACACCCCAGCCGCGCAAAGCCCTTTTTTAGGCAGGAGCGGCGAGCGCCCGCGGCAGCGGCTTGGCGCCTAGAGTTTGCAAGGCGCGGTTCAGCTGTAAATCCTGTTTGGGCGGCAACACGCCAAGGGGGGACACATCATCGTCGGGCAGCGCCCCGGGATAGCGCACCTGTTCAATGTTAGGGGTAATGGCGGTATCTTCAATGGCTTGATGCGCCGGGGTGTAATATTTCGCCACGGTCAGCAGCACGGCGGTACCGTCGCCCAGCGGAAAGAGCTTCTGCACCGCCCCCTCGCCGAAGGTTTTGTCGCCCACCACATTGCCCCGGTGATTATCCAGAATTGCCGCGGCCAGCACTTCGCCGGGACCAGCCGTGCCGGCGTTGACCAGCACCGCCATCGGCAAGGAAGGCCAACGCACGCGCTGCGGCTGCGCTTCGACGAGCTGTTGCGGCATGGTGCGTCCCGACAGAGAAGTAATTACGCCCTGCTTCAGAAACAGGTTGGCTGCAGCTTCGGCGGTGTGATAGCTGCCGTCCCCGCAGCCGCGCAGATCGAGCACGAGTTGGTTCGCGCCTTGCCGGGTTAAAGCGGCCAGATGCGCCGCCAATGCACGCGCTCTTCCCTTCCCCAGGTCGGGGAGGCGCAAATAGGCGATATGGTTTTCAAGCAGTTGCGCCAGAATCGGCCGGTGCGGCAACAGCACCCGTTGCAAGTTCAGCGTTTTGGGCTGGACATGGCGCATGAAGATGACGCGCACTTGCACGCTGGTGCCGGGCGCGCCCACCAGCAGATGGCGGATTTCAAACAGCGATAGACGCTCCGTATGCTGGCCGGCAATCAACTCGAGCAGATCGCCGCGGTGCAAACCGGCGGTGTCGGCGGGGCTGCCGGGCACGACATCCACAATGATCGCCTCGCCGCGCTTGGAAACGACCAGACCGGTCGAGCCCTGGGGATCGGGCTGAGCCAAAGCCGCGCGATAAGCGCGATATTGCCGGGTGGTGAGGTAGCTGGAACCGGCATCGAGCGAATCAAGCAGACCATGCAGCGAGCCATTGGCGACGGCATGCATATTCGGCTTGGTCACATAATCGCGCTGGATGTAAGACAGCACTTCCGCATAGACGCCGAACTGGCGATAGGGGCGTGAATGCTGGCCATGGCTGGCCATGGCCATTCCGGCGACAATAAAACCGGCCAGCAGCAAAGAACCAAAAAACAGCCACCAGGTGGTGCGATGACGCATATCAATCCTCGTGCAGGCGGCGGCAGCAGCCGCGCTGCCCCCCACTGAATACGATTATAATCCGCCGCTGGATGAAGGCACGGCCGCTTTTACTTTTAGGCGCTGACGCTTTCGCCAAGGTCCGGCCGAAACCGGACGCAGGGCGAATACTCATAGCTGCCGGGCATTGCCAGGCGCAATTCCTGCGGAATTGCTTGGTATTGTCGTTCATAGGCACGGGACCTAATAGGAACCCCGCGCTTCGGCCTGCGAGCATGGCTGGAGGCAATTTCTCCGAAATTGCCAATGACGAAAACTGCTGCCCGACGCGTCCGTTAACGCTTGAGGCTTCGAAAACCCGCTATTCGCGCCCGCTTACCCATTGATCAATGGCCGCATGGCGGCGCATTTGCTGGCCGGGATGGATGGCGTTTCGCGTATTGCTTGAAGTTTGGGCGGACAATTGACTGTTCTCACAGCACGCGCGCAAAAAAAAATTTTTCGGCTTGCAAAATTATTTCCGGGACGTTAAAAACATACCTCGTCGTTAATTTTTGAAAGTGAGTGGATGCGAGGGGCGCGGCCCTCGACATTAAAAAAAGATTTATGAGCACGGCTAGCGCGAAAAGTGCAACGGTTTGGGATGCGATTCTGGGAGAAATCCGGAAAAAAGCCAATGCCCACAGCTTTGACGTGTGGCTGCAGCCGACCCGGCAACAGCGGCTGGATGGCGGCACTTTGTATATCGCCGTGCCGAATGCGGATTTCGAGCGGGTCCGGGAAAGATTCGGGCCGCAGATCGAACAGGCCAAGCTCCATCTGGGACTGGAACACGACGTGCGCCAGATTGTTTTCGTGCCGCCAACGCCGGCCTCCCCGGTGCAGGCACGGCTGGATTTCGATTCCATTGCCAACCGCCTGAACCCGCGCTACCGTTTTGAAACTTTCGTGGTGGGCAGTTCCAATCAATTTGCCCATGCCGCCGCGCAGGCAACCGCCGAACGCCCGGGAAAAGCCTATAATCCGCTGTTTTTATATGGCGGCGTGGGGATGGGCAAAACGCACCTGATGCAGGCCATCGGCCATCGCGTTCACGAACTCGCGCCGCAGTTGAAAATCGAATACGTCACCGCGGAGAAATTCACCAACGAATTTCTGAGCGCGCTACGCAGCGGGCGCACGGCCCCTTTCAGCGAGCGCTATCGCTCCTATGACGTGCTGTTGATTGACGACATCCAGTTCATCGACAACAAGGAACGCACGCAAGAGGAGTTTTTCCACACCTTCAACACCCTGCACGCGGCGCAGAAGCAACTGGTCATTTCCAGCGACCGCGCGCCGCGCGAGCACACGCAACTGGAAGACCGCATGCGCTCGCGGTTTGAATGCGGCCTGATCGCCGACCTGCAACCGCCCGACCTGGAAACCCGCATCAACATCCTGCTGCAGAAGGCGCAGTTGGAGCGCCTGAACTCGCCCGCAGTGCCCGATCTACCCTACGACGTGGCCGAGTTTATGGCCAGCCGGATCAAGAGCAATGTGCGCGAACTGGAGGGGGCGCTGGTGCGGCTGCTGGCCTACTGCTCGCTCAAAGGCCTGCCGGTTTCGGTAACCAGCGCGCAGGAAGCGCTGCGGCACCTGCTCGATCAACAACAGCGCAAAGTCGATATCGAACTGATCGCCAAGGCAGTGGCGGAAACTTTCGGAATGCGGGTGTCGGAACTGAAAGCACGCAACAATTCCAAACCGATTGTCTATCCCCGCCAGATCGCCATGTACCTGGCCAAGCAGTTAACGCAAGCCAGCCTGCCCGAAATCGCCCGATATTACGGCGGCAAGCACCATTCCACCGTGATCCACTCCATCCGAAAAATCGAGCAGCAACGCCACGATAATTCCGACCTGCAGCGCACCCTGGACCGGCTGCACGATCAACTCAACGGCTGAAGAGGGCGCGACGAGGCGGGGCGCGGCCGCTGGGAGGCGATCACGGCCGAAGGCGGCGATGATCCGCCAAGCCGGTTCGACGCGGCCATAACTTTTACGCGATCTTGATGATTTTATTTTTAATGGCGTACTGCACTAGCTGCGCCTTATTGTGAATATCGAGCTTGCGCATGAGATTGAACTTGTGCGCCTCGATGGTTTTCACGCTGAGGCCCAAATGGGCCGCAATTTCTTTAACCGATAAGCCTTCGGCCAGCAGCTTCAACGTTTCCCGCTCGCGCGGGGTGAGCATTTCCAGGCGCGGCTTGAAGCGATCTTCCGGGGCGCGGGTGCGCAGGTCCTCCACGAATTTCGAGAGCACGCGCGGGCTCATGTATTTTCCGCCCCGGCGGACCTCACGAATGGCGGCGATTAATTGTTCCGCGGGGGTGTCTTTGAGCACGAAGCCAGAGGCGCCGACTTCCAGGCATTGCGCCAGGTAATCCTCGTCATCATACATGGTGAGAAAGAGGATTTTGACGGCCGGGTGATCCTTACGGATGCGGCGCACGGCTTCGAAGCTGGCCAGGCCGGGCATGCCAATATCCATCAGCACCATATCGGGCTGCAGCTCGTGCGCGCGGCGCACAGCCTCTTCGCCGTCGCGGGCTTCGCCCACAACTTCCAGATCGAGTTCGCTTTCCAGCAGGTGACGCAGTCCCTGGCGAAACAGCATGTGATCGTCGGTGATCAGGATGCGGTATTTGGGCATGGGAGAGTATCGGATTTCCCGGCCGGCGCCGGCGCGGCGGTAAACGGCAACCAGAAGGCCAATCGCGTTCCGCCACCCCGGCGGCGGGAAATTTGCAAATCGCCGCCGGCCATCAGAATGCGTTCCCGCATGCCGCGCAGGCCTAAGCCATGGACATAGCCATTGCGTTGCACCCGTGCCGGCAGGTGGGCCAGGGCGACGGCCCGGATGGCATCCTGCGCGCTGCCGGCTTCGAGGCCTATACCATTATCTTCGACGGCCACTTCGAGCCGGCCGTCGTTTGATTGGATGCGCACACTGACCCGGCCGGCGTGGGCATGTTTGACCACATTGGTCAGCGCTTCCTGAATGACGCGATAAAGCACGGTTTGCAATTCATCCGGAAGGGGAAGATTTTCCAGATGGGGCGCGCTGAATTCCGTCTTAAGTCCATGCCAGCGATGCAAGCGGCGCAGGTCGCGCCGGACGGCAGCGCACCAGCCCAACTCTTCCAGCACGGCGGGCGAAAGCCGGGCCATGATCCGGCGCAGGCCTTCCGCCGTACGGTCCACCTCACGCAAGGCGCCGTTCAGGCTGGCGACATGGGTCAGGCCGCTTTGACGCCGCAGCAGTTCCAATTGCAGGCGCAGCGCCATCAGGCGCTGTCCGCTTTCATCGTGCAACTCGCGCCGAATGCGGCGCCGCTCCTGTTCCTCGGCCAGCCAAAGCTGGTGCGATAACGAGCGCACCTGCGCCTGCCGGTCGCGGATGGAATCCAGGAGCAAGGCC
Source organism: Acidobacteriota bacterium (assembly GCA_021818955.1). GTDB lineage: Bacteria > Acidobacteriota > Terriglobia > Terriglobales > SCQP01 > JAKASR01. Next base: position 49,779 of record JAKASR010000025.1, read on the forward strand.
CGCTCAATCGCCAGCGCCGAGCGTTGGCCTAACGCCCCGAGCAGGTCCAATTCCTGGGGCAGGTATTCATACACCTGGGCAAAATCAACATGCAAAACCCCCAGCGGCTGCCGTCCGCTTACTTCGCCGGTGCGCTCGCCGAAGAGCGGCACCGCCCAAATCGACTTCACTTCCATCATGCGGAAACAGGGATGAGCGATCCGGGGATCGTTAGCGGCATCGAGCACCATGCCAGGCTGCTGATTGCGCAGGCACTGGCTGAAGAAAAGGCCTTCATAACGGTTATGGGGCTTGTATTCGGCGGGCCAACCATGCATGGCGCGGTGCCGTAATTCCCCGTGCTCGTTCAACAGTAAAATCCCGGACCAGCGCGCGCCAAATGCCGCCGCCGCCAGTTCCAACAAGCGTTGCAACAGATCATCCAGTCCGATCGAAGCCAATTCCGCATCCAGCACCCGCAACAACGTTTCCAGCGCGCGGCGCTGTACCTCGTCATAGGACTGGCTGGCCAACAACAGACTCAAGTGATGCCAGTTTTCCAGAACGCTCAAGCCACGCTCCGAGCGCGCGCCCAGGCCCGCTTCCAGGTAAGGCGCAGCGAGTTCGCGGCCCAAAGTCCAGGCCGCGGCCATGCACACCAGGGGAAATCGCAGCTTGGCCAGCTTGCGTGCGGAATATCCGATTTGCTCGGCATACGCCTCCGGCTGCTGCGCCCCGCCATCGAGTCCCATCAGCACCAAAGGCTCCAGCACGCAAAGGATGTGCGTGGCGTAGGCCTCGCTGCCCGCATTAAAATCGGTTCGCCAGCGCGCGGCGATACGCGCCCTATGCGGACGAAGGCAAGACGAGACTTCCGCCAAAGCGGAGCGGTCGCGCTCGGATAATTCTAAAATTTCCATACTGCCGGAACGAGAGAGGCGCGACCGGAGGGATTCGCTGACTCTACTGCTGCATTAAACTTACTCCTAATGCGGTGCAAGCTGCAAGTCTAAGTATTTACCCTACTTACCTTATGCATTAACAGGCAGCGGCCGAAATGGGGGTTTTAGCTGGCGGATCGCGCCGCCGAGGCCGAGGGCAATGTCCGGCGCGGGCCGCGCCGCTGGAAAAACGCCTTGCGGATAGCTTCCATCAATTCCGCCGGCGACAATTCCCGCGCTTTAAAGCGCGCCTTGGGAGTTTCCGCGTCTTCCGGCGACAGGATGCGCTCGCGATAGACGACGGAAGTGCGGGGGTAATTTTCGCCCACATAGGCGGCGATCGGCTGGCTATTAGGCGCGCAAACGTGACTGAATGTAATGAACATTTCGACCTCATGCGCGCTCAATTGCGCCAAGGCATCTTCGGGCTTGGCGCTGGCCAGCACCCGGTAGCCGTGCGTTTCCAGCAGCAGTTTCAGGCTAGAAAGGCGGGGCGAATCGTGGTCGAGCAGAAGGATGAGATGGTGACGCCGCACGAGATGGCATCCTAAACGGCCCGATGTGGCATTGTCAATCGTTCGTCCGAATCATGATGCGGCACGGCCGCTTTTACTCCAGGCTGCGCGCAATCTAGCCGCGTAATTTCGGCCGCGGCCCGCAATTTTCTGCTTGCGGTGAACTATCATGTTCAGCATGGCTGACCATCTAGAATCGGCGGAGAGCCGGCGGCCGCGGCTGGGGATTCTTTTTTCCGGGCGGGGAAGCAACTGCCAAGCTATCGTGGCCGCGGTCAATTCCGGCCACATTCCGGCGGAAATCGGCTTGCTCGTCTCCAACCGTGAACACGCCCCCGGCGTCGCGTGGGCGCGACAACAGCAATTGCCGCTGCGCATTATTGCCAGCGCCGGCCGCGAACGCGAGGAATACGATCGCGAAGTGGTTGCGTCGCTGCGAGAACAGGGCGTGGATTGGGTCTGCCTGGCGGGCTTTATGCGCCTGCTCAGCGCCTACTTCATTGCCGCCTACCGGAATCGCATTTTGAATATTCACCCATCGCTGTTACCGGCATTTCCCGGACTGGAAGCCCAACGGCAGGCGCTGGAGTATGGGGTACGCTATTCCGGATGCACCGTGCACCTAGTCGACGAGAGCCTGGACGGCGGCCCGATTATCGCCCAAGCGGTTGTCCCGGTACTAGATACAGACGATGAAACCGCGCTGGCGGCGCGTATTCTTGAGCAAGAACACCGGCTCTATGCCGAAGCGCTCCGATATATGCTGAGCGGCGGCTATTATTTGCAAGGCCGCCGGCTGCTTCGCGCCCCCGCGCCCTCCGCGACCGGGTGATTTCGCACTACAATCCGAGCCAAGCGGCTTGGCCGCTTTTACTTTTAGGCGCAAACGCTCGCGCCATCCAAGCCACCCATCCAACTGCAAAAGGGAGGCTCGATGGGGATCCCGACGTGGCCTTGCTGGACGCAATTCCCGCGGAATGGCTTATGCCGCTCATCGGTGCGAAACACTTAAAAGCAACCCCGAGCGAGCCCGGCCTGCGAGCATGGCTTCCATCGGACGTTAACGTGATATCGCCGCTAAATCACCGCATGGAGAGGGCGGCATCGGACGGGCGCAATCGCCGGCGCGGCCGTGGAGCCGTGATGCTAAAATAACTCTCGGTTGGTTTAAATCCAGGGAAAGGGCGTGTAGCTCAGTTGGGAGAGCGCCGCGTTCGCAACGCGGAGGTCAGGGGTTCGACCCCCCTCACGTCCACCAACAAAGTTCCTTATGCCCCACTTCGGGCCTGGTTCCAACCCGGCAACCGTTTTCACCGTAAGCATGGCGATTGCGGGCCTGCTGCTGCTAGCCGCGGGCACAGCGTTATGGTTATTTCGTTATCTGCCGGCCTCACCCCGGCCGCGACTACCTGCCATTGCCGCGCCTTGGACATGGCTATTGATGGGTTTGGGCGTGCTGGCCTGCCTTTTTAGCCGCTATTGGGAAAAGCGCCGCCAACCAGCATAGTCCCGCAGATATTTTGCTGTTAGCTGCCCGTTAGCCCAAGGGTAAGCGGCCGCTCAAGGCCGTCTAGACAGGTTCGATAGACCGACTCAAGCTTGGGACGTGGGCACTTCCGCAAGTGTCCATGTTCTTTAGCTAATGGACACTTCACACCCCACTCAACGCAAGCGT
>JAKASR010000026.1 GCA_021818955.1 Acidobacteriota bacterium
AAATAATTCCTTTATTATCAATAAGCTAGGATTGACACTATAGTAAAAACCAGTATCAGAAGAAAATCGAAAAAACCAAGACTAATTCCTTAAGTATCTATGATTTAGCATACCCGTCACTAAGTGCATATAAGGAACTTCCGGCGCTCCCGAGCGCCCGAAGTCTGGCATCTGATTTGTTTTCTGTGGTTACCCTACAGCAACCAAAGTTGCTGTGCAGCACCCTTTTAGGGGTGAAATGTCATACCTACTCCCGGTGCCGCAGGCACCGTCCTCCAGGCGCTCCCCGGCGCTCTCCGTCAACGAAGGGCAACCCACCCCTAATCTCCCGTTTTGAACCAGTCAAAGTTGATGTCAATTAGGACACCCCCGTCGGGCCTTGTGCATTCGCCATACACCACAACGCCCGGAAACGTCTTTGCAATGGTGTCCAGCGCCTGGTCCACAGTCACATTCCTCATCTCAGGGGGGAGATGCGGAAGCGTTTTCATCGGTGGCTCCACGAGGCCGATGTAGAAGTACGGCTCCTGATGGATTCCAAGCTTGTGTGCGGCGGCTTTCACGACTGCCGCGCTCTCGATTGTGTCAATGGCTCCGCCTGGCCCGCCCGGATTGTATCTCGCAGACCGACTCAGCTTGAGCAGGGGCAACTTCGTGCTTAAGATTGCGCCGGAAACTTTCCCTATCACGATTGTGACTATACCCGAGCGCGTTTCGGTTACCCTGGCATCCTTGTCGTTGCGAAATATTTTTTGGACTGCCTCAAGTCCCGACTCACCGCTCTGCGGGGGCTGAACATCTATGACAGGAAATAGTACGCGGGAATCATCTCCCTGATAACATGCGGCATGAAAGTAGATTCGAGCGGCCCCTCCCGTGTGAGCCAATGCCAAGTGAAGGTCCTTTATGACGGTTTCTTCTCTATGCAACCTCTCTCCCCGCGATTGATCTTGGCTGCCTTGAGCGCTTCGCGCGTCCAGGGGCGTGATTGTGCCAATTACAAGGAGAATGGCGAGTACGATTCCGCCAAGCTTCATATAACCCTCCGCTTTGAGCCATCACGAATACATATATACTTGTATATGGAATTATTAATTTTAAACCAGCTGAGCAATAAGGGCAATTTGCACGCAAACTGCCAACAAATTGATTCTTATTGATTTCTCTATTACATCTCGGGCATCTTACGATCCCTGAATTATTAATAATTAACAATGGAATGCCCATCATTACCTCAAAATCAACGATTTGACAGCATATCCGATCATCGGAGAACTGCTTTTCTTCCTTTCCAGATCCAGATTCCAGAATCCAGAGTCCCCGCCCAGATCATTTCAATTGTTGGCGCGCCTGGCGGAGCAGGCGCTGGAGGGCGGGGCTGAGGCGGACGGGATAACGGGCGGCCTCGACCAAGCGGCGATAGCGGGCGGGCAGCTGTTCCAGTTGCCGCAGGCAGCGCTCGCGGGCGGCGCGGAGGTCGGCGGCGCGCTCGCCGGCGGGGGCGCGCCGGCCGCCGCGCAAGACGGGCACGAGCAGGGGATGGCCGCCGCGCGGCGGCGGCGCGTCCTGCAACTCCACCCAGTCGTAGAGCATTTGCCCGGCAGCCGTAGACTCCGCCACCGGGCGGGCGGCAGCGGCGCGCCCGGCGGCCGGGCGGGGGGGGCGGAAGAAGCGGTAAACCTGTTTGCGTCCGGGGACGGTGGCTTTGCGGGGGCTGAATTTGGCGGGCCAGGCGGCGCGGCCGCGGCGCTCGATTTCGACCAGCTTGTAGATGCCGCCGAGCGCGGGCGCGTCCTGGGAAGTAATCAGCTCGGTGCCGACGCCGTAGGAGTCGATGGGCGCGCCCAGGCGGGTGAGGTCTTCGATGCGGTACTCGTTGAGGTCACCGCTGGCCATGATTTGGATTTCCGGGCGGCCGCGGCGGTCGAGAAGGGCGCGCACGCGGCGCGAGAGCTGCAGGAAGTCGCCGCTGTCGAGCCGCACGGCATGCACCGGCAGGCCGATGCCGGCGGCGCGTCCGGCGCCGCGCAGCGTGTCGTAGGTGTCGATCAGCAGGGTGGTGCGCTGGCGGAAGACGTCCCAGAAATTGCGGAAGGCGGCAGCCTCGTCCTCGAAGGCGAGGGTATAGGAATGGGAGAAGGTGCCGAGCACGGGGATGCCGTATTCGTAGCCGGCTTCGAGGTTGGAAGTGCCGATGCAGCCGCCGACGTAGGCGGCGCGGGCGCCGTAGAGTCCGGCGTAGGGGGTGTGGGCGCGGCGGGTGCCGAACTCGACCACGCCGCGGCCGGCGGCGGCCTGGACGATGCGCGCCGCCTTGGTGGCGACGCTGGTCTGAAAGTTAATCATCGAGAGCAGGAAGGTTTCGACCAACTGGGCCTCGAACAGCGGCGCTTCGACGCGCAACAAGGGCTCGCCGGCAAACGCCACCGTGCCCTCGGGCATGGCCCAGACGTCACCGCTAAAGCGCAAATGGCGCAGGCGCTCGAAAAATTCCGGGCCGACGTGCTGGAACATTTCGTGGCGGCGCAGGTATTGCACCTCGGCGGGAGTGAAGGCCAGGCGGTCGAAATATTGCAGGACCGGCTCCAGGCCGGCAAAGACCATGTAGGAGCGCACGGGCGGCAGATGGCGCACGAACAGCTCGAAAACGGCGCGGGAATCGGCGATGCCGCGCTTCAGATAGGCGGCGCCCATGGTGAGCTGATAGAGGTCGGTGAGCAGGCCTAAGCCGGAAAGAGTGCGGGTGCGCATTGGTTAAGAGGCGAGGCGATAAGCTGAGCATAGCTTCGCACGCGCCTGACGCAAAACCTGCGGTTTTGCTTTGGGCTGCCCGGCGATGCTCATGTTTTTCCCTATACACAAAGCCGCCGCCCCGCGGCTTTAGTTTGGACAATTTCCATGAAATTGTCCCGCGGCCTCGCCCGGCCCGCGGCTTTTAGCGGCACGGCCGCATTTACTTTTAGGCGCTGACGCTTTCGCCAAGGTCCGGCCGAAACCGGACGCATGGCGAATACTCTTGGGCGCTACGCTTTGTCTCGCCCTGGCTTCTTTTTGCAGCCGTAGTCCAGGCCCTGACAGAAACTCCGAACTATCCCAGTTTACTGTTCCCGGTGACTAAAAACAGCGAATACCGCTATTACTATCAGCCGCCGGCTACGGCACGCCCGCTTTTACTTTTAGGCTCTGACGCTTTCGCAAAGGTCCGGCCGAAACCGGACGCATAGCGAATACTCCAGGCAATTTCTCCGAAATTGAGCATGCTTGGGCAATTTCTGCGAAATTTAGCATGCTGCAGGCAATTTCTCCGAAATTGAGCATGCTTGGGCAATTTCTGCGAAATTTAGCATGCTGCAGGCAATTTCTCCGAAATTGAGCATGCTTGGGCAATTTCTTCGAAATTGCATATGACGAAAACTGCCGCCCGACTCGGCCGTTAACGTTTCGGGAGAACAGGCTATGATAAAAGCACGCCGGCGGAAGATTCCATGAACCGAGAATTGGCAGCCTCCGCCGCCGGCGGAAAAGCGATGCCCGATATTGCCGCGCCGGAAGCCGCGAGCCTGTCCGCGCCAGCGCCCCGGCGGCGTTTCGGCGGCCGCCTGCTGCATGCCTTGCTGGTGGTGATCATGCTGGAGTTGGGGCTGGTCTTGCTAATCCTGCCCTGGACGCGGGACTGGAACACCAATTTCTGGACGCTACGCTGGCCGCAGGTGTGGAAATACTGGGTCAGCCCCTATACGCGCGGCGTCATCAGCGGGCTGGGGCTGCTGAATTTATGGTATGGGACCGAAGAGATCGTGCCGCATGGAGGCGGCGCGGCTTCGCCGCGCGGGAAAACAAGAATTTAAGCACGGGAAAACAAGCGGCTATCAGCGACAGCTAAAGATAGCGGCTGCAAAATAAACGCTGTTGTCGATGCTCCGCTATTACATAACCGATGGACGCGGCCAGGCTCACCGCCAGGACTGGCTGCTGGAGCGCATGAGCGCCGCCGCCGCCGCCGGGGTGGACTACATTCAGATGCGGGAAAAAGATTTGAGCGCGCGCGCGCAGTGGGAATTGGCCCGCGCCGCGCTGGAGCGCCTGCGCGCCTTTCCCGCCACCCGGCTGCTGATCAATGACCGCCTGGATGTAGCGCTCGCCGCCGGGGCGCAGGGCGTGCATTTGCCCGGCGGCGGGCTCGCCATCGCCGACGCGCGGCGGCTGGCGCCGCCCGGCTTTTTGATCGCGGCCAGCTGCCACGCGCCGGGCGAAGCGGTTGCCGCCGCCGAGGCCGGGGCGGATTTTCTGGTTTTTGGGCCGGTGTTCGCCACTCCTTCCAAGCCGGGCGCCACGCCCGCGGGACTGGCGGCGCTGGCGGCAGCCTGCCGCGCCGCCATCCCCGTGCTCGCGCTCGGCGGCGTCAACCGGGAAAACGCGGCGGAATGCCTGGCGGCGGGCGCCGCCGGGATTGCCGGAATACGGATGTTTCAGGAAGAAACTGACCGCTAAGCGGCCCGGCGCTTCTACTTTTAGGCGCAGACACTTACCCTATCGAGCCACGCATCGAAGCGCAGACGAGGTGGCTCACAGAACATGGACCGCGGGCATGGCTGGGCGCCAAATCGGGGAGATGCGCCGGCCGGCCGCGCGGCGGGCAGCCGCTGCCCGGCGGCTCAGGGCACGCGGTTAAGGCCGTGATAGAGCCAAATTCCCGCAATTACCACAATCAGTAACCCGGAGATGGCGGACAGGGTGCGGATGTAGGGAGTGAGCTTTTTCAGCACGCCCAGCGTATGCTCCTGATCGCGCTGCAACCCGGCCTCGCCTTCATGCAGGTAGAGCTGATCGTCTTCGTGCATGGCGACGACGCTACGATAAATCAGCAAACCGACCAGCAACGCGGTGAAGACTCCCCAGATAACCAACAGCTTGAGCAGTAATGGGGTCATATTCCCTCCCGAGAGCGAGATGGAATGCCGATTGAATTATAGTCCTGTGGAGCCGAAGGTCAAGAGGGGAGAAAGCGTAGTGGAAAGCAGCCGCCAAGGCGGGCCAAGGCGAGCGGCGCGGTTCCGAGGAGCGGGGGCCGCGCCCAGGCCAGACAAACAAGCTTTAAGCGGCGCCTTCTTCGGTGGATTCCGGCTGGACTTCGACTTGCAATTTGACGGTCACGTCGGCATGCAGTTGCGCCGGCACCTCGAATTTGCCCAGGCTCTTGATCGGCTCGGGCAGGTGAATGCGGCGGCGGTCGAGGTTAAAGCCGTGGCGCTCCAGCGCGGCGGCGACATCCATGGAGGTCACCGAGCCGAACAAAGCGCCATGCTCGCCGGCGCGCCGGAGGAAGACCAGCGAGAGGGCCTCCAGTTGCCGGGCCAGTTCCCGGGCGGAGGAGACCTCCTGCGCCGACTTGCGGGCCGCGGCGGCGCGCATCTGCTCGATATTTTTCAGATTGGCGGCGGTGGCTTCGATGGCGAGGTGATGCGGCAGCAAATAATTGCGGCCGTAGCCTTCGGCGACTTTGACCACGTCGCCGCGGTGTCCGAGCTTGGGCACATCCTGTTTCAGGATCACTTCCATAACCATTCTCCCCTGGCAGCCGCCGGCGATTCGCCGGCCGCGCCGCCAGCTTAAGGAAAAAAACAAACCCTAGAGCGAGGCGGCAAAGGGCAGCAGAGCGATATTGCGCGCCTGTTTGATCGCCCGCGTCAGCCGGCGTTGATGCGGAGCGCAGGTGCCGGTGATGCGGCGGGGAATGATTTTACCCCGTTCGGCCACAAACTGTTGCAGCAGCCGGGCGTCTTTGTAGTCAATCTTGTCGATTTTCTCCATGCAGAACTTGCACACCTTGCGGCGGCGGAAGTACTGGCGTTTGCCGCCGCGTTCGGAAGCGGCGGGAGCAGCGGATTTTTTTTGATCGTCCATAATCCTTGATCCTTGGCGTAGCATGCGGGCCGGCATTTAAGCTTGCGGCTCGGGGTTGGCTTGCGGCTCGTCGAGGGGCGAACGCGGCTCGATGGCGGGCGCGGGCATGGCCGGCGCTTCCGGAGCGGCGGCGGCGGGAGCGGGCGCGGGCTTGCGCCTGGCCCGGGCTTCGCGGTGGCGGCGATCCTGCGCCAGGCGCTTCTCCAATTCATCGGTGCGCACGGTCAGATATTTGATCACCGATTCGGTGACCCGCAGGCGGCGTTCCAGCTCGCGCACCGCTTCCGGCGGCGCTTCCAGATCGAACAGGACATACTCGCCGTCGCGGAAGCGTCCAATCTCGTAGGCCAGGCGGCGCTTGCCCAGGCGCTCGGCCTGGCGAAAGCTGGCGCCGGCGTGGGTGGCGATATTCTGCAGCCCGGCGACGAGTTGATCGGCCTCTTCGGAGGGCAGATCGGGGCGCAGGATGAACATCACTTCATAAGTTCTTGGCATATAGCACTCTTTCTTATTCCTTTCCCAGACCAGTAGCGTCACCGGCCGCGCCGGCATCGGCGGCGGGCGGGGCGTTGTACAAGCTCATGGCGCGAGCGCAGCCGGCGCGCAACAGGGTTTCGACCGCGTCGCCGGCGCGCTCGAGCATCCGGCCGACGGCCGGCAGATCGGCCTTGCGCCAAGGCGAGGTAACGAAGCGGGCGGCATCGCGGATAGGATGTCCGGGATGGATGCCCAGGCGCAGGCGGGGGAACTCCGGGCCGAGCAGGCCAACGACGGAGCGCAAGCCGTTATGGGTACCGGCGGAGCCGCGCGGGCGCAGGCGCAGCGCGCCCAGCGGCAGGTCGAAATCATCGGAGACGACCAGCAGGCGCGGGAGCGGGCAATCGTATTTGGCCAGCAGGCTCTTCACCGCGATACCGCTCAGATTCATAAAAGTTTCCGGTTTGGCCAGCAGCACGGAGTGACCGGCCAGCCGGGCGCGGCCGGTCAACGCCTGGCACTCGCGCCGCTCGACCCGCACGGCGGCGCGCTGCGCCAGCTCATCCACCAGCAAAAAGCCGCAATTGTGCGGGGTAAAGGCATATTCGATTCCCGGATTGCCCAAGCCGGCAATGATCCATAGCCCGTCCGCGGAAGCGGCATCGTGCTCGACAGGAGCAGGCATAAGGGGCGCAACCGGCTATTTTTTCTCCTTTTTGCCGGCTTCGGCCTTCTTGCCGGTTTCGGCTTTCTTACCGGCTTCGGCTTTGGCTTCCGGCTTGGCTTCTCCGGCTTCGGCTTCGGCTTCCTCGGCCTTGCCTTTGCGGATCACTTCCGGCTCGGCGGGAGCGGCGGCGGCTTCGGCGGCGGCCGGAGCTTCGACCACTTCCTTGACCGCGACCACGTGGGCGATGACGCGTTCCGGATCGGTCAGCACGCGCAGCTTGCTATCGTCGAGCTTGAGGTCGCCGGCGCGGAAATTCTGGCCGATGGACAGATTGGCGATATCCACCACGATGTGCTCGGGAATGTTGGTGGGCAAGCACTCGATTTCGATTTCGCGGGTAACGAGTTCGAGGATGCCGCCCTGGGTTTTGACGCCAATGGCGTCGCCCTGGGTGATGACCGGGATGCGCAAGCGCAGGCGGTCGTCTTTACCGATGCGCTTGAGGTCAACGTGCAGCAGAGCGCCGCGCACCGGCTCCAATTGCCAATCGACGATCATGGCGGCGCCGCTTTCGCCGCCGGCGACCTGGAGATCGAAGACGGTATTATGCCCGGTATCGGAATGCAGCACCTGGGCGACGGACTTGGGATTCAGGGCGAGCGAGAGCGGGGCTTGGCCGGCGCCGTAGAGGGTGGCGGGGATGCGGCCGCCGCGGCGCAGCTTGCGGGCCGCGCCCTTGCCGCCGGCTTCGCGGATTTCGGCGGCCAGCGCCAGGCGGCCGCGAGCGGAGGAGGACGGAGTTGCCATAAAAAATTCCTCGTTTCAAGCCGGGCGCGCACCGCCGGGCGGCGCGCGCCGGGAAAATCTCAGATGAAGAGCCGGCTCACCGAACTCTCCTCATGAATATTGCGGATGGCCGTGGCCAGCAAGCCGGCGACGCTGAGCACGCGCAGGCGGGGCTCGGCGAGCAGCTTTCTGGACGGCGGAATCGAATTGGTGACCACCACCTGCTCCAGGCGGCTGTGGGCGATGCGCTCGAGCGCCGGCCCGCTCAGCACGGCATGGGTGGCGCAGGCCAGCACCCGGCGGGCGCCATGGCGCAGCAGCGCTTCGGTGGTTTTCACCAGGGTGCCGGCGGTGTCGATAATGTCGTCTAAAATCACGGCAGTGCGCCCGCTGACCTCGCCGATGACGTGCATGACTTCGGTCTCGTCCATGGCGATGCGGCGCTTATCGACGATGGCCAGGGCGGAATCCATTTTCTTGGCGAAAAAGCGCGCCCGCTCCACCCCGCCGGCATCGGGCGAGACCACGGTGAGGTCGGGCAAATCGAGTTTCTTGAAGTGATCCACCAGCACCGGCGAGGCGAACAGATGGTCCACGGGGATATTGAAAAAGCCCTGAATCTGGGGGGCATGCAGGTCGAGCGTGAGCGCCCGGTGGGCGCCGGCGGTGGTCAGCAGGTCGGCCACCAGCTTGGAGGAAATCGGCACGCGCGGCTTATCCTTACGGTCCTGGCGGGCGTAGCCGTAATAGGGGATGACGGCGGTGATGCGGCGCGCCGAGGCGCGCTTGAGCGCGTCAATCATCAACAGCAGCTCCATCAAATGGGTGTCGACGGGATCGCAGGTGGGCTGCACAACGAAGACATCGGCGCCGCGCACGTTTTCGGCGATATGGATGTAGTTTTCGCCGTCGCTGAAGCGGGTCAACTGCCGCTCGGAAAGCGGCATCTGGAGAAAATCGCAAATCTCCTTCGCCAGCGCCTCGTTGGCGCTGCCGCTGAAGATTTTGAATTTGTTTTCCCCGCCGCCGCGGGTGCGCCGGGGGGAGGCGACAGTCGGCGCCGAAGCCACACTCATAGTCGGATCATCTTTCGCCACGTCGAAAATTCCCAATGCCCGCAGCCGCCAACCGCTGCCGGCGGCTCAGCCAGGTAAAGCCCGCCCGATAAAATTTTTGGCTGGGGCGTTAGGATTCGAACCTAAATTCCATGCTCCAAAGGCATGTGTCCTACCCTTGGACGACACCCCAAAAAAATCGTTCAGCGCGCCGCTGAGCTACGAATTCAGGCGGCGGGCATACTGTTTTCTGCCGAGCAGCGCGGTCACCCACACCGGGCCCCACTGCCGCAGGCGCACGGCGCTGGTCCGCGCCCGCCGCCAATCGGCAAACAGCGCGAACTGGGCCGCGCCGCTGCCGCTCATCGCCGTCCACAAGACGGGAGCGGCGGCCAGCGCACGGTGAATAGCGCGAAAATCCGGGGAAAGCGGGAAGACGACCTCTTCGAGGTCGTTGGCGATTCCGGCGCGGACTTTCGGCCGGGCAGGGGCGAAAGCCAACCTCCCCGAACCGCGGTCCCGCCTGGGGCGGGACACCGGCAAGGCTCGCCAGAGCGAGCCGCAAAAAGTTATTTTAGCAGAGACGGCGGCCGGCGTGCGCGCCGCCTGGGGATGGACGGCATCCCAGGCGGCAAAGACGCGAGGGGTGGACATGCGGTGCTGGCGCGGCAGCACCAGCACGCAAGGCCAGGCGGGAAGATCGGGGAGGGGGTAAATTTCTTCGCCGCGGCCAGCCCCCACGGCCGCGCCGCCCACCAGAAAAAAAGGGACGTCGGCGCCTAACGCCGCCGCCACTTCCCAGATCCGTTGCGGCGACGGCCGCCGCGGCGCCGCCGCCGCCAGAATTTCAATGACGGTAGCCGCATCGCTCGAGCCGCCGCCCAGGCCGGATTGCAGCGGGATATGTTTTTCCAGCTCGATGGAGACATGGGCCCGCAGCCCGAAGGCTTCCAGGGCGCACTCCGCCGCGCGCCAGGCGAGGTTGGCCCGGCCTGGCGGCGCGCACAGCCAACGCGCATCAACCGCACCTCGCGCCGGCCGGCACTGCAACTCGATGCCGCGGCCGCGCTCCAGCTTGACCCGCAGGCGGTCGGCCAGGCGCAGGGTTTGAAAGACGGTGCGCAACTCATGATAGCCGTCGGAACGGCGTCCCAGGACACGCAGCCCCAGGTTGATTTTGGCGTACGCGCGGGCGGCGAAGGTGGGCATGGAGCTAGTGAGATGCAACTGAGATGCCGCTCGCAGCGGGCAGCGATTCGCGGCCAGCTTGCAGCGAGCAGCTCTCCGCTGAGGAAGGCTGACAGTATAGTGCAAAACGGCGAAACGCGGGCGGCGGCGCGAGAGTTTATATAATTAAGGATTACTCCAGAAAGAAAGCGCAGAACCGATGGCCAAAATTCAACGCGTACACGGCCGCGAAATCCTGGATTCGCGCGGCAATCCCACCGTCGAAGCCGAAGTGGAGCTGGAGGGCGGAGCGCGCGGGCGCGCGGCCGTGCCCAGCGGCGCCTCCACCGGCGAGCATGAAGCGCTGGAGCTGCGCGACGGCGACAAACAGCGCTATCTGGGCAAGGGCGTGAGCCAGGCGGTGGCGCACGTAAACCGGGAAATCGCGGGCGCGGTGAAAGGGCTGGAGGCGGCCGAACAGGCGGGCGTGGACGCGCGCCTGATCGAGCTCGACGGCACGCCAAGCAAGAGCCGGCTGGGGGCGAATGCCATTCTGGCGGTCTCGATGGCCACCTGCCGCGCCGCCGCCGCCGCCGCCAACCTGCCGCTGTACGCCTGGCTGCACCGGGTCGCGCGCGCGCAGAACAACAGCAGCGCACTCGATACGGCCAGCCTGCTGCCCACGCCGATGATGAACATTCTCAACGGCGGCGCGCATGCCGACAACAACGTGGATTTTCAGGAGTTCATGGTGATGCCGGTGGGCGCGCCCAGCTTCCATGAAGGGCTGCGCTGGGGCGTGGAAGTGTTTCACGCGCTCAAGACGACGCTGAAAAAGAAAGGCCTGATTACCGCGGTAGGCGACGAGGGCGGGTTCGCGCCCAGCCTGCGCTCCAATGACGAGGCGGTGGAGGCGGTGCTGGAGGCCATTCGCCAGGCCGGCTATAAGCCGGGCGAAGAGGTGGCGGTGGCGCTCGATCCGGCGGCGAGCGAATTCTACCAGGACGGCCAATATGTGTTTAAAAAATCGGACCGCCGCCGCCTGAGCGCCGAGCAGATGACGGAGTTTTACCAGAACTGGACGCGGCAGTACCCGATCGTGTCGCTCGAAGACGGCCTGGCGGAAAACGACTGGAGCGGCTGGCAGCACCTGACCCAGGCGCTGGGCGGCCGACTGCAATTGGTGGGCGACGATATTTTCGTGACCAATATCGAATTTCTGAAGCGCGGCATCGAACAGAAGGCCGGCAACGCGATTTTGATCAAGCTCAACCAGATCGGCAGCGTCAGCGAAACCCTGGCCTGCATCGGCCTGGCGCGGCAGCACGGCTATGCCAGCGTCATCTCGCACCGCTCCGGCGAAACCGAAGACACTTTTATCGCCGACCTGGCGGTCGCCACCGGCGCGGGACAGATCAAGACCGGATCGGCCAGCCGCACCGACCGCATCGCCAAGTACAACCAACTGCTGCGGATCGAGGAAGAGCTGGGCGGGGCGGCGAAATACCTGGGCGGCGGGACGCTGGCGGGCAAGCGCGCGGCCGGCGCCGCGTAAGCGGAGCGCGGAGCGGCACGGCCGCTTTTACATTTAGGCGCTGACGCTTTCGCAAAGGTCCGGCCGAAACCGGACGCATGTCGAATACTCTTGGCTGCCGGGCATTGCCGGGCGCAATTCCCGCGGAATTGCTTGGTATTGTCGTTCATAGGCGCGGGACCTAATAGGAACCCCGCGCTTCGGCCTGCGGGCATGGCATGAAGGCAATTTCTCCGAAATTGCCAATGACGAATACTGCTGTCCGACTTGGCCGTTAACGCGGTTGAAGACTGAATTTTTCCAGGCGCGGCCCGCGCGCGGGCCGCTTTCCACGGAAGGGAAAAGCCGAAATGCCCATCGTACTTGTGATTCTGGATGGCTGGGGGGCAGCGCCCGCCGGGCCGGCCAACGCGATTGCGCTCGCCCGCAAGCCCACTTACGACCGCCTGTGGCGCGAGTACCCGCACAGCCTGCTCGCCACCTCCGGGCCGTCAGTGGGATTGCCGGAAGGACAGATGGGCAACAGCGAAGTCGGCCATTTGAATATCGGCGCCGGCCGGGTAGTGCTGATGGACGTGACCCGGATCGACCGCGCCATCGCCCAAGGCGAACTCGGACGCAACCCCATCCTGACCGGGGCCTGGGAGCAGGCGCGGCGCAGCCGGCTGCACCTGCTGGGGCTGGTCTCGGATGGGGGCGTGCATTCCCAGCTCAGCCATCTGGAAGCCCTGCTGCGGCTGGCGCGGCAACAGGGAGTGGAGCGCATTCTGGTTCACGCCTTTACCGACGGCCGCGACACCATGCCGCACTCCGGCCGCGATTACGTGGCGCGGCTGGAAAAAACCATGCGCGAGACGGGCGCCGGCCAGATCGCCAGCGTCAGCGGCCGCTATTACGCCATGGACCGCGACCGGCGCTGGGAACGCATCAAGCTGGCCACCGACGCGCTCATCCATGCCGCCGGCCCGCGGGCGGCCAGCGCCACCGCGGCGCTGACGGCTTCGTATGAGCGCGGCGTTACGGATGAGTTTGTCATGCCCACGGTGATTGAAAGCCATGGACAGAATGAAGGCCAGCCGGTGGGGGTGATTCAGCCGGGCGATGTCTGTATCAATTTCAATTTCCGCGCCGACCGCGCCCGCCAGATCACGCGGGCGCTGACCCGCGCGGGCGCGCCCGACGAGGCGCTGGAAGCCGCCATTCCCGCCGCGTCCATGCCGGCCAACCTGCATTACATCTGCATGACCCGGTACGACAAGACCTTCGGCCTGCCGGTGCTAATGCCGCCGGAAAACCTGCAGCAGATACTGGCCGAGGTGCTGGCCGAACGCGGGCTGCGCAATCTGCGGGTGGCGGAAACCGAGAAATACGCCCACGTCACTTATTTTTTCAATGGCGGCACCGAGGCTCCCTTTGCCGGCGAAGAACGGGTGCTGGTGCCCTCGCCCAAGGTGGCCACCTACGATTTGAAGCCGGAAATGTCGGCGGCGGGCATCGCCGCGCGGGTGGCGGAAGCGATCGAGCGCGATCCGTTCGACCTGGTCGTGGTCAACTTCGCCAATGCCGACATGGTCGGCCATTCCGGCAAAATCGAGCCCACGGTGAAGGCGGTCGAGGCAGTGGATGCCGGCTTGAGCGAAATCTACGCGGCGCTCCGCCGCAAGGGCGGGACGCTGTTGATAACCGCCGACCACGGCAATGCCGAACAGATGATCGACCCCGCTACCGGCGGCCCGCACACCGCCCATACCACCAATCCGGTGCCGATGATTCTGGTTTCGGAAGAGCGCAAGGAGTGGCGGCTGCGACCGCAAGGGGCGCTGCGCGATCTGGCGCCGACGATTCTGGATTTGTTGAAGCTGCCGGAACCGGCGCAGATGACGGGCGAAAGCCTGGCGATGGCGCCGGAAAAGCTCAAGCCTCAAAGCTGAAGCGGCAGCGGCACGGCGCGCCAGCCGACCATCAGCAGATTTCCTCGAAATTGCCCGGGACGAAAACTGCCGTCCGACGCGGCCGCGAGCGCTTGCCGCGCTTAGACGCGCGTAACCTCGGCGGCTTGCAATCCCTTCGGACCTTCCTTGATTTCGTACTCGACGGTATCGCCCTCGTTTAACGTGCGATAGCCGTTTTCCTGAATGGCGGAATAGTGAACGAAAACATCCTCGCCCGTACTGCGCTGGATAAATCCATATCCTTTCGCGCCATTGAACCACTTCACCTTACCTGTTTCTCTCACATGGAACTCCTTGCAACCTGAAAAAGTGACTGACTGACAATTTGACCACGGTCAGTTCAGGCACGGCGGGAATATATACGAACATGAAAGGAAAAACAAGGGGTTAAAGCAGAAGATCTGCGGCACGGCCGCTTTTACTTTTAGGCGCCAACGCTTCCGCGGCGGAGGCATTGCGAACCCCCAGGAAGCAAGGCAAAATCATTGATCAACAAGGAATTACCAATAATTGCCGACGGCAGCAGTCAGTAAAGTTGCGGCACGGCCGCTTTTACTTTCAGGTGCTGACGCTTTCGCAAAGGTCCGGCCGAAACCGGACGCATTGCGAATACTCATGGCTGCCGGGCATTGCCGGGCGCAATTCCTGCGGAATTGCTTGGTATTGTCGTTAATAGGCGCGGGACCTTATAGGAACCCCGCGTTTCGGCCTGCGGGCATGGCTTGAGGCAATTTCTTCGAAATTGCCAAGGACGAAAACTACTGTCTGACTCAGCCGTTAACGCTTAAAGACTCAACTTCAACTCACATACCCAAGTATTGGGTATAGAGACGGCGGGCCAAGACCGGATCGCTGGTGCCATGGATAATCGCGCGGCCATCGGGAAAGATTGAAAATTCAATCGTTTCCGGCGCGGCGTTCTGGGCGCGAGGCCAGAATTTCAGCAGGTAAGGAGTCGCTTGCAGGCGACCGCAAGCGGCCAATTGGCGGTGAAGCCAAGCCAGATCGAGCGTGCGTCCGGGAGCGCGAATTTGCACCGCGTTCCGGCCACAGAGCGCGCGCGCCTGGGAATGGGACTCGCCCTGCAGCCAGACATAATGGCCCTGACAGGCCGGACAATCCGGGCGGCGCGGCGGCGGCGCCAGCTCGCGCGACAGGTTATGCCATAAATCGGCGGTAATCACGGTGGGGCGCAGCGCCGCGTCCGCGCCTAACAGCAATTTAACCGCTTCGCTTACCTGTTGCGCGGCCACCCAGCGGGCGGCCCAAGCCAGCACGCCGGTCTGATCGCAGGTTTCGCCAGCCTCGGGAGGAGCCGGGCCGAGCAGGCATTGCAAGCAGGCGGTCTGGCCGGCACGAATCGTAAAGCTGATGCCATAGGCGCCGGCGACCGCGCCATAAATCCAGCTCAAGCCCCGAGCAAGCGCAAAATCGTTGATCAGATAGCGCGTTTCGAAATTATCGGCACCGTCGAGAATCAGCCCGGGCGCGCGCAGCCGGGCGGCGATATTTTCCGGCAGCAGATCGTCGACGACGGCGTCAATTTCGATGGTGGAGTTGATTTGCAGCAGGTGTTCGCGCGCCGCCACCGACTTGGGGCGGTGGGCGGCGGCATCGGCTTCGGTATAGAGGGCCTGGCGCTGCAGATTGCTGGGTTCGACCTCGTCGCGGTCTATCAGGGTGAGGTGGCCGACGCCGGCGCGGGCAAGTAGTTCCGCCTGGGCGCTGCCCAGCGCTCCACAGCCGACGATGGCGACGTGCGAATCGCGCAAGCGCCGCTGGCCGGCTTCGCCGATGGGGGCGTAACGGATTTGCCGCGAATAGCGGCCGGTGCTGGCATCGGACATGAAGAGGCGCTTTCGTATTCCATTATAGTTGCGCGGGATTGCTTGCGGCGGCACATCAAGTTAGCGGCTCGCGGCTATTCATGCCAAGGCGGATTTACCGGGGCGCGCGGCGCGGCAACTCAAGCCAGGCAGGCGATGCCGAGGGCGGCAAGCGCGGCCAGCAGGGCGGAAAGATAAAACGGCGCCACCGCGCCCACCCGATGCCAGAGCAGGCCGGCCCAGAATGAGGCCAGCAGCGCGCTGCCGCCGCTCAGCGCCGAATACCAGCCAAAGGCGCGGCCCCGCTTACCGCCCGGCGCCAGTTCCGCGATCCAGGCGCCGAGCACGCTATCGGTTAAGGCGTGATAAAGCCCATAGCCGGCGAAGAGCGGCCAAAGCATCCAGATCGAAGCCGCCCGCGCAAAGCCGAATTGCACCAGGGCGAAAGCGCCATAGCCGGAAGCCACCAGATACCGGCGCGGCCAGCGGTCGGAAAGGCGTCCGAAAGGCCAACTGAGGGCGGCGAACACGGCATTGAACAGCAAGCCCAAAAGCGGCGCCGCCGCCGCCGACATGCCCAGGCTATGGGCCCGGAGGATAAGAAACAAGTCACTGAACGCGCCCAGGCCGAACAGGGTCACAAAGCCGAGCAGCAGCAGATAATGGCGCGGCATAGGCGCAGACGGCTGAGCCGGGGCTGGGACCGCGCCGCGCCGGACGACGCCGGCCTGGCCCCCGGTTTCGTGGACGCCCAGCCAGACAATCAACACCGCGGCCAGCCCCGGCAGGGCGGCGAGCGCGAACACCAGGCGGACGGCATGGGTCCAGGCCATGATGGCAAAGGCCAACAGCGGACCCAACATCGCCCCGGCGGTATCCATCGCCTGGCGCAAGCCAAAGACCGCGCCTAAGCGCGAGGGCTCGACCGATTCGGCCAGCAATACGTCGCGCGGCGCCCGGCGAAAGCCGGCGCTGGCGCGGTCGGCGAGGCGCAGAGCCAAAACCTGCGTCCAGGAGCGGGTCAGCGCCAGCAGCGGTTTGACCGCGTTGGCGATCGCGTAGCCGGCGACCACGAACGGCTTGCGCCGGGGGAAATGGTCGGTCAAATACCCGGAGACCAGGCGCAGGATGTTAACGGCGCCGTTAGCCAAACCTTCGATGATGCCCAGCGCCGCCGGCCCGGCATGCAGCACGTTGAGCAAAAAATAGGGCAACAGCCAATACGCCATCTCGGTGGCGGTATCGTTCGCGAACGCGCTCCACCCCAGGCGCAGAGGATTGCGCCTGACCGCGGCATCGGGCTCGGGGACGGGCAGCAACGGCATGACGCTATGATCGCGCAGGCGGCGTGGTTCCGAAATGCGGCTGCTTTTGGGAGCGCGTTGCGCAAAGCGGCACGGCCGCATTTACTTTTAGGCGCTGACGCTTTCGCAAAGGTCCGGCCGAAACCGGACGCATGGCGAATACTCATGGCTGCCGGGCATTGCTGGGCGCAATTCCCGCGGAATTGCCGGCTTGCTTGGCGCAATTCCTGCGGAATTGCTTGGGATTGTCGTTAATAGGCGCGGGACCGAATAGGAACCCCGCGCGAACCCGGCCTGCGGGCATGGCTAGAGGCAATTTCTTCGAAATTGCCGATGACGAAAACTGCTGTCCGACTCGGCCGTTAACGCTTCCGGAACGCGCAAAAGAAGGGCAGGCGGCAACAGGCATGCCGCCCTCGCTCCCCAAGGGAGCGGCATTTATTCGAGGAAATCGAGCTTGGGCGCTGCCGGGATGAGGCCACGCTCGTAGCCCATGGTCAGCAGCGTCTGAATGGCCATGCGGTCATCGGGACCGTAGCCGAGCGTGCGTTCGTTGACGTACATGGAGACGAACTGATCGGCCAAGGCAGGGTCCATATCGCGGGCGAACTGCAGGGCATAGGCCAGGGCCTGATCGCGATGATCGAGCGCGTATTGGATGGATTCTTTCAATAAATGAGAAAGCTGGCGAGCCAGCGCGGGCTCGAGGTCGCGGCGAATGGCGTTGCCGCCCAGGGGTAGCGGCAGGCCCGTCAGCTCCTGCCACCATTTACCCAGGTCGAGAACTTTGTGCAATCCGGCGCTGGAATAGGTCAACTGGCCCTCATGAATCAAGACGCCGGCCTCGACTTCACCGGCGACAATGGCGGGAATGATCTGATCGAAGGGCACCACGCGGGTTTTGCATTCCGGCGCAAACAACTGCAAGACCAGCGCCGAGGTAGTCAGCTCGCCGGCAATGGCGATGGTCAGTTTTTTCACTTCATCCATATTCATCGGCCGCGCCGCTACGATCATCGGCCCGTAGGCAAAGCCGACGCTGCCGCCGTGCGCCAGCAGACGATAGCGTTCCTGCAGCCGGGGATAGGCGTGAAAACTGATGGCGGTGATCTCGTATTCGCCCTCCAGCGCCTTGCGGTTCAAGGTTTCGATGTCGGAAAGAATATGTTCCAGGCGCAACCCGGGGGCGCGCAATTTATTGGTCGCCAGCGCATAAAACATAAAAGCATCGTCGGAATCCGGGCTATGGGCAATACGGATGAGCCGCGCCGCATCGGCCGCGGTTGATTTTCTTGCACTCATAAAAACTTGATCCAATCGCGCCGTCCGGGCCGGCGCACAAGGCCGATGCTGGCCTTAGGAAGAGAAAATAATTTTTTCCACCGGACCGCAACCTGCCCGGATCGCAGCTACCAAACTACCATGAACGAGGCGGGCGCGTCCCGCACCAGCTATCACTTTAACCAGTAAGCGGCACGGCCGCTTTTACTTTTAGGCGCTGACGCTCGTCCCATCAAACCACCCCTTTCACTGCCAGCCCTGTCCACCACGCGCAAAAATAAATGCGGCGCGCCTAAGTAAGCGGCAGGGGCCAAGCGCGGCCCTTGAGCTGGCTTTAGGCAATTTCTCCGAAATTGAGCTGGTTGCAGGCAATTTCTTTGAAATTGCCAATGACGAAAACCGCTGTCCGACTCGGCACGGCCGCTTTTACTTTTAGGTGCTGACGCTTTCGCAAAAGTCCGGCCGAAACCGGACGCATTGCGAATACTCTCGGCCGTGTACGCTTTAGACCACCGGGTTTTCCAGGCGGCCGATACCGGCGATTTCCACCGAGACCCGGTCGCCGGCTTGCAACCGCCCCACGCCAGCGGGGGTGCCCGTGGCAATCAGGTCACCGGGTTCGAGCGTCATTACCGCGCTAATGGCTGCCAGCAGCCGGTCGAGCGAGAACAGCCAATCAGCGGTATCGCCGGCTTGCCGCAATTGGTCGTTGACGCGAGTTTCCAATTTCAAACCGCGCCAGGGGCGAGAGGAATCCCAGCCGGCGGGGGCCGGCCCCGGTCCCGGCCAGCCGGAGGAGAAATCTTCAATTACCGGTCCAAAGGGGCAGAAGGTATCAAAGCCCTTGGCGCGGGTCCACTGGCCGTCGGTTTTCTGCAAATCGCGCGCGGTCACGTCGTTGAGGCAGGTGAAGCCGAACAGAAACGGGCGCGGGTCATCGCCGGCGCGAAAATCGCGGCAGCGCCGGCCGATCACAACCGCCAACTCGCCTTCGTGCTCCACCTGGCGCGAGAGCGAGGGCAGCCGGATCGCATCGCCGGGAGGCAGCACCGCCGAGGGTGGTTTTAAAAACAGCAGCGGCTCTTGGGGAGGCTGATTGCCCAACTCTTTCGCATGCTCGGCGTAATTGCGCCCGACGCAGACGATTTTGCTCGGTTCGGAGGGCGGCAGCAGGTTCAAGCCGTCGAGCGGCAAGCGCTCCGCGGTGACATGGTGTCCGTCCTCAAAGGGCGAACCCGAGCAGATCTGCGCCACGTTGTCACGCAAGACCCCCCAATAAACTTCCCCGGCCTGACAGAACCGCAACCATTTCATCGCCACCCCCTTCGACGCCCCCGCCTGGAGCAGATGGACGTCGCGCACGCTTGTGAACCCATGAAGCATCCAGATTAAAACAAATGCGGGCGGCGGCGAAGCAGCAGCCGCCGTGGGCGGCACGGCCGCTTTTACTTTTAGGCGCTGAGGCTTGCGCAAAGGTCCGGCCGAAACCGGACGCTTGGCGAAAACTCATGGCAACTAACGGCTAAAAACCCCGCTTAGGGTTTCGGGTTCGGCACCGGGCCCATGGGCGTGATGGTGTGGGTGGCGACGTAACGCTTGTAGTCGCTAAAGCGGATGATCATGCGAATCGCGATGTTACCCGGACTATCCGGCACGGGGCCTTTTTGTTTGTTGAAGGCCGGAAACCAATACTTATTGTCGACCGGCTGGTAATAGAGCTCGAAGGGCAGATAGAAATGGGTAATATGGCCGTGCTTGTCGTAAATATCGGGCACGTCCTGGCCATCCACCTTCACGATCTGCAGCGAAACGTCATCCACCCAGACCTTGCCCTGGAAATAATGGTGATGTTTCAAAATTTTCCGGGGCATCACGGAAAACTCATAAGCGGTGAGCTGGTCGAGCTTGTAATGCCCGCGATAGCGAATCCGGTACTGGGACAAATCGTGAATTTTAAAACTGAAGGCGTACATGTCGAAAAAATCCTGCATGTCGCGCTCATCCAGGCCGACCTGATTATCCAGGGTGGGCTGCGGACACCAGGTGCAGACGATATTGCGCTGGCCGCTATTGTTGAACAGGATGTCGTCTTTTTGCTTGAAATTGCCGATGACGTTGCCGTCGGAATCCAACTCATCCATATCAATGGATTCTTTGTAAGTGTAGTCGTGACGCAGCAATTGGCGAACGTGCTCTTCTTTTTGGAGAAAAGCTTGTTGAATTTGCGCGATCCGGGCCGGCGGCGGATCGGGCAACCGCGGAGGGGCCACCTTCACCGAAGCGGCCTTGGGGGGAGTGCCGGCGTTCACGATGCGGTAGTTTTGCGCGAATACGCCCGCGCTCGCCAGCGCCATGATCCAGCCGGCCAGAAGGACGGGTAAAGCGGCTCGACCTGCGGCAGTAAATATCGGCGCCGAGGCTTGGGCAAGCATCCGGCCGAAACCGGATTGGGCCAAGCCAACGTTTAATGGCTTTAACCTCTGAGAAGGAAATGCGGCAGTCATCTTTTTGCAGAACGCGGCGAGAATGCGACCTTGCTTTTTATTGTAATCGAATCCCAGTGAACAGCACGCAAGGCGCGGGCGGAGTTATGATCGCTGCATGCGAATTCAAAGGCCGCGATTCCGTTTTCTGTTGTTTGGCCTGGGCTGGGCCCTCGCCATCGCGCTGCCGCTCCAGGCCAAGCGCGTACACTATATCCGCCCCGTAGTCGCCAGTTTTCCCGCCCAAGGACTCGGAACCATCGTCATCGAAAACCTGGATGGACCGATCACGTTGAGCACCGAGACGACCTCCACCGTGAAAGTCGAAGCGCTGATCCATGCCGGCGGCGCGGATGAAACCTTTGCCCGCACGCTCAGCGATCAGCTACGGCTCACGCCGCATGTCGTCGGGAATCAACTGCGGATTGTGGCCCATTACCCGGTCATGCAGTTTCACGACTACGGTTATCCGCACATCCGCTCGTTGTTCCACATTTCGATGTTCCATTTCTTTCACGGCACCGACACCAACCGCTATGAGCATCAGACGGTGCATGTGCGCAAGGTGGGCAGCGGGCAGAGCGTCGAGTTGTGGACCGAAATCCGGGTTACCGCCCCACCCACGGTCACGGTTTATGTGCGTAACGTTTATGGCAACGTGGAGAGCCGCGGGCATGGGCCGGCCGGCAATGGCGAGCTGGACGCATTCACTTCCGCCGGCGACATCGTCGTCAACAACCCGCGCTGGTCCAAATTAAATCTGCAAAGCGATTACGGCGCGGTGAAATTTCCGCGCGGGCTGGGCGTGGCGGAAAACATCAAATTGAAAACGCATTTCGGCGGCGCCTTTCTATTCCTGGCGCCCGGCGCCTCGGGCCAGATTATCGCCCGCAAGAACCTGGGGTTTTTACATAATTCCTTTACGAAAGGGCATTTTACCCGGCATGGGAATCATTGGGTGATGCTTCTCGGCGACGGCCATGGCCCGATAGTACACGTGGATATGCAAGTCGGCAGCCTGCACCTGCAGCGCCAACAGAATTAGGCGGCTCAGCCGCCTTTACGCGACTCGGCCGTTAACGAGGAACCAAAGTCCCGGTTCATCTATGAAACCAGCCAACATTGGCGAACGACGCGTAAAATTCTTATTTGGCGCCCTGCTCTTATGCGGCAGCGCGGCGGGCGCGGGCGGGGCAACCCGCAGGCATGGCGAATCGCGTTTTATGGCGCGACTGCCCAAGCCGATCGCACGCCAGGCGATGCAAAGCCCGGAAACCTGGGAACTGCTGCGGGACTACGGCGCCATGTATATGGCGCGGGGGGTGAGATTGCCGCCCCGGCTGGTTTTTTACTCCGCGGCCGACACCGCGCGGTGGCAAGAGCAGACACCACAGATCAGCCGGCGCTGGGATGGCGTTCAAGTCACACTCCAGCCGCCAGCGATGGCGGCGCTGGCGACAGCCCGCGACCGCGCCCTCCATGCGGGCATGCGGCTTGAGCCTCGCGGCGCCGATGCCAGCCGGCGAGATTATGAGCAAACCGCACGGCTTTGGGAAAGCCGCGTCAGACCGGCGCTGCGTTATTGGCAGCGCCGCGGCCGGCTCAGCCGGCGCGAAGCCGCCCGCATACGCTCGCTCACCCCGGCCAGGCAAGTGCCATGGGTGCTGCGGCTCGAGCGGCAAGGGGTCTGGTTCAGCACCTACTTCAATAAATCCATACTCGATTCCGTAGCCGCGCCCGGAAGTTCGCAACACCTGGCGATGCTGGCCTTCGACCTGCGGGAATATTCCAACCCTCGGCTTTGGCGGCTGCTCGCCGCAACCGGCTGGTATCAAACCATCCCCACCGACTTGCCGCATTTCACTTACCTGGGCTGGCCGCAAACGGAGTTACCGCGCCTTGGCCTACATTTATATCGAGCGCAAGGGCATATTTTCTGGATTCCCGATTTGGCGGCGCACCGCCCCCACTAGCCCGTCCGCGCCGCATTCGATGCGGCACGGCCGCTTTTACTTTTAGGCGCGGACGCATTCGCAAAAGTCCGGCCGAAACCGGACGCAGGGCGAATATTCTTAGTTTTGTCGTTAATTCGTTAACGCTTTCTGTATTGCGACCTTACTATTGCGGTTAGTGCTATTTGGCACGCAAGCCAAGACATTTCGGGCATTCCCTTCATAGTGGCCCGAATGAGCGCTGAATCTCATTCCCCTCAACCCGATCAACGCGCCGCGATAACGGAACGGCGGCGAGCGAGCGCAAGCGCGTGTTATGCTCGGCGGCATGGAATTGGGCATCGTCGCCGGCGAAGCCTCGGGCGACCGGCAGGCGGCAGCGCTGGTCGAAGAGTTGCGCGCCCGGCATGCGGATTGGCATTTTTTTGGCTGCGGCGGCGAGCGGATGCGGCAGGCAGGATGCGAGTTGCTGCTGGATGCGCGGCAGCTTTCGTTATTGGGGCTGGCGGAAGTCGTGCGCCATCTGCCGCGCCTGTATCGTCTTTATCGCCGGCTGTGGAAGGAAATTGCGCGCCGCCGGCCCAGGGCGCTGGTGCTGGTGGATTTTCCCGATTTCAACCTGCGCCTGGCGCGCCGCGCCGCCGCCGCGGGCATTCCGGTGATCTATTTCATCAGCCCGCAAGTCTGGGCCTGGCGGCCAGGGCGAGTTCGGCTGCTGCGCCGCACGGTGCGGCGCATGATTTGTATATTCCCTTTCGAAACCGCCTTTTATGCCCGGCATGGTATGGCCGCCGATTTCGTCGGGCATCCCCTGACCGAGCAAATCAAGCGGCAGGAGGCCGGTTGCGCGGAATTTCTTCATCAAGCCGGCTGCGCGGCCAACCGGCCGGTGGTGGCCTTGTTGCCAGGCAGCCGGCGACGCGAGTTGGAATTTCATTTGCCGGTGCTGGCGGCAGCGGCGCGCCGGCTATATGCCGAACGCCAGATCCATTTCCTGCTGCCGGTGGCGCCCGGACTCGAACTGGCCAGCGCGGAACGCCAATTGGAGCGCCCGGATCAGAAATTCATCCACCTGCTGGCGGGACAAAGCGAACGAGCGCTCACCTGCGCGCAAGTAGCGGTAGTGGCCAGCGGCACGGCCACGCTGGAAGCGGCCCTGCTGGAAACTCCGAGCCTGGTGGTATACCGGCTTTCACGCTGGACCTATTGGCTGGGGCGGCGGCTGGTACGCACGCCGTATATTGCCATGCCCAATCTGATTTTGGGCGCGCCGGTATTGCCCGAACTGATCCAAAACGACTTCACCCCGGAGGCTGTTGTAAACTGGGTTCGAAAGCTGCTCGACGAGCCGGCCACGCGCCAACAGATGGCAGACCGCCTGGCGGAAGTTCGCGAGCAATTGGGACCTCCGGGAGCGATAGCCCGCGCTGCCGATTGCCTCGAATCCGAACTGGGCACCGGCCCCAGCAACACCGCAGGAACGCCCGGCCTGCACGAAACGGATGCGCCCGCGCAGAAATCCGGCTTATACCACAATGAAAACCATGCATCTTCGTTTGGCTATTGGTTTATGCCTAATGGCAGCCCTGGCGGCCGCGGGGCAGGCTCCGACTGCGCCCAGCACCCTTAGCACGCCCAGTGTTCCATCCATACCCGGCAATTTTGCGACTATCCGCGTCAGCCATTACCACCTTGATCTCGGCTTTAATTTTCCCGCTCACCAGCTCACCGCGACGGCGAAAGTCACGTTTCAAATCCTCTCGCCCGGCTCGGTAATCACCTTGCTGCTCAATCAAAACCTGGGCGTGAAAAAGGTTACCGACGACCAGAACGGGCCTTTGAATTTTCAACGGCGCGGCGAACAGGTTCTCGTCTATTACCCCAATCCGCTCACAGCCAATCAACCCCAAACGCTGGTGATGGAATATGCCGGGCAATTAGCCAGCACCGCGCTCAGCCCGATTTCCGGATTGGAAACCGCCTACGTCGGGCCAGAAGGCTCATTTCTTCTTTACCCTGGGGAGTGGTTTCCGATGGTGGGCTATAACACCGATCGTTTCAGCATGACGGTAAGCGCAACCCTGCCCCCTCCTTATGGATTACTGGCCAGCGGACAAGCGACAGCAACGCCCCAACCTGATAACACCGTGGTGTACACCTGGCGCGAAACGACGCCCGGATTTCCCGGCAGCGTGGCCATCACTCCCTTGCGGCCCCAGACGTACACCCTATCCGGCCTGACCAGCAATTTTTATTTTGCCGCCAACACACCGCCGGCGCTGTTGCAGCAATACGCCAATTCGGCCGCGGCGATTGCCGGTTTTATCAATGAAAGGGTAGGCACGCCGCCGACCAACACGCTGATCTTCGTCGAATTGCCCAACAACAGCCTGCCCTCCTATAGCTCACCGGGCTTGATTTTTTTGACCCAATCGAGCGTGGGCACCACCCTGAACTATCGCTTGCTGACGGATGAGATAGCGCAACAGTGGTTCGGCAACCTGATTAGCCCGGCAACCCTGAACGACAGCTGGATTCAATATGGCGCGGCGCGTTTTTTTGAAGCGTTGTACGTGGAACAGTTGGACGGCCAGGAAGCCTACCAGACGGTGATTCGCGATTTTGCGGTAGGCGCGCTCAGCTATCCGCAAACCGCGCTGGCGCAGACGGCCACACTCTATCCGTTTTCACCCGCCTATCAGGATTTGACCTACGATAAGGGCGCCATGCTGTTCCACATGCTGCGCTGGCAACTGGGAGACCAGCATCTGTTTACCGGCTTGCGGCAGTTCGTGGCCCAATACGCCAATCAGCCGGTCACCACCGCCGAATTGCAGCAAAGCCTCGAAGCCGCCAGCGGCACGAGCCTGAATGCCTTTTTCGCCGAGTGGTATCGTGGCACCGAGTCCCCAACTTTTCATAATCAATATACGGTTTATCGCCTCTATCAGGGCGGGTTTCGCATCGTCGGCCAATTGAAGCAAAACCTGAACCTGTTCGCCATGCCGGTGGAAATCAGAGTCCTAACCGACGGCAAACCGGTCAACCAACGGATCGAGGTAGAAGGGCGCAACAGTCCATACAGCATCGCCACTGCCGATCGCCCGCGGAACGTGCAGGTGGATCCCCATCATTGGCTATTGATCAACTCGCCCGAAATTCAGCTACGCGTGGAAATCGCCCGCGGCGACAACCAGGTGGCCGCCGGCAATTTTCCCGGGGCGATCCGGCATTATGAAATGGCGTTAAAAATCAACCCCATCAGTTCGCTCGCGCACTATCGCATCGCCGAAGCCGATTATCAGGAGCAGAACTGGCAGGGCGCGGCCGACCAATACCGCGACGCTTTGGGCGGCGATCTGCGCCCGGAATGGATCCGGGTCTGGAGCCACATCCAGCTGGGTAAAATCTTCGACCTCACCGGCCAACGCGATCGCGCGGTGCATGAGTACGAACGGGCGCTGCAAACGCACGACAACACCGATGGCGCGCTCAGCCTGGCACGGGAGTATCTGAAGACGCCCTACAAACAGGCGCGGGCCAGCGCTTGAACGGCTGCCCCGTCCTACAATGGGGAGCGCCATGGATTGCATCTTCTGCCGCATCATCTCGGGCGATTTGCCCGCGAAAAAGATCTTTGAAGACGAACGCGTACTGGCCTTCGAAGACTTGAATCCCAAAGCGCCGACGCATCTGCTGCTGATTCCGCGTGAGCACATAGCCGGCCTGGCCGAAGCGGAAGCGCAGCACGATGCTCTACTGGGCTACTTACAACGCATCGCCGCGCAGCTTGCCCAGGAGCGGGGACTCACCGGCGGATATCGCACCGTACTGAATGTGGGACCGGATGCCGGCCAGAGCGTATTCCATCTGCATGTGCACCTGCTCGGCGGACGCGCGATGAGCTGGCCGCCGGGCTAGCCGCAGCATGGGAAGCCTACCATTAATTCAGCCTTACCAGGTAGGCGGGAAAACGATGGCGGCGGAGGGCGGCGACCACCTCCGCCGCCGTCTGGCGCGACAGCCGCACTTCTCGCCGGTAGCGCAGCCAGCGGCCTTCACGCGAACGAAATGAGATCACCGGCGCGTTGAAATAACGCCGCATGTCGCGGCGGCAGCGCTTGAGCTTGCCGGCCTGAGTGAACCAGCCTACCTGCACGGTGTAAAAGCCGGGCGGCAACGGATCCGGCAGGCGCAAAATCCGCAAGCGCACTCGCGCCAAGCCCTGGCGATAAAGCCCAATGCGCTTAGCCGCGCCCACAGAAAGATCAATAATGCGATGCGGCCAGAAGGGGCCACGATCATTGATGCGCACATTGACCGAGCGACCGGTGACCAAGTCCGTAACGCGCACAATCGTGCCAAACGGCAAGGTGCGAGATGCCGCGGTCAGGCGATGCATATTGAAGCGTTCGCCAGAGGCGGTGAAATTGCCCTGTTCCCGCCGGCCATAAAAACTGGCAACGCCGATTCGCCAAACTATGCCTGCGCGCAAGAGGCGCCCGCCGGCGCGAGCAGTGTTTTCCGGCCCGGCAATTTCCGGCGGGCGTGCGGGATTCGAGATGACTTTCCCCCCCGCAGGCCGCCCCCACGTCACGCCGGGGGGCAGAGAGGGCGGCTGGGGGGGCCCCAGCGCGACCTGCTTATGCCCGCAGGCGGAGGTGAGGACCGCCATCAAGAAAGTCAGGGCGGAAAACCAATAGGAGGCGTGGAGGCGCGGAAGCGCCCGCCGCTCGCTAAAAACGCGGGGCGATAAACCAGTAAACCGCATCGAATGAGCGAAGCGGGCCGGCAACCAACCAGAGCTGGATTATTATCGCTTACTCAATCCGGGGACGGCCAGCGTGCATTTCCGCACGGTAATCAACTAGTAACGGTCCATAGAAACCGCTCCAACGCAGCTTGAAAGGGCTCGGGGTTTTCCAGCATGGGCAAATGGCCCGCTTGCGGAACGATGCTCAGCGTCGCACCGGGGATGGCGGCGGCGGTTTGGCGGGCATCGGCTTCGGGCCAAATTGCGTCTTCCTCGCCAGTCATCACCAGCACGGGCAGCTTGAGAGCCGGCAGCAAATCCGTTTGGCCGCATCGGAGCGCCATACCGCGATTGAGCCGGATGGCGGCGATCAGGGAGCGCTGCGCCGCCCATTCGCGCAAGCGGCGGGCGATGGCCGGCCGGCGCTCGCGAGAACCAGTTCCCAGTTGGCGCGCAATCAGCCGCTCGCTCCAAAGCACGCGGGCGCGATCAGGGCCGTATTGGACGGCTTCGGCGACGAGCTGAGCATCCGCCTGGCGACGCGACTCGCCGCCATCGGCATCGGCTTCGGGGCGGGAATCGCAGAGGATCGCGGCGCGAAGCCGCGCAGGAAAATGCCGCAGCAATTCATAAAGCACATAGCCGCCCAACGAGCAGCCGGCAACGATGGCGCTGTCGATACGCTCGGCATCGAGCAGGGCAGTCACATCCGCGGCCAATTGGGAGGGCGCCAGTGGCGACCAACTCACGCGTGCCGATGCTTGGAACGCGGCGCGGTCGCGTTCAAACTCATTTTCCGGAGCGCAACCGCGCCAGTCGGGCCGCAGGACATAAAACCGCGGTGCGAGGCGAGAAGCCGCCTCAGCCCAAAGCCGGCCATCCCAGGGCCAAGCATGGAGCAACACCAGGGCGGGCAGATGCGAGTCGCCGTCACTCTGGTAATAGAAACTTCCCTGTTGGGTCCGAAGGTTGCGGCGCAGCATGCTACTCGCGACGGCGGGAATGAGGGCGGTCGAGACGGCGAGGCACAGCCGGCGTGCGCGGCGAATGCAGCGAGGTTTTCACCGGCTTGAGCGCGTTCCACATACGTGCAAGCTCGTCAGGCTGCAGCGGGCGCTTTTCTCCGGGGTTAAGCTGGCCCAGGCTGAGCGTGCCAATCCGCACGCGCCTGAGCTTTTCCACTGGATGGCCCACGGATTGGAACATGCGCCGAATCTGATTTTTCCGACCCTCGGATAAGGTCACTTCCAGCCAGGGGTTGGCTTCCGAACGCTGCGGCTTATGGTTTTGACGCACTGCCCGCGGAGAGGTTTTGCCCGGCACCGCGGCTAACCAGCGAATTTCCGCCGGCGCCGTGCGCTGGGCATGATTGGGATCCGCGAGCATAATGCCGCGGCGCAATCTTTCCAGTTGGGCTTCACTCGGCCGTCCGGCGACTTTGACCCAATAGATTTTCGGAAAAGCGCGGCCGGCCTTGAGCACCCGTTCGGCCAAGGCGCCGTCGTTGGTAAACAACATTAAGCCTTCGGAGTGGTAATCCAGCCGTCCGACCGGATACAGGCGCTCGCCGCGCCGCGCCGGGAACCATTCGCCGACGTGCTTTCGGCGCTGGGGATCATCCAAGGTGGAAACGACGCCGCGCGGCTTATAAAAAAGCCAATATTGCGGCATGACCGGCCGGCGCAAGGGACGGGCATCGAGCGTGATGCGGTCGCGCTCGGGATCGGCCTTGGCGCCCAGCTCGCTAATGATGTGACCATTCACCGCTACCCGGCCGGCTAGGATCAGTTCCTCGGCTTTCCGGCGCGAGGTCACACCGGCTTGGGCGATGATTTTTTGCAGGCGCTGCATATTTTGATCAAGCTGTCAGCTAGCGGCGTTCCGCCGCCAGCACAAGGAAGCGGCAAACCTAACCGTCATGCAATACAATCTGCGGGTGGCAGCCGGGTATTCATGCCGGTTCTCTAATTTTAAATTACTCCGGCTTGCCGTTATCGCCGCCACCACTGGCGGCGGAAGTCATTTCTGCCGAACCAGGCACATCGATATCTTTCTCAGCCGATTGAGGGCTTTCAGATTCGGTCGCGGCATCGGCCGCGACCGCTTCCGTTTCTTCCCCACCTGCAGCCGGCGGCAAGCCTTCCATGCCGGCCTGGAGCATTTCCTCGAATTCTTTCATGGTGGGCAAGTCGGACAGGCTGCCCAACCCAAAGCGCAGCAAGAATTCCCGCGTGGTGCGATACAGGATGGGCTTGCCCACCACGTCTTTGCGGCCGGCGGTAGTGATGAGTTTTTTATCGAGCAAAGTATTCAAGACGCCACTGGCATCCACCCCGCGGATTTCGCGAATTTCCGGCGCGGTGACGGGCTGGCGATAGGCAATCACAGCGAGCGTTTCCAGGGCGGGCAGTGAAAGCCGCAGCGGAGGTTTCAAGCTGCGAATGAACTGGCGCACGGCCTCGTGGTGCTGAGGCTTGGTCATCAGCCGCCAGCCCCCCGCAACGCTTTTCAACTCGATGCCACAATCCTCGGCGGCATAGCGCGCGCCCAATTCCTGGAGCGCGGTTTCGACTTGTTGAGGCGACTCACCGAGCGCCTCGGCCAAGCGCGATAATTCAACCGGCTCGGGGCTGGCGAACAAAATAGCCTCGGCGGAAGCGGCCAACTCACTCATGCGCGGATCCTTTCCCCGGTTCGGGCGCGGCAGCGGCGAATACGGTATCGAAGAGGCGATGTTTGCGGATCAGAATATCGCCGAACATGCGCTCCTGGCGCAACTCGACTGCCTGCAGGCGAACCATTTCCAGCACAGCCAAAAAAAACGTCACCAGCACGCGCCGGTTAGGCGCCGCTTCGAACAATTCCCGCACGCGTAGTGGACGCCCGCCCGCCAGCAGCAGCTTTTTCAAATGCTCCAGCGCCTGGCCCACGGTAATGTCTTCTTCAGCATCGAGAGCCATCACCGGACGTTCCTTCAAGCGCCGCAACACCTGTTCGAAAGCCTGAGTGAGGTCAAAAGTACTCACCGCAAGTTCCGGCTCGGCGGCGCGATCGCCGGCAAATTCATCGCCCGCGGGCCGCGGCCAACTGGCGCTTTCCAATTGCTGGCGCTCGTGCAGCATTTCAGCCGCTTTCTTGAACTGCTCGTATTCGATCAGCCTTCGCACCAGGTCTTCGCGCGGATCTTCCAAGCTCTCGCCGGGCAATGCAGGCGCGGCGGGCAGCAGCATACGGCTTTTGATCTGAATCAGAGTTGCGGCCATCAACAAAAATTCGGCAGCAACTTCCACGTCGAGATCGCGCAAATCCTGCAAAAAGGCCAGGTACTGGCTCGTGATGCGGGCGATGGGGATGTCGCGAATATCAATATCCTGCTTCCGAATCAGTTCCAGCAGCAGATCGAGCGGACCGTCATAAATGCGCCCGACACGCACACTGATGGGCGAGAGGGCGGAAGCGGGATTGGCGGGCTCGGCGGCGGGCATATGGCGTTGACAGATACGGGGTTAGAGTATCCCGTGCAGGCCAAAGACGCCACGGAAAAACAACAGCACGGGAAGAAACAGGCGGTTGGGAACTCCCAGATAGATGATCCCCAGCAGAAGAAGCAGGCAGAGCCAGCCATGACCATAGAGGCGGCGGTAGGGGGCGCGCAAGGTTTCCGGCAGCAAATGGCTGAGGACATGGCTGCCGTCCAGGGGTGGAATCGGGATGATGTTGAAAACTGCGAGAATAATGTTTAAAACCAGGCTGTAATAAGCCAAATTGGTAATCGGAGCCAGCCAGCCGGCACTACCAGTGGGGTAGAGAATGCTACTGAAGGCAGCCGGCTGAAACCGGCGAATAATTAACAGCAGCAGGGCCGATAAGCATGCCATTAATAGATTACTGGCCGGGCCTGCCAGTGAAACCAGGATGTCATCCCATTTACGATTTTTCAGGCGGGAAACATCCACGGGGGTGGGCCGGGCCCAGCCAAACAGCCAGCCGGCACCGCTGATCAGCATCAACAAGGGAAACAGAATCGACCCCAATAACTCTATATGTTTCAAAGGGTTAAGGGTTACGCGACCGAGCAGCATGGCGGTATCGTCACCACGCAGATGCGCCATCCAGGCATGCGCGGCTTCGTGTAAGCTAAGCGCGAATAGAAACGCCAAAAACTCGACTGCGATCAGGGCTGGATTATGAAACAAGCGGCTCGAATCCTTCGAATCAACCAACTTTGGCATGGTAGCATAGGCGGTTTTTCGAGCCAGATCGTGGCCATCCGGCGTCCGGGGTGTAACATTTTTAGCATTTGGAGCGTTAGCAGGATGAGATGCAAACCGAGTCAGCCATCTGGACAGGTTTTGGTGGCGCTTTGGTAAGCGACGATCCAGACCAGCGGTTGGTTGAGCGCGCCCAAGGGGGCGAAGTCTGGGCATTTGAACAGCTTTATGCCCGCTACCATGCCGCCATCAGCCGCATGGTGGCCAATCTGGTGCGCAACCCCGCCGACACCCCCGACCTGGTGCAGGAAATCTTCGCCAAGGTGTATTTTGCGCTGGATCGAGTGCGGCCAAATTCGCCATTCCGCCCCTGGCTCTACCGCATCGCCGGCAATCATTGCCTGGATTACATACGCAAGCGCAAGCGCCAGCCGGCATGGATTGACGCGGAGAGCGCAAGCGCAGAAAATACCATACCAGCGGAAGGGGCCACCCCCGCCGAGAGGGTGCTGGCGCAGGACCTAGTCAGCAAGTTGTTCGAGGGACTCAAACCCCGCGACCGCTGGCTGCTGGTGTTGAAAGAAGTGGAAGGACTGACGCTGGAAGAGATATCGGAGATGACGGGACTCGGCATCTCGGCATTGAAAGTTGCGTTATTTCGGGCGCGGCGGCGCATGCAGCGCCGCTACCAAGAAATGCGGTCGCGGAGAAAAGAGGAGCCGTTATGAATTGCCGCGAGTGGCGAACCCGAAGAGAGAAACAGCCCCCCCAGGCAGCGCTGTCGCCGTCCGCCGAAGAGCATCTGCGCGCGTGCCCCGGCTGCGCGGAATACGAACGTTTGCGGCAATGGAGCAGTGAATTACTGCGACAAGGCGAGTTGCCGCCGCCGCCGGGCAATTTTGGCGCACTCTGGGCGGCAATCCAAGCCCGCCGGCCGGCCCTGCCGCGCTGGGATCTGGACTTACTGGGCAGTTTTCGCCGTCTGGCGCCGTTCCTGGTAGCAGTTTCACTGTTGTTCTTTTTGGTGGGGGCGATTGGCCAGAAGCGTCCCGGCGTGGCCGTGGGGTTCAACTCGCAACAATTGCTGGCTGGATCCAACACGGTCAATCTTGCTCCCGATTTGAGCCGGCAAGGCAGTCCCGAAGCCGTATTGGTATCGCCTCAACCCTAACGATAGGCCGCTAACATGCGCTGGCGCACGACTCTGGTTCTGATTTTCGTCTTCCTGCTCGGCATTGCCGCCGGCGTGGGACTGGCGCGGGGGTATCCCAACTGGCGAGCGCATTGGCATAAACCCGCGCCGCATCATGACCGGCAGTGGTTCATCCACCACATGCAGCAAAAACTAGGACTGAATAACCAGCAGACGCAGCAGTTCAGCACTATCCTGGACGATGCCCGGGGCCAATATCATCAACTGCACCAGAGCTGCCGGCAGCGGTTCCAAATCATTCATCATCAAGTCCGCAACCAAGTCCGCGCCATGCTCACCCCGGCCCAAGAGGCCAAATTCAACGCCTGGTTGAAAGCCCGGGCGAAAAAGCGGCAGGCGCAACATGGGCCCGCTCCGCCGCATTCCTAAAACGGCACGGCCAAGGTTCGAAACTTCCTCCCCCAGCCTGCTCACGGCTATAATAGGAATCTGTACCCCGTCAGACGTGGTCAAGGATTTCCACCTCTAAGGTGATTTCCTCCCTGATAGGAAGCGTCAGGCGAAATCACGCCAAGGTGCAGCCTTCTTTCTTGCAAGCTGCCGCGACTAACGGGCGGGAGACAAAAGGTAAAGCACGATGTTAAGACTCTTTCAAGCCCGGGATAAGCTGGTCAAATATTTGCTGGGCGCCATTCTGGTTTTCGTTTCCGTTGGCATGACGATGTACCTGATTCCGGGCTTTCTGGCCAATCCGGGCGGAGATGCCAGTGGCGGCAATCTGGCAGTCGTGGACGGCCAGCCGATTACCACGTTGCAGTTTTCGCAAGCATTCCAGCAGGCGCAAAACCAGTATCAAGGCCAGATTCCGGCGGCGATGATGCCCTATCTGGGGCAGCAGGTTTTGAACAATCTCGTTCAGACCCAAGCTATCGTGGATGAAGCGAAAAAACTGGGGCTAACGGTCAGCAACGCCGAGCTAAACCATTTTCTGCAGCAAAATCCGAACCTGTTTCCGAACGGCCAGTTCATCGGGGATCAGCAGTATCAGAATCTGGTGGCAAACGCGTACAACATGACCGTGCCGGAATTCGAGGAGCAAGAGCGCCAGCAAATCCTGGAAGGCAAGCTGTTGGATTTGATTACCGACGGCTTGCGCGTCAGCCCCGGCGAGGTGCGGCGGGAATTTCAACTGGAATACGAGAAAGCCCAAATCGCCTATGTAGCCCTAACCGCGCAGGCGCTGCAAAGCCAGGTTCAGACGACGCCAGCGGCACTGGAAACTTACTTCCATGCACACGCCTCGAAGTACCTCACTCCGGAGCGGCGCAGCCTGGAATTCATCGTCGCCGATCCCGGCCAGTTCGCTGCGCGCGTCCATATCTCCCAAGCGGCGATTGCGCGCTATTACCAGCAAAATATCGGTGAATACAGCTTTCCCGAACGTGCGAAGGTGGAGCATATCCTCATCAAGACCACCGGGTTGAATGCAGCGCAGCGCCGGCAGGCAAAGCAAAAAGCACTAAAGATTCTGGCCCAGCTGAAAAAAGGCGCTCATTTCGCCCAACTGGCGAAACAATATTCGCAAGATCCGGGCAGCGCGACTCAAGGCGGGGAGCTAGGCTGGATTACACCCGGCCAGACCGTGGCAGCCTTTCAGAAGGCGGCCTTTTCGCTGCCAATTGGCCAACTCAGCGGGCTGGTGAAAACGATTTATGGATACCACATTTTAAAAGTGGAGGCGCGGCAGCCGGCTCATACCGAGAGCCTGGCGGAAGCCACGCCCGAAATCCAGCAAAAATTGCAACAACAGCAAAGCCAGATGGCAGCGCAAAACGCCATCGAACAAGCCGATCTGCTGGCGTCCACGGTTGGGCTGACGGCGGCGGCTAAAAAGCTGCAATTACCGCTGATCACGACGCCACCGATCAGCCGCACCGATCCGGTGGAATATGTAGGCATCAATCCCGAATTCGTGAACGCCGTATTCCAGACGCCGGTGAATGGTTTGACGCCGGTGTTGCATTTGCCCTCCGGTTTCGTTCTGGCCAAGGTCAAGTCCATACAATCGCCGGCGCAGCCGCCATTCAGCCAGGTGGAAGCGCAAGTTAAGCGCGATTACGTTCGCGATCAATCCGCACAACTGGCGCAGACACAAGCCAAGTTGCTGGCACAAACGGCGGGCAAGCAGGGCCTCCCGGGGCTGAAAGCCGCCGCCGCCAAGCTGAAATTGAAGCTGGTCACCAGCGGATGGCTCGGGCGGGACGATTCTCTAACCGGCGTCGGACCGGTCAGCACGTTTTTCCGCTCGCTGCTAGGGCTGCAGCCTGGACAGGCGGGCGGGCCGGTTCAGGTCGGCAACGATCAGGTGGTTTATATCCTGCAACAACTGCAGCCGCCGCCGCCAGGAACCTTTGCAAAAAATCGCACGCAGATCGAAAGCAGCCTGCTCGAACAGAAACGCCAGGCCGTATTCACCGCCTACGGAGATGCCCTCCTGGCGCGCATGCAAAAAGCCGGCAAAGTGAAAATCAATCAAGCAACACTGAACAATCTGGTGGGAACCGGCGGCGAGTAATCAGCCGTTCGCGCGGCTCAGCCGACGCCATCCATCCCCCTAAGGCGATAGGTGCTTGAGTTGAGACGCTGAACCCGCAGCGTGGGTTAAAATTCCGACTGAAAGCGGCACGGCCGCTTTTACTTTTAGGCGCTGACGCTTTCGCAAAAGTCCGGCCGAAACCGGACGCATTGCGAATACTCATGGCTGCCGGGCATTGCCGGGCGCAATTCCTGCGGAATTGCTTGGTATTGTCGTTAATAGGCGCGGGACCTAATAGGAACCCCGCGCGAAACCGGCCTGCGGGCATGGCTAGAGGCAATTTCTTTGAAATTGCCAAGGACGAAAACGGCTGTCCGACTCGGCCGTTAACGCTTCGGGAGCATTGCGGAATCATCTTCGCTCAAATTTTCACGGAGCGGACGGCTCGGAGGCAGCAAGAACACTCGGGACCAACCCTAAGGGCGATCAAGTCCCCAGTCAGCGTGCAAGCACGGGAACCGGTTGTTGCACCAAGATTCTGAAAGCGGGACCGAGGCGGCCATTACTTTTTTACTCCATTAAGACCATGTCGAAAATTCCCGTTGGCATCTTGGGCGCGACCGGCATAGTCGGCCAGCGCCTGCTTACGCTACTGGACCAGCATCCCTGGTTTGAACCGGTTTGGCTGGCGGCCTCGGAACGATCCGAAGGCAAGTCTTATGCCGTGGCGGCGCGATGGCGGCTGGCCCAGCCGCTGCCGGCGCGGTTTGCGGGCATGCAAGTACAGGCGCCAGAGCCGGAAAATTGCCCGGCGCGGGTGGTGCTGGCGGCTTTGGATTCCACCGCGGCGGCCCGGCTAGAGCCCGCCTTTGCCGCCGCCGGCCATATGGTGATTTCGAATTCCAGCGCATTACGCATGCATCCGGATGTGCCGCTGCTCGTGCCGGAGGTCAATCCGGAGCATTTGCAATTGCTGGAGCGCCAACGGGCCGGCGAGTTCGGACGCAAGGGCGGCGGCGTAGTGACCAACCCGAACTGCTCGACGATCGGACTCGTGCTGGCGCTGGCCCCCCTGGCGAGGAGCTTTGGCTTGCAGCGCGTGCAGGTGACCACGCTGCAAGCTATTTCCGGCGCCGGATATCCCGGTGTAGCCGCACTCGACATTGTCGGCAATGTCATCCCCTATATTGCGCAAGAAGAAGAAAAGATGGAGAGCGAAACCCGCAAAATCCTCGGCCGGCTGACTGCCACCGGCATCGAGGACGCCGGCACTCGAGTCTCGGCGCAATGCAATCGCGTCGCCGTGGAAGACGGCCATATGGAATCGGTCAGCGTGGAACTGGAACACAAAGCCGGGCTGGACGAAGTGCGCGCCGCCATGGCCAGCTTTCGAGGGCGCCCCCAGGAGCTGGCATTGCCCACCGCTCCCGCGCAGCCGCTGATCATCGTGGAAGCCGCCGACCGCCCACAACCCCGCTTTGACGCCGAACGAGCCGGCATGAGCGTGCTCGTGGGCCGGCTGCGAGCCTGCCCGGTGTTCGATTATAAGTTCACGCTGCTGTCACACAATACGCTGCGCGGCGCAGCCGGCGCAGCGCTGCTGAATGCCGAATGGATGAGGGCGGAAAAGCGGCTATCAGCCGAATAGCCACAGGACCAGAAGAAAGGAAAGGGCGGCATGATAATCATGAAATTCGGCGGCACCTCGATGGAAAATGCCGCCGCCCTGAGCCGCCTGGCCGAGATTGTCGCCGACCGGCGTCCGGACCGCCCGGTGATCGTCGTTTCCGCCATGGCCGGCATCACCGACCGGCTGGTGGAGCTCGCCAGCCTGGCGCTCACCGGGGCCGAAATTTACCTTGCCCAGGCGCTGGAAGCGCTCGAAAAACGGCACCTGGAGGCGCTGCGGCAAATCGGCGGGGAGAGCGAAGCCAGGCAAAAAATTGAAGGCTTGTGCCGCAGCCTGCGCGAACTGCTGCAAGGGATTGCGGCGGTGGGCGAACTGACGCCGCGCACGCGTGACGCCGTGCTGTCTTTCGGCGAGCGGCTTTCTCCCACGCTGGCAGTGGCCGCCCTACGCGCGCACGGGCTGGCCGCGCACGAACTCGACACCCGCCACTTCATCGTTACCGACAATCAGTTCAACCAAGCCCAGCCGCTCTACGATGAAATCCAACCGCAAGTGCAGCAGGAGCTGTTGCCGGCGGCCGGAGACGGCAGCAGCGACAATTCTCCGCTGGCGGTGATGGGCGGGTTTATCGGAGCTACGCGCCAGGGAGTCACCACAACCCTTGGCCGCGGCGGCTCCGATTTTTCCGCCGCCATCCTGGGCGCGGCATTGAATGCGGAGCGCATCGAGATTTGGACCGACGTGAATGGCATGCTGACCACCGATCCCCGCATCTGCCCGACGGCGCTGCGCATCAAGCACATCTCTTTTGCCGAAGCCGCCGAGTCCGCCTACTACGGAGCCAAGGTGTTGCACCCGGCCACGCTCCTGCCGGCGATGCAAAAAAACATTCCGGTTTGGATTTTGAATTCGCGCGCCTGGCTGCCCGGCCGCCCCGACGGCGAACGCACCGGCACCCTGGTTTCATCCCATGCTCCACGGTCCAATACCTTATTCAAATGCATTTCCTGCAAGCGCGGCATTGCCCTGGTGGATGTGGTCTCTACCCGAATGCTGATGGCGCATGGCTATATGAAAGCCATTTTCGACGCCTTCGCCCGGCAAAGCTGCCCGGTGGATATGGTGGCAACCTCCGAGGTCAGCGTTTCGCTGACCGTAGCCGATACGGCCAATCTGCCGGAAATCGCCGACGAACTGAGCCGTTTCGCAGAGGTTCGGTATCAGGGGAAAATGGCGATTCTCTGCATGGTGGGAGAAAACATCCGCTATCGGCCGGGCGTGGCAGCGCGGGTTTTCGACGCGCTCAAACACATCAATATCCGCATGATTTCACAGGGGGCCTCGGAGATCAACATTGGCGTCGTCATCGCCGATGAAGATGTTCCCGCCGCGATCGAGTCGCTGCACCGCGCATTTTTTCAAGATCCCGACCCGGCCATTTTCGG
Organism: Acidobacteriota bacterium; assembly: GCA_021818955.1. GTDB lineage: Bacteria > Acidobacteriota > Terriglobia > Terriglobales > SCQP01 > JAKASR01. The sequence goes on from JAKASR010000026.1 coordinate 38,117, forward strand.
CATCGAGTCCAGCGCGCAGGCTGTGCTAGGCTCGAACTAACAGCGCCCGCAGCGCGCAGAAGGGAATACAAGCTATGGCCATCAGCCAGGAATTGCTCGATATTCTGGTTTGCCCGGAAGATAAAGCTCCGGTGAAACTCATCATGGACGGCGCCGGCCTACAGTGCCAGCAATGCCATCGCATCTATCCCATTCGCGACGGCATTCCCGTCATGCTGGTGGATGAAGCGAAGCTGCCAGAGAAAGAAAGCTAGCCGCTGACGGGCCGCCAGGAGGAGACCAATTTAATTTAACCGCGATACTCGCGCCGATATTCCCGCAATTCCGTATTAATTTTCCCAGTATTTTTCCCGATCGCCTCAATTAAAACGGGGCCGGAGGGTACCGGCCCCGCAAACAAAAGCCAAAAGGCTTGCCGAAAGGGTTATTCGGCTTCCAGGCCAAACTCGTCCGACTCGTTTTCCGGCTCAGAGCGGAACAACTCCAGCGCGCGCTCGGCTTCCTCGTAGGGCGAAGGCGCGACCACCGCTTCCAGCGCGGCCGCTTCTTCCTCCTCCTCGCCTTGCAGGCGCAGGTTACGGTAAAACTCCAACCCGGTGCCGGCGGGGATCAGCCGGCCCATGATCACGTTCTCTTTCAAGCCACGCAGGTAATCCACCTTGCCCTGGATGGAGGCTTCGGTGAGCACGCGAGTGGTTTCCTGGAAGCTGGCCGCCGAGATGAAGCTTTCGGTGGAGAGCGACGCCTTGGTAATGCCGAGCAGCAGCGGACGGCCGGTGGCGGGCATGCCGCCCTGGGCAATAATGCGATCGTTTTCCTCGCGGAAACGGAACTTATCCACCTGCTCATCCACCAGGAATTCGGTATCGCCCACATCCTCAATACGCACCCAGCGCATCATCTGGCGGACGATCACCTCGATGTGCTTGTCATTGATGTTGACGCCCTGCAGGCGATAGACTTCCTGGATTTCATTGACCAAGTAAGCCTGCAACTGCTTTTCGCCCAACACCGCCAGGATGTCGTGCGGGTTGCGGGGGCCGTCCATGAGCGGCTCGCCGGCCGAGACGCGCTCGCCTTCCTGCACGGCGATATGCACGCCGCGCGGCAACAGGTATTCCTTCTCGGTGCCATTATCGGCAATGACGAAGATTTTGCGCTGGCCCTTGGCGACGTCGCCATACTTGACCACGCCGTCAATTTCGCTGATGACCGCGGTTTCGCGCGGCTTGCGAGCCTCGAACAACTCGACCACGCGCGGCAGGCCGCCGGTAATATCCTTGGTTTTGGTGGTTTCGCGCGGAATTTTGGCCAGCACGTCGCCGGCGGCGACTTCCTGCCCATCCTGCACCATAAGGTGGGTATGGGAAGGCATGAGGTATTTGCGTGCGGCAACGCGCGCGGCCTCGGACTGAATCAGGATCTGCGGCTGACGTTTTTCGTCTGGGCTTTCGGTCACCACCCAGTGAGAAAGTCCGGTAACGTCGTCCACTTCTTCGTGCAGGGTGACGCCTTCTTCCATGTCCTTGAACTTCACCGTGCCGCTGATTTCGGTGAGGATGGAGAAGGTATAGGGATCCCACTCGAGCATGATCTCGCCCATCTCGATCGGGTCGCCCTCATTCTTTTTCAGACGCGCGCCATAGACCACGGCATAGCGCTCCAACTCGCGGCCTTTCTCATCCACGACGGTAATGGCGCCATTACGGTTCATCACCACCAAGTCGCCTTCCTTGCTGCGCACGGTGGATAGGCCGATGAACTTGATCAGGCCGCGGCTTTTCGCTTCCTGGCGCGACTGCTCGCTCACCCGGCTAGCGGTGCCGCCGATATGGAAGGTACGCATGGTGAGCTGGGTTCCAGGCTCGCCGATGGACTGTGCCGCGATCACGCCCACCGCCTCGCCCAATTCCACCAGCTTGCCGGTGGCCAAGTTGCGGCCATAGCACTTCACGCAGACGCCGCGCTTGGATTCGCAGGTCAGCACGGAGCGGATCAGCACCCGCTCAATACCGGCGCTTTGAATCCGGCCGGCCAGGTCCTCGGTGATTTCCTGATTGACCTCGACAATGGTGCGGCCCTCGTAATCGCGGATTCTTTCCAGCGAGACGCGGCCGACGATGCGGTCGCGCAGGCTCTCAACCGTTTCGCCCGCGTCCACAATGGCGCTGACGTAAATGCCGTCCACCGTGCCGCAATCGTCTTCGCTAATGATGACATCCTGGGCCACGTCCACCAGCCGGCGGGTCAGGTAGCCGGAGTCGGCGGTCTTCAAGGCGGTATCGGCCAAGCCCTTGCGCGCGCCGTGGGTGGAGATGAAGTACTGCAGCACCGTCAGCCCTTCGCGGAAGTTGGCGGTGATGGGCGTTTCAATGATCTCGCCCGAAGGCTTGGCCATCAGACCGCGCATGCCGGAAAGCTGGCGGATCTGCTGCTTGGAACCGCGCGCGCCCGAGTCGGCCATGATGTAAACGGGGTTGACCTTGCCTTCGCGGTCCTGATTTTCGAGCACCGAGAACATTTCATCCGAGATGCGCTCCGTGATGTTGGACCAGATTTCCACGACCTTGTTGTAGCGCTCGCCGTTGGTGATGGCGCCGTCGAGATATTGCTTTTGCACCTCGATGACTTCCTTTTCGGCGCGCTTGACCAGATCCTGCTTATTGCCGGGAATGACCAGGTCTTCGATGCCGATGGAAATGCCGGCGCGGGTGGCCGCCCAGAAGCCGAGTTCCTTGATTTCGTCGAGCATGCGCACGGTGGGCTCCAGCCCATAGCGCAAATAGGCGAAGTTGACCAGCGACGAGAGGCCCTTTTTCTTGAGCAGGCCGTTGACGTAGGGCATATCCGAGGGCAGGTGATCGTTGAGGATCACGGTGCCGACGGTGGTGTCAATCAGGCGCTGCTTGGCTGACTGCACTTCGGCGCGGACAACGTCCTGGTTATCGTAAGCGTTATTGAGATCCACCAGCGCGCCGTTATAGCGCAGGCGGATGGGAGTCATGATCTCGACCTCGCTCATTTCGAGCGCGATCAGCACATCCTCGAACGAGGCGAAGATGCGTCCGGCGCCGCGCGCCTTGGCATTAGCCTTGGTGAGGTAATACACGCCCAGCACCATATCCTGGGTCGGCACGGTAATGGGCTGCCCGGAAGCGGGGGACAGGATGTTGTGCGCGCTCAGCATCAGCACGCTGGCCTCGACCTGGGCTTCCGGCGCGAGCGGGATATGCACCGCCATTTGATCGCCGTCAAAGTCGGCGTTAAAGGCGGTGCAGACCAGAGGATGAATACGGATCGCCTTGCCCTCGACCAGCACCGGCTCAAACGCCTGAATGCCGAGCCGATGCAGCGTGGGCGCGCGATTGAGCAGCACCGGATGGTCCTTGATGACCTCTTCGAGAATGTCCCAGACCACCGGCTCCTGCTGCTCGACCATTTCCTTGGCCTGCTTGATGGTAGTGCACTGGCCGGTCTGCTCGAGGCGGTGATAAATGAAGGGCTTGAACAATTCCAGCGCCATGCGCTTGGGCAAGCCGCACTGGTTAAGGCGCAATTCGGGGCCGACGACGATGACCGAGCGCCCGGAATAATCAACGCGCTTGCCCAGCAGGTTCTGGCGGAAGCGGCCCTGTTTGCCCTTGAGAGTGTCGGAGAGAGACTTGAGCGGGCGGTTGTTGGCGCCCCGCAGCACGCGGCCGCGGCGGCCGTTGTCGAAGAGCGCGTCCACGGCTTCCTGCAGCATGCGCTTTTCGTTGCGCACGATGACCTCGGGAGCATGCAGCTCCATCAATTTTTTCAGCCGGTTATTGCGATTGATAACACGGCGATAGAGGTCGTTCAGGTCGCTGGTAGCGAAGCGGCCGCCATCGAGCGGCACCAGCGGGCGCAATTCGGGAGGGATCACCGGCAGCACCGAAAGGATCATCCATTCCGGCTTATTCTGGCTTTTACGGAAGGCGTCCACCACCTTCAGGCGCTTGGCAAAACGGATGCGGCGCTGGGCGGAGGGCTCGGCCTTCATCTTTTCGCGCAATTCGACGGCCAGAGAGTCCACCTCCACGCGTTTGAGCAATTCGCGGATGGCTTCCGCGCCCATCAATGCGGTAAAACGCCCGCCAAAGCCGTTTTGAATCAACTGGCGGTATTCTTCCTCGCTGAGCACCTGCTTTTCGCGCACGCCAGCCTCGCCCGGATCCACGACGACATAGGCCTCGAAATAAAGCACGCGCTCCAGATCACGCAGGCTGATATCGAGCAAGTGGCCGATACGGCTAGGCAGGCCTTTGAAGAACCAGACATGGGAGCAGGGGGAAGCCAGCTCAATGTGCCCGAGGCGCTCACGCCGCACCTTGGAGAGGGTGACTTCGACGCCGCATTTGTCGCAGATGACGCCGCGGTGCTTCATCCGCTTGTATTTGCCGCAAAGGCATTCCCAATCCGTCACCGGGCCGAAGATGCGGGCGCAGAACAGGCCATCCCGCTCGGGCTTAAAGGTCCGGTAATTGATGGTCTCGGGTTTGGTCACCTCGCCGTGCGACCAGCTGCGAATCTTTTCCGGCGAAGCCAGGGAGATGCGGATGCTGTCGAAATCGGCGATGAGATTGGCGCGATCGTAAGGACTGCTGCGGTACACGATACCTCCGAAAAACCCGCGTCCGTCCCGCGCGTCAGGACGTCCGCTCGAAGCTCCCGGTCAGGGAGCGGTGCGCCATTCCCGCCGGTCGGGAGCGGCCATAAAAATAAGCAAACGCCGCCTAATCGGCGGCGGCGGCGCCGGGGGCTGGAACCGGCTCGGGCGCCTGTTTCAACAATTCCACATCCAGGCAGAGCGACTGGAGCTCGCGGATGAGCACGTTAAATGATTCCGGCACGCCCGGCTCAATTGCGGCTTCGCCTTTAACGATGGCTTCGTAAATCTTGGCCCGCCCATAGACATCGTCGGACTTGGCGGTGAGCAACTCCTGCAAAATGTAGGCAGCGCCATAGGCTTCCAGGGCCCAAACCTCCATTTCACCGAAGCGCTGTCCGCCGAATTGCGCCTTGCCGCCCAGCGGCTGCTGGGTAATCAGCGAATAAGGGCCAATGGAGCGAGCGTGGATCTTGTCGTCGACCAGGTGCGAGAGCTTCATCATGTAAATGAAACCCACCGTCACCGGCTGCTCGAATTGGCGCCCGGTAACGCCATCCCAGAGATCGGTTTTGCCGGAAGCGGGCAGTTTGGCTTCGCCCAACAATTCCTTAATTTCATGCTCGCGGGCGCCGTCAAAAACGGGCGAGGAGAAGCGCAAGCCCAGCGCCTTGCCTGCCCAGCCCAGATGCGTTTCCAAAATCTGGCCCACGTTCATGCGCGAGGGCACGCCCAAGGGGTTGAGCACGATTTCAACCGGGGTGCCGTCGCTCATATACGGCATATCTTCTTCCGGCAGAATGCGCGCGATCACTCCCTTATTGCCATGGCGGCCGGCCATTTTATCGCCGACGGACAGCTTGCGCTTCATGGCGATATAGACTTTGACCATTTTGATGACGCCGGGGGGCAGCTCGTCGCCGCGAGTCAGCTTCTCCTTCTTCTCGCCGGTGATTTTGGTGAGCACGTTGATCTGCCGGGTGGTCATGTCCTCGATCACATCAATCTGCTCGTTGATGCGCGGATCGCGGTCCGCGTAGCGGATGCGCTTGAGATTCCGGCTTTGCAGCAACTCGATCGTCTCGCGGTTGAGCACCGTGCCCTTGGCGAGCAGGCGCTTGTTGGTACGCTCGTCGTGCAAATCCACGGTCAGCATCTTACCGCCCAGCAGGTCGGTGAGCCGCTTGGCGCGCTCGTCGTTAAGAATGCGAATCTCGTCTTCCAGGTTCTTTTCCAGCCGGGCCACCTGTTCAGCCTCGATGGCCAGCGCGCGGGCGTCTTTATCCGCACCTTTGCGGGCGAAGAGCTTGACATCCACCACGGTGCCCTCGATGCCGGGCGGGCAGTAAAGCGAGGCGTCACGCACATCGCCGGCTTTCTCGCCGAAGATGGCGCGCAACAGTTTTTCCTCCGGGGTAAGCTGAGTCTCGCCCTTGGGCGTGACTTTGCCGACCAGGATGTCGCCCGGCCGCACCTGGGCGCCGATGCGCACGATGCCGCTCTCATCCAGATCACGCAGAAACGTCTCGCTGACATTGGGAATGTCGCGAGTAATTTCCTCCGGACCGAGCTTGGTGTCGCGGCTCTCGATTTCAAACTCCTCGATATGGATCGAGGTGTAATAATCCTCTTTCACCAGCTTTTCGCTGACCAGGATAGCGTCTTCAAAGTTGTAGCCGCGCCAGGGCATGAACGCGACCAGCACATTGCGGCCCAGCGCCAACTCGCCCTGTTCGGTGCATGGACCGTCGGCCAGCACCTGGCCCTTGGCCACGCGCTGTCCTTTATAGACGATCGGCTTCTGGTTGATGCAGGTGTTCTGGTTGGAACGCTTAAATTTGGTGAGCTGGTAGATGTCGCTGCCCACCTCGCGCGAAAGCTGGCCGGCATGCAACTCGCCCTCGACGCGGACGATGATGCGCTCGGAATCCACCGAATCGACCACGCCCGGGCGGCGGGCCAGCACCGTGGCGCCTGAATCGCGCGCCACCACCGCTTCCATGCCGGTGCCGACCACCGGCGCTTCGGCACGCAGCAACGGCACGCTCTGGCGCTGCATGTTGGCCCCCATCAGGGCGCGGTTGGCGTCGTCGTTTTCCAAAAACGGCACCAGGGAAGCGGCCACCGAGACCAACTGTTTTGGCGAGACATCGATGAAGTCGATATCGTTGCGGCTCTTGAGCACGAAGTTGCCCGTTTGGCGGGCATTGACCAGCTCGGGAACAATGCGCCCCTGCTTGTCGAGTTCGACGTTGGCCTGCGCAATCACATATTTATCTTCTTCCCAGGCTGAAAGATAAAATGTAAAGGGTTCGGTCTCAATCAGGCGCTTTTTCCGCGATTTCAGCTCGGCGTTCCGCTTTTCCACCTCGGCCAGCTCGAGGTGATCCCCGACTTTCAAATCGCTGTCGCCGGCATTGAGAACCGTGGCGAAATCGACGATGCGGCCGTTGCGCACCTTACGATAGGGACTTTCAATGAAGCCGTACTCGTTGATGCGAGCAAAACAGGACAGCGAGGAGATCAAGCCGATATTCGGACCTTCCGGAGTTTCAATCGGGCAGATGCGTCCGTAATGGGTGGGGTGCACGTCACGCACTTCAAAGCCGGCGCGCTCGCGCGACAACCCGCCCGGGCCTAACGCCGAGAGCCGGCGCTTATGGGTAATTTCGGAAAGCGGATTGGTCTGGTCCATGAACTGCGAGAGTTGGCTGGAGCCGAAGAACTCGCGAATGGCCGCCATCACCGGCTTGGCATTGACCAAGTCATGCGGCATGGCGGTGGACATTTCCTGGTACACCGACATTTTTTCCTTGATCGCCCGCTCCATGCGCACCAAGCCGATGCGAAACTGGTTTTCCAGCAACTCGCCGACGGCGCGCACGCGCCGGTTGCCGAGGTGGTCAATATCATCCACCGAGCCCTCGTTGCGGCGCAGCTTGAGCAGATAACGAATGACGGCGTAGAAATCTTCCGGCTCGAGAGTGCGCTTGTCGAGCGGGGTGGCGTCGCCGCGATCGTGCAGCTTGATATTGAACTTCAGCCGGCCGACGCGCGAAAAATCGTACTTGCGCGCATCGAAGAACATGCCTTCGAACAGCGAGCGCGCGGTATCGAGGGTGGGCGGATCGCCCGGGCGCAGCTTGCGATAGATCTCGATGAGCGCTTCCTGTGTGGTGGTAATGGTGGTGTCTTTGCGCAGCGTGGTGGAAATGACATTGCCCACGGGATCGCGATCGGGGAAGAACAGGTGGAGTTCCTCAATCCCGGCGGCCGTCAAACTTTCCAACTGGCTAGACTTGAATTCCTGATTGGCTTCCAGCAGCACCTCGCCGCTGTTGCGGTCGATGATATCGGCGGCGGTATAGGCGCCAGCCAGATCTTCGGCGTCGATTTCAAATTCGCTCAGCTTGGCCTTGACCAGTTCGTGCAGGTTGCTGGTGTTAAATTTCCGCCCGGCGTGCAGAAGCTCTTCTCCGCGCGCGGCGGTAATGCGGCGGGAGATTTTCTGTCCCAGCAGGTTGGTCTGTTTTTCCGGCGGACGAGTGGCGTCGAACTGCCAGAGCAGCTTGCCGCCATGCGGCTTGATGCGCTCGACGGTATAGAAAGTGCGAAGAATTTCCTCATTGCTGCGCAGCCCCAGGGCGCGCAGGAAAATCGTGCCCAGGAATTTGCGTTTGCGGTCAATGCGGACGTAAAGCAGGTTTTTCTGGTCGTATTCGAATTCGACCCAGCTGCCGCGGTAAGGGATGATTTTGCCGAGGAAATAAGTGCGCTGGTTGGCGGTCTCGAAAAACACCCCCGGCGAACGGTGCAACTGGCTGACGATGACGCGTTCGGTGCCGTTGATGATGAACGTGCCATTTTCGGTCATCAAGGGGATGTCGCCGAAGAAGACTTCCTGTTCCTTGAACTCGCGAATACTCTTGGTGCCGGTTTCCGGGTCCTTATCGTACAACGTCAGGCGAATGGAAACTTTCAGCGGGGCGGAATAGGTTGAGCCCTTGTCTTCGCACTCGCTGACGTCATTTTTCAGCTGCAGACCGACCGGATCGCCGCACTTATCGCAGAAGGTGGGCAGGTTAGGGTTGTAGGTTCCGCAGCGCTGGCAAAGAATCTCGCCGGCGGCGAAAGGATTGGTGACGATGGTCGCGCCGCAGTTCCGGCAGGTGGAACGCAAATGATGCAAGCCGCGCAAGTGGCCGCATTTGCATTCCCAATTGCCAATGGAAAATTCAACGAAATCGAGCTGCGAGAGGCCGCGAAAATCATTGACCGGAAAGACCGAGGTAAAAACCGACTGCAAACCGCCATCCTCGCGCTCGCTGGGCAGGCGGTCCATCTGCAGGAAGCGCTCGTACGATTGGCGCTGAACCTCGATTAAGTTGGGAATGCGGATCGGAGCGGCGATCTTGGAAAAATCCTGGCGGTTGCCCTCGCCATTCTGCTGCGTGCTCATATCTACTCCCGCCGGCGACAGGGATCACCGGTGCTGGGCAAGTTTTTCCGGAGAGAACGAGAAGATGATCCGGATGGAAACTCGCCAAAATGCCATAAGCGCCCGCCCCCGGCGGCCGGGGGGATATACGGACGTAAAGATGCCGTGCTGCGCCCCAGGCCATGGGACTGCGCCGCAATCGGCCACTGCCACACTGGATTACTTGATCTCGACCGTAGCGCCGGCTTCCTGGAATTTCTTCTGGATGGTCGCCGCTTCCTCTTTGTTGACGCCTTCCTTGATGGTCTTGGGAGCGCCGTCGACCAAGTCCTTGGCTTCCTTCAGGCCCAAGTTGGTGACCTCGCGCACAGCTTTGATGACGTTGATCTTATTCGCGCCCACCGCAGTAAGCACGACGGTGAACTCCGTCTTCTCTTCCGCCGCCGCGGCAGCTCCGCCGGCGGCGGCGCCGCCGGCCACCATCATGGGGGCGGCAGCCGCAGCGGAAACTCCCAATTCTTCTTCCAGCCGTTTGATCAGCTGCGAAGCCTCAATAAGGGTGAGGCTTTTGATGGAATTCACTAAGGTTTCAAGTTCAGCCATGGTCGGAATCGCTCCTCTGAAATTTTCCAAAATTCGTCTTGCTTGCATCCCGCCGCAGCGGGATCGCGCGCGCCGTCTCAAGACGGGCGCGAGAACTTTTCCTGCTTCACTGCCTGATCCACCACGGTCGCCAACTGACGCCCGGCGGCGGCCAGGGTGCCCAGCAAACGCTGCGCCGGCGATTGCAGCAAGTAGAGCAGCTTGGAATAAAGCTCGGCTTTCGACGGCAGCGCCGCCAATTGCACAATTTCTTCAACCGAGTACACCCGCCCTTCGACGACCGCCGATTTAAATCGCAGGCTGGGATTCTCCTTGATGTACTCCTGCAGCTTTTTGGCCAGCGCCGCGGCATCGCCGCTGGTGTAGGCAATCGAACTCACGCCTTTCAGCTTTTGGCAGACCGCCGCCGCCGGGGTGCCCTCGGTAGCCCGCCCGATCAGGGTATTTTTTACGACCCGATAGCGTGCGCCCGCGGCACGCACCTGACGCCGCAAGCCCAGATCCTGCTCCACCGTGAGGTGTTCGAAACTGGTCACCAGCACCGCTGTAGCCGCGCTCAATTCACCGCGCAGGCGCTCGACTTGGGCCTGTTTTTCCTGCCTGCTTACCGCCATCGTAGGCTCCTCTTCTCTCGTAACTTCAGGCGTGCTCCGCCGCTTCAATTGCCGCCGAATCGAGCGCGATGCCCGGCCCCATAGTCGAGGTCAGCGTCACGCCCTTCAAGTAGCGGCCCTTGGCTGTCGCCGGCTTGGCGCGCAGCACGCCGCCGAGCAGCGCTTGCGCATTGGCCACCAGATTTTCCGCCGGGAAGCTGATCTTGCCCACCGGAACATGGATCAGACCTTGCTTATCGGTACGGAATTCGACCTTGCCCGCTTTAATCTCTTCCACCGCCTTGGCCACCTCGAAGGTTACCGTGCCGGTCTTGGGGTTGGGCATCAGCCCCCGCGGGCCAAGCACTTTACCCAGCCGGCCGACGGATTTCATCATGTCCGGGGTGGCGACGACGGCGTCGAAATCGGTCCAATTTTCCTTCTGAATCTTTTCCACCATATCCTCGCCGCCGGTAAAATCGGCGCCCGCGGCTTTGGCTTCCAGCTGTTTTTCGCCGGCGGCGATGACCAACACCCGCTTGCTTTTGCCCAGTCCGTACGGCAGCACCACGGTACCGCGCACCATCTGGTCGGCATGCTTGGGGTCCACGCCCAAGCGCAGGCTCAGCTCGACGGTCTCATCGAACTGGGCGAACTTGACCTTTTGCAGCAGAGGAACCGCTTCCTGCAAAGGATAAGGGCGCGGCTGTACCTGGCCTCGCGCAGCTTGAATTTTTTTGCCTTCTCGTTTCATAGGACTGCCTCTCAGACGCTGATCTCAATTCCCATGCTACGGGCGGTGCCGCTGACGCTCTTGATGGCCGATTCCAGCGTGGCCGCGTTGAGGTCGGGCATTTTCGTCCGCGCGATCTCTTCCACCTGCTTGGCGGTGACGCGCCCGACTTTGTCTTTGTTGGGCGTGCCCGAGCCCTTGGCGATACCGGCGGCGCGCTTGAGCAACTCGGCAGCCGGCGGAGTCTTGGTAATGAAGCTAAAGCTGCGGTCGGCATAGATGGTCACCACCACCGGCACCACCATGCCCTCCAGTTCGCGCCCCGAGGTCTTGGCGTTCACCGCCTTGCAGAACTCCATCAAGTTGAGGCCGTGCGGTCCCAGCGCGGTGCCTACCGGGGGCGCCGGCGTAGCTTTGCCCGCCTGAATCTGAATTTTGACCTGGGCCTGGACTTTTTTCGCCATCGTCGGTTCCTCGAATCAGAGTTTTTCGACCTGCTGGAATTCCAGCTCGACCGGGGTTTGCCGGCCGAATATGGTGACCATCACCTTGAGCGTTTCGCGCTCTTCATTGACTTCATCCACCACCCCGCTGAAGGAAGCGAACGGACCCTCGGTGATTTTGACCGTCTCGTTTTTCTCAAACCGCACTCGCAGGCGCGGCCGTTCTCCGCCCAGCTGGATGCGTTCCAGGATTTCCCGCACCTCGTTTTCCGGAATCGGCGTCGGGCTGGTGCCGCTGCCAACGAAACCGGTCACGCGCGGAGTGTTTTTCACCAGGTGCCAGACCTCGTCATTCATGGCCATCTGCACCAACACATAGCCGGGATAGAACATGCGCGTGGACTGCACTTTTTTCCCGCCGCGATGTTCGATCACTTCCTCGGTCGGAACCAGGATCTGGCCAAAGCGCTCGTTCAACCCAAAGGCCTGAATACGGTTCCTCAGCCCTTCCGCCACTTTGCGTTCGAAACCGGAATAGGTGTGGATGATGTACCACAGCTTTTCCGGCTCTTCCGCCGGGGCTGGGCCATGCTCGATCTGGCTTTTGAGTTCCTCTGGCATAATTCCAGACTTCTCAGCGGGCAAAGTAGTTAATAATGGCATCAATCGCCCGACTCAAGATCGCGTCCGTAACAAAGAAAAACACCCCAAAAAACGCCACCGTCACCAGCACCACCCCGGTAGTGGCGCGCACTTCCTTCAAGCCCGGGCGGGTCACCTTCTTCATCTCGGCGCGGACATCGCCATAGAAAGCCCCGACCCGGCCCCACCAGCCTTTAACCGCCTCGCCCGGCGATCGGCGGCGTTCTTGCGCGGGCACGCTGGCGCTCATAATGCACACTCCGCGGCGGCGCTGAGATTGGCAGGGGTGGAGGGATTCGAACCCCCACATCCGGTTTTGGAGACCGGCGGTCTAGCCGTTAAACCTACACCCCTATTTTTGTTCCTCGGCATGACTACTTCACTTCCTTGTGCGCCGTGTGCTTGCGGCACTTCGGGCAATACTTGCGGAACTCCAACCGTTCGGTGGTTGTCTTGCGGTTTTTCGTGGTGGAGTAATTCCGGTTTTTACAATCCGGACATTGCAGGGTGACAATTTCGCGCGGCATGGCTTACTCCAGAATCTCGCTGATGGCGCCGGCGCCGACGGTGTGGCCGCCCTCGCGGATGGCGAAGCGCAAGCCCTTCTCCATGGCCACCGGCGTGATCAACTGCACTTCCAGGCTGACGTTATCGCCC
>JAKASR010000027.1 GCA_021818955.1 Acidobacteriota bacterium
TAGCCGCGGCTTAACCGGACGGTGGAAATGATGCAGCCCTGGCGGGCCGCACATTCCCACCGCCACGACGACGATTCATTGACCAGCAACAGGCGAAATGAAAGTGCGAAAAATACTGGACACTACCGCACCACTTGCGGGCCAAACTTTTATTATTGATTTTCTATTCTATGCATAGTACATTGCTATACGAGGTATGTGGCAATGGTGAGGTTAAGAACAAGATCCTCCAACTCGGACACGCCGGACCGCTGGGAAGCGCAGCTCCGCAAGGGGGCACTTGAAATGGCGGCCCTGGCGAGCCTTTGGCATGGACGCCTCTATGGCCTTGAAATCATAAGATTTCTTGAAGGCGAATCGCAGCTCATCCTGGCGGAAGGCACAATCTACCCGATCCTGAATCGTCTGCGGGCAGAGGGTTTGCTCACTTCAGAGTGGGTCGAGGCTGAAGCCGGTCATCCACGCAAGTACTATTCCCTGACAGAATCAGGACGGCTACGGCTGATGAAGATGGCAGAAGCCTGGGCCACCTTCGCCGCTGGATTGAGCCGGCTGCTTACCCCGGTCCTCAACCCAGCGGTGGGCACGGTCACAACCCAGGAGAAACAGGAAGTTTTTTTATGATTCAAACCACGGAGCTCGATTCGTATTTATCGTTACTACGTAACAGCCTCGGTTCACTGACGCAGAATGAGCGCGAAGAGATTACGCGAGAGATCAAAGCACACATCCGTGACTCAGTCGAGCAGAGCAAATCCAGCGTTGAGGCGGTTCTCGCACGGCTCGGTCCCGCGGAGGAACTCGCTGCGCAGTATCGCGATGGCCTGTTAATCCGCCGGGCAAGCCGCAGTGTTTCTCCGCCTCTCCTTTTGCGCGCAACTTTGAGGCTTACCACCAAAGGCTTCTCCGGAATTGTCGTCTTCTTCGCTGCTATTTTCGGTTACGCGATTGGAGGCGGATTCGTGCTCGAAGCAGTTGCGAAGTGTATCTTCCCTGGTCATACCGGCGTATGGGTAAATGACGGAGATCTCGTAATGAGCGGCACGACTCTAACCAAATATATTCCACAGCCGCCAGCACACGAAATCCTAGGCTGGTGGTATGTTCCTCTAACGCTCGCATTGGGGAGTCTATTACTCATGATTACGACCCTTATCATTCGCAACATGTTGCGGGCTTCCAAATATGTGCAATCAAAGTTGTCACCATAGAAGGAGGCATACAATTGAACGCCGTGACTTCCAACTTTTCAATTGCGCTTCACGCTTGCGAGCTTCAGAAAGGGTTTGAAAAACTTCACGATAGGCCAATTTCCAGGGTCCGCGAGCGCGAGTATATGGACTATGCCCTCAGGCATATTCGGTCATACGGCGCTCCAGATCCGATGTACAGCCTATATAAATTCTTCCTGTACTTTCGGATTGAAGAATATATAAGGTAAACACGAATGCCAATCAGCGAACACCAGACTTTTCCAGCAAACCATGACGCGCCAATCAGTTGTATTGAATGGTAGGCACGTGGGGACTCGAACCCCAGACCTCTACCGTGTCAAGGTAGCGCTCTAACCAACTGAGCTACGCGCCTACGCTCGGTTTTGCTTGCTTATTTTATCATCATCGGCCGATGCCACGAACTCGCCGGCCATGCCATGCTAGGGGCTGCATGCGCCGCGCTTCCCTGCTCCTGTTTGCCGCACTGCTGGCGGCTTCGCTACATAGCCTGACACGCCATAAGGCCGCCCCACCCCCAATTCGGAGACAGCCAACGGTCGCCTCCGTGCCTTACCGCTGGCGGCATGCGCGCATTGGCGGAGGAGGGTTTGTGGATGGCGTCTATTTCTCTCCGCTTCAGCCCAACCTGATTTACGCCCGCACCGACGTGGGCGGAGCCTACCGCTGGAGCGCGCGGCGGCGGCGCTGGCGCGCGCTGACCGACTGGCTGGGACCGGCGCAAGCCAACTACACCGGCATCGAAGCGCTGGCGCTCGATCCGCGCGACGCCCGGCGGGTGTACATGGCCGCCGGGTTGTACACCTTTCCGCAATCGCCGGCGGGCGCGATTTTGCGCTCCGACGACCGCGGCCGGAAGTGGAAAATCGCGCGCGTGCCTTTCAAAATCGGCGGCAACGAAGACGGCCGCTTCGACGGCAACCGCCTGGCGGTGGACCCGCGCCAGGACCGCAACCTGCTTTACGGCACGCGCGATCGCGGGCTCTGGCGCAGCCGGGATTTCGGCATCCACTGGATGCCGGCGCGGGGCTGGCCTACGATACCCGCTTCGCGGCAGCCGAAGCCGCGATTCCCGCGCTTTCATCCCGCCCGCATCGGCATCGCCTTCGTGCTGTTTGCGCCGCGGCGGCTCGATTCCAGCGAGGCCACGCAGCGGATTTTTGCCGGCGTCTCCAACCCGAGCTACGGCATTTCCGAAAGCCGCGACGGCGGCCGGCATTGGCGCCGCTTGAGTGGGCAACCGTCCGGGCTGCGGGTCAACCATGGCGAGCTGGGCCGCGGCGGGCGGCTGTATTTGACCTACGGCGATCATGCCGGCCCGAACGGGATGACGCGCGGCGCGGTTTGGCGCTACGACCCGCGCTCGCGACGCTGGCGGAACATCACCCCGAAAATGCCCAACGGCCGCCAGACGGGATTCGGGTTTGGCGGGCTGGCGGTCGATCCCAGCCATGCCAGGACGCTGATGGTGACGACCATGGACCGCTGGGCGGGCGGCGACCTGATTTTCCGCTCGACCGACGGCGGCGCGCACTGGCGCAATCCGCTGCCCCAGGCGCGGTGGAATGCGGACTCGGCGCCCTGGCTGATGCGCATCGGATATGCCTGGCCGCCGGCGCATCCGGCGGGGCCGCCGCATCCGTCGGTATCATCCACCGGCTGGATGGGCGCGATCGCCATCGATCCGTTTCATGCCGGGCATGTGCTGTACGGCACCGGCTGGGGGATATGGGGCAGCGATGACGCCACCCAAGCCGACCGCGGCTTGCCAACGCATTGGAGCTTCCGCGACCAAGGCCTGGAAGAAACCGTGCCGCTGGCGCTGATCAGCCCTCCAATGGGCGCGCACCTGATCAGCGGGCTGGGCGATCTGGATGGATTCCGCCACGAGCGGCTGTCGGTTTCCCCGCCGCAGGGCGCGTTTACCAGCCCTTATTTTCAGAACACCAGCTCGCTCGATTTCGCCGCCCAGCGGCCGCAGTTGATCGCGCGCAGCGGCAGCAGCGGCTGGCCGCATGCCACCTTTGGCGCGTATTCGACCGATGGCGGGCGAAGCTGGCGGGCGTTTGCGAGACGTCCGGCGCATAGCCGCGGCTCCGGCACGATTGCGGTGTCGGCCGACGGCGCGGCGCTGGTCTGGACTCCGCTGCCGGCATGGCATCGCGGGATGCCCTTTGCCCGCGCCGGTAAGGCTTACGCCAGCTTCGATCGCGGCCGGCATTGGCTGCCCTGCCAGGGCTTGCCGGCGGGCGCGCGGGTGATTGCCGACCGGGTGCTGCCGCGACGCTTTTATGCAATCGTTGCCGGCGCCGGCACGGTCTATGCCAGCCGCGACCGGGGCAGAAGCTTTGAGCGAATGTCGAACCCGCTGCGGCCGCAACCCGGCTTCGCGCAAGCGCAATTGGCCGCGGCTCCCGGCGAAGCGCTGAATTTATGGCTGGCGTCAGCGCAGGGCTTATGGCGCTCGCGCGATGGCGGGCGGCATTGGAGCCAATTCGCCGATGTACAGCATGCCTGGCGGATCGGGTTTGGAAAAGCGGCGCCGCGACATCATTACCCGGCGATTTATATGTTTGGCGAGGCCAGCGGCGTTGCCGCGGTATTCCGCTCCGACGATGCCGGCAAGAGTTGGGCGCGGATCAACGATGCCCGGCACCAATACGGACGCATTCGCGTCATCACCGGCGATCCGAGGATTTATGGAAGGGTATATATGGGCACGGACGGG
This sequence comes from Acidobacteriota bacterium, assembly GCA_021818955.1. Taxonomy (GTDB): domain Bacteria; phylum Acidobacteriota; class Terriglobia; order Terriglobales; family SCQP01; genus JAKASR01. The sequence goes on from JAKASR010000027.1 coordinate 3,961, forward strand.
CGAGGGATCGTCTATGGAACCGCGAAGCGATAAGCGGAGCATGGCTTCGCCAGCATTTCTCATGCAATTTCTTCGAAATTGAGCATGCTAAAGACTATTTCTTCGAAATTGAGCATGCTAAAGACTATTTCTTCGAAATTGCACAATGCTCGACGATCCACCTATATTTCCAGATACACCGCGATCGGCTCGCAGTATTGATTTTGACCATTCCCGCAGATCCGCGAGACAAGCGGGCGCCGGAGGAAGGATGAAAGGAGTCGGAAGCCAGGAGCTAAGTAAAGGAAGGTGGACGGCGGATGAAACTTAAAACAACGACAATTTTGAAACCGTTTCCAAGTCTGCTATTGCTCGCCCTTTCCGCACTGGCGCAGGCTCGCGTTTCCGCACGGCAGGCCAATACCGCGCCGGCTTCGCTCAATCGTAAGCCATCGCACATTCAAAAATCATTACCCGGCAGAAAGCCTTCGGCGGCGTGGTTGCGCTATCGGCCGATCCGCAATGCGGCGCTGCTGGCACTCGACCGGCGCGTGCCCTCGACCATCGTCGTGGCCGGGCGCGAGCTGGTTTTGCAAACCGCCGCGGGCGAGCTGCAGCGCGGGCTCGAGGCGATGCTGGGCCGGCGCGAGCGCATCGCGGCGCGGATACCGCAATCGGGCGCGATCGTGCTGGCGACCACGGCGGAGTTAGGCGGGCTGATCGCGTCTCCGCCGCGGCGGCTGGCGCGGCTGCGCGCCAACGGGTATCTGGTAAAGGCGCTCACGCGCCGGCGCCGGCCGGTGTGGCTGATTGCCGGCCGGGACGCGAATGGCGCGCTCTATGGAGCGTTTGCGCTGCTGCGCCGGATGGCGCTGGGGGGCGACGCCGCGCATATCGATTTATTGCGCAATCCGGCGGCGCCCATACGCTGGGTGGACCAGTGGGACAATCTCGACGGCACGATCGAGCGCGGCTACGGCGGGCGCTCGATTTTTTTCAGCCACGGACAGGCGCGCCGCCACCTGGCGCGAGTGCGGGAATATGCCCGGCTGCTGGCCTCGCTGGGCATCAACGGCTGCGATATCAACAACGTCAATGCCGATCCGCGGGTGCTGGCGCCGGGGTTTTCTCCGCAACTGGCGCGCATTGCCGCCGCCATGCGTCCCTGGGGCGTGCGCATCGCGCTCTCGGTCAGCCTGGCCAGCCCGCAGACGGCGGGCGGGCTGCGCACCTACGATCCGCTTGACCCTCAAGTCGCGCGCTGGTGGCGGCGGCTGGCCGACCGGCTCTATCAGTGGATTCCCGATCTAGCCGGCATGACGGTGAAAGCCGGGTCGGAGGGCCAGCCCGGCCCGGCGGCCTACGGCCGCACCCATGCCCAGGCCGCCAACGTGGTGGCGCGCGCGCTGGCGCCGCACGGCGGCATCGTGCTCTACCGCGCCTTCGTCTATAACAATCACCTCGACTATCAAGATTTGAAAGCCGACCGCGCCAAGGCCGCCTACGATATTTTTGCTCCGCTCGACGGACGCTTCGACCCCAACGCCGTGGTGCAGATTAAATACGGGCCAATCGATTTTCAAGTGCGCGAGCCGGTCTCGCCGCTGATTGGCGCGCTGCGGCGGACCAACCAGGCGCTGGAGTTGGAAATTACGCAGGAATATACCGGACAGCAGCGCCAGCTCTGCTACCTGGCTCCGATGTGGCAAAAGGTGCTGCGCTTCAATTTTAAGGAAAGCCGCCTGCCGCCAATTGGCCGCCGCCAGCGCAAGGAAGAAAAAGCATCTTCGAACGATTGCCGGGCGGCGCGGCGGGTACGCCAGATCGTGTCCGGCGCCGCCTGGCGGCGTCCGCTGGGCGGCATGGTCGGAGTTGCCAATGTCGGGCGGGACTCCAACTGGATGGGATTCGACCTGGCGCTGGCGAATCTATACGCCTTCGGGCGGCTGGCCTGGAATCCGCGCCTGAGCGCGCGGCGGATTGCCGCCGAGTGGACGCGGCTGAGCTTCGGCGGCGATCCGCAAGTGGACCGCACGGTGAATGCGCTGCTGATGGAATCGTGGCATGTCTATAAGGACTACACCGGCGTGCTGGGGCTGCAGACGCTGACCAACATACTGGGGCCGCATTACGGCCCCGGCCCGGAATCGGCCGACCATAATCGCTGGGGACAATGGATCCGCGCCGGGCACCGTGCGATCGGCATGGATCGCACGGTGGCGACCGGAACCGGATTTCTGGGGCAGTACCCGCCGGCGATCGCGCAACGCTATACGTCGCTGGCCACTTGTCCCGATAACCTGCTGCTGTTTTTTCATCACCTGCCCTACACCTATCGCCTGCACTCGGGCGAAACCGTAATCCAGCATATTTACAACCGGCACTATCAGGGCGCGGCCGAGGCGGCGGAGTTTCCCCGCTGGTGGCGCGGGTTGCGCGGCAAAGTCGGCCGGCAGCGCTATCGCGCGGTGCTGAATCATTTGGAATATCAGGCCGGATATGCGCGCGTCTGGCGCGACTATATCGATGAATATTTCGAGCGGCTTTCGGGCATTGCCGACGCGCGCGGGCGCGTAGGCCACCATCCCGGACGGATCGAGGCGGAAGCCATGCGGCTCGACGGCTACCGCCGGGTGAAGCTGCATCCTTCCGAAGCCGCTTCCGGCGGCGAGGCGGTGGTTTGCCCGCGGGGGAAAAAGCAATGCCGGGCGGCGTTTCGCTTTGCCGGCGCGACGGGAAATTACCGGATCGCGGTGCAATATTTCGATGTCTCTTCCGGCACGGCGCGATTCCGCCTGCTGGCCGGCGTGCGCCGCATTGCGGCCTGGAAAGCCAACGCCGATCTGCCCGGCCTGCCGCCGGCATTCGTTCTACGCCGGCTGCAAAGCCAAGGCGGCATTTCTGGCGCCGCCGCCCGACAGCGGGCCGCTTTTGAATTGCGCCTGGGCCTGACCGCCGACGATTCCACCTGGAAAGTGGTGCGCGGGGTGAGGCTGCGGCACGGCGAGCGGATCGAGATTGTGGGCATTCCGCAGGGATATGACCGCGCGTCGGTGGATTTCGTTTCGATCAGGGAAATGAAACAAAGCAAGGGAACAGGGCAATAAAGGGAAGCCATAAGGGGTGGCCCCCGAGCTCTCGCGGATTTTTAGCGCGCCGGCTGTCCACCCTGCCCGGCAGCTCGATATTGCATCCAATTCCCTTATGCGCAGCCGGCGGCGTGTAGTGGGCGGAGCGTTGGCGATAGCGGGCCTGCTGTTGCTGGCCCTCTCGCTGGGGCAATACGGGTTCATGTACTACCGCCAGCGGCAGTTGCAGCGCGAATGGCGGCAACTGGACGCCGGCGCGGCATCGGCCGCCGGCACGGCCGCGGCCTCCGCTTCCACTCCGTCCAGCACCGACAAAATCGGCAGCGGTTTGCTGAAGCTGGTCATTCCGCGCATTCAATTGAACGACATCATCGTTCCCGGCACCAGCTATCAAGCTTTGCTGGAGGGGCCGGGTTGGATGCGGTCTTCTTCCCCGCCGGGCAAAGGCAACACCATTATTGCCGGCCATCGCGACACCTTTTTCCGCGGCATACATGAATTGCAGCCGGGGGATGCCATCCGCATTGAAAGCGGCAGCCGGACATACCGCTATCGCGTCGTTTCGCGGCGCATCGTCGCGTCCAGCGACACTTCCGCGCTCGACTCGACGCCGAAGCCCATGCTGACGCTGGTGACCTGCTACCCTACATATTGGATCGGGCCGGCACCCAAGCGGCTGATCGTGCAGGCGCGACTGCAGTCTAAATAAAGCGCCCGCAGTCAGTGGACGCGGCCGCGTCCGGCCGCCCGGACGCAATTGCAAATGCCCTCCAACGTCTCCGCCTCTTCGTCTGAAACTTTCGATTTCTTATTGCTCGGCGCCGGCATTATCGGCATGGCTTTGGCGCGGGAATTGAGCCTGGCCGGCGTGCGGGTAGGCTTGCTGGAGCGCGGACAGTGCGGGCAGGGCGCCTCGCGCGCCGCCGCCGGCATGCTGGCCGTCTCCGGCTTTCCGCATGATTCCCCCCTGGCTCCGCTGGCGCGCGCCGCGGGCGAGCTCTACCCCGAATTTTTGCGGCAGCTCGAAGCCGAAACCGGCATGCAATGCGACTACCGCCGCATCGGCACGCTGGCCGCGCAAGCCGCAGTCGAGCGCCACGGCGGAAATCCCGCCGAGCTGGCGGCGATGCCGCCCGGCGCCGAGCCCGAATTGCGCGCCCAGGGCGCCTGGTATAGCCTGCCCGGCGATCATTCGGTCAATCCGCGGGCGCTCTGCGATATGCTGCTGCGCTCGCTGCGCTCGCGCGGCGTAGCGATTTTCGAAAACACCGCCGCGCAATCGGTAGCCGCGCGGCCGCGGGGCGGCTTCACCGTCGCGACCAGCCGCGGCGCGATGGCCGCCGACCAGGTGGTATTCACCAGCGGCGCCTGGACGGCCGAGATATCCGGCGGGCGGCTGCCGGTGACTCCCTGCCGGGGACAGATGCTCGCCCTGGAAGGCCGGCCTGAACTGCTGCGCCATGTGCTGCTCGGCCCCGATGTTTACCTGGTGCCGCAAAGCTCCGGACGCATTCTCGCCGGCTCGACGCTCGAGTACGCAGGCTTCGACCAGAACCCGGATGCCGCAACCCTGATGCGATTGCGCCGCGCCGCCATCGCGCTGGCGCCCGCGCTCGAGCCTTTGCCTACGGTTGAAACCTGGGCGGGGCTGCGGCCCGATACCAGCGACCATTTGCCGCTGCTGGGCGAAGCCGGCGCGCCGGGCTTGTGGTCCGCCACCGGACATTACCGCGACGGCATACTGCTCGCGCCCATTACCGCCCGGCTAATGGCGGCGCTGGTGCGCGGGCGCAAGCCGGAAATCGAGCTGAGCCCGTTTGCGCCAGCCAGATTGCAAAGCGCGTCAGGACGAGCGAAAACGAGCTAAAACGAGCCCAAGCCGAGCGACGAGCGAAAATTAACTCCATGCGAGCAGCCGAACTGAACGCCCCGCGCAGGTTCCAAATCGTCGCGACGCCAATTCCAGAGCCGGCGCCCGGAGAAATCCAGGTCCGCATCGAGTCGGTCGGCGTATGCGGCTCCGACCTGCACGCCTACGCGGAGGGCGCGGTGGGCAGCACCCCCAATCTCTATCCGATGATTCTGGGCCATGAGCCCGCCGGCACGATTGTCAAAACCGGAGCGGGCGTTAGCGGACTGGCGCCCGGGGATCGCGGCGCGCTCGAGCCCGCGCTCTATTGCTATCACTGCGAATTCTGCCGCAGCGGACATCACAACGTCTGCGCGCAGATCCGTTTTCTCAGCAACCCCGGCAACCCCGGCTTCTTTCGCGAATTCGTCAACCTGCCGGCGATTAACTTTCTGCCCATTCCCGCCGGCATGTCCTTCGACGAAGCCGCATTGGCCGAACCGCTCGCCGTCGCCATGCATTCCGTCCAGCTCGCCTCGATTCAAGCCGGCGAAACCGCGGCGGTGATCGGCGCCGGTCCGATCGGACTGCTCACCATCGCCGCCTTGCGGGCGGTAAACGCCGGCCGCATTTTTGCCATTGAACCTTTGCCCCATCGCCGCGAGCTGGCCCGAAAACTCGGCGCCGAGGCTGCATTCGAACCGGCGGAAGCCGAACAGGCAATCAGCCAGGCCACCGCCCGGCGCGGCGTGGATTGCAGCCTGGATTGCGCCGCCGGGCCCGATACGTCCAACCAGGCCATTCAATTCACCCGCCATGCCGGCCGCGTGGCGATCACCGGCATTCATGCCATGCCCGCCGTTTTCCTGGACGGCTCCGCCATGCGCCGCAAGGAGCTGACGATTTTTAACGTTCGCCGCTCCAACCATGAGAGCGAAACGGCGCTGGCGCTGCTCCAACAAAACCCCAAACTGTTCGCGCCGCTTTTGACCCATAGCCGCCCGCTCGACCGCATCGGCGAAGCTTTCAAAATCGCCGGCGAATATCGCGATGGGGTGGGCAAGATGATGATACGGGTGGCGGAGACGAGTTAAAGCGACTTATTGAAGGCGCGACAGGCGGCGTAGCCGGCGGCGGCGGGCGAGCCCACGGCGGCGCCGAAGCGCGCCGCGCGGCTGCGCGACAGGCTATGAGGTTGGATGGCGCAAGCGTGGACGGACGTCTTTTCAGCTCACAACGAGGATCCCGGCGACAAGCAGAAAAAACGCGTCCCGGGCAGGCCGGGGCGCGTTATTTTCTTTGGCGGGTGGCTTAGCTTTGCTGGCGGGCAGCAGCGGATTCAACCGTGATTTCATGCAGCAGCGGTTCGGCGGCGGGAGGCACGCGCACATGGCCATTGAGCACCGATTGATTCGCCACGGTGCCGTACATAGCGCGGTTGCCGCTGTCATCCGGCTGCACAACGCTGCCGTTCAGGCTAACGCCGGCGAAAGCGCCGCGGCTGCGCGAATAGGTCAGGATCTTGCCATGCAGGCTGGCGCTGGTGGCGGCGGCGGCGTTGCGCCCGACCGGGCCGGCCGCGGCGGTGGCTTCACCACCAATCTTGAATTTATTGCTGAGCAGGTGATCCAGGCCGCTGCGGTTCATGAACACCATGACCACGTCGGAGGAGGCTCCGCCGATCTGCAAGCCCCAACTGCCGCCGCCGAGGGTGATAAACAACGGCGCGCTCCAGGCGCCGGTGCGCGCGCTCCGGCAGGTCACCATGCCTTTGCCATACTGCCCGCCAAAACCGAAGGCTAACTTCTTTTCACCCGGAATGATGCCGATGCAGCGGGCATGTTCCAGCAATTCCTTGGGAATACCCTTGTCGGGGGTTTTCATGATGGCGTGAAAGACTTTCGTGGCGCTGCGGATGCGCGCCACATCATCGCTGCGTCCGGAATGCGCCGCCAGGGCCGAAACCGTAAACCCTCCGAGCACCGCCACGCTGGCCAATACGGCTTGTAATTTCAAATCATGCTTTTTCATGCAATCCTCCTCCGTCCCCCTCTGTCACTCTGCCGCTAGGATGTTTAGAGATTCCCTTCAGCTATGCAAGTTGCCCGCAATCGGGCCTTTCGGTAATATTCTGGCGCGCATGCCGCCTCGGGCGCGTGGCCACTCCGCGGCGGGGTAAGAAGCTGCCACTTGGCGTCTCCGGCCGGGCATGCTAACGTAATGTTTTCTCTAAACGATGCTTTGCCGCTTCAGTATTCACCTTTTTTTTGCAACAGCCTCCGCGGCCGAAAGGCGGCTACGGCTGCGCGCTTACCTGATGCCCAGGCCTTAAGGGAGATACGGTGTCCGCTATAAGTACCCCGGCCGAACCCCGCCGCACCCCGCTGCATCGACTGCATCGCCAACTCGGCGCCAAGATGGTGCCCTTCGCCGGCTGGGAGATGCCGGTCGAGTATGCCGGCATCGTCGCCGAACATCTGGCGGTGCGCACCCGCGCGGGTTTGTTTGACGTCAGCCACATGGGCGAAATCCTGGTGGCGGGCCCGCACGCACTGGAGCTGGTGCAGCACGTCACCAGCAACGACGCCGCCCGGCTTAAATGCGGCCAGGCGCAGTATTCCGGCCTGATGACGGCTGAAGGCACTTTTGTGGACGATCTGCTCGTACACAAGCTGGGCGACGAGCAATACCTGCTGGTGGTCAATGCCGCCAATCTCGACGCCGACCTGGAGCATCTTCGCGCCAATAATCCCATGGCGGCGGAGGTGCGCGACCTCAGCCCGGAATACGCCCAGATCGCGCTGCAGGGTCCGCTGGCGCTGGAAATCATCAAGCCGTTTTCGCCGGCGCCGCTCGCGACCATTCCCTATTACTGGTTCATTCAAGACCGCTTTCTCGGCTTCGAGGCGCTGCTCGCCCGCACCGGCTATACCGGCGAGGATGGCTTTGAAATCTATCTCGCCCCCGAGCACGCCGAGGCGGCCTGGAACGCGCTGATGGAGGCGGGGCGCGAACGGGGGCTGCTGCCCTGCGGCCTGGGGGCGCGCAATACCCTCCGCCTGGAAGCCGCCATGGCGCTTTATGGGCATGAAATCAATCGCCAGACCACTCCCTGGGAGGCCAACCTGGGGTGGATTTGCAAGCTGGAAAAAGCCGAATTCCTAGGCCGCGAGCGGCTCGCCCGCCTGCGCCAGCAGCCGCTGCAACGCAAGCTGATCGGCCTGGAAATGATCGAGCCGGGGATTGCCCGCGACGGCTATCCGTTGTTTCACTGCGGCCGCCAGGTAGGGCAGGTCACCAGCGGCTCGCCGGGGCCCTTTGTGCAGCGCAACATCGCCCTGGGCTACGCGCCGGTGGAGCTGGCCACGCCCGGCGTCGAACTGCAAGTCGCCATTCGCGCCCGCCACGCGCGCGCGCGCGTCGTCCCTTTACCGTTTTACAAACGCGCGCCGAAGCCGTAAGCCGCGCGGGAAAGCGCCTATGTCCTATCCCAAAAATTACCGTTACACGGCCGAGCACGAATGGGTGGCCGCCCCGGAAAACGGCCGCGCCCGCATCGGCATTACCGACTATGCCCAGCATGCCCTGGGCGATATCGTCTTCGTGGAACTGCCCGCGGCCGGCGCCCACCTGGAAGCCGGACAGCCGTTGGGCACGGTCGAAAGCGTCAAGGCGGTTTCGGAAGTCTTTGCTCCGGTTTCGGGCACGGTGACCGCGGTGAATACCAGCCTGTCGGCCCATCCGGAACTGATCAACCAGGACCCGCACGCCGGCGCCTGGATGGTGGAAGTGCAGCTCGATGACGCGGCGCCTCTGGATAAACTGATGGACGCGACCCGCTACGAAGCTTTCATCGCGGAAGAACAAACCGGTAAAGCCTGAGGCCCGGCCAGCTATCGAAAAACGGAACCCCCGCATGCGTTATCTGCCTAAATCCGACGTCATTCGCCGCGAAATGCTCTCCACGCTGGGCCTGGAAAACGTGGACCAGTTATTTGCGCACATTCCCGAATACTGCCGCCTGCGCCGCCCGCTGAATCTGCCCGCGGGCCGGAGCGAGCCGGAAATCCTGGAAGATTTTCGCGCGCTGGCGGAGGATAATGCCGCCGGCTACGCCTCGTTTCTCGGCGCCGGCGCCTATCACCACTTTCGTCCGGTGCTGATCGAGGCGCTGATCTCGCGCGGCGAATGGTTCACGGCCTATACCCCCTACCAGCCGGAAATCAGCCAGGGAACGCTGCAATCCATCTTTGAATTTCAAACGATGATCTGCCAGCTCACCGGCATGGAAGTCGCCAATGCGTCCATGTACGACGGCTCGACGGCGATGGCGGAAGCGGCGCTGATGGCGCGGCGGCTGACCGGGAAATCGGCGCTGCTGGCCGCCCGCTCGACGCACCCTCAATACCGCGAGGTGCTGGCCACCTACCTGCAACACCAGCCGGGCGGGTTGCGAGAATTCGGCTATGGCGAAAGCGGCGCTGTGGATGCGGAACAACTGGAGCGCGAACTGCGCGCCGGCGATGTGGCCGCGGTGCTGCTGCAAAGCCCCAACTTTTTCGGCACGGTGGAAGATTGGGAAGCGGCCGCCCGCCTCGCCCATGCCCACGGCGCCCTGCTGGTGGCCGTGATCGCCGAGCCGGTCAGCCTGGGCTTGCTGCCCCCGCCGGCGGCCGCCGATATCGTCGCCCTGGAAGCCCAGGGCTTTGGCATTCCCGTGGGTTTCGGCGGCCCGTATGCCGGGGTGTTGGCGACCCGCCAAAAGTACGTGCGCAGCCTGCCGGGCAGACTGGTGGGCGAGGCCCGCGACCGCCAGGGACGGCGCGGATACGTGCTGACGCTGGCCACGCGCGAGCAGCATATTCGCCGCGAAAAGGCGACTTCCAATATTTGCACCAACCAGGCGCTGTGCGCGCTGATGGCGTCGATTTTCATGGCGGTGTACGGCCGCGAAGGCCTGCGCGAGCTGGCCAAACAGAACCTGGCCAAGGCCGATTATGCCGCCCGCGCCTTCGCCGCCGCCGGGGTGGAATTGCTATTCCCCGCCCCCCGCTTTCATGAGCTGGTGGCGCGCCCGCGCCGGCCGCTGGCGGAGATTGAAGCCGAATTGCTGGCGGCGCGCATCGTACCCGGGCTGCCGCTGGGCCCCTGGTATGGCGAGCTGGAAGGCGCGGCGCTGATCTGCGTCACTGAAACCGCCACGCGCGATGCCATAGACAAACTGGCCGCCGCTTACGCCGCCGGCGCGCGCCGTCCCGCCCGCCAGGCGAAAGAGGTTTCGCTGCACACCTGATGCGGCGGATTTTTCCGCGGGCCGATGTAGCCGTTTCCTTCGGCCGCGGCTGAACTTTGAGCTTTTATGCCTGAAATTACGCCTGAAAATACGCCAGCGCTCGCCGCCACCCATATCCAGAGCGACGAGCCGTTATTATTCGAAATCTCCTCGCCGGGCAAACGCGCCTGGCAATTGCCGCCGCTCGACGTGCCCGAAGCCGATTTGGAGCTTCTGCTGCCCGCCGGCACGCGCGACGATATCGCCGGCTTTCCCGAACTCAGCGAAATCGAGCTGGTGCGCCATTACACCCGGCTCAGCACCTGGAACTATGCCATAGATCAGGGGCTGTATCCGCTAGGCTCGTGCACGATGAAGTACAACTCGCGCCTGAACGAAGTGGTGGCGCGGCTGGAGGGCCTGGCCGAAGGCCATCCCTTGCAGCCGGCCGCGGTCATGCAGGGAGCGCTGCGGCTGATGCGCCGGCTGGAAGCCGCCCTGGCCGAGATTACCGGCATGGACGCGGTCACCTTGCAACCGGCCGCCGGCGCTCAAGGCGAGCTGACGGGGATTTTAATTATCCGCGCCTGCCTGGCGGCGCGCGGCAATCCGCGCGCCAAAATTCTGATTCCCGATTCGGCGCATGGCACCAACCCCGCCACCGCCGCCATTGCCGGCTACCGCGTCGAAAACCTGCGCTCCGATGCCCGCGGCCTGGTGGAGCTTTCCAGCCTGGAACGATTGATGGACGAGTCGGTGGCGGCGCTGATGCTCACCAATCCCAATACCCTGGGTTTGTTCGAGGAAGACATTCACCGCATCGCCGAACTGGTGCATGCCCGCGGCGGCCTGCTTTATATGGATGGCGCCAACATGAACGCCCTCGTCGGCCGCGCCCGTCCCGGCGACTTCGGCGTGGATGTAATGCACCTGAACCTGCACAAGACCTTTTCCACCCCGCACGGCGGCGGCGGCCCGGGCGCGGGTCCGGTCGCGGTAAAGAGCTTTCTCGAACCCTTTCTGCCGGTGCCCCGAATCGTGGAGGGCGAAGCCGGCGGCCTGCGGTTGGAAACCGATCGCCCGGCTTCGATCGGCCGGGTGCGCGCCTTCTTCGGCAATTTCGGCATGTTCGTCCGCGCGCTCGCCTACATTCTCGCCAACGGCAGCGACGGCTTGAAGCAGACCACCGACGACGCCGTGCTCAACGCCAACTACATCCGCCAGCAACTGGAAGACAGCTATGCGCTTCCCTATGCCACACCCAGCCTGCACGAGTGCGTTTTCAGCGACCGTTTGCAGGCGCGCCAGGGGGTGCACACCGGTGACATTGCCAAGCGGCTGATGGATTATGGCTTCCATCCTTACACCGTCTCGTTTCCGCTGATCGTGCCGGGAGCGCTGATGATTGAGCCGACGGAAAGCGAAAGCCGCGAGGAACTCGACCGCTTCATCGCCGCCATGCGGGCCATTGCGCGCGAAGCCGAGACCGCGCCCGAGTTGGTGCAAGCCGCGCCCCATCGCACCCGCATTTCCCGGCTCGACGAAGCCGCCGCGGCGCGGCAGCCGGTGCTGCGCTGGCAGCCGAAGGCGCAAGGCTGAGCGAGACACGGCGGGGCCGCGTCTCGCCCTCGACAAAACAGGCAAGCCATAGATAAACCAGGGCTTAAGCGGTGGCGGGAGGCAGTATTTTAAAAAAACGACGTGTCTCATGGTTTCATTAGAATTTTCTAATCATTCGCGCTGCATTCATCTGAATTTAGCGGCTGCTAAAAGTATCCCCTCATTGGAGGCTCCGCAAGCTATAGATATTTAAGGGAAAATATTTTTATTATCTTTTTTGAACCGATATTTTTAACGACGATTGCCGTTATTCATGATTTTTACAGGGATATTTGCCGATTTAACCCTTTCGCTATTATTTCTCCGTAATTGCCTGTAAGCCTATGGTTTCTATGGATATTACTAACTGTATATTACTTATGAGTTACTATATGTTATAATGATATTTGGATCAGAAGATCCGATGCGCCACGGCGGAAGGCGCCGCCCAAGGACTTCGGCGCGCCACCTGCGAGCGCAAGTTCTTTAACAATTCGCCGGGTTGGTTGGGGGATGCACGGGCGAGCATCCCCAGCCCGCGCGGGGTGGGTTGTAACCCCGCGCGGGCGGCGGGCGGGCGGGCTGGCGCTTTAGCGCGCCAGCGAGGCTTCGCGTTCGCGCGCGCCGGCGGGAGTGAGCCAGCCGTGGCGGTCTTCAGCGTAGCCCTGGACTAACTCGAAAAATCGCCGCTGCAGCGCTTCGGTGACCGGTCCGCGGACGCCCTGGCCGACGGGAATGCGGTCCACGCTGCGAATCGGGGTAATTTCGACGGCAGTGCCGCTAAAAAACAGCTCGTCGGCGATATATAAGGCTTCGCGCGGCAATTGAGCTTCCTGCACTTCGATTCCCATATCGCGGGCGATTTGCATGACCGAGTCACGGGTAATGCCGGGCAGCACGGAACTGCTCAAGGGCGGAGTAACCAGCCGGCCCTGGCGCACGAGAAAAAGGTTTTCCCCACTGCCTTCGCTGACGTAGCCGCTGGCGTCGAGCGCAATCCCCTCGGCGTAGCCGTTGGTGATGGCCTCCATCTTGATCAACTGCGAGTTCATGTAATTGGCCGAAGATTTAGCCATCGCCGGCAGCGTATTGGGGGCGATGCGCGACCAGGACGAGATGCAGACCTCCACTCCCTTTTCCTGGCTTTCCTGGCCCAGATAGCGGCCCCAATCCCAGGCGGCGATATAGGTTTCGACCGGATTGTCAAAGGGGTTGACTCCCATCGGCCCGAAGCCGCGGATCACAAGGGGACGCAGATACCCGGCCGGCATTCCGCTCTCGCGCACCACCGCCAGGCATGCCTGGCAGAGGACATCGAGCGTATGCCCGACCTGCATGCGGTAAATGCGCGCCGAGTTCAGCAGCCGCTGCATGTGGTCCGGCAGGCGAAACACCGCCGGCCCGCGCGGGGTGGAATAAAAGCGGATGCCTTCGAAGACCCCCGAACCATAACTGACCACATGCGCGAGCACGTGAATGCGCGCATCCTGCCAGGGAATGAGTTGGCCGTTATGCCAGATTTTAGCGGCGACGTTGAGGCTCATGGCGGCGATGCTCCATACGAATTTTCATTATAGTCCCGCCCCATAGTCTCGCCCCGGAATGCGGCTGGCATGAACGGGTTGGCAGCCGGGCCTCGGCATCGAGAGAAAGGTTAGTCGTAATTTGGAAGCTATTTGCCGGGAGCCGATGCCGCCCCCCGGCTGAAGCCAGTGGCGCGGCGCGCCACCTTTTGAGCCGGTTTCGCCGCCGCCGAGATGGGGTACACGAAGCCGCCGAGGAAATATTTACCGGCGGGAGCGGCGCTCATTTCCCGCATGGCGGTTTCCGCCTGGGGATAGCGGTTTTCCGCGTTCCAGAACATGAAGCCGACGGCATGCAACTGGCGCGCGGCCTCGACCTGGGTGGCGACATAGGCGGAATTGAAATCGCGGGTATGCCAGCCAAACGCCTGCAGCCAGGGACGGATCACCACGCCGGTATCGGCGGTGATGTCATTGAAGCGGGTTAAGGCGTGGGCGATCAGCAGGTGGGGTTGATCGGCGGGATCCGCCAGATGATCGAAGTGATGGAAAAAGTGCGAGGGATAAATCATCGGGCAGATCACGTCAGCCTGATAGGACAGCGCCACGATATCCTGTCCGGTCGCCAGCACATCCACCGGGCGCGCCCAGGCGGTAATCCCGAACACGTCAATGGAAATATGCACTCCCTGGGGATGGAGCTGCAGCCGGGCGCGATGCAGGAAGCCGCTGATCACGTCGGTGCGTTGCCAGCGGGGATGACGGCGCTGGTAATAAAAGACGCAATTTTTTTGATCGCCGCCCACCGGAAAACGAATGTAATCGAATTGGATCTCGTCCACGCCGGCCGCCGCCGCTTCCCGGGCCAGGCCAAGCGCATAATTTTGCACGGCCGGCAGCGAAGGATCGAGCCAGGCCGGTTTGCCCTTCCGCAGCCAGACGCCGCCGCCGCGTTTTTGCACCGCTAATTCGGGATGATGTTCGGCCAGTTGCTGATCTTTAAAGGTCGCAATGCGGGCAATGACATACAAGCCGTGAGTGTGCAACCAAGCTACCCATTCCGGCAAATTTTTGATCGGCGTGTACGCATTCGGATGCGCCAGTGCCAATTTGGAATTGAAAGAGACATCGCCATCCCAGTCCTTGATATCGAACACCACGGCATTGCCGCCCAACCGGCGCCAGTGTTCAACCAGCCTTCGACCCTTGATACTCCCGGCAGATGAGCCGGTTAAATAAAGCGCGCGGATTTCCACTCCGGCCGGCACAGTTACCCGTGAGGTTATGGGGAAGGCCGCTGCCGGCGCAGTGGCGAACAATGGCCATAAAACTGCAGCGCAGATTATGGTAGCGATGCGAGGAAGGCGGCTGAAAAGATGTTGGCGAACCATTGGACCTCTGCCGGCAGCGGGACACGAGACCGTACCCGGGCTTCGATTTTTCTGATTGAGGGCGCGGGGTTTTACCCACGCAAAGCTTCTACAACTCTGGATGCTAGCATGACCGGCATCGCATGTGACCTGGCTTCGACGGCCGCATCCAAGTAATTATCGAGGTCGCATGCTTTGCAATCAGCATCCACCACAGATGATTCAGCATCCATCAGTAGTGGTGGTCAAAAGGGCCACTTAATTCCAAAACAGGATGGAAGGGGCTGCCATGGCGTTCATTCGAAAAAAAGGAAAATCTTTTTATCTGGTGCACAATGTGCGTGAAAACGGGCGGGTGCGGCAGGTGCATCTGGCGTGTTTGGGCAACCGTCCACGGGTGAATCCGGAAATGATCGAGCAGGTGCAGCGCGAGCATCCGGAACTGCAGATTGACTGGGAGGCGGTACGCACGCGGGCCTCGGAAAGTTTTGCTCCGCCCTTTCACGACCAGGAGGGGCTGGAGGATTTGCTGCACGAAATTCGCAGTTTGACGCAAGATTTGCGCGAACTGCATATCGAGCAATTGCGGCTACGATTTCCGGAACAGAGCCAGGAACTGGTCCGCGAATTGCATGCCTTACAGCAAGCGGCGGGTGTGGTACTGGAAAGCGGGGCCAACTCGCCGCCGGCCAGCGTGAGCTCGCCGCCGGAGGCGGAACGCGCGGCCAGCTAGCGCCAGATCGGGCCAAAAGCCATTGGGGGTTTCGGCGTCTAACGAAGCAAAGACAATACGAGGTCCGCTCATGCGTAGTACAGCCACCGCCAAAGTCACTCTCGACCCCACGCGAAGGGGCGAGGAAATCAGCCGCTTCGAGGAGAACTTGCACCGTAAAATTGTCGGCCAGCCGGCCGCGGTGGAAGCCATCGTCGAGCTTTATCAGACTTTTCTCGCTGGACTTCATCCCCCCGGCCGCCCCATCGCCAATCTGTTGTTTCTCGGCCCCACCGGCTCGGGGAAAACCCGGGTGGTGGAAGCCATGGCGGAATCGTTGTTTGGCGACATTCGCGCGTTGATCAAAATCGATTGCGGCGAATTTCAACATAGCCATGAGATCGCCAAGCTCATCGGCTCGCCGCCAGGTTATCTTGGCCATCGTGAGACTCACCCGGTGCTCACCCAGGAGGCTTTGAACCAATGGCACACCGACCGGCTGCACCTGTCGCTGCTGCTGTTTGACGAAATCGAAAAAGCCTCCGACGCGCTCTGGCAGTTGCTGCTCGGCATTCTGGATAAGGCCACGTTGACCTTAGGCGACAACCGCCGCGTGGATTTTTCGCAAACCATCATCTTCATGACCTCCAACCTGGGCTCGGCCGAGATGAACGGCTTAATGCAGGGCGGCATCGGATTTTCCTCCGCCACGCCGGCGCTGGGCGTCCTGCTCGACGCCAAGCTCGACCGCGTGGCGGTGGAATCGGCGCGCCGCAAATTCTCGCCGGAGTTCATGAACCGCATCGACCGCAGCGTCGTCTTTCGCTCGCTCCGTCCCGGCGATCTGGAATCGATACTGGATATCGAGCTCAATCAGGTGCAACAGCGCATTCTGGCCGCGGCCGGCGCCTCCCCCTTCCTGTTCAGTTGCTCGCCCGGCGCCCGGTCGCGCGTGCTGGAAGAAGGCTATGACCCCAAATATGGCGCGCGCCACCTCAAGCGCGCCATCGAACGCAATATCGTGCTGCCGCTGGCCAAACTCATGGCCACCGGGCAAGTGCGCTTAGGCGATCTGGTCCGGATTGACGCCGACCCCGACACCGGCCAAATGTCGTTCATTCGCGAAGCCGAAGGCTTGCTCATCCCGATGAGCCACGAACCCAGCCCGGAAATGCTGCCGCCGCATCCCAACCGCGCTCAACGCGCCCCGGGACGCCGGCTGGAGTTTCCCTTCGCGATCGAATCGAAGTGAGCCAGCGCACGGAGACCGGCGCCCGCCGGTCTCTGTTGCCACGCGGGCGCACGGCCTTGAATCGCCGCTCCTATACCGCCATGATCGCCCCGGAGCTTAGCCCGCATTCACCATAATGGCGGCGGCTACGGCTCCGCTCAGCGCCACCGCCGTCCACAGCCAAAAGCGTTGCGAGCGGCTGAGGCGCACGCGGCGGTCTCCGCGCCGGCGCTCGAGAAACAGCATCAACCCCAGCAGCACCGGCGCGAGCAAGCCCCAAAAGATCTGCGACCATACCGTGAGGGTAATGGTATTCAAAGGCAGGTAAGCGCAAATTCCAGTAAGCAGCAGGATGCCGGAAAGCGTGGTGTAAAACTTGCCCGCCTGCCAGGGGCGATGTTCCAGCCCTTTACGCCAGGCAAAAGTTTCAGCGGCGACGTAGCTGGAGGTGGCCGCCAGCACCGGCACGGCAATCAATCCCGCGCCGACGATGCCGATGGCAAACAGCAGATAGGCCGCGCCGCCGGCGACCGGGCGGAGTAATTCCGCCGCCTGCCGCACGGTTTCGAATTCCGCGCCATGCGAATAAAGCCCCAGCGCGCCGGCCAGGACGATAAAACCGCCCACCACGTTGGAAGCCACCATGCCGGTGGAGATATCCGCAACCGTATACGCCCGCAGCCGCACGTCGGCGTAAGCTTCGGTTTCCGCGCTGGCCTGCCAATAAAACATATAAGGTGAAAACCGGCTGCCCAGCAGCGCCGCGGCGGTGGTCAGGGAAACCGTCCAGCCCGCCTTGCGCAGGCTCCAAACCGGCCAAAACAGTCCTTTCAGAATGTCCAGCAGGTGCGGGTGCAGCAGCAGCGCCGCGGGAATATAGGACAGCAGCGTTAAATTCAGGATCGCCAGCAGGCTCATGAGCCGGCGGAAATTGTGAAACACCAGCAGGTGCCAGCAGAGAAAGATGATGAGCGCAGGAAAATAATATTGCGCCAGCCCGGTAACCAGCGATAGCGCCTGGCTAAGGATGCGGGTATCGGCGACCAAGGCGGCCAGATTGCCGGCGAGAAAGGCGAGGCTGAGCATAGCGCTCGTCCAAAGGCCAAAGCGGGCGCGGATGAGCGCGGCCAGCCCATGCCCGGTTTCCGCGCCCAGGATGCCGCAGATCGATTGCACCGCGACCAGCATGGGAGTAGTAAGCAGCAGGATCCATAACTGGCCCACGCCCACGCGCGAACCCACCCAGGCGAAAGTGGCGATGCCGGCGGGATCGTTATCGGCGCCGCCGGCGATCAACCCCGGCGTGCGCAATCGCGCCGCAAAGGTCCGATGAGTCTGGGCCGGCAACGCCTTGGACGGGCTATTCATGGTCTGCGCGGAGGCGCGGCGGGAGGCAAGCTGCGAATCAGATTGTCTTCAAAGCGAAGCCGGTGCGGGCGGTAATAGGTCAGGTATAAAAACAGCGCCAGCGATCCCAGCAGGAAGGCGCAACCGAGAACAAACAGCGCCAGGCGCGCGCGTGGAGTCAATAACCACGCCAGCACCGGGCGCATCGCCGAGGCGCCCAGCAATGACATCAGGATGGCCGCCAGGCCCAGCGCCGCAACCAGGTAGGCGGGATTACGCGACCGCCGACCCTTAATGTAATGCATGGAAAATTCGTAAATTGAGCCCGCTAATACCGCCAGCGCCACCAACGCCGCCGCCAGTTGCTGCACTACAGGCTCCATGCTATTCCCTGAACCATCCTGAACTGCTGTCAGATGCCGCCCGGCAGCACCGGGCGGCTTGGCTGGTTTCCATGCGGAGTGCGCTTATCCAGGCACCTTTTTTATTTCAACGTCACTGAGGGGCTGCGGCCCCGTATTTCGCTGGCGTTCCAGGATGTATTGCAGCCGCGATCCGGGCTTGTTTTTTCTTGCTTCCAGGAGCAGCGAGCTATAATCGGCGCATGTTGGGCGCATGCGCTTTTCGCGAAGAGGAATCGCGCGGCCGCCGTTATCCCGAACCGCGGCACCCCTATCGCGGCGAATTCCAGCGCGACCGCGACCGCGTTATCCACGCCCGGGCGTTCCGCCGCCTGGAAAACAAAACCCAGGTCTTCACCCGCCGCGCTTCCGACCACTTCCGCACGCGCCTGACCCATACCCTGGAAGTTGCGCAGATATCGCGCACGGTCGCGCGCGCGCTGCAGCTCAACCAGGATCTGGTGGAAACGCTGGCGCTGGCGCACGACATTGGCCACCCTCCCTTCGGCCATTCCGGCGAGCAGGCGCTCGATCGCGTCCTGCGCGAGTTTGGCGAGCATTTTGAACACAATCTGCATGCGCTGCGCATCGTGGAGGAATTCGAGCAGCGTTATGCCGCTTTTCCCGGGCTCAATTTGACCTTCGAAGTTCGCGAAGGCCTGATCAAGCATTCGCGCGACTATGAAGCCGCGCGCTATCCGCAACTCGGCGAATATCTGCTGGACCGCCGCCCGCCGCTGGAAGCGCAACTGCTCGACCTGACCGATGAGATCAGCTACGACTGCGCCGACCTCGACGACGGACTGGAGGCACGGCTGCTGGATCGGGAACAGTTGCGCGCGGAATTGCCGCGCATGCACGATTGGATGAACGAGATGGAACGCGCCTATCCGCGGGCAGCCGCCAAGCTGCAACTGAATGAAGCCTTGAAACGCCTGCTGGATTTTTTCGTTACCGATCTGATTGACTCCACCGCGGCCCGGGTGGAGGCGGCCGGCTGCCACAGCGTGGAACAGATCCGCGCGCATCCCCTGCGGCTGGCGGCATTTTCGCCCGCAGCCGAATCGTTGCGCAAGCAACTCAAGCGATTCCTGACGCAGCGGCTATACGAGCATCCCGATGTCAAAGGCGAAAAGCAACGGGCGGAAGAAATCGTCGAGCAGACCTTTCGCCGCTTGCTCGAAGCGCCCGAGCGGCTACCCCGGCATTATCACCAACAGGCCGAATCGCAGCCGCTGTTTCGCATTGTCTGCGATTATCTGGCGGGCATGACCGATGGCTATATCAGCCGCCTGCACCGGGAATTCAGTCAAGCCTAGGGCCATGGCTCCATCGCCTCCGCCCGCATGGCGGCGCGAGGCGGCGCGGCCGCTTTTACTTTTAGGTCATTTATACTGGAACTTAGGGTTTTCGCACATGGATACGCAAGAAGAAATATCGCTGAAGGTTACCGACCGCCGGCATTTCACCGCCGAAGGCGAGCGCCGCGCCGATGTCCCCGAGCCGGCGCCCGGCGGCGAGACGGCCGGCAAAGCAGGGGATATTCCCGCGGCCGCGGCCAATTCCGCCACTCCGATTA
Source organism: Acidobacteriota bacterium (assembly GCA_021818955.1). Classification (GTDB taxonomy): domain Bacteria; phylum Acidobacteriota; class Terriglobia; order Terriglobales; family SCQP01; genus JAKASR01. The sequence continues at coordinate 23,912 of JAKASR010000027.1, forward strand.
TTGGCGGCGCCGCAGAGACCGGCGCGGCGGCGCCGCCGCCGTCCGCGACAGCCCCGCCGCAACCCGATGCCGCCTTCCTGGAACTGCTGGATAGTCTTTACGCCACCACCATGTTGCAGATGGGCGCTCCGGCTCAGCCCGGCGCGCCCGCCGGCACGCCCGACCTGATCAGCGCCCGGCAGACGATCGATTGGATCGCGGCGCTGGAAATGAAGACGCGCGGCAACCTGGCCTTACAGGAAAAAGAATTTTTCGAAAGCGTGCTCTATAACCTGCGCCTGACCTACGTCGAGCTGACGCGCAAACTATCCGGCCAGGCGCCGCCGCGGGCCAACGCCGGCAAAAGCCGCAAATAGCGCCGGCGGCCACCGTGGTGGGCAAGCTCATCATTCTTGGCTCGGGCACTTCCACCGGCGTGCCGACGCTGGGCTGCGATTGCGCCGTCTGCCACTCCGCGGATCCTCGCGACCGCCGGCTGCGCCCCAGCGTGCTCATCTCGGCCGGCGGCCACAATATTCTGATCGACACCACGCCCGACTTCCGCTACCAGGCCATGCGAGCCGGACTGCGTTCGATCGAAGCGGTGCTTTTCACCCATTCGCACGCCGATCACATTATGGGCATGGATGATATTCGGCCGTTCAACTTCAATCGCTCCCAGCCCATTCCGATTTACGCCGATGCCGGAGTGCTGGAGGATCTGCGCCGCGTCTTTCGTTATGTTTTTTCCGGCAACGAGTACGCCAGCGCCATCCCCCGGCTGACGGCGCACGCGATGCAGGGGCCGATGGTGATCGAGGGCGTGCGGTTCGAGCCCCTGCCGGTCATGCACGGCAATTTGCCGATCCTGGGGTACCGCTTCGGCCCGAATGCTTACGTCACCGACTTCAGCAGCATACCCGAGGCGACGCTGCAGCGGCTGCGCGGACTCGACCTGCTGATTCTGGACGCGCTGCGGCATCGTCCGCATCCGACCCATTCCCATTTGGCCAACTCCCTGGCGCTGGTGGAACGGTTGCAGCCGCGCCGGGCGCTGTTCACTCACATCTGTCACGAGCTGCCGCATCGGGAAACTTCGGCCCTATTGCCGCCGGGGGTGGAGTTGGCCTATGACGGCTTGGAAGTGGGGATCCGGCTCGATGACGCCGCCGAGGACGGACTCGCCTAGCCGGCATGCGAGTCTATCGCCAGCCCGAAGCATTCTCCGCCGAGGCCGCCGGCACGGTGGTTTCGGCGGGCAATTTCGATGGCGTGCATTGCGCGCATCGCAGCATCCTGGCCGAAGCCGTCGCCGACGCCCGCTGCCGCGGCGCATGGGCGGTCGCGCTCAGCTTCGACCCGCACCCCGCGCATATCCTGCATCCGGACACCGCGCCACCGCTGTTAACGGATACGCCGGAAAAAATTCACCTGCTGTCGGAGCTGGGACTCGACGCGCTGTTGCTGCTGCCCTTTACCCGCGACCTGTCGCTGATGCCGCCGCGCCAGTTTGTCGCCGAACTGCTGTTGCGCCAGTTGCGCATGCGCTCGCTGCACGAAGGCGCCGATTTTCGTTTCGGGCACCGTCATGCCGGCAATGTCGAATCGCTGCGCCTCTGGTCCCAAGAATTCGGCTTCGACCTGAAGGTGCACACGCCCATTACTTTCCGCGGGCAGGTGATTTCCAGCAGCCGCATCCGGCAACTGCTGGCGGAAGGCCGGATCGGGCTGGCGCGCAGGCTGCTGGGGCGAAGCTACAGCCTGCAAGGCGCCATCATTGCCGGACGCGGCATCGGCCGCCGCGAAACCGTTCCCACGCTCAACCTGCAACCTTCGCCTTTGCGCTTATTGCCGGCCCGGGGCGTCTACGTTACCCGCTGCCGCATCGCCGGACGGCGCTTTCATGCGGTCACCAATGTTGGCCTGCGCCCCACCTTCGCCGACACCCCGCCTTCGCCGGCGATCGAAACTCACCTGCTCGACCAACAGCCTCCTCCAGCCGAAAACATGCAGGTGGAGTTTCTGTTCCGGTTGCGGCCGGAAATCGCCTTTCCCCATGCCGCCGCTTTGAAGGCGCAAATACTCGACGATGCGGCGCGCGCCCGGCGCGCTTTCGCGCACCTGGCCGCATGCGGCTTGGACGAGTAAGCGCCGCGGGTTCGGCGGCGCCGCGGCCCAGGGACTTACGGCGATCCTTAGCAAAAGCTGCGTATAATACCTTAGTCCGGACGCCGTTTCCACCCGGCACTTTCCAAGGAGGCAGAGCATGAAAAAGGTTTACCTGGCCTGGGCGGTGTGCTTGCTGACCGCGGGCGCATTAGCCGCCCAAAGCAATCCGGCCAGCCGAATGTTCCGCGGCATGCTGATGCGCAATCAGCACAATATGGTCGGTTCGGCGGAGGCGATGCCCGCCGCAAAATACGGCTACCGCGCAACGCCCAAACAATGGACATTCCGCCATCTGATCGAGCATGCGACCATGGCCAACAACTATCTGTGCGCGGTGATAAGCGGCGCCACACCGAAACATGCCAGGCCCGCGAAAAACCCCGGCAAAGCCGAGTTGGTGAAGGCGTTGCGCGCATCGTACGCCTATTGCCATAGCCGCCTGGCCCAGCTCACCGACGCCGACATGAATAAGCCCGTCACCCTGTTCGGCCGGATGCATACTTCCGTTGCCGGCGCCATGCTGGTCGCCGCCGGAGACTGGAGCGATCACTATGCCCAGGCCGCTTTCATGCTGCGCCTGAATGGGTTGCTGCCGCCTTCAGCGCAACACGGCCGCATGCGGAAACATAAATAAAATTCAAACGCCTGGCGAGCCTGGCGCGCGCATGCGCCAGGCTCGCCAACTTCGTTTATACCTGTCTCAATCCATAAACATCCGGCTTGATTAAACTTCCCCGCCCGCAAACTTCCGGCGGCTCGGCCGCTTTTACATTTAGGCGCTGACGCTTTCGCAAAGATCCGGCCGAAGCCGGACGCTTGGCGAATACGCATGGATGCCGGAAGTTTAATGTCGTTCAAAGGCGCGGGACCTAACAGGAACCCCGCGCGAACCCGGCCGGCGGGCATGGCTTGAGGCAATTTCTCCGAAATTGATAATGCTAGAGGCAATTTCTCCGAAATTGCCAATGACAAAAACTGCTGTCCGACGCGGCCGTTAACGCTTCTGGAAAGCTACAATGCTGAAGAGCCTATGAAGCGTCCGATGTCTGCCGTTTTCCGCCTGGCCGGCGTCATGTTGCTGCTCTGCGCCGCGCATGCCGCCGCCGATACTCTCACTTTCACCAATGGCGACCGCATCACCGGCACCCTGGTGCGCGCCGACGCATCCAATGTGTATTTCCAGAGCCCGATGTTCGGGCAAGCGGCCGTGCCCTGGAAGAATATCCAATCGCTGACAACGGAAAAACCTTATGTGCTGATTACCAGCCGTTATGGCGTGCATCATGGGCGTATCCTCCTGCGCCATCAGCAACTCATCATTTACCGCCAGGGTCATGCCACCGCCATCCTGACGCCCAAGCAAACGGCGATGCTGGTCACTCCGGAAACCTACAGCCATGACATCACCGCCGCCTATCCGATCTGGAGCGGCTGGAAAGGCGCGCTCACCGCCGGAATCAGCCTGGTCAACGCCACCCAGTCGGTGCGCAGTTTTACCGGCAGCATCGCGATCAGCCGCCAGACGCCGCGCCTGGATTGGCTCCCGCCGCAATCCAAGACCAGTTTCGCGCTGCAAGGCAACTATGGCCGCATTGCTCAAACCGGGCATCCAACCGTTCTCACGGAAATTTTGAACAGTGCGCTCGAGCAGGATGAGTATCTCTCTACCCGGCTGTTTCTCTTCGCGAACGCGATAGGGGACCGCAATATCGCGCAAGGGTTGGGGCTGCAGCAAGCCTACGGCGGCGGACTGGGCTGGAAAATCAAGCACACGCCGGCAACCGAGATTTCCGTCCGCGCCGATTTGCACTACACCCGCCAGCGCTTTTTAAACCAGGCCGGAAATCACTTTCTCGCTTCCAGCTACACCGAGAATTTCAGCCACCATTTCAACCAGGCGGTGATCTGGACCGAGTCGTTGAGCGTCACTCCCTCGTTGACTCAAAGCCTGGCTTACCAAACCTCCGGTTCCACCGCGCTGGTGATTCCGCTGTATAAGGCGCTCAGCTTCAATACCAGCATCATCGACAGCTACATCAACAACCCGCAGCCGGGATTTCTGAAAAATTCGCTGCAGTTTGTCAGCGGATTGCAATTCACGCTGCCCGGATAACGGGTTTACGCGTCGCGAAGACGCAGCAAGGTTTGTAAGTTGCGCCGGTCGTCGCCGTCTTTTTCCAGGGGCGTTTCCAGGATAAAAGCGGCCTGCTTCCAGCGGGCATCGTGCAGCATGCGCCGAAAAAGGCCTGGGCCCAGATTGCCCGCCCCGATATGCTCATGCCGGTCGAGCCGCGAACCCAGGCGCGAGCGGGTATCGTTGGCGTGCCACACAAAGACGCGCTCGCGCCCAAGCTCGCGTTCGATATGCCGGCAGGTTTCCCGATAGCCGGCCTCGCTGACCAGATCGTAGCCGGCCACCCAGCAGTGGCAGGTATCGAGGCAAGCGCCGGCGGGCAAGCCGCGCAACAAATCGAGGATAGCGGCAAGCTCCCGGAAATCGCCGCCCAGGCGCCCGCCGCCGCCGGCGGTGTTTTCGATCAGCAAACGCAACCGGCCCCAGGCAAAGCCAGCGGCGGTTTCACGGATGGCCGCGGCCAGGCGAACGCGGGCGGCTTCACGGTCGCGGGGCGGCGCCCCCGGCCCGGTTTCGCCGCTTCCGGCAGAGGCGTCTTCCGCCCCCATGCTGCCGGGATGCAGAATGAGGAAATCCGCCTTGAGCGCCGCGGCGCGCTCTAATTCCCCCCGAAACGCCGCCTGCGAACGCTGCCGCAGGGATGCCTCCGCGCTGGCGAGGTTGACCAGGTAATTGACGTGGATGGCCAGGGGTTCGAGCCCGTATTGGCGCCGGCGCGCGGTCAACTCGGCGCAAGCGGCAGCGCTGGGCGTAATTGCGCGCCATTGCCGCGGGCTGGCGGAAAATATCTGCAGGCATTCACAGCCCAGCGCCCGCGCCCGATCCGCCGCGCGCTCCACGCCTCCGGCAATCGAGGTATGGATGCCGATGCGCGGACGGGGGCCGGCTGGACGCCCGCCCGCACCCGCTTTTGCCCGGCCGTTCGCCGGTTCCACCGGCGGCGCATGTTTACTTGTCGCTGCCCGCATTTTCGGCTCCCGCCTCGATGAAGCGGCTCGGCCGCTTTTACTTTTCGGCGCTGACGCTTTCGCAAGGGTCCGGCCGAAACCGGACGCTTTGCAAATACTCACAGATGCCGATAGTTTATCTTCGTTCATAGGCGCGGAACCTAACCGGAACCCCGCGCTTCGGCCTGCGAGCATGGCTTCAGGCAATTTCTCCGAAATTGAGCATGCTAAAGACAATTTCTTCGAAATTGCCAATGACAAAAACTTCTGTCCGACTCGGCCGTTAACGCTTCCGGCGCAATCCGGTACAATATGGTTTCCATTATCGCAGTTGGAATGATTCCGGTCCGAATGATCTTCGGACCAGTAAAAGGACAACGGCTCATGCGTATTGGTGTCTTGACAGGTGGGGGAGATTGCCCCGGGTTGAATGCGGTCATTCGCGGCATTGTACGGAAAGGCACGATGTTTTATGGCGACTCCGTCATCGGCTTTCTGGAAGGCTGGCGCGGAGTACTGGAGAACCGCTATCAGCCGCTGGATATCGACACCATTGCCGGGATCATCTTCCGCGGCGGCACCATCTTACGCACCTCGCGCACCAATCCGGCCAAATACGAAAATGGCATGGAACGCATCAAGGGCGCTTTTCAAACCAACCAACTCGACGCCCTGATCGCCATCGGCGGCGACGATACCCTGGGGGTGGCGCAAAAGCTTTTCCAGGCCGGGTTGAACGTGGTCGGCGTGCCCAAGACGATCGATAACGATCTCTCCGGCACCGATTATTGCTTTGGCTTCGATACCGCGGTCATGATCGCCACCGAGGCGATTGACCGGCTGCACACCACCGCCGAAGCGCACAATCGCATCATGGTAGTGGAGGTGATGGGACGCGATGCCGGCTGGATTGCCACTTATTCCGGCATCGCCGGCGGCGCCGACGTCATTCTGATCCCGGAAAAGCCGTTTGATATCGAGCAAGTCTGCGATTTACTGAAGCACCGCCATGCCCGCGGCAAATATTTCAGCATTGTGGTGGTGGCCGAGGGGGCGCGTTTCGCCAACGAAGCCGAACAAGCCACCCAGGGCAAAACCCGCGACGAATTCGGCCACGCGCGGCTGGGCGGCATCAGCAGCCGGCTCTCGGAAGAAATCGAGCGCCGCACCGGGTATGAAAGCCGGGTGGTCATCCTGGGGCACATCCAGCGCGGCGGCACGCCCACGGCGTTTGACCGGGTGCTGGCCACCCGCTACGGAGTGCAGGCGATTGATATGGTCCATCGCGGCGAGTTTGGCAAAATGGCCGCCTTGCGGGGGCAGCAATTAACCGCCGTTCCCCTAAATGAAGCGTTGGGCGTGAACCGCAAAGTGGACCCGGAGCTGTACGAACTGGCTTCCGTTTTCTTTGGCTGAAGCCGGCGCGCGGGCGGCCGCCCCGCAAGGATGACCGTATGTTAATCGTGATGAAAGCCGGCGCCAGCCCGGCGCAGGTGCGCGCCATTTGCGAGCACATCGAACGCCTGGGGCTGCGCGCCCACCCCATTCCCGGCGCCCAGCGCACGGCGATCGGCATTACCGGCAACAAGGGCGCGATTGAGCTGAGCGATCTGGCCGGGTTGGATGGCGTGGCCGAAGCCATCCGGGTTTCGAAACCCTACAAGCTGGTCAGCCGCGAGGTCAAGCCGGAATCCACCGCCTTTGCCCTGGGCCACGCCCAACTGGGCGGCCGCGAACTGGTGCTCATGGCCGGTCCCTGCGCGGTGGAAACCCGCGACCAGGTATTTCGCATAGCCGAGCGCGTTGCCCGCGCCGGGGCGCAGGCGCTGCGCGGCGGCGCCTTCAAGCCGCGCACCTCGCCATACAGCTTTCAAGGTTTGGAAGAGCGCGGCCTGGAAATTCTGGCGGCGGCGCGCGAAGCCTTTGGCCTGGCGATCGTCACCGAGGCTATTGATCATGAATCGCTGCGCCTAGTGGCGCAATACGCGGATATGATCCAGATTGGCGCGCGCAACATGCAGAATTTCTCGCTCTTGCGCGCCGCCGGGCGCTGCGCCAAGCCGGTACTGCTCAAGCGCGGCATGGCCGCCACCCTGGAAGAATGGCTGATGTCGGCCGAATACCTGCTTTCCGAAGGCAATTATCAGGTCGCCCTCTGTGAACGCGGAGTGCGCACCTTTTCCGACCACTCGCGCAACACCCTCGATCTCAGCGTGGTGCCGGCCGTGAAGGAACTCAGCCATTTGCCGGTGATCGTAGATCCCAGCCACGGCACCGGGCGGCGCGACCGCGTCCTGCCGCTTTCGCGCGCCGCCATCGCGGTCGGCGCCGATGGCCTGATCGTGGAAGTGCATGACGAGCCGGAACGCGCGTTCAGCGATGGATTGCAATCCATCTATCCGGAACAACTGGACCAGCTCTCGGCAGATCTGGGGAAATGGGCGCCGCTGGTGGGCCGCGGCTGGCGGCTAACGACCTGAAAATTATGCTTTGCACATGGCGATCGCGCACGGCGCTGCTGGCCGGGGTGCTAGCCGCATGGCTGGGAGCACTCGGCTGCCAATCGCGATCGCTGCCGCTCCGCAGCAGCTATCATGCCGCCATCTATGTCGCCGGCTCCGCCTTTCACTCGCGCCGCGTGGGCGAACTATGGGCCTTCGATGCGATGAAACCCGCCCTGAAGAACCGGCAGCGCATGGGAAGCCAACCGATTGCGCTGGCGTTCAACCCCGCCCGCAACGAACTGTATTGCCTGAATCAGGGCTCGCGCGATCTCTCGATCCTGGATGTAGTGAACCGGCGTCTGGTGGGCCGCATTCGGCTGCGCGCCACCCCCCTGGCGATGACGCTCAGCCCCGACCACCTTTATGCCCTGATTGCGGCGCGGATTCGCCGCCAAGGCTGGATTTTCAAGATCGACCTGCCCTCGCGGACCATTGTCGCCCGCCGGCAGGTGGGCACCGACCCGGTGGCATTGGCCACCAATCTCAGCGGCACGCGCCTGCTGGTGGCCGACGCCACCGGCAGCCGGGTCTGGGTGCTGAACAATGTCGGCTCGCAACTGCGGCAGCCGCAAGCCATCGCCCTGCCCGGGCCGCCCACACAAATTCAGGTTCTGCCCTACGGTCCCCAGGCTTTTGTGTTGTGCCCCGGCGTCAACCAGGTCTCGGTGCTGAATATCCAACCGCCGGCGCTGGTCACCAATCTTACCGTCGGCCATCAGCCCCAGCAAATGGTGTTAAAACCGGACGGCGGCGAACTCTACGTCTCCAATAGCGGCGATGGCACGATCAGCATCATCGATACCGCCACCGACGAGGTCTCCGGGATGATGCTGGCCGGCGCAAATCCCATGGGAATGGCCATCAGCAACGACGGGCGCCACCTGATGGTCGCCAATGCGGGGTCCAACACCGTCAGCCTGCTGCGGCTATCGGACCGCAAAACCCTGGCCAATATACCGGTGGGAATGGGCCCCCAGCGGCTGATCTATGGGCCTTATGGCCTGTACGTTTACGTGCTGGATGCCGGCTCGAACGATATCGCCGTCGTACGTCCCGACCTGGCCACGATGGTCACCCTGCTGCCCTCGCCCCCCCATGCGAGCGCGATATGCCTGGTCGCTTATCACCAACCGCCGGCGCAGCCCCCCAGCTAGGACTTAAAACCAGCCGCTGCGAAATGCCACCCACCAGCAGGCCGCCAGGTTAATCACCGACAGCGGCAGCCACCAGGCCAGCGGAGCCAGAAAGCCGATGGCCAAATCGGTGGTGCTGTACAGCACCCAAAAGATTTTTTTGGGCTCCATGCGGGTCCCCGGGCTTACCGCCGCGCCACCGGTTTCAGTGCACCTGCTGCGAGAGTTGCGAAATCAGGCTGAACATGGGCATATACATGGAGATGACGATGCCGCCCACGGTGAAACCGAGAACGCCGATCATCAGCGGCTCCAGCATGGCCAGCATGTTCTTGGTGGCCGCATCGACCTCATCTTCGTAGAAATCGGCGATTTTCTGCAGCATCGCGTCCATGCTGCCGGTTTGCTCGCCGACTCCGACCATCTGCACCACCATGTTGGGAAAGACCCCGCTATCGCGCAGCGGCTCGATCATGGTCCGGCCCTGCTCGACCGCGACGCGGACGTTCATCAAGGTTTTTTCAATCAGCGCATTGCCGCTGGTGCGGGCGGTGATCGACAAGGCATCGAGGATCGGCACGCCCGAACTGACCAGCGTTCCCAGGGTACGGGAAAAACGGGCAATCGAAATTTTGCGCAGCACCAACCCCAGGATGGGCAATTGCAGCACCAGACGGTCGAGCACCATACGCCCCTGCTCGGTGGCGTGATAACGGCGCAACCCCAACACAGTGACCACCGGCAAGCCCAAAATCAGCCACCAGAAGGAGCTGACGAAGCGGCTGAGCTCGATGACGATGCGGGTCGGCAGCGGCAACGTGGCATTCAAGCTGGTGAACAAGTGAACGAAGATGGGCACGATTTTCCAGAGCAGGAAAAACACGATCAACCCGGCAAAGGTGATCACCGAAACGGGATAGATCAGGGCGCTCTTGACCGCGCCGCGCAGCTTGACCGATTTTTCCAGGTACACGGAAAGCCGCTGCAGGATGACATCGAGGATCCCGCCGCTTTCGCCGGCGGCGATCATGTTGCAGGTCAGGTCGTCAAACACCTTGGGCTGGTGGCGCATGGCGGCCGCCAAGGAGGCGCCGCCCTCGACATCGCCGCGCACCTCGGCCAGCACACGGCTGAAACTTTCGTTTTCCAGGTTGCCCCCGATCAGATCGATGCACTGCACCAGCGGCAGGCCGGCGTCGATCATGACCGAGAACTGGCGGAAGAAAATCGCCAAGTCCCGGATGGCGATTTTCTTCTTGCGGCCCTTGGCCGCCTGCTTTTCGATAATTCGTTCCGGCAAGATACGCTCGCGCCGCAACGCCTGCTCCAGCTGTTGACGATTCGCGGCATTGCGCTCACCCCGAATGCGCGCGCCGGCATGCGATTTGCCTTCATAGACGTAAACAGGCACGATGGACCTCCTTCTGACCTATGTGATTACCGGCGCGGGGCGGCTCCCACGGCGCCGGGCGCCGCGGCGGCCTGGGCGCGCTTCAACAATTCCTGCAACTCGTCCGGCAGGGACGAAGCGTTCAGCGCGGTCTGAACTTCGATTTGCTTGCTCAACACCAGTTGCAACAGGCTCTGGTTGAACGTAATCATGCCGTACTTATCCTGCCCGGTTTGCATGCTGGAATAAATCTGATGCACTTTGTCTTCGCGAACCAGGTTGCGAATGGCGGGATTGGGGATCAGAATTTCCATCGCCATGACCCGGCCGCCGCCCCGGCGGGGCAACAGGGACTGGCAAAGGATCCCCTCCAGGACCAGCGACAACTGGGTGCGAATCTGCGACTGCTGGTGCGCGGGGAAGACATCGATGATGCGGTTGATGGTGCTGGCGGCGGAGTTGGTATGCAAGGTGGCGAAAGTGAGGTGACCGGTTTCGGCGATGCGCAGCGCCGCCTCGATGGTTTCCAGGTCGCGCATTTCGCCGATCAGCACCACGTCCGGATCCTGGCGCAGCGCCACCCGAAGAGCACTGGCGAAGCTGTGCGTATCGGACTGAATTTCACGCTGGTTGACCAGCGCCCTTTTGTTGAGGTGAACGAACTCGATCGGGTCTTCCAGGGTGAGGATATGGTGAGGGTAGGTGGTATTGATGCGGTCGAGCATCGCGGCCAGGGTGGTCGATTTGCCGCTGCCGGTGGGGCCGGTCACCAGGATCAGCCCGCGCGGGCGCTCGCATAGTTTGGCCACCACCGCCGGCAGGCGCAGTTGCTCAAAGCTCTTGATGGCCATCGGGATCAAGCGAAACACCGCACCGACGGCGCCGCGCTGGTGATAAATGTTGCCGCGGAAACGCGCCAGGCCTTTGAGTCCGAAAGAGAAATCGATTTCCAGCGCCTCTTCCAGCCGTTTCTTCTGCTGCTCGGTTAAAACGCTGTAGGCCAGTTGCTTGGTGTCGGAGGGCGACAGCGGCTCCAGGTCGGAAATCGGCTTCAGTTCTCCGTGCACGCGCACGATGGGCGGCGTGTTCGCCGCCAGGTGCAGATCGCTGGCGTCCATATCCAGCATCCGCTGCAGCAGATCGGTCATTCCATACTCCATGCCGCCTCTCTTTCAGCGCACCGTCTCGCGCAGGATTTCTTCCACCGTGCTGACCCCGGCTTTGATCTTCGCCAGCCCGCTGCGGCGCAGGGTGACCATGCCGTTTTCCACCGCCTTCCGCTTCAATTCCAGAGCCGAGGCGCCGGCCAGCACCAACTCGCGCAAGCCCTCGTCCATGGGCATGACCTCGAACAAGCCCACCCGCCCTTTATACCCGGTCTGATGGCAATGGGCGCAACCCGCCCCGCGCCGGGGCTTGAAGCCTTCCGCTTCTTCCGGCGTGAAGCCCAGCTCGATCAGATCGCGCGCCGGCACGGAGTATTCCTCCTGGCAATATCCGCAAATGCGGCGGATCAGCCGCTGCGCGCACACCAGATTGACGCTGGTCGCCGCCAAAAACGGTTCAATGCCCATATTCATCAGCCGGGTCATAGTCGAGGGAGCGTCATTGGTATGCAGGGTGGAAAGCACCAGGTGGCCGGTCAGCGCCGCCTTCACCGCAATCTCGGCGGTTTCAAAATCGCGCACTTCGCCGACCAGGATAATGTTGGGATCCTGGCGCAGAAATGAACGCAGCGCGGCGGCAAAATTGAGTCCGATCTGTTCCTTCACCTGCACCTGGTTAATGCCGGGCAACTGAAATTCCACCGGGTCTTCGGCGGTCATGATGTTGGTTTCCGCGGTATTGAGCTGCGAGATGGCGCTGTAGAGGGTATTGGTCTTGCCGCTGCCGGTGGGCCCGGTGACGAGCACCATGCCGTAGGGCTGATGGATGGCTTCCTGAAACTTCGCCAAGGCCTCCGTTTCAAAGCCCAATTTTTCCATATCGAGCCGCAGGTTTTCCCGGTCGAGCAGGCGCATCACCACTTTTTCGCCAAACAAAGTGGGCAGGATGGAGACGCGCAGGTCCAGCAGCTTCATTTTGTTCTGGCGGACGTAGCGCAGCACGATGCGGCCATCCTGCGGCAACCGTTTTTCGCTGATATCCAGGCGAGCCATGATTTTGATACGGCTGATCATGGCGTCGCGCAGTTGCAGCGGCGGGTTCATGACTTCCTGCAAGACGCCATCCACGCGATAGCGCACGCGCAGGATGCGTTCGTAAGGCTCGACGTGAATATCGCTGGCGCCGCGGCGCAAAGCCTCATTCAAGATCGCATTCACGAGCCGGACCACCGGCGCCGCTTCCGCCGCCTTCTCCAGCTCCTCCATCCCGGCGATCTCGTTGGTTTCGACCTCCAACGCGGTGATGGGCAGGTCGAGGTCCTGCATGACCTTCTGAATCTGGTCCTGCCCATAATCCAGACTGCCGTAGAGTTTGTCGATGGCGATGCTGATGGCGGATTCACAGGCCACCACGGGCTCGATTTTCAGCCCGGTCATGAATTTCACATCGTCGAGCGCGAAAACATTGGTGGGGTCGGCCATCGCCATGCGCAATGACGAGCCATCGCGCGAAAGCGGCAACACCTGAAAGCGCTCGGCGGTTTCGCGGGGAATCAGCTTTAACACCGCCGGCGGAACTTCGACGGTTTGCAAATCGAGCGCCGGGACGCCATATTGGCGGGAGAGAATGCGCGCCACATCCTGCTCGCTGACCAAGCCCATCTTGATCAGACAGGTGCCGAGGCGCCCGCCATGGCGCCGTTGATAATTCAAGGCGTCTTCGAGTTGCGCCGGCGTAAGGATCTGATCCTCTATCAACAAATCGCCGATGCGTTCAAACATGGCTATGCCAATCCCGCCAGAGAGAGCAGGGCAAAAGAATCCTAGCACGAGGAAGGGCCGATTTTAGCGGCGTTGTTGATCACGCATGTACCTTTTATAAAATTCCCGGTGTGGGCCGGGAAGCGCGCGCGCTTTTTTGATTCGTTTGGAAACAATTTGTGGAGCGGACGGCTTCCCGGCGCGGCGGCTCGGCCGCTTTTACCTGTAGGCGCGGGCCCGATGAAGACCCCGGTTTGGCCTGGCCGGGCGCAATTCTCACGAAATTGACTATGACTTGAACCGCTGTCCGACCCGGCCGTTAACGTTTATTGCAGGCGGAAAGGAGCGTGATAATGGGACATGAAGCCGCGTTGGCCTGCCCCGGCCCTCCTTGTCATTTTGGCTGCGAGTTCCTGGGGCTGGGCGCTGCCGCCGGCGCAACGCATCCACTCCGGCCCGTCCACGCCCTCGCCGCACTTACCGGCGCATCCGGCGGCGCCGAAAACTCCGGCTAAGCCGGTACACCCCAGTCCGGCGGCAGGCGCCTATTCAGCCGGGCCTCCGCCCAAGCCGATTTATTTTCCCGGACATCGTTTCGATCCCCGGCGCTCGCAGCACGACTATCGGGTGGGCATGACGTATTACCACTTGAGGAATTACGCGGGGGCGCTATCGCGCTTTCGGGGCGCGTTCCGTCACGATCCGCACAACTGGCGCGCGCTGTACTATTGCGGCCTGGCCAGCGCCAAGCTGCACCGCCGCGGCCAGGAAGAGCGTTACTGGCGGCGGTTTCTGGCGCTCTTCCCCCGGAATTCGAAGGCGCGGAACGTGCGGCGCCGGTTATGGAAGCTGGCGCGCCGGCGGCACACGCCGCCCGCGGCGGCTTCGATATAATTGAACATATTCGGGCCGCGCGCATCATCGCTCCGGACAATTCATGTCTCGCCGCCAGCTCTACTCCCTCTTCCCTTACCTGGCGCGTTATCGCGGCCGCATCGGGCTGGGGCTGCTGATCCTGCTCTGCAACATCACCGCCTCGGTTTCCATCCCCTATATTCTTAAGCTGGTCTTCGATCATCTCCAGAAGGGCATGAGCGCGCGCCGGCTTTGGTTTTATGCCGGCGCCTTCCTGGGCATCATCCTGGCGCGGGCCGGCTTTCAATACTTGCAGCGGCTGATTCTGATTACCACGTCGCGGTATATCGAATACGATATCCGCAACGACCTGCTCGACCGCCTCGTCCTGCTTTCGCGCTCCTGGTTCCAGCGCATGCGCACCGGCGAGATCATGGCCCGCGCCACCAACGACCTGAGCGCGGTGCGCAACATGCTGGGGCCGGGGCTGATGTATTCCGCCAATGCGCTGGTGCTGTTCGTCTTCGTGCTGGCGATCATGCTGCGCCTCGACCGGCAATTGACCCTGATTGCCTTTGTGCCGGCGCCCTTCGTCATCCTGGCGGTGCAGTGGTTCGGAAAACGCATTCACGAGCGCTTCGAGCGCATTCAATCGATGTTCGCGGTGCTGGCCACGAAGGTGGAGGAAAATCTGGCGGGGTTGCGCATTATCCGGGCGTACGCCCGTGAAGAAACGGAGATGGCCGCTTTCGACGACCTCAACCGGGAATACATTCGCCGCAACCTGCGCCTGGTGCTGCTTTCCGGAGCCTTCGACCCGCTGCTAGCTTCCCTGCTGGGATTGGCGATGGTGCTGGTGCTTTGGTTCGGCGGCCGCGCCGTGATCCGCCACCAGATCACGCTGGGCGATTATGTCGCCTTCAACGCTTATATGATGTTGATGTCCTGGCCGATGATCGCCATGGGCTGGGTGATCAACCTGGTGCAACGCGGCTCGGCTTCGTGGATCCGCTTGCGCGAGATTATGACCCAGGCGCCGGAAATCGCCGATGGTCCCGGCACCGATCATCGCCTGACGCGGGTCACCGGCACGCTGGAGTTCCGGCATCTGAATTTCCGCTTTCCCGAGGATTCGTCCGAAGCGCCGTGGCGGCTTTGCGACCTATCGCTGCAAGTTCCCGCCGGCACCAGCCTGGCGATCGTGGGGCCCACCGGCGCGGGAAAATCCACGTTAGCGGCGCTAGTGCCCCGCCTCTACGAAGCGGCGCCGGGCAGCGTGCGGCTGGATGGACGGCCGCTGGCCGAGTTTCCGCTGGCGATTCTGCGGCAGTCGATTGGCCTGGTGCCGCAGGAAACTTTTCTTTTCAGCGACAGCTTGCGCAACAATATCGCCTTTGGCCGGCCCGATGCCAGCGAGGCGGAGATACGGGCGGCGGCCGAGGTGGCCGGGCTTGCGTCCGACCTGGAACGCTTTCCGGCAGGCCTGGAAACGCGCATCGGCGAGCGCGGCTTGACGCTTTCCGGCGGACAAAAACAGCGGGTGGCGATCGCCCGCGCGGTGCTGCGCCAGCCTCGCATCCTGATCCTGGACGACGCGCTCTCGAGCGTGGATACGATTACCGAAGAGCATATCCTGGAGCGCCTGCGCGAGATCATGCGCGGCCGCACCACGCTGTTTATCAGCCATCGCATTTCCACCATCCGGCACGCCGACAACATCGTGGTGCTCGACCACGGCCGCATCATCGAGGCCGGCGATCATTCCAGCCTGATCAGCCGGGGCGGACATTACGCCGGGCTTTATGAAAAGCAACTGCTTGAGGAAGAATTGCAGACGGTTTGACCGGAAGGCAGAATGAGCAACGCGCAAGACGACGAAATCGTCGGTAAAGCCTACGACGGGCGCCTGATGCGGCGCCTGCTCGGCTACGTCCGCCCCTACCGCTGGCAAGTGGCGCTGGCGACGGCGGCGGCGGTGCTGCATTCCGGCATGGCGGTAGTCGGGCCGTATTTCAATCAGATCCTGATCGACCGCTATCTGGCGCCGCGGCAAGGCGCCCAGGCCCATAACTTTCTCGATCGCTACCTGCCCCACAAGCCCAACCCCGGCATTGAAGTTATCGCCCTGCTGTATATCGCCGCGCTGATGCTGGGCTTTCTTTTCGATTTCGCCCAGACCTACATCATGCAGTGGGTGGGACAGCATTCGATGTTCGACTTGCGCCGCGACCTGTTCGGTCATTTACAGCGGCTGCAAATCGCCTTCTTCGATCAAAATCCGATCGGCCGCATGGTCACCCGCGTCACCAACGACGTGCAGGCGCTCAACGACATGATCGCCTCGGCGCTGGTGGCCTTTTTCGACGACAGCTTTGTGCTGATTTTCATCGTCGTCATTCTGTTTCATTACGACTGGCGACTGGCGCTGCTCACCCTCTGCGCGCTGCCGCTGATCACCTTTGCCGCGTTTTATTTCCGGCGCGCGGTGCGCGACAGCTATCGCCGCATGCGGGCCGCGCTGGCCCGCATTAACGCCTTCCTGCAGGAACATATCAGCGGCATGGCGGTGGTGCAGGTTTTCAACCGCGAGAACCTAGCCCGGGAGCAATTCCGCGAGATCAACCGCGCCCACCGCGGCGCCTGGATCGACGCCGTCATCGCTCACGCCATTTATTACCCGGTGGTGGATATTCTCAGCAATCTCGCCGTCGCCGGCATTCTGTTGTTCGGCGGGACCTGGGTGCTACACGGCCGCTTGACGCCGGGCATTCTGGTGGCGTTTATCATGTACGCCCAGCGCTTCTTCCGCCCCATCCAGGATTTGAGCGAGAAATACAACCTGATGCAATCCGCCATGGCCAGCTCGGAGCGGATCTTTAAATTGCTGGATACTCCGGTGACGCTGGCCACGCCGCCGCAACCGGCTCCGATTTCCAACTCGCCGGGACGGATCGAATTCGACCACGTCTGGTTCGCCTACAAAGGCGAAGACTGGGTGCTGCAGGACGTCAGCTTCAGCATCGAGCCCGGCTCGACTGTCGCCGTGGTGGGGCATACCGGCGCGGGCAAGACCACCCTGATCAGCCTGCTGCTGCGCTTTTACGATGTCCAGCGGGGCGCGATCCGCTTGGGCGGGGTGGATATTCGCCATCTCGACCTGCAGCAGTTGCGGCGCCGCTTCGGGGTGGTGTTGCAGGATCCATATCTGTTCAGCGGGGCGGTGGCGCACAACATCCGCCTGGGCGAAGCCGAAATCAGCGACGAAGCGATATTGCACGCTTCGCGCAGCGTGAACCTGCATGAATTCATCGAGGAACTGCCCCAAGGCTACGATACGGTGCTGCGGGAACGCGGCAACGAGCTTTCGACCGGGCAAAAGCAACTGGTCAATTTCGCCCGCGCGCTGGCGCCCAACCCGCCCTACCTCATTCTCGACGAAGCCACCTCGAGCGTGGACACCGACACCGAACTGCGCATCCGCGCCGCCCTCAATCACCTGGTGAAAGACCGCACCAGCATCATCATCGCCCACCGGCTTTCGACCATCCAGCGCGCCGATCAGATTCTGGTGATGCACAAGGGGCGCTTGCGCGAGCAGGGGGCGCACCAGGAGTTGTTGCGCCTGCACGGCATCTATTGGCGGCTCTACCGGCTGCAGTATAAAGATCAGGAACTGCCGCCGGAGGCCGCGCCCGCCAGTTTACTTACCACCTGACCGCGGCCTGCGCGGGAGTCTTGACGCCATAATAGGCTCATGGTCATGTCCAGCCCGGAAAGCGCCGCCAGCTCGCCGGCCGCCTGGGGACGGCTGGAGAACTTGCGCGAGGCGCTGCTCGACGCGCGCCGGCGCACGCTCGAATTGCAACAGGATTTGAGCGACCAGCAGATGCGCGTGCCGCAACTGCGCATCATCAATCCGCCGCTATGGGAACTGGGGCACGTGGGCTGGTTTCAGGAATTCTGGATCCTGCGGCATCTGCTCGGGCGGCCGCCGCTGCGCGGCGACGCCGACCAGCTATGGAATTCCAGCGCGGTCGCGCACGATACGCGCTGGGGCCTGGCGCTGCCCAGCCGCGAGGGGGTGCTGGAATACCTGCGGGAAGTGCTCGACAGAGTGCTGCAGGCCTTGCCCGAAAAGCTCACGCCGGAGCAGGCCTATTTTTGCTGGCTGGCGCTGATGCACGAAGACATGCACGGCGAGGCGTTTATGTACACGCGCCAGACGCTGGCCTGGCCGGCGCCGCAATTGAGCCAGCCCGCCGCCGCCCTGGCGCTGCCCGCCGCGGGGGCGACGCCGGCGGACGCGGCCGGCGATGCGCCTATTCGCGGCGGGCGATTTCCACTGGGCGCCGCTCCGGGCAGCATCGCTTTCGATAACGAGAAATGGGCCCATTGGGTCGAGCTCGGCGATTTCGCCATTGCCCGCGCCCCCGTCAGCTATAGCCAAATGGCGGAGTTTACCGACGAGGGCGGCTATCGCCGGCGCGAATTCTGGAGCGAGGACGGCTGGCAATGGCGCGAGCGGCAGCAAGCGGAGCATCCGCTATATTGGCGCCGCGACGGAGGGACATGGCTGCATCGCCAGTTCGAGCAATGGCGGCCGCTACCGGAAAATACCCCGGTCATCCATGTCAACTGGCATGAAGCGGAAGCCTGGTGCCGCTGGGCGGGACGGCGGCTGCCTACCGAGGCGGAATGGGAGTTGGCCGCCTCGCTGGACCCGGATTCATGGAAAGCGCTGCGCACTCAAGCCGGCGACCCGGCCGATGCGGCCGCCGCCGCCATGAAGAAACGCACCTTTCCCTGGGGCGAACAGCCGCCTTCGCCCGCGCATGCCACACTCGATGCGCTCCGCATCGGCCCGCAGCCGCTTATGGCCTGCTCGCAGGACCGTGGCGGCTTCGGACTCCGGCACCTGATCGGGAACGTCTGGGAATGGACGGCATCCACCTTCGCGCCCTATCCGGGCTTTGTGGCCGATCCTTATCGCGACTATTCCCAGCCCTGGTTTACTCCCGACTATCGCGTGCTGCGCGGCGGCTGCTGGGCCACCCGCTCGCGCCTGCTGCGCAATACCTGGCGTAATTTCTATACCCGCGACCGAAACGATGTATTGGCCGGATTCCGCAGTTGCGCGCGGTGAGCGGCCGGAAAAGCAAGGGCGGCGGGAAGTCGCCGATTTGACGGCGCGGAAGCCGTTGCATAATATCGAGTAGGCGGCTGTCACCCGACCGGCATCTTCTTCCACCCGATGAACTTCCCCGATTTGTTGTTTTTCGCCGTACTGGCCCTGCTGATTTTCGGACCCAAGCGGCTACCTGAGATTGCCCGTACCGTGGGCAAGACGATGACGGAATTGCGCCGCGCCAGCAACGAATTTCGCCAGTCGCTCGAAGAGGAGTTTCATAATCTGGAAGAACCGCTGGACAAGCCCCCCACTATTGACTTAACTCCTGATTTCACAGAGCCTTACAACGACAAGGCGGAAGCTGAGCCTGATGCCGAGCCGCTGGACGAGGCCGGCCATGAACTGCCGCCCTGGGAAGCCGATCTGGAAGAGGAAAACTTCGACGACCCGGAAGTGGACGATTCCGGCTGGATGGCGGAAGATCACGAATCGGGCGACCATCCCGCCGAAATCGCCGCCGCCGACTCGCCCGGGTTGCCGGAAAGCCCGGCAGCGGCGGCCACTAGCGGCGCTAAAACCGCACCCGCCGACGTTGCCGAAAAAACCGCGGCGCCACCCCACCTGACCGAAAATGAACCGCAGCCGATGATTCCGGCCAAATCGGAAGACCATCGCTAATTGGCCAGCGCTTCGCGGCGCCGGCTCAGCGATCGCATCCGCCCCTAATCGCTTTTTGCCGCTTTCAATGCGAAAATGGGAGTTTCCGGACCGTATTGCTTCCCGTAAAAAGTGGAAGTCTTTTCCGCTTGAATAGGCATAGTATTTCCGGATGAAGCCGCGCCCGACGAGGATAAATTTTGGCCATTCTCGACCGCCTACGCCGCACCGCAAGCAGCGCACAAACTGAAGGGGAAGAGCAGCTTGGCGGAGCCATGTCGTTTCTCGAGCATCTGGAGGAACTGCGGCGCCGGATTTTTTATTCGCTGATCGGCCTGGCCATTGGATTTTTTGTCTGTTTTTATTATCACGACGCCATATACAACATCATGGACCGGCCGCTGGTGAAAGCGCTGGCCGCGCATCGCCAGACCACCAAGCTGATTTATTTCAACCCCATCGATCCGTTCAATCTCTACGTCAAGCTGGCGTTGATCGCCGGGCTGTTCCTGGCCTCGCCCTGGGTTTTATACCAAGTCTGGCTGTTTATCGCGCCCGGCCTCTATAAACGCGAGCGCAAATACATCATTCCCTTCGTGTTGCTGACCTCGGCGCTGTTCATCAGCGGCGGTGTTTTCGCATATTCCTTCGCGTTTCCGATGGTGCTGAATTTTCTGATCGGGTACGCCCATCAGTTCGCCGCCGCTCCGGAAATCAACGAGTATTTCGATTTGTTCGCCACGGTGGTGCTGGGCACGGGACTGATTTTCGAGTTGCCGATACTGATTCTATTTTTATCCATTATCGGCATCGTCAACTCCCGCTTTCTATTGCGCAACTTCCGCTACGCCGTGCTGATCATTTTTATCATAGCGGCGGTTATTACCCCCACCTCCGACATCACTACCATGGTGGTGTTCGCAACACCCATGCTGATCTTGTATATTCTGAGCATCGGGCTGGCCTATCTGTTCGGCAAGGAACGCCGGCAGCGGCGGCAGCGCGCAGCAGGAAACGCCGGCTGATAGGCGGGATCGCGGCTTCGTCCGTATGCATCCGCACCTGGCACATTGGCTCATCGGGTTGGCCCGCACGCTCGGGCTGGCCGGCATTTTTATACTGACACTGCTCGACAGTTCGTTTTTAATCGCGGTGCCGGGGTTGAACGACCTGGCGCTGCTCAGCTTTGTCATCGCCAAAAATGACTGGATGTGGGCCATTACCGCCGCCGCCCTGGCCACCATAGGCTCGGTGCTGGGCTCACAGGTGACCTATAAAGTAGGGCAGCGCGGCGGCAGCGCCCTGCTGCGCAGCCGGTTTACCCGCCACTGGCAGCAAAGAGTCATGGCATGGACCAAGCGCTATGGCGCCCTGCCGGTCGGCCTGGCCGCGGTCATGCCGCCTCCCTGCCCCTATGCGCCTTTTGTCATCACCGCGGGCATGCTTTCGATTCCCAAAGCCCGATTCAGCATATCGGTGGCGCTGGGCCGGGGCGCGCGTTATGCCATTGACGCCACCTTGGCCATGCTGCTCGGACGCCACTTGCTGCGCTATTGGCAACTGGACTATTGGGCCGCTATTAAAATTTTCGCCTGGGTGGCGGCAGGCGCGGCCGCGCTCTGGCTTCTGTACCACTTTTTCCTGCGCCGCCGCGCCGCGATAATTTTGCCGTTTATCGGAGAAGAAGAAGCAGCAGAAGAAGTGAAGATCGTGGAAATTGAAAAAAGCGGAACGAACGGCCAGACATTGAATTAAACATTTCCCCAAAATGCGCGCCCGCGCCGCTACCGCCCCGCTGCGATTTTCGACATTTCCCGGCGGCAAGCTAATTCACGGTGACCGAAAGCGTAGCTTGCTGGCTGGCAATGCCGGCCGCGCTTGCGGTCACGACAATGCTGTAGGTTCCAGGTGGCGTGCCGGGAGGCGGAGGAGGAGGGGGAAAATAGGCCGCGCTTCCGCCGCAGGCACACAACAGCAAACTTATACCTAAGACGCCGATGAGGCGCAGCCGTTGGTTCAAGACGCAGGCGATTAGCAACAGCGCGGCCAAACCAATTTCTAAAGCCGTAAACGGCGACACTGGAGGCAGTAGTGGCGGGCTTGCGCCAGCAGCCAGCGTCGTCACCGAGAGCACAACGGAAACGCCGGTGGCATTCACGGTGGGCGAACTGGGTTTGAAGCTACAGCCCATGCCGTAGGGCAGCATGCCATCCTGCGCCGCGCCGCAGGCTAAAGAGACCTGGCTGTTAAAGCCGCCTTCGCCGGCCAGCGCCAGCGTAAAACTGGCGGACTGGCCGGGGTTAATCGAAGCCGAGCTGGGCGTAGTTTGCAGGCTGATGCCGGGAAGAGTCAGCACCGCGCTGGCAGTGTGAGTGTGCGTGCCATCGTTGCCGCTGAGTGTCACGGTATTGCCGCCATCGGCAAGCGAACCGGTGCCCACCGTGACGGTGCTGGAACTGCCGGGAGCAATCGAGGCGGGCGAGACCGAGCAGCCGGTGGTGGGCGAGACGCAATTCAGCAGAATGGTCTTGGTATCGCCTCCGATCGACTGCGAGCTTAAGGTCATTTGCGCCGTGCTGTTGGCGCTGACATTCTGAGAGGCGGGCGAAAGGCTCAGAGAGAAATCGGGAGCGGCGAGGGCGGTTTCAGAAAATCGCACCGGCGCCAGGCTGCCGCCGTCGGCGGTAATGGTAATGGCGCCGGCGGCCGGGGGCAGGGTGTAAACCGTCGAGGCATTGCCGGAACTGTCGGAAACCGCGGTCAGGGGCGAAAACGAGCCGCCGGCGTTGGCGTCGGAAAAGGAGACGGAAAAACCCGCAACCGGATTGCCCAGGCTGTCTTCCACCCGCACGACCAGCGGCGAGGACAGCGGCTGATTCACGGTTTGCGATTGTCCCGAGCCGGAATAGGCAATCAGCTTGGCGGCGGCGGCGGCTACCACGATTTCGGTGAAACGCGCCGGCTGGCTGGCGCCTGAACTTATTGCCGGGGTAGCCAGAACGGCGACCGTGCCGCCAACCGAAGGCAGCGTGTATGTGGTCTGCACCAGGCCTTGAGAATCGCTGAGCGACTGCGGGGCGCTGAAACCGCCGCCGGCGCCGTTATCCGACCAGGTCACGGTGACACCGCTGAGCGGGGCGCCAAACGCATTGAGCACCTGCGCTTCGAGCGCCAGCGGCAGGATCGCGCCCGGAGCCGCCGACTGATTATTGCCGGAAATCACCGCGCCGGTTTCGGCGTTGGGCTGCAAGGGGAAACTCCAAATTCCACGTCCGGCGGTGCCGGCCAGCAGCTTGCGGCTTTTGGGACGAAGGGTCAAGGTCACGATCTGGCTGCGCGGCAAGGCTTGCCCCAATGCCAGCCAATGCTGGCCTAAATCGGGCGTGGCCCACACCCCCAGACTATTGGCGGCATAAAGAATGCGCGCATCGAGCGGATCGGCAAGCAGGGCGGCGATGGGCAAATCGGGCAAACTGCCGGTGATATCCGTCCACCCGCCGCCGCTATAGGTAAAAACGTGGCCGGCGGGCGTGACCGCGTCGGTTCCGGTAAAAGCGGCGGCGAGCGTTCCCGCAGCCGTCCAGACTAAGCCGGAAATGCCTCTGGCCGGCAGGCCAAGGCTGAGATCCTGCCAAGTCAGACCGCTGTTTTCCGACACCAGTACCTGGCCTTGGGCGCTGCCTTCCGCCAGCCAGGGGGGAGCGGCGGCCAGCGCGGTAATGCCGGAACTGGCCTGCGAGCCGGGGATCGGGCTCCAGGTGCCGCCGCCATCCGAACTCGACCAGAGCTGATCGGTGGCCAGATACAGCGCGGCCGAGTTCGCCGGATTCACCCACAACGGCGGATGCTGGGCGGCAAAGCCGGCATCCCGTGAAGGATTCGGCGTTTGGTTGAATTGCGGTACAAAGCTCATCCCCGGGGCGGAGGAAATTTCCAGCGCCTGCGCCTGGGCGGCCAAAGCGAAGGCGGCAGCGCCGCCGCCCGCCACCAGCGCCGGCGTGCCGGAGACCAGGCTGGAAACCGTGTTCCACTGCCCGGTATTGTTCAGGCTTTCGGCAAAGCCTTCCGTCGCCGTAGCCGCCAGCATGGTCGTGCCGGAGGCCGCCAGGCCGGCAATGCCCATAATCGAAAGCGAGGCGTTCAGATCGTTAAAGCCCTGGCCGACCGGATTGGAACTGCTCCAGACGCCGCCATCGTTCGCCAGCCAGACCATCGGCTCGCCGCCGGAAGCCGCATCGCCAAAGGCGAGCGCGTGCTGGCCGGCATGCACCAGGGCCAGCGACGTGCCGCCTTGCGTCGCGGTCAGGTTGGTCCAATCGGCGCCCTGGTCGGTGGAATACCATAAGTCCACGCCGCCGGCATATAACGTTCCGGAGACGGGATCGACGGCTAGAACAATATCGTTTGCGCCCTGGCCGTTGCCAAATAAGTTGCTGGTGAACACGTTCGAGAGGATATTCACCGGAACCCAACTCGAGCCGCCATTCAGGCTCTGATATAAGCCGCCGAAATTTCCCTGGGCATTGGCTTCCAGCAGCCAGATGGTGGCCGGCGATCCGGCGGAAACGGCCAAGGCCAAACGCAGGTAGCCGGAGGGCGGAGGCGCGGCGGGCGGCTGAAAACTCGCGCCGTTGTTGCTGGAGACGGCCAGCGCGCCATTCTGGTCGGCCACAATCTGTTGCTGCGCCGGCAGCCAGAGAAAGTCGCGGCAGTTGCCCGTCAATAAACGCTGCCAGTTCGCGCCGCCGTCCGTGGAAACAAACAATCCGGGATTCAACCCGGTGCTGCCCGACGGCGCGGCCGCGGCCGCGAACAGATGTTGCGCATCCTGCGGATCCACCTGGATGCGGGTGATGGCCAGGCCATGAAAGACACTTTGGCCTTCGAGTATCCAGGTCTGGCCGCCGTCGGTTGAAACCAGCAGCCCGCTGCCGGCAATATTGGCGCCGGTTAACGCGGTTGTGCCGGTGCCGGCATAAATCACGTCATGATTGGAGGCCGCCAGCGCCAGCGCGCCAATGGCCAGATTGAGTTGCGTATCGGTCAGCGGCTGCCAACTCTGCCCGTTATCGCCGGTTTTCCAAACCCCGCCATCCCAGGCGCCCAGGTAAGCCGTGCCAGACTGAGTGGTATCGGGAGCGATGGCCAGCACCGGTCCGGCAATCCAGCTATTGCTCAGCGTCAAATCGTTGTAAATCGCGGCGGGGCCGACAAATTGCCAGGGAGTGGTTTGATAAGGAACCGGCGCCTGCGCGGAGCAAGCCAGCACGGAGACTAACAGACACAGACATACTTGCAAGGCTCTATGCCCGGCGTTTTTTCCCAACGCGGAAATGAAGCGCGCATCCACGACATATCTCCCGGGAAGCACGAATGGAGATATTTGAATGTCCATATTACTGCTAAATCAAGTCAGTTGTGAGAAGGAGTAACGCGACGATAATTAAAGTATTCCCGAAGGGTTTCCCGGCGCAATCGATCGATAAAAAATTTGCGGATGGTCAATTTCATGTCGAGAGCGCGCCGAACCCAGATCCGGCCGAAAGGCATTTGAATCAGGACGATACGGCTGCCGCCGGATAACTGCCCCAGCCCCCATTTAAAGGAAATTGCCTGCAATACCCGAACATCGGCGCGCACCAGCGAGCCGGTGCGGCGGTCGATCCAGAGCGTGCCGGCGAGGTGGCGCAGAATTATGAAATCCGCACTGGGCGCATGATAGCCGGGATTCGGCCAGGCGGAAATCACATAAGCCGGCCCGGTTTTGAGTTGCTTCATGCCGCGCAACCGGAGATTGAAGGCTTGCGGAATTGCCGCCTCCAGGGCTTCGAGATGACGGTGGGAGGCCTGTGCTTGTTTCCCCAATTCGGCAATTTGCGCCGAGGTCAATCTCCGGAGAAATTGTGCTTTTGCATTTTGTAGTTGTGCAGTTTGTGTCGCAGTCAAATGAGCGGTTTGCGCCTTAGTCAATGGATGGCCGTTAGAACTCAACGAAATACTTAGCAATAACCCATGAAAAGGCTGAACCAAATTGGACACGTCCGAAAGTGTTTTGACGATCTGTCCTTTGGCATTGAGACGATAAGATCGTTCTCGTTCTAGAAATTCAAGATGGATAACGTACTCTATTTTTCGCACATTTGAACAGGCCTGAGCTGGTCTGGTACAAAAACAGAGCTGGCGCCACTGAAACAGAGCGGCGCCAGCGATTAACCAGCACAGGAGACCAGCATGGCGCAA
>JAKASR010000028.1 GCA_021818955.1 Acidobacteriota bacterium
TCGCGGCTACGCCAACCTCCGCTATCTGTTGCTCAAAGCGCAGCGCATGGCAACCACGCGTACCCAATTCCTCGTTCTTCGGAAAGCCGCCTAAAATGCCTACTTTGTCAGATTCTTGCGTAGAACCCAAAACTTATAGCCCATGATTATTCAGCTATTAACCGGCGACTAACAATTTGTAACTATTAACTTATTTTAATGAGAATCGAGACAGCCTGCTATTTCCATTTTTATCGAGCGCATGTGTTAATCCTTTTATTCTCTTCGGTTTGCACATTGCAAAAACTCGTCCATTCGTCATGTCGTGTCTCATGGCTTCCGCTTGCTTTCCTTGTCCGCCTTCCTTCAGCCGCCGGCTGGCAGATGATGGCTGGTCGCGAGGTTTTAGGGGAACGGCGGCTGTGTCGGCTGCGGGAATTGCGATTGCATCTGGTGCATATGGTGAATGGCGACGAGGGTGAGAATGATGCCGGCGGCCACGGTTGCCGCCAGCAAAATGATCCCGCCCAAATCTTTGCGCGGGCGGTACACCGGCCGCCGTTCCGCCGCCGGCAGTTGTTGGTCCAGGCGTTCAAGCCGCGCCATCAGCCGGCCCATGGCGCGGTTGAAATTTTTATCGCGGTTCGATTGCAGCAGGGCGTTGCGCACCGGCTCGATCAGGCTCCAGAGCACGATGCGGGTGTGTATATCGCGGATCACCAGCTTCAGCCGCGGCAAAAACTGCGGCCCGGTGCTGTTGCCGTTGGTGACATCGGAGCCTACCGCCGGGCAGGCAAAGCTGATCTCGAAATTCAGCGTGGCCGCGTTCGGCGTGCTGGAGAGTTGATATTTCCCCCATTGCCGCATGGCGCGATAAAACCCGCGGTAGGCGCGGTCGGGCCCCACAAACCATGCGCATTGCACCCCGGCATTGGAAATGAACACCCGCCGCGCAGTGAGAATCTGGCGCGGAATCGGGATCGAGCCTGGAGACTCGCTCGGCGGCGGCGAAGCCGCCGCGCCGGCTGCCGGCGTACCGGCTGCCGGCGGAGCATTTGGCGTTGCGGCTTGCTGTCCGCCGGCCGGCAACGGCGCCGTGGCGGCCCAGACGGCGGCGCAGAGCAGGTGAGCCGTTAGGCAACGCATCATGCGCATATCGCCTCCTTGCGGCCGCGAGCCTAAAAGTAAAAGCGGCCGAGCCGCTAAATCTGCCGCTTGCATTCATCCCAGCACGCCGAAGTTTAAATTTCGCTGAATGCCGGAAAATTCCACGAAAGTGCCTGGGTGCGCTGAATTCTTGAAACGTAAAGCCTTAACGGCCGGGCCGCCTATTTACTGGCGGCTGATAGCTGCTAGCTTTATATAAGCCATGCGCCGACGCTGGAAATGTCCGATTTGCCAAAAGCCGGTGCAGCCGCGGGAGCCCGAGTTTCCCTTTTGCAGCCGGCGCTGCCGGGTGATCGATCTGGGACGCTGGGCCAGCGGCGGCTACGTCGTCTCCACCCCCCTCACCGATCCGGAAGCCTTCGGCGCGGGCGAATCCAGGCCGGACGATGCGGCGGAAGAGAAAAGGAAAAAGCGAGAATAGAATCGCGAAGCAGCTTCCCGTTCACTCCGAGCGCAGCGATTGCCACGGATCCAGCCCGGCGGCGCGGCGCGCCGGCAACCAACAGGCGAAACCGGCGAGTACCAGAAAGAGCAGTCCCACCGCCGCCAGCGTTACCGGATCGTTGGGCTTGAGCCCATAGAGTCGCGAGGTGATATAGCGGGTCAAGGCTAGCGCGGCGCCCAGTCCGGCGGCAATGCCGGCCAGCGCCAGCAGCAGCCCGCGTCCGATAATCATGCGCTCGACGTGCGGTTTGGCCGCCCCCAGCGCCATGCGTATGCCGATCTCCCGCCGCCGGCGCGCGACCTCGTAGGCCAGCAGGCCGTAGAGTCCCAGGTACGCCAGCGCCATCACCAGCAGCGCGAATAGGCCAATCAAGCCGCCGATCAGGCGTTCCTGGTAAATGCTGCGGGCGATGATCCGATGTTCCGTGCGCAAATATACGATTGGCGCTTCCGGCGCCACTTGTTTTGTCAGCGCTCGAATCGACGGCATCATCGCCGTCGCTGAGCCGCGGGTGCGCATGGCAAAAGCGAAATTAGCGAGCTTTTCGGGAAAGTATATCGTCGGTTGCATCTCGTCGCGCAACGACGAGACCAAGCTATTGCCCACTACCCCGACGATCTCGCGCGGCGCATGCTTGCTGTCTTGCCACAAGCGCGCGCCTAGCGGGTTAATGCCATGCAGATACTTTTGCGCGAAGGCTTGATTGACGATGGCCACCGGTTGCGCCGGAGGGCTATCGGGCGGTGCGAATTCGTGCCAGCGAAAGCGGCGTCCGGCCAATAGCGGAATGCCCAATGTGGCAAAGTATTTGGGGCCTATTTGCTGGAGGATGGCATCGCCCGCTGATTTTGCGTGTTTGCCCAGGGGTGGATGTAGATAGAAACTCCCGCTGGATAAGCTGCCATTGAGCGGCACATAACTGACATAGCTGGCGTAAGCCATGCCCGGCAGGGCCGCCAGGCGGCGGCGCAGCTCCGACGCCGTCTGCCAGGCCGGCATGGCGGCGCTGGAGTTTTTGGAAGATGGTGCCGGCATGGAAGCGTTAGCGTTGTCGATATCGGGAAATTGCAATCGCATGAAGAGCAGATGATTGGGTTGGAAGCCGATGTTGCGGGTTTCAAGATTCAGTAGTGAGCGCGCCAGCAGCCCGGCGCCGGCAAGCATTAGCACCGCTAGCCCCGCCTGCGCCACCACCAGCAGGTTGCCCGCGCTCCAGCCGCGGCCTAACGCCCGTTGTTCCGGGTTTTCTTTCAGCGCCGGCGCTATCGCGAACCCGGTCGCGCCCCAGGCCGGCGCCAGGCCGGAAAGTATCGCCGCAAGCAGCGTTATCGCCAGCGTGAAGCCCAGCACGCGTAGATCGGGGATGAGATTGAGATTGAGAGCGAAGAATCCGCCGTGGCTGATGAAATTCGCCAGCCGCGCCGCGCCGGCATAAGCTAGGCCCACGCCCAGCGCCGCCCCCAGCAACGCTAGCAGCAGACTCTCGGTCAGCAGTTGGCGCAGGATGCGCCGCCGCCGCGCTCCCAGCGCCAGCCGCATGGCGATTTCGCGCTGCCGTGCGCTGGCCCGCGCCAGGCTGAGCCCGGCGATGTTGGCGCAAGCAATCAGTAGCACTAGGCCGACCGCGCCCAGCAGCAAGTAGAGGGTGGAAGAGAATTGCCTTGCTAAGAGCCGCAAGCCATGCGCCGCGCTGGTCAGCCGCAATTGCGGATGATCGCCCGGCTTGAAATTCGGGTGCGCGCCGGTGGTGGTTGCTTGTTGAAAGAGCACGCTGCCGGCCGCCTGCGCCTGCGCCCGCGAAACTCCCGGCCGCAGCCGTCCCAACAGCTCCAACCCGAACATCTGGTTGCTGGACTGAAACGCTGCATCCTTCGGCGTGATATGGGATAAAAGATTTTGGTCGGCCAGCGGTAACCAAATGTTTTCATCGAAGCCTAAGTGCAAGCCGTGAAAGCCGCGTGGGGCGACGCCGATGATCGTGACCGGATAGGCATCAACATGAATCTCGCGCCCGATGATTTTTGGGTTGGCATTGAAACGGCTGCGCCAATAATCGTTGGCCAACACCGCCACCGGTGCGGCCCCGGGACGGTTGTCGGCGGGCCCGAAAAAGCGGCCCAGCGCCGGCGTCAGGCCCAAGGTCGAGAAAAATTCGCCGGTATCATACCTTCCCCAGGCCAGCCCGGCGCCGCCGCCCGTTTGGACATTGAACTGCTGCATGCCGTCGGTGGCGAAAACGCCGCTGAAGTCGCGGTGATCGCGCCGGAATCTCCGGTATATCGGGTAACTGAAACTACAGGCTTTGACCGGCCGAACCGTCGAGGTTCGGAACATGCAATCGCCATAGCTGCTGAACCCTCCATGGAAGAGGAACCCATTGGCTTGCCAGTTGAAAAACACCAGCCGTCCCGGTTGCGGCACCGGCAGCGGTCGCAGCATGACCGCGTTAAGCAGGCTGAAGATGGCGGTATTGGCCCCGATCGCCAGCGCCAGCGTGAGAATGGCGGCCGCGGCAAAGCCGGGATTGCGGCGCAACTGGCGCCAGCCGTAGCGCAGATCCTGGCCCAGGCTGGCCAGCCATTCCAGTCCCCAGATCTCGCGGCTGCGTTCGCGCAGCAGCAGTGGGTTGCCGAAGGCGCGATGTGCGGCGGCGCGGGCTTCGGCTTCGTCCAGCCCGGCCTCGCCCCTAGCCGGCTGGCGCAGCGCCTTGGCTTTCAGCTCCAGGTGCAGCTCCATTTCCTCGCGTAGCTCGCGGTCGAGCCGTTCGCGATGGAATAGCAAAGCCAGGCGGCGAAAAGTTTGTGACAGCCAATCCATATTTCACCTCGCTTAGGCCGGCTCGATCACCTGCCGGATCGCGGTCACCGTGCGCTCGAATTCCTCCAGCTCCAGGCTTAGTTGCTTTTTGCCCGCGGTGGTAAGGCGGTAATAGCGCGCGCGCCGGTTATTTTTCGAAACTCGCCACTCGCCCGCGATCCAGCCCTTCAGCAGCATGCGCTGTAGGGCGGGGTAGAGCGAGCCTTCCTCCACCTGCAAGACCTCGGAGGAAAGTTGGGCGATGCGCTGCGCGATGCCGTAGCCGTGTTGCGGCCCCGATTGCAAAGTTTTCAGGATTAGCAGATGCAGCGTGCCGGGCGGAATTTCGGTGCGGGCCATCGACGGCTTTCCCCTTCCATAGACTGTCTATGGAAGGAACTATGCGGCAACGGGAACAGGCAGTCAAGCCGAAAAAGTGATGAGGTTAAAATGTGGGTTGGTATACCCCGGTGTCGGTAAGATTTGAAAAGTCAGTAAAAAGCCTGAAAATCAGCATTTGCGAACCGAAAATTTCAAGCGGGCGTGCTAAACTGGCTTGTTTTTCCACTCAAAAACTTTCCGGGTGTGCCCCATGAAAATCCGCGCCGCTTGCGTTGCAATCTTCTCGAGCCTGCTTTCGCTGGCTGCTTCCGGGCAGTATTACCGTGGCACGTACATTCCGCAATATGCCTATCCCATCCAGGCGGCGGCGTCGCTGGCGCCGGAATCGCATCCGGCGGTGCTCCAGGTGGACGCCAGCCAGGCTTGGCGCGGGCTGCTGTTCGTCACTGAAACGATTCCGGTGAAGCCGGGGGCCACTAATACGCTGGTCTATCCCAAGTGGGTGCCGGGCGAGCATGGGCCCACCGGACCGATTGACGAGCTGGCCGGCTTGCGCTTCACGGCCGGCGGCCGCGCCCTGCCGTTTCACCGCGACAGCGCGCGCATGTACGCCTTTCATGTCGCCGTGCCCGCCGGCGCAAGCAAAATCACGGCGCATTTCATTGCCATCATGAACGAGGCCGGCGATACCATGGCCACCCACACGATTGCCATCCTTAACTGGAACCGGGCGCTGCTTTACCAGGACGGGGTGGATTCCCACACCTGGTTCATTCGCCCGTCGATCACGCTGCCGGCGGGCTGGCAGTACGGCACCGCGTTGAATGAAAGCGGGCCGACTGCGGGCGCGACCGCGCATTTCCGCACCATCAGCCTGGCCATGCTGGTGGATTCCCCGCTGGATATGGGCCGCTACGTCCGCAAATGGCAGCTCGGCGAGATCGGCGGCGCGGCGGTCTATATGGACGTTTTCGCCGGCCAGCCCAAAGATCTCGATGTGCCCGCCGACGTGCTGGCCGCCTACAAGCGCATTCCCGCCGAAGCCGCCACGCTCTACGGCTCTCATCACTTCGCCAATTACCACGCCCTGCTGACCTTGAGCAATGCCATTGGCTTCCAGGGCATTGAGCATCATCAGTCCAGCGACGACCGCGCACCGGCCAGCTTTTTAACCAACAAGAGCCTGGAATTGATCGGCGGCGATCTGATCACGCACGAGTTTTCGCATTCCTGGAACGGCAAGTACCGCCGCCCCGCCGACCTCGCTACCCCCAACTTCCAGGTCCCCATGCGCACCGACTTGCTCTGGGTTTACGAGGGCATGAACCAATACCTCGGCGACCTGCTCTCGTTCCGCGCCGGCATCCGCGATCCGAAAGATTATCCGGAATATCTGGCGCAGTTGTATGCGCAGCTCGCTACCGAGCCGGGACGCAAAACCACGCCCTTGATCGCCACCACCACCGCCGCGCCTTTTCTCTATCAGGCGCGCAACGCCTATTCTTCGATCAGCCGCAACTCGGGCGATTTTTACGACGAAGGCGAGCTGGTCTGGCTCGATGTGGATACCCTCATCCGCCAGCTTACCCATGACCAAAAATCGCTCGCGACCTTTCTCCATCTCTATTCCGCGCCGGCCGCGACCGGACCGATCACCAAAACCTATACCCTCGCCGATATCGAGCGCCTGCTTAACCAGGTCGTGCCGTATGACTGGCACGGCTTCTTCCAGCGGCACATTTACCGCATCTCGCCGCTGCCGCCCACGGCGGAACTGGCGCGCGCCGGCTGGAAGCTGGTCTATAACGCGCAGCCGAATAAATTTCTGGCCGCGCGGGCGGGACGCCTGCGCGGCGGCGTAATCGCCTGGTACGATCTGGGCTTCAATGTGGATGGCCGCGGCGTGATCGGCTCGCTGCGCCAAGGCTCGCCGGCCTGGAACGCCGGATTAGCCGAAGGCGATCGCATCGCCGCCGTCAACGACCACCAGTTCAGCGGCGCCCAACTGACCTACGCCATCACCCAGGCGCTGCATAATCCCCAGCCGATCGTATTGCGGGTGGTGGGCTCGGGTTGGTTCCAGAAGGTCGAGATCGACTACCACGGCGGGGTGCGCTATCCGCATCTGCAGCGGCTGCCGGGCGTCCCCGATATGCTGGCGCGCATCATGGCCGCGCATGGAAAATAGCTAATACGCGTCGGGCGGCAGTTTTCGTCCCAGGCAATTTCGCCGAAATTGTGCTTGAAGTCCGCTCAATTTCGAAGCAATTGCCTCAAGCCCTGCCCGCGAGCCGGCGCCGCGCCGCACTTTTTCAGCGCACTACCAGCGCGGGAGCGACCCACTCGCCGAAAGCATGGGCGCGGCCGCAATCGGTACAGCGAATGCGCGCTTGATCGAAACGCGCGCCGCAGTGCGGGCAGGCGGCGGCGGAACGGAATCCGTCGAACGCCTGGCCGCATCCTCCGCATTGCCAGAACTCGCCCGCCAGCGGCGCGCTGCGGCACCAGGGACAGGCGAAGTCGGCATGGCGCGGGAGTTTGGAGCGCCGCCACAGCTCCAGCGCATGCCGCAGCCCGCCCCAGCAGTTCAGCAGGATAAACACCGCGATCGCGCCTAGCCAGATGTCGTGCGCCTGCAAGGCCAGTACGAAAAACGCGGCGACGCCGATGAAGCCGATCGCCGAGGCCACCATCAGGCTGCGGGCGCGGCCCAGCACAAACCACAGCAGCGAACGCAAAATCTGCCCGCCATCGAGCGGATAGACGGGAAGAATATTGAAGATCAGCAGGCCAAGATTGATCCAATAGACGGCATGCAGCAGTTGAATCAGGTTGGCATTGCCCGCGGCCAGCGTGGGCGCCAGCGAGGAGAGGATCGCCAGCACCGGGAAGAGAGCGACATTGACCAGCGGGCCGGCGGCTATGCTCCAGAGCATCGCCGCGGCGGTGGGCGGCGGATCTACATAGGCGACGCCCCCCAGCGGCCAGAGCACGATCCGGTCGGCCGTGCCGCCCACCGAGCGGCAGGCGAGCGAGTGGCCGTACTCGTGCATGGTGATGATGAAAAATAAAGCCAGGAATTCCAGAGCGTTCCAGAGGATCGAGGTGTAGACGTGCGAGCGGGCTTGAATCTCGATGAACGCTACGATCAGCCAGGACCAGTGCAAATAAACGTCAATGCCGAAAAGTCTGAACAGATGCCAGGAAGAGCTGCGTAAAGACATGGATTTATACAATTGTAAGCTTTTCAACCCCGGCTCAAGGCCTGTCCGCCTGGTGGCAATGGTCCAGCTTGCATCTTGTTTTCAGCATCTAACCTGAATTCCGAAACGCGTTGGCGTCGAACGTCACCCTAATTCGATCGTATCCATGTTCAATGTTGCCGTGTTTTTCCACCGCTGTTCCAGGCGCATAAGTATTGCTTTCACATTCTTGCTGGCCGGAATCTTGGGGGGCGTGCCGGCCATCGCCGCGGCCCAACAGGGCGGGGTGAGCGTGCTGACCCAGCACAACGACAACCATCGCACCGGCGCTAACTTGCAGGAAACGCGGTTGACCCCGGCCAATGTCAATCGCCGCCAGTTTGGCCTGCTGTTTAAAGACGAGGTGGATGATCAGATTTATGGCCAGCCGCTGGTCGTGGCCGGCGTGAAGATCGGCGGCGGCGTTCACGATATCGTAGTGGTCGCCACCGTCAACAACAGCGTGTATGCCTTCGACGCCGATCATCCCGGACCGGCCTACTGGCAGAACAATTTCGGCCCGGCCGCCAGTGTGAATGACGCCTACTTCGGCTGCGCCGACTTGAACGGTAAATTCGGCATCGTCGGCACCCCGGTGATCGACCCCGCCCACCGCACCCTGTATGTGGTTTCACTGTCGGTGGAGCATGCTCATTTCGTGCAGAAGCTGCACGCGCTCAGCCTGCGCACCGGGCAAGAGCGCAAGCCGGGGCCCGTGGTGATTTCCGCCGACGGCTTCAACCCGCTGCGCCAGAACCAGCGCCCGGCGCTGCTGCTGGATCGCGGCGTCGTTTACATCGGTTATTCCTCGCATTGCGATAACGGCTTCTACCATGGCTTACTTTTTGCCTACGATACGCGCACGCTGCGGCGAATCGCGGTCTTCAACGTCACCCCTACCGGCAACGGCGGCAGCATCTGGCAATCGGGACAGGGGCCGGCGGCGGACTCGCACGGCAATATTTACTTCACCACCAGCAACGGCGATTGGGACGGCCGCTGGAATTTTTCCGAGAGCCTGCTCAAGCTCTCCACCCGTTTTGGATTGGCGCTATCCGACTGGTTCACCCCTTCCAATTACCCCCTGCTCAATCATGCCGATCTCGATCTGGACTCCTCCGGCGTGCTGCTGATTCCCGGCCTGCATCTGGCCACCGCCGATGGCAAGCAGGGCATGCTGTATCTGCTCAACACCCGCCATCTCGGCCACTTGGGCGATGCCGCGGCCGTGCAAACCCTGCAAGCCTCGATCACCGAGTTGAACGGCGGGCCGGTGTATTGGGATGGCGCCCGGGTGGGGCCGGCGATTTATGTCTGGGGACAGGACGACGTGCTGCGCGGCTACCGCCTGATCGGCGGGCGGCTCGAGACGCGGCCCTTCGCGCATGGCGACATTACCAGCGGCTTTCCCGGTGGCATGCTCTCGCTCTCGGCCAACGGCAAGCACGATGGCATCGTTTGGGCGAACACGCTGGCGCGGCAGGGCTCGCAGCACCACTATGGCGTGCATCATTTCGCCAACCTGGGCGTGCTGCGCGCTTATCCCGCTCGCCATCCCAGCCAGGAGCTTTGGGACAGCGATCGGCATTTCACCCGCGACCATTGCGGCAATATCTCCAAAAACGCGCCGCCGACCATCGCCAATGGCAAGGTCTATCTCGCCAGCTTCGGCCAGCGGCAGTCCGGCACCGGACGCTTGTGCGTCTATGGCCTGCTGCCTGGCGTCAGCGGCGCTGCAAAAAAATAAGCGGCTCGAACGATGCGGCGGAAAGAAGCAAATGCGCGGCAGCCGAATGAGAGAAAATTCATTAAAAACTTTTAAGCAAATTCATTGGATTAAGAATAAGTACTTAGTTGAAAAGCTAACTTGCAGCCCTCGCCGGGCAGCAGGGTTGCGCCGGAGCCGCGCAGATTCCATGCGGGCGCGGGCTGAAAAAATGAAAACTATTGCATTAAGGCGGGAGCCGCCGTCCACCTATAAACACCCACGCCGCACGGTGCATCTACCCGAATAAGTCGAATCCCCCGAATGGAGGAACACTCCGCATGCAGATGTTGCACTTTCGTAAACTCGTTATCCCGCTCGCGGCCGGCCTGGGGCTGGCGCTCACTACCGGCGCCTGGGCGCAACAATCCGCGGGCGCAACCCCGCCCGATCAGCAGCATTCTGAGCTTTCAGCCCAGGCCACCGGCGTATTCTGGCGCTCCACCAATATCAGCAATGTCACTTCCGGCGAAATCGATCAGCACATCGCCACCAACTCGGTGGGATTGCTTCTCGGCTACCGCTATCACTTCAATTCCTGGGAAGCGCTGGAAGCGGAATTCGGCTACACCCAAAACGGGCAGCGCTACTATACCCCGGCAACGGCGGGCGGCGCCTCGGGCGCGGCCTATGCCATCAATTCGCGTATGTTCGATGTGGACGCCAACGAGGTGATCACCACCCCCAGCCTGCTGGGCATCTTCCAGCCGTTCGTGCTGGCCGGCGGCGGCATGCTCGGATTTGTCCCGCGCGCCAACCCTTACGGCGCCAATAACCAGTGGCGTCCGATGTTTGATTACGGCGCCGGTTTGGATTTTCATATCTTTCACCTGGGCGCGCGGCTGGAATACCGCGGGCTGATCTTCAAAGTCCCCGATTTCGGCTTGGCCGCGCTGAACACGAATAAATTCACGCATATCGCGTCGCCCTCGCTGGGCCTGGTATTCACCTGGTAAGACGGCGTCGCTTTTTCGAGGCTGAATCCACAGGCTGAAGCGGGGGCTTTGCCCCCGCTGGCGGCGCGCGCGGCGCGGCCGCGATTACAGTCAGCGTGAACGGCCGGCCGGACCGCAAGCCTCGAGGTGACGCGCGCCGCGCCAGAAAAACGCCGCCCCGCCCAGCATGACCGGCAGCACCAGCGCCATGGCGAGCGGGAGATTGTGGGTGCGGTCGGCAAGCCAGCCGATAAGCGTGGGCGAAATGGCGTCGCCGAGCAGATGGATCAAGACCAGGTTGAGGCCGAAGGCGGTGGCGCGCACCTCGGCCGGGACGGAGTTGACGACGGCGGCATTCATCGGTCCGCCATTGAACAGCAGCAGAAACTCGGCCAGAAAGATGGCGGGCAGAAACAGTCGCGGGCCGGGAACAAACAGCGCCAGCGCGCCCACCGGCACGCCTGCCAGCAGGCTCCAGGCGGAGACCGAGTAGAGCGCGCCGGGGTGGCGGCGCAAACGGCGGTCGGCAAACCAGCCGCCGGCCAGGGTGGCGCCGATGCCGTTGATCAGAGTAAAGACGCCGATCAGCAGGTTGGCGCGCAGCGGCGGCAAGTGGCGTGCCTGAATTAAAAAGGAAGGCAGCCAGACCGAGTAGGCGCCCAGGGTAAAAGTGGTGAGCGCCATGCCCAGGGTGGCGTTCAAAAAAAGCGGGTTGGCCAGCAAACGCCGGTAGATGCGCCAACCGAAGG
This sequence comes from Acidobacteriota bacterium, assembly GCA_021818955.1. Lineage (GTDB taxonomy): Bacteria > Acidobacteriota > Terriglobia > Terriglobales > SCQP01 > JAKASR01. Next base: position 11,421 of record JAKASR010000028.1, read on the forward strand.
CGGCGGGCGTCGCCGGCGCCGATTCCCCCGCGTCTTCCGCCGCGCCGCGCTCCGGCTCGGCCATGGTCAATAGCGAGAGCGCCAGCAAAAGGCCAGGCACGGCGCCGACATAAAAGACGCTGCGCCAGCCCCAGCGCGCCGCCACCCAGCCGCCCAGGATGTAACCCAGCGCCATGCCCACCGGAATGGCGGCGTTAAAGACCGCCAATGCGCGGCTGCGCTGGCGGGAATTGAACAGATCGCCAATTACCGCCGGGACGATGCAAGCGTAGGCGGCTTCGCCAATCCCCACCAGGGCGCGGGCGGCAAGCAGCCAATCATAAGTGGGCGCCCAGCCGCTGAGCAGGGTGGCCAGGCTCCAGAGCACCACGCCGGCGGCGATAATCCGGCGGCGGGAATAGCGGTCCGCCAGCCAGCCGATCGGCGGCGAGGCCAGCATGTACACGATGAAAAACGCGCTTACCAGCATTCCGGCCTGCGCGCCGCTGATGCCAAACGTATGGCGGATCGAGGGCAGCACCGGCGGCACCAGGTAACGGTCGAGATAGTTGACCAGGTTGATGCCGGTCAGCAGGCCCAGCAGCCAAAATGCATGCTGGCGAGGTGCGGCACGGGAAGGAGTATGGGCGGCCATGCGAAAAGTTTGCCGTTGCCAGTATCCGGTTTCCCCGGACCGGTTTCCAGCAAAGAAGAAGAGAAGAAAAGTCAAAGCGGCCGTGCCGCTCTTCTGGCCTATAATCGCGGCATGTTGCGCCGCGCAGGGTTAAAATCTCTCGCCTTCCTGTTCCTGAGCGCGGCGGCCGCGGCGATGGGGGCGGCGCCTATTATTCGAGCGGCGGCGCAGTATCGGCCCGCGGCTGCCAGTCACCCCATCCCGCCGGAGGAACAGCAGGGAATTGACCGCGACATTGCCCGGCACATCGGCAGCGCCCCGGCGCATCCGGGGCCGAAGGCGCAGCTCTCGGGCTCGCTGCGGCCGGCCGCGGTGCGCGCCGCGATGCGCCAAGTCGCCGCTTGGGAACTGCGGCAGTCGCGGCCCTACTTCGGCCGCACCTGGACCTGGAGCGTGCTCTACGCCGGCTTCATGGCGGCCGCGCGGGCGCTGCACGAGCCCCGCTATCGCCAGGCCATGGCGGCAATGGCGGAGCATTATCGCTGGACCCTGCGCTCGCCGCACCCCAGCGCCGACGACCAAAGCCTGGCCCAGACCTATTTGGAGTTGTATTTGCTGAAGCCGGCTCCGGAGAAAATCGCGCCCACGCGCGCCGCGCTGGCCAATCTGCTCGCCGGCGAAGGCCCGCCGATTCCCGCCGCACAGGCGAAGATCCCCTGGTGGTGGTGCGATGCGCTGTTCATGGCGCCGCCGGTCTGGGCGCGCATGTATCGGGCCACGCATGATCGGAAATATCTCGACTATCTCGACCGGCATTGGCGGCAGAGCTGGCGCCGGCTCTATGACCGGCAGCGCCATCTTTACTATCGTGATATCACTTATCTGCACCAAACCGGACCGCGCGGGCAGCCGGTCTTCTGGTCGCGGGGCGAAGGCTGGGTAATGGGCGGGCTGGCGCGGACGCTCGCCTATCTGCCCAAGCGCGATCGCGGTTACGGGCGTTATGTCCGGCAGTTGCGCCAAATGGCCGCGGCGCTGGCCGCATTGCAGGATCCGCGCAACGGCTTATGGCATGCCGATCTGCTCGATGCGAAAGACTACCCGCGGCCGGAAACTTCCGGTTCCGCGCTGATCACCTTCGCGCTGGCCTGGGGCGTGAATCACGGCTTACTTCAGCGCGCCCGCTATCAGCCGGTGATTGCCCGCGCCTGGCGGGGACTGGTCGGCCAGATCTATGCCGACGGCCGGCTGGGCAATATCCAGCAAACCGGCGCGGCGCCGGCCTATTATCGCCCATCGTCGAGCTTTAATTACGGCATTGGCGCCTTTTTGCTGGCGGGCTCGCAGGTGGTGCGATTGAAATGAGAAAAAGAAGCCGGGGAAACGAATAACGGTTGAACTCCCTTGCCCCTGTTTCCTGACTTATAATCGCGGCATGAAAAACCCGAAATGGCTCAAACTATTGCCGCTGGCGCTGGCGCTGGCGGGAGCCCGGGCGGCGCCGGCGCAAACTGCGGCGGCGATGCCGGCCCCGGTGACGGTGCTGGAAGCGGCGCACGTGTTTTTGCCGGGCAGCGGGCGCACGTTGACGCCGGGCATGGTCGTTATCCGCGGGCGAAAGATCGAGGCGGTGGGCGGCAGGCTGGCCGTGCCGGCGGGAGCGCGGCTGGTGCGCCTGCCGGGGCTGACGCTGCTGCCGGGCCTGATTGACTGCCATGTGCACCTGTTTCTGCATCCCGGGCGGGCGGAAGACATGCAGACGGTGCGCGAGTCGGCGGCGCAGCGCACGGTGCAGGCGGTGCTGGCGGCGAAGGCCGATTTGTGGGCGGGCTTTACCAGCGCGCGCGACATGGGCACTGAAGGCGTAGGCTCGGCCTCGACCGCGATCCGCGCGGCCATCAATGCCGGCGAGATTCCCGGGCCGCGGCTCTGGGTCTGCGCCAACGCGATTTCCATTCTCGGCGGCCATGAGGACGCGCTCGGCTTCAATCCGGCCCTTTCCATCCCCTCCAATGCCGATTACGCCAACACCACCCACGAGCTGATCCAGACCATTCGCGAGCAGATCAAGCAGGGGGCGACCTTTATCAAAATTTACGAGACCGGGCGCGACCAGTTCATCGGCAATCATTTCTTCACCCCCTACCAGTACACCGAGCGGCAACTCGCGGCGGCGGTGCGGGAGGCGGCGCGGCAGCGAGAGCGCGTCGCCGTGCACGTCATGGGCGAACCGGGCGCGCTTTATGCCGCCCAGGCGGGGGTAATGTCGCTCGATCACGCGGTGCAACTCAGCCCGCAGACGATGCGCATCATGCGCCAGAAACATATTCCCGCCGTGCCCACCTTCGCCGTCTTCGAGGCTTTCGCCCGCACGGGCGCGACCCCCGCCGCGCGGGCGTTCATGCGCCGTTTCCTCGCTTACAAAATCGCTCAATTCCATCGTCAAATCGCCGCCGGCATCGATTTTGCCGCCGGCTCCGATGTCGGCCCCTTTCCGCATGGAACCCAGACCAGCGAGTTTGTCTATCTGCATCGCTACGGGCTTTCGGCGTTGCGCACGCTGCAGGCGGGCACCACGGTGGCGGCGGCGATGCTGGGGGCAAGCGATCTTCTCGGCCGCTTGCGCGCCGGCTATGCCGCCGACGTGATCGGCGTGCCGGGAAATCCGCTGGCCAACGTCAGCCTGCTCGAGCACGTTCAATTTGTGATGAAGGCGGGCACGATCTACCGCCTGCCCGGCCAGCCCAACTGGCTGAAAAAATATTGGGCGATGCCGGTGAACGCGCCGGGCGCCAAGTTTTAAGAAGGTTCGGGAGACAGGCGACAGAAGCCAGGCGAAGTGGAATCCGGAAATTTCCTTGTGCAGCCCGCCAGCGGAAAGTCTCAGCCGGCGCGGGGGGCGACAGGGCGGCGCATGAGCAGCGCGTCTTCCACCGGGGAGTGGTAATAGCGGGTGCGGCGGCCGTAAATTTCAAAGCCGCGATGCAGGTAAAACTGCTGCGCCGCGAGGTTGCTGGCGCGGACTTCCAGAAAAAGGCGATGGAGGCGGCGGTTGACCGCCAGCGATAGGCTGTCGGCGAGCAAGGCGTGGCCGAACCCGTGGCGCTGCCAGCGGGGATCGACGGCCAGCGACTGGATTTCCGCATCCATGCCCACGATTTGCATGATCAGGTAGCCGGCCAGCCAGAGCGGCAGCTCGGCGTGCGCCGCGGGCGAATCGACGCCAATGGCTTCGCCGCCAAAACTGCCGGCGAGAGGCGGCGTGTATTCCAACTCGAGCACGCGCGCCACCTGCAGCCAGGGGCGCTGGCGGGCGGCGTCGAGAATGTCGCGCATCAACGCCTCGCTCCAGGCGGAAGGGCCAAAGGCTTCGCGCGTCAGTTCCATCAGCCGCGGCAGATCGTCGGGTTGGGCGGGGCGAATGCGCATGCAGGCTCAACGCTCGGGCCGCGTTTGCGCCCGCAAGCGGGGTAGCGAGATCAGCTCAGCGTCGGAGCGGCGAATATAGAGCGCATCGAGTTCGAGCGCGCCGGCGGCGCGTCCCGCGGTGAGCAGCGGACCGGCCAGGCGGCCGACTCCCGAAGCCAGTAATCCGGGACGCGGGCGCAAGCGTGCAGCCGTTAATCCAAGCTTCGCGCCCAGTCCGGCGTCGAGCAGGTAAACCGGCCAGGCGGGCAGGTGGGCAAGCCGGCGAGTGAAATGTTCCAGGCTTTCCAAGCCTTCTGCGGCCACGCCCTGGATGGCGGCCGCGGCAGGAGGGCCGGCGGACGGGGCCGCGCCGGGCTCGCGGCGCGCGCCCGTTATGGGCGTGGCAGCCGCGACGCTTGCGCGCGCGTCCGGCGCGAGCGCGCCGGCGGCGCGTGCGGCCGCCCCTTGCGCGGCGGCGGCTTCCTCGGCGGGATCCACCTCCGGCGGCGGCCCGGCCAGCGCCGCGGCGAGTGGGCCGCGAGGGTAGATGCCGAAATAGACTTCGCCGCGCAAGGCATCGAGCAAGGCGATGGCGGGCGCATCGAGCGGCGGCGGCGCGGCATGCGGATCCGCGGCCGCGGCCAGCGCCACCAGGGTCGAGACGGCGATGGCCGGCTTGCCCCAAGCCTCGATCATGCCTTTTACCGCGGCCAGGCCGACGCGCACGCCGGTGAACGAGCCCGGTCCGGCGGCGGCGGCGACGGCATCCAACTCGCCCGGCTGCCAGCCGAGCTGGCCCAGCAAGGCCACGATGGCGGGCAGCAATTGCATGGAATAGGCTTCCGGTTGGAGCGCGCGATACGCCGCCAGGCGCTCATTTTCGAAGAGCGCCACCGAGCCGGCGTCGGTTGTGGTTTCAAGCGCGATCAGGCGCATAAAAACAAGCTATCAGCTTTCAGCCGCCCGCCGCCAGCGAATGGGAAAAAACTGGAAATTGTCAGAAATATAAAGATAACCGTAATGAAACGCCGGGCTTATTCAGTTGGCTTCGAGCCATTTCGATGGCGGACGAGCTTGTCTACGGTTTCGATGCAGGCATTCAATTTGGAATCGGCCTGCTCCCGGGCTTCGGTCAATCGTTCAATAGGATGGGTTAACGAAAAGCAGACGTCCACCAGTTGATTGATTCTGGTGGAATTGTTTTCAATCAGCCGGGAATTGGCTTCAATCTGGCGATCGACGCGCGTCAGGCCGGCAGACAGTTGCGCTTGTTGATCGAGAATAAAATCGCGCTGCCGTTGCAAGCGGCTTTCCTGAGAAGCAAGGGCTTGCCTGAGAGCTGTCTTTGTTGCTGCGGTCGCGTCAGACCTCGCGCAGGGCCTGGCTGGGATCGAGGCGGGCGGCGCGGCGGGCGGGCGCCAGGCTGGCGGCAAAGACGATCAGCGCCAGCAGCAGCGTGGCGGCCGCCAGCGTGAGCGGATCGCGCGGGGCGACGTTGAATAAGAAATGCCGCAACAAGCCGAGCGCAACCCAGGCGCCGGCCAGTCCCAGGGCGGCGCCGAGCGCGGCGAGTTTGAGGCTGCGCGCCAGCGTCGCGCGCATCACCTCGCGCGGCGTGGCGCCGAGCGCCATGCGGATGCCGATTTCCCGGGTCTCGCGGCTGACCGAATAGGAAGCCACCCCATAGACGCCAATGCCGGCCAGCGCCAGCGCCAGCAGGCCCAGGGTGAAAGCCAGGCCGGCGCGAAAACGCTCCGGCGTAGTCTGGCCCGACATCAATTGGCGAAAAGAATCGACCGAGAATTCTTGCGTGCTCGCCGCCTGGCGTTCGAGCATCCGGCGCAGCGGATGCAGCAGGCCCGCGGCCGGCGGGCCGGTGCGCGCCAGGAAGCCGATGTAGGGCAGGCTAAGCTGGGCGTAAGGCACATAGACCGCCGGCCGGGGCGGGACATTGAGCGCGGATTCGATGGTATCGCCCGCCAGGCCGACGATGCGGCAGCCGCCGGGCATCAGTTTTTTACTCAACATCAAATGCCGGCCCAAAGCATTTTCGCCGGGGAAGGCCTGCGCCGCCATTTTTTGATTGGCAATGCAGACGCGCCCGGCGCCGGCGCCATCGCCGCGGTTGAAATCGCGGCCGGCGAGCAGGGGAATTTGCAGGGCGGCAAAATAGCCGGGCGAGACCGGGCGTAGCCGAACCGGTGACGCGGCCTTGGCATGTCCGGGGGTTTGGTAGGACGAGCTCAAGCTGATGCGCATATGCGCCATGGGCGGGCTGATGGCGGCGGCGGCGGCGACCACGCCTGGCTGGGTGCGCAGCCGGTCCAGCGTGGCGTTGACGAATTGCTGCCAGCTTTGCGGCGATGGATATTGCGCCGCCGGCAACTGCAGTTGGCTGAGCAGCAGATGGCGGGGATTGAAGCCGGGGCGTACCGCCAGCACCGCAAACAGGCTGCGGACGAGCACGCCGGCGCCGGTGAGCAGCAGCAGCGCCAGCGCCACCTCGGCCACGACCAGCCCCTGGCGCGCGCGCCGCACCGGGCGGGATTCGCCGGCGCTGCGTCCCCCGGTTGCGGATTGTTGTAGCGCCGCGGGCGAAGTCCAGGCGCCGAATTGCCAGACCGGCAACAGCCCGATCAGCAGCGCGGTCGCCAGCGCGGCCAGCATCGAGAAGCCGAGCACGTCGCGATTGAACACCACCACATGAAATTGAAACAGGCTGGGTTGGAGCAGAGGATGGAATGCGGCCAGCAAGGCCCAGGCGACGGCGAGTCCAAGCCCGGCGCCGGGCAGGGTCAAAGCCAGGTTTTCGACAAACAGCTGGCGCGCCAGTTGGGCGCGGCTGGCGCCGAGGGCATGGCGGGTGGCGATTTCCGGACGGCGGATGGTGATGCGCGCCAGCAGCAGGTTGGCGAGATTGACTGCAGCGATCAGCAGCATCGCGCCGGCGGCGAGAAACAGCAGCAGGATGGCGCGCCGCAGTCCATGCCCCACCACCCGCGCCAGTGGCTCTAACGTGAGCGCGCGATGCTGCTTGGGATGATACCGGCGCAAATAGGCGGTGTAGAGCGTGCGCGCCTGCGCCGCCGCGGCGGCGCGGCCGGCGCCGGACGTCAGTTCGCCGATCGCGCTCAGGATGCCGATATGCAGCGGATTCAGGTGCAGGCCGGTAAATAACGGCGTTAGCGTGCCGGTAATTTCCTGCCGGCTCAGCGGAATCCAGATATCGGGCGAGCCATCGAGAAAAGGGAAGCGCGCGCCGGCGGGCAGAACGCCGATGAGGCTAAAGTCGCTGCCCCCCAGCGAGAGCGTTTTGCCTACCGCGGCGGCGGAGGCATGCAGATGCTTTTGCCAGAACTGATGGCTGACCACTACCACGGCCCGGTTGGCGTCGGCAGCGGAAAAAAGGCGGCCCTGATCGGCGCGTAAGCCGAGCAGCGGAAACAGTGCCGGGCTGACGATCGCGCTCAAGGCGGCGTGGGCGTTTCCCGTGCGGCGATAAGTTACCGGCCAGACCATGTAAGCGGAAAGTCGGCGCAGTAGGGAAGCCTGATCGCGCAGGCGGGCGAACTCGGCGTAAGTCAGGCCTTGATGGCTGCCATGCGCGTCGATCGGCTGAAGGCTCAGCAGGCGTCCGGCATGCGGATAAGGCAGCGGGTGCAGCAACACCGCGTCGGCGACGCTAAAGATGGCGGTGTTGGCGCCGATGCCCAGCGCCAGCGTCAGCACTCCCACCAGCGCGAAGCCGGGCGATTTGGCTAAAAGGCGGAGCCCGTAGCGCAAATCCTGGAAAAGCGAGTGCATGAAAATTCCCCATACGGACCGCCGAGCCGGCGGCGCTCGTTCAAAGTCATGATAAGCCCGCGGCGGAAGCCCGGGGGCGGTTTACAATGCAAGAGCAATCCCGCGCAGCGGGATGATTTTCAGTCATGCCTGAGGCGCCTTCCACGCCGCTGATGCGGCAATATCACACCATCAAGCAGGCCCATCCCGGGGCGCTGCTGTTTTTTCGCCTGGGAGATTTTTACGAGCTGTTTTTCGATGATGCGGTGCTGGCGGCCAGGGAATTGGAAATTACGCTGACGGCGCGCAACAAGGAAAAGGGCACGCCGATACCGATGTGCGGCGTGCCCTACCACGCGGCGGAAAACTATATTGCCCGGCTGATCCAGAAAGGCTACAAGGTGGCCATCTGCGATCAGATGGAAGATCCGCGGCTGGCCAAGCAACTGGTCAAGCGCGAGGTGACGCGGGTGGTGACGCCGGGCACGGCGATTCCGCCCGGCGGCGCCGCCGGCGTGAATCAATATCTGGCGGCGCTGGCGCGGCAGGGCGGCGGCGCGGAGGAGCGCATCGGGCTGGCGCTGCTCGACCTTTCCACCGGCGAGTTTCGCGCCACCGAGTTCAGCGGCAATGAGGCCGAGACGCGGGCGGCGGAAGAACTGGAGCAATGGAAGCCGCGCGAGTTGCTGCACTCGAGCGTTGCGCCGCTGTTCGAGCAGCATCCGCCGCAGGTGAACGGCATGGCGCGCACTCCGCTCGACGCCTGGATCTTCGAGCCGGAGCGGGCGCGGCGCGAGCTGGAAGCGCATTTTGGCGTGCTCGCGCTCGAAGGCTATGGCCTGGCGGGCAAGGAACTGGCGGCGGCCGCCGCGGGCGCGCTGGTGCATTACGCCAAGGAAACCCAGCGCAGCCAGATCGAGCACGTCGACCGGCTGGGTTATTACGAGCGCGGCGAGGGCCTGATGCTCGATGCCGTGACCTGCCGCAACCTGGAGCTGGATGAATCCATCTTCGGCGGCGACGAGGGCGTTACGCTGCGCGCGGTGCTGGATGAAACCCTGACCGCGATGGGCAAGCGGCTGCTGCGCCAATGGCTGCTGCGCCCCGCCAACCGGCGCGATGAAATTGAAGCGCGCCTCGACGCGGTCGAGCGGCTGCGCTCGGGCTGGGAGCGGCGCGAGCGGCTGCGGCGCGCGCTCGACGGCATTCAGGATCTGGAGCGGCTGCTTAGCCGTGCCGCGCTGCGCTCGGCTTCGCCCCGCGATTTGCTGGCGCTCAAGGATTCGCTCGACCGCCTGCCCGCGGTCAAAGCGGCGGCGGGCGCGGCCAACGAGACCAAAGTGGATGCGGTCGCGGCCACGGCCGTGGCCGAAGCGGAAACACCCGCTCCAACCGCCGGCGCGTACGGCCCGGAAACCGAACCGCCAGCGCCGTCCGGCGCTGGACGGCTGCGGCAATTACAGGCGGAGCTGAGCGAGATGCGGCCGCTGCGCGAGCGCATCGGCCGCACCCTGGCCGACTCGCCCCCGGCGCAGGTGGCCGAGGGCGGCGCCATCCGCGCCGGCTTCAATGCCGAGCTGGACGAGCTGCGCGCGCTGCGCCAGGACGCGCGCGCGGTGCTGGCGCGCCTGGAACAGCGCGAGCGGGAGCGCACCGGGATCGCCTCGCTCAAGCTGCGCTTCAATTCCGTTTTTGGCTACTACATCGAGGTCTCCAAGCCCAACCTGGCGCTGGTGCCCGCCGATTACGAGCGCAAGCAGACGCTGGTCAACGCCGAACGCTTCACCACCGGCGAGTTGAAAGAATACGAGCGCAAGATTTTGGGCGCGGAAGAGAAGATTGCCGAGCTCGAGCAGCGCATCTTTCACGAGCTGCGCGCCGCCGCCGCGCTGGCCGCGCCCGAGGTGCGGCGCAATGCCCGCGCTCTGGCCGAGTTGGATGTGCTCGCCAACTTCGCTCACTTGGCCGCATCGCGAAACTACTGCCGTCCGGAGTTAACCGAAAACGGCGAGCTGGAAATACGCGGCGGGCGGCATCCGGTGATTGAACAACTGGCCGACACCCGCTTTGTCCCCAACGATGCCTGGATGGATGCCGAACAGCGGGTGCTGCTGCTGACCGGTCCCAACATGGGCGGCAAAAGCACTTACTTGCGCCAGGTGGCGCTGGCGTCGGTGATGGCGCAAATGGGCGCGTTCGTGGCCGCCGACCGGGCCCGGCTGCCGCTCCTGGACCGCATCTTCACCCGCATCGGCGCGGGCGATAACCTGGCGCGCGGGCGTTCGACTTTTATGATCGAGATGGCCGAGACCGCGGCGATTTTGAACAGCGCCACGCGCGACAGCCTGGTGCTGCTCGACGAGGTCGGGCGCGGCACCTCCACCTACGACGGTCTGGCGCTGGCTTGGGCGGTGGTCGAGTATTTGCACGACCGCGCCGGCGCTAAAACCTTGTTTGCCACCCATTATCACGAGCTGACCGGCCTGGCCCGCTATCTTAGCGGCGTGCGCAACCTGCACGTCGCGGTGAGCGAAACTCCGGCCGGCATCAGCTTCCTGCGCCAGGTCAAGCCGGGCGAGGCCAGCCGCAGCTATGGCATCGAAGTGGCCAAGCTGGCCGGGCTGCCGCCGGAAGTGATTGCACGGGCGCGCGCCGTGCTGCGCCAGCACGAGCAGGCCGAGCGCAAGGCCAGCGAGAAGCTGGAAACGCCGCCGGAAGCGCCGCCGCAGTTGATGCTGTTTACTCCGCTCAGCCGGAAAATCGTCGAGCGGCTGCGCGAGATTGACGCCGACCGCCTGACCCCGCTTGAAGCGCTGAACCTGCTGGCGGAATTGCAACGCGAGCTGGAAGAGGAATGAAAAAGGCGGGTACGGGCATGCTGGTAGCCGGAGTCATGTCGGGCACTTCAGGGGATGGAGTGGATGTCGCGCTGGTGGAAATTCGCGGGCGCGGCTGGAGGCGGCGCGTCAAGCTGGCCGCATTCGAGAGCTGGCCTTACCGCGCGCGCGAGCGGGCGGCGATTCTGCGGGCGGCGAATGCGGCGGCGATTTCCGTGGCCGAACTGGCGCGCTTGAACGTCTGGCTGGGCGAGCGCTTTGCCGCAGCGGTGGAGCGCGCCTGCCGCCGCGCCGGGCTGGAGCCTCAAACGCTCGCTCTGGTCGCCAGCCATGGGCAGACGCTCTATCACCAGGGGCGCCCGCAGCCGTATTTGGGCCAGCGGCTGGCGGCCACCTGGCAGGCGGGCGAGCCGGCGGCGATCGCGGCGCGGCTGGGGGTGCCGGTGGTGGCGAATTTCCGCGCCCTGGATGTGGCGCTTGGCGGCCAGGGCGCGCCGCTGGCGCCTTTTCTCGATTATTTAATGCTGCGCTCGCCGCGCCGCGCGCGAGCCGCGCTGAATATCGGCGGCATCGCTAATTTGACCCTGCTGCCGGCCGGGTGCCCGCCGGAGAGCGTGCGCGCCTTCGATACCGGCCCCGGCAACATGGTGCTCGACGCGCTGGCGGAAGAATTTCTCGGACGCCGCTACGACCGCGACGGCAAGCTTGCCGCGCAAGGCAAAACCCACGCGGGGTTGCTGGCCGAACTGCTGCGCGACCGGTTTTACCGCCGCCCGCCGCCGAAAAGCGCCGGCCGCGAGCAGTACGGGCGCGAGTTCGTTCAGCGCCTTTTGCGGCAGGCCCGGCGGTTGCGGCTTTCACCGGCCGATATCATGGCCACTGCCGCCGAATTGACCGCGCGGACGATCGCGCTGGGCTTGCAGTGGAATGACCATGATGCCGGCTGGGAAATCATCGCCTCGGGCGGCGGTGTACGCAACCGCGAGCTGATGCGCCGGCTCGAGCGCGCCGCGCCCGGCTGCCGCTTTCTTAACTCCGGCGAGTTCGGCCTGCCGGCGGACGCCAAAGAAGCGATTTTGATGGCGGTGCTCGGGCATGCCGCCTGGTGCAAGGAGCCCGGCAATCTGCCCAGCGTCACCGGCGCCCGCCGCCCGGCGCGGCTGGGCCAACTGCAATGGACGTGAAGCTGATTAATCTAAGGCCTCAAGGTCGGCAAGATCTTTCATTCGTCCCAGTAACTTTTTGTTTTTAATCAAATCTTCTCGGCTGATTAAAGGTACTTCCATACCATCGAGTTTATGCATATTACGACGATTCCAAGCTTCGGCAAAATGGATTCCCGTGAGTTCGGTTAGCAGATCAATCCGTATGGGGGCAATGCCGATCTGGAAGACACTGCCGGGGGAAGCAAAATCCGCAGCCGATAGATTTTTAAGTGGCGCGCCGAATTTGATTAAGGCCTGCATGACGCGGTGTGCGTTTTCCAATTCCGGCTCAATCCATAAGTCCAGATCTCCGGTGGCCCGGGGGTGCCCGTAAAAGGCCAACGCATAGGCGCCCACCACAAGGAAACGTACCTGGGCTTTAGCGAACGCGTTTAATAATGCGGCGAAGTCCGGGTTCATGCGGGTATTTACCGGCTATGCGGTAAAGCTCCTCGCTCAATTTCCAGGTGATCTTCCAGCGCTCTTCGGCGGAAAGCGCTCGCCATTGGCGGCGGGATTCGGCTTCCGCCTCGGAGAAAGATGAGAACTTTTGGATCGAAATCTTACGGCGCGAATCCGGGCGCTCACCCATGCCTTAGATCATAGCGCGCCCTGGCCGCATCGAAGTTCCGGAATCCGGCCTTATTTTACAGCCGCACCGTCTTCATGTACTTCAGGCTGGCGACGATGCCCTGGGGCGCTTCGCGGCTTTCGTCTTCCACAAAATAATGCCGCACGCCGATGCGCATGGCTTCGCGCAGAATGCCCTTGATATCCAGGATGCCCTGGCCGAGCGGGACGCAGTCTTCGTTGGACGTGGGGCCGTTGAAGGGCGCGCCGCTGGGGGTGCCGCGGCGCATATCTTTGAGGTGCATCAATTTGAAGCGGCGGGGGTAGCGCTTCAAATAAGTGACCGGGTCCTGGCCGCCGCGCTTGACCCAGAACACGTCCATTTCCTGAAACACATTGGGATGGGTAAGCGCCACCAGACGATCGAAGCCGGGCTTGCCGGCAATCGGGGTGAAGGCGTTGACCTCGGCGTGAAAGGCAAAGTGCAGCCGGTGCGGACGCAGCGCCGCCGCCCAGCGGTTGAAATCGGCCGCCGCCTGGCGCACATCGCTCATTTCCAGCCGATGGCCCTTTTGCGGCAGCTCGGGACAAACCAGCCAGCGCGCGCCCAGCGTTTTGGCTTCATGGATGGTGTCGTCCAGATGATCGCGGTAGCGGGCGTAGGCGTTGTGCATGCCGGCGCAGCGCAGGCCGCTGGCGCGCACGGCGCGGTGGAAGGCCGCGAGTGAGAGCCCGTCGAGGCCGGCGGTCTCGATTTCGGTGTAGCCGATCTGGCGCACCCGGTGCAGCCAAGTGGAGACATGGCCGGGAAGCTGGTGACGCAGGCTGTAAAGCTGCAGTCCATAAGGGCCGGGAAAATGGTGGGGCGAGCCGGCGGGCGCCAGCAGCGAGCGCAACAGGTGGTCGAGAGAGTTCACGGGCGCATTATGCCAGTAAAAGCGCCCGGTTTCCAGTCACAGTTTTCCGCCGCTTGCGATCGCAGCGGATAAACGTGCCAATCAGGCTGGCGCGGCGGCGCCGGCACTCGGCGGGCGGCGCGCGCGCCGGTGTTGAAATGGGCGGCTACGGCGCCAGTTTTTTAAGCCGCGCGCGCATGACATAGGCCAGGCCGGGGGTGGCAGGTCCGGGATGGCGGCGGGCGGCGGCTTTGAGCAGGTTCATGAAATAGAGGCGGTCCCAGGCGCTGCTGAAATCCGCCAGCACCGGCAGGGTGCTTATCGTGGCCAGGCCGCGACCGAAGCGGAAGCTGAACAGCGGACGGCAGCCGAGCCGGGGAGCGCGATAACGGCCGATGGCGAGCATGCGTCCGCCCAGCGAGAGCGGCAGAATCATCGGCTGGCGACGCAGGTCATAGCCTTGTTGCGGGCGCAGTGCGCGGCTGAGGGTGGCGCGGGCGGCGCCGTCGAGCGAGCGGGCGAGGCGCGGGACGGAAAAGAAATTGGCGTCGCAGCGGGCGGCGTTCCAGGGCGTCAGATGGATTGCCAGCGGCCAGGCGGGCGCGGCTTCGGGCTCGATTAGCGAGAGCAGCAGCAGGTTGCTGCCCTGCGCGACTTCCTGCCAGAGCCGTTGATAATCCTTCCAGCTAAGATTGCTGCGGGCGAGCACGATCAGGCGCGGCGGCGCGCCCGAGATCCCGCTCTCCACTTCGAAACCGTGAGCGCGCAGATAACTGCTCACGTCCTCCGGCAGTCCCAGCTCCTGCACCGGCAGCACGCCGCCGTACCAGGGCGGCGGCGGCGCGAGCGCGGTTAACGCGAGCCGGCTGCGCCGGCCGCCGGCCGAGGCGCTGAGCTGGTAGCGCCCGGGCCGCGGCAGGGTAAATGCCGTCCGGCCGCTGGTGCGGGTACGCCAAATCAACTTGCCGGAGGCATTGCGCAAGACCCATCGTGCCGGTTGCTTGGGCGGAGGCTCGAGCCAGGCGGCGGCGGATTCGCCGGCTTCAAGATGGCGGGCGCTGACTTGTAGGTGCACGGGCGCTTGCGCGCCCGTGCAGGAAGAAAAGTTCAACACCGCCGCGCCATACAGGAACAGCAACATTCCTCGGCAACGGCGCGGCATAGCTTACGGATTTTGCCCCAGGCGCTGCGCCGCGGCCTGGGCGGTTTGGGAATTGGGATATTGCTGCACGATCTGGCGGTAGAGTTGTTGCGCGGCGCTCGGATCGCGATGGCTTTCGATGCCGGCCAGTTGCCAGAGGATGGTGGCGCGCGGCACGGCGGGGGCGGGATGGGCGAGCAGTTGACGGAATTGAGTGGCGGCTTCGGCGTCGTTCCCCTGGCTGAGTTCGTAATTGGCCAGCGCCGCGCGGGCCAGCGCAGCCAGGTTGGCGTGCGAGCTGCCGCTCAAGCGCTTCAGCCCGGCGGCGCCGCGCGCGCCATGGCCGGCGTCAATTTCGGCCAGCGCGCTGTAATAGCGGGCGAGGCGTCCGGGACGGGTGCCGCGATAAGCGGCGGCGGCGCGGAACTTGGCCAGCGCCGCTTGGGCGCGGGCGGTCGCGGTGGGAAACGAGGGTTGGCCGTTGGGCAGCGGCTGGGTGGAAATGGTGGCATGGTAAAGCTCGAGCCCCTGGGCCAACTCGGACTGCGCCTGATGCAAGCGATGCTGGCGCCAGCTCAATCCGCCCCAAACCGCCAGCGCCACCACGACCACGATGACGCCGGCAGTGATCAGCAGACGACGATGCTCGAGACAATATTCCCAGGCGGCATCGAGTCCGCTCATGAATTCATCGGTTTTCAGTTCCCGCCGGCTAAGATGCGCCACGGTTGCAACTCCTGGAAAGGATTAGATCCGGGAAGCAAAAAAATGCAGCCCCCGTATCTTTTTCCATCCGGCGCGCATCGTATGAGGTTACGCTCACGGGAGGCCTTGCGCGACCGGACAAACTGATATAATACCAAGATTTGATCCGAGCGCGGAAGGCTGCGGCTTGTCGCGCCGGCCGGAGCACGGCGAACGATTTCAACGGAGAGGGAAGCCCGAGGGAAAGATGGAAAAGAAACGACTGGAAATGCTGCGGCGGCGGCTGCAACAAAAGCAAGTAGAGTTGACCCGCATGGTGACCCGCACCGAGCAGGATGGCCGCCTTGCCGATGAGGAAGCCACGCAGGATATCGCCGACAAAGCCATCAATTCTTATACAAAAGAGTTTCTCTTCCATCAAAGCAACGCCGACCGGCACATGCTGCAAATGGTCAACGAAGCGCTGCAACGGATTCACGATGGCAGCTACGGCCAGTGCGTTACCTGTGGCAGCGAGCTTAACCACAAGCGCATCGAAGCGGTGCCCTGGGCGCGCTATTGCATTGAATGCCAGGAAAAAGTCGAGCAGGGCGTCTTGCGCTAAACCCACCCGCACGGGACCCATTTCCGCCCAACTAACGGCCGAGTAGAACCCGGGTAGCGGGATCAGCGGCGAGCCTCGCCGGCGCAGCCTTCGCGGTGAGGCGCCACCGGTTTTGGATGGAATCATATCCCGCTCCGCGCGGCGGCACGCGCTGCCGCACGCGGATAAAAGCGGCTGTGAGATGTCGCCTGGAGCGCGATATAATAATTCCGCGCGAGGGACGCCAGTTTGCGGTGAGATGTCCCCGCTTCTCGCCGGCTGCGCGGGCGCTTTCAGCCGTCCTCCAGACAAGCGCCCCTGGGAGCGCTTAGATCGGCCGCGAAAAAGGAAATCATCATGTCCGGACATTCAAAATGGGCCACGATCAAGCATAAAAAAGCAGCCACCGATGCCCGCCGCGGTAAAGCATTTACCCGCCTGATCAAGGAAATCACCATCGCCGCGCGCAGCGGCGGCGGCGACGTGGATACCAATCCGCGGCTACGCACCGCGGTGCTGGCGGCGAAGGCGGAAAACATGCCCGCCGATAATATCAAGCGCGCCATTCAGCGTGGCACCGGCGAGTTGCCGGGCGCGCAATATGAGGAACTGCGGCTGGAAGGCTACGGTCCGGGCGGCGTGGCGCTGCTGCTGGATATCACCACCGATAACCGCAATCGCACCGTCAGCGAGCTGCGCCACCTGATGTCCAAACACGGCGGCAACCTGGGCGAAGCCGGCTGCGTAGCCTGGATGTTTCACAAGCAGGGCGACATCAGCGTTGCTAAAGATAAAATCGCTGAAGACGCATTAATGGGGCTGGCCCTCGATGCCGGCGCCGAAGACCTGCGCGATGACGGCTCGAACTGGGAAATCATTACCCCGCCGGAAACCTACGAACGGGTGATGGAAGCGCTGAAGGCCAACAAGCTGGAGCCGGAGAACGCCGAGTTAGGCATGCTGCCCCAGAATTATGTCAAGGTCGAGGGCAAAGACGCCGAACAAATGCTGCGTCTGCTCGAAGCGCTCGACGACCATGATGACATCCAGCACGTGTATTCGAATTTCGACATGGATGAAAGCCAGATCGCCCAGGCCGTCTCGTAAATCCTCGCCTCGCCAATCATCGAAAACAACGGGGGCGGAAGCCCCCGTTTTCTTTTGCGCGGCGGATGCGCAGCATGCATCCCAGGATGCCCATCGTGCACTCCTAAAGAAGATGCAAGCGCCGCCGTAGCGTGGCTTCCGCGGGGGTGGAAGCCGGCGCCGGCCGCCTCCGCCGGGAGTGCAAAGCGATGCTTGTCGCCCCCAGACCTGGACACGCCGCCGATTTCCGGCGGGCGTGGCATTGGGAGCCGGGCAGCATTGCGCCGCTGGGCAAGTGCCTGGGGTTATACGCCACCGGTTTCGCTGCGGCTGAGGCGGCGCTTGCAGCCGAGCGGTGGCGGGTACGTCATGTTCCCCCCATGAGCGCCCGCATGGAGCGTTAACGGCCGAATCGGACAGAAGTTTATGCCCTTGGCAATTTCGAAGAAATTGCCAAGGGGCGGGCGTTAGCGCCTAAAAGTCAAAGCGGCCGAGCCGCTAAAACGGCGGAACGGTTCCACCACGCTACCATGCATTAGACTGAACCTATCGCCGTTCAGTCCAAATTGTCTCAGCCCGGCCCGGCCGCGGCGCGTTCTCTCGCCCCGCGGCATACCAGTGCGCGCCTGTATCCGTCTCAGCCTTTAATTGGTGTGGGCGTGATCGTCTTCGATCGCGGGCGCGTGCTGCTGGTCGAACGCGGGCAGCCACCCCATCGCGGGTTCTGGAGCGTGCCGGGAGGCCTGGTAGAAATCGGCGAGCGGCTGCGCGCGGCGGCGCGCCGGGAGGCGCGCGAAGAAACCGGCTTGGCGGTGCGCGTCGGACCAATCGCAGAAGTATTCGAAAGGCTGGATTTCGCGCGCGGACGCTGCCGCCGTCACTATATCATCGTGGATTTTCTCGCGCGCGTCCGCGGCGCCAAGGCTTTGCAGGCGCGCTCCGATATCCGCGCGGCGCGCTGGGTGAGCTGGCGCGCGCTCGCCGGTCTGCGGCTCACGCCCGGGCTGTTGCCGGTGCTGCGGCGCGCGCGGCGACAGGCGCGGCAGGTGGGGTGGGAAGTTTAGATGAGAATTCCAGCCCGATCCTCCCCCCTGCAACGGAAGGTCGAGCAGGCGCTCCGGCGGCGCGGGGCCGCGGTCATCGCCGGCTTTGGATTAACCTTCGCGCTTGCGGCCTGCCGGCATCAGCACCGGCGGCAGGAAAACCGCAGCGAACTGCGCCCCGCGGCGCCGATGGATCTGCGTCTGGCTGGACGCATCTACGGCAGCGTGGATTTCGACGGCGCACCGCCCGCTTTGCCGGCGCTGAAGATGAGCGCCGACCCGTTCTGCGCCAGCCATCATCAAGGCGCGGTTGCGAATCCCGAACTGGAAATCAATGCCAACCATACCGTCCGCGATGCTTTCGTCTATGTGGCGCACGGGCTGGGCGGTTACCGCTTTCGGCCGCCCGCTTGGGCGGTCGAGCTGAAGCAGACCGGCTGCATGTTCCAGCCGCACGTGCTCGGCGCCATGGCGGGGCAGAAAATTCAGATCAGCTCCGACGATGCGACTCCTCATAATGTGCATTTTCTCGGACCGCCGGGGGCGGATTGGAACCTGGCGCTGCCGCCTTCGGCGCCACCGCAGCGGCGGCGTTTTCCAAGCTCCTCCGCATCCGGCAAACCCATCGAAGTCGTCTGCAATGTGCACCCCTGGATGCGGGCCTGGATTGGCATCCGCCCCAATCCCTACTTTTCGGTGACCGGCGGCAATGGCCGCTATCGTTTCCCGCCACTGCCTCCGGGAAATTACACGATCGCGGTCTGGCAGGAGCTTTATGGACTGCGGCAGCGGCAGGTAAAGCTGTTGCCGCATAGCCATTTGCGTCTGGATTTTCACCTCGGCGGGCGGCCTGGTGGCGGAAACGGGTAAAACGGATAGCAAGCACAATCAAAGTGGCGCCAAGCCAGCATATAATTAAGGCATCCCCGAAGCAGTCCAGCCGCTCCATTTCCAGCAAGCGCTGGTTTTTCCGGCGGTTTAAAGCGCTCGGGCGTAGTATTCCTCATGGTGGCTCGAATTTTTGCCGTGATGGTTGATGGGTGCGCCGCAACCGCGCTGCTGCTGGTACTGCGCCATTGGCGGGAGCGGCGTGGCTGGCCGGGCTGGCGCCTGGACGGCTTGATTTGGACCTTTTTCCCGATCGCGCTGCTGGCCCTGCTGGTTTGGGGGTGGGGATGGCGATAGCGGAGAAGAACCCCGCATCCATGGCCGAATACCGGCCGGGTTTGAACTGGATGATTCGGGGTTGGTCGTGCCTGACGCTGGTGTTAATCACCGTGGGCGCGTTGACGGCGGGCGAGCATGCCGGCTTATCCATTCCTGATTGGCCGTTGGCCTATGGCCGCCTGGTGCCTCCTTTTATCGGCGGCATTCGTTTTGAGTACACGCATCGCGTGATCGCAACCGTCGTAGGAATGATCAGCATCATCGTCGCGCTGTGGCTGCAAAAGAAAGAGCAACGGCGCTGGCTGCGTTGGTTGGGATGGGGCGCGGTGTTGGGTGTGATCCTTCAGGGCGTGTTGGGCGGGTTGACCGTCTTGCTTCGCCAGCCGGATTGGTTGACGGCCTTTCATGCCAGCGTGGCGCAGTTGTTCTTTTTGTTGACGGTGGCCTTGGCTGTTTTCACCGGCCATGATTGGCTGAGCCTGGCGGGCGAAGAAAATCGAGTGAAAGGCTGGATCGCGCTGGACGGCTGGAGCTTGGCGGCGACGCTGGCCATCCTGGCGCAGATTTTGCTCGGCGCGGCTTACCGGCATGATGCGCTTGGCATTCTGCCGCACGTCTGGGGCGCGGTGGTGGTGACCCTATTGGTGATTACGGCGGCGGCGAAGGCACTGAATCTTGCCGGCGAGCGGCCAGGTTTGCGCGCGCCGGCCCTGCTGCTGCTTTTCATCCTGCTGGCGCAGATCGGGTTGGGCATCTGGACGTATTTCGTCAAAATAGCCACGCTCAATGCGGCGCAGCCGCCGCCGGCGCGGGTCATTTTAGCGACGCTGCACCTGGTCGGCGGTTCCTTCCTGTTGGCCACGGCGTTTTGGCTGGCGCTCCGCGCCTGGCAGGCGGGCGCCGGGCGGGCGCCGGAGGCGCGGACGGAAGAGGTGATTGAAGCATGAACCGGCGCATGTTAACGGCGGCAATGC
The DNA here is from genome assembly GCA_021818955.1 of Acidobacteriota bacterium. Classification (GTDB taxonomy): domain Bacteria; phylum Acidobacteriota; class Terriglobia; order Terriglobales; family SCQP01; genus JAKASR01. The sequence continues at coordinate 31,432 of JAKASR010000028.1, forward strand.
CGGCGAGTTCAGTACGCCAAGTCTCGCTCCAGGCCGGGCAGACACTTGCGGCCTATGGCGAACTGCTGAAGCCGCGGGTGACCTTCCTGGTGGTGCTCACGGCGCTGGCTTCCGGAGCCTTGGCGGTCGAGCACTGGCCAGGGTGGCTTTGGGCAATCCGCCTCAGCTTAGGCACCGCGATGGTGGCGGGCGGCACGGCGGCGCTGAATCAGCGTTGGGAACGTGAAGTCGATGCCCGCATGCGCCGCACCGCTGGCCGGCCGTTGCCCACGCATCGGCTGACTCCGCGCCAGGCGGCGCTGTTTGGACTGCTGCTCGTCGGCGCCGGATTGGCCTGGCTCGACCGCCTGATCAATCCGTTGACCGCCGCGCTGGCGGTCATTACTTCAACCACTTACCTGCTGGTGTATACCCCGTTGAAGCGCCGCAGCCCGTTGAGCACGGTGGCGGGCGCATTTCCCGGCGCCGGGCCGGTGCTGATGGGCTGGGCGGCGGCCAGCGGTTCGCTGGCGCTCGGCGCCTGGGTGTTGTTCGCGGTGCAGTTTCTCTGGCAATTTCCCCATTTCCTGGCCATTGCCGAGTTGTACCGCGAAGATTACCAGCGTGTCGGCATCTGCATGCTTCCCGTAGTGGATTTGGATGCTCGCGCCACCGGCTTGCAGTTGCGGCTCTATACGCTGGCGCTGCTGCCGGTCAGCTTGCTGCCGGCGCTGCTGGGGATGGCGCAAGGTCTGTACTTTTTTGCCGCGCTGGCGCTGGGTTTGTGGCTGCTGCGCGTCGCCTGGCAGACGGCGCGGCAGCCTTCGCCGGCGGCTTCGTTACGGCTGTTGCGCGCCAGCGTAATCTATCTGCCGCTCTTGTTTGGCCTGCTGGTTTTCGATCATTTGCGTTAAGTGGTGCATGGTTTCGAATTGGCTTCGTGAAACAGAGAGCGAAGCGCCAAATGCGTGAGGATCGCCGCGCATCCGAGAACGAAGCTATGCGATGCTTATCGCCCCGCATTCCTAAGCTGTTTTTTCCGCTGAGGGCCGATAGCGGATACTTTCCTCATGCCAATTCCCGATTCCTGGGCGCGCTTGAGCGCGGCCGGCAATGCCGGCAGTCTCGCCTGCCTGCTGGCCGGTTGGTGGCTCATCCGCCATGGGCGGGTGCGCGCCCATCGCCGCGCCATGCTCGGCGCGCTGCTCTGCTCGGCGATTTTTCTGCTGGCTTATCTGATGCATCACTGGCGCGCGGGCTTGGTGCGCTACCACGGCGCGGGCTGGGCGCGCGCCGTCTATTTCACCGTGCTGGCCACGCACACGCCGCTCGCGGCCCTCATTCCGCCGCTCGCGCTGTTTACCTTTTCGCTGGCGGCGCGGCGGCGTTTCCGGCGCCATCGCCGTTGGGCGCGTTGGACGCTGCCGATCTGGCTGTATGTCTCCACGAGCGGGCTGGTGATCTATTTCATGCTCTATCGCGGCTGGTGAAAACGGCGGCGCTCGGAGTTCTGCTTCCAGCCGCGATGCGATTTTTTTCTTGACACCTGCCCGCATCAAATTTATACATTCAAATCATCCCGTCTCGCATTATGCGAAAGGGGAGCATTCGACAACAGGAGAAAAGCTATGGCAAAAGCCACGAAGAAAAAGGCCGCAAAAAAGACGGCGAAGAAAAAGAAGTAAGCTTGCCATTTCGGTAAGCCGGTTTGAAAGGGGACGGATTTCCGTCCCCTTTTTTCTTTGCCAGCGCGGATAGAATGGAGACGAACGCCGGCGGGCGGCAAGGCCCGCGATCGGCGTTCAGGTAAAACCATGAGCGAGGTTCTCAGCCTCAACCCGCGGAATCCGGATGCCGACGGCGTGCGGCGGGTCGTGCAATTTCTGCAGCGCGGCGAAGTCGTCGCGCTGCCGACCGACACCGTGTATGGACTGGCGGCCAACCCATTCGACCTGGCGGCGGTGGAGCGTATTTACGCGCTGAAGGGCCGGGCGCACGCCAAACCCCTGTCGCTGCTGGTGCCCGGCATTGCCGCCGCGGAAGAGCTGGCGCGCGAGTTGCCGCCCATCTTCTATGAACTGGCGGAAGCCTTCTGGCCGGGGCCGCTGACGCTGGTCGTCAAAGCCGCTAGCCCGGTGCCGCTGAAGGTGACGGCGCAGACCGGCCATGTGGCGCTGCGCTTTCCGCTGGCGCCGATTGCGGTCGCGGTGATGCTGGAAGCGGGATTTCCGGTGACGGCGACCAGCGCCAACCTGAGCGGCATGCCGGAGTGCGCCAGCGCTCAGGAAGTGGCGTTGCAGTTGGGGCCGGCGTTGCCGTTAATCGTGGATGGCGGCGCGGCGCGCTTGCGCCAGGCCTCCACCCTGGTGGACTTGACCGGCGGAGTGCCGCGGCTGCTGCGCGAAGGCGTGATCCCGAGCGAGGCGCTGCGAAAATATTTGGCGCTATGAAACCCGCCCCCTCCATGCGCATGCCGCGCCGGCGCTGGCGCGCCCGGCTGGGATTGGCGCTGCTGGCACTGGCGGCGGCGCTGGCGGGCTATAGCGGCTGGATCTTTCATCAGGTCGAGCGCTCGAGCGGCGGCGACGCGCTACGGCGCTCGAACGCCATTGTCGTCTTCGGAGCGGCCGAGTATGATGGACATCCCTCGCCGGTGCTGCGCGGCCGCTTACAGCACGCGCTGACGCTCTACCGCGCCGGGCTGGCTCCAGTCATGATCGTGACCGGAGGGGCGGGCGGCGATCCGCATTATACCGAGGCCGGCGTCGGTGAAGCCTGGCTGCTCGCGCATGGCGTGCCGGCGAAGGCGTTTTCGCTGGATGCGCGTTCCGCCACCACGCCGTCTTCGGTGCGGCGGGTTACGGCGCTGCTGCGGCAGCATGGCTGGCGCTCCGTGATCGTGGTCAGCGATGGTTACCATCTTTTCCGGCTGGAGCGCTTGTTCCGCGCCGAAGGCATCACCGCCTATGGCTCACCCCGGCAACGGCCCGTGGGCGCCAGCCGCTGGGGCTGGGACTGGATGGCTTGGCGGCAGGTGATCGCGTACCTGCTCTCGCGCCTGGGCATCAACGTTTGAAAATCATGGCCCCAGCCCCGGCAGAGCCTGGCTGCCGTTATCAGGAGCGCTGCCCGATCGGGAAGTTTTGAGGCGGCAAGGTGAAATCAAGCGCCGATCGCCAAGCTATGCGATGCTTATTGCCTCGCTTGTATTATCATGAACCTTTGACTCTAACGCCCGTCCTTCAGACGGGGACGACAGGATGGGAGAATGTCTGCAGCAATTGAGGAAAAAGTCAAACAGATAGTGGCCGAGATGCTGAGCGTCGAGGCCAGCGAAGTCACCCCCAATGCCGCTTTCGTCGAGGACCTGGGCGCCGATTCACTCGATCAAGTCGAATTAATCATGGCCTTCGAGGAAGCGTTCAAGATTGAGATCCCCGATGAGGATGCGGAAAAGATCCGCCGCGTGCAGGAAGCGGTCGATTACATTTCCGCGCGGGTCAAGGAGTAACCCGTTTGGCGCAGCGGCGGGTGGTGATTACAGGAGTGGGTCTGGTTTCGCCGCTGGGTTTGACGGCGGGGGATACCTGGGAGGGGCTGCTTACGGCCCGCAGCGGGATCGCGCCGATTACGCTGTTCGATGCCGCGCAGTTTGCCAGCCGCATCGCCGCCGAGGTCAAGCAGTTCGATCCGCTCCAATTCATGGATAAAAAAGACGTTCGCAAAACCGGGCGTTTTATTCAACTGGCCCTGGCCGCGGCCACCGAGGCGGTCCAAGCGGCACGGCTGGAGATGCCCGCCGAGGATGCGAACCGGGTCGGAGTGTACATCGGTAGCGGCATCGGTGGTTTCGACGTCATTGAGCGCGAGCACCAGGCGCTGCTGGAAGGCGGTCCGCGCAAGATCTCGCCTTTTTTCATTCCCGCCTCCATCGTCAACCTGGCGGCGGGCCAGGTTTCCATCCGTTTCAACGCCCGCGGACCCAACTCCGCCACCTGCACCGCCTGTACCTCCAGCGCCCATGCGGTGGGCGATGCCTACCGCATCCTGCAACGGGATGAGGCGGATGTCATGCTTGCCGGCGGCACCGAAGCGGCGATTACCCCCATGGGGGTGGGCGGCTTCGCCGCCATGCGCGCCCTCTCGACCCGCAACGACGATCCGGCGCACGCCAGCCGTCCTTTCGATAAAACCCGCGACGGTTTCGTGGTGGGTGAAGGTGCCGGCATTCTGATGTTGGAAGAGTTGGAACATGCTTGCCGGCGGCAAGCCCCCATCCTGGCCGAGATTGTCGGCTATGGCATGAGCGGCGATGCCTTCCACATCACCATGCCCAGCGAAAACGGCGACGGCGCCTATCGCGCCATGGCTAATACCTTGCGTAGCGCCGGCATCCGGCCCGAGCAGGTGGACTACATCAATGCCCACGGCACGTCGACGCCCTACAACGATAAGTTCGAGACGCTGGCCATCAAGCGTCTGTTCGGCGAGCATGCGCGCCGGCTGGCGGTGAGCTCGACCAAATCCATGACCGGGCATTTGCTGGGCGGAGCCGGAGGCCTTGAGGCCGGCATCCTGGCGCTCAGCCTGCACCATCAGATCGCGCCACCCACCGCCAACTATGAGTTCCCCGATCCGGATTGCGATCTGGATTACGTGCCCAATCAGGCGCGCCCGATGCCGATCCGCTACGCTTTATCCAATTCGTTCGGCTTTGGCGGCACCAATGCGGCGCTGCTGTTCCGCCGCTGGGAAGCAGCATGAACCGTTGCTCTCACCTGGCGCGGGTAGCCGCGCTGCTGGGCTGCTGCGCGGGGCTGGCGCTGGCCGGCCAGGCGCCGGCACGAGCAAACTTCCGCGCTTCTCACCACCTGACCGTGAGCGTCACGGGCAGTTATCGTGCCACGCCGGACGAGGCGGTGTTGGAATTTAATGCCCAAGGCCGGCAAGCCCGGCTCTCGGATGCCTACCGCCAGGCCGAAAGCCAGACGGCGATGATTCGGGCGCTATTGCGCCGGCATCATATCTCCGATCAGGCTGCCACCTTTGCTCAATACACCACCGAGCCGGTGATCGATTGGAAAACGCAAAAACTGACCGGCTATCGCGTGGAGGCCTCGATCGTGGTGCGGCTTGACGATTTTCGGCTGATCGGCGCGATCCTGGCGGATGCGGCCCGGGAAAATCTAACCGCATTGCGCAGCCTGAATTTCGTTTTGCGGCATCCAGGGGCTGCCAAACAGAAAGCTATCGTCGATGCTTACCGCAAAGCTCGCGGCGAAGCGGCTACGCTGGCCGCGGCCGCCGGTGAACGCTTGGGCCGGCTGCAACAAGCGCAACTGGATGTCAATCTGTTTACGCCGCGGCCAATGATGATGCAGGCACAGGCCGCGGCGCCTGCGCCGGCGCTACCCGGCAATTTTCAGCCGCGGCGCATTCCCGTCCAGGCCCGCCTGACCGCCGTCTTCGCCCTGCGCTGAGCCGGATATAAAGTTTGAGCGGCGCCCTTCCGCCAATGCCGGCCGCCAGCCCCTTTCATGTATTCTGGCGCTGATTCGCCATGCCCGATGCCGCCCTGCTACCGCTTTCGATTGTCATGCCCACCTGGAATGGGCGGGAGTTGCTGGAGCGCCATCTGCCTGCGGTTATGACCGAGTTGGAAAGCTGGGAAAGCGCCAGCGGCCGGAGCGGCGAGTTGGTGATCAGCGATGACGGCTCCTGTGACGGCACCGCCGCCTGGCTGGTTGCGCACTGGCCGCGAGTACGGCTGGAACGCAGCCCACGCAATCGCGGGTTTGCGCCCGCGGTCAATGCGGGCGTTGCCGCCGCGCGGGGTGAATATGTGCTGCTTCTCAACAACGACCTGGACCTGCTGCCCGGCGCGATCGCGCCGCTGCTCGAGCGGATGGCGGCCGAGCCGGAACTGTTTGGACTGACGCTGCGCGCTGAACGTTGCAGCGGCGAATTCGAAACCGGCGGCAAGTGCGGGCGCCTGCGGCGCGGTTTTTGGGAAGCCTGGCGCAACTTCGATTGCCCGCCGGGCGCGGCTTGCGGCGACAGTTTCGCTCTGGTCGGCGGCTTTTGTATTTTCCGCCGCCAGAGCTTCCTGGCGATGGGCGGCCTGGACCAGGATTTCGCGCCCTACTATTGGGAAGACCTGGATCTTTCCTATCGTGCGCGCAAGCGCGGCTGGCGGCTGGGTTATGAGCCCCGGGCGCGGGTGCGACACGAGATCAGCGCCACGACCCTGCGGCATGCGGGCGCGTTTCGCCGCGCCGCCATTACCGAACGCAACCGCTTCTGGTTTCACTGGAAAAATCTGGACCGCAAAAATCTGTTGGCGCATGCCGGCTGGGCGGCAGCCATGTTGCCGCAGATGGCGCTGAAGGGCAAGTTTAGCTATCATGCCGGCCTGATTCGCGCCTTAGCCGGATTGCCGCGGCTTTTGCGAAAACGGCAGCAAGAGCGTGCGTGCTGGCGGCGGCAGGACGCCGAGTTGGAAGTTTTTGCCCCAACCGAGCCGGACCCACGAATTTTTATTCGTATATAAAAAGAAACGGGTTTGTGGTGGCGGCGAAGAGATGCCTGAATGCCCTTTCCTTTTCCAAACGCGGCGGGCAACAATCCGGTATCCAGGGTTCTTCTACAATAGAAACATGGATCAAGAGGCACGCTAGCCCCGGTCCACGGAGGTAGTTGTGAAACGCTGGATTTTGCCGGCCTTGGCATTGGGAGGGGTGGGATGGCTCCTGTTGAGTGAACGAGGGCGTGAGGTCAGGGAAAAGTTTTCAGACCAGACGGAAGACTGGCAGGATAATTTGATACGGTTTTCCGGTCACCTGCAGCGGAAATTGGAGGCGGTCCAATCCGGGCTGGAGCAGTTCCAGCAGGCGATGCGCCAAGGCATTGGCAGCTAAGCGTTTGGCCTTAATTCACCGGACGGCGCCTGTGAATTGCCAAAAAAAAGCTGCAACTTTTCCTGTTGCCATCCGTCCTTGTTTATACATGCGCGAACCGGGCAATGTTGCACGGCGCGCGCTATGGCAGTGCCCCATAGGACCATGAGGCAAAGGAGAGTGTGCGTGCGTCCGGCTCCCCTGGTTAAAACTAACGGAAATGGAAGAGCTTCTACTCTCGATTGGGCAACCCTGATTCAAGCCTTGCCCCCTTCGCAGACGGTAACTTTCCCTCGCGGCAAGACCATCTATCGCACCGAAGAACCGGCGGAAAATATTTCCCTGATTCTGAGCGGCCGGGTGAAGTTAAGCCGGGTTTGCCAGGACGGCCGCGAGACCGTGCTGGAAATTTTAAAGCCGGGCGAACTGCTGGGCGAGACTGCGGCGCTGGCCGGCGAGCGCCGCCGGGAACAGGCCCAGGCGCTGGATACGGTGGAACTGCAGTCCTGGCCGTACAGCCTTTGGCGGGCTCAGATGGAAAAAGATCCACGCTGGGGCATGTTCATGGCTACTTGGCTGGCGCGGCGGATTCAATCCGCCTATACCCATATTGAGAGCCTCGCTTTCGATCCCATACCTCGCCGCCTGGCCCGCACCATGCTGGAAAACGCGCAGCGGTTTGGCATCCGGCTGGAAGATGGCCGGCTGCAGCTTGCGCCTTTAACGCATGAGGCGCTGGCGCAGCAGGTCGCAACCTCGCGCGAGATCATCACCCATTACATGAACCAGTTCCGCCAGCAGGGAATGCTCGATTACTCCCGCAAGAGCATCGAAATCGTTCCCGAACGGCTGGAGATGCTATTGCAATGAGGACTTGCAGCCTGGTTGCAAACTGTCCTTAGCCGACTTCCACCAATCCATAATTGCGCTGCCAGCGGGCGCGAACGATTTCCAGCAAACGCCTTTTTTCTTCCTGCCCGGCTTGCCTCCACCAGGCGCGGGCCTCGCTGTGCGCCACCTCCAATAATTCCTGATCGCGCAAGGGCTGGGCGATGGCGAATTCCGGTAAGCCGCTTTGCCGGGTGCCAAAGAACTCGCCCGGGCCGCGCAACTTTAAATCCATTTCCGCCAGCTCGAAGCCATCCTCGCTGGCCTCTACCACTGCCAGCCGCTGCCGGGCTGCCGGCGTAATTTCTTCCCCGGGCACCAGAAAACAAAAGGCGCGGCGCGCGCCGCTGCTTCTGGGCTGGGGGCGGCCGACGCGACCACGAAGCTGGTGTAGCTGGGCGATGCCAAACCGCTCCGCCTGATGGATGACCATGACCGTGGCATTGGGCACATCCACGCCGACTTCAATCACCGTGGTCGACACCAATAAATGCAGTTTGCCGCGTTGGAAGGCCTGCATTACGGCGGATTTTTCCTCGCTGGCTAGCCGCCCGTGCAGCAGGCCTATCTGAAATTCCGGAAATAAGGCGCGCAAGCGGCGCTCCATGTCCAGTGCCGGGACGAGGTCGAGCTTTTCGGATTCTTCTATTACCGGGCAGACAACATAAGCCTGGCGGCCGGCGGCCAGCTGGCGGCGAACAAACTCGTACATCTCCGCCTCGCGCCCGCGCGGCACGATACGGGTGCGGATCGGCAGCCGGCCGGGAGGCCGCAGGCGAAGCAGGCTGGTGTCAAGATCGCCATAGAAAGCGAGCGCCAGCGTGCGTGGGATGGGGGTCGCGGTCATGACCAGCACATGCGGCGTTTGCTCGCCCTGTCGCATGAGCTGCAGCCGCTGCAGCACGCCGAAGCGGTGTTGTTCATCCACAATCACCAGCGCCAGACGACGCAGCCGGGCCCGGTTTTCCAGCAGCGCCTGAGTGCCGATAACTAACTCGGGCTCCGGCGCGGAGCGGGAACGGCGCGCGGCGGAGGTGACCAGCGCCAGCCGATAACCGGGCAGCAGCCGGTGGGCATTCATAAAATGCTGCTCGGCCAATATCTGCGTGGGCGCCATTAGCGCGGCCTGATAGCCATTGCCAATGGCCATGACGGCCGCCTGCAGCGCGACGATGGTTTTCCCCGAACCCACATCCCCCTGCAGCAGCCGGCGCATCGGCCGCCCGCCGCCCAAGTCGGCAACAATCTCGCGCATGGCCTGCTTCTGGTCGGCGGTGGGACGGAACGGCAGCAGCCGCCGCAGCCGCTCGCGAATTTCCGGCGACGGCAGAAGGGGAATGCCGGGCTGGCGCAGCGCGCGCTGGCGTTTGATTTCCAAGCCGGTTTGAAGAAAAAACAATTCTTCCAGAATCAGGCGCAGATGCCCGGGCGTGCGTGCCGCCTGCAGCAATTCCAGCGAGACGCCCGCGGCGGGAAAGTGTACCTGTTCGAAGGCGGCGCGGCGGGTGGGCAGATGCAGGCGCTCGATAAATGGAGCCGGCAAAATTTCCGGCAGCGAGGGCGGCAGCGCGCGTAACGCGCGGGCAATCGCCAGGCGCAGGCGGCCGGAGCTGAGCTCGCCCAGGCTTTCGTAAATCGGCACAATACGGCCCAGCTTGAGCGAATCCGGGACGGAGTCCGGCGAGTGATGCAACAGCTGAAATTCGGGCTGATTCATTCGCCAGAACAAGCCTTCCGGCTCGGGCTTGCCGTACAATGCCAGCCATTGACCGGTTTGAAAACGATCGCGCAACCAGGCGGCATGGTACCAGACGCATTCCAATTCGCCGCTGTCGTCGGCGGCGCGCAGCCGCCCGATTTGCATGCCACCACGGGTGTGCAGTAGCCGAAAGCTGCGGACTTGAGCCATTACCGTCGCGCTTTCACCCGGGCGCAACTCCTGGATCCGGCAGATGCGGCTGCGGTCTTCATAACGAAACGGCAAATAGGAAAGCAGGTCTTCGACGCGCGTCAGCCCGCGCGCGGCCAGCAAAAAAGCTTGGCGCGGCCCGACTCCGGAGATGTTTTCCAAGCCGGTATCGAGCGTGAATCCGGTAGCGGTCGAGGCGGAGGGCATGCGAGGTTGATTCAAGCTTCGATATGAAGCATAGCCCGGTGGCGCTGAATGCAGTTACCGGGAAGATGTCTTTGCCACAATAATGATGTTGACGGGCAGTGAGTGAAATTACGCCATCAATTCCATTTTGCCAAATATGGCAGCCTGGCAAAATGGACGTAGGCAGTTGAATTCAAAGGGTCTTTTCGTTTTTGCCAGAGTTGGCGAAAAGGGTTTCTCTTGGCGATATGGGTTGTCTCGCAGTAAAAAGCTTAATTTTTCAAAGATTTAATCCAGGCCAGCTTTAAAAAATCCCTGGCATGGAGAGAACTGGCATTCTCCTATCGAGGCGAAAGGATTCTGCTACTCTGTCCAGAAGAGATGGCTGGAAAGTCTCAACTCAATCCTGACACTCAACTTCCGCAGATACGGCCCACGAATTGGCGGCCGTGTTTTTGGCTGGGACTTTGCCTGCTCATGGCTACGCGCGGCGCAGCCACAGTTCCCGGCAAGCAGGATCGCAAATCCGCGGCATCCAGCCTTTCCTTAACCGACCGCGTTTGGATGGCGCGGGTGCGCGCCGAAATCATGCGTGGCAATTACGATGCCGCCTACCTGCGTGCCCGCCGAGGCCAAAAGCGCCATCCTATGGATGCTTTGCGCAAAGCGGCCAGTAATCTCTTGTTGCGCGAGGCGGTTGAATCGCATTTAGCGGCGGGCGTGCGGCTGCGGCAAGCCGGGCGCCTTTGGCAAGCGGCGCTGCAGTTTCGCACCGCGCTGGCGCTCGATCCTGCCAACTATGACGCCCGTCAGGCGTTGGAAGCGGATATGCCGGATCTGCAGCCGCCCGCCGGCCGCTTTCGCCTGAATGTGCAGCAAGCCGCGCCCTTGCCGGCGTTGCATTTCGTGGCTGGCCGCCACGCCTTTCAATTTGACGGAACAACTTGGAATTTACTGCACGTAGTTGCCCGCGCTTATGGCTTGCGGGCGTTTATCGATAAAAAACTTCCCAATAGCCCGGTGCGCTTTCGTTTGGGGCCGGCGGCGTTGGGGCAATGCCTGATCGCATTACGAGACCAGTTGGGGGTCGCCTGGAACGCGCTCGGCCCGCACACGATTTTCTTCGGGCCGGCTGCGGATCAAGCCAAATTTACCCCGATCGGCCTGCGGACGTTTTACCTGGCGCGCGGCCTCGATCAGCCACAGCGCCTGCAGGAAATTGCCCAGGCGCTGCGCCTGATGCTCGATCTGCGCTGGATACAACTTGATCCCGCGCGGGGTGCGATTGTCTGCCGCGGCACGGCAGCCCAACTCGATGCGGCGGAACAGCTCCTGGCGAATTTATCCCGGCCCGGCGGACAAGTGATGCTGGACGTCCGGATTGTGGAGGTCACCCACTCGGTCGCAACCCAAATCGGCGTGAATCCGCATACGCAGTTTCAAGTCTTTAGCCTGGCTCCGCTGTTGGCGGGACTGGGACAATCCGGCAATCTGCAAAGCCTGATTCAACAGTTGTTTTCGCAAGGCGGGCTGAACGGCATTTTAAGTTCCGGCCAGCTCTCGCAGGAATTGCAGCAATTGCAGCAGCAACTGTCGCCTCTCTTGAATACTCCTTTCGCCGTCTTCGGCGGGGGCGCCACGTTGATGGCGGTGACCTGGCCCCCGACCGTGGCGAATTTCAGCTTCCAGCACGGCCGCAGCCGGACCTTGGAAACTGCCTGGCTGCGCGCCAACTCCAGCCAGCAGGCCACGTTGCGCATCGGTGAACGCTATCCGGTCGTCAACGCCAGCTTCGCGCCGATTTACCTGAATTCAGCCGTGCAGCAGGTGCTCGGCAACAAAAGTTATATCCAGCCCTTTCCATCGTTCACCTTCGTCAATCTCGGACTGAACCTCAAGTTGAAGCCGGTTGTCGAATCGAAGGGGCGGGTGCAGGTCTCGATTCAGGCCCGGGTGCGGTCGCTGACCGGGCAATATAGTAACAATATCCCGGTCCTGAGCGACCGCTCGCTGACCACGCATTTGAGTTTGCGCGAGGGCAAGCCGGCGGTCATCGCCGGCCTGTTTACTCATCAGGAGATGCAATCCTTGGCCGGCGTTCCCGGCATTGCGCGCCTGCCGGTGATCGGACGCTTGTTTTCCAGCCTCCAAAATCAAAACAGCGACGATCAACTGCTGGTGTTCATCACCCCCCATATTCTGGCCAGCAATGATCGGCGGGGCCGCGATATCTGGCTCCCGCCCGGTTTCAATGGCGGGCAGCAAGCTGCAGGATATTATGCTCCGGCCTATCCCCGCCCACCGATTTACCGGCCGCCGGGCGCGCCGCCGCCGGGCCTGCCACCCTTCGGCCTGCCGTCACGGCCGCCAATTACGCCGCGCTCAAACCCGCCTCACAACTCATTGCCGCGATAGAAGCCGGCGGCTCGAATGGCTGGCCGCAATGGCGCGGGTAAAATCTATGCGGTCCGGGGTGAATCGTCGATGTCAACCTGTGTATTTTTAGCGAGATCCGCTCAGGTCGGGAAAAACGATTTGGCCTGAGTTTGTATGGCGGATGATGGCCATGCGGGGCAGAATCGGCCAGGCGGGACGGCGCAGCACCATATCCACCTGCCGCCAGAACTGGCGAAATAAGGGATATTCGACGGCGGAAATCGAGCTCGCCCTTTGCGCCACGGTGTCGGAAACCTGTAAGCGGCCGTTTTGACAATCGACGCTGACGCGCAGACTGCCAAAGTCAGTCACGCGTGACCACTGCGGTAGCGAGAGGGAGGCCGGGCAGGCGCGCGGCAATTGTAATGACCAGCTATCCTGCGTGCGCCAGCGCAAATTTAATTTCAGCGGCTGGCGTCGCCGCTCGGTAAATGCCAGCGCGGAGACGTAGTTGGTGCGCAGCCAGGCAACATCGAGCGGGGTGGGCAGATCGGGCACCCAGCCATGAAAGCGGGCTTGGAATACCGGCGCTTGCGGAGATAATCCTTTAACCTGAAGCCTGCGGACGACGGCTTCCGGAACGGCAAAACGCAACCAGGCTTGCACTCGCTGCCGCCTTCCGGGGACATGGGCGCAGCGGGCGCGCCAACTGGGCGCATCGGCGCCGCTGACGCTCACCGAGCCGCTCAGCTCGTAGCCGCCGGTGGGATTGGGACGCAACTGGAAGCGGCGGGTAGTTAAATTAACCCGCGCCGCGGCGATCGGGACTTGCACTAAATGGCGCTGGCCGGGCCGCAAGATCAATGCCAGCGCGCCCTGATCGGAGGAGGGCAGACTGGTGCTTTGAAATGCCGGGGCGGTCGTGTCAATCCACAGCGGCGGTTCATTTAGAGCGCGCCCGGGCACATACACGATAGCGTGATCGAAGGCGGCCATGGTGGCGGCGCCTTTGGCCAGGCGTCCCATGCGGCGGGTGCGCAAGAGCGCAACGTCGGCGGGTATTCCTTCCAGGCGCAGCCAGGTGGCGAGCAGCAAGGCGCCATCCTTGCAGTCGCCGCGGCGCGCGCGCCATACCGAGGCAACCGAATCGGGGAAAAAGGCGTGAGGCCCGGTCTCATCCCCGGCATAGCGAAGCCGGCGGGCGAGAATGGCGCGGATGCGTTGCAGCGTTGCCGCGGGTGCTTGGCCGGGCGGCGCCAGTTGCAACCATTTGGCGCGAAGGGCGGGCGCAAGGCGGGAAGGTTGGCGCAGGTAATTCAGGTACCACTTGACCAGCGCTTGCCAGGAACGAAACGAAGACGCCTGCACAAAGGGCGAGCGATCTGTAACCGAAGGGCCTTCATTTTCGGAATAGAAGGCGGGCAATGCCCCGGCTTGCCATTCCCAGCCGTAAAGTCCATTTCGTTTCCAGGTCAGCGGCGGCGCCAGGCGCGATTGGCTAACGGCAAGCGGGAAGCAAGATTCCAGCACATAGCGTACCTGGCGCGCCGGATAACCGGAGCGGAAGGCGAATAGATCTCCCAAATACTTGCCTGCCAACATCGTCCAACTCGAGCGCAAGCGGGGCGAGAGGCAATAAATGATATTGACGATGTCGCCCGGTTGCAATCCGGAAAAGCGTAGCCGGCGCGATTGCGATCCGGAGTCATACGGACGGGTGCGGCCCTCATCGCGTCCCCTGCCGGCCAGTTTTCCATCGTGAAAGATGTCTGCCCGCCAGAGTTGAAACCGGTTGCGCGAGGCGTCGTACCAGATGTCATCCAAGCCCAGGTCGCGCGCGCCTTCCTCCGACTCCACTTGAAAGACTCGCTGCACGACCTGGGTAGAGAGCCCGCTCACGCCCACTCGTTCAAAGCGCAAATGGTACAGCTCGATGATGTCCGCGTCCTGAGCATAATCCGGCGAAGCGCTGTTCCCGGGGACCGGGGCGGAAAGCTGTGCGCTGGCTGCGGTGAGCCGTAGCGGATGGCGGACATGAAAAACCCAGGCTTGTGCGCGTTTCAACCAAACGGATTCTGATGGGCTGCTTGTCGGCGGCGCGCCAAATAGGACGGGGCTGGCAAAAAGAATCAAGAGCGTGGCAGCCACGCCCGCGCGAACGAAGCGGCTCCGTACACGCTCATGAGATTCAGGCAGTTCCGGCAACCGAGGCGCACCCTGAAACCACCACGGAATCAACCCTATCCAGTGGCGGGGAATTCAGGCCTCAGTCTCAATCAGGCAATGCCTGCCAGCCCATAAGGTACTCACCTTAGATGGGGTCTGGAAACCGCTCAGGCCCGGCTTGGGCGAAGATTCGCGATAACGGATAATAGTTGAGCGTTCATCGGATCCACCTCCGGCGAAAAAGAGTAAGAGTAGATGAACGTCCCGGAGTAAAAGCGATGGCGCTTGCCGGGAAAGCGGCTTTTCCCGCTTAATGCTAGACTGCGCCTATGTGGGGAGAAAGCAGGTCAAGCGCGTCCCCAGCGTCAATTCGTCCCTATTTTGAGGCTCTGTTGCTGTTGCTGCTGGCGACAGGGTTTTTAACCCTGGTGGCGACAGGGCGACTGGGTTGGATCTGGATCGGGCTGGGTGCGGCCGGCTTGCTGGTGCGCGGTGGACTGCTGGCACGCGGCATTCACCCCCGCCTGCCTGCGCACTGGGTCAGCATCGCCACCCTGCTTTATATCCTTTTTTTTGCCGCTGACCTGATGCTGCTCGGCAGCTCCTTTATCGCCGCCTGCGTCCATTTGGTCTTGTTTGCCGCGCTCGTCAAGTTGTTCGCCGCCGAACGCTCGCGCGATTATCTCTATCTCTGCATTCTGGCCTTCCTGGAAGTACTGGCTGCAACCACCCTGACCGTGGGAGCGGGCTTTTTGGTGTTTTTTGCCCTCTTCCTGCTCCTGCTGGTGGCCACCTTTGTGGCTTATGAGATGTTCCGGGGCGAACAGGCCGGTGGCGAGCGCACCCGCGTGGATCATCATTTTTCCACCCGCCGTATCCGTCGCGGCCTGGCGGGCATTTCCATCACGATGGCGTTAGCCATCGGGGTGGTGGGTGCCAGCCTGTTTTTCTTGCTCCCCCGCTTGTCATTTCAATACTGGAATCCGCTGCTATCGCGCAATGCTATTTCCGGCTTCAGCAATGACGTGCATCTGGGCGAAGTGCGCAATCTGGAAGAAAGCAACCAGGTGGTGATGCATATCGGCTTGCTTGGGCCTGAAGCAAGCATGCCCGCAATGCGTAACCTGGCTCAGCGCATCCTTTGGCGCGGGCGCGTGTTGAACCGGTTTCACGGCGACCGCTGGCTGGATACGGCCCGCCCTTATATTGCAACCACCAATTTCGGCCGGTTGACATTCCCGGCGGTGCTCTATCCGGGCAAGCGAACCCAATTGCTGCAATACCGGATCATGATGGAGCCAATCGGCGCCGACGTGCTCTTCCTGGCTCCCGGAACTCGCGCGCTCATGACGCCCCTGCGGGACCTGGTGATCGACTCCGGCCAGACGATTGCGCCCATGGATCTTGCCCCGCTAGGCGCCGGCACCGGCGGTTTATCGTACACCGCCGTATCCGATGTTGGTTTGCCTCCCGCCGCCATACTTCGCCACGCCGGCAACCGCTATCCCCGCCCAATCCGCCGCCGATATCTGCAACTTCCCCGCAGCCTTGATCCTCGCATTGCCCGCCTGGCGCAAACCATCGTGACGTCTTCGCGCCCCGATGCCTGGGACCGCATGCAGGCTTTAAAGCGCTATCTGCGCACGCATTACCGCTACACCCTGAATGGTTTGCCGGGCGGACGCGACCCGCTGGCGGATTTTTTGTTGGTGGATCACGCCGGCGATTGTGAATACTTTGCTTCGGCGCTGGCGATTCTCGGCCGGACGCTCGGCATCCCCACCCGCGTGGTTACCGGGTTTATAACCGGCCCATATAATCACCTCTCGCATGAATATTTGATCCGCGGGCGCGAAGCCCACGCCTGGGTGGAAGTTTATTTCCCCCCTCCGCCGCGCACTGGAATGGACACAGGCATCTGGGTTCCGTTCGACGCTACCCCGCCTACCGCGGAATCCGGCTTCACCGGCCCATGGGGAAGATTGCAGTTGCTGTTCGATGCGGCCCAAACCTTCTGGCAGGATTGGGTGATCAACTACGATTTTTCCCATCAGGTACGGCTGGCGCTGCAGTTGCGGCGGGATTGGGTCAGCCAGCGCCATCACCTGTTTAGTTCCTTGCGCGACCAGGCGCTGTCCTGGCGCCATCGGTTGGCCATCTGGTGGCGTCATCCACATCCTGGTGCTGCCCGGTGGCGCTGGTTTTTGGGCTGGCTGGCGCTGCTAGCTGCACTGTTCGGAGTGCGTCCGCTGTGGCGCCGCCTCCGCTCCGCCAATCGCGATAATCCAATCTTCCAGGAATGGGAGCGCCGTCAGGCCACTGCCTATTACCGCCGATTGCAGGCCGTGCTGCGCCGCGCCGGCTATGCGCGCCCCCCCTCCTGCACCGCGCCAGAGTTGGCCGAATTGGTGCGGGAAATGCAGGTGCAGCCGGCGCTCGACGAGTTTATGCAGGATTATGAAGCGGTGCGTTTCGGCAATCATGCGGGCAGGCTGCAATTGCTGCCCCAACGCCTGCGCATAATCCGGAAACTACTCCGCGCCCCTGCCGTGGCGCGTTAGAAGTTATCGCCTGAATGGGCAAAGTATTATGGGTGCTGAGCAGGAATCTGTAAAGGCTTAAAACCGAGCGGGATGGATTTCGATGGGGCAATTTTCGTACACTGCCGATCGTGACTGCAAACCAGGACTGGACGCGGATATTGGGTTGGCCGGGGTA
>JAKASR010000029.1 GCA_021818955.1 Acidobacteriota bacterium
CGAGGCAGGAGGGAGGCCGCCTCGGAGCTGCTGCCGCGAGTGCACTTGGTGATCTCTCTGCTCAAACGCTGGCTGCTGGGGACGCATCAGGGCGCAGTCAGCCATCGTCATTTGGACGATTACCTGGTCGAATTCACATTCCGCTTCAACCGTCGAAGGTCCCGAAGCCGCGGTAAGCTCTTTTTCCGCTTGGCGCAACTGGCCGTCACCATTGAGCCGATCACTGAGCGCCAACTCATTCATCGTCATACCAATGCCGCTGCGTCAAAACCACAATCCCTTGGGGCCTGGTGAGTCAACCGGATACCCACCTCGTGAAAAATGAAGGACCGAAACTAAGCACGAGCCGTGATCGAGGGCTAATAATTAATCAAGCTATGTCACGCCTTTGATAAATTATTCGAAAATATGGGGATGCTGCTGTTTTTGAAGAACCTGTGGATTCGCCGTTTCTACATGGCTTGGGGCAAGGCGTGGGAGCAGGCGCTTTCCAGAGCCGCCAACAGTTCCGCAGCGCGATGGCGGCCGGTATGAGATTCGAAGACCCGCGCCCGGGCCGCCGCGCGAAGCTGGGTAAGAGGATCGCGGGAGCGCAGGATTTCGAGCATTTCACCAGTCTCGGAGGCAACCAGAATCTCAACCCCCGGCTGGAAAAAGCTATCCAGCCCTGGCCAGGGATCGCTGACGATGACAGCGCCGCAAGCGGCGGCTTCAAACAAGCGGATGGAGGGCGAATAGCCCGCTTCGACCATAGCCTGGCGGGTCAGATTCAAGCAGAACCGGCTGCTGGCATAAAGCCCGCGGTGATCGCGAGGGTAGAGGTGAATGACATGCCTCACATTGGGGGGCCACTGGGCGGCATCGGGATAGAGCGGGCCGGCGATCAGGAAGCGGGCCTGCGGCAACTGGCGCGCTGGCGCGAGCAGCAGCCGTTTGAGCTTGGACTGGCGGTCGGGAGTATAGGTGCCCATATAGCTGAGGTCATTTGAGAGTTGCGGGGCAAAAGTCTCTCCGGCGCGGGCAGGGTAATAAACCTCCGGATCGAAGCTGCAATACAGCGGCACGGCTTGGCGGGTGCCAAAGCAGCGCGCCAGCTCAGCCAACAACGGCCCACCGGTAAAACTGAAATAGGCATCCAGCGCCGGAATGTGCTCAGGGCGGAGGTATTCGCAAACTCCGCGGCGCAGCGCATCCAGAGTAATTGGCGTATCGATATCGTAAAAGGCGATCCGGGGATGGTCGGCGGCAAGCAAGGTGTCGAGCAACACGGTGGCGTGCGGAGTAAAGCTGCCCACCAGGACGGCATCGGCATCCAATACGGCGGAGCGCGCGGCCGCCAGCATCTGAGCGCGGGTTTCGAGCAGGTACAACTCGCAAAAGCCGGGGTGAGGCAGATCGCGGTTGGATTGATACCATTCCTGCTGGAGTTCGTAGAATACCGCCTGATGACCGAGCTGGCGCCAACCGCTCAGTAACGAGCGATAAGTTACGGCATGGCCATTGCCCCAGGAGGACGAGAGAGTCAAGCCAAAAATCGCCAGCCGCATTAAGCCGCCTCAATCAGCCAGGGCTGGTGCGGGCGAGCCCCGCGCCGAATCAGAATCGATTCCGCCAGGCGGGCGCGTTGCTCGTAGCTGTGCTCCAGGAGCGCGCGACGGTGCATGCGCTCGCCCATCTGACGCGCACGCTCGGGGGTCAGCGTTTGCAGCAGTGACTGTAGTTGCAGCCTATCTTCAATCTGGAATATTTCCTCGCCTGGAGAGAAAAACTGTTCCAGCCCATCCCAGTGATCGCTGATCACACAAGCCGCGGCGCCGGCGGCTTCGAAGATCCGGGTGGGGGGAGAGTAGCCGTAATCGGCCATTGAGCTGCGATTGATATTCAAAACGGTTTCCGCGGAGGAGTTGGCGACGTTGTGGTCGGCACAGCCGACATGTCCGGCATAGATGACATTGGCGGGCATCGGAAGGTCACGCCAGCCTTCCCCTCCGAGTAAAAAGGTGAATTGCGGTAGCGCCCGCGCGGTCTGGAAGAAGAAGCGCTGGACGCGTTCCTCGCGATCGGGCAGGCGGTGGCCGAGAAAGGACATCTTAGCGCGCCAGCGCGAATCGGGCGAGACCGGGAAATGGGTTTCCGGATCCAAGCCGTTGTAGATGGGATAGCAGGCGCGGGCGCCCAAGGCGAGATATTCGCGGATGACCCGCGCGCCGCCGCCGTAGGTTAACACCAGGTCATAGTCGGGTAGGCATTTAAGCAGCCGGGCATCGCGGCGACTCCAGAGATCGCTTAAAGTTGCGGGCGAATCCACATCCCAGTACACCGCCAAGCGGCGATCTTCCCCGGCGGCGCGGGCGGCTTCGATCAGAGCGCCATCCAGGAATGCGTCTTCCACTCCGATGCCGCTGTGCTTGATCAGCACATCGGCTTGGGCGGCGGCGGCCAGACAGCGCTCCAATTCGGCGTGATTGCGATAGATGACGGAAGTGGCGTAAGGCGCCCGCTCGATATCGCGGTGGCGCTGGCGCTCGAAGGCGTCGGGCTCATAAAAGACGATCTCATGACCGCGGACATGCAGGTATTTATAGATGCCCCGGTAATAAGTGGCGGCGCCGTTCCAATAGCTGGACAGCAAGCTGGAGCCAAAGACGTGCAGCTTCAGCCTTATGCGGCGCACAGAGCCTCCAGTTGCTGGGCGCGATGGCGGCAGGTATGCCGTTGCAAGACGGTATCACGACCCTGGCTGGCGAGTTCGACGCGGCAACGGTCATCGCGTAAAAGCTCGGCGAGCATGGCGGTCATTTCGGCGCCGTCGCGCGCCATCCAGTAATCTCGGCCCGCCTGGAACAAGCCTTCGCGGTCTTCCCAGGGGCTCGAAACCAGCGCGATACCGCAAGCCAGGGCTTCAAAGACGCGAATCGTTGGAATGCCGCTCAAGCCATTGGCGTAAGTTTGGCGGGGAATATGAACACTGGCGCAGGCGGCGCCGTAAACTTCCACGGCGCGCAGATTAGGCAGATAGCCGGCATAACGAATGCCGGAGCGATCCATTTCTCCGCGAGCCCAGTCGGGATAACGGACGCCATGCGCCAAAAAACGGTATTGCGGCAGGTGGCTGGCAGGCAGCAGAAGAAACTCGCGAATCTGGCGAGTCCGTTCCTCATCGCCCCAGTTGCCGATCCAGACGACTTCGGCCCGAGGCTCGGCGGAGGGCGCCAGAGGGCGAAATACGGTTTCATCGGCGGCTTCGTGAAAGCAGTAGGCGCGACAGACGCCAAAGCGGGTGAGATAAAGCTGGCGCAAGCTCTCGCCAAAGGCTAAAACCGCATCAAACTCGCGCAAGGGAAAACGCGCGATCGCTTCCGGTTGGCTGTAGCCGCGATGATGGGTGTCGAGCAGGAATAATTGAAAGCCCAGGCGGCGGCGCAGCCGCGCCAGCACTTCCCCCAACTCCGGTTCGTTCCATTCATGCAGCAGCACGACCGCGGTCTCGCGTAGACGGCGGCTGAGCCAGTCTTCGGCGATTTCCGGCCAGCGGCGGGCGCAAGGATAAAACTCGGGGCGCAATTCCGGATAATGACGGCGAAAATCCTGGATGGCGCTGAGGGCGACGACCGGTTCTTCGGCAAACAATTGCGCCAGCGACCAGGCGCCCCAATTTCCCGGTTGTCCCTCGAAAGCCTGCACCTGGTGTCCGCGCGCGATCAACGCGCGCGCCAGGCCGCGCAGGAAATGGGCATTGCCGTGATTCCAATCGGAAAGCCAGGAATGAGCGAAGATGGCTAGGCGCATGGCGTTTCCGCGATTTCCGCCCGGGCGGGCGTGGGCGCGCCGTGCGCCAGCGCCTGACAATACAGGTGTAAATATTTTTTCGCCATGCGGGAGGAGTGGTAGCGCTCGATGGCAAGCCGGCGGGCGGCTGTGGCGGCACGATCGCATTGCGCGGGAGCCGCGGCCAGGGAGGCCAGAATGTGTTCTAGCGCCGGACGGGCATCGGGATGAGGCGGGGGCGGGAAATAGTAGGCGGTATCGCCCCAGATTTCGCGCTGGCTTTCAATGTCGGCCAGCACCAGCGCGCAACCGGCCAGTGCCGCTTCCAGCGCTGATAATCCGAACGGCTCATAACGGGCGCACCCGATGAACAGGCGCGCGCGTTCGAGCAAATCGAGCCGGCCGGCGGAATTCAATTCGCCCAGGAAGCGCACCTCCGGCGACTGCGGCAGGGTGGGAGCGGCGCCATTTTCCGGATGCCGCAACGAGCCGGCCACCTCAATTGGAATTGGCCATTTCCACTGTCCCAGCCAGGCCAGTTGCTTGGCGTCATCCCACACCCGCCCCATAGCGGCGGCCAGATTCTGCTTGACGGGCGCCGGCCGGTTTTCCGCGGCTGCGCGGCCATTGGAAATAATCACGACGGGCCGGCTGCAGCTATAGCTCTGGCGCAAGTCGCGGTCGACCGCCCGCGTTGGCGCCACCACTTGGCCGGCATTCGCAAGCGCCCGCAACACCAACCCGCGGTACCAAGCGTGAAATTTATCCGGAGGCGGTGCCATCTGCCGCACATGCCGCCACCAGGAAACTACATCGCTATGGACGGTGAGGACCGTGGGATAGCTATTTTCACCGCAGGCAAAAGCAAAATGGTTGGCGTGAACCAGATCCACACGTAGTTCGGCGGCTAACCACGCAAGATGGCGCTGCGCCTCAGCGGTGTCCCGCTCGGCGGCTTGCATCCATTCCAGGCGCCACGGCAGGGTATAAAGGGGAATATCCGCATGCTCCAACTCGCGCAAATTTTCGGTCGAGGGCTTTGGACCCAAGCTGACCAAGGTGACCCGGCAGCCCTGTTTCCGCAGTTGCTGGCTTAATTCGAGAGTGAAAGTCCAAATTCCACCCCAGGTATCGGTCGTGAGCAGAATATGGAGTGTTTGCATACGCGCCCTCCGCTCAGACCGGCTGCAGATCGACATCCGCCGCGGCGGTTGCTGGCAGAGCTTTAGGCCGGCAATAACGCTGGGCTACCCACCCGGCAAACCGGGCAAATTCCTGAGTATTGAGCGGGGGACTATTATGCACAGGCAGAATGCCGAAGTGCTCGGGGGTATAACACAAAGTCAATGTGATTTCAAAATCCGCGAGCTGGCTCATTTGGCGATCGAACCAGGCTTCGGCGCCGGGACGATACCAATCGGCCCAGCTCAGGCCTGTCCGTAGCTTGCGCACGCCAAGCCGGTGCAAATAGCCAATCGCCGGTTGCAGGCGATGATCATCAAAATGAAACCACTGGCAAATGCCCATGCCGGCGGGGAAGTGATAGAACGCCGGCTTGTAATTACCATCGGCGCGGATTAAGCCCATATAGTAATGACGGTAATAAGCACTACCCTCGTTTTCGCGGTGGCGAGTGGTCGCGGCCCAAGTCGGAGGCAAGTCCATGAGGCTATACCAAAACAGCCGCTCGACACGATGCAGAAGCAATTGCGCCGTTGTTTTTAGGCCAAACACCTGAACTTCCTCGGCCCCGAACGAAGAACAACCGGCTTCGGTCACCCAAACCGGATGGCTACAGGCTTTTTTGATGGATTCGATTTGGCGCGGCCATTCGTGAATATTCCAGTGGTTCCAGTCGAGAGGAAATCCGTGGACGGCGACAATATCAATGTTTTCCAGGGCGCCATGGCTATCGAGCAGGCGAACGAAGGATGGATCAATGGGGGATATGCCGCCCAGCACAATCCGCAACCCCGGCGCCTGGCGGCGTACCTCGGCGGCCGCCTCCTTCAGCAGGCGGGAGTAAATCTCCCAGTCCTTGTCCAACTGGAAATCCCAGTGTGAGAGGTTATTCGGCTCGTTCCAAAGCATCAGGGCTTCGACCATGCAGCCGTGCACCTTCAGGAAAGATAGGCGGGGCCATGACGCACCCGCATCAGCACTTAACGATGCCGGCCAGTGTAGGAAGTTTGTTCGTATTCGGCTGAAATCGGGACATTTTCGGGAAATTGATCGGGATAAACCACGATCAGTCAGCATTAGCAGGGTGAACCGCGCGCCATGCAATATGCTAATTTTAAAATGGCAATGTAGGCTCGCTCTTTCCCTTGAGCAATATCGATGAAGCTCGCCGCAGGCTGGTCACCGTGCTGGGCGCGGATGCCGTGGTATGGGACGGCATTGGGCGCATGCTTTATGAGTACGACGGCGGCGTGGATCGCGCTGTGCCGGACCTGATCGCTTTTCCGGCCAATGAAGCCGATGTAGTGGTAATAGCCCGGATCGCTACGGAAAGCGGGCTGCCGCTAATTCCGCGCGGGGCCGGAACCGGCTTGAGCGGCGGCGCAATCGCACGCGAAGGCGGAATTGTGGTGGCCTTTAATCGGATGCGAAAGATCCGGCGGCTGGATTATGAAAATGCCCGGGCCATAGTCGAACCCGGAGTAGTCAACCTGGAGTTATCGCAAACCACAGCGCCGGCCGGATATATATTCGTCCCTGATCCCTCCAGCCAGCAGGCATGCACGATTGGCGGCAATGTAGCCGAGAACAGCGGCGGGCCGCATACCCTGGCCTATGGGGTTACGGTCAACCACATCACCGGGTTGCGCGCAGTGCTGGCGGATGGACGCGTGGTCTCGACCGGCGGTTTAGCCAATGACATCCCCGGTTATGACCTGACCGGAACCCTGGTGGGCTCGGAAGGCACAATGGCGATGGTGACGGCTATTGCCGCCAAGTTGACTCGCCTGCCGGAGGCGGTGCGCACGCTTTTGGCTGTCTATGCGCGGATTGAATCCGCCGCCGATACCGTCTCCGCGGTTACGGCGGCGGGAATTACTCCGGCCGCGATGGAAATGCTCGACGGCTTCACGCTCCGCGCGGTGGAGGCGTACATACACGCCGGTTATCCGCTCGATGCCGCCGCGGTGTTGTTGATCGAACTGGAAGGACTGAAAGAAGAAGTTGCAAGCCAGGCGGAAGAGGTGCTGCGAATTTGCCGGGAAAGCGGTGCGGCGGAAGTACGGCTGGCGCGCGACGCGGAAGACCGCGCCCGCTTATGGAAAGGCCGCAAACATGCCTTTGGGGCGGTGGGACGGATCAGCCCGAACTTTTATGTCATGGATGGCGTCATCCCCCGCACCCGCATCGCGGATGTTTTGCGTGACGGCGACCATATCGGCCGGCACTATCAATTGCGGATCGGCAATATTTTTCATGCCGGGGACGGCAATCTGCACCCATTGGTTTTCTACGACGGGCGGCAAGCGGGCGAGTTGGATCGGGCCATTGCCGCCAGCCGGGAAATCATCCGCTTATGCGTCGAAGCCGGCGGTTCGATTTCGGGTGAACACGGCGTGGGCATGGAAAAAGATGAGCTGATGCCGTGGATGTTCTCCGAAGCCGATCTGGATTTTATGCGTCAATTGCGCGCGGTCTGGAATCCGGAGGGGCGGCTGAATCCCGGCAAATTACTGCCTGCGCGCGCCTGCCGGGAAACACGGGATGGCGGGCCCGGCGGCTTGCGGATGGCCGCCGGCCAGGATGATGGGGATCGTTCGGATCAGCCGCGTAGCGCGGCGGCCGCCGGCCAGCAGCAAACGGAGCCGCGATGAGTACGTCCGCGCCGCTTACCGGGCCGGATTGGCGCGAGTTGGAAAACCTGCTTGGCGCCGAAGCCCTACGGCGGATGGAACGAGCGATTTTCCCGGCCAATGCGGAACAAACCGCGGCTTTGGCGCGCTGGGCCGGCAGCCATGGCATCATGCTGCGCCCGGGCGGCGAGACCCGGCGGGACGCGGAAACCTCCGGCCTGCGAGTGGATTTCAGCCGGCTGCAAGCGACGCGCTTTTATGAGCCGAACGACTTGACCGCCGGGTTTGAAGCGGGCATGGCCATTACGGATCTGGAAAAGATCCTGGGCGCCCAAAGCCAATTCCTGCCGTTCGATATTCCCCGTAACGGCAAGCGCAAGCTCGGCTCGGCCATGGGAGAACACGCCTCCGGTCCGCTGCGCCAGGCTTATGGAACGATGCGCGACTTTACGATCGGCATTGAGTTCATATCGGGGCGGGGCGAGATCGTGCACGCCGGCGGCCGCGTTGTCAAAAACGTCGCCGGTTATGATTTGATGAAACTGCTGATCGGCAGCCGCGGCAGCCTGGGATTAATTACGGGTGTAAATTTCCGGGTTTTTCCCCGCCCCCGCGCCACCGCAACCCACCTCATTGAAGTGCCCCGGCTCGAGGATGCTGAGCGGCTGCGCCAAGCCATACAGGCCTCCTGGCTTAGGCCGCTGGCTTTCGAGCTCTACACGGCTGAAACATCTTCGCCTTCATCCTGGCTTGCGGCCATACGCTTTACCGGCGGCGAGGCAACGCTCGTACGCTGCCGGCAGGATTTACAAGCAATTGCCGCCAAGCTGGGCTTAGTCGTGCGAGATGTTCTCAAAGAAGACGAGCCGGAGTTTTGGAATATTTATGCCAAACGAGCCCCATTCGAATCCGGTTGCTGGCTGCATCTTTCCGCGCCCCCCGCGCTCGGTGCCGCCGCTTTGGCCATCTGCCAGGAAGTCTTGCAAGCCGGGACCGGCGCGAGGCCGGGCGCTATGCTTGAATTTCAGGGGCGCCTGAGTTTGGGCGTGTATCGCTTGCATCGAGGAACTCCTCCCGATTCCGCAACGCTGGCATGCTGCCGTCAACGCTTGCGCCAAATCGGATATTCCGGGTGGGGCGACACGGGCGCAGATATCCACCTGAGCTGGCCCGAAGCGTCCACTCCCGCCGACCGCTGGGGGGAGTGGACGCAGGACCGCGAGCTGATGAGGCAAATTAAAATGGAGCTGGATCCGTTGCGCATTTTTCCCGACCCCTTTGGCCTTTTGAGCGCATGACCTCCGCCCCCACAGCCGCAGCGGTATCGGCTGAAAACCGTCCCACGGATGGCGTTTCCGCATTTCAAACTGACGACCGCCCGCGTTGGGAAGATTACTCGCGCTGCGTGCATTGCGGACTCTGCCTGAACGTCTGTCCCACGTTTCGGCTGCTGGGTGAAGAGATGGATTCGCCGCGCGGGCGCATTTACCAGATCGCGCAAGCCGATGCCGGCCGCCTGGAACTGGAGCGCTTGCGGACACACCTGGATCGCTGTCTCGATTGCCGCGCCTGCGAAACCGCCTGCCCTTCCGGGGTGCAGTATGGCCGTATTCTCGAAGGGGCGCGGGCGGAACTGGCGGCGGCAGACCGCCTTGCGGCGGGCAAGCGCCTGCGCGACCGGTTGGCCGGGCGCCTGCGGAGGCATTTATTCGAGCGCGTTTTGCCCAGCCGAGGCCGGATGCGGCTTTATGCCTCGCTGCTCGATGCCGGGCAACGGATGGGGCTGCCTGGGCTTGCCGAACGCATTGGGCTGTTGCGCGCGCTGGGCTTGGAAAACGCCGCACGGCTGGCGCCGCGGCTCGCGCGCCCGTTTTTCCATCGGGAAATCGGCCAAACTTTTCCCGCCCACGGCGAACGGCGGGCGCGGGTGGTGCTGCTGGCCGGCTGCATGCAAAACATTTTTTTTACGAACATGAACCGCGCGGCGCTGCGCGTCTTGCAATGGAACGGTTGCGAGGTGGAGATTCCCGCCGGGCAAACCTGCTGCGGCGCGCTGCACATGCATGCCGGCGAACGCGAGACCGCGCGCCGGCTGGCGAGAAAAAATCTCGAAGCTTTTGACGCCGGCGGCTTTGACGCCATCGTGACCGCCAGCGCCGGCTGCGGCTCGACACTGAAGGAATATGGCGAATTGCTTGCGCAAGATGCTCGCGCCGCGGTGTTTGCCGGAAAGGTGCGCGACATTACCGAATTTCTGGCCGCGCTCGGACTGCGCAACGATGGGCTGCGCGCGCTGCCGGCGAGCGTGACCTATCAGGATGCCTGTCATTTGGCGCACGGACAGCGCATTCGTTCAGCGCCGCGAGAGCTGTTGAGGGCGGTGCCCGGGCTCAAGCTGATCGAGATGCCGCACGCCGACCAATGCTGCGGCAGCGCCGGAACTTATAATCTCGAACAGCCGGAAATTGCGGGCCGCCTGCTGCGGGAAAAGATGCAGTGGGCGCGCTCGACCGGGGCCGATTGGATTGTCACCGCCAATCCCGGCTGCCAACTGCAAATCCAGGCCGGGGTGCGCGCGTCCGGCCAGCCTCAGCCGGTATTGCACGTGATCGAGTTGCTGGCTATTGCGCACGGCTTCCCCCCAATGCCCGATTGAATAAAAATGGCTTACAGCCGGATCCACCCTGGAAACAAACTTCAGCTTCCATACTCATACCGCAGGTAAGCCGCGGATTGGGCGTGTATCAAAGAGAAGATAAACCACGGCCGGTCATCGCGCCAATGAGGTTGCGGCGAATTCATTGGGCGGCTCGTTTATAAAAGTGCCAAAGTTCCTTGAAAATAGGCCCATGTGTTTCCCTGTGTAGTGGAGACGAAACAAACGGCAGTTTGACGAAACCTTGCGGGAAGTGCTCGATAAAATCAGAACCTGATTGAATTTATCCAGGCGATTCAACTACTCATCGGTCTCCGCCAGGGCGAAGTGGATACGGTTGCGCACCGGATCGATGCGCTCGACCAGCACGTCGAGATGATCGCCGATGCGGAGATGGCGGCGGCTGTGCTGGCCGACCCATTCGCGGGTGCCGGGCTGGAAACGATATCCGTCGTCCTCCAGCGTGGCGGCCGGCACGAGGCCTTCAATGAAGAGATCGAGTAGTTCGACGAAACAACCGTTCTTATTGGCGTTGGTGACCAGGGCGGAGAAGCGCTCGCCCAGCCGGGTTTCCATGAAGCGCACTTTTTTCCAATCCAACAAGTCGCGCTCGGCTTCTTCCGCACGCCGCTCTGCATCGCTGGATTCGCGGGCCAGCGCGCGCAGGCGGGCATAGGGAAGGGGGGAGGCGGCCAACTCTTCCGGCGGCGGGAATGGGGCAGACTCGGGCTGGTAGCGCCGGGCGCGATAGAGTTGGCGGCCGCTGCCGCCCGGCGGCAACAAGCGTTTCAGAATGCGGTGCACCAGCAGGTCGGGGTAGCGGCGGATGGGCGAAGTGAAATGGGTATAGGTGGCCATGGCCAGGGCGAAATGGCCGGAGTTGGCGGGGTTGTAGCGCGCCTGCGGCAGCGAACGCAACATAAGATAAGACAGGATGCGCTCTTCCGGCTTGCCGCTGATACGAGCGGCGAGTTGCTGGTAATTGCGCGGGGCGACGCGCAAGCTGGGCGCCAGTTGAATTTGCTGGCGGCGGTCGCGTTTGCGCGTAACCGGCTGGCGGGCGTTCATTGCCGCAGGCGAGAGCGAGTAGCCGAAACCGGCGGCGATTTCCTCAAATTCCAGTACTTTGGCCGGATCGGGCACATCGTGAATACGATAGATCGAAGCTACGTTCTGGCGTTCCAGGTGCAGCGCCACGGCTTGATTGGCGGCAAGCATGTATTCTTCGATCAGCCGGTGGGCGACATTGCGCTCGGATTTCACAATCGAGCGCATCAGGCCGAATTCATCAAAGGAAATTTCCGGTTCGGGCAGGTCGAAGTCAATCGAGCCGTCGCGCTGCCGTTTGGCATAGAACGCCTGCTGCAACTCGAGCATGGCGAGCCAGTCAATACCCGGCGGCAAGTCGGCCGCGGGCAGGGAAGCGGCGTACTCGTCCGCGATCACCGACTGCAGCTGCTGGTTAACGCGGGTATAGGTCAGGCGGGCGGCGGAACGGATGACGCCAGGCACGATTTCGTAGGCGGCAATCTCGCCCGCCGGCGTAATCTCCATCAGGCACGACATCACCGGGCGCTCCTCCAGCGGGCGCAGGCTACAAAGGTCGGTGGAGAGCTCGGTCGGCAGCATGGGAATGGCGCGGTCGGGGAAATAGACGGAGGTGCCGCGCAGCCGGGCTTCATGGTCGAGTTCGGAATCAGGTTGGACGTAATGGGCGACATCGGCGATATGCACCTGTAAGGCGAAGCCGCCGCCCGGTAAGCGCTCGACATGGACCGCATCATCAAAATCGCGTGCGCTCTCGCCGTCAATGGTGACTATGGGCAGGTGGCGGAAGTCGCGCCGGCCCTCCAGCGGGAAGCCGGCATGGGCTTTGGCATGTAAGCGCCGGGCTTCGTCCAGCACGGCATCGGCAAAACGGTGCGGCAAATGGTGCTTGCGGATGATGATTTCGACATCCACGCCAAAATCGTCGCGCGCGCCCAAGACTTCGATTACCTTACCGCGCAGAGGGCGGGTGGCGGAGCCGTAGTCGGTGACTTCGACTTCGACCACGAGACCATCCAGGTTTTGCGCGCGCGCTTCCCGGGCGGCGGGTGCGCCGCGCCGTCCGGCCGGAAGGGTGACTTTTGCCTCACGGCCAATCACGCGATGGCGTTCCAGATCGGTTTCCGCGGGTTGTTCTTCACCCGGGGGAATGAAAATGCGCTGCGACAGACGGTAGTCGAAAGGCTGGATATAGTTTTGCCGGGGCGTGGCGTGGAATGTGCCGACTACGGTTGCATGCAGCCGGCGCAGAATGCGAACGACTTTGCCGGCTCGACGCTGGCCGCCGGCTTGCGTGCGCGTTAACTCCACTTCCACCCGGTCGCCGTGCATGGCGCCGCCGGTCATGGGCGGGGGGATGAAGATATCCGCTCCGGCATCGGGCGCATCGCGGTCGGGTAAGACGAAGCCGAAACCATCCGCATGTAGGCTGATTCGGCCATGCACCCGATTGCCGCCGCCGTCTGACTCTATGCGGCGAGTACCGCTTGCGCCAGCGGGGCGTGAATGCTGAGCTGCCTTTGCCGGGCGTTCGGGCGCCAATTGATAAGCATGGCGGAGCTCCCGCAGTTTTTTTTCGCGCAGCAGATCGGAAAGCAGCATCCGCAAGCGCTGGCGTTCGGCGCCACGGCCGCCCAATTCTTTAACCATTTGTTTAAAGGTCGCCTGATGACGGGGCTGGCGTTGGAGCAGGTCAAGGATGGCGTTAGAGGTGATCATGGCCAAAATCGCGAGGCGATAAGCCGAGCATGGCTACGGGCATCTTGAGGCCTCGGTAATCCTCATGTAGTTACGTAATCAGCAATTTACAATGAGTACATTATGGGATGCATTAAGGTTCGGTGCGCTCCAGCAGCAGCACCACCTGTGCGATAGCGGAGTCGGGCAGGCCTAAACCCTCTGGAGTTTTGGCTTTGATCGAGATGCGGTCGGGCGGAGTATTGAGCAGTTTCGCCAAGCTA
The DNA here is from genome assembly GCA_021818955.1 of Acidobacteriota bacterium. Classification (GTDB taxonomy): domain Bacteria; phylum Acidobacteriota; class Terriglobia; order Terriglobales; family SCQP01; genus JAKASR01. The sequence continues at coordinate 13,248 of JAKASR010000029.1, forward strand.
CGGCAGAGGCGCTCGCGCAGTGGGCCGAGGCGCGGCGATTCCATGATCAAGGTGGCATCCAGATTGGACACCCGCGCGCGCTGGCGGCCGGCCAGGTCCAGCGCATAGCGGACGAATTGCTGGCTATCGGCATCGCGCCAGCGCGGGTCGCCGGGCGGGAAATGCTGGCCAATATCGCCCAGACCCAACGCGCCCAACAGCGCATCGCAAACCGCGTGCAGCAGCACATCCCCATCGCTGTGCCCGGCTAGCCTGCGTTCCGACTCGAAGGTCACGCCGCCCAGGCGCAACGGGCGGGTGGGATCCAACTGCGGGGCAAAGCGATGCGAATCGAAGCCTTGGCCGATCAAGTATTGAGTTTTAAGTTGCGAGTTTTGCGCTTTGGGCTTTGCCGTTTGTGTGTTGGATGAGGCGGCGCTGGAAGATCGCTTGGCAGTGATAACGCCTGGGGGCGGTTCACTAATTTTGGAACGCGCGCGGGTAGCCCGGCTGTTTTCTTTGCTTTGCGGTTTCCGACTGCGGCCGTTAACACTTTTCGATAGGGTCCGGCTCATAAACTATCTTCCACCGCCTGATAAATGGCGTCGAGGACTGAATCCAATTTTTCCGGCTCGCGGCCACCGGCTTCGGCCAAGTCGGCGCGGCCGCCGCCGCTGATGCCAGGCAGCTTGCGGATCAGTTTGCCCGCGGGGAGGCGTTCGGCCAGATCGGCGGTAACGCCGACCAGCAATGCGGTTTTGCCATCCTGAGCGCTGCCCAGGGCGACCACGCCGCTGCCCAGCTTACGGCGAAGCTCATCCATCATTTGCCGTAGTTGCGAACGCTCGAGGCGGTCGACGCGCACCGCCAGCACTTTGACATCCTTCACCAGCCGCTGGCGCTCTCCCCACTGGTTACGGCCTTGTTCCTGGGCGGATTTCAGCCGTTCCTCGTCCAATTCCCGCTGGCGGCGGCGCTGCTCTTCCAGCATGCGCTCGACGGTTTGCGTCAGCTCCGGCTCGGAAGCGCGCAGCAACTCGCTCAAGCGGTGCAGCCGCTCTCCGGCTTCGCGATATTCGCGCCAGGCGCGCAGGCCAGTGATAGCTTCAATACGGCGCACGCCGGCGGAGATGCCGCCTTCGGAGATGATGCGGCATAGGCCGATATCGCCGGTTGCGCGGCAATGGGTGCCGCCACACAGTTCCTTGCTGAACCCGGGCACGGTCACCACCCGTACCTGCTCCTGATATTTTTCGCCAAATAAGGCCATGGCGCCGGTGTTGAGCGCTTCTTCCAAGGGAAGAATTTGCGTCTCGACAGGATCGTTTTTCAAAATTTCTTCATTCACCAGCCGTTCAATCTCCTCCAATTCGGCGGGCGAGAGGGAGGTGAAATGGGTGAAATCGAAGCGCAGGCGATCCGGTTCGACAATGGAGCCGGCCTGTTTGACATGAGGGCCCAAAACCCGGCGCAGCGCGGCGTGCAGCAGGTGGGTCGCGGTATGATTGCGGCGCGTAGCCCAGCGGCGCGCCTCATCCACCGCCGCTTCGAGCTGCATGCCGGGTTCGAGGCGCTGCCGGGCGATGATTTTATGGATGATCAGGCCGGCAACGGGGGCATAAGTGTCGGTGACTTCGGCGGCGGTGCCCTCGGCGTTGACCAGCACCCCACGATCCCCGATTTGTCCGCCGCTGGAGGCATAGAAAGGGGTGAGATCGAGCGCCGCCTCGGCGCTTTCGCCCGGCTCGATCGCCTCGATTTTTTTGCCGTCGCGGACCAGCGCCAGCAAGGTGGTTTGGCGCTCATAGAGCGATTCGTATCCGCTAAACCGGGTGCGGCCGGCGGCAGCCAGTTCCTGATAAACCGGAGCGGCGGCGGCTTTGGCGCCGCCCTTCCAACTGGCGCGCGCGCGCTTGCGCTGGGCTTCCATTTCGGCCTCGAAGCCGGCAAGGTCGAGCTCGAAACCGCGTTCCCGGGCAATTTCCTGCAAAAGATCGAGCGGCAGGCCGTAAGTATCGTAGAGCTTGAACATGCGCGCGCCGGTTAAGGTCGCTGCGCCGATATGAGATTGGCTATGGGATAAGGGCAAATCTTCGCTACCATCGGCCCAACGCAAGGGAATGCGGTCGAGTTCCTTGAGCGCCAACGAGAGCGTGTGGGTGAAGCGTTCTTCCTCGCCGCGAATGACTTCCTGCGTCCGGGCCAATTGCGAGCGCAGTTCCGGGTAGGCGGTTTCCATCTCGTCCGTGACCACTTCGGCCAGGCGATAGAGGAAGGTTTCGGCGATGTCGAGCATTTTGCCGTGGCGGATGGCACGGCGCAGGATTTTGCGCAGCACATAGCCGCGGCCTTCGTTGGCCGGCAGCACGCCATCTCCGATCAGGAAAGTCGCCGCGCGGCTATGGTCGGCGATGATGCGCAGCGAGATATCGCCGGCGGGCGCCGCGCCATACCGCACCCCGGCCAGTTTGCCGGCGGCGGCGATGATCGGCTGAAACAGATCGGTTTCGAAATTGGAAATTTTATCCTGCACTACTGCCGCCAGCCGCTCCAGCCCGGCGCCGGTATCGATCGAAGGCTGCGGCAGGGGCGCGAGCTTGCCGGCGGCGTCGCGCTCGAACTGCATGAAGACCAGGTTCCAGATCTCGACATAACGCCCGCATTCGCAGGGAAAGTTACAATCGGCATGGCCGGCTTCGCTGGCGCGCGGGCCGAGATCGACATGCAACTCGGAGCAGGGGCCGCAGGGGCCGGTATCGCCCATGGCCCAGAAATTATCCTTTTCGCCCAGCCGGAAGACTTTTTCCGACGGCAGGCCAATCTGGTTGCGCCAGAGTTCGTATGCCAGATCGTCGTCGCGGAAAACTGTGGCGTAAAGCCGGCGCGGCTCAATGCCGTAGCCGGAGGGCGAGGTCACCAGTTCCCAGGCAAAGGCAATTGCTTCCTGCTTGAAATAATCCCCAAAGGAGAAGTTCCCCAGCATTTCAAAAAAAGTATGGTGCCGGTTGGTGAAGCCGACATTTTCCAAATCGTTATGCTTGCCGCCGGCGCGCACGCATTTTTGCGCGGTGGTGGCCCGGCGGTAATTGCGCTTTTCCAGTCCCAGAAAGACATCCTTGAACTGGTTCATGCCGGCATTGGTAAAAAGCAGGGTAGGGTCATTTGCCGGCACCAACGAGGAAGAATGCACCTTCTGGTGCCCTCGATCGGCAAAATAGTCTAAAAATCGGCTGCGCGCTTGATTGCCTGTCATCCATTCCATTCTAGCGGCTTGGACGCTTTACTTTTTGGTATAGGTTCCGTATGGCAGCGCCCAGCCGCGGAGCCGCAACGCGGGGAATTCGTGCGTCGGGCACCCACATCGCAGCCTACGGCGGATGCGAACCCGATTTTAGACATAAATTACGATTCGGCCGGGGCGGTATCCGCCTAAGGCCAATGAATTGCTGGAAGGAATTACCAAAATGAAAAATTCCAGTTATTCTGTAACCGTTCAACCGGTACCGGATTCCCATGAGTAGTGGTCAATTTACCGCCGCGGCGGGCGCCCCCGCGGATCCGGATTTAAGCTTGGTGCGCCGGGTGCAAGCCGGCGACCGGGAAGCTTTCCAACCGCTGGTGCGCCGCTATGAGCACACGCTTTACCGTATGGCAATGGCGATCATGCGCAATTCAGCCGATGCCGAGGAAATCACGCAGGAAACATTTCTGCGCGCTTACGAGCATTTACATCAATTCCGGGGCGAGTCGCGCTTCTCGACCTGGCTGACGCAGATTGCCATCAATGCGGCGCGCATGCGGCTGCGGAAGAGCCATGCCGCGCTCTGGGAATCACTGGATGAGCCGGTATCGCAGGAACAAGGCGGCACCCCGCGGGAAGCGCCCGATACCCACGACAACCCGGAGCAGAGTCTACAACGGTCCGAAACGCGGGAACACATTGCGCAAGCGCTTTCGGGATTGCCGGCGGGCTATCGCATGGTGTTGGTATTGCGCGATTTGCAGGAGTTGAGCACGCAAGAAACGGCCAAGCTATTAAAACTCAGCGACGCCAATGTGAAAACCCGGCTGCTGCGCGCGCGCCAGATGCTGCGCCAGCGCTTGGCCCGGCTGGCGCCGGCGGAGCGAGGATAAATCGACATGCATTCCTGTCAGCCGATTCGCGACCTGTTCCATGCCTACCTGGAAGGCGAACTCGACCCGGCGGCACAGGCTTCGTTTCTGGAACATCTGAAGCAATGTCCAGCCTGCTGCGCCTGCCTGGAAGAATGCCGTCCCGCCAGCGGCCTGCTGCGCGAAGGCTTGCCGGAAAGCATGCCCGAAGCCGCCATCGCGCGGCTCGAACACCGGCTATCTACCCGCCTGGCGGACGCGCCGGCTCCCGCCTGGTGGCGCCGGTTCGCCATTCCAGTTCCCGTCTGGGCAATAGCCGGGCTGCTCTTAATTGCCGGTTCGGGCCTGTGGATTTATTTCCAGGGCCGCAGCATCACCCTGCAGGGCTGGCTCATTGACGGGCATTGCGCCCCGAAATTTATCGCACAAGGCTTGTCGGGCGCTTCCCATCTCCGCTCCTGCGATCTCAAGCCGGAGTGCCGCCGGGCCGGCTATGGCGTGCTGGCGCATGGACGATTTGTGCGTTTTGACGCTCACGGCAATGCCGTTGCCTTCAACGCACTGCTGCATACGCATGCACCCGATCATTTGCGGGTGGTGGTCAGCGGCCGCAAACAAAATCATGTTTTGCACGTTGCCCGGCTAAAGCTGATGGCGCCCGCGGCGGCAAGTTCCAGCAGCAGCGGCGATGGATCGGATGCGATGCCGGCGGCGGCGCGATAGCGCAAACCACCAAGCCGGAATCTGCCGTAATCCGCGGCTACGAACCATCGGAGTGCTTTCCAGGAAGAGAACGTAAACGCGCTAAAACCGGCTAGAACCGGGCAGAATTTGCCCTGGCGCAACTCGCAAGCGAGTTGTTTTCCAAGCAAGGGAAAAAAGAACAAGATGTACCACAACGATCTTTAGATAGCTAAAACGAGACCAGACAGGCATCAGCCGCGGGGGGCATGCAGACCGAGCACGCGGCGCAGTTCGCGCGCCACGCCTAGCAGCAAGCGCGCATCTCCAGGAGTCATTTGCCAATGCGCCAACATGCGGCGCAGGCGCCGCGTCTGGCTGTCGCGATGTTGGCTGCGAAAAACGCCCAGATGCTCCAGCAAGGGCACGAAGGCGCCGACGATGCGCTCCCGGGCAGGCATATCCGCGAATTCGGCCAGAGGCGCGGCTAACGCCGGCGCCGGCGCTCGCGCCCGGCGTTGGCAGAGCTCATAGCAACAGACTGCGATGGCTTGGCCGAGGTTCATGGAGGGGCTGTCGGCGGTGGTTTTGAGCCGCAACACCGCTTGGCAAAAACTCAGGTCGCCGCTGGTCAGCCCGGTTTTTTCCGAGCCAAACAGCAAAGCCCAGGGCTGCCGCAAATCGAATTCCTGCAAGGCGTCGGGCCAGACGCGCAGCGCAACTTCGGGCTTGCGTCCGGTGGCGGCGGAGGTGCCTAAGGCCAGGCTGATGCCCGACAAAGCCTCGACCAAAGAGTCGGCCACCCGGGCGCGCGCCAGCACGGCCTGGCCGGCCCGCGCCGATTTGGCGGTTTTCCAGGCTTCTGAATAGGGGCGCACCAGCACCAGGTCGTCCAAGCCAAAATTGGCCATGGCGCGGGCAGCGGCGCCGATATTGAGCGGATTGCGCACGCCGGCCAGCACGATTCGCGGCAGGCGCGCGGGGGCTGGCGGCAAGGAGGGCATCAGCGGGTTTCTCCGCGCAATCCGGCCCAGGCGCGGCCGAGGATTTCATGCCATGCGGCGGTGAAATCATTGAGATTGGCGGGATCGGGCTGCCAAGCCTGCCAGCGCGGGGCCATGCCCAGTCCCAACCGATCAGAGGGAGCGGCAATCGGATGCAGGCCCTGCGCTTGAAACAGGGCAATCGCCCGCGGCATGTGCACGGCGGAAGTCACCAGCAGGAAAGGATGGGTACCGAGCATCGGCTTGAGCCGGCGCGCTTGGGAAGCGGTATCGAGCGAGCGCGTTTCCAGCCGCATCGCAGAACCAGGAATGCCCAATGACAACGCGACCTGGCGCATGATTCCGGCATCGCCGGATCCGGCCGGCTTGCCGCCGCCCGAGAGCACCAACCGCGCTTGGGGATTGACCGGCGCCAAGGCGCGGTATAAACGTATGCCTTCGATCAGGCGATCCAGGCTGACCAGCGAAAGCTGCGCGACCGGGGGCAAGCGCGCATCGTTGATGCTGCCTCCGCCCAGCACAACGACGACGGAGGGCGCGTTTTTTAGCGAGTGGGCAGAGACGCGCCAAGGGGGATAGCGGACGGTCAGAAAATGATCGAAATGCCAGGCCACCCAATGGCTGCTGGTCAGAAACAGAAGCAGCAGGGAGGCCAGCGCCAGCCAGCGTCCGAGGCGCTGCCGGCGAGTCAACCCAAGCAGCACCAGCGCCGCCGCCAATAAGGCCAGGCCCAAGGGCAACGGCATCAGCAAAGTGCCGATGAACTTTTTGAAAAAGTACATGGCAGCCATTATCGGACAGGCGGGAAATAGCTACCAGCGATCGGCTGCCAGTTGTCAAATGTCAGATGATAGAAAAGGCTGAACGCGTTAACGGCCGAGTCGGGCAACGCCTTCAGTACGCCGCCAATCTACAACAGCCTACGAGCGGCAGGCAGGCTTTTCCGGCGCTTAGCGGCGGAGTTCGACAACACGGGTCACGTCGAAGATCTTGCCGGAATAATGGCCGGTGAGGGTGACCTTTTGGGCGGCGAAGCGATTGAGCGCCGCTTTGGCGGGGGCGTTGAGGGGCGCCAGCGTAATGACGCGTCCATGCACCGCCAGCGCATAGCTGCTGCCGCTTTTGACGCAATCGCGGGTGCATTTGGCCGGCTTGTCTTTCAGCATGTGATGCAGCCCGCACATGCTGTCGGTAACCGTTCCGGTTAAATGCGTGGGAGCGGCCGAAGCTGAAAGAGAGAGCGCCAGCATCGCTGCCGGCAAAACCGCACACAGCTTACGAATGTCCATATTCGGAAAGCCTCGCCAGGTTTTTCTCCGCGCTGGAAGAAGTATCAAAACGCGATCCAGGAAGCGGGATATTCGTACGATTCCCGAAAAATTCAAGGGTTACATAAATGTCGCGGGGCGATTCAAACAAGGCTGAAACTCAAGACCGCGCAAGCAGCAAGCTTGCAGCAGGAGAACCCCGGCGGCTGAAAACGGTTGCATGGCAGCCTTTTTAACGCGCCAGCGAGGCGGTGCGCGATGGTTCCAGGTCGCGGAAATGGAACCGGTAGGTCACGCGCGTATCTTTTTTGCCATTCAGCTCGACGTAGGGGTAAACAAAATAGTTCAAAGGCCGGCCCTGCTGGCGCGGATCAAGCTGCAAATCGCGGCCTTCGGTGAAGCGCACGCGGTCGGCGTCAATATTGCCAAAGAAAAAATGCCGGTCGGCGGGATGCAGCCAGGCTTCGGATATATCGGCCGGGGCCCAGCCGACGCCGCGCACATAGAAATAGACCCAGCAATGATAGCCGGGCACCTCGCCTTGGCTTTGGTGACGGGGCAGGGGAAAGCCGATTTTGAAGCGCACGGGGATGCCCTGGGAGCGCGCCATGGCCATAAACAGGGAATGAAAATCGGTGCAGTTGCCATGATGCGCGGTGCAGGCATAGAGCGCGTTGCCATGTCCCCAGCCGGTACCGGTTTTCGAATAGGTCATGTGGTGGAGCACGTACAAGTAGATGGCGCGCGCTTTACCGAGCACGGTACGGTGTCCGGCGACCGCCTGCCGCGCCAAGCGGGCGGGCAAGCCGGTCACCGGCACCAGTCGGTTGGGCAAGAGATAGGGATTAAAGGACGCCGGCAGCGCCGTATCCTGAATGCGGGCGGGCGGGGCGGAACGCCCGCGCAACCCATCACGCCGATAACGCAGGACATCATAGATCAGGGTGAAATGCAGTTTGCCGGCGGGGGCCTGTGGGGTTTGGGCAAACCAGACCTGATTGCCATAGTTAGGCTCGCGCACCAGCCGCAAGGGCAAGTCGCCCTGGCGGCTGAGCAGACGGACGCGCTGGCCGCGGGTGTTATGCGCGGCGGGTATCCAGATACGGAGCCGCCCACCCGCACGCGGGTGGGTCACGGTGACGGCATAACGGAATCGGAAATGGCGTAGCGGGCGATGTTGCGCCGCCAGCGGCATGGCGGCCAGCAGCAGAAAATAAACGGGGGAGAAGCGGGCACACGACAGGCGCATGAGTCCTCATTCCGGCCGAACCTTATGGTGATAGTGTACGAGAAGTCCCGAACAGGGCGGGGAGTTGGATAGCCTACAATAAATTTTCCGAGGTCCTGCTCGACGCGATTTCCCGGGCTGGCGGCGAAGGTTAACTCGAAGAACATCATGCGACGCGCGAAAATCGTCTGCACGCTGGGGCCTTCCAGCGCCACTCCGGAACGCATACGCGAGCTGGCGCAAGCGGGCATGGATGTCGCCCGGCTCAATTTTTCGCATGGCGACCATGCTTATCATGCCGGCTTGCTGGAGCAGGTGCGGCTGGCGTCGGCCGCGTTCGACCGCCCGATCGCCATTCTGCAGGATCTAGCCGGGCCCAAGCTGCGCATAGGGTTGCTGGAAAACCACCAGCCGGTGCGGCTGGAAGCGGGCGCGGAGGTCGAACTGGTCAAAGACGAGGCTCCGGGCAATGCCGCGCGGCTGTCGACCAGCATCGATTTAGGGCCGCACCTGAAGCCCGGCGACGCCGTGCTGCTGGCTGACGGCGCATTTGAACTGCAAGTGCGGGACATCCGCGCCCAGGGCGTGCTCTGCACGGTGATTAGCGGAGGCGTGCTGGGCGAGCGCAAGGGCATCAACGTGCCGGGCGGCGCGCTGGACATACCCGCGCTCAGCGAAAAGGATTTTCGCGATCTCGAGTTCGGCCTGGAACAGGGCGTGGATTACGTGGCGCTCTCGTTTGTGCGCCGCCGGCGCGATGTGCGCCTGGTGCGGGAGCGCATGCGCTACTGGTCCGGACGGCACCAGGACCGCGGCATGGATACGGCGGTGATCGCCAAGCTGGAAAAGCCGCAGGCGATCGAGCACTTGGAAGAAATTCTCGCCGTTTCAGACGGGGTGATGGTGGCGCGCGGCGATCTGGGCGTGGAAATGCCGCTGGAGCGGGTGCCGGCGCTGCAAAAGACGATAATCCGCCAGGCGCACGCTCACCGCCTGCCGGCGATTACCGCGACGCAGATGCTGGTCTCCATGACCCGGCAGCCGCGCCCGACGCGCGCCGAGGCCAGCGACGTCGTGAATGCGGTGCTCGACGGCTCGGACGCGCTGATGCTTTCGGAAGAGACCGCCAATGGCGATTATCCAGTCGAAGCGGTGCGCATGTTGGACCGGCTAATCGTCGAAGCGGAAAAGATCGCTACCAGCCTGCCGCCGGCGATGCCTTCCGGTTCGATTCCGGAAGCGATTGCCGCCGCCGCCGCGCAGGCGGCGGCGGCGCTGCCGCTCGATGCCATCGCCGCTTTCACCCAAACCGGCTCGACCGCGCGCCTGCTCAGCAGTTATCGTCCGCCCTGTCCGATTTTCGCGCTGACGCCCAATGCCCGCACGCGCTCGCGGCTGGCGCTGTATTGGGGCGTTTACCCGCTCTCCTTGCCCGAAATCGCCTCGACCGACGAGATGATCACCCGGGCCGAGGCCAAGTTATTGGCTAGCGGCTGCCTGGCTTCCGGTAACGTCTTCGCGCTGGTCGCCGGCGCGCCCTATGGCGTACCCGGGCGGACGAACCTGATGAAGATTCTGAAGGCCGGCGAGCTACAAGACGTGGAGTGAGGAAAACAATGAGACACGGGGATAAGCGAGAACACCGATAAAAAACGCTTTAACCTGCTGAAACACAGGCGCTTAGCAGTCGTTTCGCGAGAATAAAGCAAAAATATAAATGTCTCATTGCCGGCGCCAAATTGAGGGCAAGCGCGGCTGCGCCGTTTGGTTCAGAGCGGAAAACAATGAGACACGGAAGCTAAGGCGTACATCGGCAGAAGCTATACAAACTATTGAAAAACAAGTTCTTAACTGACAATATCGGGCGCGGGCGCAAATTGAGATGTGTCACATATTCATTAGAATTCTCTAATGAATGGCTTAACCATACACTACAAAAGATTTAAAATTTGATTGCCGCTATCCCGTTCAAAGCTTCGCGGCCACCGGCGCTCCTGCTGACATACGAAAATAATTCAACTTGTCCAGGTCAGGGTGGAGACCGAATCGGCGGGCAGACTCAAGGCGGCGGCCGCGTCGCCGTGCCGGATGCTGACCGCGCGCGGCGAGCTGGTGGAGTTGGTCAGCACCAGCAGATAGCCGCCGTCCGGATTGATGGCCGCCACATGGCTGACGCCCGGCTCGCCGCCTTCGGAGCCGACGATGCGCGCGCCGCGCCGGATCGAGCGCGAGTAGTGATTGAAGGCCCAGAACTGCCCGCTGTAGCTGACTTTTTTGGAAATGGAGTTCACCGTGGCGACGCCGCCGCAACTGAAGGGGCCGATGTTGGGACGGCCGCGCTCATCGAGCACCAGGTTCCAGGCGATGATGCAGCGCGGGCCATTGCGGAGGATGCCGGTAAACGTATCGCTCCATTTCGCCCAATCGGTGGCGTAGTCGGGGGCGGTGTAATCGGGGCCGCCCTCGGTCCAGTACATTTCGACGCCGGGATGAGCCGCGGCCACTTTCTGCATCCATTCCGGCTTGCCGACGTAGCCGTGCCAGGCGATGGCGTTGGCAAAGCGGCGGACGTCGGGATCGTCCAGCTCGCAAATAGCGCGGCCCCATAAATTGTAGTTATGGTCAATCAGCCAGATGGCGGTTTTCAGGCCGGCATGGCGGAGGGCCGGACCGAGATTCTGGCCGACGTAGCCCACCTCGACCTCCTGGGGAAACAGGCAGGCGGGCATATGGCCGTCCTGGTCGGTATCCACCTCATTCTGGCAGGAGATGGCATTGATTTCGACGCCGGCGGCGCGGTAGGCCTGAAGAAATTTCACCATGTATTGGGCATAGACCGGCAGCAGATGGCGGCGGATGGTGCCGCCCTTCATGGAGTTGTTGTCTTTCATCCAGTTGGGCGGGCTCCAGGGCGAGGAAAACAGGAAGAGTTCGGGATTGAGGGCGCGGGCACGGCGCAGCATGGGCAGGATGTAGGCTTTATCGTGGGCGATGGAGAAACGCCGCAGCTCGGGGTCGGGGGCGCCTTCATCGAAGCTGTAGAGCGTGCGCGAATAATCGCTGGAGCCGACGCAGGTGCGGCAGACGCTGAAATTCAGCTCGCGGGGAGAAAAGAAGGCATGGAGCAGGGCTTCGCGCCCGGCGCGCGGCATGCGGGCGAGATTGTAACAGGCGGCGTCGGTCATGGCCGCGCCAAAGCCGAGGATTTCCTGCTGCCGCCATTGCGGATAGATGAAGATTTCATTTTGCGGCGAGGAGGGGGCGGAAGGAGCCGGGGCCGCGGCCGGCTGCCAAGCCAGCGGACCGGCCAGCGCATAACGCCTGCCGGGATCGGTGATACGCCATGCGATGGCTCCGCCGGGATGAGGCGAGGGGGCGCCGGAATGAGCGCTCTCGTTTTGGGGCCGAGCCGGCGGCGGCAACGGCTGCGCTGAAAGCGATTCGCCCAAACCCGCCGCCGCGGAAACCGCGGCGGTTTTTAAAAAATTCCTGCGCGTAGGAGTTTCCATCGTCATCCCCATCTTCGTCGTCAAAATTGAAATATCTACTTTGGCACACAATGCCGCCGCGTGCGCACCGGCCTAGCCCGCGGCTTCCCATTGCGCCAGATGATTGAGATCGTGTGCGGCCATGGTTTCGAGGATCTCAGAAGAACGAATACAGGGTGAGCACCAGCAGCACGAAGCCGATGGCGATGGCGGCGAAGCCGATGATTTTACCGGCGACCACAAACCAGGGTTGCGCGGGCCCGGCGCGCAGGTCCGCCAGCCGGCCTTCGGCTTTCAGCCGGGCGTATTCCCGCGGATGCTTTTCCTCGAATTCGCGCTCGGTCAGCCTGCCGGTGAAGATCACCGTATCCATGGGAAAGCTGCCGGGGCGCAGGTGGGTATTGAAGAAATGGATAGAAAAGATGAACCATGCCGCCAACAGCGCTTCATCGCCATGCAGCAACAGCGCCACATTGAGCCAGGAGCCGGGGAGCAAGCGCGAAACGAAGGGCGCAAACCACATGCTGTAGCCGGAAATGCCGATGACCGCCATGCCCCAAAAAACGGCCCAATAATCGAACTTTTCCCAATAGGTAAAACGGTCGAAGCGAGGCCGCGGCCCCAGGCCCAAGAACCAGCGGAAATGCGACCCCAGGTCGAGAAAATCCTTGGGCTGGGGCACCAGTGAATTGGGTCCCCAGAGCAGGCCAAACTCGCGCTTGAGGAATACCCGGCGCAGGATGATGGCCAGATGCAGCAAAAAGGCCGCGGTGAGGATCAGGGCCAGGGATTTATGGAAAAACAGAATGGCGCGAAAGCCGCCGACAACCTGGGCAAAGGCTTGCGCCCAGCGGGCTTCGCTGAAGCGCAGCGTCAGGCCGGTGAGCGCCAGGCCGAGAAAAGTGGTAAACAGGGTGGCGTGCAGCAAGCGTTGGCCCGGGCTAAAGCGATAAAAATAGCCGGTCGAGGGGGTGGCGCCGGCCGGCGCGGGCGCCGGTTGCGCCGCGCCCGGGGAGGTTTCAAGAGGCGGGCGTGGAGGCGTCATGTCCGGCCTCGTTTCGCCGTCCGCTCCGAGATGGAGCGCGAGAACCAGAGCACGGTGTGAATGCCAAAAAAGGTGAAAACGCCGAGCAGCAGCAGGTTCATGAAACGGGCGGTGTAGTACAACCCGGGAAAACGCCGGCGATTGCGCGGATCGGCATGCGGGTTGTAGCTGATGAAGCCGCGCGGCACTTGGCCATGACATTGACCGCAGGTCGCGGGCAGATTGGCGGGGGCGATGCTGGATTTCGGGTTGGAGGCAGGGAGAATCTCGTGGGCGCGGTGGCAATTCCAGCAACGCGCGGTGACGGCGAACCCCAGCGCGGTCACCTGTCCATGAAAAGTGTCGCGATAAGTGGCGAGGCGCTGGGAATGACAGCCGCCGCATTGGGCGGTGGTGTGCAATTGCCAGGCGGTGGTGCGGACGCTGGCGATGGAATGCGCGGTATGGCAACTGATGCAAACCGGGGCGGAAGCGACGCCGGCGCGCAGCGCCTGGCCATGCGCGCCGCGAAGATATTTGGCTGCGATGCCGGCATGGCACTTGCCACAGGTGGCGGGCACGCGGGCGCGGAAGGTGGGGCTGCGCGGATTGTTATGGCTCAGGATCTGGTGCGCGCCGTGGCAACTGGTGCAGGTGGCCGCCACCAATAAGCCGTCGCGCGTCAGGGCCATGCCGTGGATCGAATCCACGTACATGGAATAAACATTGGGCAAGCCGTATTTTTTCGCCAATTGGGGATTGCCGTGGCAGGCGCCGCAGGTGCGCGGCAGATTGAGCGGATAGACCGGCGAGCGCGGATTGTTGACCGGCACGATGGCGTGCGGGTTGCCGTGGCAATTCAAACAGGCCGGCGAATCGAGATTCCGCATGACCAGGCGCAGCGAAGCGGCGCGCCAGATCCGATGCACGCTGGTTTTCAATTTTGCGCCTTCGCCGGCATGGCATTTGGCGCAATCGACTTTTGCGACCGGCAGCTTGTGCGGAAAGCCCTGGATGTCGGCATGGCAGGCGGGACAGCCGAGGGCGCCGTGCACCGAGGCGGCAAAGCTTGCCGGCGCGATGGTCAGATTGCGCCCCTGGCCATCGGCGATGCCGGGTTGGGAATGGCAGGCCAGGCAGGCGGCGGCGGAGGGCGCGGCGGTTTGCGCGCGCAGCGGCAATAGCCACGCCATTGAAATTGTCGCCAGCGCGAGCCCGCGGCCGGCCCGCCCGGCCCGAAGCGCCTTCATTCGCTTCCTTTCCCGCCGACCTTGCAGCATAGAAAATCTCCGGCGCCGCAGCCGTGACCGCCGACATAGCTTGAGTTGATATATAACGAAGCCGGGCAGGGCGGGAGCGAGCAAAATCGCGGTTTTTGACCAGCATCATGCTTTCCATTCGCGCCGCCTCGTCCGGCGAGGTCATGACGCCGGGCACGGCCAGGTTTGCGGATAAGAACCGCCGCGAGGAACGGCGCAGGCGCGGCGCGCCGGCCGAGATGTGTTAGCATCGTTTCTGTTCGTGCCCTGGGTGTCCCGGCAAGCCGGGATGAAAAGGGAAGCCGGGTGCAATTCCCGCACGGCCCCGCCACTGTAAGCGGCGAGCCGGCTCTTCAATCGCCACTTGGCCGCCAGCAGGCGGCCGGGGAAGGGAAGAGCCGCAGCGAAGACCCGCAAGTCAGGAGACCTGCCCCGGGCTGGTTCAGCCAGTGGTCCGAGTTACCCGATTTCCAAGTGAATTCGGAACGGGCCACCGCGATTCGAGGGGAATCGCCATGGTGCCAGCTTACCAATCCGGCGCGGTTTTCATTTTTTCCGCTAGCGCGGCGGTGACTGTCACCGACGCCGCGCGCCCGGGCCGGCCCCGTGTTGATTCCTCTCACTCGCGCGCAGTGAAGCGATTTCGAGAACATGAGAGGAATGCCATGTCTTTGCTCCGCCGGTGGTTAGTTGTCAGCCTGTGGCTTTTTCCCACCCTGGCGCAGGCCTCCACCCCCAACGCGCGGCTGCGCGGAACGGTGAGCGATGCGTTCGGGCGGCCGATTGCGGGCGCGCGGGTGCGGCTTTACAGCCGCCAGGGAAGCCTGGCTGGCACCGCCCGCACGCCAGCGAGCGGCCAATATCAAATGCGCGTTCCCGCCGGCGTGTACCGGCTGCAAATCACCGCGCCGAAATTTCAGACGCTGAGCGCGGTGGTGCGGCTCTCCGCCCGTCATCCCCGGCGGCGCGATGCCACGCTGGCGCTGGCGCCGCTGCGCCAGCGGATCGTGGTGGCCGCCACCGGCGTGCCCATGCCCGCGGCGCAAACCGGGCAATCGGTCTCAATTCTTTCGCGCCGCCGCCTGGCGCGGCTGAATGGGCTGACCGCCGCGCGCGCGCTTTCCATGCTGCCGGGAGTACAGGTGCTGCACACGGGCGCCACCGGAGGCTTGACGACGGTATATCTGCGCGGCGGCAACGGGCGTTTCGCCGCGGTCGAATTGGACGGCATTCCGCTGCAGCGCTTCGATTTCGGCTCATTCGATTTTTCCGAGCTGCTGCCCGGCTCGCTGGACGAGTTGCAGGTGGTGCGCGGGCCTGACAGCGTGCTTTATGGCTCGGGCGCGGTGTCGGGCGTGATCGCGCTGGAGACGCGCCGCGGCGGCCGGCGGCTGGCGCCGGAACTTTCCGGCGATGCCGCCTGGGGCAGCTACGCCACCGTGACGCAAAGCGATTCGCTGGCCGGCGCCAGAGGCGGCTTCGACTACGCCCTCGACTTCGGCTACCTGGGCGCTCACAACCAGATTGCCAACAGCCATTACCGCAACGCCAACGGGCTGTTGCGGCTGGGCTGGCACGCGCTGCCCGGAACCTGGCTGCACATGGATGCCGCCGATCTGCACGGCAATGCCGCCCTGCCCAACGCCATCGCATTTTTTGGCCTTCCCGATCATGCCTGGCAGCGCCAGACGGGCGGGTATGGCGGTTTTACGCTCGACCAGCAGACCACGGCCAACTGGCACAATGAGCTGCAAGTTTCCGAAGCCGCCGCGAATTATTTTTATGAAGAGCCCGCGCCCGCCGGCATTCCGTACAATCCCTTCGGGTTGGGCGTGAACTATATCGGAGAGCCGGTCACGATCAGCGGCGCCAATGGTTATCGCGCCAGCGGCCAGGCGATTATGACCTATGGAGGCATTTATCCCTCCGGCTTCGGCTCCGACACGTTGCGCCGCGATTTCGACGCGCAATCGTTTTACACCTTCTCTCCGGTCGCCAGCTTTGCCGCCGGGTATCGTTATGACAACGAGCGCGGGCTTTCCAGCGGCGAGCAGTTCAGCCGGCACGACGATGGCGTTTACTTCGAGTTCAAAGAGGGGCTCTGGAACCGTCTTTTTCCCAGCGGCGGCCTCGCCTGGGACCGCAATACCCCCTTCGGCTCGGCCGCCAGCCCGCAGGCGGCAATCGCGTTTTATCCGCGCCTGGGCCCGGCTGATGGCGCGATCAACCAGACCCGGCTGCGCGCCAGCGCCGGCGCGGCCTGGAAAGCGCCGGATTTATTCGATCAGGCTTCATCGCTCTATCAGGAACTGGCGGCGGCGGGCGCATATAGTTCCATCCAGAAATACGGCATCCAGCCGGAACACCCGGAGCGCAGCCACGACTTCGATGCCGGCATCGATCAGTACCTGTTCCAGCAGCGGTTGCGCATCAGCGCGACCGTCTTCGATAACCGCGAATACGACCTGATCGAGTTCGTGCCCGCTGCCGCCTTGCCCCGCCTGGGAGTGCCGCCGAGCGTGGCGGCGCAAACCTTCGGCGCGAATTTCAACTCGCTATCGGAATCCGACAAAGGGCTGGAGCTTTCCGCCGCCGCGCGGCTGCCGCAGGGTTGGGTGTTGCGCGGCGCGTTCACGCGGCTGCATGCGCGCGTGCTGCGCAGCTATAGCAGCGATGCGCTGGCGCCGTCGTACAATCCCAATATTCCCAACGTGCCCATCGGCGCTTACGCACCGCTGGCGGGCGCGCGCCCTTTCCGGCGCGCCCCGGAAAGCGGCAGCCTGGAACTTTTTTACGCGCATGCCGCCTGGCAATTCGATCTGAACAGTTATCTATCCAGCCGGCGCGACGACAGCACGTATTTGCTGGACAAGGATTTTGGCAATACCCTGCTGCTGCCCAACCGCAACCTGTCGCCCGGTTTCGCGCTTTTCAACCTGATGGGCGGCTGGCGGCTGTCGCGGCGGCTGGAATTGCGCCTGGGGCTGAACAATATCTTCAACCAGCATCCGCAGGAAGTTTTTGGTTATCCCGGCCTGGGGCGCACGGTCTCCGCCGGCCTGCATTTTACGTTTCTGCCCGGGCGGTAACCTATGCCGGCGCGGCGCATGATGATCCAGGCGACGGCTTCGCACGCGGGCAAATCATTGCTGGCGGCGGCGCTATGCCGCTGGTTTGCGCGCCAGGGGCTGCGAGTGGCTCCGTTCAAAGCCTGGAACATGTCGCTGAATGCCGCGCCGGCGGCGGGCGGCGAGATCGGCTGGGCGCAAGCGCTGCAGGCTTCCGCCTGCGGCATCGAAGCCCGGGTAGAAATGAATCCGGTGCTGGTCAAGCCCAGCGGGCCGGGAGAATGCCAGCTCATCCTGTCGGGGCAGCCGGCGGGACGGCTGCAGGCGGGCGAGACGGGCCCGCGCGAGGCGGCCATTGCCGCCATCCGTTCCGCCTGGGCGGCGATCGAGGCGGAGCACGATCTGGTCGTGCTCGAAGGCGCCGGCAGTCCGGCCGAGATCAATCTGCTCGACCGCGATCTGGCCAACATGTGGATGGCGCGCGAGGCCGATGCCCCGGTGCTGGTGGTGGGCGACATCGACCGCGGCGGCGTGTTTGCCGCCCTGCTGGGCACCTGGATGCTCGCGCCGGAAGCCGAGCGCATTCGCGGCTTCATCATCAATAAATTCCGCGGCGACGCCCGCCGGCTGGAGGGCGGCCTGGAAGCGCTGCAGCGCAAGACCGGCGTGCCAACGCTCGGCATCGTGCCCTACCACCCGCCCGAGTTGCCGGAAGAGGATGCGCTGGGCGTTCCCGCCGGCTCGCTGCCGCCCGCGGATGGGCGGCGGCTGCGCATCGGGGTGGTGCGCCTGCCGCACATGGCTAATTTTTCCGATTTCGATTCGCTGGCGCTGGAGCCGGAAACCGCGCTGGCCTACAGTTTTTCGCCGCGCGTGCTGGCTGAAGCGGATGTCCTGATACTGCCCGGCACGCGCGCCACCGTAGCCGATCTTGCCGCGCTGCGGGCGGCCGGGCTGGAGCCGGTGATTCGCGCGGCGGCGGCGGCCGGCAAGCCGGTCTGGGGCATTTGCGGCGGGTATCAGATGCTAGCCGAGTCCATCGCCGACCCCGAAGGCGTCGAAACCGACGCGCCCCTGACGCGCGGGTTGGGGTTACTGCCGGTGCAGATTCGTTTTGAACGCCACAAGCGTTCGGAAGCCGTAGCCGGGGAATGCGCCGAATGCGAGCTGCCCGGGCTGCCGGGTTTGCCCGTACGCGGCTATTTCATGCAGCATGGGCGCGCCGGTAACACGCCCCACCCGTTATTTAGCTTGCGCGCCTCCGCCGGCGGCGAGCCCGAACGGGAAGGCTGCCTTCAAGGCTCGGTGGCCGGCACGGCGCTGCACGACATCTTCAATGGCGAGCATCGAGAAGCCGCGTTCCGGCGGGCGGTGGTGGCCGGGTGGCGGCGGCAATGCGGGCTGCCTGCCATCACCGCCCATGCGCCCTTGCCCGGGCTTGCCGCGCGGCTCGACGCCTGGACCGAGCATGTCATCGGCCACCTGGACATGGCGGCGATCGCGCGGATTGCCGGGCTGTAGTGCAACACGCGCCTGAATTCAGATCAATTCGTTAAGCAAGGCGAGAAGCCGGGCAGGAGTTCGGACTCCTCCACATGCCGGCCATTGGCGGCGCCGCGTATTTTTGGCGACGCCCAAGTCTGTGGAAACCACCACCGCGCCGCACTTACGCCAGCGTGATCTTCAGCGCGACGGCGTAATCGGAGCGAGGCATGTAGTGACGCGGCAAGCCGATCTCCAGCGCGGCCGCGCCCTGGCGCCAGGTCAATTTCTCATCCGTGCCCAAGAGCTGAACGCGGGCAATCTTGCCGGGGTTGACGGACGAGCCGGCGCCGAGCGATTGAATGCTGAAACCCGGATGGGGATTGGCCTTATCCGGACGCGGCCAGCCCAGCGGCAAGGCATAAATCACCTTGCCCGATTTGCTGCGGGTAAAGCGCACGTCCTGAACGCCGAGCTGGCGAATGCTGTTGCCCTGGAACGAGCCGGCGTGGATCATGTTCGGGCCTTCACCAAAAACTTTCCAGGGGCGGGTTTCGTAAATCGCCTCGCCATTGGTCCAAAACCAATCGCCGATCTCGTCCAGAATGCGCTCTTCCTTCCGGTCAATGGTGCCGTCCGGCTTGCCGGGAATGTTGAGCACGAAGGTGCCATTCTTGCTGACCGTGTCGATCAGCCAGTGAATGACCTCGCGCGGATGCATATAACCGCCATAGACGCCCGGCTGGTTGAAGAGCGCGCGCTGATAATGCCATTCCCCAATGCAGGTTTCCGATTGCCAGGCATGCGGCATGATATCGCTGGCCAAGCCGCGTTCGATATCGGCGACCACCGTGCCCTGCAGCGCGGGGGGAACATTCTTGATGGTGCAGACCGCCTCGACCCGGCCGCCATTCAGGCGACGGCTGTGATTGTAGAGATAAGCGCCGACATTGATGCCCGCCCAGCCCAGCGGAAAGAGCGCATTGTCGAAATACAGCAGGTCGGGGTTGTGCTGATCGATCAGGTCGCGGGTGCGGTCGTAAAAATTTTTAACGTAGGCCGGATCGGGCAGGGCGTCATGGGGATGCTTGGCGCCATAGAGTTGCTGCGGGTCGAGCCCTTCCCACCACTGTCCCTTGCCGTCGGCCCGGGTCAATTCGCCGTCGTAGGGAACGCCGGCCAGCGGCCCGGTCGAATCGGCGCCGTGCGAAGGCTGGAACCACCACCAATTGCGACCCTGATGCACGGTTACGCCGAAGCGCAGCCCGTGCCGCCGCGCTTCCGCCGCCCAGGTGCCGATCACATCGCGATGCGGTCCCAGGCGGACGGCATTCCATTCATGATGGCGCGAGTTCCAGGTATCGAAGCCGTCATGATGGTTGGCCAGCGCGAAAAAGATGCGCGCTCCGGCGCGCTTGTAGCGTTCCATCAGCGCCGAGGGATTCCAGTTCAGCAGCGTCCATTGAGCGCAAAGATCTTTGTAGCCGAATTTCGAGGGCGGCCCGTAATGCTCCAGGGCAAAGCGGTTTTGCCAGGAACCTTGCAAATACATATTGCGCGCAAACCAATCGCCATCCTCGGGCACGCATTGCGGGCTCCAGTGGTTCCAGATGGCGAATTTGGCGTCGCGGTACCACTCCGGGCATTCATATTGTTTCAGCGAATCCCAATGACCCTGGAAAGGGCCCCCGCCGGCCAGGCCGGCGACCGGGGCGCGCATCGGCACGCCATCCCAGGAACCGCCGGGCACGGGCAGCTTGGGCGGATTGCCCCAGCCGGTCGGCTTCCAGCCGGCAAGCTGCAGCTTTTCGGTGACGATGCGGCCGTTATGCAAGGCGTAAAAACGGCGGCGCATTTCCGGCGTGGCGCAGAAGGCGGCGTAATCTTCAACCGGCCGGTCCCAATGGGCTGAGGCGGACGCTTGCCCCAAAAGCGGCAGCGCGCCGGGAAAGGCGGCGGCGGCGGCGATTAACTGCACGAAGTTGCGGCGTTGCATGCATGGGATTGTAGCTCGATTTACCCAGGCAGTGACTAAAAATGCCGCTTGCTTTAGAGTGTTGGGCATGAAGCCCGCCGCCAAACTGCCGATCATCTTAGCCAGCTTTGCCGGGGCGTGGTTGCTGCCGGCGCCGGCGCGAACGCCCGCCGCTTTGATGGCCGTGGTCAACAAAGCGGCGCATACGGTCACGATCTACCGCCTGCCGGGCGACCGTCGCGTGTGCACCGCCGAAGTCGCGCCCAATCCGCACGAGGCCGCCTTCTCGCGCCATGGGCGCGAGTTGATCGTTCCCATTTACAGTAATGTCTTCATCGGCCAGCGCGGGACGAATCAGCACCTGGTCTATTTTCTCGATGCCCGCAACTGCCGCCGGATCGGCGTGCTCGATACCGGGCGCTACCAGCGCCTGCACGGCATCGCGGTCGCCGCCAACGGACGCGTTTATATCACCGCCGAAGTGGGCGGCGCGTTGCTGGAAATCGATCCGCGGCGGCGGCGGCTGGTGCGCGCCATCCCCACCGGCTCGCCGTATTCGCACATGGTGGCGCTGGCTGGGGGGCGGGCTTACGTCAGCAATGTGCTTTCCAAGACGATATCCGTGCTTTCGCTGCGCCGCCATAAGCTGCTGTTCACGACGCCGACCGGCGCCGTCAACCAGCGCATCAGCGTCAGCCCCAACCATCAATGGTTTGCAACCTGCCTGGGCTCGAAGCATGCGGTCGCGGTCTATCGCGCCAGCCATGGACAGCCCGCTTTCCGGATTGCAACGCCCGGCACACCTTATGTCGTTCACTTCAGCCCGCGCGGGCATTATCTTTATGCCGGCGGGAATGGCCGCCAGGGCACGACTTTATGGAAGCTGGAGATCGCGCGCCGGCGGGTGGTTTACAGCCGAACCGGCCTGGGCAGCAGCCTGGGCTCGTTTGCGCTGGCCCCCGGCGGCCGCCGCATTTATGTCACCGATTATGGCCAAAGCCGGATTTCGGTTTTAAAGGCGAGCAATCTGGAGTTGCTGCGCTCATTTCCGAGCGCCGGCAAAGGCCCGGACGAGATTGCATTCCACCAGCGATGAAGCCGCGGAAATTGCCGCTTTGTTACGATAGAAACAGACCGCTTAAGGACCAAAAAACCGCGGCATGAAACCGGTAATGCATGTGGCGGCTTCCGCCGCCTTGGGCATGGCGCTAGCACCCTGGACAGGCTGGGCGGGCGCAGGAGCCTGCGTAGCCGCCGGCACGCTGATCGATATCGACCACGCCTTCGATTTCTATCGCGAAGGCAGACGCTGGCGCGGCCGCCGCGACTTTTCCGATTTTTTTTACCGGCATCGCATGCGGCGGCTGGTGCTGCCGCTGCATGGCTGGGAATGGGCGGCTCTCGGCGCGACCGCGCTGGCGGCGCCGCCAGGGCTGCGCCCCGGCTTCGCGGCGGCCTGGATGGGCGTATTGTGGGCCGCCTGGGCGGGGGCGACCTTTCATCTACTCTGCGATAGCTTGACCAATCCCCTGCCGGCGCGCGGCTACTTTTTCTTTTGGCGGGCGCGGCACGGTTTTCTCGTGCCCCGCATGATGCCCGCCGCGCCGGCCGAACCGGCCGCCGGCGCGATCGAAGCCATCCCTCCCCACTTGAATTTTTCCGGAAAATCAAACCGGGCGAAGGCGCGATAGGCGGCGCGGCCGTGAACGCTTCAGGAGGCGGCCGCGCCCGCAATCCGCCGGGTTTTATCGCAGCGCCTCGTCCACTTCCCGCAGCCATTCCGGGCGTTTGAGCACTTCGCGCGGCTTAGGCCCATCGGCGGGGCCGACGATGCCGTCGTTATACATGAGGTCAATCAGATGGGCGGCGCGGCCATAGCCAATGCGGAGCCGGCGCTGGAGCAGGGAAGTGCTGGCCTTGCCATATTCCAAGACCACGCGCACGGCGTCTTCATACATGGGATCATCGCTCCCGCCGCCACTGCCGGCCTCGCCGTCTTCTCCCACCGCGAGGTCCGCCCCCTCAATTTCCTCCGGCGGCGGCTTCAGGAAGCTCTCGTTGATTTGCGGTTCGCCTTGCCGGCCCCAGAATTGGACCACGGCGGCGATTTCTTTTTCGCTGACAAAAGCGCCATGCACCCGCTGCAGGCGCGCGCTGCCGGGCGGCAGGAACAGCATGTCGCCCTTGCCGAGCAGCGCTTCCGCTCCCTGGGCATCGAGGATGGTGCGGGAATCGATCTTGGTGGCGACGCGGAACGAGATGCGGGCGGGGAAGTTGGCCTTGATCAAGCCGGTAATGACATCCACCGAGGGACGCTGCGTGGCCAGAATCAGGTGAATGCCCACCGCGCGCGCCATCTGCGCCAGGCGGGTGATGGATTCTTCCACGTTTTTGGCGTCCACGATCATCAAGTCGGCCAATTCGTCGATGATGATGACGATGTACGGCAACGGGCGGTCGTCGGGATTGGCATCGAGCTGGTCGAAGAGGCCGGGAGCGGGCTGGTCGAAAAGTTTGTTGTATTGCGCGATGCCGCGCACGCCGCGCGAGGCCAGCAGCTTGAGCCGGCGCTCCATCTCGCGCGTGGCATTGCGCAAGACGTTGGCCGCCAGTTTGGCTTCGGTGATGATCGGGGTATAGAGATGGGGAATGCCGGCATAGAGGCCCAGTTCCAGCCGCTTGGGATCCACCAGGATAAAGCGCACCTCGTCGGGGGTGGATTTATACAACAGCGAGGTCAGTATGCTATTCAGGGCCACCGATTTGCCCGAGCCGGTCGAGCCGGCGATGAGCAGATGCGGCATGGAGGTCAGGTCGGTCACCACGATGCGGCCGTTGATATCCTTGCCCAGGGCGATGGTGAGGTGCGAGCCGGAATCGTGAAATTCGCGCGATTCGACCACTTCGCGCAGCACAATGGTTTCGCGCTGGCGGTTGGGCACTTCGATGCCGACCGTGCTTTTGCCGGGAATGCGCTCGATAAAGACCGATTCGGCTTCGAGCGCCAGGCAAAGATCGTCGGCGAGGGCGGGAATGCGATTGTATTTAATGCCGGCTTCAGGCTTGAACTCGTAGGTCGTGACCACCGGGCCGGGATTGATCTGGGTGACCTGGCCGCGCACGTCAAACTCCTCCATTTTGGCTTTCAAAATCAAGGCCAGGCGGCGCAACTCTTCCTCATCTATTTTTTCCGTCGCATTCGGCGCCTGCAGCAGCGAACTGGCGGGCATTTTATAGCCATCGGGACGCAGCCGCACCAGCGGCGGGGTGGCGCGGTCCAGCTCCAGGGGCGGCATCACGACGGGCTCGGCTTCTTCCGGCGCTTGAGCACGGACGCGGCGCGCGGGCGTGGGCAGGGGGGCGCGGGCGGGCGCGGACTCCACGGGCTCATGCCGCAATTCCTGCCGGGCGCGGGTGGAGGCGTCTTCGAAGGCGGGCGCGCGCGAGGGCATAAAGCTGGTGGGAATGACCGGCGCCGGGCGAACGGCGGCCGCGCGTTCCGCCATGCGGGCCAGGCGCAATTCCCGGCGGCGCTGGCGGCGGCGGCGCCAATGCTCGAGCAGCGCCAGCGCGCGGGCCAGCAGCGGCCGCATCCAGCCGGGCATGCGGGCGGCGAGCCAGATGCGGCTGGCGCGGAAGGAAAAAGTGGTGGCCAGAAACAAGCCGCACAGCCCGAGCGCCAGCGTCAGAATCCAGGCGCCCAGGCGGTTAAAGCCCGCCATTAACGAGACCGCCAGCCAGGAGCCCAGCAGCCCGGACAAGGGCACCCGGCTTCGCCAAAGCAGCCCTCCATGCGGCCAGAGCGCCAGGCTGGCGCCAAGGGCGAGCGCAGCGAGCAGCACCCCCAGACTGCGCGAGACGGGCGCGCCTAGGCGCGGCGGCATGGCAAACCACTTCCAGCCAAAACCCGCCAACCCCGCGACCAGAAGGAATGCGCCCAGCCCAAAAACCTGAAACAACAGGTCGGCGATCAGGGCGCCGGCCGGCCCAATCCAATTCGCGGGAGGGTTGGCGCTGACCGTATTCAGCGACGGGTCGGCGGGATGATAAGAAATCAGGGAGAGGAAAAGCAGCGCCGCCAATACCAGCACGAGCACGCCAATCAGCTCGTTAAAACGATGATTGGAAGTCGGATGCGGCAGTTTCACGCGTATGCGCGGAGTCAAACCCCTCAACACCACGGCAGCGAATGCAAGCCGCAATGACGAGTGACAGGCAGCCAGGTTCGATACACAGCCAGAGCAGTTTTCATCATATCGGTAAAAGCCTGCATTCCCAAGCGTTAAATAGTGTCAATCGAGATACATCCGCGGCAACACCAAATCGCGGACATGATGTCATAACGGGCGGCGCCGGCAGGGTTCCGGCAGGGTTAAAGCCAAGCTTGAAGCTGCCGCCAGGCTGGCTCGCCGCCGGGTTCGATTTCCATCCCGGGCCAGGGATCAGATGGCGGCCATGCCGGCCAGGCCCAGCGCCGGGGCGACGGCTTGCATGGCTTGCAGGCAGAAGGCGATATGGTCTTCCAGCGGCAGGCCCAGTTCTTCGGCGCCGCGCTGGATATCGTCGCGGCTGACCGAGCGGGCGAAGGCTTTGTCTTTGAGTTTGCGTTTTACCGAAGCGGCTTCGACCTCGGCCAGGCTTTTGTTGGGCTTGACCAGGGCGCAGGCGGTGAGAAAGCCGGCCAGCTCGTCGCAGGCGAACAGCGTCTTATCGAGCGGCGAGACGCGGGGCACGCCGGTGTAATCGGCATGCGCCAGAATGGCATGGCGCAGTTCCTCGGGATAGCCCAATTCGGTGAGGATGCGGTGGCCTTCCAGCGGATGTTGCGGCGGTTCGGGCCAGCGCTCGTAATCGAAGTCATGCAGCAACGCGGTCACGCCCCACAACTCTTCATCAGCGCCCAGGCGGCGGGCATACGCGCGCACGCAGGCTTCCACCGCCAGCGCATGCTTGCGCAGGCTTTCCGAGCGGGTGTATTCGTGCAGCAGCGTCAGGGCTTGTTCGCGGGTGGGAATCATTGCACGGCCGAAAGCAAACCAGCAGCATAACAGGATTTGCGCGGCTTTACCGGAAATGGCGGGCTGCCGCTTCGTTGCCGCGCCGGTTTAAGGCTCGGGCGCGGCGGCAGGCTCATCTTCCGGCGTGCGCATGCGGTTGATGGCGCGCAGGAAGCTGCCGCGCTCGCCATCAATTTTCTTTTGCAGCATCAGGATGGCGTAGATGAGCTGTTCCGGGCGCGGCGGGCA
Organism: Acidobacteriota bacterium; assembly: GCA_021818955.1. Taxonomy (GTDB): domain Bacteria; phylum Acidobacteriota; class Terriglobia; order Terriglobales; family SCQP01; genus JAKASR01. The sequence goes on from JAKASR010000029.1 coordinate 39,063, forward strand.
GCCGGGCACATAGACATCCACCGGCACCACCTGGTTTACGCCCTGCACCAGCGCGTAATTGTTGAACACCCCGCCGGAGGTGGCGCAGGCGCCCATGCTGATGACGTATTTGGGCTCGGGCATTTGCTCATAGAGCTGGCGAATGACCGGCGCCATTTTCTGCGACACCCTTCCGGCGATGATCATCAGGTCGGATTGCCGGGGCGAGGGGCGAAACACTTCGGCGCCGAAGCGGGCAATATCGAAACGGGCCGCCGACATGGACATCATCTCGATGGCGCAGCAGGCCAGCCCGAAGGTCATCGGCCAGATGGAATTCTTGCGCACCCAATTGACGGCTTTGTCGAGAGTGGTCAGCACCAGGCCTTCGTGCTGTTGCGCGCCGTAGAACATTTCACGCGCATCGTGCGGATCCAGATTGCGGTAGCGTTCCGTACCCAGGCTCATATGCTCATGATGCCATAAAGCGGTGGCGGCAGCGGCCCGAGGGCTAGGAGGCCGCCGGACAACAATCGCCCTGCGGAATCGGGCTGCCATGCGGGCAGGCGCGAGGATGCCCGAGGAAGGCGCAAATGCGGGCCGTGGCTTCCGGGCTGAGGCTATGCTCGAACTTGAAAGCCTGGTCTTCGAGTTCGGCCTCGTTGCGCAACTCGAAGGTATGGCTGAACAGCAGCTCCGTCAGGCGATGGCGGCGGATCAGGTCGCTGGCGCGTTTTTCTCCGGGCGGCAGCAGCGTAATGCGGCCGTTTTCGCGGCACAGCCAGCCGCGCGCGGTCATGGCCGCAATCGCCCGGCCGACGCTGAGCGGGCCGGCAATGCGCAAGCTATCGTCGTGGAGCGGCTCGTGATTTTCCCGCAGCGTCCAGAGCTTGCTGAGGATTTGGTCGAATTCCCGCTCATCATCTTCGGAAAAGATGCTGATGTCGGTGATGCGCCCATGATGCAGTTGAATGCGGCGGTCGGCGTAACGGGCAATGGTGGGATCGTGCGTAACCATCACCAGGGTTTTGCCGGCTTGATGGGCGGCGCGCAGCAGTTCCATCACCGCCTCTTCGTTGCGCTCGTCCAGATTGCCGGTAGGCTCATCGGCCAGAATGATGGCGGGATCGTTGATCAGCGCCCGCGCGATGGAGACGCGCTGCTGCTCGCCGCCGGAAAGCTGGCCGGGAAGATGCCGCGCGCGGTGAGCCATGCCGACCCGTTCCAGGGCGGCCATCGCCTCGGCCGCATCCGCCAGGCTGTGGAAATACTGCGCCAGCAGGATGTTTTCCAGCGCGGTCAGGTAGGGCACCAGGTGAAATTGCTGGAAGATGAAGCCGATTTTTTCCGCGCGGAAACGCGCCAGTTCGCGCCGTGAAAACGAGGAAACGTCCACCCCATCCACCCAGACCGAGCCGGACGAGGGCGTATCCAGGCAGCCGGCCAGGTTGACCAGCGTCGTCTTGCCCGAGCCGGAAGGCCCCATCACCGCCAGCCATTCTCCCGCCTCGACGCGCAGCGAAACCTGGTCGAGCGCGACCACCGAGCCATAGGTTTTCGACACGTCCTGCAGGTCAATTGCGGGCATATCAGGAACGCTAACGGCCGAATCGGGCCGCATGGCCTATCTGGAGCAATCGCAAAGAATTGCTAAAAGACCCCGGCCATTTCGAGGAAATTGCCGGAAGAATCGCCGGGCCGGGAACTTTTATATTGTCGTTGATCCCGGGGCTGGAAAGCAAAGGCCGGCAGGCATCAGCGCCGCGGCCGCCAGCTCACGACGCTGACCTGAAACGGCGCCAGCGCCAGCGTATTGCCCGGCACTTGCGCCGCCGCGGGCGGCTGATAGGCGCGATTGACGCTTTCCACGGTGGCGCCTTTCGCGCCGGGCAAGGCCACCTCGATATTCCGGTCGCGCTTGTTCACCAACAGCAATTCGCGCGCGCCAGCGGGCGTAATCACCGCCTGGGCGAAGATGGCCGAGCCGCCGCCGAGGGTGGAAACCAGGCGGTCGCCGGGCCCCAAGTGGTCATGTAGAAGTTTCAAAATCCAATAACGCGCATTCGGTTTTCCGGTGCGCCAATCCACCATGGTCACACTGGGAAACTGGCTGGGGTAGCCCACCAGTTGCGATTCGCCCGCGACTTGCACGCCCAGCGCCGCCAGGCGCGCGTAGAGATAAGCGTACATGGCGCCGCAGAGGTTCCAATAGCGCGGCGGAATCGGCTTGACCAGATGGGGCGCGGTATCGTGCGGCAGAATGCAGCCCAGTTCGTCCGCGTCGGTTTTGGTGCTCCACGCCAGGCGTTGGCGGATGGCCTGGATGTAGCGCACGCTGTCGAGAAAATGGTCCGCCTGGTCGAAAAAGGTGTATTGCCAGTCGCGCAGATCCTGGCCAGGGGTGGGGCTGGCGTAAAAGTGGTAGGACAGCATATCCAGCGGCGCGCCCCGGCGATGGCGGGGGTCGAGAAAATAATCGAAAAATTCGGGATTCAGCGACGGCATGGCCAGCGCCGCGCCGACAAACTTCATGCGCGGGGCGACGCGATGCAACGCGGCGGTGATGCCGCGGTAAAGCCGGGTGTAAAAACGCGGGCTCATGGAGTGCTCGAAATCCACTTCGTTGAGCACTTCCCAGTACTGGATTTTGTAGTGATAGCCGGAGGCATGCCAGCGGCCGGTTTCATCGCGAAAACCGCCGCGCATGTACCAACTCGCCAGGCGGGCATAATAAGCCGCCACGGCGCTAATCGGAACCCGCAGCCGGCGACCCTGCTCGTAGTTCCATACCACCTGGTTGGGATCGGCGGGGTAGGCGACCGGCCGCGCAGTGGCGAACATCCATTGCGGGATGGTGCTGAAATTAACAATGCGGCTGTGCCCGCGCGTGGCGCGGAAAAAATCGCGCACGATGGGGTCGATCAGGGAAAAATCCCAGTCGGCGCGGCCGGCCCGCGGCGGCCGCAGCTCGGCCACCGCCAGCCGGGGATACGGCAGCCAGGGTACGAAACGCACCTCATCGGCGCCGAGATTCTTCAGCGCCTGAAAGGCGGCGTCGTGGATGGGCGAGCCGCGCCGCAGCAGCGGATTCACCACCACCTGGAGCGTGGGCGTCGCACTCGAAATCGCCGTAACCCGCCGCCAATGGGCCTGGATGGCGATTGCCGGCGGGGCCTGCGCCCGCACCGCGGCCATCCGGCACCCGGCCATGCCAATGGCCGCCATGGCCAGCACCCCCGCCCACCGCGCCTGCGCGCGTGAAGGCCGTCCGCTATGTGTTTGAAGTCGCATTTCTGTTGCCTGTTTCCACTCAACGATTTTGAAAATGCTCAGCCGGCAAAACGCCAAAAAGGGCGGAAACCGGAATTAACCGGGACGCTTGGCGCGCCGCGGCTTAGGCGCGCCGCGCGCCTCCAGCCAGCGGGCCAGATAGCGAGCCAGGATATCGGCTTCAAGGTTCAGCGGCGCGCCAGGCTCCAGCGTGGCCAGGTGCGTGTGCTTGCAGGTATAGGGGATGATGGCGAAGCCGGCGCGCCGGCCTTCCAACCGCGCCACCGTCAGGCTGATGCCCTCGACCGCAAGCGAGCCTTTCCAGACGACAAAGGGCAGGATTTCGGCGGGCAAGCGGATGCTGAGCCAGTAATCACCCTCGCCAGCGCGCTGAGCCGTGCCGTCGAGCCGGGATGAGGGCGCCAGCCGCTTGAAGCTCAAGAGGGTGCCGACGGCTTCAATGTGGCCTTGCACCCAGTGTCCGCCGAGCGGATCGCCGGCGCGCAGCGCCGGTTCCAGGCTGACACGCTCGCCGGGTTGCAGCCGCTTCAGCGCGGTGCGTTCCACCGTTTCCGGGGCGAGCGAAAACAGCAGCCTGCCCGCGCCGGCTCGTTCCACGGTCAGGCAGCAACCATTGACGGCGATGCTGTCACCGGGCCGCGGCGCCGGCTGCAACCCCGCGGCCGCAATCGTCAATCGCGCCCCGCCGCCAGGCCGCGGTTCATACCGGGTGACTTGGCCGAGCGCGGCAATGATGCCGGTGAACATGAATCTCAGTGTATGCCAGGCGGATGCGGGACGGGATTCGGCTAAGGATGCGTATGGAATATCCACAGCGCGGGACGGCCCCGCAGGTTTTGGATCGGAAGGTAGACCCGATGCCGCTCATCGACCGCAATCGAATGGGCCTCCGGGGCAACGAAACCCTGCCAGAGTTTGCCGACGCGAGGCGCCGCCGGCGAGCCGCCGAGCGCGAAAGCCGCCACCACGCCGCTCTCCGCGGCGACATAGAGCCGGCGCAGGCCGGCATCATACGCCAAGACATCGGGAGCCTTGCCGACGCTGAAGCGCGCCAGGACCCGATGCGAACGCAGGCTGAAGGCCAGCAGCCGGGCATTGCCGTCGCAGGCGATCATCGCCAGCCGCAGCGGGGCGATCAGATGCAAGCCATGATCGTGCCGGCAGCCGGGCAGGGGATAGGAAGCCGTAATCTTCCGGGTTGCCGGATCGATCGCTTTCAGGCGATTGGCAGTTTGCACGTCCACATAAATCAGGTTCCGGACCGGGTCGTATTGCGTGTTGCCGGCCTCGCCGCCCAGCGCGATAGTGGCGACTCGCCGATTGGTGCGGGTGTTCAGCACGGTGTCCGTTCCACCGGCTTCATCGGAAATATAGATTTCGTGGGTGTGGCTCTCGTAAGCCAGCCCATCCGGATAAACTCCCGCCGGAGCCCGCGCGATAACGCGCAGCGTCTTTTCGCTGATGACCGCTACCTGGTTTTTTCCGGTCGCCGAGGCATAAACCCGCCCCAGCGAGGGCACGGCCAGCACGCCATGCACCCTGGAAATTCCCGGGATGATCTGCACAAGCTTTTGCCGGCGGGTATCGAAAACCAATACCTGGCTGTCGCCCAAATGGGCAATGTAAAGCCGATGCGTACGCGGGTCATAACTCTCATAATCGAAACGCGTCGGGCGACCCGGCAGGGGCAGACGCCGCGGTTGGATCAAGCCGGGAAAAGCCGGCTGGAAGGCCCGCGCCGGATGCCGGTTTTGAGCTTCCAGCCGGGAAGCTTTTCGACCGGCCAATAGCATTCCCAACGCCATTCCCAAGGCGGCAATCGAATTGACGGCAAAACGCCTGCGATTTGACGGCTGAAGATTAAGCATTTGGCTCCATGAATAAGGTAGGGGATTCATTTCTAAAATGCCATCCCGGGCATCTCATCTTGCCTTGCCGGCCGATCAAAGGGAAACTGGGAAACTGTAGGGTGGATTCGAGGCGAGCTTGACCGATACCGAATACATGGATCGCGCTTTAACGCTGGCCCGGCAGGGAACGGCGCTGGCGACGCCGAATCCCATGGTGGGAGCGGTAGTGGTGCGCGACGGCCGTGTTTTAGGCGAAGGCTGGTACGACTATGAAGGGGTGAAGCACGCCGAAGTGCGGGCGCTGCAGCAGGCCGAGTCGGGCGGCGGGGCTCGGGGCGCCACCTTATACGTCACCCTCGAACCCTGCAGCCATCAGGGCCGCACCGGTCCCTGCAGCACCGCGGTGATTGCCGCCGGCATCGGGCGCGTGGTGGCGGCGATGCTCGATCCCAATCCGCGCGTTTCTGGCCGCGGTTTCGCCCAGCTTCGCGCCGCCGGCCTCGAGGTCGAAGTCGGGCTGGGCCAGGAAGAGGCACAGCGGCTGAATGAAGCCTATAGCAAATGGATACGCACCGGCCTGCCGTGGGTCATTCTCAAGGCGGGAATGACACTCGATGGGAAGATATCGACACCGCCTTCGCGCCTCGACGACGGCATTCGCACGCATGAATGGATTACCTCGCCGCAGGCGCGCTGGCATGTGCATCAACTCCGCCACCAGCAGGACGCGATTATGGTCGGCGTCGGCACGGTCATCACCGATAACCCGCTGCTGACCGACCGCACCGGACTGCCGCGGCGGCGCCCGCTGCAGCGCATCATCCTGGATTCGACTTTGCGATTGCCGCTCGATGCGCGCGTGGTGCAAACCGTGCACGAAGACGTCATCGTTTTTTGTTCGTTTGCGGAAAACAACAAGCGGCGGGCGCTGGAGCGCGCCGGCGTGCAGGTGCTGCAGGTGCCGGCACAGGCCGGGCGCACCGATATCGAAACCGTCATGCGCCGTCTCGGCGACTTGAATCTGCTCTCGGTCATCGTCGAAGGCGGATCGCTGGCCAATTGGGCGGTGCTCAATTCCGGCTGCGTGGATAAGGTCTTTCTTTATTACGCGCCCAAAATCCTGGGCGGCTCCGAGTCCGTGCCGCTGGCCGGCGGCGAAGGTTATCGCCGGCTGGAAGGCGCGGTCACGCTGGGGGAATACTTTCTGCACCGTTTTGGCCCGGACTTTGCCGTGGAAGGCTATGTGGCCCACGGGGCGAAAGCGGACGACCCCGGGCGCACGCCGGCCCAGGAAGACGGAATCTGAAGCCGTGCAGGAGCGCAGCCCTGAATCAAGGCTGGCCGGCGGCGCGCCCCAGGGCCGAGACGGTCGCGGGGGCCGAGAGTTCGGCCAAGGCGGGCGCGACCGTGCGGGACAGGAGTTCGACCACGCTGGCGGCGGCCACGCCAGTCAGCGAAGGCTTAGAGGTAAAGCCCAGCCGCAAGCTGCCGCGATGGCCGCCGGCGGCGAGCGGAATAGAGACTTCCCATAGCAACGGGGCGGGAGCTTCCAGCCAGCAATCGCGCTCGAAATCTC
>JAKASR010000004.1 GCA_021818955.1 Acidobacteriota bacterium
TCGCGGCTACGCCAACCTCCGCTATCTGTTGCTCAAAGCGCAGCGCATGGCAACCACGCGTACCCAATTCCTCGTTCTTCGGAAAGCCGCCTAAAATGCCTACTTTGTCAGATTCTTGCGTAGAACCAACAAATCTAAATATTTTATAGCACAAGACTTCATTAAAAATCATCCAATTATTACAATGATTATTTATATATTATTTATTTTAATATCTGGAATTTTTACATCTATTATTGCAACATTAATTATGAATAATTTTAATAAATAATTATAAATATATTTACCATCTCTTTTTGAAACTGGTGTTGAGATGAAAGCCGCCGTTCTGGTCGCGGACCAAGTCCACCGACTTTTTGGGCGAGAAATTGTATTGGATTTCGATCAGATTATTTTGGGTTGAAGTGACATCGGTGGAAAGCGTGATGTACAGATTGCCAGTGACGCGCTGGCGAATATTAACACGCGCGCCCGGGTTCTGGCCGTTGCCGCCGAGCAGCGGATCGACGGAAAGCTGAGAGATGCCGGCGAATTCCTGCACCCGGCTGGTGACCTGGCTGGCGACTTGCGAGGCGACCAGGTCTTCCGCGCCCAGGGTTCCCGGAGTGGGATTGGCGGCGGAGGCCTCGGTGGTCACTCCAAAAGCGAGCAGGTTGATGATGTCGGCGGGCGGCAACGGCGGGCTGGAAGTGTACTGGGTGCGCAAATGGTCGGCCGGCCCCTGGAAGCGCAGATGCAGTTTGTACTGCTGAATGGTGGTATCGGCGGCGAGGTTGACGTTCGGCACGGTTTGCGCGGGATTGGCGAACATCAGCGTGCCGGATTGCAGCAGGAAGCGGTTGCCGTTGAACAGTATGTCGCCGCGATCGATATTCAAGCGACCCAACACCACTGGCTCGGCGGCGGTGCCCTGAATAACGAGGTTGGCGGCGCCGGACATACTGAAATCCGGAGTCTGGGTGGTGATACCGTTGGGAGTGGTCAGGGTGATACGCAGATTCAGATTTTGGCTAAAGCTACCGGGCGGCGGCGCCGCGCCAGCACCGCCCAGCTGGCTGGTCAGGGTAGTGAGGTTGAATTGCGGCGTGGCATCGAGGCGATAGAGCTTAATCTGCCCGGCCAGTAGCGCCGCTTGCATATTGCCGGTGAGCGAGAGATTGCCGCCAAAAGTTTCGCGCAGGGAACGGGGATAGAGCAGCGATATATACTTGCCGGCCAGCCCCAGATCGAAGACCAGGGAGGGCCGATAGGTCACGCCGCCGCTGGCGGTAACCTGCCCGCCGCCCACGTTGGCGGTGAAACTGCTGATCAGCAGCCGCTGCGGGGTGAGCGTCAATACGCCGTTGCCATTCGCCAGGCCGACGGGCAAGGAACTGGTGCTGAGAGCGGCATTGACGATTTTGATATTGCCGCCCAGACGCGGGGAACTCAGGCTGCCGCCGGCATCGAGCGCCATCTGCAGTTGGCCTCCGGTGCGGAGCGAGGAATCGGCGATTTCGGCGATGCGCAAATCCACCGCGCCCAGCAGATGCATGGCCATGCCGGAATTGCCCCGCACCGGAATCGAGCCGGTCAACTGCAGGTTGGTGCCGGTGCCTTCGATATGGGCGCTGCGCACGCGCAACAGGCCATTGGCGAGCTGGAAACGAATCGGCGCGGCGGCGCCCAGGCGCACCTTGTTCTGGTAATTGAGCTGGAATACCGGCAAATTGACCATTGCCCGCATGCGATTGAAATGCTTGAGCGGGCCGTTGGCGGTGAGATGGATTTCAGTGGAACCGGCAATGGAGCCGGCGAGCGAAGGCGAATAGGCGGCCAGGAGCGGGCCCAAGGGGAAGGGCTGGGTATCGAGCCGGGCGGTGAGCGGCTCTTCACCACGCAAGGAGAGATTCAGGTTGCCACGCAGCCAGGCCGCGGCGGCGGCGGCGCGCGCGGCCAGCGTCGCCTGCACCGCCTGATGGGCATAAACGGCGTTGAGGGTGAAGGGCGCGATTGCCTGATTGGCCAGCAGCAGGCGCGGCGATTGCAGGGTGGCATGAAATTGCGGATGCGATAGGGTTCCCTGCCCCGCGCCATCCAGATTAATCACGCCGGCGAGTCCGTAATTGCTTGCCAGGCGCAGTTTCCGGGTTTGAATGTTATCGGCGCGCAATTGAACGTTATAGGCCTGCGATGGGGGATTGTAGATGCCGGTCAGTGTGGCGACGCCTGCCGGCATTTTCACGGTCAGGCCACCGTGTACGCGCGCGCCATTGCCGTGAAAAACGATCTGGAGGGTCTGGATAGGCTCGCGGATGCCGCTGGTTTTCAGCAGCGCCGGCGCGACGGTGACGGCGCCATTGCCGATGGGATTTTTGACGCTGCCATGCACGACAAACCGCGCCGACAGGATTCCGGACAAGGGAGAAGTCTGGCCGGCGGCTTTCGCCAGCGCCGCCAGATTGAGCCGCGAGGCGGTCACATTCGCCCGCAGCGGGCTGGTGGAAGTGAAGCCCCACTGATGCAAGCCGGCGTCCAGGGAAAAGGCAATGCTGCCCGAGGGCAGAGCGAGCAATTGTCCCCGGCTGATGCGGACCTGGCTGGGACGGGCGGCGATGGAGACGCGCAACGAACGCCAGCCGGTGCCGTGCAGACGGAGGTTGGAGGCCGCCAGCGCTCCCGTGAAGCGCGGCCGGCTGAGGCTGCCGGTCACCTGGCCCTGAAAGCTGCCGCGGCCATAAAGGCCCAGCGGCGCGGGAACTTTTCCGGGCGAGGCGCGCAACAGGCCGGCGACGGTTTCCAACTCATGCAAATTCGAGGAAGCGAAAACGATGGCCAGGCGGGCGCGGTGGCGGCGATCGAGTCCCAAGGCGCCCTGCACCCGCAACCGGGTCGCGGGCATGGTGAAATACGTCTGATTGAGCGCCAACTGCTGGCTGCGCGCGGCATAGCGGGCGTGGATGGCCGCATTCAGCGGGGCGGCGGAATTGCGGACGGTGGGCGGACCGGCAGGATTCAAGAGCACGGCATGCAAAACCGCATCCAGGCGCGCGGTTAGATCGTTAAAGCTGCCGCGCCAGCGCGCGGCGGCATCGAGATTGGCCGCACCGCGAAGGCGCGCATGGGCAAGGCGGTTGCCGCCCGGTCCGGCGGCAGTGGTCATTAGCTGCTGCAGCCGCTGGCCGCGCGCCACCAGCGTGGCGCTGCCCGCGCCGCGGGCGCTGCCCAGGGCCGCCATGCGCACCTGTGCGGTCACCGTGCCGCCCAGCAGCCGCGCCTGCAGGCCGCTGGAAAAATTATCGTGCGCCAGCCGGTATTGGCCGTGAAGGCCGCTGAGCGCGATGCGCTTGCCGCTGGCCGCCGCCACCAGCGCGGAGCTCGACACGGTGCCGACGATGCGCAGGGATTGCCACAGGCCGCGTCCCGGGCGGGAGACGTAATCCAGATTGCCGGCGGTCAGGATGACTCCGGCGGGCACGCTGGCATTGCGCAGGATGGCGCGCAATTGCCCGGCATCGAGCCGCATGCGGTAGGTGCAGTGCACCGCCGGCTGGGCGTAGTCGCTCGCGGTGGCGTCCATATCGAGCCGTCCCACCGGACTACTGAGGGTCAGCGGCAGCAATTTCAGCCGCGACGGAGTGGCGTCGAAACGCACCGCCAATTGCTGCGCCAAGGGACGGTAGGCGCCGTACTGTACGACTCCGCTGCGATAGCCGAAGTTCCCGCTGTAGGCCTGGCGGGCGGAATTGAAACCGGCTTCGAAGCGGACGCCCTGCAAACGCGCGGAGAGCGTCTGCTCGCGATCGTTGAACCAGATCCAGCCATGATTCACCACGGCCTGGCGGATGCCCAGCTTGAAGATATTGGTGGAACCGGAACCGCCGCTTTGGCCGCTGGAAAGGTTGGGCAGATTATTGACGCCGTTGGGGGCGATATAAAGATGGATCAGCGGACGATCCACCACAATGCTTTGCAACCGCCATTGCCGCTTGAGCAGCGAAATGACACGGATGCCGACATGCAAATGGGCAATTTGCAAAAGCGGCGGGCTGGGGTAAGGCGACGCTCCGGCAACGGTAATGTTATAGGCGTCGATCGCGGGAGTGGAAAGCGAAAAGTGGAGATTGTAATTTTGCAGCCGCACCGGGGTGTGCAGCGCGGCGCTGGCCTGGCTATCGGCGTAGCGCAAGACTTTGCCATGAAACCAGGCACTGCGCACCATCAACCAGAGCCCCACTACTCCCACGACGATGAGGATGGCGATAATCCCCACCGTCCAGGCCAGCACGCGCAGCCAACGGCGATGCCGCAGCGGCCGGGGAAAAAGAAACAATCGATCCGGGCCGCGGGGGCGTTCGGGCGGTATAGGATGCGTGCTCAAAACCTTACCTATTGCAAGGCGATACGCGTCGCATAGCTGCGTAGTCGGAGGCTCGGTGATCCTCATGTACTTCCATGTACACTGCGGTCACCTCGCCCCCCGCGGCCTTGCTCTGCTCGCTTCTCGCCTCGCCCATAGCTTCTTTTTTCAGCAAGAGTCCGCGCCTACCCGGACTCAACTCTCGACATCCATGAAGCTTCATGCATGAAGCTTCATGGAACGACATCGGAAGATTATTATTTTTGATTCCGTGAATTTAATTTAAGTTGCTGGCATGCAAGAACTTGGGCGGATAAAGCGCGGCGCGGCCGCTTTTACTTTTAGGCGCAGACGCTTTCGCAAAGGTCCGGCCGAAACCGGACGCAGGGCGAAAACTGCTGCCCGACTCGGCCGTTAACGCTTTGGGATTTTAGTTTTTAATTCTTTTTAGTTTTTCGTTTTCGATCAGAATGCCTGACCGAAGGTAATGAAGATTTGCGTCGCTTTCACGCCGGGCGGCGGCGCCAGGTTGTGTCCGATATCCAGCCGTATGGGTCCGACCGGGGTTTCATAGCGGAAGCCGAAGCCGACCGAGTTGGACCAATTCGCGCCCAGATTATGAATGCCGAAATGGTTAAAGACATTGCCGCCGTCATAAAAAAGCGCAATGCCGAGGTTTTGGTAAATCCAGGGCGTGGGGATGCGGAATTCGGAATTGACGATGGCCAGCGCATTGCCGCCGACCGGAACACTAATGAAGGTGCAGGTGGCTCGATTGTTGGGGTTGCCGCAGGCAGGAATGGTTTTTTGCGGTCCGGCGCCATCGAGCGGGAAGCCGCGCAAGGTGCTGCCGCCGCCGGAAAAAAACGCCTCGCTGATGGGCACGAAACTCGAGCTGAAGGCATGATCGACGCCGACGCGCAGGCTGTTGGCCCAGACCACCTGGGTGCCGAACACTTTGCGATAGGCGGCGGCCTGGCCGAGAAAGCGCGCGAAGCTGGCGCTGGAGCCCAGCCAGCCGGGGTTGAGATCGATTTCCGCCGTTTCGTAGACGCCGCGCATGGCGTCGAGCGGATTATTGCGGGTGTCGTGAATGTAGGTGGCCGACACAGTCGAGAGCCGCACGTGGGTATCGCGCGCCGAGATCAGGCCGGGAATGAGCAACCGGGTCAGCTCGGTTTCGTTGAAGTCGTAACGCAGAAAAATATGCTGGGTTTGAGAGGCGTTCAGCGGGCGCTGCAATTGGTAGGCGAAGTCGGCGGTGCGCGAGCTGAAGATGGGATTTTCCTCGTCGATTTCGCCGGTGGCGAGCAGGTTCGAGCTCCAGATCGACCAGCGGAAATTGGGGTCGGTGTAGGCGAGATTGAGGTTTTGGAGCAGGCGTCCGGCGAAGGCGCCGGCGGAAAAGCTTTCCGCCTTGCCGCCGAGATCGAGGCGGGTGTACTGGATATTGATGTTGGGGCCCCAGAAGGTGGCCTGGCTGGTTTGGAATTTGGCAGGCAGGCCGACCGGCGGCAGCCCGGGCAAGGCCACCGTGCCGGAAGGAATGCTGCCGCCGCGATTGATTAAATCGAAGCCGAAGCCGTAAGTCAACTGATTGCGCGGCGTTTCGTGCAAGCGCACGACCACGTCTTCCAGCGGCTGGGTGGTGACCGGGCGCAGGGTGCCGACATCGGCCCAGTCGTAAATGCCGGGCTGATAGAGCTTGGTTTCGGCGGTCATCATGGCGTTTTCCGACAGGAAATTTTCGCTGTGCAGATCGCGGGTCAGCAGGTTGACATAGCGCTGCCGGCTGTGTCCGCGGCCGTCGGTGATGACGGTGGCGATCCGCACCTGCGGGCCTTCATGGATGCGGTATACCACATTGATGTGATAGGGGTTGTGAGGCGCCTGCTGGGCTTGGGCCCGCACATTGGCATTGAGGTAGCCGTATTTCAGATATTTGGCCAGGATGATGTTCTGGTCTTTTTTCAGGCGCGCCTGGGTATAAGGCCGGCCGGGGGAGAGCTGAAATCCGTTGGGGGCCAGGATTTTGACGGGCAGGTGATGGTTGCCGAGCAGGCGCAGCGAGGCGACGTGATCCTGGGGGCCTTCTTTGATACGAAACGTCACCACCACATTGCCTTGTGGGCGCGCGACCTGCGAGGTGACCTGCACATGGTTGTAGCCCCAGGCCTGATAAAAACCTTTCAAATCGGAGACGCTATGCCGCAGCCGGCGCTGGCTGAAGGAGCCATGGCTGAAAAACCACCAAGTCTTCGGCTTGATGCGAATGTGCCGCAGCAGCCGCTGCGAACCGAAAGCATCATTGCCGATAAAGTGAATGGCGACGACCGAGTGCTGCGGCCCCGACTGCATGTGATAGCGGATGATTTCGCGTTTATAGGCGACGGGCGGAGGGGGAGCGGCAGGCGCGGGCGGCGGCGCGCCGACGCGGGTGCGCAGGCTCATTTCCGGCGGCAGCGGCGGCGGCGGCACTTGCGAGGCGGGCTGGGCCGCCGCCAGCGCCGGGGTGAGCGGCGCATTGGCGGCTTCGCTGGTGACCTGCTTGTGTCCATTGGCGTTGACGGTGGTGGTGACGCGGGCGTCGAAATAGCCATGCTTGGCGAGATAGTCGGTCAAGTCGCTTTGCCCTTCCTGTACCAGCGCGGGCGAAACCCGGTGTTCGGCGTAAATCGGGAGGAGGCTATGGCGCGTCCAGGGCCAGAGGAATTTGCCCGAAGTAGTGAGCGTCAGGCGGGGCCCGGGATTGACGTTGAAGACGACGTCGGCGCGATTGGTGGCGCGATGATAGCGGGCCGATTCCAGGCGCACATCGCCGGCAAGATGGTGATGCGCGTCCATTTCCCCCTGCAGGCGCGCAGTGGCTTTGCGCAGCGTGTCGAGCGAGTAATCGTGCCCGGTAAAGACGGCGGCGCCGCGCAGGCGCGCCATGATCGAGTGCAGGCTGGAACGGAAATGCGCGGCCAGTCGCGGGGTGACGCCATTAAACACGAGTTGTCCGAATTTGGCCCGGGGCCCGAGCGCGCATTGGAAGCCGACGTTGACGATATGATACTTGCGGTCGATCTCAATGGCGGGCGCGATCTGCGCCAGAAAAAAGCCTTCGCGGGCGAAATACGATTTCAGGCCCTGCATGGCGGTGGTGATGACATACGCGCTGTAGGGCGACTGAGTGACAAAGGCGCTGGCTTCCAGCAGGCGGGCATAGGTAAAGCGGGTGGCGCCGGGAAATTCGTATACGCCCAGATAATCGGCGGGCTGCAGCACGAAGCTGAGGCGCAAGCCATTGGCCATCGGCGTGATTTCCAGTTGGACGCCATGAAAATAACGTTTCAACAGCGCAATGGAAGCCGCCACTTTGGCGCGATCGAAGAGTTGTCCCTGCTTTTGCGGCAGACGCGCCTCCAGCGGCAGCGGGTTCAAGGTGGGCTGGCCGGCCAACTCCAAAACCGTCACGCGCTGGTCCTGATAAGAAGGCAGCATTTCCAGCTCCTGAGGCGCGGTTTGGGGGGTGGGATGCGGCGGATGCTGGGCCGCGGGAATCATGCCCGGCGGGCGCTGATGGGGAGGCTGAGAGGTTTTCTGCTGAGCTGCCAGACGAACGGCGGAGAGCAGCCCGGACAGCACCAGCATGGCGAAGGCGGTCCGCCAGCGCGATGGGCGAACAGTACGCTCCCTATCCGGCTGCAAGCCGACCTCACCGCCGACGGCGGACTTTGGCATGGGATTTCTGCCCGACGGCATAGGGGGCATGCAATTCCGCGGACAATATTTAGCTAAGATGCGGGCAGGGTTGTCCAGGTTGAATCACCGACGGCGGGCGCGGCAGCATTGCTTCCCTGCGATGGCGGCTCGGCCGCTTTTACTTTTAGGCGCTGACGCTTTCGCAAAGGTCCGGCCGAAACCGGACACATGGCGAATACTCATGGCTGCCGAAAGTTTATTGTCGTTCATAGGCGCGGGACCTAACCGGAACCCCGCGCGAAACCGGCCTGCGGGCATGGCTGGAGGCAATTGCTTCGAAATTGATAATGTTTAGGCAATTTCTCCGAAATTGCCACTGACGAAAACTGCTGTCCGACTCGGCCGTTAACGTTTCAGGCGGGGTGAATGGGGTAACTTTCCAACCCCCCGGTATTTAAAAATACTGTCAAACTGTAGCTATAAATTGGCAAAATCTTGCTCATGCGCTATCGTGCTTACGCTCGTTCCAGAGCGGCCCGGCCGCTTTTACTTTTAGGCGCTGACGCTTTCGCAAAGGTCCGGCCGAAACCGGACGCAGGGCGAATACTCTTGGCGTTCCTTTTTTTAATGTCCGCGGCCTGGGCGGCGCCGCCGGCCAAGGCCGCGCAGCCAGCCGCGCCCGCGAGGCCGCGCGAGCGCGCCGTCACCACGCAAGGCGCGGTCACGGCGGGCGGACGCCGCCTGGCTTATACCGCGACCGCCGGCACGCTGTTGCTTTACGGCGCGCATCATCAGCCGACGGCCAGCATGTTTTATATTGCCTATACCGAAAATGGCGCCGCGGCCGACTCACGGCCGCTGACCTTTGCTTATAACGGCGGCCCCGGTTTCGCTTCCGCGCTGGTGGATATTGGCGGCTTCGGGCCGCGCAAAATCGTCTGGCCGGCTCCCGGCCAGATCGCGGCGGAACAGCCGCCTTATCGCCTGGAGGAAAATCCCGATACGCTGCTGGCCTCAACCGACCTGGTGTTTATCGACGCGGTGGGCACCGGCTACAGCCGCATCGTGGGCCAGGGAAAGCCGCGGATGTTTTACGGCATCGAGGCCGACGCCCGCGCCATGTCGCAATTCATCGAGCGCTACGTCCACCGCTACCATCGCTGGAACTCGCCCAAATTTTTGCTGGGCGAAAGCTATGGCACCACGCGCTCGGCGGTGATGGCGCAGGACCTGGTCGCGCGAGGCGTCTATCTCAACGGCATCATTCTCTGTTCGACCGTGCTGGATTTTCCGACGATTAATTTCACCGCCGGCAACGATCTGCCCTACGCGTTGTATTTGCCCTCGTATGCCGCCGTCGCCTGGTATCATCACCGCCTGCATCCGCAGCCCGCCAGTCTGGCGGCGCTGGTGAAGCAAGCGGAGCATTTTGCCGCGGGACGCTATCTGGAGGCGCTGTTTGCCGGCGATGCGCTCGACGCCGGCGGACGCGCCGCGATCGCCGCCCGCCTGGCACAGTTGACCGGGATTCCCGCCGCCACCTGGCTGCGGGCCCGGTTGCGGATGACATTGCCGGTGTTTATGCGCCGTCTGCTCGGCCCGGAAGGGCCCATGACCGGGCGCTACGATGCCCGCTTCACTACGCCCGAACTGCAGCCGCTGTCGCCGCGTCCCGGACGCGGCGCCGCCGGCGCCGCCACCACCGCCATCTGGGGCGCGATTACCGCCAGCTTCGACAACTATCTCAGTCAAACGCTGCACTATTCCAGCTCGCGGCTGTATCAACAGCAGAGCGGGGCCGTGTTCCGCGCCTGGAGCTGGCGCTACCGCTCTCCGCTGAACGCGCTGGGCAGCGGCGTCGGCAATTTGCAATCGCGCAACGTCGCCCCGGCGCTGGCCCGCGCCATAGGCAACGATCCCGGCATGCAGGTGATGTTCAACAACGGCTATTACGACATGGCCACGCCGTTTTTCGCCACCCAGTACACGCTGCGGCACATGGGCCTGCGGGCGGGACTGAGCAAAAATGTGCACTGGTACATGTACCCGGTCGGGCACATGCTCTATGTCAATCCGCAGGTCGAGCCGGTGCTGGCGCGCAATATCGACGACTTCATCGCCGCCGCCACAAGGCAGCGTGGAAACGAGGCACGATAAGCATAGTAGTTAGGCTATTTTTGCCGCTTCCGGATCGCGTCCACCGGGCCGGCTGAAACATCCAAGACAGAGCAGGAATCATCCAGCGGAGGCATCCATGAATTGCACGCATTGTGGCGCGGCCGTGGCCGAGGGCGCGGCTTATTGTCCGAGTTGCGGGAGACCCATGGCCGCCGCCGGCCCAACCTCGTCCGCCGCGCCTGGCACCGGCGCGGCGGCTGCCCCAACCGCCATTCCGGCCGTGATCAGCATGAACGTGGCGGCGATGCTGGCTTACCTGCTGGGTTTTATCAGCGGCATTATTTTTCTGCTATGGGAGCCTTATCGCCGCGATCCCCTAGTCCGCTTTCACGCCTGGCAATCGATTTATCTGAGCGCCGTCTGGATCGGCATCCGGATCCTGTTTCAGATTTTTTTGGCGATCACGCCGGTCGTGTTCTGGACATTTTTCGGGTTGCTGGCGGAACTGGTATCGCTGGCTTTCCTGGCGCTGGTGATCTGGATGATGGTCCAAGCCTACAAGGGCCAACGCTATAAGCTGCCGATTATCGGCGAACTGGCCGAACAGCGGCAATGATGGCGGTTGCCGGCTAAAAGCTCACTGGACGACAACTGACGCGGCCCGGCCAGTTTTCTGGTTCGGCCGCTAACACTTTTTGTGGTATGCTCCGCGCAGCCATACGGGAGGTTGCCGATGCGCTTCGCGCTTATATTGAGCCTGCTTGCCGGGTTGGCTCCGGCCCAGACTCCGCTGGCCGCGCTATATCAAAAGGTGCTGAACCCGCAGGTGGACGCCGGGCGGGTGGCGGTGGTCGAAAACCTGAACTTTCATCGCGACCGGCTGCAATTCCAACTGCTATCAGGCCGATTGGCGCTGGCCCAGCGCGCGGGCGGGCATGTCACTGCCGCGGTTTTTCAGGGCCAGGGACGACTGGTGGTCGAACCGCCCAACCCGATTGAAGCACAGCAGATGCGGCTGTTTTTGGGGCATGCGGAGATCGCGCTGGAGTTCAACGAGGCGATTTTCCGTTTTCCCCGCAGCGCCGATTTACTCTCGCGGCTGGGCAAGCAGGCGTTTTTCAAGCCGGCCAGCGATGTCGCCGGCTTCCAACAGGCG
The DNA here is from genome assembly GCA_021818955.1 of Acidobacteriota bacterium. GTDB lineage: Bacteria > Acidobacteriota > Terriglobia > Terriglobales > SCQP01 > JAKASR01. The sequence goes on from JAKASR010000004.1 coordinate 11,301, forward strand.
TTCGACCGCAGCGCCAAGCGGATCGAGGCCGAGGGTCTGCCCGAAGCGGCGCGCATTTTGGGCGGCCTCGGCGCCGCCCAGCCGGAAGCTTCCACGCCCTGGCTGGCCGATTTAAAGACCCGCGGCCATAGCTGGATTGAAGCTGAATTCGATCCGCTCGACAAAGAACCAGTATCGGTGACGCAGATCATACAGCGCGCCGAAACCGGCATTACCGCCTTCGCCGACACCTGGACGCAATTTCAAGACCGCGCCGAGCGGCAAGCGAACACGGCCCTGGAAGACGAGCATGTCGCGCCGGCGCACCTGGGCAATTACGACATCCGCCTGCGCGTGCCCGGCAATCTGGACCTGCAGGCACAGGCGGAGATGACGGTGACCGCGCGCACGGCGACCGGACCGGGACTGTTCCTGAATCTCGATCCCAACCTGCGCCTGACCGCGGCCACGACTGAAGCCGGCCAGCCGGTGGGCTGGATCCAGCCGAAAAATCCCCAGCGCATTCCGCCGGCGCGCTATTTCGGCAACTGGCTTTACCTGCAACTGCCGGCGCCGCTCGCGGCCGGACAGAGCATGCGGCTACGCTTGGCTTATCACGGCAAATATGTCATCACCCGTGTCGGCGACGGCAACTTCTTCGCCCGCAGCATGGGCTGGTATCCCTTCGAACCGTTCGGCGCAGCCATTCACCATGCCCGCTTCGACCTGCATTTCAACGTCAAAAAAGATTACAGCGTGATCGCCACCGGCAAGCTGGTCAGCCTGAAAAAGGTGAAAGACCGCCGCATCAGCGAATGGCAAAGCGAGCCGCCCTCGACCGTCGCCGGTTTCGCCATGGGCCGATACAAGGGTTTCGGCGCCAAAATCAAAATGCCGGCAGGTCCCCGGCTGACAGTTGAAGCGTTCGCCAACACTTCGCCCGACGATTCCTTTCGCGCCATCGAGAACCTGGGCAACATGCCCTATGTCAATGGCAACGGCCAAACGCAATTTGGGTACAATAACCTGCCCCCCGGGCTGGCAAACCTGAGCCCCGTCCGGCTGGCGCCCAAAGCGCTGGCTTCGGTCGCCGATGCGGTGCATTTTTTCAGCTTTTTCTTCGGACCTTATCCTTATAGCAAGCTCGACCTGGTCAATATTCCCGGCGATTACGGCCAAGGCTGGCCCTCGCTGCTCTATCTGAGCTCGCTCAGCTTTCTCGACAGCACGCAATTGCATGAGCTGGGCGTAGGCGAGGCGGGACTGCGCCAGCTTTCCGACACCTTCCGCGCGCACGAGGTCTCGCACCAGTGGTGGGGGCATGTGGTGGGCTGGAACACGGCGCACGATCAATGGCTATCGGAAGGCTTCGCCAACGGCTCGGCGGTGCTGTACGAACAGATCCGGGTCAAGCCCTCGGCGGCGGTGGCGACGCTCAAGGAATGGCGCCGCGACCTGTTCCAGAAAGATATTTTTGGCCATGTTCCCAACCAGTTGGGCGCGCTCTGGCTGGGCGAGCGCCTGGGCTCGTCCGTAGATCCACAAGGCTATAACGTGGTGGTCTATGACAAGGGCGGCTATATCTTCACCATGCTGAGGGATATGCTGATCAATCCGCGGCTGAAAAATCCCTACCAGCCGTTTATCGACATGATGCACGCCTTCACCCGCGCTTACGCCGGTAAGACCGCCTCCACCGCCGATTTTGAAAACATCGCCAATCGCTACATGACGCCCATCATGGATATCGATGGCAATCACCGCCTGGACTGGTTTTTCAACGAATACGTCTATCACCGCAAGGTGCCGACCGTCGAATTCCATTGGAGCGAGACGCCGCGCCCCGGCGGCGGCATCGTGCTGAACCTGCAGATTCAAAACTCCGAGGGCTGGAAGGGCCTGCTGCCGCTCACGCTGCACGAGGGGCATCACCATAATTTAGCGGTCACGGTCCGGGTGGTGCGTCCCGCAGCGGAGTATCATATTCCCTTGCCCATGCAGTTGAAAAAAGTGGTCGCCAACGAATACGAGCAGATGCTGGTGCACGTAAAGCAGTAAGAAATAGGCGCGGAACTTAACCGGAACCCCGCGCGAACCCGGCCTGTGGGCATGGCTGCAGGCAATTTCTCCGAAATTGAATATGCTGCTGGCAATTTCTCCGAAATTGCCAATGACGAAAACTGCTGCCCGACTCGGCCGTTAACGCTTATTGAAACAGAAACTGAACCGCGAATAAAGCCGACGGATAATTCGCGCAGGCGGAGGGACAAAAGTTTTGTTAATGCCTGACCACGGACAACTCGTCCCGTGGTAGCCAGATCTTTGGATGCGAAACCCCAAGCGGAAACCTATAATTAAAAGTTAGGCAGGAATGCTGCGCCATGAAAAACAGTTTTGGAGCCCGACAAGTTTTGAACGCCGGCGCCGCCGGCCGCCCCGAAATCTATCGTCTCGACGCGCTGGAAAAGTCCGGCGTGGGAGCGGTCTCGCGCCTGCCCTACGCATTTAAAATCCTGCTCGAAAATCTATTGCGCAACGAGGACGGCCGGTTCGTGAAGGCGGACGATATTGCTGCGCTGGCCCGATGGCATCCGAAAAAGAACAGCTTTGAGGGCCTGGGGCCGGATGGCGGCGGCGCGGTGAAACCGGCCGCGCCCAGCCTGGAGCGCGAAATTGCCTTCGCGCCGGCGCGGGTGCTGTTGCAGGATTTTACCGGCGTGCCGGCGGTGGCCGACCTGGCGGCGATGCGGGCCGCCCAGGGCGCGCGCGGCGGCGCCCTGGGTGGAGTCAACCCGCTGCAGCCGGTGGAGTTGGTGATCGATCATTCCGTCCAGGTGGACCGCTTCGGAACGCGAGACGCACTGGCCTACAATCAGCAGCGCGAATACGAGCGCAATCGCGAACGCTATCTATTCCTGCGCTGGGGACAACAGGCGTTTCGACGTTTCCGGGTGGTTCCGCCCGGCGCCGGCATCGTTCACCAGGTCAATCTCGAATATCTGGCGCGGGTAGTGATGCACGCCAAAGTGGGCGGCCGCGAGCTCGCCTATCCGGACACGCTGGTGGGCACCGACTCGCACACTCCCATGGTCAACGGCCTAGGCGTCGTCGGCTGGGGCGTGGGCGGCATCGAGGCCGAGGCGGCGATGCTCGGCCAGCCCATCTCCATGCTGTTACCGGAAATATTAGGCGTGCGCTTGACCGGACGCCTGCCGCAAGGGACTACCGCCACCGACCTGGTGCTGACCGTGACCGAACGGCTGCGCCAGAAGGGCGTGGTGGGGAAATTCATTGAATTTTTCGGCGACGGCGCCGCCACCCTTTCCGTCGCCGACCGCGCCACGCTGGGCAATATGGCGCCGGAATACGGCGCAACCATCGCCATCTCTCCGATTGACAATGCCACGCTGCATTACCTGCGCTTCACCCATCGCGAGCCGCGCCGGGTGGAACTGGTCGAGCGCTATGCCAAGGAGCAGGGACTGTTCGGGGGCGCCGCCGAGGAGGCCGCCTACGACGACCTGCTCGAAATCAATCTGGCCGCGGTCGAGCCCAGCCTGGCCGGACCGCGCCGCCCGCAAGACCGCGTTCCGCTGCATCAGGCCCCGGCGCAATTCCAGGCGGCGTTGCCGGGCATGCTGCAAACCCAATCCAAACCGGAAAGCAAGCTGGAGAGCGCGGCCCAAGCGGCCGGCAACGCGCAGGTGAAGGTGCAAATGAACGGCGACGCTTTCGACCTGCACCATGGCTCAATCGTGATCGCCGCGATCACCAGTTGCACCAATACTTCGAACCCTTCCGTCATGCTGGCTGCCGGACTGCTCGCGCGCAAAGCGGTGGAGAAAGGACTGCAGCGCCAGCGTTGGGTCAAAACCAGCCTGGCGCCAGGCTCCAAGGTGGTAACCGACTATCTCACGTCGGCCGGCTTGCTGCCTTATCTTGAGCAGCTGGGTTTCACGGTCGCCGGCTATGGCTGCACCACCTGTATCGGCAACAGTGGCCCGTTGCCCGATGAAATTGCCGCCGCAGTGCACGACGGCAAGCTGGTCGCCGCCGCCGTGCTCAGCGGAAACCGCAACTTCGAAGGCCGCATTCATCCCCAGGTGCGCGCCAACTATCTCGCCTCGCCTCCGCTGGTGGTCGCCTATGCCCTGGCCGGCGACATCAACCGCGACCTCACCCGCGAGCCGGTGGGCATCAATGCCGCCGGCGAACCGGTTTATTTGCGCGAACTCTGGCCCACCCCGCAGGAAGTGGCCGAGGCGATTGAAAAACACGTGCAGCGGGAGATGTTCGAGCGGGAATACAGCGCCATCTTCAACGGCGACGAGGCTTGGCGCACGCTGCCCGCACCCACCGGCGAGAGTTTCGCCTGGCAAGCGGATTCCACCTACATCCAGCGCCCCCCTTTTCTCGATCCCGAGCAGGTGCGGCAACTGCCGGAACTGCGCGGCGCGCGCGTGCTGGCCTGGCTGGGAGATAGCGTCACGACCGACCACATTTCGCCCGCCGGCTCCATCGCCGCCGACAGCCCCGCCGGAAAGTATCTGCAGGAACATGGCGTGAAGCCCGCTGATTTCAACTCCTATGGCTCGCGGCGCGGCAATCACGAGGTGATGGTGCGCGGCACTTTCGCCAATAACCGCCTGCGCAACCGCCTCGCTCCCGGCACCGAAGGCGGCTGGACACGCCACATGCCTTCGGGCGAGGTCATGACCATCTATGATGCCGCCATGCGCTACGAACGGGAAACAGTTCCCTGTCTCGTGATCGCAGGAGTGGAGTACGGCTCGGGCTCGAGCCGCGATTGGGCCGCCAAGGGACCGCGGCTGTTGGGCGTGCGCGCCGTGATTGCCCGGAGCTTCGAGCGCATTCACCGCTCCAATCTGGTCGGAATGGGTATTCTGCCGCTGGAACTTCTCGAGGGCCAAAGCGCCGAGTCGCTGGGGCTCAGCGGCGAGGAAGCTTACAACATCGCCGGGCTCGATCAGCTCCAGCCCGGCTGCCTGTTAAAAGTGAGCGTCCAGGACGGACATGGGAGCCAAGCCCGCGAATTCCAAACCCGCGCGCGGCTGGATACTCCCATGGAACTGGCCTACTACCGCGCCGGCGGAATTTTGCCCTACGTGCTCGAACAACTGGGCGGCGCCGCCGCGGCCAAGGCGGCCGAAATCGAAGAGATCAGCTGAAACGGTGAGTTGCATGCGGCTCGGCCACACTCAGTTTTAGGCGCTGAGCCACCCTTCCGGCGCATACCATATTAGAAGGGATTCGAAGCGAGAATCCGTTTCAAAATTAGCGGCACGCCCGGTTCACTTTCAAGCTTCAGCCGGAGCCAGAGCAGCGCGAGCGGCATCACGCGCGGTCGCCAACTGTTCGCGGCGCGCGCTTTGTTGTTCATAACGCGCCATCACCTGCTGTGTCCGCACGCCGTCGCGATAAGTATCCTCGCGTCCCATGGCCGCCTCGAGTTCGGCCAGTGCGGCTTCCACTTCGGCCAGCTCCCGCTCGACCTGGGTTAATTCGGCCTCGAGTTTCTGCCGTTTTTGCGGATTCATGCGCTTCGGCTTGGGGCGCTGGCCATGGCCGTTTTTCCCGGCGCCGCCGCCCGCGATCTCGGCATTACCGCCCGGCGCGACGGCGCCATTGCCGGCCAACTTGGAGGAGATGGCTTTTTCCAGGCCCGCCGCCTGCTCGCCGGCATGGGCTTTGCGGTAGCGGTAGTCCTCGTAATTTCCCAGATAGACGCCCACGCCGCCGCCGCCCACTTCCCAGACCTTGGTCGCCAGGGCGTCGAGAAAATAGCGGTCGTGGGAGACGAACACCAGCGTGCCGGTATATTGCTTCAAGGCATCGAGCAGCACTTCCTTGGCATCCAGATCGAGATGGTTCGTCGGCTCATCCAGCAGCAAGCAGTTGGCCGGATACAGCAAAAGGCGCAGCAGCGCATAACGGTTGCGCTCGCCGCCGCTGAGCACGCCGATGGACTTGAAGACATCGTCGCCGCGAAATAGAAAGCAGCCCAGCAGACCGCGCAGCTCGGAGGCGGGCAGCGCGGGAGCGCAATCGGTCAGATCGTCGAGCAGGCGGCGTTGGGGATTGAGGGCCTTGTATTGGTCTTGCGCGAAACTGTCGAGCTTGACCTCATGGCCAACTCGCCGTTCACCCCGTTCAAAGGCCAACTCGCCCGCCAGCAAGCGTATGAGCGTGGTCTTGCCGGCGCCGTTGGGTCCGATCACGGCGACGCGATCGCCGCGTTCCAGCCGTAAGTCGAGCGAGCGAAAAATTTGGCGTGGGCCGTAGCTTTTAGCAACGCCCGCTAATTCCAACACGGTGCGCCCGCACGCGGGCGGCTGCGGGAATTTGAAGTGCAGGTGTTGTTCCAACTCCGGCAGTTCCAGCTCCGGCATCCGTTCCAATTCCTTGATGCGGCTCTGCACCTGCGCCGCTTTGCTGGCGGTGTAACGAAAGCGGTTGATGAAGACCTCGAGCTGCTGGCGGCGTTGCTGCTGTTGTTTCCAGGCGGCGAGCAATTGCTCTTCCCTCTGCTGCTTTTGCCGGCGGAAGGCGGTGTAATTGCCCGTCCAGGAAGTCAGCTTGCCGCGGCCCAAAGCCCAGATGCGAGTGACGATGGCATCGAGGAAATAGCGGTCGTGCGAGACCAGAATGCAGGCATGGGGGTAATGGCCGAGGAATTCTTCCAGCCAGTTGCGCGCCTCCAGATCCAAGTGGTTGGTGGGCTCGTCCAGCAGCAACACATCCGGCGCGGCCAGCAGCAGCTTGGCCAGCGCAATGCGCATTTGCCAGCCGCCGCTGAATTCTTCGCAACGCCGCGCGGCATCGTCGGCGGCAAAGCCCAAGCCGTTGAGCACGGTGGCGATGCGGGCATCGAGGGCATAACCGTCGCGCACCGCAAATTCGTGTTGCAGGCGAGCATAGCGTTCCGCCTCGGCGTCGGCCCGGGCTTTGGCCTCGCCCTGCGGCTGGGGGCCAGCGGCGTTGGCGGCGATGCGTGCTTCCAATTCGCGCAACTCGGCCTCGAGCGCCAGCAGGCCGGCAAAAACGCTTTGGCATTCCTCCAGCAAGCTACGCCCGGAAAAGCTGAGTCCCTGCTGCGGCAGATAGCCAATGGTCTGCGAGCGGTTTTGGATCAGCTTGCCGTCATCCAACGGCTCTTCGCCAGCCAGAATGCGCAACAGAGTGGTTTTGCCGCTGCCATTCGGACCGACCAATCCCACCCGGTCATCATCGCCCAGGCGCAGATCGGCATGGATAAACAGCGTGCGCCCGCCAAAATGCTTGGCGGCGTCGGATAGTTGAATCATCGCTATATAGGCTTACACTCTATTTTCGCATGAAGCGGTAACGATGAAGCCGGGCGGCGGGCAATTTTCCGGGCTAATAAATCTCATGCTTCAGGAACGCACTATGAACGATCGTCGAAAATTTTGTAGGCGCTTATTGGGGATCACCACCGCATTCGCCGCCGGCGCCTGGGCCGATGTGGCTTCGCCGCAGGCCGCCGCCGAATGCCGCATTCAGCTTGCCGAGCCGTGTCAGCGGATCGATGGATTCGGCGCCTCGGGGGCGTTTCGCCAGGCCGGAATTCTGCGACGCTATCCCCCCCACGAGCGCGCGCGCATGCTCGATCTTTTGTTTTCGCCGACTCAAGGCGCCGGGTTGTCGTGGGTGCGCAATCTGATCGGCGATGGTGGCGCCTGGGGCAGCCGCCGCAACGGTCCCACGCCTTCCATCGAGCCCAGCGCCGGCGCATGGAACTGGCAAGGCGACGATGACCAGATCTGGCTGATGCGCGCCGCCGCGCGCCGCGGCTGCACCCGCTTTTTCAGCAGCGCCTGGAGCCCACCGGCATGGATGAAGACCAACCAGAACGTCATCGGCGGCGAATTGCGGCGCGATGCCTATGCCGCCTATGCCAAATACCTGGCACGCTACGTCGAAGGCTACCGCCGACATCACGGCCTGGTCATCGCGGCGCTGTCGCCACAAAACGAACCCGACGTCCATGTGCATTACTCTTCCTGCCATTGGACGGCGGAACAGTATCACACCTTCATGCGCGACGCCCTGCAGCCGACGTTCCAGCGCGCACGAATCCAAACGCGGCTGGTGTTGGGCGAACACAGCACCTGGTCGGAAGCAGTGGTGCGGCCGACGCTGGAAGATGCGACGACAGCGGCAGGCGTGGATGTAGTGGCCTCGCATGCCTACGCCGGCAACAATCATGCGCCGAAAATTCCGCTGACCGATCGCACCGGGCGATTCGCGCTGGCGCTACGGCTGAGCAAGCCGGTTTGGCAAACCGAGGTAAGCGCCTTCAATGCCAACGATCCCAGCATGGCGGATGGGCTGTATTGGGCCAAGCTGGTGCATTACCACCTCGCCGAAGACCAGGTCAGCGGCTGGTTTTATTGGTGGCTGGCCAGCCCCGGGCTTAACCGCGAAGCCCTGATCCTGCTCGATCCGGCCAGCGGCGGCTGGCTGGCCAACAAGCGCCTGTTCACCCTGGGCCAATACAGCCGATTTTTGCAGCCCGGCGCGATACGGCTGGCGGCGACACGCAATCCGGCGCCCGGCGTATTGACTTCCGCCTGGCGCATGGCTGGTGCCAACGGCAGGCTGGCGGTAGTCGCCATTAACGAAAACCCCGCACCAGTAAGGTTGCGCTTCCGCTTGCTGCCGAAGGCAAGCGCGGCAACAGGCGCGATTGCCGCCTGGCGGACTTCATTTATGGAAGAGATCCAGCCGCTGCCGCCGGTGGAAGCCGCACAGAAAAACACCGAAGGCTGGATGGCGGAATTGCGGCCGATATCGATTACCACTTTTGTGAGCGGCAATTGAACTGGAAACCTGGCCAAATGATCGGACCGGAGGCTATCCCGATGCGCGGACTGAGCGCGCATTAGCGGCTCCAACTTTCGGGCCATCCGGAGCGCCGCAGTTGCCGGTGCAATTTATCGAGCCGGGCCTGATCGGCCGCGACTCGAGCTTTCAGCGCAAGGATCTTTTGCCGCTGCTGATGGAGCTGAGCGCGCGAATATTGCTGCCGCAGCGCCACATTGGGGTTGGAGTAATACTGCATCTGATTCAGATTGAACTCACGCTGGGTGACATTCAGTTCGCGTTGATCCAGTTTGAGTTGGGCGCGCGCCTGGGCGAAGCGCTTTTTCCAGCTGGCGCGCAGATTGGCGCGGGCCTTATCCGCCGCCGCCGTCTCCTGCGTTTGCTTTTGCGCCGATGCCGTTCCGGCCACGGAGATCGCCCCGGCATGCGCCAAGCTGGCATTGGTGAACACGCGCTGCGCGCGTGGAGCGCGGGCACGGGCGGCACGCGCCTGGCGCGCAAACGCCGCCAGCGAAACCGGATGTCCGGACTGTTGCTGGTCGCGCCGAATCGCAGCCGCGTTCTGCGGCGCCGCCATCAGGATGGCCGGCGCGGCGGCGACGATCACCGCTAAGGTAAGGACATCAAACCCGGAGCGCAGGCGAATGTTGGTCTTCATCAGAGATTTCCTCATTGGTAACCTCGCTTTCCCTGATTGTCTGTAAAAAGGCAAGTCAAATGCAAGACATGCGGTGGTTACGCCGGGCATTCCGGTATCCAGCAGTAAGACGTTGCAGTTTGCGCATTCTTCTGTGACCTCGGGCTGCTCTGGCGCATCTAATCAAGTGCAAAGGAGATCACCTTTTATGCTGTGCAGGCACATATCCTCCGGCGTATTCACTTTGCATGGGAATACGTACGTCAGGTGCCTCCGCTGTGGTAAATACCAGCAATATGACTGGAAGCGGATGCGCCGGGTGGGTGGCTGGCAGAGGGAAGATACTGTGGTTTCCGCGTATTGCCAAGCCATGGTTCGCGACCTCGAGCCGGAACAGGCTGTCGAGCGTGAAGTACGCCGTACCGCGGCCACTGCCGCCTAAGCGCCTTGCGCCCGCGCGTCCACGCAAAAAGCTGCAAAAAATTGCACCACCCCCACATTACAAACAATCTTCTGACCGAGGTGGCGCGCTGTCAGCAGTAGAATGGCGCGCCAATTATTTTTCCAGCTTCAAAGGTTTTTTACTGTGATGTGCAGTGCGGCAGGGTGAAATAATTAAAATATATTAGAGATCCGCTTTTACCACTATGCCTCTATTAATGGAACCGCTCACCCTGCGCGGCCTGGAGCTGCCTAATCGCGTGGTCCTATCACCGATGTGTCAATATTCTTCGCGAGATGGCTACGCGAATGACTGGCACATGGTTCATCTCGGCAGCCGCGCCGTAGGCGGCGCCGGACTGGTCATGACTGAAGCAACGGCGGTGCTGCCGGAGGGCCGCATCAGCCCCCAGGATTTGGGTCTCTGGCAGGATGGCCAAGTGGAAGCACTCCGCCGAATAACCCGCTTCGTGCTGAGTTTGGGCTGCCATCCGGGCATACAACTGGCGCATGCCGGGCGCAAAGGCAGCACCTGGGCGCCAGGCGAAGGCCACGGCGCCATTACACCGGCCCAGGGCGGCTGGGAAGTGGCAGCGCCCAGCGAAGAGGCGTTTGCGGAAAATTATCCCCATCCCCACGCACTCGATGCGGAAGGCATCCGCGGCGTGATTGCAGCCTTTGCGGCGGCCGCGCGCCGCGCGCTCCAGGCCGGATTCGAAGTTGTGGAAATCCATGCCGCACATGGGTATCTGTTGCACGAATTTCTATCGCCGCTGAGCAATCGGCGCACCGACGAGTGGGGTGGCAGTTTTGAAAATCGCATCCGGCTGTTGCTGGAAACCGTGGGCGCGGTGCGCACCGTCTGGCCGGAAACATTGCCGCTGCTGGTGCGGATATCAGCCACCGATTGGGCTTCGGGCGGCTGGGATATCGAACAGTCGATCGAGCTGGCGCGCCGTTTACCGAATCTGGGCGTGGACCTGGTGGACTGCTCCTCGGGCGGGTTGGTACCGGTGGCGCAATTACCTGCCGGTCATGGGTATCAAACCGCATTTGCCGCCCGCATCCGGCAAGAAGCCGGCATCGCCACCGGCGCAGTAGGCATGATTACCAGCCCCGAGCAGGCGGAACATATTTTGCAGACCGGACAGGCGGATTTAGTCGTGCTGGCGCGCGAGTTGCTGCGCGATCCTTATTGGCCGCTGCACGCCGCTCGCCGGCTGGATGCGGCAATATCCTGGCCGCGCCAATATCTCCGCGCGGCCCCGCCGGGTTCGAAAGCGCGCGAAAATCTGACTTTCGACCCGCGTGAATAATAATGGCCCATAGAGCGCACCTGCGAGTTTTGGGCGAAGGGAACCAACTGGATATCCGGCTGGAAGCGCTGGGATACAATTTAAGAACGGCTCGCTGTAATGGCCTTATACAACAAGAATGAATCCGGCCCGCTATCATCTGGGAGAAGTTGCCATCATCATCCATCCCGGCGTAGATAATGTCGCCGCGGTGATTGCCGAGCACTTACCCGCTGGTACGCAATTGCGCTTGCCGGATGGGAACGAATTGGAACTACCGCAGGCGGCGCGGCGCGGCCAAAGCCTGGCGCTGCGAGCGTTGACCGCCGGCGATGCCGCCTATTCACTGGGTGCGCCATATGGCGTGGCCGCGCGTGCCATTGCCGCCGGAGAGGTCGTGGACGAACGCAATCTCGCCGCGCGCCTGCCCGCGAGTGGCACGCGCCCGCCGCAATCCGGACAGCAGCCACCCCCTTGGCCCGCCGATCTCGAGCCCTGCTTTCGCGGTTTTCGTCGCGAAGATGGACGTTACGGGGTGCGGAATTATGTCGGCCTGGTCACTTCGGGCATGTGCGCAGCGACCGAAGTGCGCGAAATCGCGGCGCGGGCGCAACGCGAATTATTGTCCCGCGCGCGTTATCCGTATGTGGATGGCATCGTGCCCATCGTGCAGGAATCCGGCTGCGGCATGCCCGATGGCCAGCCGGTGGAATTACTGAACCGGTTGCTGGGCGATGCCCTGTCCCATCCCAATCTGGGCGCGGCGCTGTACGTGGACCTGGGATGCGGCAAGACCTGCATCGCCTGTTCTACTCCGCTGTTTCGCGACCGCCTGCCCGGCTACAGCCACCGCGTGCGGCATCTCGGAATACAATCCAGTGGCGGCACGCGCCGCACAATCGAGCGCGGGCTGGAAATGGTGGAGGAATTACTGGAGACGGCCAATCAGGCGAGGCGCGAAATGGCTCCGATTTCGGAACTAATACTCGGCGTGAAATGCGGCGGTTCCGACCGCTGGAGCGGGATCACCGCCAATCCCAGCCTAGGCTGGGCGGCGGATTGCCTGATCGCCGCCGGCGCCGCGGTTCTGATTGGAGAAGTGCCGGAGTTGCAGGGCGCGGCGCATCGCGCCCTGCGGGCTCGCGCCACCAGCCGCGAAACCGCGCGCAAACTCGATGCCGCTCAACGCCGTTATGCGCGCTATGCGCGCATGTTCGGCTGTGATTACGGAGAAAACCCCTCTCCCGGCAACCTGGCCGGCGGATTAACGAATATTTATTTAAAATCGCTGGGAGCGCTGGCAAAAAGCGGAAGTGCGAAACTTGCCGACGTGCTCGATTACGGCGAAAGCGCCGGCTCAAGGCGCGGCCTGATGGTGGTCTATTCTCCCGGCTACGATCAAATCTCCACGCCCGCTTTGTTTCTTTCCGGAGCGCAAATCGTGGGCTTCACCACCGGCAGAGGAACGGGGATTGGCTGCGCCCTCGGTCCCGTGCTCAAGATCAGCTCCAATTCCGAACTGGCGCGCGATAATGAGGATATCGACATTGATGCCGGCGCGATTCTCGAGCGCAACCACGGGCATAGCGCAAATGTCACGATCGAACAGGTCGGCCATAACATTCTCGACCGCGTTCTGGCGATTGCCAATGGAACTTACCGGCCTCGCGCCGAAGCGAGTGGGCTGCACTACGAATTTAAAATCTGGGAATCGCTCTGGCCATCCATTTAGCCGGCACAGCTGCCTTTATTTTTAGGCGCTAACGCTCACCCCATCAAGCCATCCATCCCACTGCAGACAGGTAGCGGGATCGCCCGGCTATGCCTTTCTTGGAGCTAAGGGTGAAAAATCCATGAAATCAAAATTCGTTTTTTCTTAATCCTCACCATTTCACTGAACCGCCAGCACCGTACTTTACCGAATCCCCGATAAGCACCAACCTCCGCGTTAAAACGGCGCATCAGCCTAGAAAAGCGGCAGTTCTGACGCAGGGGGACACGATGAGCGGGAAGAATAACATTTGGATCAGCTGCGCTTTAGCACTGGTCGCCGTGATGGTCTGCATACTGATGGCCGAGGGCCAGGCAGCCTTCCACCCTCACGTCAACGACAGCACGGCGTTTACCGGCTGCCTGCGCCGGACTGCCACCGGGTACTTTCAACTGCTCGCCGCAACTGGCCGAGTGTTTCGCGTCGAAAGCGGGAACCTGGAACTCAGCCGGAATGTAGGCCGCACAATTACGCTGTACGGAACCCTGCAAGGCATCTCGCCGCGAGCCGGTGCCGACCCGGCGGCGCATGCCCGCACCACTGCCCGAACACGCTTATTCGCGAACCGGTTGAAGTTGGTCAGCCGCTCCTGTCATCGGCGCTGAGGAGAAAGCGGCTCGGCCGCTTTTACTTTCAGGCGCTGACACTTTCGCCAAGCGTCCGGCCGAAGCCGGATGCTTGGCGAAAACTTCAGGAACTATTCCGGGACCGGCGTGGTATCGCGAATTTCGGAGAGTATCAGGTCGGCTGCTTCCGATTGCAAGTTAGCGGGGCCGTATTGAGTGTTTAAGGTTACCCGGTGGGCAAAGGCGGCCACGGCCAGCCGTTTGAAATCTTGCGGCACGCAATAATCCCGGCCTTCCAGTAAAGCCGCGGCCTGCGCGGCGCGATGCAGCATGGCGGCTCCACGCGGGCTGACGCCCAGACGCAATGCCGGATGCCGACGGGTCGCTTCCACCAGTTGCAGTTCGTACTCCACCAGCGCATCATCCACCCGAACTTGTCGCGCCGCCTGCTGGAGTTCCAGTACATGTTGCGGGTCGAGCACCGGCGTAATCTCCGGCAGCAGTGTATTTCCGGCCAGGCCCATCAGGATAGCCTTCTCGTCCGCCTTGGGCGGGTATCCCATGCGGACACGAAGCAGAAAACGGTCAAGTTGTGACTCTGGCAGAGGATAAGTGCCATGATGCTCAACCGGGTTTTGGGTCGCGATCACCATGAATGGCCGCGGCAGCGGATGCGAAGCGTTATCCACCGTCACTTGGCGCTCGCTCATGGCTTCCAACAGCGCCGATTGGGTTTTGGGAGTTGTCCGATTAATCTCGTCGGCCAGCACTACATTGGCGAAAATCGGCCCGGGATGAAATTCAAACTGTTGCCGCCCCTGGTTGTAGATGCTGATGCCGGTCACATCACTGGGCAGCAGGTCGCTGGTGAACTGAATGCGCTGAAAACTGCCGGCCAACATGCGCGCCACCGCCTGGGCCAGCGTCGTTTTGCCGACACCGGGCACATCTTCAATCAGCACATGCCCATCCGCGAGTAAAGCAATCAACACCTGGCGAATGCCGTCGCCGGCGGTGCGGACCACTCGCCGCAACTGCTGCTCCATGCGCGCCAGCGCCGCAGCGGGAACGGGAGCAAGCACTCCGGTGGCGATATTTTCTGAGGAGGAAAACGACATGCGTTCAATCGGGGGGAAATTGCAGTTTAACAGATGCGGCAGTGGCGACAGCGCAAGCCGCTGCATTGCAAAAACGAAAAATGCCCATCCCGCGACGCGGAACAGGCATTTTTCACAGGAGAAATAGCTTCGAAGTTTCCCGTCCGAAAAAGGCCGGTAAATGCCTTACCGGGTGGTTGGAACCTGCGAAACTTGGCTGGCAAAAATGTTAAGGTCGCCGGGAAAACAGTGTCAAGACGAATATACACATAAAAATTTTCTCCGCTAAATTATTGATATAAAAGTACTTATTTAACAGATCTATTCAGTACAACTACGCCAGCATCAGGCATTTCCCTTAATTGAGGTCGAGATGAATAAGGTCGTGCCCGCGGTAGGTAAACAGGCGCGGAAACATGCGCGCGAGCCGGGCATGCATCCACCCGCTGAGCACGCCCACGACCAGCGCAACCATCAATAGCCCGACAGTCAACAGTATGATACCGATAAACAACTCAGCGACATCGGTGATATTGGCGGGGATGGCTTGGCTCCAGGTCACAAGAGTGTTTTCATTGACGCTGGCGAGCAGACGCGAAGCGCTCTTGAAATCTCCGCCCCGCACCATCAGCAACAGGCTGCCGGATCGGCGGAATAGGACCGGCGGGGCGGCATTTTTCAGCGCCTGGCGGAAGCGCTGCAACTGAAGCTGGGCGATCTGTGGTGTCGGATAGGCCACGATCGCGAAATCGGCGGATTGCCTGGGCAACGAATAGCTGGCCACGACCGCTTCCGCCCTATACTCGAAACCTGCCAACGCCACGGGAACCCAAGGCAAGGCCTGAGCCCAGCCGGAGGAGCCATAGCAGTAGCGCAGGCTTCCGGGAATCCGTTCATGTCGAGGAGCATAAGCGATGATGGTGGGAAGCTGATCGCCCGGCGCGTTCCAGCGCGGCAGCAATTTCGCCCAGGCGAGAATAGGCGCGAACTGAGCCGGGATAATTGCGCCGGCTGGTTTCGCGCGCACCAGCCAGCGATCGCAATCCAAGGCGAGATTGCCTGGCGCGACCGTCACGAGGCAAGCGGACAAGGGGCGGGAAACCGCCGCCGGACGACGGAAGGTATAAGCGCCAAAAGCGCCACTAGCATCCCCAAACAAGTCAACTTGCAGCTTAATTTGCCGTGTCCCCTGAAAGGCTTGAAAAGCGTAGCGGCGGATCCATCCGAATTCACGCAGAAGTGCGGAAGGCGGAGCGGCGAGGGTGGGATGCAATCTCCATCCGGGCAACAGGGGAAGCTGAATACCGCCGGGGGCGCGCGGGGCGGCGGCGACCACAGCCGGGCAGAGCATCCAGAAAAAAAGCCAAGCCAATTGACGCAAATTCCGCATCGGGTTCTATTTACAGTATGCCCCCCCGCCGGGGGCGGCGACGATCATGAAGCCTGCCGCAGGGCCCGGTCGGGCAAGGGCGCGAATCGAACCGGCCCGCCTAAAACCTGCAAAGAATGGCAGCCATCCCATTGCGGTTGGGCTTGGGGAAAATCACGCCGGTAATGGGCGCCCCGGCTTTCCTGTCGAGCGTGCGCCGCCTTGAGCAACGGTTGCGCCAGAATCGCGAGCGAGCGCCAGCGCAATTGCGCCGCGCCAAAATCCCGGGGGCCGAGCACAGGCGGCAACTGCGCCCGCAGCCATTCCAGCGTGCCGGTCAAGCTTGGCTCGTCGCGCGCCACACCGGCCGTGGCCCACATGCGCCGGCGCAGTTCCTGGCAAAGAGCTTCGGCCACATTTTCCAGCGGCGCCGCGCCAGCCTCGGGCAAGTTTTCCGGGCGAGCATCGGGCATCGGCAGGGCGGACATCGCCCGCGCTGCCCGGCGGCCAAAGACCAGGCCTTCGAGCAAGGAATTGCTGGCCAGACGATTGGCGCCATGCACGCCGGTGCAGGCGGCTTCCCCGGCGGCAAAACACCCTTCCAGGCTGCTGCGACCGTCCAGATCAGTACGCACGCCGCCCATGGCATAATGCGCCGCCGGACGGATGGGAATCCAATCATTGGCCAAGTTAAGCCCATAGCCGCGGCAAGCGGCATAGATACCAGGAAAACGCCGCGCCAATTGCGAGCGGGGGATGTGCGTAATATCGAGCCAGCAAACGGCATTCGGTCCGGCGGCTTGAGCTTCCGCCTCGACCGCACGGGCGACCACATCGCGGGGCGCCAACTCGGCCAGCGGATGATAGCGGGGCATGAAACGCTCGCCGGCGGGATTCCGTAGTAGCGCGCCTTCTCCGCGGAGAGCCTCGCTCAACAGAAAACGCGGAGCGCCTTCCAAGGCCAACACGGTGGGGTGAAACTGCACCATTTCCAGATCGGCCAGCTCGGCGCCGGCGAGGCCAGCCAGCACGGCGCCATCGCCGGTCGCCAGCTCGGGATTAGTGGTATCGAGAAAGAGCTGGCCCAGACCGCCGGTGGACACCAGCACCGCGCGCGCCAGCCAACGATCTACCCGTTGATGCTTGCCTTCGAGAAATTCGGCGCCCAGGCAGCGGCGCCCAGCATGGGATTCCGCAGTTAACAAACGCAGGCAATGCATTCCCGGCAGCCAGCGAATGCTTGTCTGCGCGCGCGCATATGCCAGCAATGCACGCGCGATTTCGCGGCCGGTGGAATCGCCATGGGCATGCAAAATGCGCGCCCGCGAATGCGCGGCTTCACGCGTTCGCGAAAGTTTGACGGCATCGTTGCCCGCGACCGAAGCCGCAGGCGATTCTTCCGGGCCGATTTGGTCAAACTGGGCGCCCCAGGCGAGCAACTCGCGCACGGCCGCCGGACCTTCCGAAACCAGCGTACGCACGGCCAGCGGATCGCATAAGCCGGCGCCGGCGGCCAAGGTATCCTGCGCGTGCAACTCGAACGAGTCATCTTCACCCAAGGCCACGGCGATGCCGCCTTGAGCTTTGCAGGTAGCGGAATCGTCCAGGCGCCCCTTGGCGAACACCAGCACCCGGCCATGGCGCGCCAACTCGATGGCGGCGCGCAAGCCGGCGATACCGGCGCCCAGAACAATAAAATCCACGCGGTTGGTTTCGAGGCGGTTGGTTTTCACAGCGCGATCCAATTCAATGGGCTTCTTTCTTTGACCTGCAGCGCTAATGGGGCTTACTTTCTTTAAATCTCCAGCATGCGATCCAGCGCCAGGCGCGCCGCTTCGCGTTCGCCAGCCGGCACTTCCACGGTGTTGACGATGCGGCCAGCAACCAGCTCCTCCAAAATCCAGCAAAGATGCTGAGGAGAAATGCGAAACATGGTGCTGCACCAAGGGCAGCCGGCGCTATCGAGGTGCCGGACCGCCAGATGGGGATACTCGCGCGCCAACCGATTCACCAGATGCACTTCGGTTCCGACCGCCCACTCGCTGCCGGCCGCGGCGGCCGCGATCTGGCGAATGATGAAATCGGTCGAGCCGGAAAAATCGGCCTTTTGCACGACCTCGAACGGGCATTCCGGATGCACGATGACGCGGATTCCGGGAAAACGGCGGCGGACTTCCTCCACATGTTCCGGCCGAAAACGAGCATGCACCGAGCAATGGCCTTTCCACAAAAAAATGCGCGCCTGGCGCAGCCGTTCCCAGGAATTGCCGCCATAATCCTGGCGCGGATCCCAAACCGTCATGGCTTCGAGCGGCACGCCCAAGGCATAAGCGGTGTTGCGGCCCAAGTGCTGATCGGGCATGAAGAGTACCCGCGGCTTGCGCTGCCAGGCCCAGCGCAAGGCCCGCGCGGCATTGGAGGAGGTACAAACCAAACCGCCATGGCGCCCGCAAAACGCTTTAATCGAGGCCGAAGAGTTGATATAAGTGATGGGCAAAACCTCATCGGCCAGGCGCAGGCGCTCCAGTTGCGCCCAGGCGTCTTCCACCTCGGAGATCTCGGCCATGTCGGCCATGGAACAGCCGGCGCCGAGGTCGGGCAGCACGACACGCTGATGCGGCTGGCGCAGAATATCCGCGCTCTGCGCCATAAAATGCACGCCGCAGAAGACAATCATTTCCGCTCGGCTGGCCGCCGCCTGGCGCGATAACTGCAGTGAATCGCCGCGGCAGTCGGCAAACCGCACCACCTCATCGCGCTGATAATGGTGACCGAGAATGATGGCGCGCTCGCCCAAACGGGCGCGGGCGGCGGCAATGCGTTCATGCAAGCTATCGTCCGGATGCAGCAGATAATTATCCACCGTGGCGCAAGCGGCGCTGACGGGGGAAGCTTGCCGCTCTACGGGCTGGGTGGGGGATGCGGGTGAAAACTGAATACCAAGCGCCATCATGCCTAATGAATAGTTTACCGCCACCGACCGCTAAAGACGGGTGATGCGGCTCGGCCGCTTTTACTTTTAGGCGCTGACGCTTTGGCAAATGTCCGACCGAAGCCGGACGCTTTGCGAAAACTCATAGCTGCCGAAAGTTTTTTTGTCGTTAATAGGCGCGGGATCTAAAAGGAACCCCGCGCAAACCCGGCCTGCGAGCATGGCTGAAGGCAATTTCTCCGAAATTGCTTCTGACGAAAACTTCTGTCCGACTCGGCCGTTAACGCTTCAGGCTGCCGGTCCGGGGCCGAGCCGCAGACTGAAATCAGCCGCCGGAGCAGAATGCGTCAAGGCGCCGGCGCTGATTTCGGCGATGCCGGCTTCGGCGTAGGCGCGCACGTTTTGCAGGCGAACGCCGCCCGAGACTTCCAAGCGCATATCCGCGCCGACAGCGAGAGCGGCGGCGCGCACCTCTTCGGGGGTCATATTATCCAGGAGCAGCCAGCGCGCGCCCACTGCCCGCGCGGCGCGCACTTCATCCAGGGTTCGGACTTCGATTTCGATCGTTTCGGGCGCATAGCTCCGGCGCGCAGCCCGAAAAGCCTGCTCCACTCCGCCGGCCAGGGCCAAATGATTATTTTTGATCAGTACGCCGCCAGCGAGATGGGGGCGATGATTCACGCCTCCACCGATGCGCACCGCATATTTTTCCAGTTCGCGCAGGCCAGGCGTGGTTTTGCGCGTATCGAGAATGCGCGCGCCCGTGCCGGCGACGGCGGCGACGAAACGGGCGGTTTGAGTGGCGATGCCGGAAAGATGCTGAATAAAATTCAGCAATGTTCGCTCCGCCGCCAACAAGGCGCGAGCCGAGCCGGCTAACTGCGCCACGAGCTGGCCCTCATTGAGCTCATCGCCATCGCTGGCATAAAGGGCCACGACGCGCGCCTGCCAATCTTCATTTTCAGTTGCCCTGGCCAGAGTCGCCAATTCCCGCAACAGCGGCTCGATCAATCCCAGTCCGGCCAAGCGGCAGCGCTGGCGGCAGAGCAGGCGGGCTTGAGCGTGCGTGCCGGGCGGAATCAAGGCCGAGGAAGTGGCGTCCTCGCCGGCGTGATCTTCACGCAGGGCGGCACGAAGCAGTTCGCTGACCGGCTTGGAGTTCCAATCCATTTCCGTAAAATTTCAGTTTCGCATGAGCTGCGCCTTGCCCCTGTGGTGTCGATCCTGGGCGATTTGGCCGCTTTTACTTTTTTGCGTGATTTTCGCTTCGGCGGCACCGCGGCGGCTCAACTATTTTTTTGCGGCTCGGCCGCTTTTACTTTTAGGCGCTGACGCTTTCGCAAACGTCCGGCCGAAGCCGGACTCTTTGCGAAAACTCATGGCTGCCGAAAGTTTATTTTCGTTAATAGGTGCGGGACCTAACAGGAACCCCGCGCTTCGGCCTGCGATTTCGGACGAATACTTCTATCCGACTCGGCCGTTAACGCTTATAGCTGCCTAAATCCTGCCATTCGGCTGCGCCCACCTGGCGCACCAGAGTGAGCTCGGTAAGCTCGAGTAGCGGCGGCCAAGTACAGCGGAGTTTTTCCCAGACCCGTTGCCAGCGCACTTGCAAGCGCTCGACCGCCGGCGCGGGCAGATCGTAAGCCAGGGTCAGATGGGGGTGGTAGGGAAAACGCTCGGGGATGGAATCCGGAAGGGCTTGCAGCAGATTATGGCGCAAGCGGTCGAGGACGGCATCGGTGGTCATGACATCGAGATAAATGACCGGCGAAACCGGCAAAAAGGTGCGAATTTCCCCCAGGCGCAGGCGCAGCGGCAGCGCGGCAGGCGCGAAACGCCGCAGCACTTCCAACAGGGCGGCATCCGGCAAAGGCACATTACGGCTGGGAAGGACGGTTATGTGAGGCCGCCGTTCCGGAGAATCCGACGCGAGACGATGAGCGATGCGGGCCAAGCGACCGGCCAATTCGCCGGGTAAATATGCCACCAACGCGACCTCGCCAATCATGATTCCGTCCGTGCCGCCGCCGAGTTGGCCGCCTGATCCGCGCATTTCAACAATCGCAGGCGCAGCAGGTTGAGGGCAACCGCCGCGGCGTAAGCACGTACGCGATCGCGGCCACCTTGAAAACGCCGCTCGACCACCACCGTTTCTTCATTCAGCCCGGCGCAAGCCATAGAGACGAGGCCGACGGGTTTTTCCGCCGAGCCGCCTGACGGGCCAGCAATACCGGTTATGGCCAAGCTCCAATCGGCAAGGAAGCGGTGTTGTGCCCCGCGCGCCATTTCACCAGCGACAGCCGCGCTGACCGCGCCATGGTTTTTCAGCGAAGACGAAGAAACATGCAGTAAGCTTTGCTTGATGTCATTGGCATAGGTAATCGCGCCGCCGAGATAGACGGTCGAGGCGCCCGGCACGGCGGTCAGGCGGGCGCCCAGTAAACCGCCGGTGCAACTTTCCGCGGTAGCCAGGGTTTCGCCGCGGCGGCGCAGCGCCTCGATCACCGCCGCTTCCAGCGAATCCGATTCCGGCGACACCAAACGCTCGCCAAAGGCACCGGCTAATTGGCGGGATAAGCGGTCCAACGCGCCCTCAGGGCCGGCGGCAGCGCCACGGGCACGCAGATGCAACTCGATTTCGCCCGGACGCGCCGCCAGAATCGTGGTTTCGACCTCGGGCACGGCGGTATAGAGGGGGGCGGCAATCGCATCCGCTTGCGATTCCGGAATATCGGCCAATAACAGGCGCACATGCCGCCAGGCCTGGCCCTGCCAGCGGCCGGCAAGGCGCGGCCGGACGGCGGCAGTGAACATGGCTTCCAACTCATGCGGTGGGCCGGGCAATAAGATCAGAATGCGCCCGTCGCGTTCCCACCATTGCCCTGGAGCGGTGCCATTCGCATTGGGCAAGACCTCGGCGCCTTGCAGCAATTCGGCTTGACGCAGGTTATTTTCGGAGAGGACCGCGCCGCGACGGCTGAACCACGCCCGCAAGCCCGCCTCCAGTTGCGGATCGCGACGCAGCGCCGCGCCGGTGGCGCCAGCCGCGGCCTTGCGGGTGAGATCATCCGCGGTGGGCCCGAGTCCGCCGGTGACGAACACCAACGGCGAACGCGACAGCGCCGCCCATAGCTCGGCCGTCAAACGTTCCTGATCGTCGCCCACCACGGATTTACGGCGCACAGCAATACCCAATTGGTTCAGCTCGCCGGTGAGATAGAGCGAGTTGGTGTCGAGCCGAAAGGGGGTCAACAACTCGGAACCCACGGCGATAATTTCCGCCGCCAGGGGCTCATCGGCTTGGTTGACAAGCGGCATGGACGAGGAACGTAAAGCGCTTCAAGCGCCCCAGGGCAGAGGCAGGCCGGGTTCCGGCCAGGGGAGAAAATACAAACCGGTGTGAGTCGCCAGAATCAGGGCAGGACCGCGGGCGAAAGCCAGACCCACCAGATTTTGCCCGCTGAGCACCAATTCTGCCTCGCGATGGGGATGAATGCGCACCAAGCCGCGGCGCCCGCGCAGCGAAGCGGCGACATAGAGGTTGCCGGCGGCGTCGAAAGCCATTCCTTGAGGCCGGCCGAGGCCGCGAAAGAAAATATCCACCCCGCCTTTGGGGGAGATGCGGTAAATGGGATCGTAGCTGGAGGTGGTCGGACCCGAAACATACAGATCGCCGGCGGCATCGAAGGCGAGATGATAGGCGGCGACGCTGGGCTCGAGCGTAGCGAAGACGAAGATATTGCGGTTGCAGTCGAGTTTGAAAATAGTGCCGCTGCGGTCGCCCACGTAGAGATTGCCTTCCGCGTCGAAAGCCAGGCCGGTGGCGATGCCGAGGCCTTCGGCATGCACGCTCACCTCGCCATTGCGCTCGACGCGATAGACGATGCCATCATGACGGCTACTGACGAACAACTGGCCCTCGCGATCGAAAGCCAGGCCGGTGGGACTGACGATGGCCGCGCCTAGCGGCTTGAGATTGTAACTGGCATCGAGTTGATAAAGGCTCACCGGCACTTTTTGCCCGCGTCCGCCGCTGAAGGTCACATAGATATTCCCGTCAGGATCGAGGGCGGGATTCGAGACCGGGTGCAGGTTATCGGCAATGGGCAGCGCCACGTCGAGATAGAGCGAATTGCCGGAGGCGCTCTCGCCGCCATCCAGCACCTGCACCGCGCCGGAGAGCGCACCTTCCGGCACGCGGGCGGTTAAAAATTCGCCGCCGGACATGACGATGCTGCCCGGCAGCCCGCCAAATCGAATTTCGGGCAGACGCCCGGCGCGCAATGTGATCCCTTCCACGCGCACCTCGCCGCCAGGCAACGCGGCAGGCGGGGAGAGCCGGCGCTCGCGAGCATGCTTTTCCGTGGAAGTTTCCGGCTTGGATGTGCCTTTCATAACTAAGTGGCGACCGCGTGGGCCCCTTGCCTTCAATATACTCCGCCGCCGCCGGAGGCGACGGCGGCGGCCAAGCGGCGATGAAGAATAGTATCGCGCCAGCATAATGGCCGGAGTTTCGCCGGCGGGCCGAAACGCGGCTGGGCTTGACCACTACCGAAAATTTTAAGCGGGCGGAGACGATGTGCGTTGGACGGGGATTTTGTGTATGATCCGATCAGGGGGAGCATGACCCGAGAGGAATTTGAAAGCGTCGCTTTGCAACGCCTGCAAACCCTCTATCCGCGGGCGCGATTCCTGCGCGCCGGGCAACTGGAAATTGCCATTATCCGCACCCCTTCGGGCAAACCCTCCGCGCATCGCCTGCGTCTGACCCGCGCCTGGGCGGCATTTTGCCAGCACGGCGAAAAATTCGACCTGGATAGTTATCTCACGCGCGTGGTCGGCACCGTGGAACGGCGCCTGCCAATGGAATGGGCGAACGCGCGGCCGCACATTCAGCCCAAGCTGTTGACGCTGGAGCAGCACCGTAATCTCTCCGCCCGCCCGCTCTGGTACCCGCTCGCCGGCGATATCGGCTACGTGCTGGCCAGCGAGGATTTCGACTTGCCGCTGGGGGAAGAGCAACTCGATCGCTGGAGCATCGCCGAAGAGTGCGTGCTGGCGGCGGCGATGGAGAACCTGCAGCGGCTCTGGCAGCGTGCTTCCATCGTCGCCTGGACGGTGCAGGATCATGTGCGCGCTTTCCATGTCGAACTCAGCCACAGCTATAAAGCCTCGCTGGTGCTGCTGCCCGAATTTCAAGAGCAGGCGCTAGAGATTCTCGCCGCCGAAGCCATTCGCGTCGCCGTTCCCAACCGCCATTTTCTGGTCGCCTTCCCGGCCGAAGATGATGAGTTCCGCCAATCGCTGCTGCCGATTTTGCGCAAGGAATGGCAGGGCGGTTACCCGCTTACCCGGTCGTTGCTGCGCATCCAGGATGGCGACTTCGAGTTGGAAGACGCCGAGTAATCCCGCTTATTACGCCCCCATTTCCTGACGCCCCCATGGCGTCCCGATCAGCAATGCGGTTTGGCTTCGGCGCAAGGCGCATGGTAGCATTACTCTCCCGCTTGCACGGGCCGCAGGCGGGTGAGCGATCAGGAACAATTGAGTTTTATGAAAGCGCTTTCGGCGCCCTCTGCCACTCTAGGAGTCCTCGTCGGCAATCGCGGCTTTTTCCCCGCCAAACTGGCGGAAGAAGGCCGCAACCAAGTTCTGGCGGCGCTCGCGGCCAACGGCATGCAAGCGATCTGCCTGGGACCGGAAGCGACGCGTTACGGCGCGGTCGAAACCTATCAGGAAGCGCAGCGCTGCGCCGCGCTGTTTCGCGAACATCGCGACCGGATTGACGGCATTCTGGTCACCCTGCCGAACTTCGGCGATGAGCGCGCCATCGCCAACGCTATCCGCTTGGCGGAATTGAATGTGCCGGTGCTGGTGCACGCCTTTCCCGACGAAGCCGGCAAGATGCGGATGGGGCTGAGGCGCGACAGCTTCTGCGGCAAGATGTCGGCTTGCAACAATCTGCGCCAGTACGGCATCAAGTACTCGCTCACCCGTGATCATACCCAGGCGGTGGATTCGGAAGCGTTCCGGCGCGACCTCGCCGACTTTGCCGCCACCTGCCGGATTGTGCGCGGGCTGCGCAACAGCCGCGTAGGCGCCATCGGCGCCCGTCCGGCGGCTTTCAATACGGTGCGGTATAGCGAAAAATTATTGGAACAGTCGGGAATCAGCGTCGAAGTGGTGGATTTATCCGAGATCCTGGGCCGCATTCGCCGCCTCGGGGACAATGAGGCAGCCTTGGAAGCCAAAGTCGCGGCGATTCAAGCTTATGTGCCCAGCGGGAGCGTACCCCGCGAAGCCTTGCTCAAGATGGCCAAATTCGGCGTGGTGGTTGAGCAATGGATGGAAGCCAACCAGCTCTCCGGCAGTTCCATCCAGTGCTGGACGGCGCTGGAAGAATATTTCGGGATTGTGCCCTGCACCCTGATGAGCATGATGTCGAATGGACTGCTGCCCAGCGCCTGCGAGGTGGACATGGTTGGCATGCTGGCGATGCGCGTGCTGCAACTGGCCAGCGGCAGCGCCAGCGCCATCGTGGACTGGAATAATAATTACGGCGACGATCCGGATAAAGCAGTGATCTTCCATTGTTCCAACCTGCCTAAGGCCTTTTTCGCCCCGACCGACTGGAAGATGGATTTTCAGGAAATTATCGCCGGCACGGTGGGCAAAGAAAACACTTTCGGCACCGTCACCGGCAAGATCACGCCCTCGCCGCTGACTTTTCTGCGGATTTCGAGCGACGATCAGCAGGGGCGGATGCGGGCCTATGTCGCCGAGGGCGAGGCCACAGCCGACCCGCTGGAGAGTTTTGGCGGCTACGGCGTGGTTAAAGTGCGCGGGCTGCAGCGGCTGCTCCATTATGCCTGCCGCGAAGGTTTCGAACACCACGTTTCCGTCAACCGCGGCTTGGTGGGGGCAGCGGTGACGGAAGCTCTGGGGAATTATTTAGGCTGGCAAGTTTATGAACATCGCGACTGAAAGCGGTGCTCCGGCGGTCGTGCTCGGCATCGATTACGGCACGGAATCGGGGCGCGCGCTGCTGGTGGACGTGGCAAGCGGCGCCGAGCTGGGCAGCGCCGTTTCCGCGTACTCGCACGCGGTGCTCGATCACGAGCTGCCGGATGGCGTTCCGCTGCCGCCGGATTTCGCCCTGCAGGATCCGGACGATTACCTGCGGGTTTTCGACGTGGTGCCGGGGCTGTTGCGCTCGACCGGCATCCGTCCCGAGCAAGTAATCGGGGTGGGCACCGACTTCACCGCCTGCACCGTGCTGCCCACGTTGGCCGACGGCACGCCGCTCTGCCGGTTGGAGCCATTCCGCTCCAATCCCCACGCCTGGGTCAAGCTCTGGAAGCACCATGCGGGCCAGCCGCAAGCCGATCGCATTAACGAACTGGGTCAGCGGCGGCAGGAAGAATTCATCGCCCGCTATGGCGGCCGATACTCCGCCGAATGGCTTTTTTCCAAACTGCTGGAAACTCTGGAAAAGGCGCCCGCGGTTTATCGCGCCGCCGAACGCTTTGTGGAAGCCGCCGACTGGATTGTTTGGCAACTCTGCGGCGAAGAGCGGCGTAATACCTGCACCGCCGGCTATAAGGCGATGTGGTTTGCGGAAAGCGGCGGGTTTCCGCCGCGCGAATTTTTTGCCGGGCTCAATCCGGATTTTGCCGGCGCGCTGGACAAACTGGCCGGGCGCTACTATGCGCTGGGCTCGGCGGCCGGCGGCCTGACCCCGGCCAGCGCCGCTCGGCTAGGGCTGCTGTCAGGTACGCCGGTGGCGATCGGCAATGTGGACGCGCATGGCGCCGTGCCCGCATGCACGGTGGTCGAACCGGCGCGTATGGTCATGATCATGGGCACCTCAATCTGCCACATGCTGCTGGGCGAAGAGAAGCGGCAGGTGGAAGGCATGTGCGGGGTGGTGCGCGACGGCATTATTCCCGGGGTTTGGGGGTATGAGGCCGGGCAGAGCGCGGTAGGCGATATCTTCGCCTGGTTTTTCCGCGCCGCCGCTCCGGAAAGCGCGGCGGCGGCGGCCCGCGCCGCCGGCCAGTCGCTTCCCGATTGGCTGGAAGCGCAGGCCCGCGGCATCGCTCCGGGAGAATCGGGGCTGCTGGCGCTGGATTGGTGGAATGGCAATCGCTCCATTCTGGTGAACCATCATCTATCCGGCCTGCTGCTCGGCTGCACGCTGCAAACCCGGCCGGAGGAGATCTACCGCGCGCTGCTCGAATCCACCGCCTTTGGCACCCTGGCGATTATCGAGGCCATGGAAATGGCCGGGGTGCGGGTACGCGAACTGGTGGCCTGTGGCGGCTTGCCCCATCGCAATCCGCTGCTGATGCAGATTTACGCCGACGTCACCGGGCGCGAAATCCGCATCGCCGCGAGCGAGCAGACTTGCGCGCTGGGCGCGGCCATGCACGCCGCGGTTGCCGCCGGACCGGAGCGCGGCGGCTACGCCGATATTCGTCAAGCCGCGGGCGCCATGGCGAGATTGCGTCCGCATGCCTTCCTGCCCGATCCGGCCGCGCACGCGATCTACCGCGAACTCTACCGGGAATATCTGGCCGTGCACGATTACTTCGGTCGCGGCGCCAATCCGGTGATGGAACATCTGCGCCGCCTGCGGCTCGAACGCCATAGCGCGAGCGGCGGCGCCGCTTCCGCTTCTTAAGCCATGTCTACTGTCTCACGCAACCCCAAACTCGCCGCGGTCCGCGCGCAAGCCCAGCGCTTGCGCGAACAAGTCTGCGAGGCCAATCGCGGCATCTATCGCGCCCGCTTGGTCACTGTGCATTCCGGCAATGCCAGCGGGATTGCGCGTGAACTGGACCTGGTCGCCATCAAGCCCAGCGGCGTGGATTACGACAGCTTGACGCCGGAAAAAATCGCGCTGGTTACCCTGAAAGGACAGCCTTGGCCCGCTGCCCGTTATGGCCTCACGACCGCGGGCCTGCGTCCCAGCGTGGACCTGCCACACCACCTTTATCTCTACCGCCATTGTCCGGAAATCGGCGGGATTGTCCATACCCACTCCAATTACGCCACCAGCTTCGCCCTGTTGAGCCAGCCGATTCCCGCCTGCTTAACCGCAATTGCAGATGAATTCGGGGGCGAAATCCCCTGCACCCCCTATGTGGACAATGCCGGGAATCATATTGGCGAAGCGATTTTGCGCTGTCGCGGCCGCGCTCCGGCGATGCTGCTGGCGCATCACGGCGTCTTCGCCTGGGGCCCCTCGCCGCGCGACGCCTTGAAAGCCGCCATTATGGTCGAAGACGTGGCCCACACCTGCCATCTTGCCCAATTGCGCGGCCGCTGCGAACCGTTACCGTCGGATGAGATCGAGAAATGGTATGTGCGTTATCACACCACTTATGGGCAGCCCGGCGCCGATACTCCAGGCTCCGGAGCGCTCCGCGGCCGCCGGCGTACGTCTCGCCCTACGAAACGTTAACGCGGTTTTTGCTGTTTCGGCCAGTTTCTAAAGTAATATGGCTGGAGTCATTCCGCTTCGCGGATGAGCTTCAGTCAGAGCAGTCACTGCAGCACCGAGGAACCCAATCATGCTCACTGCCGACACTATGGCCATCCTGCTCGCGGCTAATCGCGTCATCTCACTGCGGCCGGTAGATCTGGCCATCATCATCATCTACTTTATTTCGGTGCTCGGCATTGGCTTTTACTTGAAAAATTACGCCACGACCGGCGAAGACTTCTTCGTCGCCGGGCGTGAAATGACGGCCTGGGTGGCGGGACTGGCGTTTATTTCGGCCAACTTGGGCTCGCTCGAATTGATGGGTTGGGCAGGCAATGCCTACCAATACGGCATCCTGGCGGCGCACTGGTATTGGGTCGGTGCGATTCCGGCCATGTTGTTTCTCGCGATCGTGATGATGCCCTTTTATTACATTTCCAAAACCCACTCTGTCCCCGGCTACCTGGAATTGCGCTATGGGCATGCGACCAGCGGGCTGAGCGCGATCACTTTCGCAGTAATGACGATCCTGATGTCAGGCGTCAATATGTTCGCGATGGCGGTGGTTTTGCAAACCATTCTCGGCTGGAACTTCGACCTAAGCATCTGGGTTTCTTCCATCACGGTGGGCATTTATGTCGCGCTCGGAGGACTTTACTCCGCCATCTTCAATGAAGTCGTTCAATTCTTCCTGATCTGGCTGGGAGCTTTGCTGATTCCCATCCTGGGCTTGATTGAAACCGGCGGCTGGGCGGGCATGGTCGCGCGCATCAAGCAAAATTTCCCCGGCCAGGATTTTACGCATCTGTGGGCGCCGATGGCTCACCCCTCGCAAAATCCCATGGGTGTGCAATGGTTCGCGATCGTATTCGGCCTGGGCGCGGTGGTCTCCATGGGCTATTGGACGACCGACTTTCTGGTCGTCCAGCGGGTCATCTCGGCCAAAGACATACGCGCCGCCAAGAGCGCGCCTATCATCGGCGCCTATTTCAAAATGGCGGTGCCATTCATAGTGATTCTGCCCGGACTGCTCGGCCTCGCCGTTCTGCCCTTCCACCTCTTCCCGGACAATGTGGTCGCGGCCCACGCGGCCCAGCACCTGCACAGTTATGACCAGGTGCTGCCGCTGATGATGGCTCGCTACCTGGGCCCGGGTCTTTTAGGTTTGGGGATCACCGCCCTGATCGCGGGCTTCATGTCGGGTATGGCCGGCAACGTCAGCGCCTTCGCCACCGTCTGGACTTACGATATCTACCGGCCGTTCATGAAGAAGAACGCCAGCGATAAACATTACGTCGCGATGGGCCGCTGGTGCACGATTATCGGCCTCATCATCAGTATCGCGACGGCCTACATCGTCTTGCATTTCGGAAGCCTGATGAATTACGTTCAGGACCTGTTCAGCTTCTTTATCGCGCCGCTGTTCGGCACCGTGCTCATCGGAATGCTATGGAAACGCGCTACGAAAGCCGCGGGCTTCTGGGGGTTGCTGGCCGGCATGGGAACGTCGATAGCCCTGTTTGCCTTGATGAGCAACGATCCACGCACGATCGGCTGGTTTTGCTTCTACCCGAAAGCTCAGGCATTAGCCCAAGCCATGTGGCAGGCGCTTTGGGCCTTCATCGTCCTGGTGGTGATAACCGTGATCGTGACGCTCGCGACCCAGCCCCGGCCGGATGCCGAATTGCACGGGCTGGTGATGGGACTGACGGACGTCCCCAGCGAAGGGAATCTGCCGGTTCTGAAACGGCCCTTCTTCTGGGCGGTGATTTGCTTCATTATTTTCCTGATCTTGCAGTGGATTTTCCGATAAACCCGGAGCGGGCGCGTCCCGGATCCGGCCATCCGCGCGGCGGCGGCAACGGGAACATCGGCATAAGAAAATTTTCAGGGGAGGCCCAATGGCAGACGATCAAACAAGCGGAGTGCAATCGACGGGCGTGGCGAATGCCCCGAAAAACCGCCGAGGACGCATGATTCCGGTGTGGTTCTTTGTCGGCCTGCTGCTACTCATCTATGGCATTCTCATCTTGATTACCGGGATTCGCGAATGGTCGCATCCCCCGACCACGGTGCTGTCCAACCTGCACCCGACTTTCTGGTGGAGTCTTCTGCTGATTGCGCTCGGGGCGATCTTCACCTTTACGAGCTATCCGAAGAAACGGAAATAGGCTAGTCTCCGCGCGCGCAGTTGTAGTTTGATTCCAGCGAGCCGGAGCTTCTGGCCGCCGCTGATTCCAAGTGCCGCGATGGCTAGGCCGAAGCCGGTCGCTAACCGGCCGCTAGCGTTCCCGGCGCTTTATACGCAAATCCCTTTTTCAAAGCCTTATCCACTTCTTCAACGCTGAGCAGCGGCGTCAGGCGTATGCGCACCAGGCCGCTTGCGGCAATCGCCAGTGATATCGCCGCCGCGGTGACATTATCGGGTGCATCCGCAATCGCGATGATGTCATCCGAACCGAAGGCATAATAAAAGAAATCGAGCTTCGCGCCAATTCCCGCGAAAGCTTTGTCCAGCATGGCTTGCCGCTTGCTGGCCGTATCTTTCGCCAGGCCTTTTAACCCTTCGGCAGTGTAACTGGCTTGAGCAAGAAATTTAGGCATCAATTCCCTCCAAGGAATGTACTTTCTGGCAACTTTAAACCCATCAATAGGGAAATACAAGTTAATCGCAGCCGCTAATTTGGATGAACGGCGGGCTCGGCCTTCTTGTCGGCGTTGATCCGCCTACGGTGAAAACCTGCGCTTCGGCCTGCGATCCCGTACGAGCACAACTGTCCGGCTGGCCATCCAGGATTTTGGACATCAATATGGGCTTGAGTCTAACCGGGTTTGTCTTTTAATATGTCGCCATGCAATCGAATCTTCCCCGTAGAGGCTTGGTGCTCCTGATCGAGGATGACACGCTGGTGCGCGCCTCGATTCGCGATAATCTCAGTTTACGCGGCTATGAATGCCTGGAAGCGGCGCACGGCGCGGGGGGACTGGAGATGCTGCAGCAGCACGCTCCCGACATTATCGTCAGCGATATCTCCATGCCGGTGATGGGCGGCATCGAGTTCGTGGTCAAGTGCCGGGCCATGGGTTGCCGCACGCCCATCATCCTGCTCACCGGCGTCAACGACTCCACCGTGCGCACGCTGGGACAGGATGCGGGCGCGTTTGAGTGCATCTCGAAGCCACCCGATTACGAAAAACTCGACCGCATGCTGCAGCTGATGATGTCGCTCGGCACTCCCACCGGCAAATAAAATACGCGTGTTTTTTACGGCTTAGAGCAGGCTGGCATCCATGGCGGCGCGCTCCGGTTCAGTCGCGGCAATCTCGACGGCCAGGACCGAGCGCAGCCACGCGGCTAAATCCTGCCGTGAATGAAAATAGTTATGCAGCAGGCGTTCCAAGGCCAGCGAGCGCATATGCTCGCGGCTGATACGGGGAGAATAGAGAAAAGCCCGTCCATGTTTTTCCCGGGAGACCGCTTGTTTGCGCGCCAGACGGTCGAGCAGGGTGAGCACGGTGGTATAGGCCAGGCGCAGCCCCTGCGCCGCCAATTCCCCCTGTACCTGTCGCACTGAGGCGGGGGCCTCGCGCCACAGGACCCGCATGCACTCCAGCTCGAGTTGGGGCAATTCGCGCGCGGGAAGCGGCCGCGGCGCCCGGATGGGGCTGCTGCTCATGACTCCTCCGGCGCGGTCGCGGCCGGCGTCAGCCAAGCCTGCAGGTTCAGCAAGGGACGTTCCAGAGAGGGATTATAATTTGTCCACTCCGCTTCGCCGCTCAGCCGCAGGCTGGCCTGCATTGAATGCAGCTTTGAATCCAGATCGTCGAGATAATGCAGCAAGAGGGCTTCGGGGAACATGGGCAGCTTGGGCGAGCCAAATTCGTATTGGCCATGATGGCTGACGATCATGTGCTCCAGCGCCATCGCCAGCGGGGGCGGAAAGCCGGGAATCGCGGCGATTTTTTCGCGCAGCAGAAATAACCCCAACACCATATGGCCGAGCAACTGGCCCGGAGTGGTATAGGCAATCGAGCGTTCGTAACTGAGCTCTTCGATTTTGCCGAGATCGTGCAGCACGATGCCGGCGAGCACCACATCGCCATCCAGGCCGGGGTAGTTCGGCAAGAGCCGGCGCGCGGCGCGGCAGAGCGAAAGCACGTGTTCCAATAGCCCGCCCAAATACGCATGGTGCAGGGTCTTGGCGGCCGGCGCGCGCTTGAATCGCCGGGCCAGTTCCGGATCATCCAGCAGCGTCAGGAGCAGTTGCCGCAGCCAGCGATTGCCCACCGCCTCAGCATAGCCGCGCAATTCGGCGTAGAGCGCTTCGACATCCTGCGCTGTGGACGGCAGGTAATCACTCAGATCGTATTCGCGCGCTTCTAAACGCCGCACCCGTTGCACCGTCATCTGCAGCCGGTTGCGGAACTGGGTGAGTTTGCCCTGGACCTTGACGATATCGTCGCGTTCGAACAGGGCCTGCAATTCCTGCACCTGATCCCAGATTTTGGCGTCGAACTCGCCGGTGCGATCGCCCAGAACCAGGGTGACGTAAGGCTCGTTATTTTTATTGAGCCGGATTTCCTTCGCTTTGACCAGAAAGCAGTCGGTCACCGTCTCGCCCGCGCGCAGGCTTTCGGTGAAGCGCTGTTTCTGACGGAGCGGGGCCGCAGATGCGACGGCGGCGAAGATGGCGGGATCGCTCATATGTTCGCGGCGCCTGTTTAATGCACGCCAAAGCCGCCCGAGGATTTGGGCTTTTCCACCGGCTTGGGCATATCTTGCGGCAGCACGCGCTCAAAGCGCGTCAGGTTGATGCCGGCATTGGGACGCGCGCCGGTATCCTCATACCCGGGCGAGAGGCGGATATAGGCTTCATGCCGCAGCCGGGTGAGGAAGCGGCGCAGCTCCGGGCCCAACTTTTGCTCGTACAAGACGTTCTGGATGTGCGGTGTTGCTTCGCTCAGACTCTCTTGCCCGGCATGATGTTCGGCGACCACCTTGAAGATCAGATAGCCGTCGGACATGGTCAGCACTGGCGTGACCTGCCCGGGCGAAAGATGAAATACCGCCCGCTGGATGACCGGCGCCAGCATGGATTTCTGGAAATAGCCCAGATTTCCGCCTTGCGCCGCGGTGCTGCCTTTCGAGTAGCGCACGGCCATTTTAGAAAAATCGGCGCCATTGGCGACACGCACTTGAATTTCTTCGGCCAGCTTTTTCAGCCGCGGCTTCATCGAAGCCGGCTTGCCCTTGGTGGCGATCAAAATCTCGGCGAGCTCCACTTCGTCCGGACGCACGAACTCTTTTAAATGGGCTTGATAGTAGGCCTTGATATCTTCCGGCGTCATCTGGATGCGCGGCGCGACATCGTTTTCAATCACTTTTTGGGTCAGAATCTGGTTTTTAATGCTCTGCTTGAATTGGCTATAGCTCACGCCTTGGGCACGGATCGCTCGGCGCAGATCGCGCATGGTGGCCAGATGCATCCGCTGGCGAATCTGGTCTAGCCTCCGCACGGTATCGGTTTCAGCGCTCAACCCCAGATCGTTGGCCCGCTGCAACAGCAATTTCTGGTCAATCAGGTCGCGCAGCAGGTTTTTTTCCTGCCTCTCCACATCCACGGTCTGATTGTCGTGCGCCTGCTGCAGCTCCTGCATGAGCTGCGCCTGAGCCTGCTCCAGATCGAGCGAGGTGATGATTTGATCATTCACGCGCGCAATGATGCGCTCGACAATCACGGTATGCGCGGCCGGCGTGGCCGCCGCGCCATTACCGGCCGCGCGCGCTCGCATGGCGCCCGCCGTCATGCCCAGGTACACCAGCACTCCAGCCCATATAAAACGACGCATACTACCCGCCTCCACTGCCTTCTGTGGTTTCATCTTACTCCATCGCCCGGAACTTGAGCCGCGCTGCCGGACTGGCTGCCGGGCATTAGCGTTGCTGCCCGCCGAGCCCGGCCAGAGTGGCGCGAAGCTCATCCGCCGCGCGCTGCACCTCATCCTCCCGCAAAGTGCGGTCCGGCAATTGCCAACTGGCCCGCAACAGCAGGCTGCGCTGGCCGGCCGGAATGCCGCCCCCGCGAAAAAGTTCCAGCAGCGAGGCTCCTTGCCAGCCGGGCTGGCGCAATCCATTGAGCGCCGTCTGAATCGATTGCCAACTCACGCGATCATCGAAAAGGAAAGAAAAATCCCGCCAAGCCGCCGGAAAGCGCGAGGGAGGCGAAAATCGCAGCTGGTTGCCGCCAGCGATCAGCAACTGTTGTAAATCCAGCTCGGCCAGGAACGGCGGCCGGCGGAATTTCAATTCCTCCGCCAGCTCGGGATGCAATTGTCCGGCGGTTCCCAACTGCGCCTGGTTTGCCCAAATCTCCGCCGCGCGGCCGGGATGGCACCAGCCGGCACTCGCCGGACGCCATTCCAGCCCCGGTAAATCGAAGCCCGCAAGCAACAGTTCAATATCGCCCTTGAGCTCGTAAAAGCCATACTCCCGGCGGTCATTCCATCCCCCCACCTCCCCAAAACTCCCCAGCGACAGCCGCCATGCTTCCGTCGCCGGGAACCCGGCCTTGGCTTCGCGCCAGTATATTTTCCCGATCTCAAACAGCCTCGCCGAAGTAAGATCTCGATTTTGATTCACGAGCAGCAGCCGCAACATCGAAGGCAGCAGCGTGGTGCGCAGCCATGCCTCTTCCTCGCTGAGCGGATTCATCATCTTCACCGGCTTTCGTCCGGGCGCGTAGCGCTCGCCTTCCGCCGCGCCGGCAAAGCTGAGCGAGATAGCTTCGCTGTAGCCGCGGCCCCGCAACTTCTCGCGCGTTTTCGACGCTAATCGCGCCGGTTCAGACTCCGTCACTACGCCTTGAAACGCGGGCAAGCGCGAGGGGAAATGCTCATAGCCCCACAGGCGCGCGACTTCTTCCGCCAAATCGGCTTCGATTTTCACGTCGGCGCGCCAGGAGGGTGGCTGGACCATCCAACTGGCGCCGGCCTGAGCTTCGAGCTGAAATCCCAACCGCTGCAGGATATTTTCCACCGCATCCGAGGGCGGCGCCAGCCCGAGCAGTCGCCGGAGAAACTCCGCGCGTAAACGAATAGTCGGCGCTTGCCATTCCCGGGCGATGCAATCCGTGCCGCCGGCCCAATGCGCACCGGCCAAAGCCACCGCGCGCGAAACCAGCAAATCCGCCGCCCAAGCCGCCGCCTGTGGATCGGCACCCCGCTCGAAACGATACCCGGCCTCGGTGCGTATTCCATGCCGACGCGCGCTGCGGCGCACCACCTGCGGCTCAAACCAAGCGCTTTCGATCGCAATCTTGCGCGTGGCGGGCGTGATTGCTGTTTCCAAGCCGCCGATCACGCCCGCCAGCGCTACCGGCCGCTCGGCATCGGCAATAACCAGATCGCCAGGATTGAGCTGGCGCTCAACTTCGTCCAGTGTGATCAGGGTTTCGCCCGGACGCGCCCAGCGCACGTGCAACTGATTTCCGCGCAACGTATCCGCATCGAAGACATGTGTTGGCTGGCCGATTTCGAACAGCGTGTAGTTGCTCAGATCGGGCAGCAGGTGAATAGGCGCCTGCCCCATGGCCAGCAACCGCGCCCGCATGATTTCCGGCAAGGCGCGCGCCGCCGCGCCGGAGGGTAGATCCAGAACCCGCAAGCAATAGCGCGCGCAGGTCTCGGCGGACTCGATGGTCACGGTGATGCCGGCCGGATCCGTGGGCTGGCCTGCCTGACCGGCGCCGGCAGGCGGCTTCAAAGCCGTACGCGCCAGCGCCGCCACCTCGCGAGCCACGCCCCAGTGGCTGAGACAGTCGGGTCGATTGCTGGTCAACTCCAGCTCCAGCACCGGCTCCTGCGCGCTGCCGCTCCAACCCGCCGCCGTCAGTCCGGCGCCAGTCAGGCGCTCGGCAAGCGCCGCCGGCGTTTCTGGCCAGTCGACGAATTCCTTCAGCCATTCGAGAGAAATCAGCATGGGGGCTTAATCGCGAAACTGTTCCAAAAAGCGTAAATCGCCGCTGAAAAAACGCTGCAGATCGTCGATGCCGTAGCGAATCATGGCAATCCGTTCCACCCCCATGCCAAAAGCAAAGCCGCTCCAGCGTTCCGCGTCCTGCCCGGCAAAACGATAAAGCTGCGGATGCACCATGCCGCAGCCGAGAATCTCGATCCAGCCGCTGCTTTTGCAAGTCCGGCAGACTCCGCCCGCGCCATCGCAGGCGAAGCATTGAATATCCATTTCCGCGCTGGGTTCGGTGAAAGGGAAAAAAGACGGCCGGAAGCGGCTGAGCGTAGCGCTGCCGAAAAAGGCCCGGGCGAAGTGCTCCAGCGTGCCTTTCAGATCGGCGAGGCTCAGCCCCTCGTCCACGGCCAAGCCTTCCACCTGATGAAACATGGGCGAATGGGAGGCGTCGGGCGTATCGCGCCGGTAAACGCGGCCCGGGACTACCACACGCAATGGCGGCGGCTGACGCTCCATTACCCGGATCTGCCCGGGCGAGGTATGCGTTCGCAGCAGCATGTCCGGCAAATCCGGGCCCAGGTAGATGGTGTCTTGCTCGTCGCGCGCCGGGTGTTCCGTGGGAATATTGAGCGCCTCGAAATTGTAGTAGGCGCTTTCCATTTCCGGGCCTTCGACGCGGGAGTAGCCGAGCCCGGCAAAGACCGCCACAATCTCTTCCATGACCAGCGTTAAAGGATGAATTGCGCCCCGGCCCGCGCCTGGGCTGCCCGGCAGGGTAATATCCAGCGCTTCGCTGGCCAGGCGCGTGGCCGCGGCGGCCTGGCGGGCTTCGGTTTCGAGCGTCGTTGCCAAGGCTGCAGCTTCGCTGCGCAGCCGGTTCAGGGCTTGTCCGAGCGGTTTTTTCCAGTCCGGAGGCGCCGGCTTGAGCAGGGTTTCATTGAGTTGCTGCAATATCCCCTGGCGGCGTCCCAGCCAGCGGTTCCGGAACGCCTGCGCCGCCGCTTCCGTGGTTTGCTGGCGGCATTGCGCCGCATCCTCGTTCAGGTGCTGGAAATAATCGGCAAGCAAAGCCTCGCTGTTTTCCGGCGGCTGGGCAGCGGTCTGCCAAGGGAGCGGAATATTCCCGGCATCGGCCGTGGAGGGCATAAGGATTGACTTTTCCGGGGGCGTGGAGCACGCCGGCTCACTCAGGCCGCCGGCGTCGGTTTCGCCTTCGCCAGCGCCTGTTTGGCCTGTTCGGCCAAGGCGCCAAAACTGGCGTCTTCGCGAGCGGCTAGGTCGGCAAGGATTTTGCGATCCAACTCAATACCCGCCAGCTTCAAGCCATGCATGAATTGCCCATAACTGAGTTGGTGCCGCCGCGCTGCCGCGCCAATGCGCACAATCCAGAGACTGCGGAACTGCCGCTTGCGCTCTTTGCGCCCACGGTAGGCGAATTTCAACGCCCGTTCGCTGGCTTCCTTGGCGGAGCGATAGAGCTTGCTCTTGGTAAGAAAGAACCCGGAGGTTAACTTAAGATATTTTTTGCGGCGCTGCCGTCGATGGCTGCCGCGTTTGACGCGAGGCATCGTTTTCTCCCGTTGCGGCTGGAGTTAGCTTGAGCAGCTGACCAGCCAATTAATCAGCCCCGCCGGGCACGATGCGCCACGGCAGGAACTTTGTGGTCCACAGATTATGCGGGTGAGCTCACCCCGCCTGGCTGACTGTCGGCGAGGGCCCGAACCGTCCAAAATCGGGTTCCCCGATTTTGAAGCGGCTTACATATAGGGTATCATACGCGCCACCCGGCGTTGGTCGGCGGCGCTGATGATGGTGTCCTGATCCAACTTGCGCTTGCGCTTGGTGGTCTTGGTGGTCAGGATATGGCGGGCGAAGGCATGGCCGCGAACGATCTTCCCGCTTCCCGTCTTGCGGAAGCGTTTCGCCGCGCCTCTATGAGTTTTGAGTTTGGGCATGGCTCTGCGTCTGTGGGCTGGAATCATTCTGGCTGCGAGATGTGCCGCTGGCCTTCTTCGGCGCCAGGATTGCGGTAAGACTATTGCCTTCCATCCGGGGCCGGAACTCGATCAGGGCCGCCTCGTTCACATCCTGCAACAGCCGGTTAATCAGTTGAAAACCGATCTCTTTATGCGTGATTTCGCGGCCGCGAAATTGCACGGTCGCCTTGACCTTGTCCCCTTCGCCCAAAAACCGGACGACGTTGTTCTTCTTGAACTCGTAATCGTGGTCGTCGGTATTGGGACGAAACTTCACTTCCTTGATGACAATATTCTTCTGGTGTTTTCTCGCCTCGCGCGCCTTCTTTTCCATTTGGTACTGGTATTTGCCGAAATCCATGATTCGGCAAACCGGCGGCTGCGCGGTGGCGGCAATTTCCACCAAGTCCAGCGAGCGTTGGCGCGCCAGCGCCAAGGCCTCTTGCGGCGGCATGATGCCCAACTGCTGCCCGCTATCGTCAATAACGCGAATCTCCCGGGCGCGAATACGTTCATTGATCCGGATCCGGGGCTCCGGAATACGGCGCGGACGGTAATCTGCGATACAGTCCCCCTCTTCGACTCCACATCCTATCGGATGGGAGCCCGCATGCTTTCGAAAGCGTTAATCAGTATAGCCTGAAGTTGCCCGAAAAACCATAATCCCTAATCCCTGCCCATCATTCAACATCAGCAATCTTTTCCCGCGAAATTGCGCCGCTGAAAAAAACAGACATTTCGCCTCTAGCGCAGCTTCAGGGATATGATGGGTCTTTGAGGCCGGTAGTCGCCTGCACCACTCTGCTATTGGATTAGCATCTGAACTTTTGTGAATCCGGCGACAGTTCTGTTACGTCTGATAGAATGTTACAACTCGTAACTGAATGGCGGCCGGAGGGAAGCTGTAGGCGGCAGGGCTCAAGTGTCGGATTGACAAGGAGTCGATATGGCGAAGACAGTTTGGACGGGTGGCGCTCATCGTACGCGCCAAATCTTAATTTATGCGTTGATTGGCGCCGGGGTAACCGGGTCATTAGCCCTGTACCGCATGCGGAATGTCGGGAGTAATTCCCGGCGCGCCCCGGTGCATTATCGGCTCTCGCCGCTAGGACCGTTATCTAATCGCCAGGTGGCGCCGCTGATCACGCTTGATCAAGCCCGGGAAGCCATCGTGGATCGTATTCAGCCGGCGGTAGTGGAAATTCAAGTCAGCGCCAAGCTGCCCCACTCACGCCAGCAGATGCCCGGATATGATAATTCACCCTTTAATCAATTCTTTCAGTTTTTTGGCCAGCAGCCCAATCAGCCGCAATTCGAGCAGGGGATTGGCAGCGGCTTCATCATCTCACCCGATGGCTATGTGGTCACCAATCGCCATGTGGTCGCTAACGCCACCAATGTCGAAGTTACGTTATCCAATAATGAGACCTTTAATCATTGTAAGGTGGTCGGCACCGATGCACTGACTGATTTGGCGGTGGTGAAAATCAGTGCCACCAATCTTCCCAGCGTACCCTGGGGGGATTCCAATCAGCTGAAAGTGGGCCAGGGAGTGATGGCATTTGGCCATCCGTTCGGCATACCCGGTATAACCGTGACCCGCGGTATTATCAGTGGGCTGGGCCGATCCAGTTATTTGAGCAGCAATCGCGCTCCCGCTGCGATGATTCAAACCGACGCGGCCGTCAATCAGGGCAACTCCGGCGGGCCACTGGTTAATGACCACGGGCAGGTGATCGGCATCGATTCCGCCATTCTTACCCCCTCAGGCGCTTTCGCCGGGGTGGCGTATGCCGTGCCCAGCAGTTTAGCCAAGCCCACCACGGCCGAGTTGATCCAATACGGACACGTTAACCGCGGTTTCCTGGGTATTGTTTTGAACCAGTTCACTCCCAGCATGGCGGAACAGTTCCATGTGCCGGCCAATACCAAGGGCGCGCTGGTCGGCCAAGTGAACCCCGGCTCTCCGGGCGCGAAAGCGGGATTGCAGGTAGGCGATATCATTACCCGTTTCAATGGCCACAAAATCACCTCCACCGGCCAGCTTCAGGTGGACGTGCAACTCACCGCTCCCGGCACCACCGCCCAAATGACCGTGTTACGCAATGGCCAGCCCCAAACCCTCTCGGTAACGGTAGGTAAATACCAAGCCCCTGGCCAGGAGCAACAAGCGTCGAAAGCAGCACAGACCCACGGCGCGAAATTAGGCATTCGTTCCGAAAATCTGACCGCGCAGATTCGCGATCAGCTTGACCTTCCCTCGTTCATTCATGGCGTGATTATCGACGAAGTTGAACCCGGCAGCCCGGCATATAATGCCGGCCTGGAGCGAGGAGACATCATCGAGCAGGTCAATCGGCAGCCGGTCAACAATGTTAACGACCTGCAAAACTTGCTGAGCCAGGCTCCGGCGGGAAAACCGGTGCTGCTGCTGATCTACCAGGGACGCGGTTCTAATGGCGGCAGCGTGTTCATCCAGGTTTACCCATCGGCGGGCGGCCCGGGGAAATAATATATCTGTGGTTTCAAGTCGGGAATTGAGGCTTGCGCCTCAATTCCCGGCGCTGTTCTCAGCTTGAAGTCATCCACCTCACCCCTCATCAGTGTGATTGGCGGCGGACTGGCGGGCCCGGAGGCCGCCTGGCAGGCGGCGCGGCATGGTTGCCGGGTTCGTTTGTTTGAAATGCGGCCGCGCCTGACAACTGCGGCGCACAAGACTGGCGGGCTGGGCGAGTTGGTCTGCTCGAACTCGCTGAAATCCGAAGCTCCTAACTCCGCCCCCTGGCAGCTTAAGCGCGAATTGCGCCAGGCCGGTTCCCTGCTGCTCGATTGCGCCGAGTCGGCACGCATTCCCGGCGGTCAGGCCTTGACGGTAGACCGCGTCCGGTTTTCCGCCGAAATCGAGCGCCGCCTGGAGCGAACACCAGGAATTGAACTATTGCGCGAGGAAGTGCGTTCGCTCGATGCGTTGGCCCGCGCGGGACCGGTGATTGTGGCTTCGGGCCCGTTGACCAGCGCGCCGCTGGCCGAATCGCTGGCGCGCGCGGCCGGCGCCCAACATCTTTATTTTTATGACGCGATCAGCCCGATCGTGGCCGCTGATTCTATCGATCTTGAACATGCGTTTGCCGCCAACCGCTATGGAACCGGTGAGCCGGATTACCTGAACTGTCCACTCGATAAGAATCAATATGACTGCTTCAATCAAGCGCTGCTCAGCGCCGAATCCTATCCGCTGCATGAATTCGAGCGGCCCGGCAACTGTGCCGGCGTACCCGACAATCTCGCCCGGGAAGCGGCCCGCTATTTCGAAGCTTGTCTGCCGCTGGAAGAACTGGCGCGACGCGGCCCGGAAACTTTACGTTTTGGCCCGTTCAAGCCGGTCGGCCTGCGCCATCCGCGCACCGGACGCCTGCCCTACGCCGTTTTGCAGTTGCGCCGCGAGGATCAGCGCGCCGGCGCCTGGAACTTGGTCGGCTGCCAGAACCACCTCCGGTTTGCCGAACAGGCGCGGGTGCTGCGCTTGATTCCGGCGCTGCGCCAGGCCGAGTTTCTGCGATACGGCCAGGTCCATCGCAATACGTATCTGAACGCGCCCGCCGTGCTCCTGCCCAATCTCGCTCTGCGGCGCCAGCCGGAGATTTACATTGCCGGCCAACTATGCGGCACCGAAGGCTACCTGGAAGCTATCGCCACCGGCTTGCTGGCCGGGACGCTGGCTGCGCGATATGCATTGGGATTGGGTGTAACTCCGCCACCCCGCGCGAGCGCGCTGGGATCGCTCCTCGCCTACATGCAATCCGCCCACCCCGCCAGCTATGCCCCCGCCAACATGACCTTCGACCTGCTCCCGCCTTTAGAAAATGGCTCGCGCCTCAGCCGCCCCGAACGCCATGCGCGTATTTGTCAGGCGGCCATGGAGGCGCATGGTCACTGGTGGCGCGCCGTTCAGCCCGCGCCGCATTCCGTCAATATGGAGTTGGCGTCGGTGACATCCCCGGCATGACGCCCGGCCATTGACTGAGTCCGATTTGACTTCCTCGCCGGCATTCCCTAGCCTGAATTTTATGCGCCGCAACATCCTGCCTCGTGTTTTCGCGCCGTTTCTCCTCTCCACCGGACTGCTTCTGGCCGCAACCCCGAAAACCACGCCGCTGCATACCAGCATCACCCGCGCCACCCTGTCCAACGGCCTGCGGGTGGTGATCGTGCGGGATCCGCTGGCATCGGTGGCCACGGTGGTGATGAATTACCGCGTGGGTTCGGATGAAACTCCGGCCGGGTTTCCCGGTACCGCGCATGCCCAGGAACATATGATGTTTCGCGGCAGCCCCGGCCTGACCAAGGGACAACTGGCCGAAATCACCGCCGATATGGGCGGCAATTTCAATGCCGATACTCAAAACACGGTCACGCAATATTTCTACACTGTCCCCGCCGAAGACCTGAACCTGGCGCTGCGCATCACCGCAATTCGCGCCAGCGGCGTCAACGATTCGGCCAAAGAATGGGCCAAAGAGCGCGGAGCGATCGAGCAGGAAGTGGCGTCCGATTTATCCAATCCGACCTACGTTTTTTATATCAAGCTGCTGAAAATCATGTTTGCCGGAACACCTTACGCCAATGACGCGCTCGGCACCCGTCCTAGTTTCAACCGCACCACCGCCGCCGCCTTGCGGCGTTTTTACCGGAATTGGTATGCGCCTAACAATGCCATCCTGATTGTCTCGGGCGATGTCGATCCCGTACCGGCGATGGCGGAAATCCGCAAGCTGTTTGCCGGCATCAAACGGCGGCCGCTGCCGCCGCGCCCGGCGATCAAACTCGGTCCGATCACGACCCAGCGTATCAACCAGGTGACGGATCTGCCCTATGGCCTCACTGCCATTGCCTTTCGCCTGCCGGGCAGCGATAGTCCCGATTATGCCGCCACTAATGTGTTGGCGGATGTGTTAAGCAGCCAGCGCGGCAGCCTCTTCGCGCTGGCGCCGGAAGGCAAGGCGCTCTATGCCGGGTTTGAACTGGCCAATACTTTGCCGAAAGCCAGCTTGGGCTTCGCTCTGGGCGCTTTTCCCAAAAGCGGCAATGGCCCGTTACTGCTGAACCAGATGCGCGCGGTGCTGGCCGCGGATTTGAAGAATGGATTGCCCCCGGACCTGGTCGCCGCCGCTAAAGCACATGAAGTAGCCGACGCCGAATTTGAGCGTAATTCGATTTCCGGCCTCGCCTTTTTGTGGTCGAATGCGCTGGCGGTCGAAGGCCGGCGCTCTCCGGAAGACGACATTCGCGCAATCGAGCGCGTCACTACCGCCGACGTCAATCGGGTGGCACGCCAATACCTGCGTTCCGATCATGCGGTCGAAGCGGTCTTGACTCCGCAGACCTCCGGTAAACCCATCAGCCGCAAACGCTTCGGCGGCCAGGAATCCTTCGCGCCCAGCAAAGTTACCCCGGTGATTTTGCCCGCCTGGGCAAAAAAAGCGCTAGGACAGCTCCGTATCCCGGCCTGGAAACTGCATCCGGTGGATAAAACTCTGCCCAATGGCCTGCGCCTGATTGTGGTGCCGGAAACCATTAGTAACACCATCAGTGTATTTGGGCGCATTAAAACCAATTCCGATCTGGAAACTCCTCCCCATCAG
This sequence comes from Acidobacteriota bacterium, assembly GCA_021818955.1. GTDB lineage: Bacteria > Acidobacteriota > Terriglobia > Terriglobales > SCQP01 > JAKASR01. The sequence continues at coordinate 55,327 of JAKASR010000004.1, forward strand.
GAAGGCGCGGCCGACATTCTCGATCAACTCTTCCCCTATGGCACCATCACGCTCTCCCGGTTGGCTTTCCACAAGGCGCTCGATGATATTGCCGCGCGCGAACATGCCGGCTCCAGTTTTTCGCTCCAGGTGCTGCCGCAACATTTTGATCGTGGATTGCAATTGCTGGCGGCGAATGAGCTGACGCCGGGCTTGCCGGTTCCCGCCTTCTCGATTGTCCAGCGGCAAACCGCGGGCGAAGTTGCCGGCGAATTACAAAGTCCATCTTTTCTCAGCCAGTTAGCGCTGGATGGCGCGCTCTATCCGCCTCACGATCCCATCCTGCGTCACCCCACGCCGCAAAGCGTGATGAGCTTGACCCGGGCTGACGTCCAGCATTATTACAACTACGCCTTTCGCCCCGACCTGACCACGATTGTGGTCATCGGCAACGTCACACCCGCTTTGGCCGAAACGGAAATCGTGAAATACTTCGGCGCGTGGAAAGCTAGCGGTCCCAAGCCTCCCACCGATTATTCACCGGCGCCAGCTAATCCTCTGCATTTTTCCAATGTTCCCGACCGCAGCCGGGTGCAAGATACGGTTACCTTCGCGGAAACTCTGCAATTGAACCGTTTCAATCCCGATTTTTATGCGCTCTCGCTCGGCAATACCATTCTAGGCGGCGGTTTTTACGCCTCGCGTTTCTATCGCGACCTGCGCGAAAATGGCGGCTTGGTCTATTACGTCGGCTCCAATATGGATATTGGCCGCACCCGTTCCAGCTATGAGGTGAATTTGGGCTGCGATCCGCCCAATGTTTCCCGCGCGCGGGCTATTGTGATTCGCGATCTGAGCGCCATGCAAGACGCGCCGCCCAGCTCGGAAGAAATGCATCAGGCGAAAGCGCAATTGCTACGCCAGTTACCGCTCTCGCAGGCCAGCGTGGGCAGCATCGCCATGGGCTTATTGAGCCGTTCGCTTACCGGCCTGCCGCTCAATGAACCGGAAATTGCCGCTCAGCGTTATTTCACCTTGAAGGCCGTTGCGGTGCAGGCCGCCTTCCGTAAATGGGTGCGGCCGAAAGACCTGGTGCAAATTGTCACCGGTCCGCCTCCCCACTAGCCGGGTGACCGCGGCTCGGCCGCTTTTACTTTTAGGCGCAAACGCTCGCCCCATCACGCGCGTCATCGTGATGGGAAATCGATCTAACTTTGTTTGGCGCAATTCTTGTCTTGCGGAAATTGCTTATTTTGGCGCGGGATCCGCCCGCCGCGGAAACCCTGCGCTTTGGCCTGTGGACATCACTTCGGGCAATTTCCTCGAATCGCCAATGACATGAGCGGCTATCCGACTTGGCCGTTAATGCTTTGAGCTCTCTTATCTGTTCGAATACGGCTTTCAGTGATAAATGCCGGAGAATCAATGCCTATGAGTGCCGGATTTGACAACTCATTTTTCAAATAAATTACAGCCTTCTGACTTGAATGGCCGTGTTATTCTGATGACCTATTGTATTTTGGGTTAAAAGGCATAGACCCCCCGGCTATGCTTATGGTTTGCGCCGCATCTTTATAGCGGCCCTTTTAGGAGGGACGGGGAATGGGCTTATCCTGGGCACTACGCTGGCGCCTGCGCCGTTTGCGCAAGCAGGCGGATCAATGCGCCGCACGGGGTTTACAAAACGAAGTCCGGCTACTGCGTGAAAAGGCCGCGCGCTTGGCCCTGCTTGCCGGTCCCAATGCGTGGAGTGCACATTACCTGCGGCTATGGGGCGAAGCGCTGCTCTGGCAAGGACAGACCCCGCAAGCGCGGGAAATATTTGAAAAATCGCGTCAGGCGCTGTCGGAGAGAGGTTACCGGGCCGAAACTTTCCGCGTGCTGCTCAATCTCGTCCGTATCGCTATCTATCAGGCGCAATGGCAGGCCGCCGGCAATTATTTGGATGAAGCCTCGCGGCTCTCGCCCTCGGCGATGCAACTCTGCGAACTGCATGAATTACGCGGCGAGCTGGAGCATGCCCAGGGTAATTTCAACCGTGCCCGGGTGCTTTTGGAACAGGCGCGGCAAATCGCCCGCGGTCAAGCGCAAAATATCCGCGAAGGCTGGCTACTGTATGCTCTGGCGCAGTTGGAATGCGACAGCGGAAATTTAAACCGTGCGCTGGAGCAGATCGAAATGGCGGAAAAACTGTGGGCGGGCCGCGAACTGCTTGGCCGCCCGCAGGCGCTGCGATTGCGCGCCCGGGTGGAACGCCGGCGCGGCCAGGCGGGCCATTCGCAAGCCCATTTTCTGTCCGCACTGCAACTCTTCAGCGCCTTGCAGTTTGCCGAAGGCATCGCCGCCTCGCAATCCGGACTGGCGGGGGATGCGATTCTGGCCGGACGGGCGCAGGAAGCGGAGTCCCTGCTGGATGAAGCCAGCGCCGGGTATCAGCGCATGGCTTACCACACCCGGCTTGTGGCCATGCTATTGACTCGCGTGGACCTGCACCTGCTCACCGGCAATCTGGCTTGGGCGCGCAAGCGCTGTGAAGAGGCCCTCAAGCTGAGCCGCGAAATCGGCGATTTGCTCTCGGAAGCCGAGGCTTGCTGGCGCTTAGGCGACATGGAAGGCCGGGTGAGCGGACGGGAATCGGCCCAACCGCAATTGCTCACCGCCTTGCGCATCTTCCGCCAGGTTGGCAGCCGATTGGGAGAGGCCCAGGTGTTGCTCAGCCTGGCGCAGGCACAAGCCCCGGAGGGCGAGTCCCAGCCCTGGTTGGAGCAAGCGCTGACCTGTTTTCATGAGAGTGGCTGCTGGCAGGGCCAAGCCCAGGCACTGTTAATGAAAGCCCAGGCTTGCCGTACGGACGGCTACATGGAAGAAGCCCACAATTTATATCAGAAAGCGGGACAGTTCTATCAGCGCATAGAAAGCAAAACCGGCCTGGCGCAAGTGGCTTTGGGCTTGGGCGACCTGGAACGTTTGCGCGGCGAAAATCCGGCTTCGGCCATGAGCCATTACGACAATGCGCAGCGGCTATTTCAAGCACTGGAGGACCGCTTGGGAGAATCGGCGGTGCGGCGAGCTCGCGCCCAATTGCTGGCCTTGTCCGACGCCAACGCCGCCCGCGAGCAATATCAACAGGCGCTCAGCTTGTTGAGCGAGCGCGAGTTGGCTGAAAAGGCGCATATCCTGCTGGGTCTAAGCGACCTGGATCTGAAGAACGGCAACTACGAGGCTGCCCGCGACAATTTGATTTGGGCGAGCGATATGTATCAAAAGTCCGGCGCCCGCATGGGCTGGGGACATGCCATGCGCAAGCTCGGCCATCTGGAAATGTTGCTGGAAAATTACCCCTCGGCGCAGCAACATCTCGATTTTGCGCTGGCGCTCTATGAGCAGATGCAGGATTCCTGGGGACTGGGAAAAACCCTGCTCGCGCTGGGCGCCCTCGCCCAACGCAAACAGCACTGGGATGATGCCGCCCGGTATTATCACGCGGCTATCGAGATTTACCGCCGGGTCAATCAACGCCGGCAACTCGGAAATTCGCTGCTGGGTCTCGCCAGCGTCGAACGCGAATTGCGGCAATACGATTTAGCGCGAGAACACTACCTCGAAGCGCGCACTAATTTTCATACCTGCGCCGATTTGCCCCAGGAACAGGATGCGCTGCGCCAGTTGGGCGATCTGGAAATGGCCGCGGGAAGGGTGCCGCAAGCCATGCAGTATTACAACGAGCTCCGCTCTTTATATGGCATTGCCCATGCCCGCCTGCCTACCGCCGGCTCGCTGCTATAGCCAATCCAAAGCCATGCGTAAATTCCCTTGCCTCCCTGCTTCCCGGCCCGTTAACTCTCTGCCAGGCCCTGTGCGCTTTGGTTTTGCCGCCGTCCTGGCTTTCTTGGCGGCGATTGGCATGGGTTGTCACTATCGCAGTGGAACTTCCTTATTAGGCAAAACCCTTTCTTCGGTCCCGGTCAGCGGAACGTATGTATGCCGCTCGATGGGCAGCCATGCCTGCGATCAGCGCACGGAAATTAATCTGACTGCCCAGGGAGTCTGGTCCTCGACAGGGAGCTACTCCGGCTCCTATTCAGTAAATGGTGACCAAGTGACTTTCAACGGTTTTGGCGGTCCAGCCGGCTGGGGAGCGGCGCGGTTCGCTCATCCGCCGGCTGGCGATACGCTGACATTCGGGAACGTGGTGTTTCAGCAACCGGCGCCCATTCCCGCTTCCCTGCCCGGCATTTATAAATGCCAGGGTTGTTTCGGTACGATTGTGCTCCAGGCGGACGGCACCTGGAAATATCCCGACGGAAGCGATGGCGGAAGCTATTACATCCTTGATGGCCAATTGCAATTTTCCGGCTTGACTTCGGGCCCGGCGGCCTGGGGCCCTGCCCGGCTGACTGCGGGAAGTTTCAGCTTCGGCAGTACCGGCCACCCGCTGCGCTTCGCCAAGCAATAAAAGCGCGGGGGTGGAGACGGAGCAGTCCTTGACTGTGCCTGCGGCCTTCAGCTTTCCTGCGGCGGATGCCGAAAATCCTGAGTAATGTAGATTTGCCCATGCGGCGCATGCACAATGCCAATGCCGATCTCGGTGTAGCGCGGACTTAGTATATTGGCGCGGTGGTTAGGCTGAAATGGCGGCTCGCCCATAAAGAGCCGCATGGCGTCGCGAATGCCGTTGGCCAGCGCCACATTTTCCGCATACGCGCTCCAGTCAAGGCCGGCGTGCCGCATCCGTTGCCCCGGCGTCCAGCCGTGCGGTCCCAGATGAGTGAGTTCCTGGCGCTGGCGCATGTACTCCGAATGCGCTCGCGCCACGTGAGCCAGGCGGGCATTCCATTTCAGCGGACGCGCCCGCCCGCCGGTCTCTGCCCGGTAACGCGGATTAGCGCGGGTGGCGTTGACCAACCGCCACATGGCCCGCGCCAGTTTCTGCAGGGAGACGGATTCGGAAACTAACAGAAAATCGAGCATGACCCGACTATATCTTGCTTTGGACGGTTTTAGCCGGCTCCGGATCACTCCACCCGCAAGGCCTCGCGAGCGGCTGGATGCGGGCCGCGGTGCCAGCCGGCATGCAGCTCGCGGCCAGATCAGGTGCCGGCGGCGGTATGATGCTTGACCCCGAAGGGTGGCGGCGGCGCGCCCAGCGCGCGCAAATGATAGACCAGGCGGTCGAGCGCCACCTGCAGCCGGGTGAAGCGCTCGCGATAGGGTAAATACAAGGGCAGCAGCTCGCGTATTTTCTGCGGCAGATGCGCCGCCAGAGTTTCGAGCGTCTGCGCATCGCCTTCGGCAAGTACCAGCGGGCCGGCGGCCAGCCGCGCAGGGACGCCGGCGGCCAGACCGGCTTCCGCCGTGGTCAGCCCATTCAGCCGGCGATAGAGGTAATCTGCGATCACCGCAGCATGAATGCCGGGTTGGGGAAAATCACGGGCAATCGCGGCGGCAAGCTGGCGCAGCCATGCATCGAGATCGGCGGCGAGTTGGGCGCTGTCGCGCTCGAACTGGCGGGCGGCGGCATAGGTTTCGGCGGCGGCGCCGGTGGCGGCCCAGGCCGGCGCCGGTTCGGGAAAGAGTGCCGGCGGTAGTTGCGATTGCCAGGCGTCATGAGCGGCATCGAGCGTGACCAGCGGCGCGCGCGTGGTTACCAGTTCGCGATATTCGGCTTCGATGCGGCGCGCCAGCGGCAGGAACAATTGCCGCCGCTGCCGCCGCCGCAGGCCGGCGATCACGGCCAGCAGCGCGATCAATACGATGACCGCCAAAATCCATACCATCATGCGTCTCCCCCTCGGCGCCGCATCCGGCAGCGCTCCCCTGGATGTTTTTGGCTGCTTGAGTTCTCTATTTTATAAAAATCTCAATACCCGATGGCCAGCATGTATTTCAAAAAAGGTGTCAAGGTGCCTCCCGGCAGAATAAACCTGGCTGGATCAATGAAATAATCGGAGACCCCTAAAATAAAAGATTTCATCCCCAATTCCCTGGGTGTCTCCCTCCGATCCTTATATGCCGGACACGTACTATGGGATTTCCGCCAGGGCGCGCTCGACAATGGCGTCGGCATGGCGCAACTGGCGGCGCAGGTCGAAGGCGGAAGCCAGCGTCTGCGGCTTGACGCGGGAGCGGATTTCCGGATCGTTTTCGATTAAGCCGCGCAAATCGTGGCCGCTGCGCTGGCTTTCCTGGGCATGGCGCTGCACCCAGCGATAAGCATCTTCGCGCGAGACGCCGGCGGCAGCCAATTCGAGCAGCAGTTGGCCGGAAAAAATGAGCCCGCGCGACTGTTCCAGGTTCTGGCGCATGCGATCGGGATAGACCACCAGTTTTTCGAGCAGGCTGGCGGTTTTGGCCAGCATGGTATCGAGCAGGATGGCGCTGTCGGGCAGGATCACCCGCTCAACCGAGCTATGGCTGATATCGCGCTCGTGCCAGAGGGCGACATTTTCCAGGGCCGATTGCGCATACCCCCGGAGCAACCGCGCCAGGCCACAAAGCTGCTCGGCGGTGATCGGATTGCGCTTGTGCGGCATGGCGGAGGAGCCTTTTTGCTGGGCGGAAAAGAATTCTTCCGCCTCGCCCACCTCCGAGCGTTGCAGGTGGCGGATTTCGGTGGCGATCTTCTCGATGGAAGCACCGCAGACCGCCAGGGCGCACAACCAGGCGGCATGGCGGTCGCGCTGGATGACCTGATTGGAAATAGCCGCGGGGCGCAACCCCAGGCGCTCGCACACCTTCGATTCAACCTCGGGGGCCATGTGGGCATAAGTGCCCACCGCCCCGCTCAGCTTGCCGACCCGCAGATCCTCGGCGGCGGCGCGCAGCCGGCGCTGGTTGCGCACGTTTTCGCTGTACCAGAGCGCGAATTTCAGTCCCAGCGTAATCGGCTCGGCATGCATGCCGTGGGTGCGCCCGACCATGGGCGTATGCCGGTACTCGCGCGCCTGCCGCGCCAGCACCTCGCCCAGGGCCTGCTGCTCCTTCATCAGCAATTCGGCCGCGGCGCGCAACTGCAGTGCCTGCCCGGTGTCAATCACGTCATTGGAGGTCAGCCCGTAATGCAGCCAGCGCGCTTCCGGGCCGACGCGCTCGGCGACGGCGGTGGTGAAGGCGATGACGTCGTGTTTCACCTCCGCTTCGACCGCCTGAATGCGCTCCAGGCTGAAGCCGCCGCGGGCGCGAATGGCGCGCGCGGCCTCGGCCGGAATCAGGCCCAGCTCCGCCTGAACTTCGGCGGTTGTCTGCTCGACCTCCAGCCATTGCCGAAAGCGGTTTTCGTCCGACCAGATACGGCCCATTTCCGGGCGAGTGTAGCGGGGAATCATAGGCGATTGAAATCTTAGCAAAAACCGGGACTGAAGAGGAGAATCGAGGCTGGAAAAGGAGATGGGGAGCCTGCGAATAGGACAGGAAACGTTCGGCTCAAACGGCAATTACGCCTTGGGATGGGCGCGGTCGTAGACTTCCATCAATTGCCGCAAGTCGGTCTGGGTATAGCGCTGGGTGGTGCTCAAGCTTTCATGGCCGAGCATTTCCTGAATGGCGCGCAGGTCGGCGCCTTCGCCTAGCAGATGCGAGGCGAAGGCGTGGCGGAAGGTGTGCGGGTGCAGCGAAGGCGGCAGGTTCAGGCGCAGGGCATAGAAGCGGATGCGGCGGCGCACCGAGCGCGGATCGAGCCGCTGCCCGGAGCGATTGAGCAGCAGGGCGGAGGTAAAGCCGGCGCCGGCTTTGGCCATCATCGTCCGCCGTTCAGGCAGATACGCCCGGAGGGCCTCCAGGGCTTTATTGCCGAACGGGACCAGGCGTTCCTTGCGCCCTTTGCCGCGCACGCGGAGCAGTTGCTGCTCGCAATCCAGGTCTTCGAGATTCAAGCCGGTCAGCTCGCTGACGCGCAAGCCGCAGCCGTAGAGCAGTTCCAGCAGGCAGCGATCGCGGGCGGGATAGGGCACGCCTTCGATCCCGGCGGCATGGTCGAGCAGGTGGCGCATTTCATCCGGCTTGGGGATATGCGGCAAAACGCGGGGCTGGCGCGGCGTGGCGACCAGCTTGGCTGGATTCTCTTTGATCCGCCCTTCTCGCGCGAGATAGCGATAGCAGGAGCGCAGCGTAGCCAGGCGGCGAGCCAGCGTGCTCTTTCCCACCCCGCGGGCGTCGAGATGCGCCAGAAAGGCGCGGATGCGCAGATGGTCGATCGTTTCAATCTCGCAATCCGCGCCCAGAAATTCGCTGAACTGGCGCAGATCGGCGGCGTAGTTGCGCAGTGTGTGCGGGCTGGCGGCGCGCTCGCCGCGCAGATAGTTAGTGAGAAAATCCTGAATGGCTTCGGTCAGCTTCACGCAAAACCCTTGGCAATCATCGTTCAGCTTTTAGCTTCCAGCTAAAGCCAATAGCTCCAGGCAAAATCGCCGGCAAAAAACCGAGAGTATTCGCCATGCGTCCGGTTTCGGCCGGACCATGGCGAAAGCGTCAGCGCCTAAAAGTAAAAGCGGCCGAGCCGCTTAACGCTCAACTGCTATGACTTTAAACGGAAAAAGGGCCGCGGGTGGCGAAGAAATGCTTCCGCCTATTGCCAGTTCGGATGCCGGAGAAAAGCGGCCTCGCCGCTTTTCAGCGGTTGGCGTTTTCCCGCGCGGCGCGCAGTCGGCACTCGCGCATGACCTCGCCCGGGATCATGCGCCGGGCGATCCACAGCACGGCCGGCAGCAGGATCACTTCGTCGAACAGGCCCAGGATGGGGATGGCGTCGGGAATGAGATCGAGCGGGCTAAGCAGATAGGCCAGGGCAAACCGCAAAAGCCATTTCGCGGCCTTCGGCGTCCGCGGATCGGCCATCGCCAGGCGATAGACCTTGATTTCCTGTTTGAGGCGTTGCCAGATTCGCTGGAATCGGTTCATGAAAGCTACCGGCTTACGGCAGCGAGGGCCCCGCCCGCGTTCCGAAACAGAACGGCTGTTCGACCCGGCCGTTACCGCTTTTTGCGAAGTTCCAGCCAGTCGAAAAAGGCGCTGGGCATTTCCAGCCAGAGCAACAGCCAGTCGGCCATTTCCTGTTTCTGGGCGCGCAGTTGCGGCCGCAATTTTGCATTAGCGGCCATCTGCAGCGCATGCCGGCGGCAGCGCCGCGCTGCCAGGCGGGCGCGCTCGACCCCTTCGGCATCGCCCGCCGTTTGTGCGGCGCACAGCGCCTGATGCAGCCGCCGCAGACCGGCTTCCAATTCCTCCGGCGTGGCGAGCGATAACATGCGGTCTTCTTCGCCGCCGCCATATTCACCCCAGCCGACACGGGCTCCGGCGCGGTGCGCCAGCTCCGCCGCCCTGGCCAGCGTCGGCGCGCGGTACGGTTTCTTCGGCGGCGGCCGCCGGGCAGCGGCGCTTGCGGCGGCGGCGGCTTCCAGCGCCTCCCGCAAATGCCGCAACTCGGCCTCGCCCGCGACGCGGCCGTCCAAATCCGCTTTCCAGGAATCGACAATCGCCTTCTGCGTCATAAGCAAGCGGCCGGCTTCAGCGATCAGCGACCGGCTGTTGGAAAAAGACAACATTGCTTTTGGAATTAAACATCATGAATCAGGGTCCAACTCTCCTGAATATCGCAACGAGTACATAAAAAAAGTTACCAGCTTTCAGCGAACACCCGCCAGCCGGGAAAGCGGCCCGGCCGTTAACGCGCCAAGCTGAAGGCAAAAGCGCTCACTCGCGGCGTTTCAGGTAGCGGCGGATGTTGCGGTCTTGCTGCGCCAGGGTGCGGGAGAAGCGGTGTCCGCCATGGCCGTTGCTGACGAAATAGAGATATCGGGTGGCGGCCGGGTGCGCGGCCGCCATCAGCGCCGCCTTGCCGGGATTGGCGATGGGACCGGGAGGCAATCCGGTGTGGAGATAGGTGTTGTAGGGCGAGCGCAGCTTGAGATCGGCGTGGGTCAGTTGATTCCGATCATGGCCCGCCAGCCATTCGGCATAGATCACGGTGGGATCCGACTGCAGGGGCAGGCCGATGCGCAGGCGGTTATAAAAAACCCCGGCAACCAGCCGCCGTTCGCCCGCGGCCTGGGTTTCCTTTTCGATCAGCGAAGCGAGCGTGACTAATGAGTGCAGATTCTGCGCCTGGGAATCGGCCGGATCGAAGGCGGCGTTGGGCGCCGGCGCGGCGGCGGCAGGCTTCCATCCCAGCCGCGTCAACTCGAGCCGGAAGCGGGCGACCATGGCCGCCGCCATCGCGCGCGCGCTTTCGCCAGGGCTGAAATGATAGGTGGCCGGGTAGAGATAGCCTTCGAGACTTTGTGCCTGCGGATCGAGGTCGCGCACCGCGCCGCCGCCGGCCGTGGCGCGCAGAAAACGCCCTTGAGGAATTAAGCCGTCGTTTTCGAGCGCCTGCGCAATTTCAAACCGGTTGTAGCCTTCCGGCACCGTGAAGGAATAATAAAATACTTTGCCGGCGGCGATTTGATGAAAGACCCCGGCCAGGCTGATAGCCGAGCGGAAGCGATAGCTTCCGGCTTTGAGCGTTGCGCCGCGATGGAACAGGTCCCAAAGCAGAAAAGCCGTGGAACTGCGGATAACTCCCGCCCGGCGCAATTGAGACGCGATCTGGCTGGTACGCATTCCGGCGCGCACGCGCACGATGCGGGGTGGGTTGAAGCCGCGATCAGGCGCGAACCAGAGCCAGGCGAGCGCGCCCGCGGCGAGCAAGCCGGCCAGCACCAGCGCGAGCAGTATCTTCCCCGCACGAGGCATTTCCCCATTTTAACCGCCAGAATTCTCTAGTGCGCTACTTGAGCAGTACCCGGCCGGGATGGTTCCATTTCGATTCATTTTTTCGCGCCACTCTCGGGCTTTAACTCTGATTAAAAATCCAGGCTGCGGAAACTGGACACTATAATAGGCCGGGAGGAATTCATGTCCATAGCCGAGGTACTGCTCGCCGATTTTGACATTGAAATCGCCAACAATCGCCGCACCCTGGAACGCGTTCCGGAGGACAAAGCCGCATACCAGCCGCATGAAAAATCGATGCGGATGGGCCGCCTGGCCAAGCATTGCGCCACCCTTCCGCGCTTCGGCTACTACATCATGGCCGACGAAGGCATGGATTTGGCCAACCCCACCCGGCCGCAACCGGATCTGGCCTGGCGCTCGCGGGAAGACTGCCTGCGGCAATTGGATCAGGCCGCGGAGCAATGCCGCGCCGCGCTGGCCGCGGCTTCGGATGAACGCCTGCGCGCCGTTTGGCCTTTCCGGTTTGGCGAGCAGGTGCTCTCCCAATCTCCGCGTCTCGTTATCTACCGCCAATTGTTTTTCAACCACATGGTGCATCATGTGGCGCAGTTGGGCGTTTATCTGCGCCTGAATGGCATCCCGGTGCCGGCGCTTTACGGCCCTTCCGCCGACGAGCAATTTGTGCCGCGCTAGCTCTCCCTCCGTCCCATGCCCAAACTCGCGCCTGAAGTCTTAAAAATTCCGGTCCCGGCCGGCCTGCCGCCTCGCGGCCGCTGGGGGCGTTGGATGTTTGCTGGCGGCGGGCTGGACGAATCGCAACTGGGCGAGCGCACCCATCCCTGGTACCGGGTGATCTGGCTGACCGGGGTCGACTATTTTTCCGATCTGGGTTTTCAGCCCGGCATCACGCTGCTGGCCGCGGGCGCGCTGGCGCTGCCGGCGACCGCGCTGCTGGTGTTGTTGACGCTGGCCGGCGCGGTGCCGCTCTATGCTCAGGTGGCGCGCCGCTCCTATGCCGGCCAGGGCTCGATTGCGATGCTCGAGCATTTGCTGCCGGGCTGGGCCGGAAAGATTTTCGTGCTGGCGCTGTTGGGCTTCGCCGGCACCGATTTCCTCATCACCATGACCTTGTCGGCGGCGGATGCCGCCCGCCATGCCGTGGCCAATGCCTGGCTGCATCCCTATATCGGCGGCGAGCGCGTGGCCATCACGCTGCTGCTGCTGCTATTGCTGGCGGCGGTGTTTTTGGCCGGGTTTCGCCAGGCCATCGAGGTCTCCATCCTGGTCGCCGTCCCCTATCTGATTCTGAACCTGATCGTCCTGCTGGTCGGGCTGGCGGCGGTGATGCGGCATCCGGCAGGCATCCAGGCCTGGCGGCTGGCGCTGTTCGCGCGCGGTGGCTGGACTCAGATCTTTATTGCCTCGGCGCTGATTTTTCCCCGGCTGGCGCTGGGGCTGGGCGGCTTTGAAACCGGCGTCTCCGTGATGCCGCTCATCCGCGGTGCCAACCGCGAAACTGCGCGGGAAAAATCCGGCCCGCCGCTGGAACGCATTCACAATACCCGCAAGCTGCTGCTCAGCGCGGGCGTGATCATGGGCGCCCTGCTGCTGCTTTCCAGCTTCGTCTGCCCCTTGCTCATTCCCCCCGCCGCCTATCGCCTCGGCGGACCCGCCAGCGGGCGCGCGATCGCCTATCTCGCGCACCGCTTGTTGGGCGCGGGCTTTGGCGCGATTTATGACCTGTTCTCGATCCTGATTCTCTGGTTCGCGGGCGCTTCCGCCATGGCCGGGCTGTTGAGCCTGCTGCCGCGCTATCTGCCGCGCTTCGGAATGGCGCCGCGCTGGGTCGCCTACCGCCGGCCGCTGGTGTTGGCCTTGCTGGCGCTGGATGGCCTCATCACCTGGATCTTTCATGCCGGCGTCAATGCCCAGGCCGGAGCTTACGCCACCGGCGTGCTGGTGCTGATGCTTTCCGCCGGCATTGCCGTGTCGCTGGCGCTGGGCCATGAAGCGCGTGCGGCCCACCCGCAGCGCGCGCGGCTCGCCTTGCTGCTGCGGGGCGGCTATTTCTGGCTGGTTACCCTGGTCTTCGCCTATACCCTGACGCTGAATATCGCCGAGCGGCCCGACGGCGTCATCATTGCCAGTTGCCTGATCCTGCTGCTGCTGACGCTGGGCGGCATCAGCCGCTATCACCGCGCCACGGAAATGCGCATCACTCAGGTGCGCTTTGCCGATCTCGAAACGCGCCAGGTCTGGGAAGAAGTGTCCGGGCGCAAGGTCAATCTGGTGCCCACGCCGCATGCGTCGCCGGAGGTGCGGCACGCGCTGGCGGCGAAGCTGAGCGAGCATTTCCGCCTGGAAGGGCCGCTCTGTTTCGTGCACGTGCGGTTGCTCGATAATCGCAGCGAATTTCTGGCGCCGCTGCGGGTGTGGGTGCGGGCGGAAGGCGCGCATTATGTGCTCGAGGCCGAGGGCGCGGTCGCCGTTGCCAACTCCATTGCCTATCTCAGCCAATTGCTCGATCCGCGCAGCCTGGTGCTGGGGCTGACGCATAAGAATTTGATGAAGCAATCGCTGCAATACATGTTTTTAGGGCAGGGCGAAGTGGGGCTGATGGTGTATTCCATCCTGGTGCGCTATTGGGAGTGGGCCCAGCCGGCGCACCGTCCCCTTTTGTTTCTGTTGAGCGAATGAACGATCGCGCCCGGGGGCTTGGCCGTTTTCTGCTTCGAGCTTTGGCTGGCGCGATCCATGCGCAGACCTTGTGGCGCGCAGGCTCGGCGGCGCGTTCCTCCGCGCCCCTCCGCTTAGGGCTCGAACTTCGGCCACAGGGCGGCATAATCGGCCGGGCGGGTGATCCATTCGACCGAGCCCGCATCTTCCAAATACTGCCGATAAATCGGGACGCCCGCGCGCAGGCCCAGTTCCGGATAAGAGCGCGCGCGGCGCGGCCAAAGCGGGCGCGGACGATAGCGCGGGTTGGCGGCCCATTCGATGCGCTCGCCGGCGAGGCGGGGGAAATGGGCAAGCCCGCCGCGGGCGCGCACGGCGTCATAGACGAAGCCATATTGGCGATCGCACCAGGCGCCAAAAGCCATGCGGCGGCGCGGATCGGCGTTGATGACCGCATGCGCCCAGCCCGGCGGCACGACGACCAGGTCGCCCGGCTCGGCGATGACGGCGGCGCAGCGGCCGGGATCGTCGGCGGCGAACTCCTGCGCGTAAACGATCGCTCGCCCTTCCCAGATTTCAAACAGCTCCGGCGGCGGCCAGCCGCTATGCGGCGCGATTTTGTGCACATGTCCCTGGCTGCGAACCGGCTCTTCCCCCAATTGACCGGCGGCATAGACGACCGCTCCGTAGAGCAGCATGCGGCGCTCGAGATCGGCGCGGTCTTCGCTGCGGCCGACGTCCATGGCAATGCCATACACCGGGTCCGGCCCGTCGCATTGAGGATCGAGCAGGCTGGCGCGAATGTCTTTCAGGCGGCGGCATTCCACTTCCGGACCGAATACGCCGGGACCGTAATCGAAGCCCAGGCTGGAAGGCGACAGCGAAATGTTGAAACCCGCATCGAAGGCCGGCGCCGTATCGCGCGCGCCGGCGTTTTCACCGGCCGGGCTTTGGGTGCGCGCTGAATCCAATGGCTTCGCTTTCAGGGCTACACCCTCAAGCCGGAATCAGTTGGGGTTCGCCGCCGCGTTCCACCAGGCGAACGCTGAAGCCGCGTTCCAGGATCGAGGCATAGTCGTAGCCGGCTTCGCTGGGCCAGCAGGCGACAAAGGTCAGCGGCGCCGCGCCGGTATTGACGACGCGGTGCGCGGTGAAGCCGGGAATATAGTGCACGCTGCCGGGCCGCATGGGTTGAGCCGTGGTCTTGCGGTCCTCATCCATCAGCAGCAGAAAGCCTTCGCCCTGGATGGTGGCATAGTATTCAGCGCAGTCGCGCCGCCGATGAAAATGGCCCTTGGTCATGAAATACTCGTCGCCGACCCGCCCCGGCTGGATGCTCGAGTTGCCCCAAAACAGGCCGCCGGCGGTGTGGTCGGGCACGGGCCGCCAATACTGCACGCGGTAAACGATGCGGTCCATCTCCATTGCCTGCCAGGCGGCGCGGTCGGTGAAGATGGCGCCCAGGTCGCGCATCAGCGTGTTTTTGGTTTCGATAGCGGGGCCGGCGAGTTGGCCGGTGCTCCAATCGATGACCGTTCCCCTGAAGGCTTCCATCAGGGAAAGCATAACGCGGTTGGCGCCGGAGATGATTACAATGATCCCTGACGCGCGGGACGAGGGAGGAATGCATGAAGGCTTTGGCCGCCGATCTGGGAGGTAGCCACGCCCGTTGCGCCGTGGTCGAGGATCGCGCCATCGTGGCGCAACAGGCGCTCGTCATGGACGGCGCGGAAAGTTTAGCTTCCGTGCTGCCGTTGCTGGCTGCCAGCCTGAAAGCGCTGGCGAAGCGCGCCGGCTGGGCGCTGGCGGATTGCGGCGGCGTGGCGCTGAGCTTTTGCGGCATCGTCGACAGCCGCCAGAACCGCATCCTGGCCACCAATAAAAAATACGACGATGCGCCAGCTATTGACTTGGCCGCCTGGGCGCGGCGCGAATTCGGCCTGGCCTTGCGCGCGGAAAATGACGCGCGCATGGCGCTGCTGGGCGAGTGGCACGCGGGCGCGGCGCAAGGATGCAACGACACGGTAATGTTCACGCTGGGTACCGGCATTGGCGGGGCGGCGATGATCGGCGGCCGCCTGCTGCGCGGCCGGCATGCCCAGGCCGGCTGCCTGGGCGGGCACTCGCCGGTTCATTTTTCCGGCCGGGAGTGCACCTGCGGCGCCATCGGGTGCGCCGAAGCCGAGGCGGCTGGCTGGTCTTTGCCGCTGATCTGCCGCGCATGGCCCGGCTTTGCCGCGAGCGCGCTGGCGCGCGAGCGGCGGCTCGATTTTGCCGCGCTCTTTCGCCAGGCGCGCGCCCGCGATGCGGTCGCGATAGCTATCCGCGACCGCTGCCTGCGGGTGTGGGCGGTGAATACGGTGGCGGCGATTCACGCCTTCGACCCGGAAGTGGTGGTCTATGGCGGCGGCGTAATGGGCAGCGCGGAGGAGATTGTGCCCTTCCTTCAGGCCTACGTCGAGCGGCATGCCTGGACGCCGTGGGGCAAAGTGCGGGTGCGGGCGGCGAAATTGGGCAATGACGCCGCCCTGCTGGCGGCGCCGCCGCTGCTGAGCGGCGGCGCGGAGGCGCGGCAAGCTTAATGTACGACAAGCATCCTTATGTGCCGGTCAGCGCGCAGGCATCGGATTGCGCCGTGGGCTGGCCGGCGATTGCCGAGCGGCTGCGGCCCGCGCTCCAGGCCGGGCGGGTTGTGCTGGGAATTGAATGCTATCCCGGCGTTTTCACCGGCGATCTGCATCGCGAGCTGCTGCCGCTGCTGCAACCCGCGCTGGTCATCGATGCCGAAGCTTGCTTTCTGCCGCCCCGCGCGCTCGCGGCGCGCCTTCAGCCCTGCCTGGGCGACGATCCGGTGTTTGGACGCATGAACGGCGTTACGCTGGCCGATTTTCTCGATGCCGGCAAAGTGGCCGAGGCGCGATGCCGAATCGCCCGGCAGCGGCACGGCCGGATCGTAGCCGTCGGCTCCGCCGCCTCGCTGGTGGCGGATTGCGATGTGCTGGTTTATGCCGACTTGGCGCGCTGGGAAATCCAGCGGCGGCAGCGCCGGGGCGAGATCGCCAACCTGGGCGCCGGCAATTTCGAGGATCGCGCCGCCGCAAAGTACAAGCGGGCTTATTTTGTCGACTGGCGGGCGGCGGATCGCCGGAAAAAACAGTTGCTGGCGGCGCACGATTTCCTGCTGGACACCAACGACCGGCCACGCCCGAAGCTGATTTCCGGCGAGTGCCACCGCCAGGCGCTGCGGCGCTGCTCGCAAAGGCCTTTTCGGGTCGTGCCTTATTTCGATCCCGGGCCTTGGGGCGGGCATTGGATGGAGCGGGTCTGCGATCTGCCCGGCGGCGAGCCTAACCACGCCTGGTGTTTCGACTGCGTCCCCGAGGAAAACAGCCTTATGCTCGGTTTCGGCGACGCGCGCGTGGAAATTCCCAGCCAGAATCTCGTCTATGCGCACCCCCGCGAGCTGCTGGGCGATGCCGTGCACGCCCGCTTCGGCGCGGAATTTCCCATCCGCTTCGATTTTCTCGACACCATGGGCGGCGGCAATCTCTCGCTCCAGGTGCATCCGCTGACGGAATACATTCAAGACCAGTTCGGCATGCATTATACCCAGGATGAAAGCTATTACCTGCTGGATGCCGCGCCCGGCGCCGGCGTATATCTGGGACTGCGGGAAGGCATCGAGCCTGCCGCCATGCTCTGCGATCTGCGCCGCGCGCAAGACGGCGGCGGCTTTGACGCCAGCCGCTATGTAAACCGCTGGCCGGCCGAAAAGCACGACCATTTTTTGATTCCGGCCGGCACCGTGCATTGCTCCGGACGCGACAGCATGGTGCTGGAGATCAGCGCCACGCCTTATATTTTCACCTTCAAGTTATGGGACTGGGGGCGGCTGGGCTTGGATGGGCGGCCGCGTCCCCTCCATCTCGAGCACGGCGCGGCCAACATTCAATGGGAACGAAGCACCCGTTGGGTCGAGCGCAACCTGATCCATCGGGTGTCGCCTGTCGCCGCCGGAAAAGGTTGGCGCGAAGAGCGCACCGGCCTGCACGAGCGCGAGTTCATCGAGACCCGCCGCCACTGGTTCACCGGCCGCGTTCCCCACGAAACCGGCGGCGGCGTGAATGTTTTGAACCTGGTGGAAGGCGAGGCGGCGGTGATCGAGAGCGCCAGCGGCGCCTTCGAGCCCTACGCCGTGCATTATGCCGAGACCTTCATCGTGCCCGCCGCCGTGGGGCGGTATACGATTCGCCCCGCCCGGCCGAACCCCGAGCGCCCGCTGGCCACCCTCAAGGCCTTCGTGCGCTGCCGCGCTTGAATATTGCCCGCTGCCGGTTTGCCGCCGCCGGCGGGCATCGGCAATGATCAACCGCCGCTAAAATCGCGCATGCGGGGTATAGCGCGGCCGGGCTTCGCTCGCATCGAAGCCGCCGCTCTAATGCGCGTGCAGCAGGGCGTGGACGCCATTCCAGACGATCTGGCCGCCGATGCAGACCAGCAGAAAATCAATCACGCGCATGATGCCGTGGACAAACTGGGGCGAGACGCGGCGCACCAGCATATCGGCGTGGGCGTAGGCGAAATAGATGGTGCCGCCCAGCAGCAACACGGCCGCCAATACGCCCAGATGGGCCGCCACCGAGGCGGATAGGCGGGGCTGCTGCGCCGCGTGCGCGCTCAGGGTCAGCATCACCACCATGCAGCCGGGACCGACGGTGATGGGAAAAGTCAGCGGATAGAACTGCTGCTGGCGCAACAGTTCAGGCGGCACCGGGGTGCCGGCCTCGGCGCTGGGATCGGGCTGGTTGAGCAGCGTCCAGCCAATGGTGGCGATTACGATGCCGCCGGCAATTTGCATCACCGGCAGGGAGACCCCGAAAAAGCGCAGCACCTCGGCGCCGGTGTATTCGACAATCGCCAGAAACAGGGTGCTGTTGAGCGCGATTTTGCGCGCCATCTGCCGCCGCAGCTTCGTGTCGGCGCTGGCGGTTAAGCTCAGGTAGAGCAGCGCCGAACCCAGCGGATTGATCACCGGCAACAGCGCCGTCACGGCCAGCGGTATGGATTTGAGAAAGAGTAGGAACACGGGTAGAACAGGTTTCGGAGCGGCGCCCGCTAATATTTCGTTAAAAAGCGTCGAATCAGGGGATTAAGCTGGTCGGCCTGGCAGCCATTCGCAATATGCCCGCAATCGCTGGTGAGCAGGAAGGTTTGCGCATGCACCAGCCGGGCGAAGCGTTCCGCCGGCAGCGGGCTGACCATGTGATCCTGTCGGGAAGGCACGATCAGCATGCGGGCGGTGACGCGGGCCGCCGCGGCGGAAAGCGAATCGCGATAGGGACGGGCAACATCAAGCCGTTGAATCGCCTGGGCCTGGTACAGCAGATCATTGGCATCGAACTCCGGCTGCGGGTGCTCGCTGCGCCGCAAAAACCGGGCAAAACTTTCCCGCGGCACGGAGCGCGCGAGATGTCCGGGACTGGTCAGGTGCAAGGCCATAAAATCCCAAAGATCGTAAAGCTGGGGCGGGGTTGCGTAGTTGCCATGGTGCCAATGGCGGTCTTCGCGAATCATCTGGATAAAAACGCGCAACTGCAGCAGATCGTAAGCGTCGGGACGGGGCGAGCCGACAATCGGGATGACCTCCTTCATGTAGCCGGGGTAGCTGACCGCCCATTGAAAGGCCTGCATGCCGCCCATGGAGATGCCGATGACGGCGTGCAAATGCCGCAAATGCAGGCGATGGCGCGCCAGGCGGTATTCGGCGCGCACCATATCCCGCAGGCTGAATCGCGGAAACCGCAGGCGCGGCTGCAGCCGGCTATTGGAAGGCGAAGACGAAACGCCATCGCCGAGGGCATCCACGAAAATGACAAACCATTTGCGCGTGTCCAGCATGCTCTGGGCATTCGGGCCGGCCAGGCTTAAAAGCTGCCGCGATGTGCCGGTGAACCAGGTGGGAAATAAAATCGCGTTTGTGCGGCCGCGATTGAGGCGGCCCCGCGTGCGATACGCGAGCCGGCAATGTTCGATTCGTTCCCCATGGTCGAGCTTGAAATTTCCCAGGCTGGCGTAATGCGGGCGTCCGGCTTGGGCCAACAAGCCGCCCCCGAAACTCACGCTTAGAAAAAGAGCCAGGCCGCGCATGAAGTTTCTCCCCGCCCGCCGCTTGCGAGCATTCAGCATAAGCGATCTTACCGCTGCTTTTGGCTCGTCACGCCGCTTGCGTCCCCGCCGCGGCCGCTCCTGATGCGCCTATAATCATAGCGATATGCTGAAAGCCGGCGCCACGGATACCGCCACCCTGCTGCGCGCGGCGGCGCGGTTTCGCTATGGCCTGCGCCAGTTTCTCCGCTTCAGCGAACAGGCGGCGCGGCGCCAGGGGTTGACGCCGCAACAGCATCAACTGCTGCTGGGCATTGCCGGCTTTACCGGGCGCGGCGAAGCCACGATTTCCGAGTTGAGCGAGTTTTTACAGGAACGCCACAACGCCACCGTCGGCTTGGTGCAGCGCGCGGAGCGGCTGGGCCTGGTCAAAAAACAGGGCGATTTGAAGGACCGGCGGCGGGTGAATGTGACGTTGGCCCCGCGCGGACGCCAACTCCTGCTCAAGCTGACCGCCGAACATGGCAATGAATGGCAGCGCTTGCAACAGGAACTGGCCGGGTTACCCCCGGCGCCGGCCGGGCATGAGACGGAGGAAAGCGAAAGCTGAACATTACCGCTTATTTTTTCCCTTTTTTTTATCTCTGCGTCTTTTTTAAAGTTACATTTTTCGGGCTTGGGGCGTTAACCCTTTTCAGGGGGGGCCGTATTTACGTATGCTCGGGTTTTTGCTGATCTTTTCCGGCCGTGATCGCAAATCTATGCAGAACTCATCTTGTGTCCGGCATTTTCTCGCGCGCTTCCGATTCCTGCTGCCGGGGCTGTTGCTGGCGGGCGTAGCCGCCGCCCAGGCCTTGCCGGCTTCGCTTTATGCCGGTCTGCGCTGGCGCTCGATCGGCCCTTATCGCGGCGGGCGCATCACCTCGGTTGCCGGGGTGGCGGGCGAACCGGCGCTGTATTACGCCGGCACGCCCGGCGGCGGCGTCTGGAAAACCGATGATGCCGGCGTAACCTGGCGCCCCATCTTCGACGCGGAACCCGTTTTCTCGATTGGGGCGCTGGCGGTGGCGCCTTCCAATCCCAATTTTCTCTACGTGGGCACCGGCGAGCAGGCGCCCGGGCGCGGCATTTATCGCTCCGACGATGGCGGCAGGACCTGGCTGCATCTCGGCCTGCGCCATAGCGTGGCCATCACCTCGCTGCTGGTGGACCCGAAAAATCCCCGCCACCTTTATGCCGGCGTGGTCGGCGATATCTTTCATGCCGGCGGCGAGCGCGGGGTGTACGAATCGCGCGACGGCGGCAAAAGCTGGAAGCGGGTGCTGGCGCGCGGCGCCTACAGCGGCGTGGCGGATATGACGTGGGATCCGGCGCGTCCGAAGGTGATCTTGGCGGCCTTTTGGGAGCGCTATAGCCCCCGGGCGGGTGCGCCGCCACCGCCACCCTTCCCCAGTTGGAAAGCCTTCTACCAGGCCACGCCTTCGGTCATTTATAAAACCACCAACGGCGGCAAGAGTTGGAAGGTGGTGGATCAGGGACTGCCGGCCTCCGGCCTGGGGCGCATCGGGGTCGCCATCGCCGCCGGCACGCACGACCGCCGCTGCTATGCCATTGTCGGCCAGGGCTTGTTCCGCAGCGACGACGGCGCGCGCCATTGGCGGCGGATTTCACACGATCCGCGCGTCAAAGGCAGCGGTTATTTCAGCCGGGTGTTCGTGGACCCCAGCCGTCCGAACGTGGTCTATGTCATGCAGACCTCGATGTACCGCTCCACCGATGGCGGCAAAACCTTCGTCTCCTTTAAAGGCGCGCCCGGCGGCGATGACAATCATGTGCTCTGGATTTCGCCGGGCAATTCCGGCCGCATGATCCTGGGCAGCGATCAGGGCGCGACCATCAGTTTGAATGACGGCCGCACCTGGTCCTCCTGGTACACCCAGCCGACGGGCCAGTTTTATCACGTCGCAACCGATAATCAATTCCCCTACCGGGTGTACGGCGCACAGCAGGATAGCGGCACGGCCATGGTGGCGAGCCGCAGCGATTACGGTGAAATTACTTTTCGCGACTGGATGCCGGTCGGCGGCTTCGAATACTGCTTCATCGCGCCCGATCCCGCCAACCCGCGCTATGTATTTTCCGGCGGCTGGTATGGCAGCCTGCTGCGTTTCGATCGTGCCACCGGCCAGGTCGTGCATATTTTCGAGCGCGGAGAGGGCTTGCGCAGCGCCTGGGCGCCGGCCATCGTGTTCTCGCCGGAGAACCCGCATCGGCTCTACCTGGGAACGCAATATCTGATGACGACCGAAGGAGCGAGCCTGCAACTGGGGCGGCGCTGGACGACGATCAGCCCCGACCTGACGAAACGGCCGGCGGCGAAACCGGCCGCCGCCAAGGCGGCGAAAAAACCGCCGGCCTCGCTCGGCTTCATTCTGTCGATTGCGCCTTCGCCCAAGAACGGCCAGGAAGTTTGGGTGGGCACCAGCAATGGCCTGATTCAATTGACGCGCAATGGCGGCAAGACCTGGACCAACGTCACCCCGCCCGGCATCACCCGCTTTCAAGCGATTGAAACCCTCGACGCCTCGGCCGAAGACGCCGGCGCCGCCTACGCCGCGGTGAGCGACGATAGCATTTTTGTCGGCGCCCGCAATCCCCATCCCTATCTTTACCGCACGCGCGACTTTGGCCGCACCTGGACGCTGATTACCCACGGCCTGCCGGAAAATGGACCGGCGCTGGCGCTGGTGCAGGACCCGAAAAATCCCCAACTGCTGTTTGCCGGCACTCAAACCGGCGCCTGGGTCTCCTTCGACGATGGCGCTAACTGGCAGCCCTTGCAGTTGAATCTGCCCGCGGCGCAGGTCACCGGTTTAGTCGTCCACCAGAACGACCTGGTGGTTTCCACCTTTGGTCGCGGCTTCTGGATTCTCGACGACATTACGCCGCTGCGCCAGCTTGCGGCCGCAGCCGCTTCCGCGCCGGCGCGGCTGTTCAAGCCGGAAACGGCGGTGCGGGTGCGCTGGGATAATTATCAGGACACGCCGTTGCCGCCGGAAATTCCAGCCGGCCAAAATCCGCCCAACGGCGCGATTCTGGATTACGAGCTGGCCGCGCCCCCTTCCGCGCCGGTCACACTCTCCATCCACGACGCCGCCGGAAACCTGGTGCGGCGGTTTTCCAGCGTGCTGCCGCCGCAACGGCATCCGCTGCTGCCGAATGTGCCCGGGTACTGGATCGCTCCTCGCACCCGTCTGAGCGCGCATGCCGGCCTGAACCGCTTTGTCTGGAATCTGCATTATCCCAACCCCGCCGTGCTGCGCTATGGCTACTTCGGCGAGAAACTGCAATATACCGAGTACACCCTGACCAATAACGCCATCCTGGGCAAAACGCCGCGGCATGAGCCGCATGGCCCGCTGGCGATGCCGGGCGCCTATACGGTCAAATTGACGGTCAATGGCCAGTCCTATTCCCAGCCGCTGCGCATTGCCGCCGATCCGAGAGTTCCGGCAACCCCGGCCGATTACGCGGCTCAATTCGTGCTGGCCGAAAAAATCGTGGCGGCGCTCGAAGTATCGGCGCGCCTGTTCCATGCCGTCCGCCCGGTCTTGAAGCAAGCCGAGGCGCAATGGAAGGCGATGAGCACGAGCCAGCAGTCGGCCGTGGCCGGCAAGATTCTGTCGGCCCGCATCAAGGAGTTGCGCCTGCTGCTGAATGGCAACCGGCAGTCGCCCGGCTTCGGCGTCGTCAACCGCACCTTGGCGCGGCTGCTGAGCGACGTGGAAAGCGGCGATGCGGCGCCCACCGCAACCATGCGGCGGATGTATGAATTCAACTTGAAGGGCCTGGAAAAATATCGCGCTGCTTGGAAGAACTTGCAAGGCACGGGAAAGCCTTAGCCGCCTCCCCTGCTTCTATGGAAGCGTACAGTGGAGGCGGGGGGGGGCGATTATGGCGATGCGGTACGACCTGGTGGTGCTTGGCACGGGCACGGCGGGGGCCACGGCGGCGCATATTTGCCGGGCCGCGGGCTGGAAGGTTGCGGTGGCCGATTCCCGTCCCTACGGCGGCACTTGCGCGCTGCGCGGCTGCGACCCGAAAAAAGTGCTGGTGGGCGCGGCCGAGATCGTGGACCGTGCCGCCAAACTCGCCGGCCGCGGCATCCGCGGCCAGACCGCGATTGATTGGCCGGCGCTGATGGGCTTCAAGCGCGGCTTTACCCGCCCGGTGCCGGCCGCGCGCGAAGCGGAATTCGCCCAGGCCGGCATTGATTGCCTGCATGGCGCGGCGCGCTTTCTTTCGCCCGGCCGTCTCGAGGTGGGTGCGGTGGAAATCGAGGCCGCGCATGCGCTCATTGCCACCGGCATGCGCCCGCAACCGTTGCCCATCCCCGGCCAGGAACGGCTGGCCACCAGCGACGACTTCCTCGATCTGCCGCATTTGCCCGCCTCGCTGGTCTTTGTCGGCGGCGGCTATATCTCGTTCGAGTTTGCCCATGTCGCGGCGCGCGCCGGCGCGCGCGTCACCATTGTCGACGACCGCCCGCGGCCGCTGGAAACTTTCGACGCCGATTTGGTCGAACGCCTGGTCGCGGCGTCGCGCCAGGCGGGTATCGAGATTCATGCGCATACGCCGGTGGAGGCCGTCGAAAAAACCGGCCGCGGGTTTTTGGTGCGCGCGCGCCAGCCCGGCGCCGCCGGACACGGCGCGGGCGTCGCCGGCAACGAGGCCGCTGGCGGTACCGTGCGGGAATTTGCCGCCGAGCTGGCCGTGCACGGCGCCGGACGCGTTCCCGACTTGGAAGGGCTCGACCTCGCCGCCGCCGGCGTGAAGTACGACCGCAAGGCCGGAGTCGAGGTGAACCGCTATCTGCAAAGCGTCTCGCAGCCGGCCATCTACGCCGCCGGCGACGCGGCGGCCGGCGGCGGACCGCCGCTGACGCCGGTGGCCGGCTACCAGGGCCGCATAGCCGCCGAAAACTTGCTGCACGGCAACCGCCTGTCGCCCGATTACACCGGTATTCCCAGCGTCTGCTATACCCTGCCGCCGCTGGCGCGCGTGGGCTGGACGGAAGCAGCGGCGCGGCAGGCCGGCTTGCGCTTCCGCGTGCACAGCGGCGACTCCGCCGGCTGGTATTCGTCGCGCCGCGTGGGCGAAACCCATGCCGGCTACAAAGTGCTGATCGAGGAAGACAGTGGCAAAATTCTCGGCGCTCATCTGCTCGGCCCGCACGCGGAGGAACAGATTAACCTGTTCGCGCTGGCTATCCGCGCCGGCGTATCGGCGGATCGGTTGAAGCACGCCATCTTCGCCTACCCCACCCAGGGCTCGGATGTGCCGTATATGCTGTAAAGACTGCGGAGGTGGGCTAAATCGCGTGGTGTACCCCATTTCGCCAGCCATGTTTTTTGGCGCAATGCATTGAAGTCTTGAATATAAAAGTTTTTTTTACGCTTCTACCACTGCATTCTCGCGCGGCTCTTTTGATTCGGCCCGCGCGCGCGGCTTGCGCATCGCGTAGCGCCAGCGCAAGCCGCTGAACACCACGATCGCCAGGCAGCAAAGCTCGACGAAAACCTTTTCGCCGTCGAAGGGATTGAGCGGGGTATTTTGCAGATGGGGATCGGTAAAGAGGCTGTGCCAGAACAGGGCGAGGGCTGCGGCATAAATGACGAAATGCAGCGCTTTCCATAGCCGCCGCCCCAGCCGCAGGCGGAAATAGGAGGTGACGACCACGATCGCGATGCCGTAAAGCGCGATCGCGCCGATGGTGTTTTCGAGCGGTTGGCTGGGCGAGTGGAGGGGATACACGAGATCCAGCACGCGAAAACGGGGGTGGGAGGCTAAGAGCAGCAGGCTGGGGTGCAGCACTGAAACGGCGAGGACGGCATAGCCGGAAAGGTTATGAAGGCGGAAGAGATTAATGCGGCGATGCGGCCAGCAGCGCCTCGGGCTGTAACGCATGGCGATCAGCAGCCCCAGGGCGAGGTTCAGGGTGATGCAGCCCAAGGCTGCCAGGCCGGCGTCCGCCGAGAGAGCAATCGGGTTCATCGGTCCTGAATGTCAGGCATGGATTTCAGGCAAGACGCTTGCAAAATATTCCAGCCCGCGCGTGGATGCGACGGCCGCCGCGATAATCTGTGAGCCGCGTCACAAAATGCAGTTCAAAACTAATACGCGCGGAGATTGAACGCGGTTTCCCGTCGAGCTCGCAATAAAAAAACTGCCGGCGGAGGGCTGGAAAAACGTTTATTCGTAGCGCAGCGCGGTAGTGGCGTCGAGCCGGCTGGCGCGCCAGGCGGGCCAGCCGGCGGCGAGCATGCCCACCGCGGCCAGCAGCAGCACTACGGCGGCATAGGTCAGCGGATCGGCGGCGGAGATGCCGTATAACAGGCTGCCCAGCAGCCGTCCCACCGCCAGCGCAAGCAGCGCTCCGATGCCGATGCCGGCGGCGGCCAGGCGCAAGCCTTGCGTCAACACCAGGCGAAGCAATGCGTCCGGCTGCGCGCCCAGCGCCATGCGCACGCCAAATTCGGGGGTGCGCTGGGCTACGGAAAAGGAAATCACGCCATAAATGCCGATGATCGCTAAAACCAGGGCCAGCGCCGAAAAAATGCCGAATAGCGCCAGCGCGAACTGCCGCCGGCGGGTGGAGCGCCAAACCATTCCCGGCAGCGATTCCACGTCAAAGACCGGCAACGATGAATCCAGGGCGGCGACGGCGCCGCGAAGCTCGGCATGGAGCGCGGCGGGGTGGTTGGTTTGCGCGCGGACTACCAGGTGGAGCGCGCGGAATTCATCCGTGAGCGGGGAGGTCAGCGCCTGATCGGCGACTTGCTCATAGGGCAGATACACTTGCGGCGCGCTCGGGCGGCTGAGCGTGCGGTTTTTGACGTTGCCCGCCACGCCCACGACGGTTTGCCATCCGGGATGGTTCATCATGATGCGGATACGGCGGCCGATCGGGTTCTGGTGCGGCCAGAATTGGCGCGCCAGGGCTTGATTGACGATGGCCACGGGCATGGCGCCGGCGCGGTCGGCGGGGCTGAAGCCGCGGCCGCGCAGGACGGGGATGCGCAGGGCGGAAAAATAATCGCCTTCAATCACCGCCACATCCGCTACCGGCGATGATCCGCCGGTTCGCTTATTGTGAAAACGCACGAGATCGTGTTCGACCGAGTGCAGCGGCAGCACGGTGGTCAGGGCGGCCTGGCGGACGCCCGGCAACGCCGCGGCGCGGCTGAGCAGTTGGCGATAGAAAGCGCGAATTTGCGGCCCCTGGGCATAACTGCGCCGGGGCAGACTGACCGCGACAGACTCGAGGTGCTGGGGCTGAAACCCGGGACTGGTGGCCAGCAATTGGCGGAAGCTGCGCAACAGCAAGCCGGCGGAAACCAGCAAGACGGCCGCCAGCGCGAACTGGCCGACGATCAGGGCGGCGAGCAGCCGATGGCGGCGGCGGCTCATGCCGCCTCCGCGCCTGCCCTGCTTGAGCGTTTCGACCAAAGGCGCGCCGGAAACCTGCCAGGCCGGCGCCAGGCCGAACACCAGCGTCGAGCACACTGAAATCGCGAGCGCGAAAATCAGGATGGCGGGTTCAAGCGCGACCTGGCGGCCGGCGGGCAGGATGGGCGCGACCGCCGGCGTCAATAGCTGCACTCCACCCCACGCCAGCAACACCCCGCTGGCGCCCCCGGCCAGCGCCAGCACCAGCGCCTCGGTGAGCAGTTGGCGCAGCAGTTGCCCGCGGCTGGCGCCCAGGGCGGCGCGCATTGCCATCTCCGGCTGGCGGGCGGCGGCGCGGGTGAGCAGCAGGCTGCTGACGTCGGCGCAGCCGATCGCCAGCACCAGCCCGACCGCGCCCAGCAGCAGCCACAACAGCGGGCGCACTTGGCCGGTCAGCGCCTGGCGCAGCGGCTGCACGCTGCCGGCGACCTGAAACATCGGGTTATGCTGAAACTGCGCCGGGTAATATTGGCGGCTGTTGTCCAGCAGCAGCCTATTCACTTCCGCCCGCGCCTGCCGCCGCGACACGCCCGCGCGCAACCGGCCAAGAACGCTGTTGTTGAACATGTTGGCGTAGCCGGTCAGTTCTTTACGGCTAAACGAGATCGGAATCCAGAGCGCCGCCGGGGTGCTGTTGTATTGGCCGCCGCGCAGCGGAAACTCGAATTGCGGCGGCATGACGCCCACGATGGTGTAGGCTTTGCGCGACAGCTCGACGGCTTGGCCCAGCACATTGGCGCGGCCGCCGAATTTCCGTTGCCAGAAACCATAACTGAGCACCGCGACCGGCTGGCCGCCGGCGTCTTCCGCCGGGGTGAACCAGCGCCCGAGCTGCGCATGGGTTTGCAAGGCTTCGGGCAGATTGGCGCTGGCGCGGGTGATCGGCAGGCGTTCGGGTTGTCCCCGCCCCGATAGCTCTGCATTGCCGCCGCGATAGACGGCGAGCGCGGCAAAATCCCGGGCGTGATCGCGCAGGTAAATATAATCGGGCGCGGAATAAGGCACATCCGGAAAGCCCATCCGCGGAAAGCTTTCAAACACCATCGCCAGACGCCGGCTTTGAGGAAACGGCAACGGGCGCAGCAGCACGGTGTAAACCACGCTGAAAATCGACGTGGTCGCGCCGATGCCCAAGGCCAGAATCAGAATGGCCAGCAGGCTGATCGCCGGCGCGCGGCGCAAGGCGCGGTAGCCGGAATGCAGGTCGGTAAATAGTAAACGCATGGAATCGAATCCTCGAAAATCATGCCGCCGTGGCCGGGTTATGCGGTTTCATTCATAGCGCAAGGCGGTGAGCGGATCGGTGCGGCTGGCGCGCAGCGCGGGCAGCCATGCGGCCGCGAGCGCGACTGCGGCCAGCACCAGCGGCACGCCCAGCCAGATGCTCCAGGGTATGCCCGCGGCCACCCCATTGATGTGGCCGATCAGGCGTATGGCCAGTAGCATGCCGCCGGCGCCGGCTAGCAGCCCCAAGCCGGTGAGCGTGGCCGCTTGCCGCAGCACACCGGAGCGCACCTGCGCGGGCGATGCGCCCAGCGCCAGGCGGACGCCGATTTCGCGTGTGCGGCGCGCGACTTCGAATTGCAGCAGGCCGTAGAACCCGACCGCCGTCAACAGCAGCGCCAGCCCGGCAAAAATGCCCAGCAGCAGCAACATGAATCGCTGCGCGGCAAGCCGGCTGGCGAACAATTGCGTCAGCGGCTCGACCGCGGCCACGGTCTGTTCCGGCGCCGCCCGGGCGACGATCCGCTGCACCGCCGCCGCCGGCAGCGGCTCGGGCGAGCGCGCCACGATTGCCGCCGGAAAGGCTTTGTACATGAACGGATTGATCTTCGCCGGCACCTGCCAGACGGGAATATAAAGAGTGGGAAAGACGCGGGTATTGGGCGGGCCGATTTCGAGAAAATCGGCGCTGACTCCGACCACGGCGCGCTGCCGGTCGGCATAATCGGGACCTAGTCCCTTCCCTGCCCGGACCTGGCTGCCTACGGGCGAAGCTCTATGCCAGCACCGGCGCGCCAAGGCCTGATTGACGATGGCCACCGGGCGCGTCTCGCCCCGGCTGAAATTGGTGCCGGCCACCAGCGCGACGCCGAGCACCTGAAAATACGAAGGGCTGATGGCGCGGATCAGCATCGTGCCGTTGCGTCGGCAGGGCTGTCCATTGACTTCGGGCAGGCCCTCATTCAAACCCCAGCTCAGGGGCGCGGCGGAGGCGGCCGCGGCGGCTTCCACTCCGGGCATGCGGCGCACCCCGCGCAGCAGTTGCCGCTCGAATTGCCAGGTGGATTGAGCATTGGCAAAGCGCGGGCCTAACAGCGGCAGGCGGATAAGTTGCACCGCTCCGGGGTCGAAACCGAGCGGGGCCGCTTCCAGGCGCAGGAAGATGCGCAGCATCAGCCCGGCGCCGGCGAGCAGCGACAAAGCCAGCGCGATCTGCGCCACCACCAGCACCCGGCGTCCACGCTGGCGGCCGCCGCCGACGGCCTGCCAGCCGGCGGGTTGCAGATGCGTGGAAAGCGAAGCCCGCGCCGTCTGCCAACCCGGCGCCAGCGCGGCCAGCAGCGCCGCCCCGGCGGCCAGGACAAAACTGAAGGCCAGCAGTGGCCAATCCATCCGCAACCGCGGAAATTCCATCGCGCCGGCAGGAAAAAATCGGCGCATCAGCGCGAGCATCCCCCCCGCCAGCAGCAGCGATGCGCCGCCGCCGAGCGCGCCCAGCCAGATGCTTTCCGCCAGGAATTGGCGCAATAAGCGGGCGCGCGTGGCGCCCAGCGCCGCGCGCAGCGCTACTTCCGGACCGCGCTGCGCTGCCCGCGCCAGCAACAAGCCCGCCAGATTCGCGCAGGCAATCAGCAAAACCAGCGCTACCGCATCGAGGAGCGCCAGCAGGCTGGCGCGAAGGTCGCCAAACACATAGCGGCGGTACGGCACCAGGCGCGCCCCCTCGCGAGCCGTAGGCCGGGTCTGGGGTTGGTATTTTGCCAGATACTGCCGCGAGAGCGCGGCCATCTGCCGATTGGCTTGGGAACGAGTCCAGCCCGGCTTCAGCCGGGCAACCGCGCCAAAATCATAGCCGATATCTTTGCGCGCGCGCAGCCGCAAGGGAACCCAGAATGCCGCTTGATCCTGCCCCGCCAGCGCGCCCGCCGGCATGACGCCGGCGACGCTATAGCCGGCGCCGTTGCATTCAAGCTGCTGGCCGAGAATTGCGGCACTGCCGCCAAAACGCCGCCGCCATACGCGATCGCTGAGCAGGATGGCGCGGGGCCCCCCGGCTGTATCTTCGGCGGCGCTGAAATTGCGCCCGATCTCCGGCTGGATGCCGAGCGTAAGGAAGAAAGAGGACGCCACTCTTTCGCCTTGCAGATAAATATGCTGGCTGCCATAGACCAGGTTGCAGTTGGCATAACTGTATTCGCCAAAACTCGAAAAAGCGGAAGCATGGCGGAAAAAACGCAACTGCCGCGTAGTCAGCCCGTCGCTGGAGCCGCCCCGCGGCCATCGCCATTCCAGGTGCATCAGCCGGCCGGATTGCGGGTAGGGCAGCCGACGCAGCAGCGTGGCTTGCAAAACGCTGAAGATGGCCGTGTTCGCGCCCACGCCCAGCGCCAGCGTCAGCACCGCCGCCACGGCAAATACCGGCGCCTTGCGCAGCAGCCGCCAGCCGAAGCGGAGGTCCTGGAAAAAGTTGGGCATACCGGCTCCCTGGAGCTCATGCAGGGATGTGCAACGGCATTGCCAAGCGGCAAATTAAGCTAGCCCTTCTAATTCAGCAACTTAAGCTGGCGGCACAGAACCGGCGAGTGTCCGCTTTCGCGACAAGCTGTCCGTAAACGCGACAAGCGCGCGGCCCTGCCGCTTCAACTCGCGCCGGCCTCGGCTTATTGAGCGCGGTGTCACCGCCTCTCCCAAACCGCGAGTGCCGCGGGCCGAACTCGGTGTTACTATTCCAGCGTATTCCCGAGGCGTGGCGATGAAAGCAGGGCAACCAGTGGCTTCAGGCACGGCCGGCGGCGCGCGCCTGAACTTTTTTCTCACTGCCCGGCACGAACACTGGCCGGTATGGGTGCTGACCGGCTTCCTTGCCGCCTCCTTCCCGCTGATGGCGGTGGTCTCGGGCGCTTATCCCTTCATCTTTTTTTCCGCCATCATGGCGCTGCAATTCCTGGTGGTGCTGGTCCTGTTCCCGGAAACCATCTCGCTCGAACCGATGCGGCATAAGCTGGAGTTGGCGTGAGCCGCGGCCGCCGCGGCACGCCTATCGCGCCGGCCGGCAGGCAGGCCGCCGCGCTGGTGGGCGGCGTGGAAGCCGGCGGCACGAAATTTGTCTGCGCCGTGGGCGCCAGCCCGGACGATTTACGGGCGCGCGTGGTGCTGCCGACGACCACGCCCGCGGAAACCCTGGCCGCCGTCATCGCCTTCTTCCGCGCGCAGTCGGCCCGCCTGGGCGGGCTGGCGGCGATCGGCATCGGCTCGTTTGGACCGCTGGGCTTGAATCCGGCGGAAACGGATTTTGGCCACATCACCTCGACCCCCAAGCCCGGCTGGCAAAATGTGGACCTGGCGGGCGCGATTGGCCGCGCCCTGCAGCTGCCGGTGGCGCTCGATACCGATGTCAATGCCGCCGCCCTGGGCGAGCATCGTTGGGGCGCGGCCCAGGGCCTGGATTCTTTCGTGTACCTGACCGTCGGCACCGGCATTGGCGGCGGCGTGATGGCCGAAGGCCGCCTGCTGCACGGCCTGGTGCATCCGGAAATCGGCCACATGCGCCTTCCCCACGATCGCCAGGCCGACCCTTTCGCGGGCGCCTGCATTTTTCATGGCGATTGCCTCGAAGGCCTGGCTTCGGGCCTCGCCCTTGCCCAGCGCTGGAACGCCCCCGCCCAGTTGCTGCCTCCGGCGCACCCCGCCTGGCGGCTGGAGGCGCATTACCTCGCCCTGGGCCTCGCCAATCTGGTTTGCACGCTCTCGCCGCAGCGGTTGTTGTTGGGCGGCGGCGTCATGCGCCAACGCCATTTGCTGCCGATGATCCGCCAGGCAATGCTCGCGCACTTAAACGGCTATGTCCGCGCTTCGAGCCTGCTCGAACGCGTCGAAGAATATGTCCAGGCGCCGCAATTGGGGGAGAATGCCGGCGTCGCCGGCGGCCTGGCGCTGGCGCTGGCGCTGGATCGGCGCGGGAGGGGTTAGAGCCCATTTCATAACCCCCATCGCAGGATTTTGCGGCGGCCGGGTTGAACCTTGCAGCGGCATGCTTTACTGCAACCTGTCCGATTGGCGGGGAACCGAGCGGAGGCGCACCACCGTTGCCGGCACCGTCCTGCGAGGCAATCACAGTCATCTTAATGGTAAAACCATAAATATGGGCATGGATTCAGGTATATTATTGCCAATAATAATGGTGTCTTTAAATAAAATGTCATTGTTATTAAGCCTTAAGTGCAACCGGGGGAATGCGGTGAGAATAATTGCAAATTTGATCATTGCTCTGATGTTGAGTAGGGCAATGGGCGCCGTGAGTGGGCAAGGTCCTCGAAGGTTTAGCGCTTGCCGGACAACAACAAGTAATCATACCAGGAGAGATGTGATTAATTATTTAAGACAATTATTTGGTAAATCGAGTACGTCAGTCAGAATTTATTATAATGGCAAATGTTCCCATGAAGCGGGTCGTAATCCTGAAATTATATGGCCGCATTTAAATATTCATCCGCCATTAAAAGGGCTGGAAGGTGTAGCGGCGGTTAAGCATGTATTTAAATATAATAAATTTGTTAACGTCATTTATAGTCATTCAGGCATTATTAAAATTAATATGGGTGACATTTCCGAATCGCTTTTAAGGGTGAATATACCAGTAATTAAATTTAGCAATGTCGCGCGGTATAATCCCGAGGGGCCAGGCGGTGCTATTTACCAGATTGAGCATTCACGCTATGTTAAACGCGCCATGATAAAGCTGGGAATTCATCCATTGCCAATATTTTATATTATAGGTATTACTCCGGCAATCAAGCAATACCCGCATCTCGCGTTATCCATGAGAAATACGACCGTGGATAAGGCGCTTGATTCAATTGCAAGCACTTTTCATGGAATAGTTGAATATGGTGATTGTAAAATGCCCGATAGTAAACAAGCTGTGGATATAGAGTTTGAATGGCTTAATGTTGAAAAGCATTTATAGTATCATGGCCGGTTCTCTCTGCCGCCGCGGGTGATTTGGCCGCTGGCTACAAGGGACGAACCCCTTGTACGGCGGCTGCGGCGATCATTTGCGCGCATTTTACCGGTAAGCCCCCGCCACCGGGCGATGTGAATGATTGGCTTATGACCGGCAGGCGCACGATCAAAACTTATCGCTGGCGGCACGAGATCGCCTGCGTCAAAAGCAGGTGCGCCCACGGCTGCATACGCTCAAGGCGGTTCTGGAAACTGCGGCAGCCCCTGCCGGCACGCGTGCGGTTGCACGCGGCCCCAGTCAACAGCACCCTTGCCGTGCCGTGCCGTGCCGAATAGGCACAAATTTAAATTCGATAATGGAATAATGCTATCAAGATAAATATTAGAATTACATATGTAATCATTGCCATTCCATACCATATATCTGACTTATCCTCATGGTTCTCATTTAGTCCCACAACTTTAGAGTTTAACATCGGGCCTGTTAATAATACAGCTATAAATGATAACGATAAACTATAAATTATGAATAAAATTATATTTTTGGATTTTAATGTCAGGTATATTGATAATATCAGGCTGGCAATTGAGCACAGCAATATAATAATATCCCCATAAGTCTGCATTAATTCAATATTCTTGCCGCAATTAGGACAGCTGGTTTTATTGCTAGGGTTAAACAAGGTAACATTTAGCGCATAACTGCAGTATGGACAATTAAGGTTTCTAATTTTCATAAATACTTTTTGAGTTCCCCCTTAATCATAACCTAAGCAACCTGAAGCATTCCCCCCCCCCGAAATGCGAAAGCTGGATGCCCGTTTCACCATAATCTATAATTGCACATTTTTACCAGAATCATGACTTCTGTAGGTATTGTAAATATTATCATGTAACCAATTATTACTCTAATCTTATAGTTGTGCGTAGAATCTTTTTCTGCCGGGCGCAAAGATGGAATAAAAAATAATTTGGTCGCTATAAAACATAGGGTGAAATTAAATGGAATTATTAATATTATAAATAATAATTTTATAAATGATGGTTGTCCATCTGACTCAGGCACCCACAACCTGTAGGGTTAACGGGCATGGAGCCCGAGGATTATTCCGCATTTTGGCGGCGTTGGAACGGTGCTTTAGCACAGAGCCGGTTACAAAATAGGCTATGGTGAGGGTGGAAATTGCCGGTCGCTGGGAAATGGCTGCGGGCAACCTTAATATAAAGACATGAGCCTGCGAGGTCCGTATTGGTTCTTTCTGGCCTTTTACCTCACCCTATCCGCCGCGGGGCAATCCGCCGGCCTGCCCGCCACCACGCGGCCTTCTGGCGCGGCCAGCCTGCGCCGCGAGCAGCGGCGGATGGCGCATCATATCCTGCGCCAGGCCGAAGCTGGCAAGCTCGACGCCGAGTTGCGCCTGGCCGAGCTTTACTATTACGGCATTGGTGTCGCGCCTGATCATGCGCGGGTGCTGTACTGGTACAACCGGGCGGCCGCACAAGGCAGCGCGCGGGCCGAGTTGCGCCTGGGCGATTTATATCGTTACGGCTTGATCGTCTCCCCCAACCCGGCGCGCGCGGCGGCGCACGACCGGCGCGCCTTACAGATTCTGGCGGCCCGCGCCGCCCGCAATAAGCGCCCGCAAGATGACTATGCCTTGGGCATGATCTCGCTCGTGGGCCGCGCCGGCAAACCCGACCCTCGCCAGGCGCTTCACTGGTTTCATCTCGCCGCTGCGCATAACCACATCGCCGCCCTGCTGCAATTGGGCGCGCTACGCACCTATGGCTTCGATGGCATCGCCGCCCGCCCTGCGCGCGCCCGCTATTGGTTTCGCCGCGCCGCCCGCCACGGCAGCGCCACCGCCGCCTATACCTTGGCCTGGATGTATCGCTACGGCATCGGCGCCCGGCAAGACTCCGCCCGCGCCGGCCGCTGGTACCGCCGCGCGCTCAAGCTCTCGCGCTGAAAGCGTTAACGGCCGAGTCGGACAGCAGTTTTCGTCATTGGCAATTTTGGAGAAATTGCCTCCAGCCATGCCCGCAGGCCGAAGCGCGGGGTTCCGGTTAGGTCCCGCTATGAACGACGATACCAAGCAATTCCGCAGGAATTGCGCCCGGCAAGCCGGCAATTCCGCAGGAATTGCGCCCGGCAATGCCCGGCAGCCATGAGTATTCGCCCTGCGTCCGGTTTCGGCCGGACCTTTGCGAAAGCGTCAGCGCCGAAAAGTAAAAGCGGCCGTGCCGCATGAAAACTGCAAGCACCAAACCCGAAACGCGCAACGCCGGCGTCAGCGCGCAAAATTCTTTTTCGATTCGTTTCGCCGGAATTGCGGACGCCCCGGCGATCCGCCGCTGCCTGCAAGCCGCCTTTGAAAAATACCGCGACTGCTATACTCCCGCCGCGTTCGCCGAAACCGTGCCCCGGCTCGAAGCCATCGAGCGCCGCTTGCAGGAAATGCATTTGTTGGTCGCTGTCGCCGGCGGCATGATCGTGGGCGCCCTCGGCGCCGCCGCGCGCGGCGATGCAGGCCACCTGTGCGGCATGGCGGTCGTCCCCGGCTGGCATGGGCGCGGCGTCTCGGCCGCCCTGCTTGAAGCCGCGGAAGCCGATCTGCGCCGCCAAGGCTGCCGCGGCGTCACGCTCGACACCACCGAGCCGCTGCACCGCGCCCGCCGTTTTTATCAAAATCATGGCTATGCCCCCTCCGGCCGGGTTTCCAGCTTTTTCGGTATGCCGTTGATCGAGTATCAAAAATAT
Source organism: Acidobacteriota bacterium (assembly GCA_021818955.1). Classification (GTDB taxonomy): domain Bacteria; phylum Acidobacteriota; class Terriglobia; order Terriglobales; family SCQP01; genus JAKASR01. Next base: position 91,253 of record JAKASR010000004.1, read on the forward strand.
TTTGAATAGGGTGCGCGAAATAACCCAGGGAAATTGCCGTTATTCCACATAAGCGGATTTGGAATAACCGGCTTAAGTAATTGAATCTAAAAGCCGTTCCCGTTATTCCAGGCCTGAGACAACGGCCGAAATTTTGGAATAACGGCCGTTTTCGTGGGATAACGCTTGATTTTAAACCACTTAGCTGATTTAAACCCGATTAAAATGTCAAAATATTTTGCGTTTTACTTGCGCGGCGCGGCCGTGATTGCCGTTTTCACCGATGCCGCATTTTCCCCGCTCCAGGCTTCATGGATCATCACCGCCCCGAGCAGATCCCAACTTTCAAAATGCCCCTGTGCCTCGCCCGCGCCGCTCCTGGGGTCATAGCATTCGTGCATGCCGCCGGTAGCCTTGAAATCCGCTAGCAGCAGCCGCGCCGTGCGCCGCGCCAACTGCCGCGCCTGCTGGGGATAGCCGTAATGCATCAGGCCGTGCATCATCATGTAATCGGTGACGATCCAGATCGGCCCGCGCCAATAGCCGCTTGCGGGATTGTATTGCGGGCTTTCCGCCGCCAGGGTGCGGACGCCGTAGGCGCTCCAGAACTCTTTCGGGTTCAGCAGATGCTGCTCGATGATTGCGCGCGCCTGCGCCGGGGTCGCCACCCGCGCCCAGAGCGGGGTGAGATTGGTCCATTCCGGCACGCGCACGAATTTGCCGGTGCGGCGGTCGCGGTTATAAAAGCTCGCCTCGGGCGCGTCCCATAGCCGGGTCTGGATCAGCCGCGTCAGCCGCCGCGCCCGCCGGGTATAGCGTTCCGCGTCATTGTTTTTATTGAGCATTTTCGCCAGCGCCGCCATGGCGCGGTCTTCCCGCACCAGATAGCAGGCCAGGTCCACGCCTTCGGTCACGTTGGCGGGCTGCGAGGAAACCGCCGGGCTGTTGTCCACGCCGCTTTCGACGCCGTCGAACCAGGTATAAAGCCCGTCGGGCGCGCGCCGCGCCTGCCGCCAATAGGCCAGCGTGTCGGCCAGGCGCTTATAGTAAGGACGCAGCCATGCGGCGCTGCCCAAAGTCTGGCTGGCGCGCAAGGCCATCTGCGCCAGAAACGGCTTGCACTGTTCCGGTAGCGCCCAAAATGCCTTCGCCGTCGCTTCGCGCGGGGTGTAGCCGCGATAGCCGGCGCGCGAGTTGGTGAAATCCAGAAAATCTTCCACCGAGCTGGCCAGGCTCCGCCCGCGGCCATGATAGCTCAGCGCCACGCCCATGAAATAAGTGTCCCAATCGAAAAGCTGGTAGTATCCGGCGCCGGGAATTAGATAGCGGTGCTTCAGTTGCCCCGCAGCCGGGCGCGCGATCACCCGCAACATGCCCGCCCGCTGGATGCGCAACGCCAGTTCTCTTTGCAGCGCCGCATCCGCTTTGCGGGAAGAGGCGGGCTGATCCTGCTGATCATAAGGAACGCGGAATCGAGTGCCGGCAATGGCTTCATCCCATGCGTTGTTTTTGATGATCGAGGGTATCGAAAAAGGCTTGGCTTGCAATTGCCTTCGTTGCGCGCGCCCGGCCGCTGTCGCGGCCAGAACGCAGATCAGGGACGAGCCCGCCGCCAGCCATTGTCGTTGCCGCATGCCGCCCTCAGTCTAACCCAAAGTTCAGCCTGCGGGGCCGGGCTGGAGAGGCTGGCATGGCGCCGGCCGGCGTGCGGGCCGGCCGGCTGCGCGGCGGGTTGCATACGCGGGCGCGCGGCATGGAATCTCGGGAACGGAAATTCGCTCCCGCACTCACAACTCTATATACACCGCGCCCTGCTCGACGCAAAGCGCGAGTCCGGCATGACGCGCCGCTTCCTGGAGCGCCGCCGCCAGCATCACCTCCGGATCGGGGCTTACCTCCAGCCGGCGCATCAAACCCTCGCCTTTTTTCGCGCCGGCGGAAAGCGTAATCTTCAGTCCGCGCCGCTTGCAGCGCACCGGCGTGCCGTCTTCAAGTTTCGTGTTCAGCGGCTGGATCCAGGCATCGACGTAATGCGCGCCGATGCCCGATTTGTCGCCGGTGAACCGCGGCAATTTTTGCTCTGCCTCGCGGTTCACCTCGCAGAGTTTGTGCCTCATGCCCGCGCCTCCGCCGGCGCGCCCGGGCCGCTCTTCGCCTGCCACCAGGCCTCGCGGGCGGCGCGCAAGGCGCGGATGTGTTCGGGGGTGCTGCCGCAGCAGGCGCCGGCGATGTTGACGCCGGCATCAAGCAATGCGGGCAGGCCGCGCGCCATCTGCTCCGGCGTCTCGTCATAGACCACTTTCATATTTACCAGCCGCGGCTGGCCGGCGTTCGGCTGCGCCATGACCGGCAGCGGCGAGACCCGGCGATAGCGTTCGGCCGCGGCGCGGGCGCGCTCCATATCCATCCCGGTGCCGCAGTTGAGCGCGAGAATATCGGCGCCGTGCCCGGCCATGAACTCGGCCGCCGCCTCCGGCTCGACGCCCATCATGGTGCGGAACGTGGCGCCGTCGAGGGTGACATCGTAGGCCAGCGAACCCACGATGCAGGCGGCGCCGGCCTCGCGCGCCGCGTCCAGCCCCAAGCCCAGCTCTTCCAGCGAGGTTTGGGTTTCGATAATGATGCCGTCGGCGCCGGCCTCGACCAGCGCTTGCGCCTGTTCCGCAAAAGCGGCGCGCACCTGGGCAGCGTTGAAATCGCCGTAGGGCTCCAGCAGGCCGCCGAAGGGGCCAATGTCGCCGAGCACGTAGCCGGGCTGATCGCCAAACGCCCGGCGGGCGATCTCGACTGCGGCGCGGTTGAGGGCGGCGGCGTCGCCGCCACGGCCGTGACGTTGCAGCATGATGCGCGAAGCGCCGAAGCTGTTGGTCAACAGCAGCTCCGAGCCGGCCTCGACATAGCGGCGCTGGATACCCAGTACTTTTTCCGGATGGGTGAGATTCCAGGCTTCGCCGCAGTTGCCCTGCTCCAGCCCGGCCAGCATTAACTGCGTGCCCATGGCGCCATCGCCTAATAAGGGACGCTCGAAACAGGCTTCTTGTAAGCGCTTTTTCATCATGATGGTTGGCTCATGCCTTAATTCCGGATTCCGGTTTCCGCCTCCCGGCATCGGTCTCCCGCCGCGCTAGAGCGTAGTGTAGCGTTTCCAGCGCCAGCCCCCATTTGCGCTCGCGTCCTTCCGGTTCGCAGTAGCAGGCGGCGGCAAGCGTGCCGCGCCGCCAGTGGAGCACCGCATCGAGCGGCTGGCCCAGCAGTGGTTTTTCCGCGGCGATAGCGGACAGCAGGGCCTCGGCGTTTTCCAGATACTTGCACATCTGCCGGTAACCGGTATCTCCAGGCACGGGGGCGCAGCTTAATGAGCGGATCGGGTAGCCCTCAGCTTTCGGGCCCAGCTCGATGCTATAAAGAAACGCCAGCGGGCAGCCCAGATTAGTGCAGGTGGTGCCGTCGTAGCGAAAAGTAGCATGCAAAATGCCGTTTTCCGCCGGCGTGATCGTCAAGCGCTCGCGCGCCCAGCGCGCGAGGGCATTGCGGTTGACGCTGTATAACGCATCTGGAGCCAGCGCGGGGCCGAGCGAATCCGGCGCGGCGGTTTCAGCCGCCTCCCCGGCCGTCCCGGCGCGGCGATAAGCAGCGCGGCGGTATTGGCAGGGCCCGAAGCTGCAGTTTTCGCAGGGCGAGAGTTCGGAAAGCCGGCGTAAACGCTCGCCGTGGCGGGTCAGGCCGAAGATCATCAATTGGCTTTTGCGCGGGCGCAGCATGCCGGAATCGAGCGCCTCCAACGGTTCGGGCCAAGCAACGGCGGGAAAATTGCCGGCCTGCGCAGGCCGCGCCTGGCCGCGCGCCGGAGTCAGCAAGGCCAGCAGGCGCGGCTGCTCGGCGATATCCCAGCCGGGATAGCCGGGGCTGTAATGCGGCAACACCGCCCATTGCCGCGCCTCCGCCCAGGCGCACAACCGCGCCCCCAGTTCGGTGACGAGCCACTCGACCACGGCGGCGCCGAACATTTCGAGAAAAAAGTACTCGTCGGGCTTGTCGTCGCGCCAGCGCCTGGCGGCTTCCATTTCGGTTTCTACGCCCGCGCCGCAGGCGGCCAGCACCAAGCTGTGCGCTGCGGATTTTTGTAACAGTCCGGCCAGGCGCGCGCAGGTGAAGCTTGCGCCTTCGATCTCGATGCCCTCGCCGGCGCAGGTAAAGGCTTCCGCCTGGCGGGCGTATAACCATGGACGGCCATGACGGCCGTACCAGGCGCGGGCCTCCTCCGCCAGTTCGCGCGCGCGGCCTTCCAGCTCGCGTCCGCGAGGATAGCCGAGCAGGCGGGCGTATTCCGCCTCGGCGACTGGGGCTGCCGCCGGCCGCTCCAGCCATTCCAGATGTTCGGCTACGCGGGGCATGGCGAAAGCGGGCGCACCGGTTTGAACTGGCAGCCTTCGACAAAGTAATCGAAAAAGCGCGCATGGGTTTCGAGACGCTGATGTTGCGCCTGGAGCGCCAGTGCTTCCAGCTCGCGGCGGCGGCGGCGGCTGAGCAGCGCCATGGAGGCGCCTTCGATGGCCAGGTTGCCGGCCTGTACGAACTTTGCCGGCGCGATATCGGGCACCAGGCCGATGCGCCGCGCCGCCTCAATATCGATATGCCGGCCGAAGCCGCCGGCAAGATAGAAGACATCGATATCGCCGAAGCCGAGCCCGTATTCGCCAAAGACCACATGCAGTCCGGCGACGTTGGCGCCCTTGGCCTGGGCCAGCTCGTTGATGTCGCTTTCGAGCAGATAAATTTCGCCGGTGGCGGCGTTATCCGGCGCGCGATAGAGCGTGAAGCGGCTGGCGCCCCTGGTGAAACGCCCCAGCTCGCTCATGCGTCCGGTGCGCAGCAGCTCGCCTAGAGCCGCAACCAGTCCGGAGCCGCAGATGCCGGCGGGCGGCGCATCGCCAATGACGCGCAGTTCGACCACGCCATCCGCGCCGATGGAGACGTCTTCAATCGCGCCCTCGAGCGCGGGCATGCCGCAGGCGATGGAGCCGCCTTCAAAAGCCGGCCCGGCGGGGCAGGAGGCGGCGAGCAGGCGATGGCGGTTGCCGACGATCAGCTCGGTGTTGGTGCCGATATCCATGATTGCGACGCGGCGCTCTTCCCGCGCCAGGTTCACCGCCAGCATTGCCGCGGCGGCGTCGGCGCCGACGTGCCCGCTAATAATTGGCCCGCCATAAACGCGCGCTCGGGGGTGGATGGGCAGCAGGCTGCGCCGACCCGACTGCTCCAGGCTGGTGGAGGCGCGCCGCCCCGCTTCCCGTTCAAGCTCGCTCCGCGAGCGATAGGGGCTTTGGCCGATCGAATAGACGTTCTGGCGGAAAAACAAGTCGCGCATGGTGGAATTGCCCACCACGACCATTTCATAAATGGATTGCGGTGCGACCGGAAATTTCTCGATGGCGTGGCTAAGATAGCCGGCCAGGGTGCGCATCAGCAGCTTGCCGGGATGCTCGGTGTCATAGGCGATGCGCGACATGACTTCGGCGCCGCCAAAGCGCTGTGGATTTTCGAAGCTGGCGTCGGCGAGGCATTCGCCGGTTTCCAGATCGAACAAGCGCACGACCACGGTGGTGGTGCCCAGGTCGAGCGCGAGGCCGCCAAGCGGGCCGCCGGCGCGGGCAATCTCCACTTTGCCCTCGCTGGTTTCGAGCAGAACGCGATCTCCGTCACGGGTTACTGCGGGGTCGAGATCGAATCCGCCAGTGGCGGAGCCGGAATCGGAGCCTGCGCTGGAATGAAACGCCCGGCCCACGATGCGCATGGCGCCGCGACGCAGCGTATGACACCGGATTAGACGATCGCCCGCGGCGCAATCGCAGGCATTCTTGCGTTCAGCCGGAGCATTGCCAATGGCAGTTTCGGTCGCCTCGGCGACATAAGTCTGGCAAGCGAGGCGGAAGTTGCCGCGCAAGTGGCTTTCCGCCGGAGTGGGCGGGCTCAGCGCCTCCATGCCCTCGACGATTTCCAGCATGCACTCCTTGCACTTGCCCTGCTTGCGGCAGGAGGTCGGCACCTCGATGCCGTGCGCCTCCGCCTGCTCGAAAAGAGAGCGGCCCGGCTCGGCCGGCCAGGTTTGGCCGTTCAGGTTGAGGGTAACCGGCATAAAGCAAGCTATTCCGGACATCGATCAAAAGAGAGAACCCGAGGCGAATCTACTCCGGCGACGCCAGCCGCAGAAACAGGTCCACCGCGGCGGCGGCGTTGGCGCCATAGCCATCGGCGCCGATTTCATCGGCAAACATCTGGCTGATGGGGGCTCCGCCCACTGCCATCTTAATGTCGGTTTTACCGGCGGCGCGAAAGCCGTCAATCACGGTTTTCATGTAGGTCATGGTGGTGGTCAGCAGGGCGCTCATGCCGACGATGGTGGGGCGGTACTGTTCCGCCGCCGCCAGGAATTTTTCCACGCTCTGATCCACGCCGATGTCGTGCACTTCAAAGCCGGCGCCTTCGGCCATCATGCCCACCAGGTTCTTGCCGATATCGTGCAGGTCGCCGCGCACCGTGCCCATCAACAGCACGCCCTTGGGCCGGGTCTGGCTGTCTTGGGCGGTGAGCAGCGGCTTGAGCACCGCCATGCCCGCCTTCATGGCCCGCGCCGCGATCAGCACTTCGGGGACATAGAGCACGTTGTGCTTGAAATCTTCGCCGACCACGCTCATGCCGGCGATCAGGCCGTCGTTCAAAATCTCCTGCGCCGTGCGGCCTTCCTCCAGGGCGGCGCGGGTGAGGCGCTCGACTTCGGCGGCGTTGCCTTCATAGAGCAACTGATTCATCCAGGCGTAATCGGGCATCGAGACCTCAGCGAACGCAGGCGCCGGCGCGGCGGGAATTGAATTCTTCCAGCGCCTCGAGCATGGCCAGAATATTTTCGCGCGGCATGCCGGGGCTGGTGCCGCCGCCAACGGAAAGGATGACGCCTTCGCCGCCGGAACCTTCCAGCACCTCCAGCGTTTCCGCCTTCACCTCCGCGGGCGTGCCCCGCACTCCCACTTCCAGCGGGTTGACGTTGCCCATCAGCACCATGCGGTCGCCCACCCGGCGCTTGACTTCGGTCATGTGCCGCTGCTTGCCCCAGTTGAGCACGTTGAAGCCGGTGTCGGGGAGATGGTCGAGGCAGGCATCCACCTCGGCGTCGTTGTGATAAAGCTTGATCCAGTCTTTCGGAAACGCGTCGCAGATGCGCTTGAGATAAGGATGGGCGAATTCCAGGTAGTGCTCTTCGTTGATGAAGCCGACGATGTCATCGAGGATGAAGAGGCTTTCCACGGTATCGCCCATGACTTTTTGCTGCGCTTTGAGCCAGTCAATGATCACGCGCGTGCAGAGGTCGATCAGCTTGTGCGCCCCCTCGGGATTTTCCACCAGGTCGATCATGAAATTGGTGGTGCCGCGGACGAAGCCCGCGGTGCAGAGGGGCCCACGCGAGGTCACCATCGGCAAGATGTAGCCGGCATCGAGAATGCGCTGCCGCGCCATCTTGATGCGGTGCAGCGTCAGGCCGGCGAAGGAGTCGGCTTCGACCTCGTACTCGGGAAACTGGTCGATGTCTTCCAGGTGATAGAGGGTGTGGTACTCGCTGGGAGTGTTGTCGGGCCAGAATTTGATCTTGGCGCCCAGCACCGAGGGCTCCGCCGCCATGCCGTACTCCATCCACCAGGAGGGAATGAAGATGATGTCGGGAAATTCCCGCATGATCTTAAGATTGGCTTGGAACCAGAGCTCGGGATCGAGGAAGTAGTCGAGATGGCTGATGCCGAGATAGCCGGGAATCCAGGGGCTATCCACGATCAGCGCCATCGGAATCTTTTCCAGCGGCTGGCGCCGCGCAGCGCGCTTAAACGTTTCCCATTGTTGTGGCAGCATGCGTTAATATCTTCCAGACTTGCTATATAAAGCATGGCAGAAGCGCCGGAGGCGCACAATTTTGTTCACGCCGGCACCAAAAGCGGCTAGACGGATGCATCTCGGTAAAATAGCGTAATTAAAGCCGCGGAGGGCAGCGTGCGGAGAAAAAGCGATGCACATTGAGACCCGCTTCGAGGTAATCGTCCGCGCACCGACGGCGGAAACCATCCAATTATTTACGCCGGAAGGCGAACGGGAGTGGGCCGGACCGAACTGGAATCCGCAATACTTGCATCCCGCGGGCCCGGCGCGCGATGCGGCCGGAGCCGTGTTCACGATTCAGTACGGCCAATTCCAGGCAGTGTGGACAGTCGTTCAACGGGATGACGATGCTCGCTTGTTTCGATATGTGTATTTCATCCCCGCGGTGATGGTTACGACGGTTCAAGTCCGGTTTATGCCGCTCCAGGCGCAAGCCACGCAAGTTGAGGTGAGATATGCGCGAACCTCTCTTTCCCCGGAAGGAGAGGCGCAAGTTGAAGCCATGAGCGCGGAAGATCGGGGGGCGGCAGCGGAATGGCAGCGCGCCATCGAGCAATATCTTGCGGCCCGGACACCGACAGCCCGATAGAGAGGCTGCCGGCATCCGCGTTCCAGGCGATCTTGGGCTATTTCAGGAATTTAAAAATCGTCGTTTGGCGATAGGTTTGGCCGGGCTTGAGCTCGGTGGTGGGGAAGTTGGGGTGGTTGGGCGAGTCGGGAAAGTGCTGGGTCTCGAGCGTGAACGCTCCGCGGTGGATATACACTTTGCCGTCCTTGCCGTGAATCGTGCCATTGAGAAAGTTGCCGGTGTAGAATTGCACGCCGGGCTCGGTGGTGAAGACTTCCAGCACGCGTCCCGATTTCGGATCCACGGCGCGCGCCGCCAGCACCAGCCCCCGCCGCCCATGGCGGTTCAACACCCAGTTGAAATCATAGCCGCCGGCGTACTTGAGCTGGGCGTAATTGGCGTGAATGTGAGCGCCGATCGGCGTCAGCTTGCGAAAATCGAGCGGCGTGCCGGCCACGCTTTCCAGCTTGCCGGTGGGAATCAGCGTCGGACCGATGGGAGTGAAGCGGTCGGCATTGATGCGGATTTCCTGGTGCAGCACCGTGCCGTTTCCCTGCCCCGCCAGGTTGAAATAGGAATGGTTGGTGAAGTTGACGACGGTATCCCGGTCGGTGGTGGCGGTGTAGTTGATGCGTAGCGCGTTGTCGGCTTCGAGCGTATAGACGACTTGGATGTGCAGGTTGCCGGGAAAGCCGGCCTCGCCGTTTTTGCTGAAATAGGCCAGCTCCAGCGCCGGCGCGGCGGTGTGCAATTCCCGCGCCTTCCAGACTTGCCGGTCGAAGCCATTCGGGCCGCCGTGCAGGCAGTTTTTGCCATCGTTGGCGGGCAGATGATAAACCTTGCCATCGAGGGTGAAACGCGCATCGCCGATGCGGTTGGCATAGCGGCCGATGATGGCGCCGAAAAAGGGATCGTTCTTTTTGCTGAGATAGCCGGCGAGGTTATCGAAGCCCAGCACGACGTCGGCCATTTTGCCGTTGCGATCGGGGACAAGTATGGATTGAATCCGCGCCCCGTAGGTGATGATTTTGACCACCATGCCGGCGCGGTTGGTGAGGGTGTAAAGCGAAACTTTGCGCCCGTCCGGCATGACGCCAAAGGAGCTTTTGTGAATGCTCGGCCGGGCGGCACGGCAGACCGGCGCCAAGCCCGCCAGCAGCATGACGGCAAGAAACAAGGACAGCGATAACTTTTTCATCCGGTCCAGCCTCCTGGTGTGAATGCAAGTGACAGCATATACCATCGCCACGCCGAATTCAGAACCTATCCATACCAAAATCTCCTTAGCTATAGACAGATACTGATTTGTCATACCATCTCATTTGAATGGTTTGCGGCTTCCGGATAGACCCCGAAGGACACTGGCGGCAGCGGTCCATAAAACCCGGCCTTCAGCTCTGGAAAGGATTTACCAGCTATGCCTGATGAAACCAGAAGCGTTCCCCCCGATCCGGAACTAACCCGGCGCGAGTTTTTGAAACGATCGGCTACCGGTTCGGTGGCCGTCGCCTTGGCGCCGCCGGCGGCATTGCCGGCGCCGGCGCCTTCGGAGCATCAGTCTGAGTTGCAAAGCGGCTGGCGGCTCATTTCCGCAAGGGAGGTCACGGCCAGCGACGAGGAAGTTTCCCAACCTTCCTATGATGCCTCGCACTGGCACCCGATCGCCCGCATGCCGGTGACGGTGCTGCAGGCGCTGGAAGACGCCGACGTTTATAAAAACCTTTATTACGGCATGAACCTCACCCAGAGCGTGCCACCCGACCTCTGGCGGCAAGATTGGTGGTACCGGACCACGTTTGTCGCGCCTGAAGGCGAAGTGCATTCGCTGATCTTCAATGGCATCAACTACCGCGCTGATATCTGGGTCAATGGCCACCTCGTGGCCGGCAAGCGTCAAGTGGTCGGAATGTATAACAGCTTTGAATACATCGTGACCCCCTACGTTCAACCCGGCGGGAAAAATGTGCTGGCCGTGCGCGTAACGCCTCCGCAAAAGCTTCCTTATATCAACGGCGTGGACCTGTGCGACACCTGGCTGGACTGGATCAACTGGAAATATATCGGCTATCCCGACCCCAAACTATGGCAGGAGCGGCACCTCGGCCTGTCGTTTGTCGCCGACCGGAATGCCGGCGTCTGGAAAAAAGTTTTTCTGAGCACCACGGGCAAGGTGATGATCCGGAATCCGTATGTGATGACGGACCTGCCGCTGCCCGCGACCAGTCCCGCCGCGCTGACGATTTATTGCGATTTGCGCAACGGCGTTTCCAGCCCGGTTTCCGGATTTTTGCATGGCGAAATTTCGCGTCCCGGCAAGCCCGCGGTGCGATTTCAACAGAAGGTGAGCCTGCGCGGCGATGAAACCAAAGAAGTGGCGTTTACCCCGCAAGCCTTTTCCCAACTCTCGCTGCACCATCCGGATCTGTGGTGGCCATACGAGTGGGGCGAGCCGGCGCTGTATCGATTGAAGCTGGAATTCAGGATCGATGGCGCAGTTTCCGACACTTCGGCCAGTGAATTTGGCATCCGCAAGGTTACGCAGCATCGCGATGACGATCATCGCTTCCCCCAAGTGGGAACCGGCGGCAATTTTTATTTGAAGGTGAACGGCAAAGACTTCCTGATGCGGGGCGGCTGCTACGCTCCCGACCTGCTTTTCAAGAACGACCCCGAGCGGGACCGGGCGCTAACGCTCTACGCCAAGGACCTGGGGGCGAACCTGCTGCGCTGGGAGTTGAAGATCGCCGACGACACCATGCTGGAGCGCGCCGACCGCGAAGGCATAGGCGTGATGCAGGGCTGGATGTGCTGCATGGAGTGGGAAATGTGGGACCAGTGGGATGACGAAGACCATTGGGTAGCGCTGGCCAGCCTGCGGGCGCGCATTCGCAACCTGCGCCGCCATCCCTCGGCCTTTATCTGGGCGAACGGCAGCGATGGACGGCCGCCCGACGCGGTGCGCAAAGAATATCACCAGATATTAAAGGAGCTTCACTGGCAGAACGCCGTCGTCGATACCTGTTCCAGCGATAAAAAGGATGCGGAGGGCCACACGCTATGGAACGGAATACAGATGCTGGGCCCTTACGCCTGGCGCCCTCCCTACTACTGGTTTGACGAGCAGTTTCCCGCAAACCAGGGCTCGTGCGCGGAACAAGGCGACAACGAAAGCATTCCGCCGTTTGAAAGCCTCAAGAAGTTCATTCCGCCCGATAAGCTTTGGCCCATCAACGACACCTGGCTTTTCCACGCCGGCGCCACCCGCGGCAACAATCAGCTTGAAACCATCCGGAAGGCGGTCGAAAAACGCTACGGCCCGCCGACGGGCGCGGAGGATTTCTGTAAAAAGGCGCAACTGGCGCATTACGAGAACACGCGGGCGCAATTCGAAAATTACGCGGCCAACAGCTATGCCACGCACAAGATGTCGCTCTACTGGATGCTGGATAGCCATTGGCCGTCGTTTTTCGGCCACCTGATCGACTACTATCTGAAGCCTGGCGGAGCTTACTACGGCGCCAAAAAAGGGCTCCGGCCTGTCAGCCTGGTGTTTGATTACTATGCCACCGGCGACCGGCGCGCGGCGCACATCTATCTCGTCAATCAGACCCTCTTACCCCTGAAGAACCTGAAAGCCACGGCCAGGGTTTACAACCTGGACGGCACGATAAAGTTTTCCAAAGAGATGGAAGGCTTGAACCTGGGCCCGATTTCACGGCATCGGGTCATGTCCATTCCCCGCATTGCCGGCGTGAGCCCGACCTACTTTGTACGGTGCCAACTGGCCGATGCGGCCGGAAGACCGATTACCGACAATCTCTACTGGCAATCCACCATCGACGACAACATGGGCACGCAGGATGGCGCCTTCAGCCTGCATCAGATCAGTTGGGCCGACTTTACCGCGCTCAACACCATGCCGCAGGCCGAGGTTGAGCTTTCCGGCCGCGTCCAGCGCCGTAGGCGTGAATCGCTGGCGACCCTTCAACTCGTAAACCGCTCCAGCCAGATTGCTTTTTTCCTGCGGGCCGAGATCAGCCGGGGAGCCGATGGAGAAGAAGTTTTGCCGATTCTCTATGAGGACAACTACGTCACGCTTTTCCCCGGGGAATCGAAAACTCTATCGGCCCGGTTTAGAACCGCCGACCTCAGAGGCAGCCAGCCGCATCTGCGGCTCGAAGGCTATAACGTCCTCCATCGAATGGCCGCTCTGGAGGCGTGAGGCAGCTTCAAATGCGGCACGGCCGCTTTTACTTTTAGGCGCTGACGCTTTCGCTATGGTCCGGCCGAAACCGGACGCATGGCGAATACTCATGGATACCGAAAGTTTATTGTCGTTAATAGGCGCGGGACCTAACCGGAACCCCGCGCGAAAGCGGCCTGCGAGCATGGCTAGAGGCAATTTCCTCGAAATTGCCCATGATGAAAACTACTGCCCGACTCGGCCGTTAACGCTTCCGGCCGCCCTGCCTCCACAAAAATGGCTAACAGCCGCTGCCGCCCCACCCGCAGCGTGGCAAACCAGATTTCAATCGCCAGAATAGCGTTTACCAACCCAGGATGGAGCCGCGTCGAGTGGCTTCATGCTGCATCATGGCTGGAAATCTCCGCGAGTAATCTCTGCCGGGCGTAATAAAAAGCAAGCATATTTTATAGATGCGAAGCTGAAATCAAGCTGAATTCAGCTCTTAAATGCAACATTCATAATTTTAAAATTTTATTCCTTCGAGGCTGCAACCCGAGTTGTGGGCATGTCGTAAATGGTTAAATGAATCGATCCATTCCTGCGCAAAATAATTGTCATTTTTACCGCATGGATTTTTTCCGCGTCTCTAGCCGCAATCGCAATGCCGGGCTCGCATCGTTTTCCGCGGGGCACCGCCGGAAGCGCGCCGCTCTTCTATCATTCTCAAGCTCAGGAAAACGTCACCCGCATCGTTCTGGCATGACGAAATTTCAATGGCTTCCCGCATGGGTTCCCGTCAGACGGGCTTTCCATGGACGCCAGCCGCTGCTGGTGATTCTTTTGGCTTTTTTTATGCCGGTGGCTCTGCAGGCACAAACCGGCGGCGGGTTGGCCGGACATGTGGTGGATTCCTCCGGCGCTTACATTCCAAAAGCGCTGGTTCGGATTGTCTCGGCAAGCGGCCATGTCTGGCAGACCCAAACGGATCCTCACGGCGACTACGCCATTCACCATCTGCCGCCCGGCCGTTATCAGGTCACGATTACCGCGCTGAACTTTCAGCCCTATCAGGCCTCCGGCATCGAGATTGCCGCCGGACGCATTCGCCGCCTCGATGCCCGCCTGCCGCTCGAAAGCCTGCGACAAAATGTCGTGGTGCGTGGCCACGCCCAGCGGCTGAGCCTCAGCCCCGGGAAAAATGCCAGCGCCATGGTGGTGCGCGGCGCGGCCCTCAATGCGTTATCCAACGATCCCGACGTGCTCACCGACGAACTGCAGGCCATGGCCGGGCCGGTGGCCGGCCCCGGCGGCGGCCAAATCTACGTCAACGGCATGGCCATGAGCGGCGACATGCCGCCCAAGTCGCAAATCCTCGAGGTGCACATCAACCGCAATCCCTTCACCGCGGCTCATGCCCATTTGGGCTATGGCCGGGTGGATATCATCACCAAGCCCGGTGCTCAGAAATTCCATGGCGAAGGCTTCGTGTTTGGCACCTTCTCGGGGCTCAATGCCCGCAATCCTTTTGCCCCCCATGAACCGGCTTACCACGACCTTTTTTATCATGGCGACCTCGGCGGCCCTCTGGGGAAAAAGGCGGCCTTCTTTTTCGACGCCTTTCATCGCGCCTCGCAGTTTGTCTCCGTGATCGATGCATTTACGCTGAATTCGTCCTACCAGCCTACGCTGCTGGCCGAAGCCATCTCGACTCCGCAAACCTTTACCCGCATCAGCCCGCGCCTCAATTTTCAGTTGAGCAACAATAATGTCCTGGCCGTCGAATATCACCAGAACTGGGGCAGCTTCCCTAATAGTGGGATCGGCTTATTCAATCTGCCCAGCCAGGGCTATTTCCGCCTGCATCATGAATATGGGGTGTCGGTGCTCGATACTCAGATCGTCAGCCCGGAAACTATCAACTCGCTCCATTTTTTCGTCGGCCATGAGTTCAATCGCCAGACCCCAAACGCTTCCGAAACGCCGACCTTGAACGTGCGCGGCGCCTTCCTCGGCGGCGGCAACCAGCAGGGCAACTATCAGGAAAACCACTGGAATACCTGGCTGGCCGACGACGTGAATATGACCCATGGCAGCCAGTCGATTTCCTTCGGCGGACGCCTGCACCAATACCACGATTTTCTGAATTCACCGCAAGGTTTCAATGGCGAATTCATCTTTCCCTCGCTCGACGCTTACCGCATCACCGTGCAAGGCCAAGCGCAGGGCGAGAGCATGTCGCAAATCCGCGCCGCCGGCGGAGGTCCCAGCCAGTACACCGTGACCGCCGGCAATCCGATCAATACCGTAAGCCTCTTCGATCTCGCCTTCTATGGCGAAGACACCTGGAAGGCGTTGCCTAACCTGAGCCTGAGCCTGGGGCTGCGCCTCGAAACCCAAAATCACATCTCCGACCACGCCGATTTCGCCCCGCGTTTCGGCCTGGCCTGGGGGCTCGACAAACGCCGGAAAACGGTGTTCCGCGCCGGTTTTGGCCTGTTTTACAGCCGCATCTGGCGCGACACCATCTTGCAGGTGGAGCAATTAAACGGCGTTCACCAGCAGCAGTATATTGTCAACCAGCCGGATTTTTATCCTCAGGCCCCACCGCCCAGTTCGCTTTCCGGGTCGGCAACTTTTCCCTCCATCTACGAGCTCGACTCCCGGCTGCAGGCGCCCTATGTTATCGAGTCCGCCCTGAGTCTCGAGCGCCAGGTGACACGCAACCTGAACACCTCGGTGACCTATATTTTTTCCCATGGCGCGCATCAGCTCATGCTGCGCAACATCAACGCACCCTTGCCGGGCACTTACGATCCCTCCAATCCCTCCAGCGGCGTTCGCCCGCTGGGCAATATCGGCAACGTCAACCAATACGAGACGGTGGGGAATTTCAATGAGAGCCAAATGATCGCCAATTTCCGGCTCAATGCCGGCGCGGGCATTTCCGCTTTCGGCAATTACACGCTGAGCTTCGCCAACAGCGACCCGCTGGGCACTTTCCCCATGAATCAGTACGATATTGCCGCCGATTACGGTGCGGCGGGGTTTGTGGTGCGCCATCGCCTTTTCGTGGGCAGCACCTTTTCGCTGCCCTACTCGGCCCAGCTCAGCTCGTTTCTGCTGTTTAATTCCGGCAGGCCTTATAACATTACCCTGGGCGAAGACTTGAACGGCGACTCGATCTTTAACGATCGGCCGGCTTACGCCGCCCCCGGAGCCACCGGTCCCAATATCGTGGTCACCCCGCTGGGCGCATTCAACGCCGCGCCGGGACCCAACCAGCCACGCGTACCCATTAACGCCCTCACCGGCCCCTCGAATTTTTCCGTGAATTTACGCCTGAGCAAGACCTTCGGCTTCGGCGGCCGTATCCATGGTCATGGCGGCGGCGGCGGATTTCATCATGACGATCATCGTCGCGGCCTGCGTAACGGGCTTGGCGGCGGCCGGGGCGGCTTCTTTCATCCCGGCGGCGCCGCGGATCGCCGTTATAAGCTCACCGTCAGCCTGACCGCGCGCAACATCTTCAATCAAGTCAACCTGGGCACGCCCATTGGCACCCTCAGCTCGCCCCTGTTTGGCCAATCGAATTCCCTTGCCGGCGGTTTTTTCGGACATAACACGCTGCCCTGGAACCGCAGCCTCTTCGCCATGCTCCGCTTCAGTTTTTAAGCGGGCGGCGGCGACTGCGGATCCATGCTGCGTGATTTGCATGCTCTCAGCCCTGGATAGCGTCCAGACCATCGGCGCGGATGAGGATGATTTCTGAATCAAGTTCTCTGGCCGGTAGCGAGCGCGCTGGCGGGCTTGATGGGGGGCCCCGACATTGCCTGCCTTAGCGCAATTCCCGCGGAATTGCTTTCAGACTCCGGCCGAAACCGGACAGCCGCCGTGGCGGACGAAAACTCGAGACGGATTTCCCATCGCCCGCTCCAAGCAGCTCTTTTATCCGCCGCCAAGCTTGCCGCCGCCGCGGGCCTGGGCTAGGGTGTGGCATGACCTATCAGCAGGAAATCAGCTTGCACACCCGCGGACATGGGCAGATGGACGATCTCACCGCCCGGCTGGGCGAGATTGTCAGCGCCTCCAGCATCCGCCAGGGGATCGCCAACCTGGCGGTGATCGGCAGCACCGCGGCAATTGTCGGCATCGAGTTTGAGCCCGGCTTGCAGCGCGACCTGCCGGAAGCGCTTGACCGGCTGCTGCCCGCCTCGCGCCAATACCATCACGAACAGGCCTGGC
This sequence comes from Acidobacteriota bacterium, assembly GCA_021818955.1. Lineage (GTDB taxonomy): Bacteria > Acidobacteriota > Terriglobia > Terriglobales > SCQP01 > JAKASR01. The sequence goes on from JAKASR010000004.1 coordinate 108,151, forward strand.
ACGACGGCAACGGGCATTCGCACCTGCAGGCGTCCTGGCTGGGGCAGTCGCTGACGGTGCCGGTGCGCGAAGGCGCGCCGGCGCTGGGCGTCTGGCAGCAGATTGCACATCTGGAATGCGATGTGCGCGCGAGAAAGCGCAGGATCTTGGTCACGGTGATGGGCGATTGAAACAGAGCCATCCGCCACCGCCGCCAGCCGAAGGACGAAGAAGGCCAACCGCAGCCACTTCCGTCAACTGTTGCCGATTTAAACCGCTGATAAAAAAGGACTTGGGTCTAGCCCAGAATGGAAATGCCGGCACTGGCGGGGGCCGGAAAAGTTTTGCTTTTCTTTCGCCTTGACGCTAGCATAAGCTCATGCCCCGCCCCCGACTTGCTTCTCTCGCCGACTGCCCCTGGGTGCGCTGGCTGTTTCTCGACCTGAACGCCTATTTCGCCTCGATCGAGCAGCAGGAGCGTCCCGAATTGCGCGGCCGCCCGATTGCCGTGGTGCCGATGATTACGGAAAACACGGTTTGCATAGCCGCCAGCTATGAAGCCAAGCATTTCGGGGTGAAGACGGGCACAAAGCTGGCCGACGCGCAGGCGATGTGCCCGGGGCTGGAGTTGGTGGAGGCGCGGCCCAAGCTTTACGTGGAATACCATCACGCCATTGTCAGCGCGGTGGATCGTTGCGTGCCGATCAGCGCGGTAATGTCGGTGGACGAGATGGCCTGCGAGCTGAGTGGGCGCGAGCAGGCGCTGCCGAACGCGCTGCAGCTGGCCGACGCGCTGAAGCAGGAGCTGCGCGGGGTGGGCGAGACCCTGCGTTGCTCGATCGGGCTGGCGCCCAACCGCTTCCTGGCGAAAGTGGCGTCGGACATGGAAAAGCCGGACGGGCTGACCTTCCTGCTGAAGGGGGATTTGCCGCAGGCGCTGTTCCGGCTGGCGCCGGGCGATCTGCCCGGCATCGGCGCACGCATGCAGGCGCGGCTGGAATTGGCGGGGATCCGCACCATGCGGCAACTGGCGGCGCTCTCGCCGGCGCGGATGCGAGCGCTGTGGGGAAGCGTGGTGGGGGAGCGCATGTGGCACTGGATGCGGGGCGCGGACTTTCACGATCCGCCCTCACCGCGGCGCAGCCTGGGGCGGCAGCACGTGCTGGCGCCGGAATTCCGCTCGCGCGAAGCGGCGCTGGAGGTGGCGCTGCAGTTGCTCCACCTGGCCGCCACGGAACTGCGCAAGCTGGAGCTGTGGGCGGGCGGGCTGAGCGTGCAGGTGGATTTCATGCGCTTCCCGAAGCAGCCGCGCGAGGGCGATCCCTACTGGGAGGCGCACGCGCGCATCGCCGATTGCCGCGACGATTTCATGTTGCAGCGCCACCTGCGCCGGCTCTGGGGCGGCTGCCCGGCGGCGAAACCGATCGCGGTCGGGGTGCGGCTCTACGACTTGAGCGGCGAGCAACAGCGCACGCTGCCGCTGTTCGATGCCGATGAACAGCGGCGGCGCGAGCGCGCCAGCGCCGCCATGGACGCCCTCAACCTCAAGTTCGGTCCGCAGACGGTCTATCCCGCCGGGCTGCAGGCGGTGCGCACCGCCGCACCCACCCGCATCTCGTTCAGCAGCATTCCCAGCCTGGAACGGTTTTAAAGCCAAGCGTCAGGAGTTTTACCACTGCATTTTTAAAGCGCGGGACAGAGGCCCGCGCTCCCAGAACGGCGGAATAGCCCATTGTTTTTTGTGCTGAACTCAGGTGATATTTCTATTGACCCATGTGTGGACGATTTACCCTTACCCAGCCCGGCGAAGCCGTGGCGGCGCACTTCCGACTGGAGCCGGCGCCGGTGCTGCGCGCGCGCTTCAACATCGCGCCGATGCAGCCGGTGCTGGCGGTGCGGGCGCGCCCGGAGGGTGGACGCGAGGCCGCCCACTTCCGCTGGGGGCTGATTCCCGCCTGGGCGCGCCCGCCGGTAAAGTCTTCGACCCCGCTGATTAATGCCCGCGCCGAAGGGTTGGCGTCCAAGCCGTCCTTTCGCGAAGCCTGGCGCCGCCGCCGCTGCCTGGTGCCCGCCGACGGTTTTTATGAATGGGCGGAAGAGCAAGGCCGGCGGCGCTGCTGGCAGATCCGCCGCCGCGACCAGGGCATTTTCGCCATCGCCGGCTTATGGGAACCCTGGCCGGCGGCGCTGCCGCCAGTGGCGAATCCGCCGGCGGCGGAGGGCCCGAAGGAAAGCTGCACCCTGATTACGACCACGCCTAACGCGTTGGTGGCGCCGGTGCATAACCGCATGCCGGCGGTGCTGGCGCCGGAGGCTTACGATCGCTGGCTCAACGCCGCCAGCGGCGCTTCCGCGCTCGAACGCCTACTGCATCCGTGGCCGGCAGACGATTGGGAACGCGTGCCGGTGGAGGCGCCGCTGCCGAAAGAAAGCTAACAGCACTCAGCGCAAGCGCGCGAAAAGCAGTCGGAATTTTCCTGGCGCCCCGGCCCGCAAACCCCAAAGCTGACGGCCGGCGGCTGAAGCAAGTTGACAGGCGGGCAACTTTAAAAAAATAAGCTCCCGCGGCGCCGTGTGGCAACTCGGCGCCGCGGGAGCGGGAGGGGATAGCGAACGGGCTACTGGCTGGAGCCGCCGCCGGAGGTCTGCATGACAATATGCGCGCGCCGGTTTTGCTGGTAGCATTCCGACGTGGCCTCCGTGCAGAAAGGCCGTTCCTTGCCGTAGCTGATGGTGCGGATGCGGCTGGCATCCACGCCCAACGCCACCAGGTATTTGCGGGCGGCATTGGCACGGCGGTCGCCCAAGCCCATGTTGTATTCGGCGCTGCCGCGGGCATCGCAATGACCCTCGATGATGATATTCACTTCGGGGTTTTGCTTCAGCCAATCGGCGTCTCCCTCGAGCGCCTGTTGCGCATCGCCACGAATATTCCACTTATCGAAATCGAAGAAAGCATCGTGAATATTCTGCTGGAAGCGTTCACTCAGCGGCACGACCGTGGGCGCCGGCGGGGGCGGGGGCGGCGGCGGTTGCGTGACGGTGACGCGCACGCTGGAATCCGCCGTCTTCCCATCGGAGTTGGTGGCCACCAGCTCGTAATCGGTGGAATCGGTGGGCGAAACCTGTTGCGAGCCGTTGAGGTCGACGCGCGCGCCGTTCAACGTCACTGACACCGCATTGGTCGAGGTCCAGGTAAGGGTGCTGCTCTGGCCGCGCTGGATAGCGGTGGGATCGGCACTGATGCTGGCCGTCGGCAGTGGCGCTGCCGCCACAGGCGCCGGCGGCGGGGGCGGCGGCAGCTTTTTATGGCCGCAGCCGGTTAACCACAGCAAAAGAGGCAAACTGGCAGCAGCGGCCAGCAGCCGGTTACGTACTTGCATGAGAATCATCCTCCATCGTGGGATCATGACCCACGGATTGTGAATGCACAACTTAAGCCGTCGCGCCGGCCGGGCATCCGGCCGGAGCACGAAACGGCCATTGACCGCAGGAGCCGGTCAGCTCTATCGGGCGGCAATCAATGTGACGACCAATTTGGCATTTGATTGCTGCCACGGCGACTGATCTCGGCAGGATTCGAACCATCCGCCAGGATGGTAAACAACTGCCAATGTCCCGGGCGGCCGGAGGTAAACACGACGTGGCGCCCATCCGGCGCCCAGGAAGGATAATCGTTCCGCAGGCCATTATGCGTCAATTGAACAAAATTTCGGCTAGCCAAATCCATTAAATAAATATCGTAAGCGCCGCCATTGTTTTCGCCGCCTCCGGTGCGCCGCCAGGAGAAGGCCAGCACCTGGCCGTTAGGCGACCAGGAGGGGCTGACGGCATAGCCGCTGGTGGTGAGCACCTGCTGGTTGGCGCCATCCGCATCCATGATATAGATTTGCGGCAGGCCGGTGCGGTCACTCTCGAAGGCGATCTGGGCGCCGGTTTTCGGGTTCCAGACCGGGGCGATGTTGACACTGTGAGAATAAGTCAGGCGATGCAGGCCGGAACCGTTGGCGTTGATGACGTAAATTTCCGGATTCCCGCTGTGATCTAGATCGGCGGAGAACGCCAGCTTAGTCCCATCCGGGGACCAGGCGGGGGTGGCGATGAAGCCGTTGAAATGCGGGAAGTACAAATAGCGATTGGTGAGCAGCGAGTAGATCCAGATCTGCCAGGTACCGCTGCGATTGCTGATAAAGGCAATGCGGTTGCCGCCGGGTGAGATGCGCGGGGAGTAGCAGATGCTGTTGAGATGGGTAATCTGGCGCTTGTTGGTTCCGTCGTAATCCATCAACCAGACTTCCTTGTGGCCGCTGCGGTTGCTGATATAAGCGATATGCGTGCCGGCGATGCCCTGGCCGCCGCCCAGGGCGGCGATAATGGCATCGGCGAATTCATGCGCCATCAGCCGCGCCTCTGGCGCCGTCGGCGGGCCGGAATAGCGCTTGCCCAGCATATAAGGCGAAGACGGCTGGGTGAGGTCGTAAAGGTAGCCTTCGATTTGCAGCACATTATTGCCCACCGCCAGGTTGCCAAAGACCAGGCGTTGCGCCTGCGCCGGCGGGTTCGACCAGGCCGCCATCGCGCCGCCATTTAAATCCTGCGGTTGGGCGGGCGTGGCTTGGGGATAGAGGCTGCGGCTGACCATGATCACCAGGCCGGATTGATTCAGATCATTCCAAAGCGTCTGGTTGAACGCCTCGGCCAGGCTGGCCGCCTGCGGATTGCCGGCGGGAGCGACGAAGGCGGGCTGCGCCAACCGGTATTTTTTAAACCCGGTTATGTTGATGGTCAGTTGCGACTGGGCAAAAAGCGGCCCCGCACACCATCCGGCGAGCAAGAACGCCATGCCAACGGAGAGCTTCAGTGCCTGAAAACGCATCAATTAATGCCTGCTCCTAAGACTTACGATGGGTGCGGCTGGTTACAAAAATCATGATCTATTGCAATTCAAATGAAACGGTCACAGTCAGTAATGATTGCGGATAACCTGCCGGCAAGGGCAAACGTTCCGAGTTCGCCATCTGTTGAACCGCATGCAGCGCCATGCCATCCAGCGAGGGAACGCCGCTGCGGCGAGCGAATTGAATATCATAAATGTTTCCGGCGCGGTTGACGGTAAAGGCCACCCAGACGAGGCGTCCGACGGGTGCGGACGGATCGCGATACTGCAGACTCCAGTAATAATTGAGGCGATTACGGAGTTGGTTCACATAGGCGGTATAGAGCGAACCGAAGGTGGCATCGCCAAAGGACATGCCGCCGCCGCCGCCCACGCCTTGTTGCAAGCCATAGTTAAACGAGGCCGGCCCGCCGGCGCCAAACATGGCGCGGCGATGCGGGCGGCGGCGGTTGACGTCAGCCTGTTGCATATGGCGCAACTCGCGCAAGGCCTGGCGTCGTGCCAGATCGGGAATGCGCACCGCGGTTGGCAGCCGCACCGCATGCGGATGCGGGCGCGGAGCGCGGTGGGGAATGGTTTTGGTCAAGCCGGGAAGATTGTTCGCCAGCCGATTTTTAGTAACCAGCGCGGTGGGCGCGGGCATGGGAATGCTGCCGCCGGGAACTTTGGCCACCAGGTTGGCCTGGATGGCGCCGCCGGCGCCGCCCGGATGTTTTCCGCCCAGCGGCAGGTTCAGCCAGGCGCCGGCAATAAATCCGCCGCCCAGCAGGATTGCATGCGCCAGAATGGAGAGGAACAAACTGCTGCTCCAGCCTTTTTCATACCGCCGGGTTGAAACGGAATAATTCACTTGGAAATCCCGCCGGAAGCCCGGCTAGGGTTTATGCGAATAAGGCTGCGTCACCAAGCTGACCCGCTGTAAACCGCCCCGCTTAATCTCGTCCATGACCTGCGCCAGCATGCCCCAGGGCACGCGCTCATCGGCGCGCACATAAATGGTGTGCTTGCCCGCGGGCACCTGCTGCTTCAACAAGGCCGGCAAAGCATGAATATTGACCCGCTTGTCATTGACGTAAATATCGCCGCCCTGGGCCACGGTCACCACCAACCGCGGCTTCAATAGTTGCCGGGTATTGCGGGTGTGGGGAACGGTCACCGAGATGCCCGATTGGATGACCGGAGCGGTGATCATAAAAATCACCAGCAGCACCAGCACCACATCGACCAGGGGGGTGACATTGATGTCGGCCAGCGCGGTTTGCGTGCGTCCATTGGGAAGGCTCCAGGCCATAGCTCACCTCGGCCCGGGGCGGTAGCCGGCAGCAGCCTCTTCCACCACGCCGGCTTCTTCCAGACGATTGACCAGTTCAAGCCCGAATTCATCGGTGGTGGCCGCCAGCACTTTCACCTGATTGGAGAGCGCGTTATAGGCAATCAGCGCCGGCACTGCCGCGAACAACCCGGCCGCGGTCGTCACCAGCGCTTCGGAAATACCGGGAGCGACGGCGCGCAAGGTGGCCGCGCCCTCGGCTCCCAGCCCGTGAAAAGCGTTGATGATGCCCCACACGGTGCCAAACAGGCCGATAAACGGGCTGGCACCGGCAATCGTGGCCAGCCACCCCAAGCGGTCTTCGAGCGCGGTGATCTGATCGGTGGTGGCGGCGCGCACAGCGCGTTCCAAGGCGGGAGCGCGTGCGCCGCCACGCTGGCGCGTTAATTCCTCGTAACCGGCTTCAAACACTTCGACCAGCGGCGAAGGACGGAAGTTTTCCGACACGGCATGCATGTCGGGCAACCGGGCGGCTTTATGAAAGGCGCGCAGGAATTTCTGCGTTTGCCGGCGAACACGGCGAAACGCGCTCCATTTTTTCAAGATCAGAGCCCAGGAAAAAATCGAGAGCAGCAGCAAAATGGCCAATACGGTTTTGGCCACCGGTCCCGATTGGCTCAAGAACTCGGTAAAAGCCCCGGTATTCGGGGAGAAATTGGGAAACTGCAATGCCGTCCCTCAGCGAATGAATTAGAAGCGGACTCAAAAGTATGATCGCTGGAAAAGTTACAGCCCCAATCCCGGCCAACGATCCTAATTCTTTTTGAAACCACTTCCCGGCCCTTGTTCCCCGGACTCGGCCGGGGCCGGCCAGACTGAATATATTTAGCATACCAACCCGGCGCGCTTTCATGGGCTGGCAAGACAAATTCAGTGAAAATTTGGTGTCATTTGAGATACTCGCCTGAATTCCGGCGGCCCACGGGCGGCCCGGCTGGAAACGCTCCCGGGTAACTGGCATAATCCGGCTACCGGGAAGGCGGACATGCTGCTCAGCCTGCAAATAGAAAATTACGCCGTAATCGACCAGGCCGCACTGGAGTTCGGCGCCGGTTTGAACGTGCTTAGCGGCGAAACCGGCTCGGGCAAATCCATCGTAGTCGACGCGCTAAGCCTGCTGCTGGGGCGCCGCGCCGATGCGCAGGTGGTGCGGCAGGGTGCGGAGAAAGCCTCGATCCATGGCGCATTCATGCTGGAAGATGCGGCCGGCGCCGCCGCCATGTTGTCGCAGCAAGGCATTGCCGCCGATGCGGATGAGCCGCTGATTATCCGCCGTGAATTGAACGCTGGAGGCAAAAGCCGCGCTTTCATCAATGCCCAGCCGGCCACGCTGGCGCAGTTGCGCGAACTGGCGCCCTGGCTGGCCGCCATCCAATCCCAAAACGAGGCGCTGGTGGCCTTCCAGCCAGCCACGGAATTGGCTTACCTCGACCGTTACGCGCAACTCGAGTCCGAGTTGGACGCGCTGGCGGAAGCCCATGAGACCTGGCGCAAAGCTCGCCAGCACGTGGAAGAGCTGGCCAGCGCCGATCGCCAGCGCTTGCAGGAATTGGACCTGTGGAATTTTCAATGGCAGGAACTGCAGGCGGCGCGCCTGGCCGCGGGCGAAGATGCCGAACTCGAACTGGAACACCGCCGCCTGGCCAACGCCGGCAAAATTCTGGAAATCGCGCAGAGCGCCTATAACACGCTTTACGATTCGCCCAGCGCGGCGGCGGCGGATTTGAAATCGGCCGAACGGGATTTACAGGAACTGGCCCGGCTCGATCCCGGCTGCGAAGCACTGCCGCCACGGCTGGCTTCGCTGCGCAGCGAGCTGGCCGATATTGCTGAAAGCCTGCGCGCCTGGACCGAAGAGAGCGAGGCTTCGACCGAGCGGCTGGCGCAAATTGAGGAACGGCTGTCGCTGCTAGACCGGCTCAAGCGCAAATACGGCCCCAGCCTGGAAGAAGTCCTCGTCTGGCGCGATCAATTGGCGGAAAAGCTGGAAGCGGCGGTGCACGCGGATGAACGCCTGGCGGCGGCGCAGGCTGAAGTCCAGCACGCGGCCGAAGCTTACGCGCGGCGGGCGGAAGCGGCCTCGCGACGGCGCCATCAGGCGGCGCCGCGCCTGGCGCGCGCGGTCGAACAGCAGGCCAAGGCCATGGCGATGCCCTTACGGCTGGAAATCACCCTGAATTCGCGGGATGAGCCCGAGGGCTGGACCGCCGCCGGTTACGATACGGCCGCTTTTCAGGGCACGCTGAATCCCGGCGAGCCGTTACGCGAGTTGGCCGACTGCGCTTCCGGGGGAGAATTGTCGCGGCTGCTGCTGGCGCTGCAGGTGGCGATTGAGGAGAATGGCCGCCGCGATTCCGCCGGCGCCAGAGAAGGCGCACGCACGCTGGTGTTCGATGAAATTGATGCCGGCATCGGCGGCCAGGCGGCGGAAACGGTGGGCCGCAAGCTGTCCGGACTGGCCCGCCACTGGCAGCTGCTCTGCGTCACCCACCTGGCGCAGATCGCCACCTTCGCCGACCACCACCTGCAAGTGGAAAAACAGGTTCGCCAGGGCCGCGCCTTTACCGTAGTCCGCAAGCTGACGGGCGCCGAACGCGTGGAGGAGATCGCGCGCATGCTGGCCGGCAAGAGCCAAGACCCGACCGCGCGCCGCCATGCCGCCGAATTACTGGCCGCCGCCCATGCCGGGCGTTAAACATGCCGGGCGTTAAAGTCGAGGCGAGAAGCTGCGCAAAATTTGGTTGACGACCCGGCCATGAACATTTCGTGCCCGCCGGGCGCCTTGGTAGAACCCACGAGGGCCGCTTGTTATACTGAGGCCAGATCCTAGCCCGAACCGCGCACCATGCCTATTCCGTCCAAAACTTTCTGGATCGAGACCTTTGGCTGCCAGATGAATGTGCATGATTCCGAGCGGGTAGCGGGCACGCTGTCCGCGCGCGGCTACACTCCGGTCGAGCGGATGGAAGACGCCGGCCTGATCCTGTTCAACACCTGCAGCATTCGCGACAAAGCCGCGCAGAAAGTCTTCAGCCGATTGTCGCAATACAAAGCCTTGCATCGCGAAGGCCGGGTTTTCGGCGTGCTCGGCTGCGTCGCGCAGCAGGAAGGCGAAGCGCTGTTTCGCCGCGCCCCGCACGTCAGCCTGGTGGCGGGCTCGGCCAGCTATCCGCGGCTGCCGGAACTGCTCGCGCGCCTGGAAGCGGGCGAGCATCGCGTCACCGGCCTGGACCCGGCCAGCGAGGAAGCTTTTGAAACCGAACTGACGCGCCGCGACCACCCCTTCCGCGCCTGGCTCACCATTATTGAAGGCTGTGACAAGCACTGCGCCTACTGTATTGTTCCTTACACGCGCGGGGGCGAGCGCAGCCGCGCCAGCGCGGCCATCCTGCGCGAAGCCCGCATGCTGGCCGACACCGGTTACACCGAAATTCAACTGCTAGGCCAGAATGTCAATTCCTATCGCGATCCCAGTCCGGCCGGCCTGAGTTTCGCCGAGCTGCTGGCGGCGGTGGCGGAAACTCCCGGGCTGAAGCGAGTGCGCTACACCACCTCGCATCCGCGCGATTTCAGCGCCGAAATTGTGCGCGTGATGGGCGACCACCCCACGCTCTGCGATCACGTTCACCTACCTTCGCAATCCGGCTCGGACGAGGTGTTGCGGCGCATGCGGCGGGAATACACGCGCGCCGAATACCTGGAAAAAATCGCGCTGATCCGTGGTTGCCGCCGGCCGCTGGCCATCACCACCGACCTGATCGTCGGTTTTCCCGGAGAAAACGAGCGCGATTTCGAGCAGACGATGAGCCTGATCGAGGAAGTGCATTATTCGGGCACATTCATCTTTCAATATTCGCCCCGCCCGCACACCGAAGCCGGCGCCTGGGGCGAGACCGAGGCCGTGCCGGATGCCGTGAAAATCGAACGACTAATGGCGCTGCAACGCCGGCAGCAGGAGATCCAGGCCGCCGACAATCAAGCTTGGGTGGGCCGCCCGGTCGAGGTCATGATCGAGGCTTATCAAACCAAACTAGCGCAGTGGAGCGGACGCGCCAGCTCGAACCGGGTGGTGAATTTTAGCGGCGATGGCCGGGTAGAAGCCACGGCGCCGGGGGCGTTGCCGGTTTACCGGCCGCTGCGGCCGGGCGAATATGCCTGGGTGCGGATATTGCGCGCGGGCGCCAACAGCCTGGTGGGCGAACAGATCGCGGCTCCGCCGGCCGCCAATGCCTGATGGCTTGAAAGGGGAAGGCCATGGAAATCGAGATGAAAATCCGCGGCTTGATGATGGATGCCAGCACCAATACGCCCATCGTCATTTTGCGCGATGCCGAAGGCAAAGCCGTGCTCCCCATCTGGGTCGGCATTTATGAGGCGAATGCGATCGCGCTGGAAATTGAAAAAATCGCCACGCCCCGGCCCATGACACATGACCTGATCAAACAACTGCTCCTGGGCTTAAATTTCAGCATTCATAAAGTCGTGGTCAGCGAACTGAAGGACGATACTTTTTACGCCCTCATCTGGCTCGAGCGCGAGGGCGAGATGATCGCCATGGACGCGCGTCCCAGCGACGCGCTGGCGCTGGCGCTGCGGATGGACTGCCCGATCTACGTTGAAGACGAGGTGTTAAAAAATTCCAAAGTGGCGGCGGCCGCCGCCGATCCGGCCTCCAGCGAGGAACTGCGCCGCTGGCTGGAAAACCTGGGCGAAGATGAAACCGGCCGCTATAAAATGTGACCGCAGCGCGTTTTCTTACATTCAGCGCAGGGGCAAGCTCAATAATATGGTATGAACTTGGCTATTAGCGCCGATCGCCTGTTTACTCCCGACGAAGAGATTGCGAACCCCATCCTGCTAATCCGCGACGGCCAGATCGCCGCTCTCGGACCGCGGGAGGAAGTGGCGTTGCCCGGCGGCGCCGAAGCCCGCCATTTTCCCGGAGCGGTCATCCTGCCGGGCATGCTCGATCTCCACATTCACGGCGGCGCCGGGCACGATCTGATGCGCCCGGATGAGCAGGGACGCGAGCGCTTCGAACGCCATTTATTCCGGCGGGGCGTGACCGCGTACCTGCCCACCACGATGACGGCATCCGTGGAGGCCACGCTCAAAGCCATCGAATTTCTGGCGGACGGGATTGAGGCCGCCGGCCAGGGCGATCAAAGCACGGGCGGAGGCGCGCGCGCCCGTTTCAGCGGCCGCGCACGTCCTCTGGGCATTCACCTGGAAGGCCCGTTCATCAGTCCGGAAAAGGCCGGCGTGCAGCCGGTGGAATACATGCAGGCGCCCTCGCCGGAGCTTTTTGAGCGGTTTTGGCAAGCCGCCCGTGGCCATATTAAGTTAATGACCGCCGCGCCCGAGTTGCCCGGCGCCGAGGAATTGATCGCCATCGCAACCCGCCGCGGCGTGACGATCAGCCTGGGGCATAGCAATGCGGATTATGAGACCGCGCGCCGCGGCATTGAAGCCGGCGCGCGCCATGCCACGCATACCTTCAATGCCATGCGCGCGCTCGAGCATCGCGCCCCCGGCATTGCCGGCGCGGTGCTGAGCGACGACCGCGCGTACGCCGAAGTCATTGCGGACGGGCTGCATGTGCATCCGGCGATCGTGAAGTTGATCGTGCGCGCCAAGGGCGAGCTTCGGAGCGTGCTGGTTACCGACGCGATCAGCGCCACCGGGCAAGGAGACGGCCGGTTTCAGCTGGGGCCGGTTGAAGTCCAGGTCGAAGGCCAGCGCTGCCTTTGGAATGGGCACCTGGCCGGCAGCGTGCTGACGCTCGATCGCGCCGTGCGCAATGTGATGGAATTCGCAGACCTGGACTTGGCGACGGCCTGGCGTATGGCCAGCGCCAACCCCGCCCGTATGCTGGGCCTGCAGCCAGCGCATGGACGGCTGCTGCCCAACGCGCCCGCCGACCTGGTTGTGGCTAATCCGGCAGGCGAAATTCTGGCGGTTTTTGGCGAAGGGCGGCAGCTTACCGCGTTATCATCAGAGCAGACTGCGCCGGCTTCGTACTACTAGCAGAGGGATTGGCTCGAATGGATAAACTGGTCATCCGCGGCGGCGTGCCGCTGCACGGCACGATTCGCGTGGGAGGCGCAAAAAATGCCGCCCTGCCCTGCATGGCCGCCTGCCTGTTAACCGAAGACGAGTTGCTGCTCGACCAAGTACCGGACGTCCGCGATCTGCAGACGACGCGCCGCCTATTGGAAACCATGGGGGTCGAAACCGATGCCGGCAGCGGCCGGGCACGCCACCGGATGGCGCTGAAGGCACGCAACATCACCAACCCCGAAGCGGCTTACGACCTGGTCAAGACCATGCGCGCCTCAACCCTGGTGCTGGGACCCCTCCTGGCCCGCACCGGCCAAGCCCGCGTTTCCCTGCCCGGCGGCTGCGCCATCGGCGCGCGCCCGATCAATTTGCATTTGCTCGGATTGGAAAAACTGGGCGCGCGTTTGCGCCAGGAGCACGGGTATGTGATTGCCGAGACTGACCGCCTGCGCGGCAATCACTATGTATTCGATCGCATCACCGTCACCGGCACCGAAGATGTGCTGATGGCGGCGGTGCTGGCCGAAGGCGAAACCGTGCTGGAAAATTGCGCCCTTGAGCCGGAAGTGGTCGATCTGGCCGAGTTGCTGATTAAAATGGGCGCCAAAATCGAGGGCGCCGGCACGCCCACGCTGCGCATTCAAGGCGTTGCACGCCTACACGGCGCCAGCCATCGAATTATTCCCGACCGCATTGAAGCCGGCACCTTCATCCTGGCCGGGTTAATCACCGGCGGGCAACTCACCGTTACCGGGCTGAACCCGCTACATCTCCGCGCCTTGCTCGACCGGTTGCAGGAGGCCGGCGCCGATCTGCGCGTCGGCGCGGATGCGGTCGAAACCCATCCCAGCCCGCGCCTGCGCGGTTTGGACATCACCACCGCCGAATATCCCGGCTTCGCTACCGATCTACAGGCGCAATACATGGCCCTGATGACCCGGGCCGAAGGCACCGCCGTCATCACGGAAACCATTTTTGAAAACCGCTTCATGCACGCGCTGGAAATGGTGCGCATGGGCGCGGATATCAAAATCGAAGGCAACCGCGCCATTGTTCGCGGCCCCGCCCCGCTCACCGGCGCCGCCGTACTGGCGAGCGATCTGCGCGCCAGCGCTTCGCTGGTGCTCTCCGGGCTAGCGGCCGAAGGCGAAACCATCATCGACCGCATCTACCACATTGACCGCGGTTACGAACGCATTGAAGATAAGCTGCGCGCCGTGGGCGGCGTCATCCGCCGCATCGGCAATCTAATTCCGCAGCCGGCAAGCGCCGCGGCCAGCCTGTGAAGCACAGCCCAATTCCCTGCTCGGCAGCGTACTCAAGCGCACTGCGGCCAGCCACATAAAACGTAAACTGGTGTGCATATTCCGGGTTATGCTAGGTGTAACTTTGTTCGGCAAGCGGCCTGAAGGTGACATGAAACGTGCACTACTAATCGGCTTGGCGGGATGGATGGGACTAGCATCCTCGGGATGTTTTTTCGTCCATCATGCCTCGACCAACCCGCTGGCGAGTGTTCACTCAGCCCAACCCGACAAACAGCTCTTTAACCGCGCCATGGTCGCGATGGACCAAAACAAGTTCACCGTAGCGCGGTTGCTGTTACAGGCCTTGATCAACACCTATCCCGACAGCCAATACCTGGCGCGCGCCAAGATGGCAATTGGCGATAGCTGGTACCGCCAAGGCGGCGTCGAAGGCCTGGAACAGGCGGATGCCGAATACCGGGACTTCATCACCTTTTTCCCCACCATGCCGGAGGCCAGCGAGGCCCAGCTCAAGATCGCCGAAATTCAGTTCCGGCAGATTCAAAAGCCCGATCGCGACCCCACGCATGCGTATCGCGCCCAGCGCGCATTGCGCAACTTTCTGTTGAACTATCCCCACAGTCCCCTGCGCTCCCAAGCCGAGCAAATGCTGCGCGAGACCCAGGAAGTACTCGCTACCCGGGACTACCGCATCGCGAAGTTTTATTATTTGCGCGGCAACTATCGCGCCGCCCAAGGGCGGTTGAAATCCGTCATCGCGCACTATCCGCTTTTCAGCAATGGCGATCAGGCGCTAGCCATGCTGGCGCGTTCCTACGAGATCACCTCCAGCCGTTACCGGATTGCCGCCCGATTGGATGCTTCGAATCCGGACATTAAAAAATTGCTCTTGCAGGACGCCCAACTGGATCAGAGCGACTCCATCGCATATTGGCATCACCTCATCCTGCGCTACCCCTTGAGCCCGGAGGCAAAAAATGCCGCGCAGGCGCTGGCGAAGCTGCATCGGCCGATTCCGCAGCCCAGCACGCGCGCCATTGCGTTCAACCGCGCCGAGATCCACAGCCGCACGGCTCCAAGCCGTTTGCAGGAATTGGCCGGGGTGCTGCACTCCTCCCCCATCGCCATTTTCGACCGGGCGGATAAGGTCGGAGAGCCGACATTATCCAATCAGGACATTGGCGAAGTCGTGGGAGAGTTGGCGAATAATTCAGCCAGCCCCATCGTCGTCGCCAGCAATAACAGCAATGGCCCCACCGGGCAAATTGAATTAGAAAATCTGGGCGCGGGGGGCTTAAAACCGACCGACGCGCCTACCGCGATGGAAGCTTCAAACGCCAACGATCCGAATGCCTTGCCCACCACGCCAGGAACCCCGCCAAGCCAGGGGACGCTGATCACGCCTGATGAGGAAGAACGCCAGGCGCAGCAACGCCTGCTGGCCGCTGAACTGCGCGCCAACGTTCCCAACGTGGTCAACTATCGCAAGGTCGTCGAGCAACAGCAAAAAGAACAGGCCAAGCTGCGCTCACAGGCAAACAAGAAGCCAAATCCCAAGCAATAAAGCATTATCTCATCAAGCGTTAACGGCCGAGTCGGACAGCAGTTTTCGTCATTGGCAATTTCGGAGAAATTGCCTCGAGCTATGCCCGCAGGCCGAAGCGCGGGGTTCCGGTTAGGTCCCGCGCCTATTAACGACGATACCAAGCAATTCCGCAGGAATTGCGCCCGGCAATGCCCGGCATCCATGAGCATTCGCCCTGCGTCCGGTTTCGGCCGGACCTTTGCGAAAGCGTTAGCGCCTAAAAGTAAAAGCGGCCGAGCCGCATTCACCGCGGGAAGCGGAAGACCGCGCAATAGCCAAAGACATCAAAAGCTGTCCGACTCGGCGGTTAGGCGGTGAGCGGCGGATCAGTTCTTATTTTTTACGACGGCGTTATAGCCATCGGCCAACAGGCGCGCGCGCATGGCCGAAGCCTGCTGCAGGGTGGCATATGGCCCGACCTGCACCCGGTACAGATTTTCTCCAGCCGAAGGCACGACCACAAACACGGGGTATTGGCGGGCTTTCAACGCCGCCGCCAGACTGTAGGCATCGTTTCGCATCACGCCGGCAAATACCTGGACAACAAACGCACTGCCGGCAGCGGCATGACTCGCCGGGGTCGGGAGCGCAGGCGCCAACGGCGCAGGTTGCGCCGGCGTCGACGTTGAGGCCAGAGCCGCGCGCGTGGAGGACGGCGCCGCGGGCGGGGTGTTCGTATTGGCAACGGGCGCGACGGTGGAAACCGGAGTTGGCGCCGGGGTCAGCATGGCGGGAGTTTTTCCCTGCTCGGCCGCGCTCAATTCGATGGGATTGGGCGGTTGCGCGCTTCCGGGAGTCAGGACGGAACTGGAGCTTGCACGCACCGGCGGCGGGGCGGGGTTCAAGGAGAACGTCTGCGGCGCCGAATGCCGGCCAATGGTATAGCCGAGCGCGTAAAACAGCCCGCAAACGACGGCTAAAATGCCCAGCAGGATCAGCAGACTCGAGGCGCGCAGCTCAAGCTGCACCTCTTTCTCTTTCCTCCGGGCAGGCCGGTCATCTTCCATGCGATAGCGCATGCGGTTATTATCCTCCGCTTTGCGGCGGATTGCCGGGCTGCAGACGGGCGCCCGAGCCCAAACCGCGCATTAAGCCTTCCAGCAAGTCTATCGGCACGGGAAAGATGATAGTTGAGTTCTTTTCCGCGGCAATTTCGGAAAGTGTCTGCAAATAGCGCAACTGCAGGGTCACCGGATGGGTGCCGATAATTTTGGCGGCATCGGCCAGGCGCTGGGAGGCGGCATACTCGCCTTCGGCATGGATGATCTTGGCGCGTTTTTCCCGTTCCGCTTCCGCCTGGCGGGCAATGGCGCGTTGCAGCCCCTCGGGCAAATCCACCGCCTTAATGGCGACATCGGTGACCTTCACGCCCCAGGGCTCGGTACGCTCGTCCAGAATCGCCTGCAGCCGCACGTTCATCTTCTCGCGTGATGACAACAGATCGTCGAATTCGACTTCCCCCAGCACCGAGCGCAGGGTGGTTTGCGCGAACTGCGAGCTGGCAAAGCGGAAATTCTGCACTTCCAATACCGACTTCAGCGGATCGATCACGCGAAAATAAACCACCGCGGTCACAGTCGCGGTCACATTATCCCGCGTAATGATGTCCTGCGGCGGCACATCGAGCGTATCCACGCGCAGCGAAACCCACACCACGCGGTCCACAAGCGGAATGATCAGCACGACGCCGGGCCCTTTCGGCCGGCCCAGCACGCGCCCCAACCGGAAAACCACCAGCCGCTCGTACTCCGGGACCACTTTGATCGCGGCAAACAGGAACAGGATTACGACCACCAGAAAGATCAAGACCGGCATAAAACCCCATCTCCTCGGCGGCTCGGAAATTGACCGAAGCTCATTCTACTCCGTTAAAGCTCGAATCAATATTTTTCCGCGGCGCGCGGGGGCAGGCTTTCGGGCGCGGGTTCCACTTCCAGGCGCAAGCCGCGCACGGCGATGACGCGCACGCGCGCGCCGGCGGGCACGGGCTGAGCGGCATGAGCGCGCCAATGCTCGCCGGCCAGCAGCACATCGCCTTCCGGGGCCAGCGCCTGGCTTGTCACGGCAATCGAGCCCAGCAGCGCTTCCGACCCCGACCAGTGCTTGGCGCGGCGGGCCAGCAAGACCAGCCGCAAAGTCAGCGTCAACAGCAGGCCTAAGGCCGCGGCCAACCCGCCCGCCTCGCCCCAGCCAATGCGCATGGCGGGCAGAGGCGTATTAATCAAGAACACCGCTCCCAGGGTGAGGGCCACCACCCCGCCCACCGCCCAGAGCCCATGCGCGGGAAACTTGGCTTCGATCACGATCAGGATCAGGCCGAGCAACAGCAATCCGGCCGCCGCCCAGCGGATAGGAAACACCGCCATGCCCAGCAAACCCAGCGCCAGCAACAGCACGCCGGCGACGCCGGGAACAATCACGCCGGGATGGGTGAACTCGATGTAGATGCAGATGGCGCCCGCCGCCAGCAACAGAAACGCCAGCCCCGGATCCATATCCAGCAGGCGCTCGCGCAGGCTCATGGCGAACGGCAGAATCCGAGCGTTCGCGGTGTCGAATTGCCCGAGCTGGCCGTCGATGCGACGAAACGGGCGGTTCTGCGCCTGGCGAAGCAGGCCGGCAAGATTAGGAGCGATGAGCTCGATCAGTTGTAGCTTGAGCGCTTCCTGATCGGTGTAGGAAGAGCTTTTCACTACGGCCTGTTCGGCGGCATCGGCATTGCGGCCGCGGCGCGTGGCCAGCGCGCGTATATACGCGGCGGCGTCATTTTGTATTTTTTGCGCCTCGATGCCGGTGGGCTGCGGGCCGCCCAGCACGACCGGATGCGAGGCGCCGGTATTGGTGCCGGGCGCCATGGCGGCCAGATCGCAGCTTTCCAGGATAAAAAATCCGGCTGAAGCGGCGCGCGCGCCGCTGGGCGCGACATAGCCGATCACCGGTACCGGCGACCGCAAAATCGCCTCGATGATTTGCCGCATGGCGGTGTCCAGGCCGCCTGGAGTCGCCAATTCGATCACCACCGCCTGGGCATGCGTCTGGCGGGCATAACGCAGGCCATGGCGAATGTATTCCGCCGTCACCGGCAAGACAATGCCGTGCAATTTCAGCAGCACCACACGCGGGTGGGCGGCGGCGGGCGCCCCGGGCCGCCAGGCGCCGGAAGCGCACGCCAGCAGAACAACCAGGGCAAGTTCCCTGCTCCGGAAAAAGAACGTTGAACGGCGCGTGGCGGCGGGAAGATTCATGAGCTATTTATCCAAATTCAATACTGCGCCGAAGCGGGCTCGCGGGGCAACCTGGCTAGGGCTGGGCATTCAACTGAGTGTATAAGGCGCGGGCGGCGGCTAAATCCGGCTGCAAGGCCAAGGCGGCGGCGATTTCGCGGCGAGCGACCAGCCGCTGGCCACGCGCCAGTGCGGCGCGCGCCAGCACCAGGTGCGGCTCCGCTGCGGGGGCAATGGCCAGCGCGGCTTGAGCCTCATACCGCGCCTCGGACCAATTGCCGCGGGCGGCGTAGATTTGCGCTAATCCGGCATGGGCTCCGGCCGCTTGTTCGTCCAGCGCCAGGGCGGCGCGGTAATCGCGTTCCGCGCCGTCGAGCGCGCCCGCGCGCAGCAGCGAATTGCCCTGCCGTAAATACAATTGTACTTGCCGGGCGCGCGCCAGGCGGCTTGCCTTTTGCTCGGCAAACGCCACCAGGGCCGCCGCCAACTGGCGAAATCGGTTGGCGGGGAAATGCTGGCTGGGGGTTTCCATCTGCGCCGCCAGAGCCGGCTGCGGTCCTGCCGGCGACTTTTGCAGTTCGTATATCCACTGCGACAGTTTGGTTTTTTCCGGGAAGGGCGCCTGGTCGCGAGCGTGGCGCAGCCAACGCAGAGCCCGGGCAATTTGGCCGCGGCGGCATTCATCGGCCGCTAGATTGATTTCCAGAGGCACGGCGGCGGCCGTATCCAATCCGGTTTGCTCCAAGCCGCGGCGGAAAATCTGTTCCGCCATGGGATTGGAGCGCCGCGCTTCGGCCAAGCCCCAGTTATTGAGCACTTCGGGCAACGGCAGCAGGGTGGCAATGCGCTGGAGAAACAGCGCCGCGCGCAAGTTTTGGCCCAGCGCCAGGGCCGCCCGGCCGGCCAGAAATTGCGCCCGCCAATAATGGGGGTCGTTTTGGCGCAGGCGAGTAAGCCAACGGAGCGAGGCCGCGGCATCGCCGTTTATCAGATACCAGCGCCCCAATTGGTAAATGGCCAGGGCATAGCCGGGTTGAATGTGCGCCGCAGCGCGAAAATAATACAACTGTTGTTGCGGCCGTGACGTCATAAGACCACGAATGTAGCTTTCAAAAGCCGGCAAAGCTACGGGTGGTTGCCGGCGCCAGAACTGCTCGAAGCTGGAATTCCAGTGGGGATCGATCCAGCGCCGCAATTTCCAACCCAGCCGCGCCTGCAGCCATTGCAGGTGATCCAGGGGTACAGGCTGCGCCGCAAGTCGCCAGAGATGCTCCCGGCGCAGATCAATCAAATCCGCCCGCGCGGTCAGATGCCCATCGTTGTAATCGTAAGCCCCCAAAATCAGCCAGCGTGCGTCCACATTGTCTGCCACTTGTATCAGCGTCGCCCGGCTGAGGGTGGGCAGCATGGGGATGCCTTCACGATCGAATGCCGCCTGGCGTTGCCGCCGGCTCAAGATTTCCACCCTATCCCCCGCAATGGTTTGTGCCAGGTTCTCGGCAAAACTCTCCCCGATCCATTCCAGGCTCGGATTGGCGGCTCGATCCTGGAAAGGAATGATCATGCACAAAGAACCGGCGGCAGGAACGGAAGGAGCCGCCGGCGGGGCGGATGGCATGCGCGCCGAACCCGACAGCGGGGCGGATGCGGAAGTCGCGGCCGCGGCGGTCGCCGCTTGCGCCCGGAGCGGCAAACCCAGCCCGGCGAATAGCCCGAGACTGCAAAGCGCAAGCCGGATTCCGGCGCGATAATTCATGGATAAATCCAATAAATCACAAGAGTTAGGACGTTTTACGATATACGATTGTAGCCGGTTTTCGGGAGGGCGGCAGCTCGGGAAAATTTCCCGTAAAATAAGCGCATGCCCACCTGCTCCGCTTGCCAAGCAGCCAATCCCGCCGATGCCCGCTTTTGCGTTCGCTGTGGCGCGCCGCTCGCCGGCGAGGCTGCCGCAAATTCGACTTCGCCCGCGTCCTCCCCTGTCAATCAAGGCAGGCTGGGCAACGCCACCTATCGCGTCTCCGGCTACGAGATGCAAGCGGTCGTGGTCAATCTTTCCGCTGGCGAAACGGTGCAGGCCGAACCCGGCATGCTGCTCTACATGCGCGGCCAGATCGGCATGCAGACGGGCACGGGCGGGGGAGTAATGGCCGGTTTCAAGCGCGCCCTGGCGGGCGATTCCTTCTTTTTATCGGAATTCAGCGGGCCGGGCGAAGTGGCGTTTGCCGCGCCTTATCCCGGCACCATTCATCCCGTTGCGATCGGCGCCGGCGAAACCCAGACCTGGCTCTGCCAGCGGCACTCCTTCCTCTGCTGCACGCCGGGGGTGACCATCTCGGTGGCTTTCAGCCAGAAGCTGAGCTACGGCATGTTCAGCGGCGAAGGCTTCATCTTACAAAAACTTGCCGGAGCCGGACAGGCGTTGCTGCACGCCGGCGGGCATTTCATCCGCATGGAACTGGCGCCGGGCGAACAGATTCGAGTGGATACCGGCAGCGTGGTGGCCTTCGATAGCCGCGCCAGCTACACTATCGAGTTCGTCAAAGGAGTAAAAAACGCGCTGTTCGGCGGCGAGGGCCTGTTTTTTATTGTGCTCACCGGGCCCGCCGTGGTCATCTTGCAGTCGCTATCCTTCGATCGCCTGGTGAGCCGCATCGCCGCCCAAGCGCAACTTAGCTCCGGACAAAACGCCGGCGCCGCCGTAGGCTTGGGCGCGCTGGGCGGCATGTTGGGCGGCATGCTGGGCGGGGGCGGTAACACCGGCAATTGGTGAGTCGGGTAGCCAAGCGAAAACTTTCCACCCCGGGTTGAGCCGCTACTTCGTCTTCCGCCGGAACAGCATCCTTAATGGATCGAAGTACTCGTCCACCACGCGCTCTTTCAGCGGAATGATGGCGTTGTCGGTAATGTGGATGCCTTCCGGGCAAACCTTGGTGCAGCATTTGGTAATGTTGCACAAGCCCAGGCCGAATTCTTCGCGCAGCGCTTTCAGCCGCGAGCCCTGATCAATCGGATGCATTTCGAGCGCGGCCATGTGGGTAAAAAAGCGCGGACCGGCGAATTCATCAAACCCCTGGTGTTCGCGCAGGACATGGCAGACGTCCTGGCAGAGATAGCACTCGATGCATTTCCGAAACTCCTGCACCCGGTCCATATCCTGCTGCTGCACGCGCCAAGTGCCGTCGGAATCGTCGGGCGGGCGCGGCGTAAGCGGCTGGATGCGCCGCTTAATCGAATAATTCCAGGAAACGTCGGTCACCAGGTCACGGATCAGGGGAAAGGTTCGCATCGGCTCGATTTGCACCGGTTTATCGAGCGGCAGGTGATTCAGCCGGGTCATGCACATCAGGCGCGGCATGCCATTGATTTCCGCCGAGCAGGAACCGCATTTGCCGGCCTTGCAGTTCCAGCGCACGGCCAGATCGGGCGCCTGTTCGGCCTGGATGCGATGCACGGCGTCGAGCACCACCATGCCCTCGCTGATTTCCAGCGGATAATCCACGAAACCCGAACCGCTTTGGGAAGCGCGCTCGGTATCGCGGGGCGCAGTGGCGCCGCGCCAGATGCGGAAGATCGCCCTGGACATTTTGCTTTCTCCTCGATCCTCGCCGTGCAGGCCCTCGCGAACGCCGGAGGGCTTGAAGGTCGCGCTGGCCATGATTATTTCATCTCCTCAATAATCACCTGCAGCGGCGCCGGCATGGGCGGCAGCGGCTGCCGGCGCAGCTCCATGCGCCCATCGCCGCCGCGCCGCAACACCTGGTTAAACCCGCCATATTCGGGGCTTTTTTCGGGGAAATCCTCACGAAAATGCGCACCCCGGCTTTCCTTGCGTTCGAGCGCGGCCCGGGTGATGGCTTCGGCCACGAGCAACAGGTTGCGCAAGTCGAGCGCGGTATGCCAGCCGGGATTGTACTCCCGATTGCCGGCGACGCCGACCCGCTCCGCGCGCTGGCGCAGGTTTTCGAGCTTGGTCAAGGCCTGTTCCATTTCGTCCGCCCGGCGCACGATGCCGACATGGCTTTGCATCATGACCTGCAGATCCTGCTGAATCAGGAACGGACTGCTCTCGGCGGAAGCGGCGCGCTCGAAGGGCGCAACCGCGGCGCGCGCGGCGGCCTCGATCTGGGCTTCGTCGGGCCGAGCCGGACCGTGCTGTTGCGCGAATTCCGCCGCATATTGGCCGGCGCGATTGCCGAAGACCAGCAGGTCGGAAAGCGAGTTGCCGCCCAGCCGGTTGGCGCCATGCAGGCCCGCGGCGCACTCGCCCGCGGCAAACAAGCCCGGCACACTCGACATCTGCGTATCGGCATCCACCCGCACCCCGCCCATCGCATAATGCGTCGTCGGCCCAATTTCCATCGGCTCGCGGGTGATATCCAGGTCGGCCAGCTCTTTAAATTGCTGGTACATGCTGGGCAGTTTGCGGCGAATGTGCTCGCCGGCATTGGGGATTTTTTCCGCGATCCAGGCAATATCAAGATAGACGCCGCCATGCGGGCTGCCGCGCCCCTGCTTGATCTCGCGCACGATGCAGCGGGCCACATGGTCGCGGGTCAGCAGTTCGGGCGGACGGCGGGCATTGCGGTCGCCGGTGACGTAGCGCCAGCCTTCCTCGGGATTGTCGGCGGTCTGGTTGCGGTAGAGCGGCGGTATGTCGTCGAACATAAACCGCTTGCCTTCGCTGTTGCGTAACACGCCGCCTTCGCCGCGCACCCCTTCCGTCACCAGCACGCCGCGCACGCTGGGCGGCCATACCATGCCGGTAGGATGGAACTGGACGAACTCCATGTCCATTAGCTCCGCACCGGCGCGGTACGCCAGCGCCGGACCATCGCCGGTGTATTCCCAGCTATTGCTGGTGATTTGGAAAGCGCGGCCGAACCCGCCCGTGGCCAGCACCACGGCGCGGGCGCGAAACACGCGCAGGCGCCCGCGTTCGCGGTCATAACCAATCGCGCCGGCGATGCGGCCGTCGTCGAGCAGCAGCGCCACCAGCGTGGTTTCCATGTGGGTGGTCATGCCGCGATGAATGCCGTGATCCTGCAGGGTGCGGATCATCTCCAGGCCGGTGCGGTCGCCCACGTGCGCCAGGCGGGGATAGCGATGGCCGCCGAAGTTGCGCTGCAGAATGCGCCCATCGTGGGTGCGGTCGAACACCGCGCCCCAGGCTTCCAACTCGCGCACCCGCTCGGGCGCCTCCTTGGCGTGCAGTTCGGCCATGCGCCACTGGTTTAGATACGCGCCGCCGCGCATGGTATCGGAAAAGTGCACTTTCCAGTTGTCGCGCTCATCCACGTTGGCCAGGGCAGCCGCTACGCCCCCTTCGGCCATGACGGTGTGTGCTTTCCCCAATAACGACTTCATGACCACGCCGACTTTAGCGCCGGCGGCGGAGGCGGCAATCGCCGCGCGCAGGCCAGCGCCACCGGCGCCGACCACCAGCACGTCGTACTCGTGCGCTTCGTAGGCAACGCTCATCGCAGAATTCTCCAATCATGCCAGATACCCATCGCGCACAGCCGCACGTAAAGGTCGGAAAATGCTACCCAGAACAGGCTGAACCAGGCCCAGGTCATGTGGCGCTCGTTCAATTTAGTCACGCAGCGGTAGGCGCAGGCGTGGCCGGGCTGGCTGGAGAGCTTGTCGCGCCCGCCGCCGATCAGATGGCGCAAGGAATGGCAACCGAAGGTATAGCCGGCGAGCAGCACCACATTCAGGAGCAGCACCAGCGTGCCGACCCCGATGCCGAACTCGCGTCCGCCGCTCGCGGTGCGAAACCACATCGCATCCCAGGCGTCTTTACCCAGGATGAAAATGAAGAACACCGCAATGTACATGAAATAGCGGTGCACATTTTGCAGAATCAGCGGAAAGCGCCGCTCGCCGCGATATTTCAGCCGCGGCTCGCCCACCGCGCAGGCGGGCGGATCGGCCCAATGCGATTTATAGTACGCGCCGCGGTAATAGTAACAACTCACGCGGAAGCCGCCCGGAGCCCAGAGAATCAGCAAAGCGGGCGAGATATTTACCAGCCAATGCGGGGGCACGCCAAACCAGCTATGGATGCCGCCGTGGGACCAGAACAGCAGGGGAGAATAAAACGGCGAAAGGTAGTTGTGGAAATAAAAATAATTTCCCTGCAATGCCGCCCAGGTGGCGTACACCACGAAGGCGGTCAGCCCCAGAAAAACCGAACTGGGGTACAGCCACCAGGCGTCGCGGCGCGAAGTATTGCCCAAGCCGCCCCGCCGTATGCCTACATCTAGCGATCCCATCGCTCACCCTCCCGAAATGCGGCTGCCGCCATCCGTCCCGGCTTTCGAGCCGTGGCTTCCGCCGGCAAGTGGCCGTAAGCCAAGAATTTTCACACTAAGCCATGCCGCGCTGCAAATGCAAGTTATCCGGGGTGACGCCCGACACATTCGCGCCAAGCCGCAGGCCGGGGAGTATGATGATTTTATGAGCGAATCGTTAATTGCGGCGCGCTGGGTGGGGGCGCTGCTGCTCGCCGCAGGTATTGGGCTTTATGCCGCCGGGTCGGCGATTGGCCCCGAAGCGCTGCATATTGTTCTCATGTTCGCCGGCGTTCTGCTGGGCGTGGCCGGCTTGCGCCGCATCTTCGATCCCAGCGGCTGCGGCACCTGACAGCGCTAACCCTGCAGGCCGCGGGCCGGCCTGAAATAAAACTGCCAGAATCAACGGAGCGCTGTCCGCTAAGGACAGACGCGCGGCCGCTTCGGGCGGAAATCTAGCGGCACGGCCGCTTTTACTTTTAGGCGCTGACGCTTTCGCAAAGGTCCGGCCGAAACCGGACACATTGCGAATACTCATGGATGCCGAAAGTTTATTGTCGTGAATAGGCGCGGAATCTAACAGGAACCCCGCGCGAACCCGGCCTGCGCGCATGGTTTGAGGCAATTTCTTCGAAATTGCCAATGACGAAAACTACTGCCCGACTCGGCCGTTAACGCTTTTTGGCTAAGAAACCTGCCACGGCTATATTTCTGAGGCCGCTTCTAAGAAATAGTTGCTCTGCTCCCATGCGTAGTGCATACTCCCGCCGTGCGGCTTTTCAAGGTGGCCGCCGGAGGACGCACGCCCATGCGCACGCGCATCTTATTGCTAGTTCCCGTCTGCCTGTTGCTGCTGGCCGCTCAGGCTCCGGTTCAGGCTCCCGCTCGTTTCCCTCGCGGCGCGGCGCGGTCCGCGGCAACGCCCCGACCGGATCGCAATTTGCGCGGCTTCTCCTTGACCGCCGCGCATCGGGAACTCATCTGGGAGCGGCGCTTCGACCGCCTTCCCCAGGGGGCGCATATACGCGCCGTCATGCAGCATCTCAGCGCCTATCCGCACCATCTCGGCTCACCCTACGATTACCAGAACGCGCTCTGGATTCTGCATAAATTCCAGCAATACGGGCTCGACGCTCATATCGAAAAATTCATGGTGTTGTTTCCCACGCCGAAACAGCGCCTGGTGGAAATGGTTGCGCCGAAAACCTACAAAGCCAAGCTGAAGGAGCCATCCATCGCGGCGGATCCCACTTCGGGGCAATCCGGCCAGTTGCCCACCTATAACGCCTACTCCGGCGACGGGGACGTGACCGCCTCGCTGGTGTATGTCAACTATGGCGTCCCGGCGGACTATGCCCGGCTGGCCAAACTGGGCATTAATGTCCAAGGCAAGATCGTGCTCGCGCGTTATGGCCATAGCTGGCGCGGCATCAAGCCCAAGCTGGCGCACCAGCATGGCGCGATCGGCTGCATCATTTATTCCGATCCGCGCGACGATGGCTATTTTCAAGGCGACGTTTTCCCCAAAGGGCCGTTTCGTCCCTGGCAGGGAGTACAACGCGGCAGCGTGATGGAGATGGAAAAATATCCGGGCGATCCCTCGACCCCGGGGTGGGGTTCGACGCCCGGAGCCCGGCATCTGCCACTCAATCAAATCACCAATCTGGAAAAAATACCGGTGCTGCCCATTTCCTACGGCGACGCGCTGCCGCTGCTGCGCGCCCTGGGCGGCCCGGTCGCGCCGCCGAGCTGGAGAGGCGCGTTGCCGGTCACCTATCATCTCGGGCCCGGACCGGCGCGCGTGCATCTGATCGTGCGCCAGCACTGGCAATTAGTTCCGCTCTATGATGTCATCGCCAAAATTCCCGGCCGGGTCTGGCCCGGACAATGGGTGATCCGCGGCAACCATTTCGATGCCTGGGTCAACGGCGCCGCCGACCCGATCAGCGGCCAGGCATCGCTGTTGGAGGAAGCCAAGGCCTACGGCCAACTGCTGCATCAGGGCTGGCGCCCCCGCCGCACCATCATCTACTGCGCCTGGGATGGCGAAGAGCCGGGCTTGCTGGGCTCGACCGAATGGTGCGAAACCCACGCCGCCGCCTTGCAGCAGCATGCGGTAGCCTATCTCAACTCCGATACCAGCATGCGCGGCATTCTGGGTATCGGTGGCAGCCACAGCCTGGAACGCTTCGCCAATGAGGTGGCCACGGCGTTGCTCGATCCGCACAGCCGCGAAACGCTCTGGCAAATGCAGGTGGAGGCGCGCGCCCGCGCGCTGCGAAAAACGCATGTTGCCCGCCCGCTGGATGGGCATGATTTACATATTGGCGCGCTGGGATCCGGCTCCGATTACTCACCGTTCCTCCAGCATCTCGGCATTCCCACGCTCGATCTCGGTTTTTACAACCGCCAGCCCTTTGGGCAATACCATTCCATCTATGATGATTTTTACTGGTACACCCATTTTGGCGATCCCGGATTCCGCTACGAACGCAAGCTCGCCCAGGTTTTCGGCACGGCGGTGATGCGCCTGGCCGATGCCCAGGTATTGCCTTTGGAATACGGCGATTTCGCCGACACCATTTCCCGCTATGACCGGCAGTTGCATACGCTGGCGCGTCGCCAGGGCAACGCCGGCTTCAGCCTGAGCGAGTTGGATCTGGCGGCGGCGCGGGCGCGCCGCGCCGCCGCGGCCTATGATCGCGCCTATCGCCGCGCCGCCGGCGGCGGCGCGCTCTTCCGGCAAAGCTCCGCCGCCTTGGGCCGGCTCGACGCCGGCCTGGCCAAAACCGAGCAGGCTTTACTGAATCCGGCCGGCTTGCCCCGCCGCCCCTGGTACCGGCACACCATCTACGCTCCCGGCTATTACACCGGCTATGGAGTCAAAACCATGCCCGGCATCCGCGAGGCGCTGGAACAGAAAAACTACGCCGAAGCCGCCTTCCAGGAACGGAAAATCGTGGCGGCGCTCAATCGCTGGGCAGCGCGATTGGCACACCTGCGGGCGGAAGTGCAATAAGCTTTACGGCCCCAGCAACGGCGAAACCCGCAGCCGAAGCGAGGAAAACAGCGTCCAATCAGCCCGGCGGTAGCGCACCGCCGCCTCCTGCCAGGCGATTTCGGCCTGCAAGAGGGCGCTTTCGGCGTCGCTCAACTGCGATTGTTGCTGTAAATATTCAAATAACGTGGTGGTGCCGAGAATATATTTCTTGTGCGCCGCGTCCACATTCTTTTGCGCCAGGTCGCGGGCCAGGCGTGCTTCCTTAATTTCGGAGCCGGCCATGCGCAGCTCGATATCGGCCAGCCGGACTTGTTGCGCCACCGATTGTTGCTGGTCGCGCATGACCGCGCGATCGCGGCTGCGGGCGATGAGCGCGTTAGCCAGCGAGGCGGCGGCGGCGCTATTGCGGAGCGGCAGCGTGAGCTGCAATGAAAATCCATATGTGGGGGTCTGAAACCGGAACATTTGTCCCAGGGCATTGCTCAGGCCGCCGGGTTGAATCATTGCGCCGGCGGTGCTAAGGGCATCGCCACCCAGGCCATTGGAGCCGTATAACCCGGTTAGGTCCAACTCCGGCTGCAGGTTGTTGCGGTCGGCGGTTTCGCCCAGAGCATCCATCAGCAGTTGGCGGCGGGCGGCGCGCAGTGCGGGACGATGGCGCAAAGCGCGGTCCAGGGCCGTATCCAGCGGCTGGCGGGGCGAATCTCCCGGCTGGGGTTTGGGCTGGTCTTCCAACGTAATCGGCAAATTGCGCAACTTCGGAATCAAATCGGCGCCGATCAGCCGGCGCAGGCTATCGAGCGCTTCGCGGTAACTGGCCTGCGCTTCGAGCAACGCCAGGCGGGTGCGCGCCACCTGCGCCTCCGACTGGTAGATATCCATCGGCGGCAACGCGCCCAGCTTCAGCGAGCGCTGGTCGTGTTGGTACGAACGCTGGGCCAGCTTGAGCGCCGCCTGCTGTACTTGAATCGCCTGGCGCGCGCCCGCCGCGATCCAGTACGACTGGGCGGCGGAAACCAGCAGATCGGCAATTTGTTCCTGGCTCTGCTCGCTCGCAATCAAGACTTCGCCGTGGGCTTGGAGCAGGGGAATTTTGTAGAGCAGGTTGCCGCGATTGCGCAGCAGCGGTTCGGTCAGTGAGAGCGACAGCCCGGTCGAGATGGAGGGATTGAAGAGATTGTAGAGGCTGTTAGCGGAATAACGGTTGCCGTTGAAGCCGGCGCTGAACGTCTGCCCGGAAGGAAGCCTCTCGCTAAAATTGATGCTGGAATTCTGCGACAGGCTGTCGAGCGTGTTCGCTCCTCCCAACTGCGAGTATTGCGGCGCGAGTTGGCGTGTGCTGCCGAAATCGAAGGCCAATTGCGGATCGTAGGGCGCGCGGGCGGCAAGCGCCTGGGTGGCCGTCTGGCTGACGTTAAGCCGGGCCAATTGCACCTGCGGATCGTTGCGCAACACCAGGAGCAGAAATTGCCGCAGGCTGAGCTGTAATCCGTGCGGGCCAACGTGCGCCCGCAGGCCGGCCACCGGCCTGAGCCGCAGCGGCGGCAGTTGAAAATGCCGCCCCAGATAACTGGGCAGCCGCTGCCCCCATGCCGCCAGGCTTAAGCCGAGCGTCAATCCGAGCGCCAGCCGGCCGCGGCGTGCTCCGGGGCTATTGATCTGCCTTTCTTTGTGGCTCACCTTGTTCCTCGTCTTTTGCTTCTGCCGTCTTGCCTGGTTTGATCTGCTCTCTCACTCATAGCGCAGCGCCTCGATCGGATCGATGCGCGCCGCCTGGCGCGCGGGATACAAACCGAAGATCACGCCCACCGCCGCGGAAACGCCGAAGGCGACCAGGATCGAAGGCAGAGATACGATCGTCTGCCAACCCGCCGACCAGGCAATCAGGCGCGAAAGCAGCAGTCCGAAAAGCACGCCCATGAGCCCGCCGGAAAAAGATATGAGCAGCGACTCCACCAGAAACTGGCGCATAATGTCGCCCCGGCGCGCGCCGATAGCCCGCCGCACTCCGATTTCGCGGGTGCGTTCCATCACGGTGGCAAGCACGATATTCATAATCCCGATGCCGCCGACCAGCAGGGAGATTGCGGCAATGGCGACCATCACCAGGGTAAAAATCCGTTGTGTGCGCTCTTGCGCCGCCAGCAGCGCGGCGGGAGCGACCACATGATAATCATGCGTCCCATGATGGCTGGCGGAAAGGATAGCCTGGGCGACCGCCGCGGCGCGGAGCACGTTGGCGGCAGGCGCCAAGGCGATATCGACTCCATCAAGCGGATCTTTAAAGCTGAAATCGGCGTCCCAAATGCGGTGCTCAAAAGCGGTAAAGGGAATATAGATCGCGTGGCCGCCGCCGGCGCTGTTAGCGCCCGAGCCCAGCACGCCGATGACGCGGAACCAGACGTCATTGATCTTGACCCAGCGGCCCAGGGCGTTGCGATAGCCCAGTAGCCGCACCTTGATCGCCTGGCCGAGCACGCACACGGCGGTGCCGGCCGCTTCGTCGGTGGCGTCGAAAAAGCGCCCCTGGTCCACGTTCAAGTCGTGAATGCGGGCATAGACGGGATACACGCCATAGACTTCCGGCCAAGCGCCTTGCGGGCGGGGCAGCAGCGATACCGGCCGCATCTCGCGCCGTGGCGTAATCCAGCGCACTCCCGGAACGTTGGCACCCAGCAGCCGCAAGTCACTCTGGTTCAGCCCGTGCGAGGTCTGGCGTCGCTGTTGCAATTGTTGCTGGCTGGTGGCGGGAATGGAGTCGATCAGCAGATTGCGGACTCCGAGTTTCTCAATCAGGCGCAGCGATTGCGCCCGCGCGCCGGCGCCGATCGAGAGCATCGCGATGACCGCGCCCACGCCGAAGATGATGCCCAGCGCGGTCAAAATCGTGCGCACCTTTTGTGCGCGCAAATTCTGCCACGCCAGGCCCAGGTCGGCGATGATCCGCTTCCAGTCCCGCCAGGCTGCGGGCATGGCTTCCGGCCGCCGCGAGGCCGGGCCAGGGTGCTGGAGCGTCCCCGGACTCACGATTTTTCCTCTTTGCCGTTCACGGCCGTCTGCGGGTTGATCAAGGCGATCGTGTCGCCGGCTTTCACTCCCGCCAGCGCTACTCGCGACTCGCTGCGCAGCAGCACTTTCACCGGCTGGCGCACGAAACGGCCCTGGCGGCGCACATAGACGTATGCGGCGCCGCTGGCGCCGAAGACCGCTTCCGTCGGCGCCCAGAGCGCGTGCGGCAGATTCTTTACGGTAATGCGCGCCTCGGCGCTCATGCCGGGGCGCAGCCCGGAAACTTTGTTTAACAGCGCTAGAGTGCAATGAAAACGGCGGTTCCAGGGCCGCCCGGTGACGCCGCCGACGTTGATCACGCGGGCGGCGATGCTGCGTCCGGGCAACGCGATTACGCTGATCACCGCCTGCTCGCCGGCCGCCAGGTAGGCGCGATTGGCCTCCCCCATGGTGGCGTTCAGGCGGAGCTGGGAAAGATCGGGAATCTCCGCCACCAGGTTGCCGGGATAGACCTGGTCGCCCAGGTGGTAGCGTGGAAAGGTCATGCCCGGGTAATAAAAATACTGGTTGTGCGGGTTCGGCTGAATCGAAAAATAGCCGGCGCGATGGGCGCGCAATTCCATGGCGCCGATATTGTGGCGCGCCAGGTCCACTTTTAATTGCGCTTCATGCTCGGCGGCTTCCTGGATGCGAATCTGCGCCAGCCCGCTTTGCCGCTCGCCGGCCAAATTGCTTTTCAGCTGGCGCAACTGCGCTTGCGCCGCGCTCAGCTTCAGCAGGTTGGCGCGGGCATCCAGCGCGGCCAGAATGGGATTGCGGCGCACCTCGAGCTCGGCCAATCGCACCTGATCGCGGGCGTCGAGTAGCGCATAGCTGTCTTCCTCCGCCTGCGCCAGCATGGCGTCGCGAGCGGAGGCGATATTGGCCTGCGCCTGCGCCACATCGTTTTCCGCTTGCAGCAATTGGTATTGTTGCTGGGCGGCGCTAAACCGCGCCACCACTTCGCCCGGTTGCACCCGCGTGCCATCCGGCAATAAATAGCTGAGATACAATTGCCCGCCGCCAATGCCTGGCGCGGCCAATAGATCGGGATTCTGGCCGCCCAGCGTGCCATGCGCGTATAGCACCACTCGCACAGCGCCGTAACCGATGCGAAAGACCGGCAGTGAAACCTTGGCCGCAGGCTGCAAGCGCCGCCAGACCCCTACGCTCAGCGCCGCCGCCGCGAGCAGCCCGGCCACCCCCCATAACCATCTCCGCCGCAAGGGAGAAGCGTGCCGCGGCGCCACCGGCGCTAGCGCGGGCTGGGGCTGCGCGCTCATAGCCGCGCTCCGCCCGAAATTTGGGCTCCGGGCGTTGGCGCCGCGCCCTTCTCGTGGTCCGGGGTTTTCGCGCCCGGACGTTTCAGCGCCACGGTTT
This sequence comes from Acidobacteriota bacterium, assembly GCA_021818955.1. Lineage (GTDB taxonomy): Bacteria > Acidobacteriota > Terriglobia > Terriglobales > SCQP01 > JAKASR01. The sequence goes on from JAKASR010000004.1 coordinate 140,219, forward strand.
GCCCGGCCGTCAATCCTTCAATGGCAATTTCATTGGGATTGCGCCCGACCACCCGGATCGGGTGCGGACGAAAACCGTTTCCCTGGCGTAGATACACCACCGTCTTCCCATCCACGATAAACAGCGCCTGGGCGGGAAGTATCAAGGCGTGCGGCAGCCGGCGGGTGATGATTTCCAGATCGCCGTTCATCTGGGGACGCAGCCGTGGATCGGGATGCTCAAGCGTGGCGTAAGCCAGAAAATAGCGCGGTGGCGGCCAGCCCTGGCCGAAGACCACTTGCGTCAACGGCGAAATGGCGTACAGCCGGCCATCGAATTGGCGGTCGGGCAGCGCATTGACATGCATCTGCACCGTTTGGCCGACCTGCAATTGCCCGCGCTCGGCTTGCATCAGGTTGCCGCGCATCACCAACGTCGAAAGCACGGGAATTTCCGCAATGATCGCCCCGGAAAACACCTGATCGCCCACCTGGTAGGTGTGCGGGTTGGTAAATGAGGCGCGATTGTTGCTCATGTAAGTGATGATTCCGGAAACCGGAGCGCGCAGCACGGTTTGGGCATAGATCGCCTGCCGGCGCTGCAACTTGGCTTCCGCCAGCATCCGCGCCTCCCGGTGCCGGGTAATGCTCGCCGCGGCCGATTGCTGGTGCTGGCGAATGGTGGCCTCTTCGACTTTCAGCGCGGCTTGGGCGGTGTGCAGCGCCAGCCGGGCTTCGGCGCCGTCAATGAAGCTGAGAATGGCTTGGCGGGCAGCTTCGAGGCGCGCCTCCTGCACCGCGACCTGGGCCTGGGCCAGCGCCAGCCGGTCCTGATCCGCCTGCAGCTTGGCATTGGCGTGGCTCTGCCGCAACTGGGCGGTGGCGCTATGCACTTCGGCCTGCTGCTCGCGCATCTGCTCCTGCAGTTCCGAGCTGTCGAAACGGATCACCACCTGGCCGGTGCGCACCGGCTTGCCCGCCGGCGCCAGCCACAGAATGTGCAGGTCCTGGGCGTTGCGGGGCGCGCGCAGGTACGCCGCCTTTTTCACCCACAGCTTGCCTTCGCAGCGCACGTATTCCAGCAGTTCGCCCCGCCGCACCACCGCGGTGGGCAGCGCCGCGCCGTTCCGGTCGCCATAGCGCCGCCAACCCCACCATCCGCCGCCCCCGAGCGCCGCCGCGAGCACGGGAATGGCGGCCCGTTTCCAGGCTGTCCCCTGGACTTTCATGCTTCGCCTCGCCTGCCGCGCCCGAAATTCATTGCCCGCCTTCCGGCGCTAACACCGGGGTAGCGTCATTGACTCCCCTGAGCAGCACGCCGTGATGGTCGAAGCCGGCCACTTGCACCGGCAGGCGTTGCGCCTGCCCCTGGCGCCAGATGCGTATATACGCCGCGCCATTCGTTGCGTAGTACACCGTATCGCGCGGCGCCAGCCATCCCGATCTCGGCGGCAGATGCAGGGTAATTTCGCAGTTCAGATCGGGCAGCAGCCGCGGGTCGCGGCTCAGCAATTTGAAATTGGCGCTAAAATTGCGGATCGGGTTATCCGCCGAGCCCGTGGCCACCGGGCTGAAACTCAGCAACTGCGCGGGAAAATGCACCCCCGGATAGGCGTCCAGTTGGACGATTCCCGGCGTACCCTCCGGCAGTGCGGAATAATCCGCTTCGCTTATTAGCACCCGCACCCGCATGCTGTCGCGATTGAAAACTTCGAGCAGCTTCATGCCGTGCCAGACCTGGGTCCCCGGCGCCAGGTTTCCAATCCACGGTGGCGCGGTATAAGCCAGCATCCCGTCCATGGGCGAGCGCACCACCAATTTACGGCTGTCCGATTCCGCCCGCTGCCAATCCAGCTTCTGGCGGTCGCGCTGCAACTCCAGCACGCGCAGGCTGGCTTCGGCCTTGGCGGTTTCCAACGGATTGGAACGCTTCAAACTGGCTACGTGGGCGCGGGCGTCGGCCCACTCGACCTGATCTTCTTCCACCTGGATTTGGCTCAGTATCGGCGCCTTGCGCAACTCCAGCGCCGCCCTCGCCTCGTCCGCCTCCGCCTGCTCCAACTGCTGCGCCCGCACCGCCGCATCGGCATCGTTTTGCGCCCGCTGCTTGCGTACTTGCGCCGCCAGGTCCATGTATTGGGCATAGGCGCCGCGCGCCCTCACTTCCAGATCGGTTTGATCGAAGGCGACCAGTAAATCGCCTTTTTTGACGCGTGCGCCGTTGGGGGCCAATTGCGTGATGGTGAGTTGGGGAGAAAATTGCGCCAGCGCCGGCGCCAGAATGGGCGTTTCCCGCGTCGGCACGATCACCCCGCTGGCGCGGATCACGCGCCGCACCGTTCCCCGGCGAAGATGGATGATCCTTCCCGGTGCGGTGCGGGCTGAAACCTTGCTGGAAAAGCGCCGGCAGCCGGATATGACCAGGCTTGACGCCAACCCCAACAGGCCTAAAATTAAACCTCGACTGTACAGCTTAGAATTCAATCGCTATATCCCCCGGGGTCGCCCGGTTCAATTACAATGCCGCATTTGGCATGCATTTGGCAATGACTCCCATTAAGTGGTTATGTGTTTTACGCTCGGAATCATTCTTCAGTTACTTTAATTTACCGTCATGAAATTGTATCCGGCAGTCTTGGCGCCGGCTTGGGCTCCATGCCGGATTTCCGGCGCCTGACTCCTGCCACAACCCGGCGCCTGGAAGGGTGGATCACTCCTGGTCTAAAATGCTCTGATGGCTTTCAGGGGAGCTGGCGCATGGAGCGGTTCTTTTGGCAAAAATTAAATTTTAGGGCGCCGGGCTTCGGTTTACTGCTGGGAGCCTTCCTGCTGCCGCTGGCGGCGCAACGCCCCGCGCCGTCCCATGCCCATCCGATTTTCGGCAACCCCCATCGCTGGCAATGGGCCCCGGATAAGACGTTTCACGTTTTGAACTACCGATTACGCTTGCATTTTAATGAGCCTAAAAGCGAGATCTTCGGCGAGGAAACCATCAGCCTCACCCCCTACCGAAGCCATTGCCAGCATGTGACGCTCGATAGCACCGGATTGACCATAGACCGCGTCACGCTGGCCGGCCACGCGGCTCGCGCGCTGGTTTTTACCGCTCACGATCCCCATCTGACCATCACCCTTCCGGGTTCCTATCCGGCCGGCAGCTTCATTAAACTGCGCATTGTCTACCACGGCTTTCCCAAGACCGGTTTATTTTTCATCAATCCCGATCGTTTCTATCCCCGGCGTCCCCAGGAAATCTGGTCGCAAGGCGAACCGGAAGACAACCAGTACTGGTTCCCCTGCTGGGATTACCCGAACGACAAAGCCACCAGCGAAATCGTAACCACCGTGCCCGCGGGGCAATCGGTGGTCTCCAATGGCCGCCTGGTCAGCGTCCGGCGGCGCGGCAATCAGGTCACTTACGACTGGGTCGAGCGAGTGCCGCACAGCTCTTATCTCATTTCCATCGCGGTTGGCCCCTGGGTGCGAATTACCCAGCACCTGGGCCGTTTGCCGGTCGAATACTACGTGCCCAACTACATTAGCCGCGCCCGCGCCCTGCGCTCATTCGGGCTCACGCCGCAAATGATCGCCTGGTACGAACAGGAAACCGGCGTCGCTTATCCCTATGAGAAGTACGCTCAAACCACGGTGCACAACTTCACCGAAGGCGGCATGGAAAACATCAGCGCCACCACTCAAACCGAATGGACGCTGCATGACGCTCGCGCCGAATTGGATTTTAAGAGCCAGGGCCTGGTCTCGCACGAGCTGGCGCATCAATGGTTTGGCGATCTGGTGACCACGCGGGATTGGGCCAATATCTGGTTAAATGAAGGCTTTGCCACCTTCATGTCCGCCACCTGGACCGAGCATCACGACGGGGAAGACGCCTATCGCTACCAGATTTACCAGGACCAGAGCGGCGCGCGCATGGAAGATCAGGACCGGTATCGCCGTCCGGTAGTGGACTATCACTATCGCTACCCCATGCAAATGTTTGACGCCACCACCTATTCCAAGGGAGCGGCGGTACTGGCGATGCTGCGCGACGTGCTCGGCAACCGGCTGTTTTGGAAATCGCTGCACAACTATTTGCAGGCTCATCGCGCCGCCAATGTGGGAACGAGCGATTTGATGGAAGCCATCCGCGAAACCAGCGGGCGATCGCTGGATTGGTTCTTCCATGAATGGATTTTTCGCGGCGGCTATCCCGAGTACGCGGTACAGGCGCATTACAATCCCGCCAACCATATGGAAAGCGTCGCCGTCCGGCAGACGCAGCCGGTGAATGGAGTTACCCCTCTTTTCCGCATGCCGGTCGAGCTGGCGTTTTATGGCGCGCCCGGCCAGTCGCGTCATCTGACGATCCAGGTAGCGCAGCGCAACCAGACCTTTTTCGTGCCGCTGTCGTTCGATCCCAAAATCGTGGATTTCGATCCCAACGATCGGGTGTTGAAGCGCCTGAGATACTCGCCGCCACTGGAACAATTGCTGGCGCAGGTGCGCAGCGACCCGGCCATGATGAGCCGGTTGTGGGCTGCGCGGCAACTGGGACGCCGTGAAGCCGGACAGCCGGGAACCGCGGGCAATGCGGTGGCGGCATTGCGCCAGGCGCTGCGCGCGGATCCTTTCTGGGCGGTGCGCGCCGAGGCCGCCACCGCGCTGGCGGCCATTGGCGGAAAGGCGGCCAAAGCCGCGCTTATGGCCGGCTTGCACGATCGCAATAGCAGCGTTCGCGCCGGAGTGGCTGATGCCCTGGGCCGCTTCGCCGGCTCCGATCCGGATGTTTTTCAGGCGCTCGTCACCCGTCTGCGGCAAGACCCCAGTTACGCGGTTGAGGCTCAGGCTGCTAGCAGCCTGGGGGCGACTCGTTCTCCCCAGGCCATAACGGTCCTGCTCTCCGTCGCCCAAAGCCCGGCTTCGATCTATGTGCAACAGGGAGTTTTGGCAGCGCTTGCCGCCACCGGCAACCCCGCCGTTGCGCCGCTGCTGCTGGCCGACGCCCGCCCCGGCATACCGGAACGGCTGCGCCTGACTGCGCTTGGATTGCTGCCGCGTCTCAAGGCCGTGCTGAAACCGGAACAAACTCAGCCGGTGATCGAAGCCGCGCTGGATTCCAGCTTTCCTTTCCTGCAGGGTGTGGCCATGCAGGATGCCGCCGACCTGGGCCTGACCGCGCTCAAGCCGCGCATCCAAAATCTCGCCACCAGCCTGCCGCAGGCGGCTCAGCGCAGCCAGGCGCGGCACGCGCTCGAGCGCTTCGCGCCGAAAAAGCCCGCCCCCGCGCATCCGCCTCTCAGCCAGTTGCAGCGGCTCGAACAACGCGTGCGCGAACTGGAAAAACAAGTCCGCGCGCTGCAAAAAAAACCTTGAACCTGTCCGTTGGCGCCCGGCAACTTGGTTGTATCCGCTCTAGGCGGAGGACGCGCATCATGAAAAGCCGCCAATCCTAAATTTTTACCCCGGCAACCGATAACTGCCGCCGGCGCCGCCTGGCCCGTAATCGCGCCCGCGCTGAACCTGAGATGGCCGGCTTATTTCAAGTCGCGGGTTTCCAATATCAAGCTGGCCAACCCCAGCAGGATCAGCATATAAAACGCCGCATACCCGGCGTTCCAGGCCAGCAGTTGTCCGGGCGGCGGCTGGAAATGCGACGCCGAGGTGGCGAGATTGAAATTGGAGAAGTTGGGCAGTAAATAATAGATGCCCAGCGCCAGCCAGCGTGTCGCCGCATGATGACTGGTCTCGCCCAGGCCGTGTAAATCGCGGGCAAAATTTCCGATCAGAAACAGCACCAGGCTGAAGGCCGCGGCCAGCACCGGAGAAGAAAAGCTGGAAAACAGCAGCGACAACGCGGTGAGCAGCCCCAGGGCAAAAAAGATATTCAGGCCGGCAATCAGCACCGCGCTCTCGCCCGGCTGCCAAAGCGAGTGCAGCCCGGCCAGGGCCACCAGTAGCGCCGCCAACATCAGCGCCGTATTCAGCGCCAGCGCGGCCAGCAAACCGAAATATTTGCCGAAGATAAATTGGCGGCGGCTCAGGGGCCGGGCCAGCAGGGTATACAGCGTGCGGCGCTCAATTTCTTTGGCAACCAACTGGTTGCCGAGAAATACGGCGATGACCGCGCCGAAAAGCGTAATCGCAAACAATGAAAAATTGATGACGGCGGAAGCGGTATCGCCAAACGCCATCTGGCTGAAGAGCAGCGCGGCGCCGGCCAGCAGTACCGCGAATGCCACCAGCGACAGCAGGATGCGATCGCGGATGGCTTCGCGAAAGCTGTTGCGGGCGACGCTGAACACCGGGCTCATGCGGGAGGCGCCTCGCGCGTTTCATCGCCGTCGGTGAAAAGATGTTCCAGCCCGCGGCGTCGTGGTTCAATGGCGAGCAGTTCCGCCCCCGCCGGCCGCAAGGCGCTCAGCAGATCCCAAACCTGGTTGCGCCCGACCCACGCGCGCGAAGATCCGTCCGGCAGCGGCTCCACTCCGGTCAGCGGCACCGCGAAGGGCCGCGGCGAACGCCAGCGCACTTCCAGTTGGTCGCTTTCCCCGCCTTCCTCCGCTGCCATCGCGGTGAGCGCCGCCAGCGAGCCCAGGCGCCGCAGCCGGCCGCGTTTCAGGATTGCCACCCGGTCGCAGAGCTGTTCGGCGTCGCTGAGAATATGCGTCGAGAAAAAAATTGTGCGGCCGCGCCGCTTCAGGTCCAGAATCATTTCGCGCACCAGGCCGCGCCCGAGCGGATCGAGGCCGCTCATTGGTTCGTCCAGGATCAGCAGCTCGGGATCGTGCAGGATCGCCTGCGCCAATCCGACCCGCTGCAGCATGCCTTTCGAGCACTTGCGCAAGGCCATGCCGGCATGCTCGGCCATCTCCACCCGCTCCAGCGCGGCGGTCACCGCTTGTTCCAGATCGGGCCCCCGCAACCCGCTCAAACGGCCGTAGTATTCCAGCAGTTCGCGGCAGCTTAGATATTCGTAAAAATAGGGATTTTCCGGCAAGTAGCCGATGCGCGCCAAGCGTTCTCCCGGCGCCGCGTCCAAGAGCCGCGCCGTGCCTGAACTGGGCCGGATCAGGCCCATCAGCAGCTTCAGCGTGGTGGTTTTACCGGCGCCATTGGGTCCGAGAAATCCAAAGATTTCTCCCGCTTCAACCCGCAGCGTGAGATGGTCCAGGGCGCGGCGCGGACGGCGCACCCAAAATCCGGCGTAGTAATCCTTCGTCAATTCCTGGCACTCGATCACAGGCATAGCCGTTGGTGAGTAGTGACAGGCATTCTAGCATGCCCGCCTGCCTTCGCCAGATGTCCGGCCCGCGCGCCGCCGCGCCGCTTGCGCCATTCACCGACGAGGCGGCGGGTTTTGCCGAATTGGGCATGCGCCGGGCGCCGGGCTGGGGCGGAATGGTGGCATGGAACAACCCCGGCCAACGTCACTGGACGGCAGCGGCTCCGCCCCTCTTCGCGCCGCCTTCCCCCCGCCTCATGCCGGTAGGCTGACGGCATTGTTGGCCCTACCGGCGCTGTTTTCACTGCATTTCATCGCGCCGAATTGTATATGCTGGCTGGGGCAGGCGATTAGTGCTCTACTCGTCCCGTTTTGCCTTGGCCACGCCGCCCATGCCCTTTCGGCGGCAGAGTCGATGATCGGGCTGATGCAGTCCAGTTGGTTCTGGATCTTGGTTCACCTGGGTCTCAAATACGCATTCGGACGCAGCTTATGAGCGATACTCCTGTAACTCCTTCCCCCGCCGCGCCGCCTCCTCCCCAGCGCTGGCATGCGCTCATTCCCGGACTGTTTGCGCTGGGTCTGGGCCTGTTCTTTCTGTCGCACACGCTGGGTTGGCTCGCCACGCCCTGGCGCTATCTGCCGCTCTGGCCCTGGGCCTTCATCGTGCTCATTGGCTTGCTGAAGATGAGCCGCGGCAACGCCCACGACGTAATCGTCGGGCTGCTGATCAGCCTCTTTGGCGGAGCCTTGATCATGCAAACCCTGGGCTACTGGCACGACATCTGGCGCTTCTGGCCGGTGCTATTAATTGCCGCCGGCGTCTTGTTGCTGGTTGAGGCCAATCAATATCGCGGCGGAAACACTCCGGTTCCAGCCAGCTATTCCGGTTGTTATAACCATGCCGCCTGGCGCGCGCAACGTCGAGCCTGGCGCGAGCAGCGCCGCGCGGCCTGGCGGGCTCAGTGGCAACGTGATTGGAACCGTCGCTTCTCTGCTTCCGCGTGGCCCACTGGCGCCACCGTCAATGCCACTGCCAATCCAGCCTCGCGGGAGAACACGGCCGGCAATCCCGCGGCTGAGCCGGACGCCACGGCCGGCAATCCCGCGGCTGAGCCGGACGCCACGGCCGGCAATCCTCCGGATTCGGCTTATTTCATGCCCGCCGCCGGCCCGCACGCCGCGGCGGATTCCATCGACGACGACGCCGGGTGGCTGCACATGGAAGCCTACTTCAGCGAAAACAAGCGCCGCGTCGTCACGCCCGGCTTTCGCGCCGGCCACATTGTCGCCGTCTTTGGCGCCTGTAGACTCGACCTGCGGGCGGCGCCTCAACCCCCGGGGACCAAGCTCTTGATCGAGGCCAACGTGGTTTTTGGCGAAATTCAGATTTACGTTCCCAGCCATTGGAAAGTCAGCGTTCGCGGCGCGGGCATCTTCGGTAACTTTCAAGATGATACTTTGCCGCCGGTCACGCCGCTCGCCTCCAGCGACATTCGCCTGGAAGTGTACGGCACGTCCGCATTTGGCCAGGTTTCGGTCCGCAATTAACGCTGCGATCGGGAATCGAGGGCCGTTAACACCCGCCATGAATTGACAGACCTGATGAAACCCGCCGCCCGATTGGAAATATCCGCCGGCGCCGGCCTTTGGCCGGCATGGGCCCGCCGCCGTCCCGGGGTGACCCAAGTCATTGCCCTGGCGGCGTTGACCGGATTTATTTGGGAATTGTGGATCGCCATCATCCATCTCCATCCGCCGGCGCACTCGATGGCAGCTTACTGGATCGGACTGCCGCTGGCGCTGATCTATGCCCTGGTGCTGGTCAATGTACGCTGGCTCTGCCGGGCATTTCCGCTGCGCGCCGGAAAAATTCGCCGCGCTTTATGGGTGCAGCTCCAGGCGGCTCTGGTGCTGGCCGTGGCCTGGAGTTGGGGCGCGGGTCTGGTCATGGCGCATTGGGCGCCGCAAGCTGCCGCCGCCGCTCATTGGCTGATGCTGGTCAGCCTCGGACTTTATGCTTTAACCGTCGCCATAATCTACGCTGTGGAAACCTGGCAAGCGGCGCAACAGGCGGAGCGCGATGCCGCGCAAGCCAAAGTCACCGCCCGCGAAGCCGAATTACGCGCCTTGCGCGCCCAATTAAACCCCCACTTTTTGTTCAATAGCCTGCACTCCATCGGCGCCCTGGCCGGCTCCGATCCGGCCGGCGCCCGCGAAATGTGCCTGCATTTATCCGAACTGTACCGGCTCACCTTGGGACTGGCGCTGCGCGAATCCATTCCCCTGGAGCAGGAACTAGCCATGCTGCGCGCCTATGTGGCGGTCGAAGCGGTGCGCTTCGGGCGCCGCCTGGTCTATCAGCAGGACGTTCCCGGCGACCTGTTGCGCCTGAGCTTGCCTTCGCTATTGCTGCAGCCGCTAGTGGAAAACGCCATCAAGCACGGCATCGCCGGGCTGACCGGACCGGGCATCCTGCGGCTTGAAGCCCGGCGTGTGGATAACCGCCTGTGGTTGACCCTGATCAACGATTACGATCCCGAATCGCCCTCCCCGGCTTCCAACGGACATGGGCTGGAAAATATCCGCCAGCGCCTGGCGGTGCACTATGGCGCCGGACAGCCGGCCCGGCTCTGGTTGGAACGCAAGGGTGGCCAATTTCTTGCTCGCCTGGAATTGCCTGCCGCCACTTTTTCCGAGCCGCTGGCTGCGCCCGCTTTGGAGGCTTGAGCGCTCATGCCGATACGCGTGTTGATTGCCGATGACGAGGATCTGGCACGGCGCCTGCTGCGCGAATTTCTGGCCCCTCTGCCCGATGCCGAAGTGGTTGGCGAGGTGGCGGATGGGTTCAGCGCCGTCAAAGCCATCGCCGAACTCAAGCCTGGAGTGCTCTTTCTGGATGTCCAGATGCCCAAGCTCAACGGCTTCGAGGTGCTGGAGTTGGTGGAGCCGGCAGCCGATGACCTGGAGCCGCGGCCGGCGGTGATCTTCACCACCGCCTATGATCAATACGCCTTGCGCGCCTTTGATGCGCACGCGGTGGATTACCTGCTCAAGCCTTTCAGCCAGGAACGTTTTCTCGCCGCCTGGGATCGCACCCGGCGGCAGTTGCAGGTGGGTGCGCCCGCCGCCCCGCCCGCCTCGAGCGGCGCCGCGCTCGCCTCGCTGGCCGGTCAGGCGCAATCGCAGCCGCTCTCCCGCCTGGTGGTCAAAGACGGGCCGCGTATCGCCCTCGTGCCGCTCGATCAGTTGCTGGCGATTGAAGCCCAGGACGACTATGTCGCGCTCCATACCGCCGAACGGAGTTGGCTGAAAAAACAAACCATCGCCGGCCTGGAGGCTCGGCTCGATCCGGCCCGCTTTCTGCGCGTGCACCGCGGCTGGATCGTCAACCTGGCCGCGATCGCGCGCCTGGAGCCATTGGCCAAAGATCGTTTTGTGCTGCTGCTCGCCGGCGGACGCCGCGTCCCGGTCAGCCGCGCCGGTTATGACCGCTTGAAGAAAATCCTAGCCGGTTAAAGCCGCCGCGCCTTTCTTTTTCTCTCTTTTTCAGCCAGTCGTTCCACCAGGCGCAAGTTGGCAATCGCATCTTCCGGCCGGCTGCGCGGGTTCATGATGACCATGCGCAAAACCCGCTCCCCTTCCAGCTCAGTCGAGCTGAGATAGCCTTCGCCGCTGCCGTTAACCGCCTCCTCCAGCGCGAGATGCAGCCGGTTGGAAGCGGCCGGGTCGCGTGGCCGGCGGCGCAGGCGAAAGCAGAAAATATTGGCGGCCGGCCGGTGCGCCGGCTCTAAATTTTCCGAGGCCAGGCAGTAAGCGTGCGCGGCCGCGGCTACGGCGCAGACGCGCTCCGTCAGTTGGCCGAAATAAGCTTCCCCATACGCGCGCAGCGCGATCCAGACCTTGAGCGATTCGAAGCGTTGCGAGCAGGCGATCGTAAAGCGCCCCAGATCGGGAACTTCGCGCGGCAGCGCGCTGAACAGATAAGGCGCGTCCTGCTCGAAAGCGCGCCGCAGCGCATTGCCGTCGCGCACCAGCACATAACCGGCGCTGAGCGGCATGAACATCATTTTATGAGGATCGAAGGTGATGGAATCCGCCTGCGCAATGCCGCGCAACAGACGCCGGTATTGCGGGCTGAGGATCATGCCCCCGCCATGCGCCGCATCCACGTGAAACCAGGCGCCGGCGGCGCGCGCTAAAGCCGCCAGGGCTTCCAGATCATCAAAGCTGGATGTCGGCGTCGAGCCGCTGGTGCCCGCCAGGATGAAACGCCGATATCCGGCGCGGCGGGCGGCGCGCAATGCCGCCGGCACCGCTGCGGGATCGGTGCGGCGTTCGCGATCGAGCGCGATGCTGAAAACCGACTGCGTGCCCAGCCCGAGAATGCCGGCGGCGCGGCGCAGCGAATAATGCGCCTGCTCGCCGCAAAGCACGGCAAGGCGCGCCTGTCCCCGCCGCCAGGCTTGCGGCGCGAGCGCGGCGCGGGCCGCCAGCAGCGCGGTCAGATTGGCAAAGCTGCCGCCGGGTACAAAGCTGCCTTCGGCGCCCGCCGGGTAGCCAAACCATTGCTTGAACCGCCCCGCCAGTTCGCGGTCGAGCAGAGTGCCGGCGGGCGACATGCGCCATACCGCCAGGCTTTGGTTCATGGCGGCAACCACGCTTTCCACCAGCGCCGCCGCCGGCAGTGGCGCCGCGACCTGCTGCGCCATATAGCGGGGATGGCAAAGATGCAGGCTGGCGGCGCGCACTTCTTCGACGATCGCGCCAATCTCGCTCGCATGGAATTTGCGTCCCAGCAGCCGCCGGGTGCGGAGCTGAAAATCGGGGGCGCGCACCGGGCCGCGCCTGCGGGTCAGTTCATCCACTGCCATCTCGGCCAACTCTTTGGCCAGGCGGCGCAGTGGCGCTACATTCCAGGCTTCCTCCTGCGCCCATTCCGCGGCTTGGCCTCGTCGTTGTTCGGCGGATGACGTTTTTTTCGGCAAGCACTGGACTCCGGAAACGGCTGGAACTTTCAGCATAACGCTCGATGCGCGCCCGCCCCTCAACGCCGCAGTGGTTCTCTTCATCGGGTAATGGCTGGAGTCAGCGCGATCTCAGCCGCATGTAGGTCACCTGCGCGACCGCCGTCATCGCGCCTTGCGCATCGCGCAACTCCACCGCCACCGGGCAAAGCGTTTTCCCATACTTGATCACGCGCGCTTCGGCGCTGGCGTCGGAGCGGCAGGCGGCGAGGAAGCGAATATTCATGTCGGTAGTGGTGATGGCGGCATCGGCGCCGGCCAGGGTTAAAACCGCAACGCAGGCGGCGGTATCGGCCAGGGTCATCAGCAGCCCGCCATGAAATGACTCGAAAATTCCGTCATAGGCGCGGTCGTAAGGCGCCACCAGCGTGGCGGCGCCCTCGCCGGCCGAACGCAGTTGGAGCCGCAACGCCTGGAAAATGGGAATGCGCGCCAGCCGAGCTTCGAGCGCTGGAGTCATGTTGTCGTCTTCTCCGCGGTAATCCCGCCCTATTGTTGGTTAATGCCTTGCTGTCTGCGGCATGTTCTGCCCGGCGCGCCGCGCGGCAGATGGCGCCGGCGTTGCCAATTTCTCAATGGCCTGCCAGTTTCGCTCGTTGCTCGCCAGCAAAGCCTGGGCGCGGCGCCAGGCCCAGATGAGTTGCGCGGTGGGCGCGCGGTCGGCGCTATTGACGCCATAGCTGATCTGCTGCAGCAGGCCTTGGACATAGCGAAGGCTGGAGGTGTCGCTGGAAGGCCCGCCCTCGCCGGAATAATCCGGGCCCAACCGCACTGGCGTGGGTCCCAGCAGCGTCTGCAGCCGCGTCGCCAGGCGCCGCACCCCGCCGGCGGTGGCAGTCGATGCTTGGGCGAACTTTTCCTGTTTCGTTAATCGGCGTTCCAGGGCGCTGGCCTCGTGGAATATGCGTCCGGCGCGGGCAGAAGCCAACTGCACCTCGAGCGCGAGGTGCAGTTGGCGCTCCAGCGCCCGCTGCGTCACATGCACTCGCGGATCCATTTTCAACTGGAATGGCCGGCGGTATTTTTTCCCATTCATGGTCAGCGTGACGGTATAGCGGCCGGGCACGGCCCAGGGGCCGCCGCCGAAGAAAGCGGCAAACATGGCCCGCCGTCCGTGCAGTGCGGGCGCGGCATAGTGCAGGTCCCAAATCCAGCGGTGCATGCCGGCGGCGGCGGATAGCACAGGCGCGGGATGGATCCAGTACATGGGAATATCGAGCTTGCGCGGATTCACCGCCGGGTGATGCTCGCTGCTGGAATAGCGCCGCACCAGCCGGCCCGAGGCGTCGCGCACTGAAAGCGTTACCGGCGCCCGCGCCGGCCGCGCCAGATAGTAATCGAAGATGGCTCCGGTCGGCGCGGCTTGGCCCGCTGGCGTTTCCGGCGGCAGCGGCGTGCCTTTCTCATTGCCGGGGCGAACCCGCCACGCCACCTCGGGGGGAAACAGGTGCGCCGGCGCCGAAGCCAGCGCCGCGCTCAGATGGCGCAGCGGCGTCATATCGTCCATCACCCACACCGAACGCCCGTGCGTGGCGGCGATCAAATCGTTGTCGCGCACCACCAGTTCCCGCACTGAGCTGACCGGCAGATTGAGCTGCAGCGATTGCCAGTGATCGCCGGCGTCAAACGAGACATACACCCCCAGCTCCGTGCCGGCGTAGAGCAATCCCGGGCGGCGGGGATCCTCGGTTATCGCGTTCACATACGCGCCCTGGGGAATGCCGCTGGTGATTTTTTGCCAGCTTCGCCCGCCGTCGCGGGTGCGGTAAAGGTAAGGGGCGAAATCGTCGAGCCGATGCCGGTCCACGGCCGCATAAGCGGCTTGGACGGAAAAGTGGGAAGCCGCGATTTCTGCAACCTTGCTCCAGCCGGACAGTCCTGCCGGAGTGACGTTATGCCAGGTCTTGCCATTGTCGCGGGTAAATTGGATATTGCCATCGTCGGTGCCCACCCAAACCGTGGCCGCGTTCAAGGGCGAGGGCGCAATGCAGTAAATGACGCCCTTCCGCGCGCCGCCCCAGCCGTCGCGCGCGGTCACGGGATCGAGTGTCGCGGGCACGCCGGGATTCCGGCGTGTGAGGTCGGGGCTGATCCGCCGCCAGGAATTGCCGCCATCGTCGGTGAGAAACAGATATTGGTTGGCAAAATACAATTCCGCCGGGTTGGCGGGCGAGAAGACCAGCGGCAGGGTCCAATCGTGCCGGAACGTGTGCGGGCGTCCCACCAGGGGCGAAACGCTGGCGCTTTCGCCGGTGCGCTGGTTATAGCGGGTCACGCCGCCGCCAAAGAGGATTTCGGGATTCCGCGGATCGGGCGTCACCATCCCGCTTTCGCCGCCGGCCGCGATCGGATGCCAGGCGAGATCGCTGATCTTGCCGTAGATGCTGCCGCTGGCCACCGCCATCGCGCCGCTGTCCTGCTGCGCTCCATAGAGCCAGTAGGGAAAGCGGTTGTCGGCGGTGAGGTGATAAATCTGCGCGGTGGGCTGGTTGTACCAGGAACTCCAGGTGCGGCCGCCGTTGAGCGAAATCACCACCCCCTGATCGCTTGCCAGAATGATGCGCCGGGGATGATGCGGGGCGATCCAGACGCTGTGGTAATCGTCGCCCCCGGGCGCGCCTTTGATCGCCACGAAACTCTGGCCTCCGTTCACCGAGCGGTAGGTGGAGGTGTTGGCGATATAGACGACGTTGGCGTTGAGGGGATCCACCGTCACGCCGCCGAAGTACCAGCCCCGTCCCCAGATCCGCGGCTCGTTGTCCACCAGGTGAAAGCTGTCGCCGCCATCGTCGGAGCGGTAAAGTCCGCCGCGGCGGGCGTCCACCAGCGCATAAACGCGCCGCGGATTGCTGGGCGCGACGGCGATGCCGATTCGTCCCAGCCCGGCGCGGGGTAACCCTTGCGTGAGCCGTTGCCAGGTGCGGCCGCCGTCGCGCGAGCGGTACAGCCCGCTGCCCGGCCCGCTCGAAGGCGGATATACGTTCCACGGCGGCCGCCGCGTCTGCCAGAGCGCGGCATACAGCGTCCGTGGATTGCCCGGCTCAAAGGCCAGCGCGATCGCTCCGGTATTCGGGTTCTTGTATAAAATCTTCCGCCAGCTTCGCCCGCCGTCGCGGCTCTCGAACACCCCGCGCTCGGCATTGGGGCCGTAAGCGTGGCCGAGCGCGGCCACATAAACGTGGTTGGCGTCGCGCGGCGAAATCAGAATCGCGCCAATATGGCGGGTGTCGGTCAACCCCTCATGCCGCCAGGTTTTGCCGCCATCGCTGGATTTCCAAACCCCATCGCCATAGCTGATGTCCGAGCGCATGTCGGCTTCGCCGGTGCCCACATAAATCACCTTGGGATTGGACGGCGCAATGGCGAGGGCGCCAATCGAGGCAATCGGCTCATTGAAAATCGGCTGCCAGGTGTTGCCGGCGTCGGTGGTTTTCCAGACTCCGCCGTCCACCGCGCCAAAATAATAGAGCGCGGGATGGCCGGGCACGCCCACCGCGGCCAGTGAACGTCCGCCGCGAAACGGTCCGATTAAACGCCAGTGCAGGCTGGAGAATAGGCGCGGAGGTATGCCGGCGTCCATGCCGCCGGCTGCCGGCCCCTGCTGCCTGGCCTTGCCTCGCATGCCGCCTGGGGGAGCCGCTATTAACCAGGAAAGGCACAGGAAAGGTAAAAGCAGGCGCAAACATCCCAAGCTGGAGCGGGAGCGAAGCGACACGATGATGGCCTCCATCGGAAAATCTCGCGACGTATCGTCTAGCTTAATGCAGCCCTGCCCCGGAAAACAAAGCGGAAGCCGGAATGTTTTGCTGAAAACCGCGTTATTTTAACGAGGTCCGTCCGCGAAAACTACTTTGTAGCGCGCGCGGGCAATTGCCGCAGCCAGGCCGGCCGCGGCGGCCGGAGTAGCGGCAGCGGCTGGGCTACTTTTTGAAAAAGCATCAGGTGAATGCCGTTAAAGATGCGCTGTTGCATCAGGGGAAACCGGGGTAACGGCTGATTGTGAAAATACAGCACTCGCTGCGGCAAGCGTAGCGCCCAGCCCGGGGCTTTGTAATTCAAGTCCAGCAGCATCCACACCCGCGCCCCCACCGGCAGGCGATGCAGCCGTTCGAGCGCCAGCTCTTTCGCCCGGCCATGGACGCCGCGCGCGCGCAGCAACTGCGCCGGGTCGGCGCTTTCCGGATAGATCATGCCCGCCGCTAGCGCTTCGCGGTGATCGCGATAAAGATAATAATCCAGTACGATAGCGCCGCCATCCTGATACGCCAGGATACGGTCGCCCGGGCGATAGTGCCGCAAAAAATACCCCGTCGCCTGGCGCCAGGGTGGTATCCGGTGCTGGTAATAGGAAAAATCCGCCGCCGCCTGCATTCCCAGAAGCAGCGCCAGCACGTAGGGCAATGCCCGCCGCGGGCGTATGGCTTCCAGCCCGCGCGCCGCCAGCAGCGCCCAGGGGATCAGGCAAGGCAGCAGATAACGGTTCACGAACATCGGCTGCCATAAATACGAACCCAGAAAGGTCAATGCGATCGGCAGCCATAGCCAGAGCGCCAGCAAACCGGTTAACGCGCGGGCATGGGGTGGCAATTTCGCCGGCGAGTTTTCAGCGCCGGCATCGGCGGCGGCCTCCGGCTGATGCCGCAGGCCCATCGTCATGCCGAAAATGACCAGCCCTAGCCAGAGCCACCATAATGGCCAGAGCACGCTCGCGGTGTGCGCTCCCTCGCCCGCCAGGGCTTGCAAGAAGCCTGTGATTTGGCCAAAAAATGGCGCCGGGACCCAGGAAATCTGTCCGCGATTGTGGAATAAGACAAATGCGATCAATGGTGAAACCAGCAGCAGAATGCTGCCTACGCTGATCCAGAGCGGCTTCCAGGCGGTCTTGGGCGGACGCTTCAGCGCCAGCCAGATCCACTGGCTGAGCAGAAATAAACCGGCAAAAAAATGGGCATAAACGGCGGCGATGCTCAAAACGCAATAAACCGCCCAGCGCCGCCTGCGTTGCTTGGCTGGCGCCTCCAGGGCGCGCAAAAGCTGGAACGCCGCCGCGGTCAGCAGCAGCAGATAAAGGCTGTAGGAGCGCGCATCCTGGGCGTATCGCAGCGCCAGCATATTCGGCGCCAGCAGCAAACCGGCCAACAGTCCGGCGCGCGCGCTATACAGGCGCCGGCCCAGCGCGAACAGCAGCGGAAATTCAGCCAGCCCGATCAGCACCGACAGCAGCCGTATGGCCGCTTCCTGGCGCGCCCAATTCGGCGCTATCGCCCTCAACGCCGTCATCCAGCCGCGTAGCAGCAGGTAATACAGCGACATGTTGGCTTCGCGGTGCGCGAGCACGGCGAAAAAATCGCGCCAGTGCATCCGGACAATCAGCACGCTGGCGCATTCGTCGAAGATCAGATTTTGCCAGTTCAGTCCCAATAATCGCAGCGCCGCCGCCAGCAATAGAATGCCGGCCAGCGCTCGGCATTCAGGCTTGCCGGCCCAGCCGCATTGTTTCCGCCGCGGGGTCCCATTCGTCGCCGTCGGCGCGGCCCGGCTGGGAAGATCGATCTGCATAATGGCGTGTTTGTGGGCTGCTCCAGCTTTATTTCTCAGTTGGAATTGTTAAGCCCCTCTGCGCTTTCTGGTTCGCACAACGGCTTGCCCTAAATTATGGGCTAGCCGTCCGCTTTGCCGCCCGGTTCCGCATCGGGCCCAAAATCTTGTGACCGCAATTCACGGCCCAATCGCTTCGCGGTAAAACTCGAAAGCAATGTTGTCTTCCTGGCCTTGGAAAATAAAAAGGGGAGCTTTCGCCCCCCTTTGACCTCGGGCAGTAAAAAAACTGAAATTAGCCGATGAGCGAACTGGTAGCAGTCGCGGCAGCGCCGTCGGCATAGCGGATTTCGCTGGTCTGATCGGTGAAGAAATCCCGCGTTGCGGTGTTGCCTTGCGGCGTGCCGGTCATGGTGTAAACCGTGAACGGTGCGGCTGTATTCATCGACGTGTCATAGGCGAAAATATAGCCCTGTTTCGCGGTGGTTCCTGAATTCGCCAGCGATTCATCCACCAGGTTGGCTTGGGTCGAGGTCGGCGCCGCGGTAGTTTGGCCCACAGTGCCGCCCAGGTCCGTCAGGGAGACGCTATAACCCAGGCTCGGGAATTCGCTGGCGTACGCGGTCTCGGCGGTATTGATCGAACGCATGTTCGAAACCGCCGCGGTGGCGTTGGCCAACTGTTTGACCTGCAACAGCCGCGGGATGGCAATCGCGGCGATGATCAGGATGATGGTCACCACGATCAGCAGCTCAATCAACGAAAAGCCCCGGCTGCGTTTTCTGGTATTCATATCGGAAAATCCTTCCTCCTCCAAAGATTGAACGGTTAGCTGTTCCCGCTGCCGTCCGGGACTGAATCCGGCAAGGCAGCTTGTTAAATCGCAATCCTGGTGCCAAGTGACGGAAATCCGCGGCGGGCGCTCTTTTTATCCGGCTAACCTGTGTCTTTTATTATAGTTGCAATTCTCTCCCCGCATCGTTTGTTTTTCCATTTTGGCGCCGGAAAGGGTCAGGCTGGACGTTTTTTGTCACTACGGGTTGACGCAAATTGTCATTCTCATCATATGTTTACTGCTTGATTACCCCGGCGCGGATTCATCGCGGCTCTCCGCCGTATGCGGCCTAAACTTATGTTTGCGAAAAGCGCCTCGGCCCCGCGGCAGCGCCTCGTTTTCGAAGGAGACACGGAACATGCGCATTCGGAATCGCAAAAACCTGGGCCTCTATTGCTTGCCTGGTGTAGCCGCCTTGTGTGTGACCGCAATGACGTCGACGCTTTGGGCGCAGAGCGCGCCGCCGCCGGTTTCCGCCGACCTGGCGCCCAATGGCCAGGTGATTCCTTCGCGTTCCAGCGCGCCGGCCCCTTTGCCGCGCCCGCGGCTGCTCAGCCGTCAAAGCGATTCCAGCGTGGTATTGCCGGCGGGGACGCCGATCCCGATCCGCCTGGAAATGCCGCTATCGAGCGGCGATAATCAAGCCGGCGGCAGCTTTGCCGGCCGGGTGACGCGCGATATTTATCTGAACGGGCATTTGGCCATTCCCGAAGGCAGCATTCTGGAAGGCCGCATCATGCGCGTGCGCGACCGCTCTCCGCTGACGGGCCGTTCCGAGATGCTGCTCAATCCGGATTTCCTACGCCTTCCCGGCGGGCGTTCCTACACCGTCAGCGCCGGCGTCCTGCCCGGAAAGCTCGCGCAAGCAGGCGTTTCCGTAGGCCAGGAGGGCGCCATTCATGGCCAGCGCGGCCCGAATCGCCAGGATAAAGATCATGCCGTGATTGCCGGCACGGGAGGCTTGATCACCGGCGCGCTGTTTGCCGGCGGCGAAGGCGCTTTGATCGGCACCGGCGTCGGCGCGGCCGCGGTGGGCGGCTGGTATCTGTTCCATGCCCGCCATCTCAAGCTCCCCGCCGGCACCCGCCTGGTGATCCGGCTCGAGCGCGGCCTTGCGCTGCGGTAATCCGCGACGCGTTGCGGCATGCTCTTGAGCGGGCTTCCTTAATCAGCCTTACCGCAATTAAGATTGCGGCCGGGCGGCCGATTCCATCGCCTGGCCGCGAGGGCTGAATTTGCGCTGGCGCTTCACGCTTTCGTCAATTTGCTGCCAGAAGCGGCGGAAATACGTGAAGGCGGAGAGCAGCGCGAAAATCACCACCAGCCACAGCGCCACTCTCCCCCAAAAACGCAGGTTGACACCCAGCAACTGGGGATAGGTGTGAGCCAGAATGATGATCGTAATGGCGATCACCTGGCTGACCAGTTTGGCCTTGCCCAGTTCGTTGGCGGAAATGGTGAACCCATGCGCCGAAGCGATCGCCCGCAGCCCGGTGACGGCAAATTCCCGGCCGATAATGATTACCACCATCCAGGCCGGCGCCATATCGGGCGCCACTTGCACCAGCGAAATGAACGCGGCGGAAATGAGCAGCTTATCGGCGATGGGATCGAGCAGGATGCCGAGCGTGGTTACCTGCTTGCGGCGGCGGGCGAAAAAGCCGTCAAACCAATCCGTGATCGCGGCCGCCAGGAAGATGGCGGTGGCGTACAGTTCGTGCCGGGGCAAGCGCGTGCTGAACAGAAAAGCGATCAGCAGCGGCACCAGGAAAATGCGCAGCAGCGTCAGTGCGTTCGGCAGGTTCAAGCCGGCGGCCTCAAGCCTGGAGGTTTCATGCCTTTTTCCAGGCTAGCCCTCAGCTTGCAATAAAAGCGGCGCGGGAGCAAGCGCGTGTACGCTCATAAAAGTTGCCTGAGGTAATCCCTACCGCCCGCAAATGAGCCCAGGCTCCGCCCGGCCGCGGCCGGACATCGTGTCCGGGATTCAGCGCTCCGCAAACCGAGGCGGAGGGCTAACGCCCTCCGCCTGGATAAAAAACCGGACTCTTTGCAACTTGGAAACGCCGGCGTTCGCCTTCTCGCCTACTGCGCCGCGGAAGCTTTCGATTTTGCCAACGCCTCGGCGCGCGTCAACGCGGCCGCCTTGTTATACCAGTCGTTGGCCTTGTTCGAATATTCCTGGTAGGCCTTCTGGTTGCCGCATTGCAAATCGGCTTTTTCGCGGTAGAGCAGGTTCATGTAATCCATGGCGTCGGCGTAGTTCTGGCGCAACTCCATCGCCTTGCGCAGATTTTGCAAGCCGTCGTCCACCTTGGACATATTCGCAGATGCCAGTTGCTTGCAGGCCTGAATGATCTGTCGCGGCGAGCGCCGCCCGACAAACGGGGCGGCGGCATTGGTGATCCCAAACTTGATGCGGGTGGCAAGTCGCGGCCGATACGACTGGTTCCAGTCAATCACCGCCAGGGTGTAATACGGCGTCGGATCGTTGGGGTCCCGCTGGATCTGCAATAGGTAGTATTTGCGGGCGTGTTGAAAACGTCCCATGCCGTAGTAAATCGAGGCGATGCCGGCGATGGCATTGGCGTTGTTCGGCTGCCGCTGGAGAATGGATTGATACACCCGCAGCGCCTCGCGGCCAAAACGCAAGTTATCGGGCGATGGATTACCGGGAGTGAACTGGGTCTGGTAAGCCGTGGCCAGATAAAGCCGCGCCGTCAACAGCGAAGGGTCGAGCCGGACGGCGTTTTTGAAGTGCTCGGCCGCGATATTGAATTGGGCCGATTTATAGGCGCGCACGCCCTTGTTCAACTGGTCCCGCGCCCGAAGCTGGCTGCAGCCGGCGGCCACCAGGGCTCCGACCGCCAGGACCATAACCATTCCCCAACGTTTCCTGGAAGACATTCGTGTATTCTCCTTCGCCGCCCGATCCCGCAAAGCGGGGCCGCTGGCGGTAAGCGGCGGGTGCCGCTTTTTATTTCCAATCCTCTCGCCGCGGGCACAACCGCCCGGGCGCCAGCCTCGCTGGTTGCAGGCCGGTTCCGGTTGCCGGCTCACCAGCTTACCATCTCAGCCTTGAGTCGCATGCCGGATGAGAGGGCTTTTGCCGGCGATCACGTCCATGCCGCGGCCGGTCCCCGGCTTTATCCGGCGGCCGGTTCCGGCGCAGCCGGCGAGCCTCAATGCCCGGACATCATCTTCGGCGTCAGCATGCCAACCTTAATCGTGGGGTCCACGCCCTTGGCGATGTCGATCGCCCGCGCCACCGCGGCGAACGGGATATCGTTGTTGGCGGTCACGAACATGACTTTTTCGGCGCGCGTCCGGTAGATTCCTTCGAGTTGGCTACCCAGCGTGTTCCAGGTCACCGACGTCTGGTTGATCTTGAGCTGGTTGCCATCCAGCACCGACACCACGATGGTGGCGGTATTGGTCGGCGTGTTTTTGCTTTTATGCTTATTCGGCTGCGGCACCAGCGTATGCAAGCCATGCGGTTTGAGCGGCGTGATGACCATGAAAATGATGATCAGCACCAGCAGCACGTCAATCAACGGCGTGACGTTGATATCCGAACTGGGCCCGCCCTTGCTGCCTCCAACTGTCATTGCCATATCGAAACTCCTTCGCGCCGGGCGCGGTACGGATTAATTGCCGGTGAGGATCTGTCCCTGCGCATTCACCTTTTGGGTGATCAGGCCCAGGCGGTCCACGCCGGCGGCGCGCACCGCGTCCACGACCTGGACCACGTCGCCGTATTGGGCGCGCGCGTCGGCCCGGACGTACACGGTCTTGTTCAGCTTCTTTTTCAACTGCGACCTGACCTGGTCGGTCAGCACATCGGGGGAAACGATTTTGTTGCCGAGAAAGACCCTGCCATCGCGGCTGACGGACACGGTAATGGCATTGGTCTTGCTGGCATTGGGCATGCGCACCGCGTTTTGCGCCGGCGCCAAGGTCACGCTGACCTTGTTAGAGAGCATCGGCGTAACCACCATGAAGATGATCAGCAGCACCAGCATGACGTCCACCAACGGGGTGACGTTGATGTCGGACGTGACATGAACTCGTTCTTTGGGCAGAGCCATAAATTTCCGACTCCTACACTGAAGCCGGCGCAACCGGCTTCAGCCTTGACGCCTCCCCGCCGGTCCCATCCCGCTAAGCGGGACGGGACTGGCGGGCTGGAGGACAGGCAACATTCGCGCGCGACCGGCGCCGCCCAGCGGCCACCGGCGCAGCGATACTACTTGCGCACCGCGGCCCGGCCGGAGCGCTTCAGGAAGTAATCGATCAGCTCGCTGGAGGAGTTGTCCATCTCGATGTCGAACGCCTCCACCTTGCCGGTGAAATAGTTGTAAGCCCACACGGCCGGCACGGCGACCAGCAGGCCGAATGCGGTGGTGACCAGCGCTTCGGAAATGCCGCCCGCGACCGCCGCAATACCGGTGGTGTTCGAGGTGCTGATGCTGGCGAAGGCGTGAATAATGCCCAGCACCGTGCCGAACAGTCCCACGAAGGGGGCGGTGGCGCCGATGGTGGCCAGCGAGCCCAAGCCGCGCTTCAACTCGGCGTGCTCAATCGCCTCGGCGCGGTCGAGCGCGCGCCGCGAAGCCTCAATTTCATCGCCCGGAATCTCGCTGGAGACTTCGTGCGCCTGAAACTCCGCCAAGCCGGCCGTCACCACCTTCGCCAGGTGGCTCTTCTTATTGCGCTCGGCAATTTTGATGGCTTCGTCCACCCGCCCGTTTTTCAGCGCGCCGGCCACCGCGGGAGCGAACTCGCGCGACTGCCGGCGGGCGGCGGAATAAACCAGCCAGCGGTCCACCATCACGCCGATGGAAATCACCGACATGATGAAGAGCAACACCACCACCGCCTTGGCCGGGACGCCCATCTGGTTCCACAGCGCGACCGGATCGCCCAAGTTGGCGCTGTTGTTGGCCTGCAGTAAAAAGTAAATCGCGTACATACGTTGCCTATCCTCCTGAAATGACTACCGGATCTGAAATGCCTTTCCGGAGCGCGCGACGCTCCGGAATCGGTTCCCTCCGGGAGACTAATCGCCTCCCAGCGTGAAATTGACGTTAATGATCGTGTCCACCTTGACTGGAACGCCGTTCAGCAAAGTCGGGGCGTAATGCCAGGTGCGCACCGCCTGCAACGCGGCGCCCACCAGCAGGCCGGGGCCGCTGACCACTTGCAGGTTGTCGATTCTGCCATCCTTGCCAATGATGGCGTGCAGCACCACCGTGCCCTGAATATGAGCTTCCCGCGCCAGCGGCGGATACTGCGGATCCTGGCAATCCAGGCACTTGGCCGACTGCACGTTGCCGCCAACATGAATGATCTGCGGCGTGGGCGGCGGCGGCGGCGGGGGCGCGGCCGAGGGCAGGCTGCTGAATACGCCCCCCATCACCCCCGTACTCGCGCTGTTGACCCCGCCGATCACCCCGCTGGTGGGCGCTTGCGGCGGCGGCGCCTGTTCCTTGATCATGGCGATTTTTTTGGGAATCTGCTTCGGCGCCAGCAACTGGTTGTTCTTCATCTCGCTGAAGATTTTATGCACGATCTTCGGCATCGGAGGAGGAGGAGGAGGCGGCGGCGGGGGCGGCGGCGGCGGCGCTAAAAACATCGCCGAAAACTGCCCCATCGGCAGGATCTGGGTGTAGATCAGCGGGTAGATCACCATCCCGGCAATGATCAGCAACTGGATGATGGTCGAGATCGCGAAGGTCATCGGCTTCTTCGTCTTCCCTCGCTTGCCCGAGATGACTACGCTTTGTTCAAACATCGTTCACATTCTCCCCGGCCCGCCTCAGCGCCCGCGAGCCACCTTTTCTCCCTGCGTCCGCCCCGTCTTCGCCGTCGCCATCGCGCGCAGCGGCCGTTGCCGGCGATTCCGCCAATCGATATAAGCCACCATCATTGGCGCGGCCACCGCGATCGAGGAATACGTTCCCACCAGAATTCCGAACGTCATCGCGAAGGAAAATCCGCGCAAAACCTGCCCGCCCAGCGCCAGCAGCGACAGCACCGATAAAAACGTCAGCCCCGAAGTCAGCACGGTCCGGCTCAGCGTCTGGTTAATGCTGCGGTTCACGATATCCGACAGCTTGTCGCGCCGCATGATCTTCAGGTTCTCCCGCACCCGGTCGAAAACCACGATGGTGTCGTTCATCGAGTAGCCGACCAGCGTCAGGAAAGCCGCGATCACGGTCAGATCCATCGTGATCCGAAAGAGCGCGAACATGCCCAGCGTGATCAGCACGTCGTGGAACACCGCCACCACCGCCGCCACGCCATAAATCCACTCAAACCGGAAGGCGATATAAACCAGCATGCCCAACAGCGCCAACAGCACCGCCTTCACCGCCTGCCCGCGCAACTGCGCCCCCACCTCCGGTCCCACGATGTTGACGCTGTTGATGTAAAACGGGCTGATGTAATAGCCAACCCTCAGGTCCTGCAGCACCGCCGGCGTCACTCCCGGCACCTGGCTGAAGGCGCCCAGGCTCGGCGCCAGCCCGCCCCATACCCGGTCGCGCTGGTTCAGCATCGCCGTCGCCAGCGCCTGGTATTCCGCCTCCGCCTTCGGATCCCCCGATCCGGCCCAGCCGTTGGGGTCCTTTTGCATCAGAAATCCGGTCAATTGCGGCACGCTGACATTGTTAATGTCGGCCTTACCCGCCGGCTTACCCAGCACCGAGTAAAGCGCCTGCTCGATATCCCTTCGCCCGGTCTCCAGCCCCGACTTCGTCAAGTGCTTCAGCGAAACCGAGATCAGCACCTCTTTGCCGCCGCTATAGCCCACCGGTTGTATCGTGGACGCCCCCAGGCCGATTTTCGACAACCCCGCCCGGATTTTGCTTATGGGCGCGGGCTGGCTGAACTTTACATCCACCATGGTGCCGCCGGTAAAATCAATGCCCAGCCTGGGCCCGTGATAGTAGGCGAGCGCGGCCATGCCGATGACAAACAGCGTCATCGTAAGCGCAAGAAAGTACCATTTCTTGCCCAGAAAATCTATGTTGGTCTGCCGAAAAAATTCCATGCTGTATCAATTCCAAACGCATGGCCTAGCACGCCGCGGGCCGAAATTTCCGGTATGCCCGCATGCCGGCTCCAAGTCCAACCCGTCGGCTATAGACACCAGGCCAGGTAAAAAAGTTCCAAGCGAGGCAACCACCGCCGCGCAAATTATTGTAGCCGGAATGCCATGTGGCTTGGCGGCTCCATGGCGGCGGGCGCGGCTGCCTTCCCCGCTCATATGCTCAGCTCCGCCCCCCGGGGCAGGCGCAGCAACTCGTAATCGAAGATCACGCGCGAAACGAAAACCGCCGTGAACAGGTTGGCGATCAGGCCGGCGGTCAGGGTAATCGCAAACCCCTTGATCTCGCTGGTTCCGAACAAATAAAGGAACACCGCCGAGACGACCGTGGTCACGTGCGTGTCTAAAATCGTCCGGAAGGCGCGGCTGAAGCCGATATCCACCGCCGAGGCAATCGGCTTGTCATTGCGCCGCTCCTCGCGTATGCGCTCGAAAATCAGCACGTTCGAATCCACCGCCATGCCGATAGTCAGAATAATACCGGCGATGCCGGGCAGGGTCAGCGTGGCGTCCACCCAGGCCATGTAGGCCATCAGGATGATCAGGTTCAGCACCAGCGCCAGCACCGCATTAATGCCCGCGCCCTTGTAGTAGACCAGCATGAAGCCGGCCACCGCCACAAACCCGACCAGCGCCGCCAAGATTCCCGAGTGGATCGAGTCGGCCCCGAGCGAGGGCCCCACCACCTCTTCCTCCAGATAGGAAATCGACGCCGGCAACGCGCCCGAGCGCAGCACCAGCGCCAGGTCCGAAGCCGATTGCCGGCTGAAATTGCCGGTGATCCGGCCCTGGTCGGAGATGCGCGCCTGGATCACCGCCGCTTCCTGCACCCGGCCGTCGAGAATCACCGCCAGCGACCGCCCGATATTGGCGCCGGTAAATTGCGCAAAACGCTGCCCGCCGTCGCGCGTTAATGTGAAATCCACTTCCCAGCCGCCAGTGCTCGACATGTTCGGCTGGGCGTCGCGCAGATCGCTGCCCGTCACCACCGGCAAGGAGCTGACCAGGTACCACTGCCCCGCTCCGTTGCTGTTGGCGCCGATGCTTTTGCCCGGCAACAGCGTTTCGCCTTCCGGCAAGATTCCGTTGAATTGCGACAGCGCATCGGCCTGGCTGTTGTACGGGCCGCCTTTCACCCCCGTGATTTCCAGCATGGCCGTTTCCTGCATCACCTGCTTCACCCGCCCCAGGTCGCTGTAGCCGGGCAGCTCCACCAAAATCTGGTATGCGCCCAGCCCGTTCGGCCGGATGGTCGGCTCGGTCACGCCCAACTGGTTAATGCGGTTGTTGATGGTCTCAATCGATTGGGCGAGCGCGCGGCTTTTCAGCGCCGTCACCTCGCTTGCCGCCAGCCGAACGGTAAAGCTGCCCGGCTGTCCGGCCACCTCGGTAACGCTATAACCCGGTCCCAGCAGGTTCTGCACCTCGCCCTGAAAGTTGCCGCTCTGCGCCTCCGGGATGCCCCGCACCATGAACATCGCCGGTTGCCGGTGCGGGTTGGGCTGCGCGATCGAGGCGTATGCAATGCCGCGCTTGGCCAGGTCGGCCTGCAGCCGCTGGATGTCCTGCGCCATCTGCGTCCGCACCGCGTCATTGACATGCACCTGCAACACCAGGTGCATGCCGCCCTGCAGGTCGAGCCCGAGGTGGATGCGGCTGGCCATCGAGCGCCTGACCGCGCTCCAGCTCAACCCCTTCGGTATGCCGGTAATGCCCGCCAAGCAGGCGAGCACGATCACTACGATAAAAACAGATTTCCAGAACAACGTGCGTTTCATGATGCGGAATCGTCAGGCGCGCCCATCTCTAAGGCGGACCGGCGCGGTTAGCTTTCTTTTTCTTTTTCCGGCGCCTCGACATGCGCGATGGCGCTGCGGACGAACTCCATTTTCAGGTTATCGGGCGGAATGCGCAACTGCACTGCGTCGTCGCGCAGGCTGATGATAACGCCCCGCATGCCGCCGGTGGTAATCACCCGGTCGCCGGTCTTCAGCTCGCGCAGCATGCGCTGCAGGCGTTTCTGGCGCCGCTGCACCGGCATGATCAGCAGCACATAAAAAATAACGAAGATGAATAAAATCAGGATGAAGCCCGGCAGGCTACCGCTGGCCGGCGCCGCCAACCACGCCGCTGGTATCAAGAGTTTCTCCCTTCCGCTGCGGTTCGCGATGCTATCTCGCCGCGCGGGTTTTTAGATTATGGACGGGCCAGGAATACCGGGTCTGCGGGCCTCAAACCTGGGCGGCTAACTGTCGCCGCAGCCGACTAAACTGCCCGCAAAGTATAGCATGGCGAATACGGCGCATGGTGTCAAGATAATGGAACAGGTTGTGGCGGGTCAGCAGCATCGCCGCCAGAATTTCGTTGGCTTGAAACAAATGCCGCAGGTAGGCGCGGCTGTAGCGAGCGCAGACGGGGCAGCCGCAGAGCGGGTCGGGCGGGTTGGCGTCGCCCGCCAGCGCCGCCGTTTTGATCGCCAGCCGTCCGGCGGAAGTAAACAGCAAGCCATTGCGCGCATTGCGCGTAGGCAACACGCAATCCATCATATCGACGCCCAGGGCCACATATTCGGCCAGCTCCGCCGGCGCGCCCACCCCCATGGCGTAACGCGGCTTCGCCGGGGGCAGATGCGGCAGCGCCGCCGCCGCCGCTTCCCAGGTCAGATCCCGCGGCTCGCCCACCGACAGCCCGCCCAGCGCGTAGCCGGGCAGGTCCAAGGCCGCCAGCCGCTCGGCGGCTTCAGCGCGCAAGCCCGCATGCATGCCCCCCTGCACGATCCCAAACAGCGCCTGCCCGTAGCCCTCGCGTCCGCCCCGCCGCTCCCGCCGTCCGCAATCGCGCTCCAGCCAGCGCCGCCGCGCCCGCTCCAGCCAGCGGATGGTCAGCTCCAGCGACGCCCGCGCCGCCTCCGCCGTCGCCGGCCAGCGGATGCATTCATCCAGCGGCATCAGTATGTCCGGCCCCAGGTCCAGTTGCGCCTCCACCACCGATTCGGGCGTGAACTGGTGCAGTTGCCCGTCCAGATGCGAACGGAAGCGAACGCCCTGCTCGTTCACCTCCGCCAGCGCCTGCAGGCTGAATACCTGGAAACCGCCGCTGTCGGTCAGCAGCCCGCGCGGCCAGGCCATGAATCCGTGCAGCCCGCCCAACTCGCGGATGCGCGCCGTGCCCGGCCGCAGCGCCAGGTGATAGGTATTGGCCAGCAGCAGCCGCGCGCCCAGCCCCTCCAGCTCTTCCGCCGCCATCGCCTTCACCGCCGCGCGGGTGCCCACCGGCATGAATACCGGCGTCTCAATCCACCCGTGCGGCGTATGCAGCCGCCCGGCGCGCGCCCCCGACTCCGCATCGGTGGCTTCAATCTCGAATCGGAACTCGGACATCGTTAGCTATTGTGCGCCCACCCGGAACCCAAGCTCGCGTGGCAGGCATACTCCCCGGCGCCTGTCATTGCGCGTACTGACAACGGACCAGCGCACGCTGGCGCCGGCAACCGGAAAGCGTTAAGCTGAATCCGGCTTTTGGAGGCTCTCATGGGCACCCCCACTCCCGGCCCGGCTGCCGCCGCGTCCCCCGCGCAACGCATTCCTTCGTGGCTGCGCATTCCTAAAGTGTTTTACTCGCCCGGAGAGGTGTTTGAAGATATCGCCCGCGCGCCTCACTTCATCCTCTGTTTGGCGGTGGAAATCGCTATCGGCGTGCTGGTTGCCTGGCTGGCGGTGCATCGCATCGGCGCGATGAATATTGCGCTGAATGCGATCAAATCCAATCCCATGGCGCAATCGCTCAGCGCCGCGCAGCGGGCGCAGCAGGCCGCCACGGCGGCGCGATTCATCCGCCTCTCGCCCGCCATGGCCGTGATCGGCACATTGCTGTTGTGGGTGATTCTCGCCGCCATTCTTTTGGGCGCGGAAAATTTCGGGCTGGGCCAGCAAACGCAATATAAGCAGATGCTGGGCGTCGCCGCGCATGGCTTGCTGCCGTTATCGCTAGCCGGTGTGCTGAGCGCGATCGTGGTGCTGGGCGCGCCGCGGGGGACCGATTTAAATATCCAGAACCTGATCGGGTCCAACCTCGGCTATTATCTCGATCCGCACACCTCGCCCTGGCTGCTGGCCCTGGGCCAGCGCCTGGATCTATTCAGTTTTTGGGTTATTGGCTTGCTGGCGCTGGGCCTGCAAAAGGCCGGCACGAAGGTGAAGTACGGCTCGGCGCTCAGCATCATGCTGCTGTTATGGGGCGTTTGGGTGCTGGCCATGGTCGGCATCGCCGCCCTGCGTTCATAAGGAGCGGACAGAACTCAGAACCCGAAGTCACTGGCTGCCAGGGCCTGAGAACCGGCGACGGTTGCTGGCAACGCCAGCGGAGGCTTTATGCGCATTCAAATGCTCGCCATGTGCAAGCGTCTTGCCCCAGGATTGATCGCGTTGATTTTGGCCGCGCTGCCGCTGGCCGCGCAGAACACCCCCCCGGGCGGGGTCCCCAGCGCGGGCGATATGAGCGTAAATGGCTTGAGGAGCTCGAATGTGCTGGGCATCTGGGGACACGTGACCGATACTCAGGGCAAACCCGTCGCCGGCCTGCGCCTGGTGATGGTGCGCACCGGCCTGGAACGCGCCGTGTTGGTCGTGGGCACGACCCAGGCCGTACACCGAAGCGGCAGCCGAAAGGTTAAAAACCTGGGGCAATGGACCGCCAAGACCAACAAAAAAGGAATTTACGGGCGCTACGGACTGCCGCTGGGAATCTATACCATCCATATTTATCAGGGGAAGCGGCAGATTGGCATTTTGCGCAACGTCCGTCCCGAGGGCGGCTATAACGGCGGGCCCATGCTGGTCAATATTCATCTGCGAAAGCTGGGCGGCGTGTCGCAGGTGCAGAATGCCGCGCCAGCGGCTCAGGCTGCAAATCCCAATGACGATCTGGCGCGCGGCCAGAAATTGATTCTGGCCGGCCATCTCCATCAAGCCGCGGCGGCGTTTGCCGCGGCGGCAAAAATCAATCCGGCGCAAGCCGGCATCGCCTACTACGACGAAGCGGTGGATTTGTTCCAGGCCCGGCATCTGCGCGCCGCCGGCGCCGCCTTTCTGCAAGCCGCGCATGCGCCGCCGCACAATGCGCAAGCCTGGCTGGGCGCCGGCATGGCCTATAGCGATGCGGCCACCACACTAGCGGGCGCGGCGCCATCCGGGAGCGCCGATCGAGCCGGTGACCTGCGCCAGGCGCGCGCGGCCCTGCGGCATTATCTCCGGTTGCAGCCGCAAGGCCCAGGCGCCGCTATAGCCAGGAAAATGCTGGCGAGCTTGAAATAATCCCCGTTACAATTGCTGTACGGGCCCGCGGCCCGAGGTTTTTGCCTCAACTCAGCCACTATTACGTCCGCCCCAATGCCAAAGGGCATTTCTGCCCGCAATGCGGCGAAATTGCGGATCCGCTGACCCATACCGCCGGGCTGCGCATCTTGCGCCGTCTGAGCTGGGGCCTCTACCATTGCAATTTCTGCCGCATCACCTTTTTGCAAAAACGCCTGAAGCGTAAAAGGCAGTGACTGCCAGCGCGCGGAAGCTTGCGAGCGGCGGCGCGCAGGCGGCAGAGCGGCAGTTTTATCTCACAACGCCCGCAACAAAAACTTCACCATCCAAAATCCATCCAGAAATTTAAAAGGAGCCTGCCCGGTGGTGTTGTGGCCGCAGGGCAACACGCGCTCTTCATGCCGCAATCCCAGGCGGCGAAACTCGGCCACCACCTGGCGGGAATATTCCGGCAGGAAGGTCAAATCGTAGCGCGCCCAGATCAGCAACCGGCGTTGCTGCTCGCGTTCCGCGAGCCGCGCCAGGTACGAGGCCGGGCTGATCGCGCTCCAGGCGCGGCGCAAGGCGGAGTCATCCAGCGCCGCCGGCAGGCTTTCACGCACATGGCGGGTGGCGAGTCCGGAACCGACCACATCGCCAAACCAGAGCGAAATATGATTAAACACGGCGGCGCGCAGCCGGCGATCGTGCGCCGCCGCCAGCAGCGCGTAGCAAGAGCCCAGGCTGGTGCCCAGGATTCCGAGCGATTCGTAGCCCTCGCGCTCCAGCCAATCGCAGGCGGCGCGCGTGTCGCAAACCGCCTGCCGGGCGGCATGGATGGTGCGGCCTAAATTGGAATCCACTGCGTACTCGGCCCGCTCAAAGCCGGCCGGCTTGCGTTCATCATGCCACGGCAGGCTGAGCCGCAGCGCGGATATGCCGAAGCGTTGCAAGCCGCGCGCCAGCGCGATATGCCCTTCCGCGTCCGCATTCCATTGCGGCAAAATCACGACCGCGCGCCGCCGCCCACCCGGTCCCGCCTGGGCGGGCAACCAGCGCGCCACCACGCGATCGTTGTTGCGGTCGCCGGAGCGCGCCGCCGAGGTGAACGTCAGCCGGAAGGTGGCGCGCTTGCGCCCCGCTTCCGGTTCGCCCGGCTCGAGCCGATAATCGGTGACGGCGGGCGCCGAAAAGAAATCCTCGCCGGCGGCAATGGCGCGGCGGCTCCACGCTTCCAGCAGCGGCAGCCCCGCCTCAACCGCCAGCGGCGCCGTTAGCCTGGGCGGCAAGCCATCAATCGGCGTCCGCCGCAGCCATTGCCAGCCCCAGTCGAATTCGCGCCGGTAGCGGTGCGGGTCGCGCGCCACCAGGCGCCGTTCCCAATGCTGGATCAGCTTGCCGTAAATCGAACCCATCTTATTGCTGATTTTATCCGCGAGTTGCTCACGCCGGAAACAGGTTGCGTGGCGCAATCTCGATAGTCACACTCGCACCTAAACACAACTTTTTCTTTTAGCCGGCCTGAAATCTGGCAGCGGATAGTTTTAAAAAATTACACGGGCCGGAAAACCGACTGCGGGATGGTTGGCTTTCCGGCCCATTGGGATCCAGAACGGATCCGGGAGATTTTATTATCCGGCTTTCTAGCCGGTTAAGTCAAGCCGCCGCCCACCCGCATTAACGGCTCAGATTAACCGGAGGAAGGCACCACGCCCGCTTCCGTGCATTGCAATGGCTCTTAATGGCAATAAAACTGCACAGTTCTGAGTGGAGCGATTCGCTCCCGGCTCATCAAATGAGGCCTAAGCGCTTCATTTCAGGTAAGATACAGCATGCAAGCGGGTCTTCGGTCCGGGTGATTCCGTAGTGCAGGAAGGTTCACACCTTGGTAGAAGTTGTACGAAAAAAAGCTTTTTCGGACGACTTCTAAATTCAGGGAACGAGGTTACAGATGAGGCAAACCAAAAATTGGACTCGGTTCAGCACGGCTTTTCTGGGCCTAGCCCTAACGCTGGCTTGGGCGGGCTGCAACAGTAAAAGCAAGCAGGATACGCAACTGCAATCCACCATCCGCAACCGCCTGGCCGCCGACCCTCAATTACAGGGGCAGCAGATTCAGGCTTCGGTCACCAATGGGGTGGTCACGCTCACCGGCACCGCCCAGCAGGAAAGCCAGCGCCAGGCGGCCGAACAGGACGCCAATATTCCCGGCGTCGCGCGCGTAGTCGATCAAATTGCCACCGTCCGCTCCGGCACGACGCCCAATTCCGGCTCGTCCCCGGCCGCAAGCGGCGGTTCTCGCCGCTCGCAGACCGCCTATACCCCCGCCACCGTGCGGGTTCCGGCCGGCACCACGCTGGATGTGCGCCTCGACCAGCGTCTCGCCTCCAACGTGAATAGTTCCGGACAAGCTTTCAGCGGACGGTTGGAGCGCGCCGTCGTGGTGCGCGGCCATCGCGTCATTCCCGCCGGCGCCACGGTGCAAGGCACGGTCGTCTATGCCCATTCCGCCGGCCATTTCCGCGGACGTTCCGAGCTGGAACTACGCCTGACCAGCATCAGCTATAACGGCAACGCCTACAACATTGCCACCAATGCCTGGATGCGCAGCACCTACGCCCGCGGCAAGCGCACCGCGATCGCCATCGGCGGCGGCGCGGGCCTGGGGGCGCTGGTCGGCGCTATCGCCGGCGGCGGCAAGGGAGCGGCGATCGGCAGCGCCATCGGCGCCGGCACCGGCACGGCGGTGGAGGGCGTGACGCATGCGCCCGAAGTAGTGCTGCCGGCGGAAACCGTTCTCGCTTTCCAGCTGCAGCGCAGCGTGCGCGTGAACCCCGCCAGCGCCACCTTGCCCTAGCGGCGGCTCGGCCGCTTTTACTTTTAGGCGCTGACGCTTTCGCCAAGGTCCGGCCGAAACCGGAGGCAGGGCGAATCCTCATGGCTGCCGGGCATTGCCGGGCGCAATTCCTACGGAATTGCCGGCTTGCTTGATGCAATTCCTACGGAATTGCCGGCTTGCTTGATGCAATTCCTGCGGAATTGCTTTATCGTCGTTCATAGGCGCTGGACCTAACCGGAACCCCGCGCGAAAGCGGCCTGCGGGCATGGCTTGAGGCAATTTCTCTGAAATTGCCAATGACGAAAACTGCTGCCCGACTCGGCCGTTAACGCTTTTGGCGCTACGCTTTGCCTACTTGCCTGCTCAAAAATTTCGCCCGGCGGGAGACCCGCCGGGCGTGCATTTAATAGAAGCCGCCTGGCTTTATAGAGCAGCCGATTAATGGCTATAGCTGGTCTGCTGCTTGGTGCTGAGCATCTGCAAGTTAATCTTCGCCTGTTGCGCGTAGGCGCTGTCGGGCGCCAGTTGCAGCACTTTTTTAAAGGCGGCGCGGGTACCCGGCACCGCCGTCGGCATATTGGTTTTGGGATCGATCGAGACCTTGTTCATCAGCGCCATGCCCTTGATGTACCACGCCTTGGGATTGTTCGGATCGACGCTGATGGCCTTCGCGGCGGCGGCGGCGGCGGCATCCGACTGGCCGCTATTGAAAAAGATCACCGCTTCATTCAAGTAGGCGATTTTCGCCTGCGCCGGATCCAGTTGAATGCCTTTGGCGAACGACGCCATCGCCTGCTGCGACAAACCCTGATGGGCCTCGGCGTTGCCTAAATTGATGTAGTAAGCGGCGATGGCATCGTTTGGGGGCTTGGGTTTGGCGCTCAACAACGAAATCGCCTTTTGGTAAGCGGTGGCCGCCTGGGCGTAATCGGCTTTGGCCTGATCCGACTGTTTGGCCTCGAGCAGCGCGTCGCCGGCGCTGGTATAGTCGTTGCCCAGGTTGGCGTAGATCAGCGCATGCGTTTGATCCATAGCGATAGCCTGTTGCAAAGTTTGTATCGCCTGCGGCCACTGCCCGGCTTTGGCATAGACGGCATTTTGCTTCAGCAGTTGATTGAGCTGTTGCACCTTGGCGTTATACGCCTTCACCTTGAGGTTATGCGCCAGCGCCTTTTTATAAGCGGCCAGTTGCTGCGGGGTCAGGTGCTGGATGTTCTGCTTGGCCAATTTTTGCAGGTTGAAGTTCACCCGCGCCGGCGTGCCCGGCCCCACGCTCACATGATTGACGGTGAAGAGCGACTTGCCTTCGGGGCTGACCAACTCGACCGAGTAGGTGCCCAGCGGCAGGCCGTAATCGGCGAAGTCGCCTTTTTTATCGGTTTTCACCTTGCGGATGGTATTCATTTCGCTTTGATGAAAGACCACCGTGGCGCCGACCAGCGGCTTGCCGTGGGCGTCAATGGCCTGGCCGCGAATGCCGCCAAATTGCGCCGCCGCCGGCCGCGCCCAAGCCAGCACGGCGAGCAGGGCGAGAAAGGGAAGATAACGGGTGATACGGTTAGGCATTACGACTCCTGGGATCGTTCAAGATAAGCTGTTTCGTACGGAATGGGATCCACCGCTCCGACGCCAGCAAACGCGGCCAGACGCAAGCGGCAACTGTCGCAGACTCCGCAGGCCGCAGCAGAGTTCCGATAACAAGACCACGATAGATGAAAGGGCGCGCCCAGTTCAAGGCCCCGGCGGATGATCTCCGTCTTGCGCAAGGCGATCAGCGGCGTTTCGATGCGGATGCCGCCCGCCGCCGTGCCCGCCTCAATCAATTGATTAAAGATGCGGTAATATTCCGGCCGGCAGTCAGGGTAGCCGGAACTATCCGGCTCGACCGCGCCGATCAGCACGGCGGGGGCGCCCAACACCTCCGCCCACGACACCGCCGCCGCCAGAAAGTGGGCGTTGCGGAAGGGCACATAGGTGATGGGAATGCCCGGACGCACTCCCTCCACCGGCACATCCAGCGTGGAATCGGTTAGGGCCGAGCCGCCAATACGCGCCAAAGCCTCATTGCGCACCACCATCGTCTGGCGCACGCCATAGTGGCGGGCAATGGCTAGAAACGCCTCGCATTCCCGCCGTTCGGTGCGCTGCCCGTAATCCACATGCAGAAACGCCGGCTGATAGTCGCGCACCGCCAGCGCGGCGCATACGCAGCTATCCATACCGCCGCTGAGCAGCACCACCGCGCGCGCTTTGGCCGGCGCGGGCGAGGAATCGCGAGGAGATAAGGATGCCATCCGGGAATCGCCTGAATATAAGGATTCCCGAGGAGCGAAAAAGAAGCAAGTGCCGCTCTGGCCTTGCCTTCGCACGCGGCAGCTAGAAGATCAGCTTGATCGCCACTTGCACCACCCGTGGATCGTGCACCGACACCACCCGCCCAAACGAAGACGAGCCCAGCGTGGTATTGACGCCGAGAAACGAGGTGTGATTGAAGACGTTGAAAAATTCGCCGCGCAATTGCGTCTGGACGCGCTCGGTGACGCGGAAGTTTTTCATCAGCGCGAAATCCCAATTGTTCCAGCCCGGGCCCATAATCGTGCCCCGCCCGGCGTTGCCGAAATGGCCGACGGCGGTAGTAAAGGCGCCGGTATTGAACCATTCATTCACCGTCTGCGGGCCTTGGGTCGGGCCCACCTGATCGGGCCGCGGCGAGACCGGGCTGGGATCGATGCCGATGCCGCCCGGAAAGGTGCCCGCCGGACAGGCACCGCCGGCGGCGGCGAAGTCGGAGCAGTTGAACGGATCGCTGAACTGGAAGGCGGTCAGCGGCAGCCCCGATTCCAGGGTAGTGATGCCGCTGATTTCCCAGCCGCCCACCACATTCGAAACCAGCGCTCCAGCGCTGCGCCACATCGGCAACTGATAGACGTAATTAAAGCTCAGGATTTGCGGGCGGTTATAGCCGGCGCGGCCGTAATCGTTGCGAAAATTATACGTATCGTAGGGCGCGGTCGAGCGGTCGGTGGAGTTATCGGTCAGCGCCTGCGACCAGGTATAGGCCACCCCCAAATTCAGCCCGCGCGTCACCCGGCGGTTGAGCGAGACTTGCAGCGAGTTGTAATTGGAATTGAAGAAGTTGGCGATGGTGCTGATCGACTGATAGCCGAGGTAGGGGCGGATGGCATTGGCCTGGGCGGTGGGATTGGCCAGGCGCGCCGCCAGCGGCACCTGGTTGAAATCGATCAGTCCCAGCAGGTGCGTGCCCTTGGAGCCGACGTAGGCAATCTGCGCCATGGTGCTAGGCGTGATCTGCTGCTCGTAGGACAGGCTCCAATTCTGCAAATAGGGCGTCGGCCAGGCGGGCGAACCGGTGGCATGCAGGCTGCGCGGGCCGAGCGGCACGTTCACCACTCCGGCGGATGGATTGTCGAACAGGTTCACGGTGCCCGGATTGGTGATCACCACGTTATTGACGAAAGGCGGATTGACGAACTGGTTCTGCTCCCAGATGCCATTCAGCGAGCGGTCGAAAAAGACGCCATAGCCGCCGCGTATGGCCATTTTGCCGGTGTTGGACGGATCCCAGGAAAAGCCCAGGCGCGGGGCGAAATAATGCGCCAGGTTCGGGTTCACGCGCTGGCCGAAGGGCGAGTTCACCCCGCCGATGATGATGCCGTTGGTGTAGGTGGCCGGGGTGGGCCCGCCCGGCGCGGCCACAAATTGCCCGGTGGCCGGATCGATGGCCGGCACGGCCGCGTAATTGAAGGCGCCGGGATCAAAGTTATCCAGAATCTGGTGCGCGTCGGTGGGCGTGGGGAAGTAACTATAGCGCACGCCCAAATTGAAAGTTAGATTGCGCGCCGCTTTCCAATCGTCCTGGATATAGGCTTCCATGTTGGTGAAATGCAGGTCGGGGATGATGTCGCGGCTGGCCTGGGTAAATTGAAACGCCTCGCCCAGCAGGAAATTGGCAAAGGGCGGATTGCCGTTGAGCGTGGTGAAGAAGAAGTTGCCGTTAGTAGGGTTGACGGCGTTCTCCGTTTTCTTCATCCATTGCAAGGAAACGCCGGTGCGGATCGAATGCGCGCCGCTGACGAGGGAGAGATTGTCATAGAGATTTTTGTCGATGTTGCGCTCAAAATAAGGCGCGGTGGGCGGCGTCACCCCGATCAGGCCGCTGATAAAGGCGCCCGGCACGCGATGATAGGGATCGCTAAAGGGAAAGCCGGTGCGGGTAAAGCCGGGAAACAGCGAAGGATTGCCGACAATGCCGGTGATATTGCTGTTGATCGCGCCCCAGGAGTAATTGAACGCCAATTCATTCAGCACCGTGGGCGAGAGCACCGCGGTCAGATGCGCCACCAGGTTTTTGCCCGGGGCGTTGGTCGCGGTGGAGGAAATGCCGGGAAACGGCTCGCTGGCGAACAGACCGCCGGGCTCGGTGGTGGGCACCTGATCCTGCATATAGCGCCCGAATAGCTGGATGGCGCTGCCGACGTGCTGATCGAGCCGGATCAGATCCTGGCGATAGTTATTGACCGCCTGGGCCGCGTTGATGAACAAGTTGCCGCTGGAATTGGCCGGAAACCGGGAATAGACCGCCTTGATATAGGCCAGAGCGTTGGCGCTGAAACAGCTCGGGCGAATTATATTGCCGGTGATGCAGCCGGCGGGCGCGCCGGCGGGATTGAGGGTGGCGACGCCGTTGAAATTGCCCGCCAACTCGGCCGCGGTCGGGGTGGCGCCGGAAAAATTCTGCGGCGTGGCGGTACGCCGCCATTCCTCCGACCAGAAGAAAAAGGTGTGGTTATGGATAATCGGGCCGCCCAGGGTGAAGCCGAAATCGTTGTAACGGAAGCCGGGCCGCGGCAGGCCGGCGGCGTTGAGCAGGAAGTTGTTGGCGTTAAGCCGGTCGTTGCGGAAAAATTCATAGGCGTCGCCGTGAAAATGGTTGCCGCCCGACTTGGTGACCACGTTCACCTGTCCGCCGCCGCTGCGCCCGTATTGGGCGTCGTAGGTGCTGCGCTCCATCTTGAATTCCTCAATCGCATCCACGCTGGGCACATTCAGCAGCGTCAGGTTGGAGCCGCTATCGTTGATGTCAGCTCCGTCCACGGTCCAGTTATTGGCCGAGGTGCGGGCGCCGTCGACCGAGACCGCGGTGGTGTTCTGCAAGCCGAAGCCAACCACGTCGGGCAATTGCGAGCTGACGCCGGGCTCCAGCGTCACCAACTGCTCGAAGTTGCGATTATTCAGCTCCAGTTGCCGCACCTGCTTGCCCGTGACGGTTTGCGATTGCGCCGCCGAGCCGGTCTGCACCGGCGCGGTAGCCGCCGTCACCGTCACGGTTTGCGTCACCGCCCCCGTCCGCAAGGCCACGTTCAGCACCCGATGCGCGCCCACATTCAAGACGATCTGCCGGGCGGTGTAGCGGCGAAAGCCCTTAGCCGCGATGGTCAGGTTGTAAGTGCCGAGGGGCAGCACGGGAAAGACATACTGGCCGTTGCCGCCGGTAGTCACGGTGCGCGTCAGCCCGGTGGCCTGATTGGTCACCGTCACCGTCGCGCCGGGCACGCTGGCTCCGCTCGGATCCATCACCGTGCCGCGCAGGGTGGCAGTGATGTTTTGCGCGCCTAAATAGGAACTTAGAAACAGACAGGAACCCAGCAGCAATAACGGCAGCCGAGCCGAAAGGACACGCCACGCATACCATCCACATCTTTGTGACCGCATACGACCTCGCCTTGGCGCGTGGCTGGCGTTTTCGCAGTTGACTGCACAAGCCAACTCCGGCCGCCAGCCCGCGCGAGCTTGAATGCAGGCTTGGAACACGCACCTCGGATGCGGGTTGCATGTTTGCTCCCTGAAAGCGGCACGGCCGCTTTTACTTCGCGGCACGGCCGCTTTTACTTTCAGGCGCTGACGCTTTCGCAAGGGTCCGGCCGAAACCGGACGCACTGGCAAATACTCATAGATGCCGAAAGTTTATTATCGTTAATAGGCGCGGGACCTAATAGGAACCCCGCGCGAAACCGGCCTGCGAGCATAGCTAGAGGCAATTTCTTTGAAATTGCCAAGGACGATAACTACTGTCCGACTCGGCCGTTAACGCTTTATGCCCGAGCTGCCCGAAGTGGAAACCGTGGTGCGCAGCCTGCGCCGGCATCTGCCGCGCGGCGGACGACGGGCGCGGCTCGAACGCGCCGAGCTGCGCTTTCCGGGCATGCTGAAATTCGGCAAGCAGTACTGGCCGCGCCTGGACGGCTGCGAGATAACGGACGTGGGCCGCGCCGGCAAATACATCTGGATCGCCTGCCGCTCGCCGGCCGGCCCACGCGGCGCGCCGGCCACGGTCTGGCGGCTGCTGCTGCATCTGGGCATGAGCGGGCAGTTGACCATCGAGCCGGCGGCGGCGGCGCTTGCGGCGCATACGCATGCCATCTTTCATCTCGCGGGCGCGCGCCAGCTCCGCTTCCGCGACCCGCGCCGCTTCGGGCGCATCGGCGTAGTTCCCGCCGCAGCGGATAGCGGCGGCGCGGCCAATCGCCATGCCGGCGCGATGGACGCGGGCTCGATTCCCGCCGCGCTCTCGCCGGAAGAGGAGCGCCAACTGGGCATCCCGCCCGGGGGCGAGCCGCTGGAGATTGGCGAGGCGGAATTCGTGAAGTTATTTCGAGGCCGGCAGGCGCCCATCAAAAATGCGCTAATGAACCAGCGGCTGCTGCGCGGGCTGGGCAACATCTACGCCGACGAAAGCCTGTTCCGCGCCGGCATCGCGCCGCGCGCGCATGATTTGAGCGCGCCGCGGCTGCGCCGCCTGCGCCTCGCCATACGCCAGGTGCTGGAGGAAGCCATACGCGCCGGCGGCTCCTCCATCTCCGATTACGTGGATAGCGGCGGCAAGCGCGGCTGGTTTCAATTTCAGCATCGCGTCTATGGCCGCGAGGGCCAACCCTGTCCGCAATGCGGCGCGCCCATACGCCGCATCACGCTCGCGGGCCGCAGCGCCCACTTTTGCCCGCATTGCCAGACGTAGCGCGTAAATAGCGGCTCGGCTCCGCTATCGCCACACACGCGCGCAGCGAGACACGGCGAGGCGGCGGCAACGGGCAAAATAGGGGATAACTCATGGCAGAGCGGAGGGTTGGCGGCGAAGGGGCGAAATAGAAATGTGTCTCATGCGCGCTGGAAGCCAGTAGTTATTATTTTGTAGTTATTAGATATTAGCGACTAGTTATTAATTGAAAAGCAAACCGGAAACCGTCCGGGCACACGAGTGGCGGAAGAACGGCGGAGGCCGGATAAGAGCCAGCGAGGCGGTAAGCGTCGCATTGCATCGTTCGCGGCCGCTCGAACTGCAAGCAGAGGACTCGCGGACTGCTTCAACTTGGCGGAAGGGCTGAGGTTCCGGCGACCGGATTGGAAGAGGCGAATTTTACGGTCTTAAAACCAATAAGCTGAACCATGAAAAACTCATCCCACAACGCGGGATGAGAGCCCGCCGGAAGCAAGAGGACCAGTCTCGCCCACCAAGCGGAGGGAAGCAGCGCAAAGCACAAAGCGCAAAGCGCAGAGCACAAAGCGCAGGGCGCAAAGCGCAGAGCACAAAGCGCAGGGCACAAAGCGCAGGGCACAAAGCGCAGAGCACAAAGCGCAGGGCACAAAGCGCAGGGCACAAAGCGCAGGGCACAAAGCGCAGGGCGCAAAGCACAAAGCGCAGAGCGCAAAGCGCAAAGCGCAGAGCGCAAAGCGCAAAGCGCAGAGCGCAAAGCGCAAAGCGCAAAGCGCAGAGCGCAGAGCGCAAAGCGCAAAGCGCAGAGCCAGAATTTATCTGGGCGCAGCCCGCAAGCGGGCTGCTTTCCTCGGAAGGAAAAGCGCGGAGCGCGGAGCGCTTCACCCTACACTGCGTCCTTAGCGGCCGGATTTGCCGGGGCCGCTGCCGCGGACAAAGGCATCCAGTTCCGACAAGCCGGCGGCCAGTTCAGCGCTCATGGCCGGCGGCGGCGAAGGCGGCAGGGCGCCATCGGGCAGGGGGGTGTAACGCGGGTGGGTGACGGGCGCCGGGGCGGGACGGTAGCCGGAGGGGAAGTCGCGGTAGGCGTCCTGCTCGGGGCCGACGAGCACGTTGCCGGGCTCGGGCTGGGGCTGATCGAGCGGTCCGACGAGGGTGACGTTTTCCTGCT
>JAKASR010000030.1 GCA_021818955.1 Acidobacteriota bacterium
ATCAATCGGTGTCGACTGAACCTGTTTATTTTCATGGATTTAATTATTCCGAGAGTCAGCCTGCCCGCCTGTAAATAAAATCAACGCCTGCCTATTATTGCCTCTAAATGCCTAAACGTGCCTATTGATTTAATAAGGGTGCTTAAGGCCCAATGCCGGATTGGGATTAGCGCCAGTGGTATCGTCGCAAGTTTCCGAACTATGCCTAAGGATCAAACCGTAATCGAGAGGTGAATATGACTAAGTCGATAGCCAATACCAACTCACGCACCTTTAGGATCATTTTTTCGATTCTAGGGGCTGCCTGTTTTTCGTTTTCTTCCGCTTACGCAAGATCGAATTGGAAGAAAACAGACCAGGAAGCCTTACGGAAATTTTATCCTCTTTCGAAGCGAGCAATGTTTGCTCCCGATCGGATTACGAAAGAAGGCATAATTCTGACGATCGAGAAACCGGGGATTGCAGCGGATCCTTCCTCCGATATGCGTTTTTCTGTCACCTACGTGAAAGATGGCATCATCAGTGAACAAGGCGGGTTTGTAGCAGCAATGTTCACCAAAAAGAATACGCGCGTATTCAATGTAGGTGAAAAAGTATATGTCATTGGGATCAAGGTGGACGATAATAAACTCATGATGCAGATAATGTCTCAAAATATGTTTAATTTTGAAAAACACGGCTCAACACATCAAATTCGTTACAAAGCCGCCGTCATCTTTAAATTTAAAAAACATGAATTACAACAAATGTCTATCCCTCAAATCGAAACCACCGTTGCTCAAGTGCTGGCAACCGGCTCTCAAGCCGCGCAACACAACACCATTTCTTTGGGACAAACTGTTCAGCAGGTTCAGTCGAATTTTGGCCCGCCGCAGCGCATTATCGATTTAGGCATAAAGAAAATCTTCTTTTATAAAGACATGAAGGTCATCTTTAAAAACGGGAAAGTAACCGATGTCGAATAAATTCATACCCGAGCGGTTCTGTGCCTTGTCGTGCATCGGCGCGGGAGCTAAAAGGCGCCCCGCGCTGCGGCCCGCGGGCATTACTTGAGGGGGCGAAATTACCTGGGGCGGAACTACCGCCCGAGGCGGGCATTCACGCTTTCAGAGTCCGGTCATGCTCAGTGCGGCTGCAGGCAGACGGGCGCCTTGGAGCTTCAGGTTGGAAGAGGCGGCATCGATCTGTTGGAGGTCGTCCGCAGTCAAATCGACGTGGACCGCGCCAAGATTTTCTTCAAGCCGGCGCAGTTTGGTCGTCCCCGGGATGGGCACGATCCACGGCTTCCGCGCCAGCAGCCATGCGAGCGCAACTTGGGCGGGCGTCGCGCCTTTGCGTTTTGCGACCGCCCGCACCAGATCCACCAGCCCCATGTTTGCCTGGCGCGCCTCGGGCGAGAAGCGCGGCACCAGGTTGCGAAAGTCCGTGGGGTCGAATTTCGTATTCGCGTCGATGGCGCCGGTAAGGAAGCCCGCGCCAAGCGGGCTGAACGGGACGAAGCCGACACCCAGCTCCTCCAGCGCCGGCAGCAGTTCGGCTTCCGGACCGCGGTAAAAGAGGGAGTATTCGCTTTGCACGGCGGTCACGGGCTGGACGGCGTGGGCCCGGCGAATCGTCCGCACCGCGGCCTCCGACATGCCGAAATGCTTGACCTTGCCGGCGGCGATCAATTCCTTGACCGCGCCCGCGACATCCTCGATCGGCACGCCGGGATCGACGCGGTGTTGGTAAAACAGATCGATGGTATCCGTCCGCAAACGCCGCAGCGCGGCGTCCGCCACTTGCTTGATGCGCTCGGGCCGGCTATTAGCGCCGCCACGGCGCGTGCCCGTCTCAGGATCGATGTCAAAACCGAATTTTGTGGCAATCGTCACGTTATGGCGGAACGGATTTAGCGCTTCCCCCACCAGCTCTTCATTGACAAATGGCCCGTACGCTTCGGCCGTATCAAAATGCGTAACGCCCAAGTCATATG
This sequence comes from Acidobacteriota bacterium, assembly GCA_021818955.1. Taxonomy (GTDB): domain Bacteria; phylum Acidobacteriota; class Terriglobia; order Terriglobales; family SCQP01; genus JAKASR01. The sequence goes on from JAKASR010000030.1 coordinate 1,976, forward strand.
CGGCTCGGATCAACCGGATCATCTCGCCTTTGTCCGCCGCGGGACCATAAGCCGAGCTCATTCCCATGCAGCCCAGACCGAGAGCAGATACCTCAAGATCTTTCCCTAATTTGCGTTTTTGCATGGCTTCTTCCCCGCTGCTATTCCGGACGTCGCGCCGCGGCGAACGAATACTCAAGGATAGCAGGCAGAGCCAGGCGCAATTCCCGCGGGATGGCCGGCTTGTTTGATGCAATTCCCGAGGAATTGCTTTATTTTGTCGTTCATGGGCACGGGACCTAACCAGCCCCCCGCGCTTCGGCCGGCGAGCATGGCTTCAGGCAATTTCTCCGAAATTGTAATGTTTAGGCAATTTCTCCGAAATTGCCAATGACGAAAACTGCTGTCCGACTCGGCCCGTTAACTCTTTAGGCGCTGACGCTTTCCCGACTCGGCCGTGAACGCTTTAAATAAGCGGATGAAAAACCCGTGGCGGAGGGTCTTTGCCATCCGCCACGGGCTTACCGAAGCAACACCGCCCTAAGCTTCAAAACGTCAGCCGGGCGGTGATTTGCAACATTCGCGGCGAGGCATCGCCGCCCAAAAACGAGCCCAGCACGCTGGTGGGCACGCTGACCGTGCGCAGGATGGTGCCAAACTGCGCGGTGTTGGCGATGTCGTTGACCGGTTGGTCGAAATTGGGATGGTTGAACAGGTTATAGGCGGACACGCCAATGCCCAACTGCGCCTGTTCCCAGCCGGGGATCTGGGTATTTTTGACGATGCTCAAATCGGTGTCGAAGAAGTTGGGCCCGCGGAACTGATTGCGGATCTGGTTGCCGAAGCCGGCCACGGCGGGCGAAAAGTCCGAAGCCGAGAGGCACGGCTTGGTGACCGCGCTAAGGTTGCACGGTTTCTGCGCGCCGCCCAGCCAATTGGCGAAGAGCGTGCCGCCGTAGTTAAAGCCGGCCAGGGTGCCAGTATCGGCGGTGTCAATCACGGTAAACGGCAGCCCGGTGCGGGCAAACAGCGTGCCGGAAACCACCCAACCTTGCCAGAGCTGGCTTGGGCCCCAGTGCACATAGGAACGGAAGGGGACCTCCCAGAGATAGTTGACCGAGCCGGAATGGCGCACGTCGTAGTCGGCGTTGCCGTAGTTGTAGCGCTTGAAGTTGTAAGGGTCTTGCGGGCTCAGGATGCTGGTGTCGGTGGTCGCGGTAAAGGGCAGCAAGCCACCGTTGGAGACATCGTCGAGCGCATGGCTCCAGGTATAGTTCGCCTGCAACTGGAAGCCGGCGGAGAAGCGGCGCGTGAGCGAAACGGTCACGCCGTTGTAGTTGGACACGCCCATGCTTTGCACCTGGGTAATGGTGCCGAAGCGGGCATCGGGGGGCGCGGCGGGCAGGCCGGCAAAACCGCCGGGACAGGCCGAGGCCGGACAATAGGCGTTGAGCCCGTTGTTGGCCACGGGAATGTGAATGCCGTGGTTGCCGACGTAATCGATGCTGAGCGAATTGTTGGCGCCAAACCCCTGTTGCAGCTCCAGATTCCATTCCTGATAGCGGGGGGTGCGGATCACCAGACCGGGGGTATAGAAGTTGGGGGGGACGAAGGCGGGATTCGAAGCCATCATCGCCGAAACCGTCTGGCCGCTGGCGAAGCCGCTGAGGAAGGTCGAGTTGGCCGAGGCGGCGGTGCTCGCCATCGCGGTCAGCGGCACGCCGCTGACGACGAAGCTGTTATCGAAGGGCGGGTTTTGAGCAATGCTATCCACGACGAAGCTGGGGAAGGTGTCGTCGAACAAGCCGACGCCGCCGCGCAGCACGGTGGAAGCCTTCATTCCGAACGGAGTCCAGGCAAAGCCGAAGCGCGGCTGCCAGTTCCAATGGTCGTAGCCCACGAAGGCCTGCGACAGCCCGGTCTGGATCACCTGATCATAAGGCACATTGGCGTTGTGCGGCAGGCGGTTGAAGGGCGTGATCAGCCGCGAGAAGCAGTTGTAATTGCACACCGGATTGGAATTGTGATCGGCGCGAATCGAAAACGTCAGGTGCAGGCCGGGCGTCGCCGTCCAGGCGTCTTGCAGGTAGCCGCCGAGCGAATAGAGCTTCATCGGCTGGTTCAGCGATTTGGGGAACGATTGCAGATAGACCGTGCCGATGCCGTTATAGAAATCGGTGAGATCTTCCGCGCCCAGGGTATAGCCGCTGTTAAAGAAGCCGAAGTCATGATCGCTGACATCGTCGCGCAGGAAATTGGCGCCGAAGCTGAGCGCATGCGCGCCCATCTGATGGGTGACGTCATCCACGAACTGGTATTGGGTGACGTTGCGGCCCTGGGGCCAGACATAGAGCGAGCCGCCCAAAGGCTGGAAGACGCCGCCGGCGAAACCGAGCGTGGTGGGGAAGGTGGCGAGCGCGGCGCGCAGGTTGTTGGGCTGGAAAATGGCGCTGTAGTAGGCGAAGGAGCCGATAAACTGGTTCACCGTCGCCGGCCCGAAGGTATGGGTTTCGTTGAATTGTCCCTGGTATTCGGGTTGGTTGCTATCGGCGTTGAAGGCGGAGTTGATGGGATCGGTGTAGGTGGCCTGCAGCCCGTGATCGGTTTGCAGCCGCAGGAAGAAGTGATCGGCGCTGCCCAGGATCTGATCGTAGCGTCCCGACAGATACCACTCGTGGGTGAAGTTGCCGGCGGTGGAGCGGAATTGCAGGGCGCAAGTCGAAACTTGAGTGAAGCCCGAGGGACAGCCGCCGCCGGGCAGGACGTTGGCGGCGTTGGCGGCGCCGGGGGCGCTGTTGTACAAGCCGAAAATCTTTTTGTAGAAGGGAATCTCGCCGGGATTGACGGTGGCGAGATTGGCGAGCGTCGCAGCTTCAAACTGCGGGCTGGGGATATTGACCGGCTGGCTGGTGGGCAGCACGATGCGCAAGCCTTCCTGGTCGATGAAAAAGAAGCTGTGGTTTTTCACAATCGGGCCGCCGACCGACCAGGCCCACTGGTTGACATTGTCGAACGGGCGCTTGACGCCGGTGGCATTGTTGAAAAAATCGTTGGAATTCAACGCCCGCCCGTTCCACCAATACACCGCGTTGCCATGCCAGGCGTTGGCGCCCGACTTGGTGACGTAATTGATATTGGAGCCGACCAGGTGTCCGTATTGGCCGGTGTAGCCGTTGTTGACCACGGTGGCTTCCTGGATGTCGTTCTGCCCCAGCAGCAAGTTGGTGGCGCCGGAGTTATTCAGGTTGAGGAAAGGATCATTGTCGTTCTCGCCGTCGACCGTGAACAGGTTGGAGGTGCCCGGCAGGCCGAAGGTTTCGAAGTTGCCGTAGCCGGATTGCGTGTTCATCACCGCGCCCGGCGAAGTCTGGGCGATGTAGCTGAGGTCGTTGCCGGGGTTGGGAACCATGGCAATTTGCTGCGCGGTGTAGGTGGTGGAGATGTTGCCATTGGTGGTTTGCACCACCGGCGCGGCGGAGGTGACGGTCACGGTCTGGGTCGAGGTGGTGACCTGCAATAAAGCGTTCAGCGCGGTGCCCTGCCCGACGCTGACCGGCACGCGCCGCTCGACGGTTTTGAAGCCGTTGGCGGTGAACGTCACCAGGTAATTGCCCGGCGGCAGCAAGGCAAAATTGTAAAGGCCCGTACTGTTGGTGGTGGACCGCACGGTTTGTCCAGTCGCGGTATTGCGCACGATCACCGTGGCACCGGGAATGGCCGCCCCGCTGGGATCATCCACCCGGCCGGACAGGCTGCCGGTGATGGTGCTGGTCTGCGCCGCCAGTCCCAGCGCCAGCGCCAGCGGAATCAGCATGGATAGAGGAAAGTGAACACGCCGGAAACGAAAACGCCGGAAAAGAAAATGGGATGAAGTCTGTAATTTCACGGGCGCAAACCTCCGCTCAAGTGCTTTGCCCGCAATTGATGCAGTTTGCAGGCCAGTTCCCGGGCGGACGGGAACCCCTCGCATAACCATTACTTAGCGGAGAGTGGAAGCTTTCCAGCGGTCATCCACTTCAAATAATGAGAGTGGAGAAACATGGAAAAAACAAATTTCAGTATCCGCAGTTATAGCCGGCCAGAAAACATGCCACTACATTCCAATGCATTGCATACTAAAGCGCGGACAGCGAAATGAAATCGGGTACGCTCAGCACGATGGCGCGGCGCGTGGAATCGACCTGCCGCCGCTTTCAGATGCTGCGGCCCGGCATGCGGCTGGGAGTGGCCGTGTCGGGCGGCGCGGATTCGATCGCCTTGTTACTTTTATTGCGGGAGCTGGCGCCGGCGTGGGGCCTGCAACTCGCCGTCTTGCACGTGCAGCATGGCTTGCGTCCGGAAGCGGAAGCCGAGGCGGAGTTCACGCGGCAACTGGCGGCGCGCCTGCAACTGGACTGGCGGGGTTTCAATCTGAAGCCGCCGGCCGGCGGCAACCTGGAGCAATGGGCGCGGCGCGAGCGCTATGCCTGCTTTCGCCGCTATTTGGATGAAACCGCCGCCGATGCAGTGGCCACTGGACATCAGCGCGACGATCAGGCGGAAACCGTGCTGTTGCGGCTGTTGCGCGGCGCCGGCCCGCGCGGGCTGGCCGGCATCTGGCCGGTCGTCTATCGCCAGCCCGGAAAAGGCAACGCGGCCGCAAACGGCCCCACCGCGCCGGGCGCGCCCGCCATTATCCGGCCGCTGCTGGAACGGAGCCGGCGCGAGCTGCGCGAATATTTGCAGAGCCGCGGCCAGGCCTGGATGGAGGATGCGAGCAATGCCTCCCCGCGCTTTCTGCGCAATCGCGTGCGGCAGGAACTGTTGCCCCGGCTGGAGCGCGAGTTCAACCCCGGCATCGTCGCCGCGCTAGCCCGGCTGGCGGAACAGATGCGGGCGGAAGAGCTGGATTGGCAAACCCGGGTGACGCCCTTGGCGGAGGAGCTCTGGCGTCCCGCGCCAGCCGGCGGCTGGCAGGCGGAAACCCGCCGGATCGCCGCCCTGCCCCTGGCTATGCGCCGGCGCCTGGTGCTGGCCGGGCTGGAAGCGGCGCGGGGCGGGCGGTTGCCAGCGGCCGGAGATGCGGTCGAAACCGTTTGCCGCTGGGCGGAAGCCGCCGCCACTACCAACGTTCCCCCGCGCCGCCGCGAGTTGGCAAGGCTGCGGATAACGGTGGGGCGCCGCTGGATCCTGCTGCAAACCACTGAACAAGCGAGGCGATAAACGTCGCATAGCTGCGGCGGCATTTCTCAAGCCATTTCTTCGAATCTCAAACAATTTCTTCGAAATTGCATCATGCCGCGCGCTGCAAATTAGGGCAGTGCGGGGGAATCCGCGCAGGAAACGCCCGCCGCCACGTTCCCATGTATAGGTCGGATATAATAAGTTATCCACCTAAGGGGATTCCCGGCTGCCTCCGCTGCAACCGGGGAGAAGCCGAGGAAGCGCTTTTGAACTCAACAGTAAAAACGATTTTGCTTTGGCTGGTATTGATCGCGGCCGTGGTGTTGCTCTGGCAGATGGTCAAAGGGAACACCGGCTCCGGGCCCATGCAGCAGTGGGCCTTTTCCGATTTCATGAATCAGGCCCAGGCGGGCAACATCAGCCAGGTCACCATCAATATCGCCACCGACGTGGCGCACGGCACGCAGAAGGGCACCAATAACCGCTTCCGCACCGTCATTCCCAACAATTATCCCGACGTTTACAAAGTGCTCACCCAGAAGGGGGTGGCGGTGACCATCAAGCCGCCAACGAACAACTCCTGGCTGAACATGATGATTAACGTGCTGCCGATTCTGATTCTGATCGCACTCTGGATCTTTTTCATGCGACAGATGCAAACCGGCGGCAACAAAGCGCTTTCTTTCGGCAAAAGCCGCGCCCGCCTGCTCTCGACCCAGCAGAAAAAGGTCACCTTCAAGGATGTGGCCGGGGTGGATGAGGCCAAGGAAGAACTGCGCGAAATCATCGACTTCCTGCGAGAACCGCAAAAGTTTCAGAAGCTGGGCGGGCGCATTCCCAAGGGCGTACTGCTGATCGGGCCGCCGGGCACCGGCAAGACGCTGCTGGCGCGCGCCATCGCGGGCGAAGCCAACGTGCCCTTCTTCTCGATCTCCGGCTCGGATTTTGTCGAGATGTTCGTCGGCGTCGGCGCCAGCCGGGTGCGCGACCTCTTCGAGCAGGGGAAAAAGAACGCCCCTTGCATCGTCTTCATCGACGAAATTGACGCCGTCGGCCGGCATCGCGGCGCCGGCCTGGGCGGCGGCCACGACGAGCGCGAGCAGACGCTGAATCAACTGCTGGTGGAAATGGACGGCTTCGAGAGCAACGAAGGCGTCATCCTGATCGCCGCCACCAACCGGCCCGACGTGCTCGACCCGGCGCTGCTGCGCCCCGGCCGCTTCGATCGCCGCGTGGTGGTGCCGCGCCCGGACGTGAAGGGCCGCGAAGAGATCCTGCGAGTACACTCGCGCAAAATTCCCCTCTCCGACAATGTCGATTTAAGCGTGCTGGCCCGCGGCACTCCCGGCTTCAGCGGCGCCGATCTGGCCAACCTGGTCAACGAAGCCGCGCTCAATGCCGCCCGCCAAAACCGCAAGACGGTGCTGATGGGCGATTTCGAGAGCGCCAAAGACAAAGTTCTGATGGGAGTCGAGCGCCGCTCGCTGATCATTTCCGACGAGGAAAAGCGCGATACCGCCTATCACGAGGGCGGGCACGCCCTGGTGGCCACCATGCTGCCTCATGCCGACCCGCTGCACAAGGTCACCATCATTCCGCGCGGCATGGCGCTGGGCGTGACCATGCAGTTGCCGGTGGACGACAAGCACACCTACTCGCGCGAATACCTGGAAGCCCGGCTGGCCATCGCCATGGGTGGCCGCGTCGCCGAAGAACTTTACATGAACCACATGACCACCGGCGCCGGCAACGATATCGAGCAGGCCACCGACCTGGCCCGCAAGATGGTGTGCGAGTGGGGCATGAGCGCGCTCGGGCCGCTGACCTTCGGCAAAAAAGAAGAGCAGATTTTCCTCGGCCGCGAGATCGCGCAGCATCGCGATTTTTCCGAAGATACCGCCATCCGCATCGATCAGGAAGTGCGCCGCCTGGTGATGGATGGCTACGAGAAGGCCCGCCAGATTCTGACCGATCATGGCGATATCCTGCACAAGCTGGCCGAGGCGCTGCTGGAGCGCGAGGTGCTCGACGCCAGCGAAGTGAAGCTGATCGTCGAGGGCAAGCCACTGCCCGCCTTAGTCGCGCCGCCGCCCAGCGGCGATACCGGCGCCGCCCAGCAGGTGCTGCGCCCCGAGCCCGGACGCCCGGTTCCCGGTACGCAGCCCGGCCCGCAGCCGGCCTAAGCCGAATTCACCTCCTGTTACCCGTTGCCGGCCGCGCGAGGAATGCGCGGCCGTTGCGGTTTAATACGGCGTGATCAGGCCGCCGGTGGTGAAAGTATCGAAGTCGAGGTCACGCAAGTCGCCGGCGCGCAGCGGGGTGGGCGCAATGAAAGGCTCGCCGTAGCGCGCGCCGATCATCATGCCGTAATAGCGCGCCAGGGCTTGCAGGCGCGGCAGGATGTCGGATGCAGGGGGAAAGATGGCCGCGCCCGCCGCCTGATCGGCATATTGCGAACGGTAAGCCAGCAGCGCCTCGACGCGGCGCTCGAATTGGGCGGTGATATCCACCACCAGGGTGGGCGAGCGGCGGGCGTAGAGCGAGGCATAGAGCACGGTGCGCGGGCGGAAGGCCGGTTCGCCGCCGGGCAGCTTGAGCTTGCCGAGACCGGCGAGAAAGGCGGCGCGGTAGCCGAGCGCGCCGGCGGTGGCGTGGTCGGGATGGCGGGCGCGGGGATAGGGCAGCAGCAGCAGGCGCGGCCGCAGGCGGCGGATGGCCGCGGCTGCGGCATGCACGTAGGCTTCGCGTAGATCGAGGCCGCCATCGGGCAATTCGAGGTTGCCGCGCCAGGCCAAGCGCAGGCAGCGGGCGGCGGCTTCGGCCTCGCGAGCGCGGCTGAGCGCATCGCCGCGCGTGCCCAGCTCGCCGGCCGTCAACTCCAGCGCCCCGGTGCGCGCGCCCGCTTCGGCCAGGCGCAGCAGCGTGCCGCCGCAGGTCTGCTCGACATCGTCGCGGTGCGCCGCCAAGGCCAGCGCATCCAGCGGCGCATGAATTGAGGTTTTCGGCATAGAGATGATGACTCAGCTATCAGCTTACTCCGGGGCGGGAAGCGAGGCGATAAGCGTCGATCTGCCACAAGCGGCAGGCCGCTTTTACTTTTAGGCGCTGACGCTTTCGCAAAGGTCCGGCCAAAGCCGGACGCATGGCGAATGCTCATGGCTGCCGGGCATTGCCGGGCGCAATTCCTGCGGAATTGCTTGGTATTGTCGTTCCCAGGCGCGGACCTAAAAGGAACCCCGCGCAAACCCGGCCGGCGGGCATGGCTAGAGGCAATTTCCCTGAAATTGCCAATGACGAAAACTGCTATCCGACTCGGCCGTTAACGCTTCTGGAATGATTGAATAACCACTCACCAAGAACATGGTCAAAATTGCTTGCATTGCCGCCATGGGCCACTTAAGTAATTTAAATTGTTGAATTTACCTATGGCGGCAAATTAAAATTTGCCGCCATGTTACCGCCATATGGCCACCACCGCGCCGCCTCCATTCCACCCCTGAGTACAATGCAGTTTTCCGGAAGCTAAATTCTGAATATTTGAACACTGGAAACACACGGCTAAGAACGAGGACTTGAAGACGAAAACTACCACCCGACGCGGCCGTTAACGCTTTTCGAAACTTCGAATTCAAAACTCATTTACGATAACTGCTTATGGCCCGTAAATTTCCCCAGGCGGTCTTGCCCGTGTCCGGCGGCCCGCGGCCTTTAGAGGGGCAAGTGGCGTTGATCACCGGCGGGGCGCGGCGCATCGGCCGCGCCATCGCGCTGGATCTCGCCGCCGCCGGCGCCCGCATCGCGCTCACCTATCGCAGCTCGCGCGCCGACGCGGAACACACGGCGGAGCTGGTGGCCGGCGCCGGCGGCGAGGTCTGGCTGCGCCGGCTGGATGTGACGCGTGAAGCCGCCATCGCCGCCACCCTGCGGCAACTGGAAAAAAAATGGGGACGGCTCGACCTGCTGGTCAACAATGCCGGCTTGTACGAGGCCGGCGACCTGGCCACGCTGCCGCGCGCGCGCTGGGATCGCATGCTGGCCGCCAACCTGACCGGCCCGTTTCTGGTCAGCCAGGCGGCTTTGCCGCTTTTGCGCCACGCCCGTCCGGGACGCATCATTCATCTCGCCTCGCTGGGCGGGGTGCACGCCTTTTCCCAGCATCCGCATTACAGCGTCTCCAAGGCCGGACTGATACACCTGACCAAGGTGATGGCGCGGGCGCTGGCGCCCGCCATCCAGGTCAATGCGGTGGCTCCCGGACTGATTTCCACCGTCTCCGCGCCGCGCGGCTGGGAAGCGCGGCTGGTGGCGCGCACCCCCGCGCGGCGCGCCGGCGCGCCGGGGGATGTCGCCGAAGCCGTGCGCTTTTTTGCCACCTGCAGCGCTTTCATCACCGGCCAAGTGCTGCTGGTGGATGGCGGGCTCAGCCTGGTATAAAAGCGCGGCTCGACCGGCCCGCGCTCCGCGAGACGGCGCGGCGTGTTACACTAAACAAGCAGCGCGACATGGATACGAATCTCGCAGTTCTATTACAGCTCCAGTTCCTGGAGCAGCGGATTAAACAGCTTCATACCCAACTTGCAGCCGGACCGGCCAAACAGGCCGTCATGGAACGGGAGCTGGCGCCCGCGCGCGAAGAACTGCGCCAGCGCCAGGCCACGATCGAGGCCAACCAGAGCGAGCGCCAGCAGATGGAGCAGCAAATTCAGGAGTTTCGCCAGAAAATCAGCAACTTCCGCTCCCACTCCGCCGAAGTCAAAACCAACCAGGAATATCGCGCCCTGCTCGACGAAATCAGCTACGCCGAGCGCGAAATCCGGCAGCGCGAAGACCGCATTCTGGCGTTGATGGAGCAGTCGGAAGAAGCCGAGAAGCAGGCATTGGCGGCGAGCGAAGCGCTATCGGCGCAGGAAGCCCGGATGAAGGAATGGCTGCAGGCCTGGGAACAGGAAGCGGCCGAGGTCCAGGGACAGCAGGAGCAGTTGCATGCCCAGCGAGAGCAGTTGCGCGTGCAGGTGGATAGCAGCCTGCTGAATCGTTATGACCGCGTGGCGAAGTTGCGCGGCAATGCCCTTGCCGAGCTGGAAAACGAGACCTGCGGCGCCTGCCGCGTGCGCCTGCGCCCGCAATTCCTGCAAGAGCTGAGCAATCATCCCGAGCGCGTGTATTTTTGCGAGTACTGCGGGCGCATACTCTATCACCAGCCCGCCGTCGAGCCTCCGTTTACCGGGGATATCGAGCTGGCGCACGGGTAAAGCTGCAGAGAAGCGGCGCGGCCGCTTTTACTTTTAGGCGCAAATGCGCCGCGGCGGATGAAAACGCATGGATGCCGCCGGTAGATTTCGTTTTTGCTTTTTATTTTTCCAGGCCATACTAATTTCGGGTTTTGACCGCGGATCGAATGGAACGATACACGCTCTATGTGGATGGCGGATCGCGCGGCAACCCCGGCCCCGCCGGCTATGGCGCCGTCATCGTGGATGCCGGCGGCCAGGAGCATGACCGGCTGATGGGCGCGCTGTCCAAAAAAACCAACAACGAAGCGGAATATCTCGGCCTGATCGCCGGCTTAAAAGCGTTGCGGGCCATTCCGGCACGGCGCGTGCTGGTGCGGGCCGACTCGGAATTGATGGTGCGCCAGATGCAAGGCCGCTATCAGGTGCGCAGCCCGCAACTGCGTCCGCTCTATGCGGAAGCCAAGGAGTTGGCGGGCGAATTTGACGCGTTTGAAATCGAGCACATTCCCCGCGAGCGCAATCACGAAGCCGACCGATTGGCCAATCTCGCCATGGATCGCGCCGCAGCGGGAAAAACCGCCGCAGCGGGCGCAAGCCCGCCTAGCGGCGCGCCAGCACGCCGGACCACGCCGGAATTCATTGCCGGCGTCATCGAGGCGGGCGCGGTGCGGCTGCTCGATGCCCCGCCCTGGCCCGAGGGCACGCGGGTGCGGGTGCGCAAGGCCTGAAGCATGCCCGGCGCGGCGCATCCGGCGGGTCAGCTTTGGGTGGTGGCCACCCCGATAGGCAATCGCGAGGATATATCCGCGCGCGCCTTGCGCGTGCTGGGCGAAGCCGATGTCATTGTTTGCGAAGACACACGCCATAGCGGGACATTGCTGGCCGGCTACGGCATTCATAAGCCGCTGATCAGCTTTTACGAGGCCAACGAGCAGCAGCGGCTGCCGGAATTGCTGGCGCGGCTGGCCGGGGGCGAGCGTCTGGCGCTGATCAGCGATGCCGGCACCCCGGCCATCGCCGATCCCGGGTACCGGCTGGTGGCGGCGGCGGCGGCGCAAGGTGCGGCGATCGTGCCCGTGCCCGGCGCCTGCGCCGCCCTGGCCGCGCTGATGGCTTCCGGGCTGCCCACCGATAGCTTTACCGTCATCGGATTTTTACCCTCGCGCCCGGGGGCGCGCCGCCGCCGTTTACAGGAACTCGCCAGCCGCGCCGAAACCTTAATCTTGTTCGAAGCTCCCCATCGCCTGGCCGCCTGTCTGGCCGATATGGAAGCGGAATGGGGCGGCGGCCGCCCGCTGGCGATTGCCCGCGAAATGACCAAATGGCATGAAGAAATCCAGCGCGGCCGCCTGGCGGAGTTGGCCGCCGCCTGGCGGGAACGCCCGCCCAAGGGTGAATTCACCCTGGTGGTGGGCGGCGCCGGCGCGCCGGCGGGCGCGGAAGAGGCCGCCAGCGGCGTATCCGGCGCATCTACCGCGCAATCGCGCGCCCTGGAGCGCATGGGCGCGCTGCTAGCCTCAGGCTACGAGCCCCGGGCTGCGCTGAAACAGGCCGCGCGCGAATGGGGCGTCCCCCGCAGCGAGCTTTATCGCGAGTGGCTCAACCGCAAGGCAGCACCAGCGAAACCGGCAGCCGAGCGGCGGAAAGGCCGTATTTAGGGCGGCACGGCCGCATTTATTTTGTAGGCGCTGACGCTTTCGCAAACGTCCGGCCGAAACCGGACGCATGGCGAAAACTCAACCTAAAGGCACGCCGCGCGAACCCCATCCGCGGGCGCGGCTTGCCCGAATCGGCCGATAACGCTCACCGCAGCATTGCTACATTCAGCAGCTTGACATAAAATTTATACTAGTGCTGTGTATTACCTTTACAGCACTCAATGCGGGTATGGAAAATATTGAGCCAGGAAAGCAGGTGATGGGGCATGGCGGAAGTGCGACTACAAGAAGGCGAGTCGCTGGAAAACGCTTTGCGGCGTTTTAAACGCAAGGTACAGCAGGAAGACATCATCAAGGAAGTGAAACGGCACTCGTATTATTTGAAACCGGGCGAGAAGATGCGCATCAAACAAGCGCTGGCCCGTAAGCGCAATCGCAAAAAGATCAAGCGCGAGTCCGATTAAAGACGGAATGCCGGCTGCCGCTTACCAGTGCGGTAGCCGGCGCAAAACGGTCCGCGGCCGGCCAACTCCGGCCAGGGATCGGCAGCAAGCCTCCAATCCCAACCGGCTTGAGGCTTGCGCGCCTGAATCAATGGGCACACTGGTGCTGGCCGTCTTGGCGGCCAGAGCAGCATCGGGCCCCCGCGGAGTCGGTTTGTCAACCAGGCAGGCCGAACTGCCCCCGCCGCGGGCAGGTTTTCGCCACAGACCCTCCGCATCCCGCGCTGCGGGATTATGGTGCCGCCCAATGAGCAGCACCACCGGCAACGGAGGGGCGCTCATGGAATTTCAAGACCGCCGGTTGCTATGCCAGGATTGTGGCCAGGAATTTGTTTTTACCGCCGGCGAGCAGGTCTTTTTCTCTCAACGCAAGTTTCAACACGAACCCAAACGCTGCAAAAGCTGCAAAGCGAAGCGCAACCAGGCGATGGGGCTGAAGGTTCGCCCACGCACTGAAACCACGGCGGTCTGCAGCGAATGCGGCAAGCCCACCTCCTTGCCCTTCAAGCCTACCCAGGGACGGCCGGTGTTTTGCCGGGAGTGCTTCGATAAGCAGCTCAGGATGAAAGCCGAAAGCGGGCGCTAGCCGCCGGCGCCCATTTTCAGCGGCTCGGCCGCTTTTACTGTTCGGCCCGATTCGGCCATTTAATGCGTTTCGCGCTTGCCCAGATCCAGGTGAAAGGCTTCCTGCGCCAGCTTTTTGCGTTCCAGATAGGCGGCCTGCATTTCCTCCAGGCTTTTACCGGTTTGCTGGCTGGCCAGAATCTCGCGCCGGCGCAGCCGCAAGGCCTCAATCGCTTTTGTGACCTCGAGGGGATCGGCAATCAGGCCGGACATAAACTGGGTATCGAGCCAGAGCCGGCGGTCGGCATCGTTGCAGTGCTCGGAAATCTCCAGCCAGTTATCTAAGGCGGGGGCGGGGGCGCGCAGCAGTTCGGCAAACAGCGATGCCGAGGCCAGGCCTTCGAGTAAATTTTCCTGTTCCAGGATGGCGGCCAGGCGAGGACGGCCCTCGGGCTCCTCGGCCCAGGCCCGCAGCAGGACGCGTTCGGCGGGCAGCGGCTCCGCCGCGGGGGCATCGCGCCACTCCGCGCGCCGCTCGCGCACCGCCTGCAGGAAGCTGCGGCGCAGCACGGCGCTATCCACTTGCAGCGCGCCGGCCAGCTTATCGGCGGTGGCGGCGCGCAGAATGGGGTCGTGAATGCGGGTGCAATAGGGCAGCAGCATTTTCAGCGCGGCGGATTTGCCCTCGGGCGAGGCGAGTTGATAGCGCTGGCGGGCGCGCGCCAGCAAATAATCGAAGTAGGGCAGGCTGGCTTCGAGCGCGCGGGCATAGGCGTCGCGCCCCTGGCGCCGTAAAAACAGATCGGGATCGAGGCCGGCCGGCAATTGCAGCACGCGGATGCGCAGGTTTTCTTCCAGCAGCAAGCCAATCGAGCGCTCCGCCGCCGCCGCGCCGGCCCCATCCGGATCGTAGCTCACCACCACGTTGCGGCTGTGGCGGGCAAGCAACTGCACCTGGCCCGCGCTCAAAGCCGTGCCGCAACTGGCCACGACATTTTCAAAGCCGGCCATGAAGACCGCCAAACAATCGAAATACCCTTCCACCAGAATGGTGTAATCGTAGCGGCGGATGGCGTCGCGGGCGCGATTGAGGTTATACAGGACGCGATGCTTGGCATAGATCGGCGAATCGGGCGAATTCAGGTACTTGGGTCCGGCGGCCTCGTCCAGCCGCCGGCCGCCAAAGGCGATGGTTTTGCCGGCCTCGTTTTGGATGGCAAACAGCAAGCGGTTGCGAAAGCGGTCGTAGGCCTGGTCCCAGTCGTTTAAAGAGTCAGGGAGAGCGGCTTCGGAACTGGCGCGGCGGGGCTGGACCAGGCCGGCGCGCAGCGCCACCTCCGGGTTGATCTTTTGGCCGCGCAAATGCTGCACCAAAGCGCGTCCGGATTCGGGCGCGTAGCCCAGCCCAAAACGTTCCCACAGCGGCTCCGCCACGCCGCGGCCGGATAAATGGGCGCGCGCGGCGGCGGCTTCCGGCTGGCGCAGGCAGCGCTGGTAAAACCCGTCCGCCAGCTCGTGTACGCGCAGCGCCTCGCGATACCCGGCGTCCTGCCCCTCAAGACCGGCGCCGGCGGGCACGGCCACGCCGCAACGTTCGGCCACCGCCGCCACCGCCTCGCTGAAGCCGATCTTCCGCCGCTCCATCAGGAAACGATAGACATCGCCCTTGGCCTGGCAACCGAAACAGTAGTAAAACCGCCGGGCGGCGTGTACGTGAAAGGAAGGGGTTTTTTCCTGGTGAAAGGGACAAAGGCCGATCCAATTGGCGCCCGCCTGGCGCAGCTTGACACTCTCGCCGATGATCTTGACGATATCGGCCTGCTGCTTCAGTTGATCGGAAAAGGCGGACATAGTCGGCTTTACTTGCGCGGTTTGCGCCCGCGGGCCGGCGGGGCTTTTGGCGACGGCGCCTCGCCCGCCTGGGTGGCGAGAATGCCGGCCAGCACCTGGTCGAAGGCGGATTGCCGGGCCGAGGCTTTTTTGCGCTCGGGTTCGCGCCCGTGCTTATAAGCATGCTCGCGGTTGCAAGTGCGGCAGAGCACCTTCACCACATCGCCGTTCACCAGGGCGGCGATGGAATGGTCGAGCAGATGCCCGCAATGCGGGCAATAGTCTTCAATAATATCGCCAAGACGGGCTTGCACCGGTACCTCCCCGCCCCGGGCGCCGGCCGGGAGCGCTTTTCTGCTAGACTGAAATATACCCGCGGGCCTACCCGGCCGCGGATTTACCGTTTAAAAGAGAAGGATACGACATGGCACGCGTCTGTGAGCTCTGCGGCAAAGGGCCGCAATTCGGCAACCGCATCAGCCACGCCCATAATGTCACCAAACGGCGCTGGAACGTCAACCTGCAGCCGGTCCACATTCGCGTGGGCGGCAGCGCGCGCCGGGCGCGAGTCTGCGCCCAATGCCTGAAATCGGGCAAAGTTGCCAAAGCCTGAGCGGCACGGCCGCTTTTACTTTTAGGCGCTGACGCTCACCCCATCAAGCCACCCCTCCAACTACAGGCGGCTCGACCGCTTTTACTTTTGGGCGCTAACGCTTTCGCAAAGGCCCGGCCGAAGCCGGACGCCTGGCGAATACTCGCGGCCTTCAACCTTACCGCGCTTTAATCCGCCAGCGCCACCGCTTCGATTTCCACCTTTACGTTAGAAGGCAGCCGCTGCACTTCAACCGTCGCCCGGGCGGGCGGATTGGAGGGAAAAAAGCGGGCATAAACCGCATTCATGGCGGCAAATTCGTTCAAGTCGGCCATAAAAACGGTGGTTTTGACCACCTTCTCCAAACTGCTGCCGGCCGCTTCCAAAATCGCCTGCACATTGCGCAGCGTGCGTTCGGTTTGCGCGGCGATATCCGCATCGGCCAGGAGCTGGCCGCTGGCCGGATCCACGGCGAGCTGTCCCGCGACAAATAAAAACCCGCCGGCGCGGACGGCTTGCGAGTAGGGTCCGCGCGCGGCAGGCGCCAGCGCGGTGGCGATGATGGTCTTGTCAGGCATGCAGGTTCGTCTCCGGCGGCCAGGGTAAGTTCCAGCAAGCCCAGCCTAGCGAAATCGCTCCAGGCGCGCAAGGCGCGAAGCCGCTGCCGGGATGCCTATTTCAGCCGCGGACGCGTTGCGAAAACCCGATGACTCATCATTAATCAGCGCTTTCCGGCGGCGGGGGCAAGGCTCCGGGACGGCGCAGGCGCAGGGCTTCATGCACGCCGGAGATTTTTTTCAATCCGGCCAGAATGCGGTCGAGCTGCTTCATGTCGGAAACCGAGACGATCAGTTCAATCGTGGCCTGGCCTTCGGCGGTGCGCGCGCCGACGTTCTGGATATTGGCGCCGTAGTCGGCAATGACGGCGGTGATGGAAGTCAGCAGCCCGGCGCGATCGTCGGTGCGCAGCAGCAGCTTCACCGGCTGGGCGCTCTGGGGCTGCGCCGCCCACTGCACGTCAATGCGGCGGTCGGATTGATACAGCAGGTTCTGGACATTGGCGCACTGCTCGGAATGCACCGCGACGCCCTTGCCGCGGGTGATATAGCCGACAATCGGTTCCCCATGCAAGGGAGAGCAACAGCGGGCGCGATACACCATTAAGTCATCGAAACCGCGCACCAGAATGGGGCTGCTGTCGCGCCCGCCGACGGCGGAAAGCAGGCGCTTCACCGGGCGCTGCACGTCGCGCGGCTCCGGCAAGTTCTGGCCGGGAGGCAGCAGGCGGCCCAGCACATGGCGGGCGGAGAGCTGCCCGAAGCCGATATGGGCCAGCACGTCTTCCGGCTTTTGCAGGCCGTTCTCCTGCCCCACCCGCTGGTAATCGGCGTCGGAGAAATTTTTCAGCGGGACATCGCAACGGCGGGCCTCGCGTTCGAGCGCGCGCCGGCCGATTTCGATTGCGCGCTCGCGCTCGCGGGCATTGAGCCAGTGCTTGATTTTCTGCCGGGCGCGCGAGGTGGTGACGAAGCTCAGCCAGTCCCGGCTGGGGTTATGGCCGGCCTGGGTCAGGATCTCGACCATATCGCCGTTTTGAATGCGATAGCGCAACGGCACGATGCGGCCGTTGACTTTGGCGCCGACGGTATGATAGCCGACCTCGGTATGAATGGCGAAGGCGAAATCCACAGTGGA
Organism: Acidobacteriota bacterium; assembly: GCA_021818955.1. Taxonomy (GTDB): domain Bacteria; phylum Acidobacteriota; class Terriglobia; order Terriglobales; family SCQP01; genus JAKASR01. Next base: position 19,194 of record JAKASR010000030.1, read on the forward strand.
GGCATCGCGCGGCAAAGTAATGACCTGGCCTTTGGGGGTGAAGGCGTACACCGCCTCGGGGTAAAGGTCCACCTTGAGCACGGAGAGAAACTCGGCCGGATCGCGCATCTCCTGCTGCCAGTCGAGCAGGCGGCGCAGCCAGGCGATGCGCTCGTCGTCGGGCGCGGGAACGCCCCCTTCCTTATATTTCCAATGGGCGGCGATGCCTTCTTCCGCCATGCGATGCATTTCCTCGGTGCGGATCTGCGCCTCAAACGGCTGGCCGGATTCATGCACGACGGAGGTGTGCAGGCTACGGTAAAGGTTGGGCCGGGGAACGGCGATGAAATCCTTGAATCTGCCGGGCACGGGATGCCAGGTGTTATGGATCACGCCCAGGGCGGCATAGCAGTCGCGCACCGACTGGGTGATGATGCGCACCGCTAGCAAGTCATAGACCTGGTCGATATTGGTATTCTGCCGCTGCAGTTTTTGCCAGATGCTGTAGAAACGCTTGATGCGGCCTTCGACCCGGGCGGAAATGCCGGCTTCGACGAGCAGGCGGGCGATGCGCTCGCGCACCTCGTCCAGAAATTGCTGGCTGGGCTTGCGCTTGCTCTCCACCGCTTCCTTGACTTGCTGGTAGGCGGCGGGTTCGAGGTAGGCGAAGGCCAGGTCCTCGAGTTCGCCGCGCATTTTGCCCATGCCCAGGCGGTGGGCCAGGGGGGCATAGATTTCGCGGGTTTCAAGCGCAATCTGGCGTTGTTTTTCTTCCGGCAGATGTTGCAGGGTGCGCATGTTGTGCAGGCGATCGGCGAGCTTGATGAGGATGACGCGAATGTCATCCACCATCGCCAGCAGCATCTTGCGCATGTTTTCCGCTTGCGAAACGCCCTGGCTGGTGAAATCGAGGCGTTCGATCTTGGTAACGCCCTCGACCAGATGGGCCACGACCGGGCCAAACTCGCGCTCGATGTCTTCGCGGGTGGCGGAGGTGTCCTCGACCGCGTCGTGCAGCAGGGCGGCGGCGATCCCGGTGGCGTCCATGCGAATATCGGTCAGGATCGCCGCCACTTCCAGCGGATGCACGATGAAGGCTTCGCCGGAGCGGCGCTTTTGGTTTTGATGCAGGCGGGAGGAGAAGGCGAAGGCGCGGCGCAGCAGTTCGGGATCATCTTGCGGGCGGGCCTGCCGCAAGGCGTCAATCAGCGCCTGCAAGCGCTGTTTGGGCGTGGTTTCGTGCAGTTTGAAATGCCAGCCGGATGAAGGCAATGTGGGCGGCATAAATGCGAATGGCCAGGCCGGATCGCCGTTCCTCTTCGAGACCGGATACCCACACCGGGCCGGGGAGGCCGCAGCGCGGAATTCCGCGCTACTTCATGACAAAGAACTTTCGGCGCCCATTAGCGATTGCAACGATCCGGCTTCGGGCAAGAAACTAGCGCCTCAGTTAAAAAGCGACTGCGCCGCCTTTAAGCTATTATAAAACCCTTGAGCGATGCGGCCCGAACGCGCGGCGGCGCGGGGGCGGCAAAAACGCGATATGGAATCCAAGCCGGACAACTCCGCGATCGAACATGCGCTCGGCGCTTCCGCGCTGGCCTATTTGAATGCCCCGTTTCTCAACACCCCCGATGCCCGGCCCTTGCGCTTTTTGGCCGAGTATCTGGAGCCGCTGCGGCGGCTGCGGTTTGAAAACGTCCACGACACCATCGTTTTTTTCGGTTCGGCGCGGATTAAAAGCGCGGCGCAGGCCAAAGCGGCGCTCGATGAGTTCGATTACCAGAACCGAGTGGCGGCGCTGCGCGAAGGCCATCCGCCCGATCAGGTGCTGGCCGAGGCGCGGCGGCGGGTGCAGCTCAAAGCGGTGGAGTTTTCCCGCTATTACGAAGACGCGCGCGCGCTGGCGTCGCGGCTGACCACCTGGGCGCGAGGGCTAAAGCATCCGCGGCATCGATTTGTCATCGCCTCGGGCGGCGGGCCGGGCATCATGGAGGCCGCCAATCGCGGCGCCGCCGAAGCCGGCGGAAAGACCATCGGCTTCAACATCCAACTGCCCTTCGAACAGCACCCCAACGACTACATCACCCCCAACCTGAACTTCCAGTTTCATTATTTTTTCATGCGCAAGTTCTGGTTCGCCTATCTGGCGAAGGCGCTGGTGGCGTTTCCCGGCGGGTTTGGCACGCTCGACGAGGTGACCGAACTGTTGACCTTGTCGCAGACCCAAAAACTGGCCAAGAAGATCGTCATCGTGCTCTACGGCAAATCGTACTGGAACGAGGTTCTGAACCTGGACGCGCTAGTCGACTGGGGCACCATCTCGCCCGCCGACCTCGATCTGTTCCGCTTCACCGACTCGCCCGAGGAGGCAGCCGAATATTTGACGGAATCGCTGACCCGCATTTATCTGCAGCCGCCAGCGGAAGAAGAAGGGCCGCCGGCTATCGCCAAAACCCGCTAAGCCGCCGCCCTCGCATAGCAGGAGCCTTTTCCCATGCAGCCGACGAACAGCGTCATCGGTTTTATCCCGGCACGGCTGAACTCGACGCGTTTGCCGCGCAAGCCGCTGCTGCCCATTGCCGGCCGGGCGATGATCGAGCGCGTCTATGAAGGCGCACGCCCCTGCCGGCGTTTGAGCGAACTCTGGATCGCGACCGATTCGGAGGAAATCGCCGAATACTGCCGCGCCCGCCAAATGCCGGTCAAGCTGACGTCGACGCGGCCCCGCTCCGGATCGGATCGCATTCTGGAAGCGCTGGCCGGCATGCCGGCCGAGGCCGTGGTCAATATCCAGGGAGACGAGCCGATGGTCCGGCCGGAGATGATCGATTGCCTGCTCGACGCCCTCTTCGCCCGCCCCGAAATGGAGGTGGCCACGCTACGTACCCGCATGGGCGAGGCGGCCAGCGGCAGCGCGCCGGCCGCGACCGAAGCGGCATCGCCGGCCGCGGTGAAGGTCGTCTGCGACCGCCGCGGCCAAGCGCTCTATTTTTCCCGCTCCACGATTCCCTTTCCGCGCGGCGGCGCGGCGACCTGGTGGAAGCATCTCGGCTATTATGCCTATAGTCGGGCGGCGCTCGAGCGATTTGCCGAGTTGCCCGCGGGCGAGCTGGAAATTGCCGAGCAACTCGAGCAATTGCGCTTTCTCGAGAACGGCATCGGGATCGCGGTGGGTGACTCGCCTTGCGATACGGTCGGGGTGGATACGCGGGCCGATCTGGAGCGCGCCGAGCGATACTTTCGCCAGCAGCAATAAACATGGCCAAAATCGTTAAAAGCGACGATGAATGGCAAGAGCAATTAACGCCGGAACAGTATGCCGTCACCCGGCGTCATGGCACCGAACCGCCCTTTACCGGCAGATACTGGAACCTGCACGAGCCGGGCCGTTACGCCTGCGTGTGCTGCGGTCAACCTTTATTTAATTCCAGCGAAAAGTTCGATTCCGGCAGCGGCTGGCCCAGCTATTTTCAACCGGTCCAGCCTGAAGCCGTGCGCATGGAAGAGGACACCAGCTTCGGCCTAAAGCGGATGGAAGTGCTCTGCTCCCACTGCGACGCGCACCTGGGGCATGTTTTCCCCGACGGGCCGCCACCCACCGGCTTGCGCTATTGCATTAACTCCGCCGCATTGAACTTTTTACCGGCAAACAAAGAAAAATGAAACCCTCTTCAAAGTCCATAGTTCTCAATAGCTTACCTCGCGGACTACGGGCTTGTCGCAGGACTGGGAGTCCGGCCGGCGAAATCGAAAAACTGGATCAGGGTTAATTTTCGCCACCACTGACTCGGCACTGACTTATAGTGGATTTTTGACCTCTCGCATTTCAAATATAGGGGAGTCGGGAATGTCTCATTTGCGCCGCTTGCTATCCATCGTATTAGCATCCCTGTTTTACACGCTTGCGCTCGGAACCGGGCTGTGGGCTCAATCCAAGCCGCGCAACTATCATCCCCACCTGAACTCGCCGCGGGTCAAGGCAAAGGTGGATCAGCTCATGCGCAAGCTCTCCACGCGCGAAAAAATCGAACTGCTGGCGGGCTACACGGGACCGGGATATCCGAACGGCATGTTTACCCATCCCTTCAAGCAGTTTGGCATTCCCGCGCTGAAGATGAGCGATGCTTCGGTGGGAGTGCGGGTGTGGGGGCCTTCGACGGCCTACCCGGCATCGGTGGCTTTGGCGGCCACATGGAACCCGGCCCTGGCGCGGCGCGAAGGCCGGGCGTTAGGCGAGGATGCGCGGGCGCGAGGCGTGAATATCGTGCTCGGTCCGGGCATGGATATTGTGCGCGAGCCGCAAGGCGGCCGCAATTTCGAGTACCTGGGCGAAGATCCGGACCTGGCCGGCCAGATGGGCGCAGCCTGGATCGAGGGATTGCAATCGGAACGCGTCGCCGCCTGCGCGAAACACTATGCCGGCAACGAGCAGGAAGACAACCGCTCCACCATCAACTCCATCATTTCGCGCCGGGCGCTGGAAGAAATCTACTTGCCGCCGTTCCGCGACGCCGTCCGCAAAGGGCATGTCATGACCATGATGTGCGCCTATAACCGCGTCAACGGCGAATACTCCAGCGACAATCCCTTTTTACTGACCACCATGCTGCGCGACCATTGGCACTTCAAGGGACTGATGATGTCGGATTGGGGCGCCACCCATGCCACGCTGAGCGCCTTGAAAGCCGGACTCGACCTGGAAATGCCGAATAACGCGTACTTCAACGCGAAGAAGATCGAGCCGCTGCTCGCCAGCGGCAAGCTGAGCATGGCGACCATCGATCAGCACGTCCGGCGGCTGCTGCGAGTGATGGTGGCAATGCACTTCAACGATCGCCCGCAAACCGACCGCTCGTTGCCCAAAAATAATCCCCACAGCGCGGCGGTGGCTTTACAGGTGGAACGCGAGGCGGTGGTGCTGCTCAAAAATCAAGGCGGCATGCTGCCGTTGGCCGCGGACCGGCTGCATCGGATCGTGCTGGTCGGTCCGGATGTGTCGCCCGCCATTACCGGCGGCGCCGGCAGTTCCTACACCAAGCCCAATATCCCGCCGGTCAGCCTGCTCGAGGCGGTGCGCACGGCGGCCGGGCCGGGCGTTCAAGTGACGCAGATTCCCTATCCTTATCCACTCCGCAGCATTCGCGCCTGGTGGATGCACCGCCCGCCGGCGGGCATTCAGGGACCGATGTTTACGGCGCAGGACCGGCAATTGATCCAAAGCGCGGATGTGGTGATTGCCGGAATCGGCCCGCGCGAAGGCGAAGGCTGGGACCGCCATTTCCACATGCCGGCGCACCAGGATCAATACTTAAAGACGCTGGCGAGCATCAATCCTCACGTCATTGCCGTGCTTTATGCCGGCGCCAATGTCGCCATGAGCGCCTGGATCCACCAGGTTCCGGCGCTGCTGGATGCCTGGTATCCGGGGGAGAATGGCAATACCGCGGTGGCCGAGATCCTGTTCGGGAAACTCAACCCCAGCGGCAAACTGCCCGATAGTTTTGAAAAACACTGGCGCGACGCCCCCGCCTACGGGCATTACCCCGGACACGACGATCACGTGCACTTTGCCGAGGGCATCTTCGTGGGCTATCGCTGGTTCGACAGCAAGCATATCGCGCCGCGCTACCCCTTCGGTTTCGGCTTGTCCTACACCCAGTTCCACATCCATGGCATCGCCGTCCAGGCCAGCGGGCAAGGGCGCAGGCGGCAGGTGGTGGTTACCGCCGAGATCACCAATACCGGCGAGCGGGCCGGCGGCGATGTGGTGCAATTGTATGTGCGCCCGCCGCACACCTCCGGCGTGGTGCGCACATATCAGCAGTTGCGCGGCTTTCAGCGGGTGGAGTTGAATCCGGGGCAGACGCGCACGGTCAGCTTCCATTTACACTGGCGCGACTTCGCCTACTACAACACCGGCGCCCACGGGTGGCGCGTCCCGGCGGGACGCTATGGCCTGGCCGTAGGCGATTCCAGCCGCAATATTGCCGGCGCGCCTTCGGTGCAAATGCAATAAGGCGAGCGCCACGCCGCGGCTCGGCCGCTTTTACTTTAAGGCGCTGACGCTTTCGCAAACGTCCGGCCGAAACCGGACGCTTGGCGAAAACTCGAGGATCCCCGACTCTTTACCTTGCTTGACGCAATTTCCGCGGAATTGCCGGCTGGCTTGATGCAATTCCCGCGGAATTGCTTTGTTTTTCCATTTTTAGGCGCGGGACCTAAAAGGCAGCCCGCGCTTCAGCCCGCGAGCCTGACTGCAGGCAATTTCTTCGAAATTGAGCAGGCTGCAGGCAATTTCTTCGAAATTGATAATGACGAAAACTGCTGTCCGACGCGGCCGTAAACGCTTAATGTTATCCGCGCTGCGCCTTGCGGCGGGTCGCGGCGGAAGCCCGGCCCCGCTTGGGCGCGCCGACTTTCACCCCCGAGCGCCGCGCCTTGGATAAGCCAATCGCAATCGCCTGGCGGCGCGACTTGACCGGATGCTTGCCCGAACGCTTGTGATGCATTTCTTCGCGGACGAATTCTCCGGCTTGCGTGGTAGCGGCCTTGCCCTGGCGAGCGTCGCGGCGGGCGCGCGCGGTAGTCCGTTTTTCCGGCATCGGTAAATACCTCCTTAAAAAATCAGATGCCGGCCGCGGCTCGCGGGTAGTGCCGCCGGGCAGGCGGGATTTCTTCACCCACGCATCCCGATGAACCGCGGCCGTATTAAGCTGATGGCATGCATCGCCAGAAAATTCAACTCTTCCTGGCGCTGGGGCTGCTGGTGGCAGGCCTCCGCCTGGCATATATCCTGTACCAGCGTCATCAGGAAGCGCATGCCAAACTGGCGCTGCCCACGGCAGCGAAATTGAATACCGTGCCGGATGATTACGCCTATTTGCCGTCCAGCGGGGTTTATGACGCCCATTCGGCGCGCAACCTGATCGGCAAAACCGTTTGGGTGCGGCTGGGATACAGCAGTTCGGCCTATCGTGTCGCCGGCGGAAGAGTCCTGCCCGCCAGCCAAGCCCAGGCGCTGCCGCTGCCGCCCCTGACCGAACTTCGCCTTCGCGGCGTGCTGCGCCAGAACTGGCAGGGGGCGCGCGGCATTTTCTACACCTTTGATTATCAGGGCGCGTTGCGCGCGGTCGAGATCGGCATTGAAAATCCGGATGGCAGCGCGACCATGCAGGTGGACAACTTATTTTTTATGGCCGATCCGCACCAGATTTACAATTTCTGGCCAGCCCGGATCTGGAATCTCATCGCCCATCATCAAGTGGCGATCGGCATGACCCAGGCGCAGACGATGCTGGCCTTGGGCGGCGCCCAAACCGTTTCGCTGGGAGTCACTCATCAAACTTTCCTTTTTCCCGGCCAGCACCCGCCGATGGAAGTCACCTTCGCGCATCGCCATGTGATCAGTTTTCATGCGGTCCAAGGAAAGTGACAACAGCCCCGGCAGGCGGCACGGCCGCTTTTACTTTTAGGCGCTGACGCTTTCGCCCAGGTCCGGCCGAAACCGGACGCAGGGCGAATACTCATGGATACCGAAAGTTTATTGTCGTAAATAGGCGCGGAACCTAAAAGGAACCCCGTGCTTCGGCCTGCGGGCATGGCTTCAGGCAATTTCTCCGAAATTGAGCAGGCTGGAGGCAATTTCACCGAAATTGCCAATGACGAAACTACTGTCCGACTCGGCCGTTAACGCTTATTGACCAATGCCGCCATAGCCGCGCAAATCGCCTGCTAACAATCAATGGACCTGGAATGCGGCAAACTTGATGCATGCTGGAATCCAATTTTGATGCAAGGCGGGCGCTGGAAGCGCGGCTGACTCGTCTGGAGCGGCAAAACCGGCAGTTAGGCCGCGGCTTGCTGGCGCTGGCGGCCGGCGTATGCGTGGCGGCCGGAGCGGGCTGGCTGGCGCCTGCTCGCGCGCCGAAGACGCCGGCCGTACTCACGGCGCGCCGCTTTGTCGTGCGCGACGCGCGGGGGCGGCGACGGATCGAACTGGGCGTGGGCCGGCACAGCGGCAGCAATTACGTGCGGCTTTACACCCGTCACGGCCTACTCGCGGCCGAACTGGCGGTCTGGCCGCGCGTGGGGCCGGCGCTGCGCCTGCTAGATGGACGCCGCACGCCGCGAGTGGATCTGTCGTATTTACCCGGCGTGGGCTCCTCGCTGGAATTATTCGACGCGCATGGCCATCCCCACCTGGTGCTGCACCAGAACGGCCGGGATCGCCCTTCCATCCGCCTCAGCGACGCCGAGGGCCGCGGGCTGCTCCTTGGCTGCGCGCGCGTACGCCTCAAGCCCAAGCAGCCGCCAGAGCGAACGCCCGCCAATTCCCTGCTCAAGCTGGGCGCGCGGGGCCGGGTGCTTTGGCAAGCGCCTTAAGCCGCGGCGCAGAATGCGCGGCACGGCGGAATCGCTTACCACTCGCGGCACGGCCGCTTTTACTTTTAAGCGCTGACGCTTTCGCCAAGGTCCGGCCGAAACCGGACGCAGGGCGAATACTTAATGCGCGGCCGCATGATAGTCAGTTGGGACGGCGCCGACGAGTTGCCGCAGCGTAGCCTGCGCCACCGCGGCGTTGTGGCCCCGCGACCGCCGCTGCCAATATTTTTTCAGCGCAACGATAGCTTCAGGCGAAGCCTGAATGCGGCCGTTTTAGGGTCCACGGCAGCGCTCGACAGCAGCGCTATGCCGCGCAGGCACCCGGCTTCGGCAAGGCTGGGGTCGAGTTGGAGCGCGGCCCCCAGCGCGCCCGCGGCCAGGAGCATACGCGACTGGTTATAGAATTTCACGCCTTCGTTGAAGCGGGCGATATTGGCCTGGCTGGGATTAACGCCGCGCCCCTGGCAGGCCGCGCGCGCGCCGGCTCCAGAAGCCAGGGTGCAAGTTCAAAGACATGGCATGGCTTATTTCTGCGCGGTAGCGGCGCGCGGAGCAACCACCGCAAATTGGGTGCTGCTGTTGCCCACCGCATTCCCGGCCTGCACCTTGAGCGTCAACTGATACTGGCCCGGCGGGAAAGCGGCGGCAGGCAGGTTGGCGATATAGGAGATCCGGCCCTGGGCATCGGGAGCGGGCAACTTGGCCACCGGGCTGGCGTAGGGCACGCCGGCGGCGCTAAATTGCATCGTCACGGTGGCCGGCGGCAGGCCCTTGGGCACGTAGGCTACGAAGTAAAAACCGATGTTCTTGCTTTTGGAAGGCGCCATGGCATGCGAGAGGTTGGGTTCCAGGTGCATGTTCTGGTAATCCAGCGGATCGCCGCCTTTGGCGGCGCCTTTCATGCCAACCGCGCTTTGAATAATCACAATGCTGCTGACCCGGATTTGACCAGGCGCGGCGGCGGCGACTTTGATCGGCTCGCTCAGCACGCTGGCGGCCTTGTTGAACGGCTCATAGACGGCGGTGCGGATGGTATAGCTGCCCGGCAGGAGATAGGCGCGGCGCGAAAATACCAGATTTTCATGCAGCAGCTTCGTCATTTGGGCGGCCGGAGCTTCATAAGGGTATTCGTGACTGAATTCGCGCACCACTTCGCCGGAGCCATCGAGAATCTGTTGCAAGACCACGAATTGCAGCATCTGCTTGCCCTGCAAGGCGGGATTGGCCTTGGTTTCGGCAAGGGTGACGGCGCGCGGGGTCAAGTCGGCCAGCGGCACGCGGGTCACCAGGTCGAGCATGGGCAGTTTGGGGTTAATGGGAAATTGCAGGGCGCGGCTTTCCAGCGCCAGTTGCTGGGGCGGCGGCGTTTGCGAAAGCAGCGACATCACCGGCAGTTCGTATTGCCGCACCGGCCGACCGAGCGAGGGAACGGCATAGTAGCCTTTGCGGGCGCGCACGATCCAGTCGGGATGACCAATCACGCGGATGGCGATGGTGTGATAGGAGCCATTCAAGCCGCTGGAGGGGGCATAGGTCAATTCGTAGTGGTCGCGAATATCATCGGATACCTGCCGCATGAAAGGCGCAAGGTTGTTGGCATGCGCGGCCAGGAAGCCTCCCGTCGAGGCCGCCAGGGTGCCCATGGTGGTCAAGCGTCCGGAATATTTCACATTGGTGACGGTGTCAAACTCATGCGCCTGGGCGGACGAAACCGTGCCGCGGCCGCCGGACATGGCGGTGGACATGGCGACGGAGTTGGCGTAATTCAGGCTGTTGCGCACGTCGGTGGCGCTGGAAGTCAGGCTGAGCCCATGCGGATCGACCGGATAAAAACTGACGCTGGCGCGGTTGGCGGCATTCATGAGATTGCGGTAGACGAAGCTGGTGTTGGAGTTAACGCTGAGATACTGGCTGAAATAGAGCACTTCCTTGCGCCCCGGCAGAGCTTGCAGCGAGTTGACGATGCTTTGCAAAGCGGTCAACGTGGCCCAACTCTGCTGCTCGCCGCGCATCGAGGCGGCATGCTGCAGGGCGCGCGCAATCATCTCGTTCATCTTGGCCTCGGCCAAGCCGGCCGCGGCCGAGGTGGAGGGGCTGGAGCGGCCGACGCCCGCCATGGCGGCGGACACATTCTGCTCTTCCTGCATGGCCTGCGCCATCAACTGATCGCCCTTCAGGGCATCATGGCGGAAGGCGCGGGCGCTGCCGCCGGTGGCCAACCGGATCGCCTTGAGCAGCGCGGCATGATCGGTGGTGAAGTTCTGCAGCGCATAGAGCACCTGGTCAATGTCGTAGACGGCGACGTAATCGCGCGGACCGAGATCGTGCTCGATCAACTGATCGGCGGTTTGCTGAGCCAGCACCCGGCCTCCGGCGCCGAGACGATCGAAAACCAGCACAATTAAATTGAAGGGTTGGGGCCGGATCAAGCCGGGCAGGCCCGCCTGGAGCAGGTCGGCGCGGGTGAGATGCACCGAAGCCGGCACGCGGCGGAAGCTGGCAATCTTCTGAGGCACATTGTCGTCGAGCACCTGCAGTTGCGACGGCTGCACGCCTTTAATGATTTTGCCGTGGGCATCGGTCACGACGAGGTCAACCATCACTTCGCCGACGCGCTTGTGAATGGTTACCTTGGCGGCAGGCGTGACCGGCTGTTGCGCCCACACGGTCGCAGCCAAAACCAGCAGCGGCCACGAGGCGGGCAGACAACGCAAGCAACGGGAAGGGTTCATGATGGGTTCTCCGGAACTTCAGTGCTGGGTTACGGGTTTTTTCGAGATCCGCGGCAGAAAGGCCGAGGCGGGCAAGACGCCTTTTTGCATCAAGGAACTAGCCAGGGGACGGAGGCGAAGAAAAGCCTGCTGTTCTCGGCGAGCGGCGGCATAACGGTGCAGCCGCAGATAAGCTTGCGCCAAGGCATAACGAATCTGGCTGTCGTCGGGGACAATCATTTTGCTGATTTCAAGCTCGCGCGCCGCGGCGTGATAATGCTGTTGCTGCATCAGCAACTCGCCGCGCAGGTAATGCGCCGCGAAATTTTGCGGCTGCAATTTGAGCGCCTCGTCCAGATAGACGGCGGCATGCCGCAGATGATTGTTGGCCAAATTGTCAGACGCCAGTTGCAGGCGCGCCGGCACGCTCCGGGGATTGATTTGCAATTCTTCCCGGAAAGCCTGCAGCGAGGCCTGCTGCCGCCCCTGCGAAGCCAGGAAGACAGCCTGGACATAGTGCAGGTTGGGCGTGCGAGGATGGGCTTTGACCAGCCTGGAGATCAACTGCAGCGAGAGGGCGAATTTACGCTCGCCGGCCAGGAACTCCGCCCGTCCCACTTGGCGCACCAGTTGCAGGCGCGCGCCGCCAATGGTCTGAGGCAAGGTTTCGCTGAGCAGGGGAATGCGCAACGCCGCCAAGCCATAGGCGTAGAGCACGCCCGTGGTTTCATGCTGATGCATGGGGAAGTAGCGCAAGATCAGCATTGCCTGATCGTAGTCGCGCATGAGGATCAGATCCTGCGCCTGATGATAGAACGCCACCTGGCGCAGATTCGGGTCGGGAGGCAGTCCCAGCGCGATCCCCTCCTGGATATGGAGCAGAGATTGGTTGAAGTCGCGCATCTCGAAGTCGCACAACCCGCGCAGCACCCAAGGCGCGCCCAGGCGGCGGTTCAGGCGGGTCAGATGGATAAAGGCAATGCGCGCGGCGGAGAATTGATGATCCTGATAAAGCAGGACGCCCAGCCGCCACCAGCCTTCTTTCCATTTCGGATCGCGTTCCACCGCGCGCTGGAAAAGGTCCACAGCGCGGCGGGCATGGCGCCGCGCCAAGGCCGATTCCGCGTCCTTTTGAAGCCGGCTGAGCGGCGGCACGGACGCGGTTTGCGCCGGGGCGCGCAGGGCGAGGCCGGCGAGGGCCAGGGCGAGTGCTCCGGCGAAGGGCAGATAGCCGCGATATATCCGATGAGGGTTCATGACGGCTTGGGGGAGGATTGCGATGAGGACGGCAGAGGCGTCAGGCTGTGGCCCTCGCGCTCGCCCATAGCGGTGGCGCGCGCCTGCTGGCGGGCAATCAACCGGCGCACCGTCGCCTGCTCGCGCCGGCCGGCGGCGGGCTGGCCCAGCTCATAGTCAACTCGCCCGATCAGCACATGCGCCTGAATCAAACTGCGGAGATCGCGGGTATTAAGCCGCGCGGCCGCGCGCAGCCGCCGCAAGGCGCGATGCGGATGGTGGGCATCCAGCTCGGTCATGCCCAATTGCAGTTGCGGCTGAAACGCCTCCGGCGACATGGCGATGGCGCGTTTTAGATACTGCACCGACTGGAGCCAATTGCCCTGTTGGCGATAGAGATAGCCGAGATAGAAATTGGTTTCGAAGTTATTGGGATTGAGGGCATACTCCGCCTGGAAATTCTTGAAGGCGCCGGCGGAGTTGCCCGACAGCAGTTGCGCCATGGCCAGGCGAAGGTGGGCCAGGGGCAGGCGCGGCGCCATGGCTATCGCCTGGCGGTATTGCGCGCGCGCCTGCTTAAGCTGGTGGCGCTGAGAATAAGCGTCGCCCAGCATGAGATGAACGATGGGGCTGTTGCCGCGGGCCATGATGCGGTTGATCCAGCGCCCGCCGCGCTGGAGATGTCCTTGCCGGATATAGGCCGTGCCCAGAATATAGGCCACGGCCAAGTTACCGGGCCGGCTCGCCGCCAGCGGGCGCGCGACTTGAATGGCCGCGGCATATCGGCCCAGCGACAAATCGCAACTGGCCAGCAGCAGCGAAGCTTGCAGCTCGGCCGGACGCGCCCGATGGAAAAGCGCCAGATCGCGCGCGGCGTCGGGAAGATTGCCGGTCTTGTATTCGGCCAAGGCCAGATCGAGACGCGGCGTCAAAAGCTCAGGGTCCAGCTTCAGCGCCTGGCGGTAGGCTCCAGCGGCCTGGCCCAAATCGCCCAAATGGGCATAAGCGGCGCCCAGATTCACCAGGACCCGGGGCAGATTGGGTTCGAGCCGCAAGGCATGCCGGTACTGGCGCACCGCCGTTTTCCAATCCCCTTGGGCGGCCGCCGCCGCCGCCATCCGCGCCACTTGCGTGACGGCTTGGACAGGGGTGTCCACGGAGGGCGGGAGCGAACTGGCTGCTAACTGCGCCTGCGTGGTCAATCCAGCGCCGAGGACCAGGCATAGCCAAAAACCATAAAGCCGTACTGAAGGCATGCTGCTTCCTGTGCTGCTTATTGTACGACGGCGGCACGAAGATATATTCGCTGTTAGTAAAATAAAAAAGAGGAAGCATCCGTGGATGCTTCCTCCATTCCTGCCCGCTTCACGGCAATTAGAAAATGTACTTGATTTCCAATTCCATGATGCGGTGTCCGCTCTTTGAACTCAACATGCCCGGATTCAGATTTTTAACCGTTGTCATTCGGGAATTGTAATTTCTGAACGGAATCTGCGTATCCAGGCCGGAAGTGACCCAGTTGGCATGGTTGATGAAGTTGAAGCCTTCAATCCGAACCTGGAGTTTTTGCGATTCGCTTTTGCCGATCCCGAAATTCTTAAAGATGCCCAGGTCATTGTTCATGAACGAGGGGGTATGAATGTAGGGGATCTGATAGTCGCCGTTATTGCCAAAACTCGGCGACTTAAAGCAAGACGGGTCGTAATACTGTTGCGGCTTCAGGTTCGCGGTCGGGTCGCAGACTACGAACATATGCACGGTGGAATCCGGCGTGCCGTTGATGTAGCTGGAGTTGAAGTTCGGCCCGGAGTTTGTCCCCGCAATTCCGCCGCCTTCAGAGACCATGCCCGGAATAAAGGGGGCGCCGCTCTGGAAGGTGCTGATGCCGCTGAACTCCCAGCCATTGAAAACGCCATCGGCGAGGAAATTATCACCCATGTATTTCCGGCCGATATCCGGCAGCAGGAAGTAATAATCCACGGAGAGCGTCTGGGTGCGATCCCAGGGCTCCGGCCCGTAGCTGCGGCCGCGTTGGTTGAACGGATCCACAATGCTGGTCAAGCCGCCATCGACAGGCTCGCCGATGCCCAGCACTTTGCCGAAGGTATAGGAAATCGCATACCCCAGCCGCGAAGTAGTGCGGTTCACGGTTACCTGCAGCGAGTTGTAGTTGGACGAGAGGGCGTGACCAGTGGTGCCAATATTCGCATAATTGACGTAAGGCCGATAGTTCTGGTCCACGATACTACCCGAGCCGCCCGGGCATCCTCCGGAGCCGGTAACGCCGCTGGAGCAATCCTGCAGCCAAGCGGCCGATTCCGCGCCCCAGGGAACAGTATTGAAGTTATAACCGCCGTTTCCGCCCAGCGTCTGGTGGCTGGATTCGTTGCCGACGTAGGACACTTCCAATACGGTCTGGAAGGGAATCTTCTTCGACAGCGTGAAGCTCCAGTTATAAGTCACCGGGACGTGATTGTCGCCGAATTGCAATACATTCAGATTGCTAACCCCGGCGCCGGAAACGTTGGCCGGATTTTCCAGTTGGGCGAAGGTGTAGCCGCCTTGAATCGTCGAAGAGGACATGTACGGCGGATTGCCGATGGCGCCGAAGAATACGTTGCCTTGATCGCGGAAGAAGTAGGCGCCAAAGCCGCCGCGCAGGATGGTGGAGGCATGACCGGTCAGGTCGTAAGCAAAGCCAAAGTGCGGGCCCACGCTAAAAGCCGGGGTGGTAAAGCCGGATTTGGGCACGTTATGGGTCAGCGCATAGCTTTCCACGCCCGAATAGCTGGACAAACTGGCCGAGCCGCCACCAAAGTTGTTATAGCCGCCGCCGCCGCCCTGATTGCAGCCGTAAAGTCCCGGATGGAAGCAGGTGGGGCCTTGATAGTCGGCAGGCACGAAATCGGCGATCCGGCCGTGCTTATCAAACATCCAGCCCATGTGATAGAGCCGCACGCCATAGCTGAGGGTCAGCCGCGACGAGGTTTTCCACGAATCCTGGATGTAGCCGTCAAACTCGTTGTCGGCCATGTTGCCGGTTAACTGCGTACTGGCTTGCGAATACCAGCCGACGTCGCCCAGCAGCAGGTTGGAATAGGCATTACCGGTATTGGTGGTGCCGTTCCAAATGCCCCAGGGGGTGGTGCTGACTTCACCGCGCGGATCGCCAGTGGGTTGATCGTTGGTATCGTGTTCGTAGTACACGCCCATCTTCAGCAGATGGCTGCCCACCACCCAGGAAAGGTCGTCGCGCACATCGTTCAGCCACTTGTTGGCGAACGTCGCCGGGATGGTGCTGCCGCAGGCGTTGCACAGGGTCGCCTCGCCGCCTCCCCAGTCGGTAATCATCGGCATGTAATCGGTGCTGTTGTTACCGTACAGGCCGTGATAGGGAAAGCCGAGCGCGCTGCGGCTGTCTAAGTTAGAATTTTGCTCGCCGTTGGGCAGGTCGAGACGGCTAAGGCCATACTGCAATTCGTTGGTCAGCGTCGGGCTGAGCACGTTGATTAATGTGCCGGTGTACTGGATTGAGTGGTCGTTGGCGAACTCATTGCCCGGGAACGGCACGTCCGAACCGCCCCACCACAGGCCATAGGGCATGAGCTGGTGCTCGCGGTCGTAGTCGAGCGTGACGTACAGCTTGGTGTTTTCGGTGAAGTCGTAATCCACGCGCCCGCGCAGGGTGTGATGGTTATCCTGCGCGAGCGGGTCGACGATGTAATCGTACCCTTGATTCACCGCCGGATTTAATGTTCCCGTCGGATACATCTTCATGAAGGCCATGCCGCCGGGATCGAACGAGGCGGAATTCAACACGCCCGGCCCGCTGCAATAACTGGCCAGGTTGCCTTTACTATCCGGCTGGCAGGGGACCGTGTTGATGTCATACCAGGGCAGGCCTTTAACGTCATTGAAGTTGCCCAATTTTTCCGCCGCCGTAGGCACATAGGCGCGGTGCACGCCATCGTCCTGCTGCTGCCTCATGTATTCGTAGCCGACAAAAAAGAACATCTTGTTGCGGTGCTTGTTGAATCCCGTGCCGGGAATCAGTACCGGGCCGCCGATGTTGAAGCCGGGGTAATAGTAATTCGCCAGCGGGCGGGCCGTGTGGGTGAAATTGGCTTCCCAATCATTGGCATTGAGCTGGTGCAGGCGGGTGGAGTAATAGGCTTCGCCATGGAAATCGCGCGTGCCGGCTTTGGTCGTGGTCGAGATCACCACCGGGCCTTTGGCATTTTCCGCGGAAAAGTTCGCCGTCTGGACTGTGACCTGCGAAATCATATCCACGTCGGGCGGCGCAACGTTGCTGCAGTTGCAGCCCGGATCGATGTTGTCGGCGCCGTCGAAAGTGATCGAGACTTGGTCGGAACGCGAACCGTTCACATTGAATGCGCCCACGCCCTGGTTGTAGCCGGCCACCTCGGCGTTATAGCCGTTGTCCACCACGCCGGGCAAAATCTTCAGCAATTCCACGGCACCGCGGCCCTCAATCACGGTATTCGCGATCTGCTGCGAGGTGATGACTTCCTTTTTAGCGCCGGAGTTCAGCGGAACCGCGTAGTAGGCCGTGCCCTTGACGTTGATGGATTGCGTCACCGAGCCGGGCTGCAGCTTCAGGTTGGGGATTTCGACGTTGCCGAAGGAGTTAATGGCGATGTTGGTCTGATGCAGAGTGCTAAACCCTGTCTTCGACACCGTCACCGCATACCGGCCCTGCGGCACACCGACGAAAGTGAAAAAACCGGAACCGTTCGTTGTCGCCTGGCGCACTTCGCCGCTGGCTTCGTTGACCAGAATCACCTTGGCTTGCGGCACTACCCCGCCGGAAACATCATGGACGGTGCCGTTGACCGTAGCCAGGCCACCCTGCGCGCTCAACCGCCGGCTCAACAGCAGGAGCCCCACAGTCAGAGCGACTAAGGCAACGAAGATGACGCGGAAGAAACGCTGTTGAAAGAGTTGCTGCGACATCCACACACCCCTTTACGAGCCCAAAAAGTTGGACGCCCTGTATGAGTTGGCTCCTCTCTCAATAGCCTACTCATACTGGAATAGCCTAATCAGCATATACTAGGCAACTTGCTTGTCAACATAAAAAAATATGATCATATTCAATTTTCTTATCGCTTATATAAATAAAACCTAAAATATAGACACTGCGGGCGGCTTTACAGTCGAATGTTTTTCGTATTTGTTGGCGGCTTGAACCAATGGAAAACCCACTTAAGCACCCTGGAACATGAGGGTTGCAGCGCATTTGTTTGACGCTCGAACTAATAGGCGTCGGTTTGAGCCGATCCGCGGGCCGCGGTTCGGCCAAGCCTGGAATAAAATGACTAGCGAGCTGAGAGCCAAATTTTGAAACGCCGTCTCATTCCGATTTGCTTGTTGTTGTGCGGCGGACTTTTGTGGCTATCCGCGATAGGGCAGCAGGACACGAAAGCCGTTTCCGCTACGGTCAGCGATTTCAGCCGCAACTGGTTGCCCAGCCGGGGCGCGCCGGCGGGGTTGCACTATGTCGGCGCGGCCGTGTGCGCCAGTTGTCATGTTTTTGAAGCCGCGGAGCTCAAGACGCCGATGGGCGAAGCTTCCTTATTACCCGCTCAAAACAAGGTCTTGAATCATCAACCGCGGCTGAGCGCGCGCAACGGCGCGGACATCTATCGATTGGCGCGGCTTTCGAACGGGGACGAGATTTATAGCGTCACGGCCGGCGGGCAAACCGCGCAGGCGACGTTGCAATGGGCTTTTGGGCTGGGCTACGCCGGGCAGACCTATTTATACCAAGCCCAACACATCTGGCATGAAAGCCGGGTGAGCTATTTCAAGCAAATCCATGGGCTCGACACCACTATCGGTTATTCGCCGCGGCCGCCGCGCAACCTTCACGCGGCGCTGGGACGGCGCATGGGACAGGATGAGGCGCGGGCCTGTTTCGTCTGCCACACCACCGGGGCGGTGCGGACGGGACAATTTCTGCCGGCCCAAGCCACGCCCGGGGTCACCTGCGAGCAGTGCCACGGTCCCGGCTCGGCGCATGTGGCGGCGATGCGGGCGCACCGTTACGCCCAGCCGCAGATATTCAATCCCGCCCAGCTCTCGCCGGGACGGCAAGCGGATTTTTGCGGCAACTGCCATCGCACCCTGATGATGGTGATGCAAATGGGGGTCAGCGGCATTCTGGACGTTCGTTTCCAACCCTATCGGCTGAGCTTAAGCAAGTGTTACAACCCGTCCGACGCCCGCATTACCTGCCTGGCCTGCCACGATCCGCACCATGCGCTGGTCAAAAAAATCTCCTGGTATGACGACAAATGCCTGGCCTGTCATATCCATCGCGGGCAGAAAACGAGCTGGCAGATGCCCGGCCAGGCTTGTCCGGTGGCGCAGCGGCGATGCGTGAGTTGCCACATGCCGAAGCTGGCGTTACCGGGCGCGCATCATCTTTTTTCCGATCATTACATCCGCATCGTCAAGCCAGGCGCGGCCTACCCGGATTAAACGCCCGGCGGAGTGGAATCTGCGGGCGAACGCGGGCGGCCTTTAATCTCCCCCTAAACCACCCTGGCTTCCGGCGCAACAGCCGGCGCTCCAGGCATCCTGGAGCGCCGCTTTCCTATTCCGAAGTAGCAGGCAGGCAGCCATAGACGCATGCCGGAACGGATACTCATTACCGGAGGGGCCGGCTTCATCGGCTCCCATCTGGCCGATGCCCTGATCGAGCGCGGGCAACCGGTGCGGGTGCTCGACAGCCTGGTGGCGCAGGTGCATGCGGCGGCGGAAGGCGAAGCGCGGCCGCGGCATCTGCACCCGGAGGCGGAGTTCATGCACGGCGACGTGCGCGACCGGGCGCGGTTGGAGCGCGCGCTGGAAGGCGTGGACGCAGTGGTGCACCTGGCGGCGGAGGTGGGCGTGGGGCAATCCATGTACGCGATTGAGCGCTACATGGCCGGCAACACCCTGGCGACGGCGGTGTTGCTGGAAGCGCTGGCGGCGCGCCGCCGCCAAATCCGCAAGCTGGTGGTGGCCTCTTCCATGTCTATCTATGGCGAAGGCGCCTATCGTTGCCCGGCCTGCGGCCCGCGTTATCCCCGCCTGCGTTCCAACGAGCAATTGCAGCGCCGGCAATGGGAACTGGCTTGCGCCGACTGCGGCGCGCGGCTGGAGCCGGCGCTGACCGCGGAAGACAAGCCGCTGTACCCGGCCTCGGTATATGCCATCGGCAAGCAGGACCAGGAACAGTTGGCGCTGGTGGCCGGCCAGGCTTACGGCATTCCGGCGGTGGCGCTCCGGTTATGGAATGTCTATGGGCCGCGGCAGGCGTTATCGAATCCCTACACCGGCGTGGCGGCGATCTTCTCCGCGCGCCTGCTGAACCGGCAGCCGCCGTTGCTGTTTGAAGATGGCGAGCAGCAGCGCGATTTTGTGCACGTCAGCGATGTGGTGGCGGCCTTCCTGCTGGCGCTCGACCGTTCCGGCGCGGATGGCTGCGCGCTCAACGTCGGCAGCGGCGCAGCCGTCAGCGTGCGCCGCCTGGCCGAAATGCTGGCCGCCGGCCTGGGTTGCGATATTGCGCCGCAGGCGTTCGGCCGCTTTCGCGCCGGCGATATCCGCCATTGCCTGGCCGATATCAGCCAGGCCCGCCAGCGCCTGGGCTACGCCCCCCGCCGCCGCTTAAGCGAAGGCATACCCCAACTGCTGGACTGGGTGCGCTGGCAAACCGCCGCCGATCGGCTAGAAGGCGCCGCCGCCGAGTTGGCCGCGCATGGGCTGATGGGATAAAACGCCCGGCACCAAACAAAAGCGGCGGAACGAATCGTTCCGCCGCGGGAGGTTGTGAAGCTCGGTTAAAAGATTCAGTACGACGGGCTGACAGTGCAACCAGTGCACTCAGTGGCCTTGTGCACGATAATGCCGGTCACCACGCCGGTCACGACCGAAGAAACCACCGCGATGGCAATCGCGCGTCCCTTCGATACCGTGCCTCCGCCCGTAGCGGCCGCCGAGGTCGTCTGCAGTTCCATCGCGCCGCCGGCGGGAACGGTGTAGTTCTTCGCCCCGCGGATGGAAACCGCGCCGCGCGTCGCGCGCACCAGGATCATGCCCGGCATGC
>JAKASR010000005.1 GCA_021818955.1 Acidobacteriota bacterium
CTTCGACCGCGGCCACATGCTGCCCATCGAGCCCGGCTGGGAAGAAATCGCCGACTGGCTGGAAAGCTGGTGCGCCGCGCGCGAAAGCGCCCGCGCGGTGCGGCTCGGCCGCTTTTACTTTTAGGCGCTGACGCTTTCGCCAAGGTCCGGCCGAAACCGGACGCAGGGCGAATACTCATGGCTGCCGGGCATTGCCAGGCGCAATTCCTGCGGAATTGCTTGGTATTGTCGTTCATAGGCGCGGGACCTAATAGGAACCCCGCGCTTCGGCCTGCGATTTCGGACGAAAACTGCTGTCCGACTCGGCCGTTAACGCTTTTCGACACCAGCCCCCGAATATTAATCAATTTTGATCTTTAATATCCGGCGTCATTAGCGAATGACCCGGCCTGACAAGCGGCGGGGGGCGAGCTGAAAGCTCTTCTAAGCCACCACCCAGCCCGCATCGCGCCGGGCATCGGCGACCGCATAGGTTGCGGTGTTGACCGGACTGTTGCGAGCGGCTTTTTCCAACTTGCGGCGGGCCATTGCGGCCTCGACTTCCTGCTCGAACGCCTGCACCCGCGCTTTGATTTCGCTCACGTCGAAGCTTTGACCGGGTTCGCGATCTTCCGGGCGAAGCACAGCGTTGATGGCGCGCAACAGCCCGTCAATTTCCATCGGGTCATGCACGCTCCAGGTTTTCATGCTGACCTGCAGCAGGCCATCAAGCACGCGATTATTATCCGACATCAGCTCCAGGTCCACGGCAAACCGATGCCGCGGATCGTAGAGTTCATCGGTCGCCGGCAACAACTGCCAAGGCCCCCATTCCGGGCAAGTAATCATCGTGTACATACCTATATTTTAGGAAGCCCGGCGACGAATCCATGGCCTTAAAATCTGACGCGCGGCATGCGGTTTAGCGGCATTCCCCGATCAGTTATCGTGTGATGGCGGTTAACTGATCGCATGAGAGCCGCCACCCGGCGCGTCTATTTCAGATTCATTCCGGCGGGAGGCCAGCGGTTGGCGGCAGGGGGCTGGCTTTTCACGCGCCCGCGGCAAAGCTCTCGACCTCGCCACGCGCCGGCGCGCAGGCCTGGGCGCCAAGCCGGGTGACGGAGAGCGCGGCGGCGCGGTTGGCGAAGCGGCAAGCGCCGGCCAGGTCCAGGCCTTCGCTCAAGCCCACCGCCAAAGCGGCATTGAAGACGTCGCCGGCGGCGGTGGTATCGACCGCCGCCACCCGGGGGGCGGGCAGCAGTTGGGGGGCGCCACCGGCATCCAGCAGGCAGCCCTGTTCGCCCAGCTTGACCACCACCGCGCCAGCGCCGCGGCGGCGCAACTCGCGCGCGATCGGTTCCGCTTCGGCCGGCGCCAGCCTTGCCGGCGGGCGCCCAGCCAGAATCGCCGCCTCGGTCTCGTTGGGGGTGAGCACGTCCACCGCCGCCAGGAGATGGTCGGGGAGCGC
Source organism: Acidobacteriota bacterium (assembly GCA_021818955.1). GTDB lineage: Bacteria > Acidobacteriota > Terriglobia > Terriglobales > SCQP01 > JAKASR01. The sequence continues at coordinate 1,451 of JAKASR010000005.1, forward strand.
CCGCGCCGGCGCCGGATCGAGCACCACGCGCGCCCCCGCGCGCCGCGCCGCTAGCGCCGCCGCCGCGACCGTCTCCAGCGGATTTTCCAGTTGCAGCAAGACGATGCCCGCGCCCGCCAGCGCCTCCGCTTGCGCCGCCACGTCGGCGGGCAGAAAGCGGTCGTTGGCTCCGGGCACGATGATGATCGAGTTGGCGCCATCGTCGCCGACAAAGATGAGCGCGATGCCGCTAGTGCAATCCCGAATCTCGAGCAAACCGGACACATCGCAACCGGCGGCGGCCAGGTTATCGCGCATGCGCCGGCCGTAGATATCATCGCCCACCCGGCCAAGCATCTTGACCCGCCCGCCCAGACGCGCCGCGGCATAGGCTTGGTTGGCGCCCTTGCCGCCCGGCTCTTCGAAAAATCGCCGCCCCACCAGCGTCTCGCCCACCACCGGAATGCGCGGCCCGCAGGCCACCAGATCGTAGTTCAGGCTGCCAATCACGACAATGGGTGTGGGCATAAACGCATCTCCTGCGACCCTATCTTAAACGAAGGGCGGAGGCGGCACGGCCGCTTTTACTTTCAGGCGCCGACGCTGCCGCAGGAATCCGGCCGCTTCCGGACGCTTGGCGAAAACTCATGGTTTACGCCAGCAGCTTTTCCGGCAGGCGGGTTCGCTTCGCGTCGATGCCTTCGCCTTCGCGCACGGTATAAAAGCGGTTAGCTTCGACCTGCTTCAGTGTCTCCAGCAGCCCGCTGGGCCAGCGGATGGTAATCTTCTCGGCCTCGCGCGCCGACCCCAGGCCGAAGTGCAGCCGCAGATCGTTTTGCGAGATGAAGCTGCCGCCGGAACGAACTTCATCGTATAGGGGCGAGCCGTTGGCCTCGACCGTCACCCCGGCGCCGATGGCCGAGCGGTTCGATTTCACCCCTTCCAGCTTGAGGCTGATGAAATTCCCCACCGGGGCGGAGTTGTAATACAGCGACGGCGGCTCGTTCATATTGTTGACCACCCCGGAAAGCCGCCCCTGGTTGAACAAATCGCCCAGGGCCAGCCCGCGCGCGGCATGATGGCGGCGCAAATCGGCGCCGGCGCGGGCGGTGATGTTGGCGAACCGTCCATCGTGCAGATTGTAATAGACCACCTTGGGTTCTTTGAAGGTAACGCCGAGTTTGTGCTCGTCCACTTCGGGGTACACATGGCCGTTGCAGATAAAGAGGCCCAGCCAGCCGCTGTTGTCGAAATCCCAAAACATCACCCCCCAGCCCAGATACCGGGTGATGTTGCCCAGACCGGCGGCGTAGGTCACGTCGTCGAACATTTCCTGGCCGTCGTTGCGGTAGAGCGTGGGGGTATCGTCGCTGAAGTTGGTTTTGACGATATCCAGGCGGCCGTTGCGCAGATAATCGCCGGCGGAAACTCCCATGCCGGCCTGCTCGGCGCCGTCCTGGTTATAGGCCACCCCGGCCATGGCCGCAATATCGGTGAAGGCGCCGTTTTTCAGGTTGTGGTAGAGAATGTTCGGGGTGGAATCGTCGGAGACGTAAATGTCGGGCCAGCCGTCCTGGTCGTAATCGCCGGTCAGCGGCGTAAAGCCGTAATAGCCGGAGGGATGGACGATGCCGGATTTTTCCGACACATCGGTGAAAGTGCCGTCGCCGTTATTGTGGAACAGGGCATTGACGCCGCCCTTGAGCCCGCGCGGGCCGCACATCACGTCAATCCCCTTCCACTGGCACCAGCGCCCCTCGCCGGGGCGGGGCACGCTGTTATAGCTGAAATCAATATAGCGAGCGACGAAGAGGTCGAGATGCCCGTCGCGATCGTAATCCACAAAGCAGGCGCCGGTGCTCCATTCCTGCCGATCCGTGATCAGGCCGGCCTTGGCCGTAACATCGGTGAAGGTGCCGTCGCCGTTGTTGTGGTAGAGCACATTCTGGCCCCAGTAGGTGACCAGCAGATCGAGATGGCCGTCGTTGTCGTAGTCGCCGACGCAGGCGCCTTGCCCCCATCCGGAACGCAGCAGCCCGGCTGGGCGGGTGACGTCGGTAAAGGTGCCGTCGCGGTTGTTCTTATAAAGATGATTGGTCGGCGCCGCGCCGGCGGGAAAGCCGCCCCGCCGCGATCCGTTGACCAGGAAAATGTCGGGCCAGCCGTCGTTATCGTAATCGAAAACCACGGCGCCGTTGCCGGTGGTGCTGATGATGAAGTTTTTGTGATGGACGCCGCCATACACGTCGGGCGCGGTCAACCCGGCGCGGGCGGCGATATCGGCAAAGGCGACGGGCGGAATTTTGCCCGGCGGCAGGGCGGCAGGCCGGGGCGCGGCCCGGGCGCGGGGGGAAAAATGCAGCGCCGGCGGCCGCCAGATAGCCGGCCATATTTCCGGCGCCGGCGCCGCAGGCAAAACCCGGCCGGTTTTTCCCCAAGCGCGGCCCGCGGCGGCGGCGGAGACTCCGGCGGCCAGCAGTTCTTTGCAAAATATCCGGCGATTGCGCATGCTTCGCTATCGGTTCCTTCATTCCCGCGCGCCACTGGAATTTCCACTGCCGGGAAAAGACCTCGCAGGCATCGAGCCCATCTATTTTTGACATTGTATAGATTTTTACCGCGCGCGAAGGGTGCGAGTTCGCACAGGGCGGCTAGCGCGCCGCAGAAACGGACGCGGCGCGGCCAGCTGGGGGGCGGCTCGGCCGTTAACGCTTCAGGGCGGCGAGGAATCGCAGGGCGACGGCTTTGGGGTCCTGGTGCCGCACATCAACGTCGGCATTCATGGCGCGCATGGCGGCGGTCGAGATGCGGCCTTGCAGGCGCTGCAGCAGCGGCGCGAGCAGCGGCGCGGCGGCGGGGCGGTAAACGTAAATCGCCTGGTAAGCGGGAAAGAAATGGCGGTCGTCGCGCAGCGCCGCCAGGCGCAGCGCCTGGATGCGTCCGGCGGTGGAATCGCCGGCGATGACATCCACGCGATGCGAGGCCAGGGCCAGGTAGGTCAGCGCCAGAGCCATGGCGCGCGGCGGCGAAGCAAAGTGGATATGATAAGCGCGCGCCCAGCCGGGATAGCCGTCGGGGCGCTGGAAAAATTCGTAGCCGAAGGCGGCGCGCAGGCGAGGCGCGACCCGGGCCAGCTCGGAGACATTGGCCAGATGCAGCCGTTTCGCCATCGACTGCCGCACCAGAATGGCGAAGCTATCGTCGAAGCCGAGCGGGCGGCTGATGCGCAGCCCCGCGCGCCGGTAATCGGCGCGGGCGGCGCGCCAGGCGGCCTTCGCATCGGCGGGCGGGGTTTGATGAAAAATGTCGGCCAGCGCCGTGCCGGTGTATTCGGGATACACGTCAATCCGCCCGGCCAGCAGCGCGCGATGGCAAAGCAAGGTGCCGCCCAGGTCGAAGCGGCGGACGACGTCGAGGGGCGCGCCCGGGCGCTGCCGGGCGGCATTGGCCAGCAGCTCGCCCAGCACGATCTGCTCGGTAAAATCTTTGGCGCCGATTACCAGCCGCGGGCCGGAACGGCAGGCGGCGGCGCCCAACGCCATAACCAGGCCGGCGACCAGGCAAAACGCACGGCGGGAAAAGTTCATTGAAGACAGCTTAAAGCGGGCATGCCTTCAGGCGCCGGCCTTTTTGCGGCTCGGCCGTGAACGCTTCAGGCTGCAGGCAATTTCTTCGAAATTGACAGACTTGAGGCAATTTCTCTGAAATTGCCAAGGACGAAACTACGGCCCGACGCGGCCGTTAAGGCTTATAGCGGCGGGCGAGCCAGGCTTCAAGCGCTCCGAGCGAGCCATCCACGCCCAGGGCCAGCAGAGCGGCGGGCACGGCGCCGGCCAGGATCAGGCGGTTATCGGCGGTGGCCAGGCCGCGGAAGATGAATTCGCCCAAGCCGCCGGCGCCGATGGCGGCGGCAATGGTGGCGGTGCCGACGGAAATTACGGCGGCGACCCGCAGCCCGCCGAAGATGGCGGGCAGCGCCAGCGGCAACTCGACCTGCAGCAGGCGCTGGCGCGGGGTCATGCCCAGAGCGATTGCGGCCTCGCGCACCGCCGCATCCACCTGCACGATTCCGCCATAAGCGCCGCGCATGATGGGCAGCAGCGAATACAGCACCAAGGCGACGATGGCGCTGGGCGCGCCCACGCCGCCAATCAGCGGCAGGGGCAGCAAAAAGCCAAACAGCGCCAGGCTGGGAATGGTCTGCACGATATTGGCGGCGCCCAAGGCCCAGCGGCGCACGCCGCGGCGGCGCGTTGCCCAGACGCCGAGCGGCAGCCCGATCGCCGCCGCCAGGGCGGTGCTCAACACCACCAGCCCGAGATGCTCGGCAAACAATTGCAGCAGCTCGCGGCGGTGGAAGAGCAGAAAGCGCAGCCAGCCTAGCATGGCGGGATTCCGATGGCGGGTTGACGGCGGGCGAGACGGAAGTAGGCTTGGGCTTCCGGATCGGCGCTGGCGGCGACGGCGGCGGGCGCGCCGGCGGCCACCAGGCGGCCGCGGTCCAGCAGCGCCAGATGCGTGGCCAGGCGCAGCGCTTCGGCGATATCGTGCGTGACCAGCACCAGAGTGATGCCGGTTTCGGCTTGCAGGCGCAGCAGCAGCGTTTGCATTTCGTCGCGGGTAATCGGGTCGAGCGCGCCGAACGGCTCATCGAGCAGCAACACGCCCGGGCGGGCGGCGAGCGCCCGCGCCACGCCCACGCGCTGGCGCTCGCCGCCGGAAAGCTGGTGGGGAAAACGTCCGGCATAGCGTTCCGGCTCAAGCCCCATCGAAGTCAACAACTCGCGCACCCGGCGGCGGATTGCCGCCGGCGCCCAGCCCAGCAGACGGGGCAGCAAGCCGATGTTGCGCTCGACCGTGAAGTGCGGAAACAAGCCGCCTTCCTGAATGACGTAGCCGAGCGAGCGGCGCAGGGCAATCGGATTCCAATCGGCGACGGAGCGGCCCTCGACGCGCACCGCGCCCGCGGTCAGCGCGGCCATGCGATTGATGGTTTTCAAAGCCGTAGATTTACCCGCGCCGCTGCGGCCGAGCAGCACCCAGCGCTCGCCGGCAGCGATACGCAGGGAAAAATCAGCCAGCGCCAGCCGGCCGCCGCGCGCGACTTCGGCATGGAGAAATTCGATCACGCGGAACCTGGAAGGTTGCCGATGGGGCTCGGCGTTTGGCGCTGGCGGACGACTTCGAAGAACGCAATGCCCGCCGCGACGGAGGCATTGAGCGAGGCGATGCCGCCGCGGGCGCCGTGCCGCATGGGAATCGAGCAGAGCGCGTCGCAGCGCGAGCGCACCAGTTGGTGCAAGCCTTGATGTTCGGCGCCGACCACCAGCACGAGCGCGGGCGGCAAGGCGATCGTCCAGATGGCCCGCGGCGCGGCGGCATCGAGTCCATACACCCAAAAGCCGGCCTGCTGCAGCCGGGGCAGCGCCGCGGCCAGATTGGGGGCGCGCGCGACCGGCAGGTATTCGAGCGCGCCGGCGGCGACGCGCTCGACGGCGGCGCTCAAGCCGGCGGCGCGGCGGGCGGGCAGCAGGGCGCCATCGGCGCCGGCCGCGGCGGCGGAGCGCAGAATCGCGCCCAGATTGTGCGGGTCTTCCACGCCATCCAGCGCCACCAGAAAGCGGCCGCCGGCTTGAGCGCGCGCGATCAGATCCTCCAGCGCCAGCACCGGGCGCGCCTCGGCCCGCGCCATCACCCCCTGGTGCGGCACGCCCGCGGCCAGCCGGTCGAGCACGGCGCGGGGCTCCAGCCGCACCGCGACGCCGCGCGCGCGCGCCCGCCCGGCCAGCGCCGCCGGCCGCGCCGAGGATGCGTGCTCGCGCGCCAGCAGCAGATATTGCAGCGGGCGCACCTCCGCGCGCAGCGCCTCTTCCACCGCGTGCGGCCCGATCAGCCAGTCGGAGCGATCCGGAGCTTCCCGTCTGCCGGAACGATTTTTCGCCATGCCCGATTATGCAATCGCAATCGCCGCCGCGGCTAGCCAACCCTTCGCCGGACCGCGTCGAGACGCAACCTCCAGACGCGCGGAAAGCGGCAAGCGGCGCGGCTCAGCCGCTTTTACTTTTAGGCGCTGACGCTTTCGAAAAGGTCCGGCCGAAACCGGACGCTTTGCGAATACTCATGGCGGCCGGACATGGCCAGGCGCAATGCCTGCGGAATTCCGGCTTGCTTGATGCAATTCCTGCGGAATTGCGCGGCTCGGCCGCTTTTACTTTTAGGCGCTGACGCTTTCGCAAAGGTCCGGCCGAAACCGGACGCTTTGCGAATACTCATGGCTGCCGAAAGTTTATCGTCGTTAATAGGCGCGGGACCTAATAGGAACCCCGCGCTTCGGCCTGCGATTTCGGACGAAAACTGCTGTCCGACTCGGCCGTTAACGCTTTTGGTATCGTCGTTCATAGGCGCGGGACCTAATAGGAACCCCGCGCTTCGGCCTGCGGGCATGGCTGGAGGCAATTGCTTCGAAATTGATAATGTTTAGGCAATTTCTTCGAAATTGCCACTGACGAAAACTACTGTCCGACTCGGCCGTTAACGTTTAACGAAAAACAAAAAGTATTTGTAAGCTGATAACAGCATGGCCACGCCCTTAACCGATTTCATACATGACGCGCGGGAAGGACTGGCGCGCCCGCCGCGGCGGCTGCCGGCGCGCTATTTTTACGATGCCCTGGGCAGCGCCTTGTTTGAAGCCATCACGGTGCTGCCCGAATACGGTCTGACGCGCGCCGACGCGCGGCTGATTCGGGCGCATGCGGCCGCACTCGCGCGGCGGCTGCCGCGGCGGGTGCGAGTGATCGAGCTGGGCAGCGGCAGCGCGGTCAAGACCCGGCCGCTGCTGGAGCGCCTGGCGCGCGGGCGCGCGCTGGCCTACTGTCCGATTGATATTTCCCGCGCGGCGCTGGAGCGCTGCGCCTTTGAATTGCGCGGGCTGGCGGGTGTCGCCCTGCGCCCGATCGCAGCCGGTTATGAAGCCGGGTTGGGCCGCGCGCTCGCCGGCCGCCGGCGCGGGGAAGGCGCGCTGTTGCTGTTTCTCGGCAGCAGCATCGGCAACTTCGAACCCGAGGCGGCACGGGCGTTTCTGCGCCGGCTGCGGCAGCGTCTCGACGCCGGCGACCTGTTTTTGCTGGGCGCCGATTTGGTCAAAGATCGCGCCCGGCTCCGGCGCGCTTACGACGATGCCGCGGGCGTAACGGCGGCATTCAACAAAAACCTGCTGGCGCGGATGAATCGGGAATTAGGCGCCAATTTCGAGCTGAGCGGCTTTGCTCACGAGGCGCGGTGGAACGAAACCGCGCGGCGGATCGAAATGCACCTGCGCGCCCTGCGCCGCCAGCGGATACGGATACCCGCCGCCGGGCTGGCGTTTACGCTGCGCCCCGGCGAAACCCTCTGGACCGAAAGCTGCTATAAATACCGCCCCGGCGAGTTGCGGGCGTGGGCGCGGCAAACCGGCTTCAAGCCGCTGGCCGAGTGGCGCGATCGCGCCTGGCCGTTTACGGAAAACTTGTGGCAGGCGGCAGAGGCATGAAGGCGGCGGTGAACGCTTCCTGAGCCGCGAAATCTACCACGGACGCCAGCGGCAGCTATTCGTCGTAGGCCAGCAGCGAGTTGACATCGTAGCCGCTGAGCCGGCTGCGGCCTTTAAGGAAAGTCAACTCGACGATGAAGCCAAACCCGACGACTTTGCCGCCCAGGGTTTCGACCAGTTGAGCGGCGGCATTGGCGGTGCCGCCGGTGGCGATCAGGTCATCCACGATCAGCACGGCTTGCCCGGGCTGCACCGCATCCTGATGGATTTCCAGCGTATCGCTGCCGTATTCAAGCGCGTACTTGGCGCTGACCGTCACCGAAGGCAGTTTGCGGGGCTTGCGAATGGGCACAAAACCCGCGCCCAGGCGGTAGGCGAGCGCCGGGCCGAAGATGAAGCCGCGGGCTTCGATGCCGGCGACCAGATCGACTTTAAGGCTGCGGTAATGCGCCGCCAGAATATCAATCAGCCGGGCAAAGGCGGGGCCGTTTTTTAACAATGTGGTGATGTCGTAAAACAAAATGCCCGGTTTGGGCCAATCGGGAATGGCGCGGATGAGTTGCTTCAAATCGGCGCAATCCTGGGGGTTCTGCCATTGACCTGGGGCGGCAGGCGTCATAAATATCATTCTCCTTCCACGCTGATTTCCACGCGAAACCCAGAAACCGAGTCGAGAGTGGACGCATCAAGGGGACTGCTTTCGACGGTTGCGACCCGTGCGCCCGGAGGCCCCTGGCGCAGGGCTTGCTCGAAGCGTTCGAGCGCGTCCGGGGTTGCGATGGCCAGAGCTTCCACCGTGCCATCGGAGCGGTTTCGAACCCAGCCGCGGACTTGCAAGCGCTGCGCCGCGGCTTGGGCAAAGTAGCGAAAGCCGACGCCCTGCACACGGCCGCGCACGAGAAAACGCCGAGCGGCAGGGGGCCGATTTTTCATGGTAAGTTTCAAGCAGGAGCCGGCCAGCCATTTTAGCAAACCCGCAGCGACGGCAGCGGCCGGCGAAGCAGCACCTGGGAGGTCAATGTGGGCGCCATTCGTCAGAGCCTGAAGCAGACGCGCAAGATCAGCGCCAGCCAGATTCGCAAGCGCGCGGAACAGCCCTTTACCCTTTGTTTCATCGGCGCGGATGAAGCCGATCGCGCCGGCCTGTTGCGGCTGTTTTTGCCGGAAAACATGTCGCGCGCCGAGCGCGATCGGGCGATCATGTTCGTCCGCTCATCCCTGGCCGGCGCGGCGCAACCTGGCCGGGACGAGCTGGCGGTATGGACGGCGGCGGCGGCGCACGGGGCGGGCGTGACGGATGCCCGCCATGCCGTAGTGGATTTAGACGCGCCGCAGGCGGGCCTGGAACGGCTGCTGCGGCTCTATCCGCAGCGAGCGCTGGCGCTGGGCCGCACCTTCCCCGTGCTGCGCCCGCTGGCCGCCCGGCACTGCATACAAGCCATAGCCATGCGCAATGCCGCCTTCGCCGCCCTGAGCGCCATTCCCGAAGTAGCGCCAACCCCGCTCAGCCTGGTTTGGGCGGCGGGCGAGTTTGCCTCCGACACGCTGGTGCTGACCGCCAATCAGATCCGGCTGGCTTTCGAGCTGGCCGCGCTGGCAGGCATCGAGGTGGGCTGGACGCGCCAATCCGGCCGTTTGCTGGCAATCGTTGCCGGGGCGTTTGGCTGGCGTTCGCTGGCGCGCGAGCTGGTCAGCCTGATACCCGCGGGTGTGGGTCTGGCGGCCAAATCGGGCATCGCCTATGCCGGAACCTATGCCGTAGGGAAATCGCTCTGGCGCTATAGCCAGTCGCGGCATCCCGGGCTGATGGCGGAACTGCCGGCGCGAGAAGCATTTGGCCCCTTGCCGGCTTCCGCTTAAAAGCCCGAGTTGCATTTTGCCCTGGATTCTCGATACTAAAACCAAGCAGGAAAAGGGGAAAGCAGGCCATCATGAAGCTTCAGTTCACCTACCAGGTAGCCAAAGCGCCGGATCTGGAAGCGCTGGTGCAGCGCTCGGGAGAAAAAATTGAACGCTTGCTGCGGGTGTTCAACCCCGACCTGGTGGCGCTGCATGGGCGGCTGTCGCTCCGGAGCCCGCGCGAAGGGGTGACCTGCACCCTGAATCTCCGGCTGCCCACCGGGCAATTTGCCAGCGAGGAAAGCGCGGTCACGGCGCAAGCCGCCTTGCGCGCCGCGCGCGAAGACCTGATCGAGCAGATCAAAAAACACAAGGAAAAATTGCGGCGCGAAACCGGGCAACGGCGCCCGCTGCGCGAGTTGCCGGCGGAAGCCGCGCCGCCGCCGGTAGTGGCCCGCCTGAGCCCGGTCGATCTCTCGCATTACATCAGCGCGCATGTCGAAACGCTGCTCGAGTTTATCCGGCGCCAGATCCGCTGGCGGGTGGAAAGCGGCGAGTTGACCGCCGGCGAACTGGACGAGCGCGAGGTGCTGAATGAAGCCATTGCCAGCGGCTTGTCGAATCACGCTTATCTGGACGAAAGCAACCGCGAGCGCTGGTTTTTTCTGCTAGCGATGGATGCCATCCGCCGGCTGAGCGCGGCGGGACGCGATGGCGAGGCCGCGGGCGTGCAAATGCTCTCGCTGGAAAGCGATTTAAACGCGAGCGCGCGGCGGCAGGCGGAACAATTCGAGACGATCGAGCCGGAAGATGAATTGCAGCAAGCCGACCTGATTCCCGACCCCGGCGTGGCGTCGCCGGAAGAGGTCGCTTATACGGATGAAGATATGACGCTTTTGGAAGCCGCGCTGCTGCGCCTGCCGCCCCAACAGCGGGAAGATTTGATTTTATTCACCTTCGAAGGCTTCAGCTTGCGCGAGCTGGCGCTATTAAGCGAACGCGAGCGCGCGGAGGTGGAAGCCAGCCTGCGGCACGCGCGCCAGATGCTGGAAGCCAGCCGGGAGATTCCCGGCGACTTGCGCAAGCTGGTGGTAGAGAAAACCGGCCGCAAGCTGCAGGTGGCCTAAGCCGCATGTCACCCTCGACCCAGCGGCCCGGCCGCAACTTGCAGACCAGCCGCGGGGGCAAGCGCAGGGCGTCGTTCCTGGCCCTGGCGCTGTGGTTGCCCGCTCTCGCCGGGGCCGGCTGCAGCCCGGCGCGCGCCAAGCTGCAAGTGGCGGCACCGCGCCCGGCGCCGCCGCCCATGCCCGCGCCGCCGGCGACGCCCATCTATGCGGCGCCGGCCAAGGCGGCGCCGTTGCAGATGGCGGTTACGCCCCCGCCGCCGCCCAAGATCACGCCCGTGCAATTCCTGCTCGAGGCCAGCGAGCGCGATTATGCGCGCGGGGTGGCGCTCTATAACGCCGGCAAGCTGGACGCCGCCCGGCATCGCTTCAACCGCGCCATCACGCGTATCCTGGCCAGTCCCCTACCGGTCCGTCAAACTCCGGCTTTAGCCGCCGAACTGGATCGGCTGGTGGACCGGATTCATGCGCTGGAAATGAATGCGCTCGAAGCCGGCGACGGGTTCACCGCGGCGCGCGAGCGCCCGGCGCCGCTGGATAAGCTGGCCCGCCTGACCATCCCGCTTACCCCGGCCATCCGCGCCCAGGTCGAACAGCAGATCCGCAATCGCCGCGGCGACATGCCCCTGACCCTGAACGGTCCCGTCATCCGCTATATCCATTACTTCACCACCACGGGGCGGCAGGAACTGATGCGCGCCTTTCAACGCGCCGGCCGCTACCGCGCCATGATCAAGCGGATTTTCCGGCAGGAAGGCGTGCCGCAGGAGCTGATTTATCTAGCGCAGGAAGAGAGCGATTTTCACAACCATACCGCCTCCAGCGCGGGCGCGCGCGGGATGTGGCAATTCATGGAAAGCCGGGCGCGCGGCTATGGCCTGACCCGCAACTGGTGGGTGGATGAGCGCCAGGATCCGCGGCTCGCCACCGAAGCGGCGGCGCGCCACCTGAAGTACCTGTACCGCCAGTTTGGCGATTGGAATCTCGCCATGGCGGCGTACGATGCCGGGCCGGAAACCATTCGCCAAGCGGTCGCCCGCACGGGCTATGCGGATTTCTGGCAGCTCTATCGCCGCCAAGTGCTGCCTCAGGAAACCCGGCATTATGTGCCCATCATCCTGGCCATCGCCTTAATCGCCAAAAACCCGGCGCCTTATGGCTTAACTCATATCGTTCCCGATTCGCCGCTCGAGATGGATACCGTGCGGCTGGACGCGCCTGTCGATTTGCGGCTGGCGGCGGAATGCGCCCACACCAACTTGCGCGAGATGCGCCGCTTGAATCCCGCCCTGCTGCGTTTAACTACGCCCAATCTGCCCGGCTTTGCTTTGCATGTGCCTGCCGGACGCGCGGCGGCGTTTGCAGCCGCGCTGCAACGGATTCCGCCCGACAAGCGCGTGCTGTGGCGTTATTACCGCGTGCGCGAAGGGGAAAACCTGCGCGCCATTGCCCGGCGCTATCGCGTGACGTTATGGCAGTTGGCCGCGGTCAATAATCTCAACCCGGCGCGCACCTTGCTGGTGGGCACGCGGCTGATCATTCCCATCCGCCACCGCTCCGAGCCGTTGGCGGCGGGCTGGTATCGGGTGCGGCCCGGCGATACCCTCTGGTCGCTGGCGCGCCGCTTTCATGTCGGGCTGAACCAACTCCGGCGCTGGAACCATTTGCGCGGCCATATCCTACAGATGGGGCAGCATTTATGGCTGCAGCCGCATGGCCGCGCCCGCCGGTAATCCTGCCAGGTGCGGGCCGGCGATACACTGGCTGGCATTGCCCGCCGTTACCATGTACCGGCGCCGGAGCTGCGCCGGCGGAATCATTTACACAGCAAACGGCTGCGCGTTGGGCAGGTGCTTCGATTACGATGAGGATTGGGGACAGCGGCGAGAACAAAGCTTGACAGTCCTGGCGCTCTGCGGTAAACCCTAGCCTGCGGGCATGCCCCGGCCTGTACAGTCCTCAAATAACGAGGAGGAAGAATGGAAAACGAGCGTTGGCGATATTTCTGCCAGAATGACGCTGGCGATGGCGATTTCACCGATGATCAAGACACGTTCATCGACGAGGAAGAAGACGAGATCGAAATCAGCGAGGATCTGACGTCGTATACCCCGTCGGCGCCGATTGCACCCGCACCCGAGCCTGAGCTTGAACCCGAGCCCAAGCCGGTGGCCGCGCCGGCTCGAAAAGCGGCGCCGCGCGCCCCAGCGAAACCCGCGGCGCGCCGCCCCCCCCAAGCCGCCAGCGGCAAGGCGGCGGCGGGACGCGCCGGCAAAGCGGCGAAACGCGGCAAAGCCAGCGCCGCCAAACGCGGCAAGACCAGCACGGCGGCGCGCAGCAAAACGCGCACGCGCGGCGTCTCGGCCCGCGCCAAGACGGGCAAAGCGCGGGCTCAATCGGCCACCACGCGTGGCAAGAGTACGCGCAAAGGCAGCCGCGCCAGCGCGGGTAAAAACAGCCGGACGAATGCGAGGAAAACCAGCCGCGCCGGCACGAGTAAAAGCAGCCGGGCGAATGCGAGGAAAACCAGCCGCGCCGGCACGCGCAAAGCCGGCCGCGGCACGCGCAACGCCGGCCGCGGCCGGCGTTAGGCGCGGTTAATTCAAGCCTGCCGCCCGCGCGTCCTTAGGCGTGTCTTGCGGGCGGCGGGCGCTGCCGCCCCCGCCAGCAAGGTTGCCCGCGGCCCCTGGGTAGAGCGCAGAATTCCCGCATCCGCGCGGCGGCATCCGCCTCCGTCCTTGGCGGCATCTGATCAGCGCAGCGCAGCCAGATTGTGTTTGCGCGCGTCAGGGGTAGTGGCCGCGCAACACTAATTTTTCCGGCGGTGGTCTCAACCAGGTTGGCGTGGGGAGAGTGCTTCCCCCGAAATCGGGCCGCTTAAATGCCCGAGGCCCTGGAAGATTTTTTAAGATCCCTGCTGGAGCAGGAGAGCGTCACCGTTACCAACCACGCCGTAAATTATTCCGAACTTACCCACGCCTTGGCGCTCGGCGAAGGCATTTGGACGCCGGAGCGGATGCAAACGCTCGTCCGCCGCGGCTTTACCCATATCCTCAGCGTGCAGGACGATTTCGACGAGCGGCCGCTGGCGGAGCCCTGGGGCATTGAAGTCTGCTGGAACCCGGTCGCCGACGACTTTCAGCCGAAACCGCCGGAATTTTTTCAGCGTGCGATTGCGTTTGCCCGCGAAGCGCTGGCTTTAGTCACGCACCGCTTATATGTGCACTGCGCCGCCGGCGTGCATCGCGGACCGCTCGCCGCGCTGGCCATTCTGGCCGATGGCGGCATGGATCTGGACGATGCCCTGGCGCTGATCCAGGCGCGGCGGCCAACGGTGGATTTTCCCGCCGTTTATGTCGACTCGCTGCGCGCCTATCTGGCCGGCCAGCCGGGGCCCAGCCCGGAGACGGCGGTGCCGGCGGCGCCCGAAGAGGCCTGAATGGAGCGCCTGGCCGCGGTCGAGCACATTCGTCCCATGCGCGGCGGGGCGCAATCGCATCTGCTGCGCGCCAGCGACGGCCATTTTTATGTGGTTAAATTCCAAAACAATCCCCAGCACCGGCGCGTGCTGGCCAACGAGCTGCTGGCGGCACGGCTGGCGCACTTTCTCGAATTACCGGCGCCGCCGTGCGCCTTAATCGATAGCCGTCCGCTGGCGGACGCGCCCGAACTGGTGGTCCGCAGCGGCGGCCGGACGCTGCCCTGCGCGCCCGGCCTGCAGTTTGGCTCGCGGCTGCCCACCGCCAATTCGCAGCTACCGATTTACGATTTCCTGCCCGACCCCGGTCTGGAACTGGTAGCCAACCTGCGCGATTTCGCCGGCATGCTGGCCTTTGACAAATGGACCTGCAACTGCAACGGCCGCCAAGTGGTGTTTTGCCGGCCACGCCCGCGCCTGCCGCTGCAGGTTTTCATGATCGACCAGGGTTTTTGCTTCAACGCCGGCGACTGGAATTTCCCCGATAGTCCCTTGCGCGGCGTGTATGGGCGCAATATCGTGTACCAGGGAGTGACCGGCTGGGATGCGTTTCAACCCTGGCTGGAAAAGATCGAGTCGCTGCCGGCGGCGGCGCTGGAAGCGGCGGCGGAGGAAATTCCCCCCGAATGGTATGGGGATAGCGCCGACTTGGAAACCCTGCTGCGGCAGCTCTATCTGCGCCGCGCGCGCGTGCGCGAATTGATCGAGGCGGTGCGGCGCTCCGCCCGAGCGCCTTTTCCCGCCTGGCGCGAGCCGGCGGTTCCGGCGGGCAGCCAGCAGCGCCCGGGAAAATCGAAAACCGAGGCGAGTTCCGCGTAAACCATGTCCAGCAACGGCGCCAAACTTTGCAGCTATTTCCTCATCCGGATCGCGCCCGACCCGGTACGGCAGGAATTTCTCAATATTGGGGTGGCGTTGTTCGACTCCGCCGGCGGCTTTGCCGACCTGCGCCTGATCCACGATTACCGCCGGCTGCAATGCCTCTTTCCCGGGCTCGACCTGGAAGCCGATCTGCCGCAACTGGAAAGCGCCTTGCGCGAGGAACTGCGGCAGCCGGACCGGCTGCTGGCGGCGGCGGATGAAAAATTTTCGCTGGCGCTGCAATTCACCGAGCGGCGTTCGGTGCTTACCGCCGATCCGGCGCAGGAGCTGGAACGGCTGTTTGCGCAATACGCCCGCCCGCCGGCGCTGGCCGCTGCCATTGCGGCCGCGCTCTCGCCCCGCCGGCAACTGCAGGCCCGCATGAAGACGGAATTCCAGGCCGCCGGGGTGCTGCAGTTCCTCTCGCCGGAATGGGCGGTGGCGCAGTTCATGCCGACCACCGACCGTTTCCGCTTCGATTACCATTACCGTCCCAATGGCGTGCATAAACTATTGCACGCCGTCACGCGCGCCTCCGACAGCAGCGTGATCAAGGAACTCAGCTATACCGTCAGCCGGCTGGCTGCCCGCAAAATTCCGCTGGAATTGACCGCGATTACCGAGGCGGCGTCGGAAGCCGCCGGCCTGTGGGGCGAGGGTGAAGCCGCGCAAGCAGGCCAAGAGCGCTGGCAGGAGCATGAGCGCATGCTGGCCGAGGCCGGCATCCAAATCCGGATGGCGGCTGAACTGCCGGGGCTGGCACAAAAAATCCGCTCGGAACTAAGTCTCGGCTGACTGCCAGCGGGGGAACGGGTGATGCTTATCCGCCGGCCCGCGCGGCGAATTTTTTTCGCCACGCCCAAGCCAAGTCGCTGACGGAAGCTAATGCGCGCGCAGCGGCATGATTTTCGGGTTCGTGGTACATGATCTCGCTGACGCGCCCAATCGTCCATTGGGGATAAGGGCGGGCTTGCAGGCGCAATGGTTGGCCGGCTGCAACTTCGCCGCCCTGGAGCACGCGCAAAAACCATCCACTGCGGAAATTGGAACGGATGGCGCGCTCCAGCCCGGGGCGGCGCAGCACCCGGTCGAGCTTGGCGCAGGGCTGGCGAGGATAGGCCACCTGCAACCGGCAGCCGCCGAGCGCATAAATGTCGCCGATCGAGACGCAGTATTCATCCTGGCCCGCCACCGTAAAATTTTCGCCAAAACTGCCGGGCGGCAGGGCGCGGCCCCACTCGCGCTCCCAAACCGGATAATGACGGCGGGCATAAACCAGCACCGCCCGGTCGGGGCCGCCGTGATTGACGGTATCGGCTTGCATGTCGCCGCTCACGCCCGCCGGTGACAGCATCACAGGCCCGGAAATGGCCTGTTTTTTCAGCGCCGAGGCGCATTCGGCGCCCGCCGCGTCGTCCGCCGCAGGCGGATAAACGCGCGCCTGTCCGACTTGAATTGAAATCACCAGCGCGTCAGTCATTGGTTGGCGAGGCCGGAATGGATACAGTAATCTATAAAGTACCCTACCCGGGCACGGATGGCCGGGCTACACTAAAACCCCAACCCGGCCGCGCAGGAGAATACAGCAATGCCAACCGTGGCGACACGCGGTCTTGAGGACGTAGTCGCGTCCCCCTCTTCGATCTGTTTTATTGACGGCAACCGCGGCATCCTCGCCTACCGTGGCTACGATATACACGATCTGGCCGAGCGTTCCAGCTTCACGGAAACCACCTACCTGCTCTGGCACGGACGCCTGCCGCGCGCCGAAGAACTGGCCGCGCTCGAGCGGCAACTGCACGCCGCCATGAATCTCCCCGAGCCGGTGTTGGCCATGCTGCGCCAGTGGCCCCCGGACGCCGCCCCCATGGACACCTTGCGCACCGCCGTTTCCGCGCTGGGTTTGTACGACCCGGAAGCCCGGCTGATGACTCCGGAGGCCAATCGCAACAAGGCGCTGCGCCTGCTGGCGCAAACCCCGGTGCTGGTGGCCGCGCTGGAACGCGCCCGCCGCCATCAGCCTCTCCCCGCTCCCGACCCGGCGCTGTCGCTGCCGGCCAACTTCCTTTACCTGCTTACCGGCGCGAAGCCGGGCAAAACCGCCGAACGGGCGATGGATATCGCCCTCATCCTGCACGCCGACCATGAATTCAACGCTTCCACCTTCGCCGCCCGCGTGACCGCCGCCACCCTTAGCGACCTGCATTCGGCGGTGACTTCGGCCCTGGGCGCGCTCAAAGGCCCGCTGCACGGCGGCGCCAACGAAGCCGTCATTCGGTTGCTGCTCGAGCTGGAGGGCCGCGACCCGGTGCAAATGGTGCAAGATAAGCTGGCGGCGCGGCAGAAAATTCCCGGCTTCGGCCATCGCGTCTATCACACCGAAGACCCCCGCGCCACCCATCTCCGCCAGATGGCCAAAGAGCTGACCCAATCCAGCGGCCATACCCAGCTCTATGAAGCCTCGCGCCAGATTGAGCAGTACATCAACCGGGAAAAACATCTCAACGCCAATGTGGATTTCTATTCCGCCTCGGTTTATTACAGCCTGGGCATTGCGCCCGATCTCTATACTCCCGTCTTCGCCATCTCGCGCATGAGCGGCTGGACAGCGCACGTGCTCGAACAATACGCCGACAATCGCCTCATCCGCCCGCGCGCGGAATACATCGGGCCGGAAGTGCCGCAATCCTACCTGCCCATCGATCAGCGCGGCTGAAGCCCAACGCCGCTCCGCGGCCGCTTTTATCCGATCCAGCCGCGCTTCCGCTATCCTAGCGGTGTGCGTGTGCTGATTTCGGGCGGGACCGGTTTTATCGGCCGGGCGGCTGCTGGCCGCGCTGCAGGCTGGCGGGCACGCGATTTCCGTGTTCACGCGCGGCGCGCAGCCGCCCGGCCTGCCGGCGGAAACACGCATCTTCGCCGGCGATCCCCGCGACGCGCAAGACTGGCGGGCGGCGCTGGAAAACCAGGAGGCGGTGATTCATCTGGCCGGGGAGCCGGTGGGGCCGGCGCGCTGGACCGCCGCGAAAAAACGCCGCATCCGCGATTCGCGCGTGCTCACGACCGCAGCCCTGGCCCTGGCCGCTTCGCAGCTTCCCGCGCCGCCGCGCGTCCTGCTGCAGGCTTCCGGCGTCGGCTACTACGGCGACGCCGGCGAACGCGTACTCGCCGAGAACGCTCCACAAGGCGATGATTTTCTGGCGCGGGTGGCGGCTGAATGGGAAGCCGCCGGCAACGCCCTGACCCGGCTGGGGGTGCGCGTGGTGCAATTGCGCGCCGGCCTGGTGATGGATCCGCGCGGGGGCGCTCTGCCCCGGCTGCTGCTGCCGCTGCGCTGGGGCTTGGGCGGACGGCTGGGCAATGGCCGGCAATGGGTTTCCTGGATCGACCTGGAAGACCTGATCCGGCTGGCGATCTTCGCCCTGGAAAGCCCGCAGTTGCGCGGCCCCGTCAACGCGGTCGCGCCCGAGCCCCGCCGCAATGCGGAATTGATCTCCGCCCTCGCCCGCGGCCTGCGCCGCCCGGCAATCTTCCCGGTTCCGCCCTGGCTGTTGCGCGCCACGCTGGCTGAAGGCGCTTCCCTGCTGCTGTTTTCCCAGCGCGCCCTACCCGCCGCGGCCCAAGCCGCCGGCTTCAAGTTCCATTACCCTGGCCTTGAACAGGCGCTGCCCCGCTGGCTGGGCGCCTAGCTGCCTCGCCATCGCAAAGCGTTAACGGCCGAGTCGGACAGCAGTTTTCGTCATAGGCAATTTCGGAGAAATTGCCTAAACCATGCCCGCAGGCCGAAGCGCGGGGTTCCGGTTAGGTCCGGCGCCTATGAACGACAATAAACTTTCGGCAGCCATGAGTATTCACCATGCGTCCGGTTTCGGCCGGACCTTTGCGAAAGCGTCAGCGCCTAAAAGTAAAAGCGGCCGAGCCGCTTCGCCCGCCTCGCCCTGTTCTCTTGTGTTCCCTTTGGCTTTATTCCACACTGGCGAGGTGAGAACCTGGATTTTCTGCTCCGCCCTCCCTGTTTGCCTCAGCCTGCTGACGCCCGCCTGGGCCGCCCCGAGCCACGCGCGGCGCCGGCCGGCGGTGCTGATGTACACCGTCAATCGCGCCGATGCCTGGAAGGATTTTCAGCACCACGCCGGCCAAATCGATATCATTGCGCCGCAAGTGCTGGTCGCCAATGCCCGCGGCCAGGTTAGCGGCAATGTGCCGCCCAAGCTGGCGCAATTGGCCGCTCGCGACCAGGTGCGCCTGCTGCCGCTGATCATCAATGCCGGCTTCAATGAAACGTTGATGGATCGCCTGCTGCACTCGCCCGCGGCCGAGCGCCGCATGGTCCGCAGCCTGGTGCGGCGCGCGCGCGCCGGCCGCTGGTGGGGCGTGCAATTCGATTTTGAGCACATTCCCGCGCGTGATCGCGCCCGCTACAACGCGCTGGCGCGGCTGGCCGGCCAAGCCCTGCACCGCGCAGGCAAGCGCTTCAGCGTCACCATCGTGCCGCGCATGTCGGACCGCCCCGGCGATTTCACCGCCGGCGGCTGGCGCGACTGGGCTGGAGTCTACGATTACCGTGCCCTGGCCCGCGCCAGCGATTTTCTGACCATCATGACTTATTCCGAATATAGCGGCCTCACCCGCCCGGGGCCGATTTCCGGACTGCCCTGGATCCGCCGCTGCCTGCGTTATGCCTTGCGGCAGGCGCCAGCGCGGAAAATCTCGATTGGCGCGGCCTTCTATTCCGGCATCTGGCGTGGACCGGCGGGAATCCGCCTCGCCTCCTTGCCGCTGGTCCCCAGCCGCTACCGGCCATTACATCCCAATCCCTGGAAATCTCATGTGCCGGAAAGCGCGGAGTTGATGCGCGTCTGGCAGCAGCTTCCCGGCCGCTGGCAGGAACGCCAGCAGGCTTACAGCGCCGTTCGCCAGACTGCCACCGGGACCGAAGTGGTCTGGTACAGCATGGCGCGCAGCCTGCAGGCGCTGCTCCGGCTGACGCGGCGCGACCATCTGGCCGGGATTTCCGCCTGGCGGCTGGGACAGGAAGACCCCGGCGTCTGGAAACTTCTGCCCGCTCGCCGCGCGGTCCCTCTAGCCGCTCCATAAACCTGTGCAAGCCGAAAGGTTGGGATTTCGATGCCCGCTGCCCTCAGGCCGCTCGCGAGCGTTTTGGTTTTTCGCCGTTAGCTTTCAGCTTTTCCTGCAGCTGGTAGCTGCCGGCTGAAGCTGGTAGCTTTTTATCCTATGAACTTTTTGCCGGAACCCCGCTCTTTCTTTGCCCGCTGGCCCTGGAAGCCACTAGCCGTCGGCGTGGCGATCACGGTGGCCGCCGTGTTGGCCTTGCGCTGGGGCAGCCGGCAAGAAAACACGCCTAGCGGCAAACCGGACCTCGCCTACGCCGCCCATATCGAATTACGCGCCACCGCGGCCTTGCGCGCCGAAACCATGATGGCCGGCTCGGTTTATTACATTGACGGCCGCATTCAAAATCGCGGCCCGCTGCCCATCAGTTTTTTAACCGCGCGGCTGCAATTCTTCGACCCCTTTGGCCAGATCGCGCAGGTGGCCAATCGGCCGATTGTCGATGCCGCCAGCGGCCTATTGAAACCGGGCGAAAGCCGCAGCTTTCGGCTGGGGTTCAGCCATATCTCCGCGCTTTGGAACCAGGCGCCGCCCGCCATGCGGCCGGTTTCGATTTTTGTCATGCCGCCGGCCAAACGTTGAAAGGATCTGGAATGGTTTCACGCCTTCTTCGCCAGTCAAGTTCGCGGCGTATCTTGCCGCTCGCGGCCCTGCTGCTGGCCTCGTCTCCGCAGGCCTGGGCTAATTGGCATTCGGTGGGCGCCATGCCGCCGGCGGTGCGGCGCGCCAATGGCGTGGAATATCGCAATCCGCAAGGCCTGGTGCGCATCTACGTGCTTAGCCCGGGCGTGATCCGCGTGCGCTTCCTGCCGGCCGCCCTGCTTCCGGCCGCGGATAGGCAACTGCCCGGCGGCTTGCCGCTGCGGCTCGGTCGCGATCATTCCTTCGCCGTCACATCGCCGCCGCCGCCACGGACCAGCTTTCAGTTTCAGCCCGGCCCCGCCACCGACCGCCTGACCACCTCGCAACTGCAACTGCTGATCTTGCGCAATCCCTTTCGCCTGACGTTTCTGGATTCCGCCGGCCATATCCTCGACCAGGACACCGCCGCTCAAGGCATGGCCTATGCTGGCGCGCGCGTGCGCGTCTGGAAGCAACTCTCCGACGCCGACCATTTCTTCGGCTTCGGCGAAAAAACCGGCCCGCTCGACAAGCGCAATCTCAAGCTGGGCGGGGTTGCCTACGCCATGTGGAACTCCGACGTCTTTGGCTATGGCGACGCCACCGATCCGCTCTATTCCGATATCCCCTTCTTCCTGGTGCTGCGCAACGGCATGGCGCACGGCATTTTTTTCGACAATACCTGGCGAAGCTGGTTCAATATCGGCCACTCCAGCCCGGACCGTTTCAGCTTCGGCGCCGAAGGCGGAGCGCTCAACTATTACCTGATTGCCGGCCCGTCGCCGCGCCTGGTGCTGCGGCGTTATAGCCGTCTGACCGGGCGCATGCCGCTGCCGCCGCTCTGGGTGCTCGGCTATAACCAATGCCGATACAGCTACGCGCCAGCGGCAAAAGTGCTCTCCATCGCCCAGGGCTTTCGCCAACGCCATATTCCCGCCGACGTCCTCTGGCTCGACATCGCCTACATGCGCGGCTATCGCGTCTTCACCTGGAGCCCGCGGCGCTTCCCGCATCCGCGCCGCATGCTGGCGCAGTTGCATGCCGAGGGCTATCACGTGGTCACCATCATCGACCCCGGCGTCAAAGTTGACCCTGGCTATCGCGCCTACGCCAGCGGGTTGCGGCAGAACGTGTTCGTGCGCTATCCCGACGGCAGCCTCTATGTGGGCCCGGTCTGGCCCGGCCCGGCGGCTTTTCCCGACTTTACTTCCGCCGCCGCGCGCGCCTGGTGGGCGCGGCGCATTGCCGGCTTCGCCAGCGCCGGCGTGGATGGCATTTGGAACGACATGAACGAGCCCTCGGTCTTTAATACCCCCAGCGGCACCATGCCCGATCAGGTGATGTTCTCCAATGCCGGGCGCCCCGGCAGCAACGCCGAAGACCATAACGTCTTTGGCCAGCAGATGTCGCGCGCTACCCGCCGCGGCTTGCTCGGCCTGCGCCCCAATCTGCGCCCCTTCGTGCTGACGCGCTCCACCTATGCCGGAGGCCAGCGCTATGCCGCGCTGTGGACCGGCGACAACCGCGCCGACTGGGTGCACCTGCGCCATGGCGTCACCACCCTGCTGGGCATGGGCATTTCCGGTTTTCCCTTCGTCGGCAACGATATTGGCGGCTTCGCCGGCGCCGGCTCGGCCCGGCTGTGGACCCGCTGGGTGGAGGCGGGCGCGTTTTTCCCCTTCATGCGCGCCCATGCCGATATTCAAGACCCGCCCAAGGAACCCTGGGTGTACGGCCCCCGCTTCACCGCCTACAACCGCCGCGCCATCAAGCGCCGCTACCAATTTCTGCCCTATATCTACAATTCGTTCTATCGCAGCTCCCAAGACGGCATGCCCATGATGCGGGCGCTGATGCTGGAATATCCGCAAGACCCGCAAACCTATACTTTGTCGAATGAATTCTTGTTCGGCCGCGATTTGCTGGTCGCGCCGGTGCTGCGCGCCCATCGCCGCCAGCGCAGCGTCTATTTACCCCGCGGCAACTGGTATGCGCTCCACAGCGGCCAAGTCTTCACCGGGCCGGCCACCATCACCGCCCGCGCCGGGCTGGGACAAATTCCGCTCTATGCCCGCGAAGGCGCGGTGCTGTTCCGCGCGCCGGTCATGCAGACCACGGCGGCATGGGCCACCGCGCCGCTGATCTATGACATTTACGCCCGCCAGGCCACCCGGCGCCAATACTATGAAGACGATGGCGCCACCCTCGCCTATGAAAACGACGGCTTTTTCCTGCGCCGTATCATTGCCGCCCCTGAAAACGGCGGCTGGCGGATCACGCTGACCGGAGCGCAAGGCACTTACCGTCCCCGTCATGTTGTCAATGAGCTCTGGCTGCACGGAACCGCGCGCCCGCAAGCGGTGCTGTTAAACGGCGCGGCGCTATCGCATTTGGCCGGCGAGCCGGGCTCCGCCGCACATCCACAACGTGTGCCGCTGGGCTGGTGGTATGCGCCCGGCAGCGCCCGCCAGGCCTCCGCGTTGCGCATCGTGATTCCGCAATCGCCCTTTCAGCAAATCGTGCAGGTGATCGCCGCCGCCCCCGCAACCTCGCCCGCGCCGCCGCCCGATGGCCCTTAATTCAACGTGGTGTGGAGTGGCACTGCCGCAAAGGTGGCTATTCTATCCGCTTTTCTTTCCGTGGCAAGCAATGTCGTTTGCTTGCTCGCCTTGGCGGACTTCCGGTTTTGAGCTTTGAGCTTTCTAGCCGGCTTCCTGTTCCAAATCCACTTGGCGTAGCTTCACCCCGGCGTTTTCCAGCAGCCCCGGCGCGGCGCCGTGCAGCGGGTAATGCGAGTTATAGACCACCTCGCGGATGCCGGCGTTGATGATCATTTTCGTGCACTGCAGGCAGGGCGAGAAGGTGGAATAAAGCGTGGCGTCTTTAATTGAAATGCCGTGATAGGCGGCCTGCACGATGGCGTTTTCCTCGCCATGCGAACAAAGACAGGCGTCGAGGTTTTGGCCGCTGATGGAGAGTCCGGCGCAGCGCGGGCAGCCGCCTTCATTGCAGTTGGCTACGCCGCGCGGGGTGCCGTTGTAGCCGGTGGAAATGATCCGCCGGTCTTTCACGATGATCGCCGCCACCTTGCGCTTGATGCAGTTGCTGCGCAGGGCGACAATGCGGGCAATCCGCATGAAGTATTCGTCCCAGCCGGGACGCCCCTGCTGCCGCAGCCAGTTCGCGATCAGCTCGTCGGCGCGGGCCAGAAAAGCCTCGCGGCTGCCGTCGTTGATCAGGGTGGCGTCGGCGAGCCTGGCGCAGGCGCCCAGGTTCTGGGCGTCGGGACTGCCGCCCATCTCGCGCGCTTCCAGCTCGGCAAACTGCTCGAAGCTCGCCGGAACGCGCGCGTCCTGGCGCTCGCGGGCGCGCTCGTAGCGCCGCTCGATCGGGGCATCCAGGTGCAACAGGTGAAAGTGCGGCAGGCGGCGCAGCGCCTCGATCTCGCGCGGGTGGCGGATCGAATCGATCACGTAGTTGCGATCCTCGAGTACGCGCGCCGCCGTCCGCTCCGCCAGCACCGCCAGCCCGTGCTCCCGCCGCAGGCGGTTGCCGGCTTCGATCAGGTTTTCGCGAGTTTCGGCCTTGTTCTCGCGCCGCAGCTCGCGGCGGATTTCATCCGAGAGCGAAAGAAAGCTGAACCCGCGCTGCTGCAGATGATCGGCCAGCGTGGTCTTGCCCGCGCCATTGGTTCCAGTGAGTCCGATGACCATATAATTTCATTTCCGCCTGGTAAATCGCGGAGCAAGGCTTAATATTACACGCATGCCGAGAGATGAAAAAGAACGCGTCTTGGCGGTGGAAGCCGCCGGCTTGTTCGCGCGCGGCCGTTTTCAAGGCTGCCTGCCCGGCGCCAGCCCCTATTTGCACTATCTATTCGAGCCCCGCCATGGGCGTTATCTCGAGCGCGCCCTGGCCGAAGACGATCCCGCCTGGAAGCAGGTCATTCCTTACGTGCTGCTGGCGCACGCGGGCCGCCTGCTCAGTTACCAGCGCGGACAGGCCTCCGGCGAAGCCCGGCTGCGGGCGCTGGTCTCCATCGGCTGGGGCGGCCATATTCGCCCCGAGGATGCCAGCCTGTTTGCCCCCGCCGGCCGGGAAAGTTACTTGCGCGCCATGGAGCGTGAGTTGGCCGAAGAGCTGAGCTGGCCCGCGGGTGCCCGGCGCTCCGACCGCATCGTCGGCCTAATCAACGACGATTCGCTGCCCGTCGGGCGCGTGCACATCGGCGTGGTGCATATCTGGGAGATGTCAAGCGGCGAGGTGGAAAAACGCGAACGCAAAATCGTCTCTCCCCGCTGGCTGTCGCCTGAAGAGTTGCTGGCGGCTGAAATGTTTGAACGCCTGGAAACCTGGTCGCAGCTCTGCCTGCGCCACTGGCCGGAACTCCAGGCCCAGCCCGGCTGGTCTCCGTCAGCGGCTTGCGACTAGCTTTTGCCTCTAGTCTTGCCTCCGCGCCTGCGCCCTGCCTTGCTTGTCCGCCATCGCGCTATGGATTTAAACTTAAATTCAGCCGAACTCGTTGTGAGCCTGACATGGCAAAAGCGAAATCATCCCAGCGTAAAGCCAGCGCCCCAAAGCGCGCCGGCGCCGTGAAGCCGCGCGCCACAGCCGCCAAAGCCCGCGCCCGGCGCGGCTCCGCCCAACGTTCTGCCCGCTCCGCCGCCTCAAAGCGCGCCCCCGTCCAGAAGCATGCCACCGCTTTCGCCGCGCCACGGGAACTGCGCCAGCAATTGGCCGAACTGCTCGACGGAGATCATGCCCATGCCGATTTCCATAAAGCCGCGGCGAACTGGCCCGCGCATCTGGTCGGGCAGCGGCCCGCCGGCGCGCCCTACACTCCCTGGCAGATTCTCGAGCACATGCGCATCGCGCAATGGGACATTTTGAATTTCTCCCTGAACCCGCAACACACCTCGCCCTCCTGGCCAACTGGCTACTGGCCGCCCTCGGAATCGCCCGCGCCGGGTGAATGGGAGAAAAGCGTCGCCGCTTTTGAACACGATCTGGAGGCGTTGCGCCGTCTGGCGCTCGACCCTAAGCAGGATCTGTTCCGTCCCATCCCGCACGGCGCCGGACAAACCCTGCTGCGCGAGATCATGCTCGCCGCCGACCATAACAGCAACCATCTAGGGCAATTGATTCTTTTACGCCGCCTGCAAAATGCCTGGCCCAGCTAACTCGCCATGGCTCGTCTTTGCTCGTTTTAGCTCTCAAACCGTATCGCCGCCACCGCCTCCGGCGCCGGAAACAGCTCCGGATGCAATATTCCGGCGAGCAGCTCCAGTCCATCCCATAATCCCGGGCCGGCCTGGCTGAAATAGCGCGAGCCGTCCGTCACCCAGAATTGCCGCTCCCGCACCGCGCGCAGCGCCGCAAACTCCGGCTTCCGGCACAATACCTGCAGTTCGCGCCAGGCGCGCTCGCGGGGAAAGCCGCAGACCATGGCGATGATGAATTCGGGGTCGTACTTGCGCAGCCGTTCCCAGCCGATGCGGGTCGAATGCGCGCCGGGCGCGGCCAACTCGTCCCGCCCTCCGGCCAACGCCACCATTTCCGGCACCCAATGCCCGGCGTTATAAAGCGGATCGGGCCATTCCAGGCAAAACACCGTCGGACGCCTCTTCGCGCCGGCGGAGCGTTGTTCGACCGCATGCATGCGCACCCTCAGTCGCGCCGTCAAGGCTTGACCGCTCTCCTCCAGCCCCAGCGCGCCGGCCACCTGCCGCATATCCTCCAAAGCTTCGGAAAGATTGTGCGCGTGCAACTCGACTATCGCCGGCTGGGGCCGCAGGCGCGACAGCACCGCTTGCAGATCATGGGGGGTAATAGCGCAGACGTCGCATAAGCGTTGTGTCAGCACCAGCGTGGGCTTGAGCCGCGCGATCGTTTCCGCGTCGAGCACATAAATGCTTTTCCCCTGGGCGTAGGTCGCGCTCACCAACGCGTCAATTTCGCCGCTCGACATCTCGCCGTCGTCGTAGCTGAGCCGGTTGACCACCGGCAAGCCCGCCGGCAAGCCACCCGCCGCCGCCATGTATTGATGGTCGTGCGACACCCCGGCCAGCCGTTCGCCCGCGCCCAGCGCCAGCACAATCGATGTCGCCGTGGGCAGCAGCGACAATATGCGGGTTTCGGATTGTGCCCCTCGCTCCAGCATGAAGCATTTCATTATGCAGCTTGTCTATTCTCTATCCCCTTTGTTTCCCTTTCCTTCTCTGTCCCTTTGTTTTCCCTTGTCTTCCCTGTTCCCTTTGTTTTCCCCGTGCGGCGCAGCCGCGCATCCTTTTGCTGGCAGCTGGCAGCTTTCTGCTGTGGTAGCTTGCCGCTAAATGCCGGAAACTATAGCTCATGGCCCTGCTCATCGCCGGCACCCATAGCGGAGTTGGCAAAACCACCGTCACGCTGGCCGTGGCCGCCGCCCTGCGGCAGCGCGGGCTGCGCGTCGCGCCCTTCAAGCTCGGCCCCGACTTTCTCGATCCCACGCATCTCGCCGCCGCCGCCGGCCGCCCCTGCGGCAACCTCGATCTCTGGATGCTGGGTGAAGACTACATCCGCGCGCGTCTGGCCGCAGCGGAAGCCGAAGCCGATTTTGTCCTGATCGAAGCCATGATGGGCCTGCACGATGGGCGCGGTGGCCTGAGCGCGGATGGCAGCGCCGCCGAATTCGCCCGGCGCTTTCAGGTTCCCACTCTGCTGGTCGTGGACGCCTCCGCCATGGCCCGCAGCCTGGCCGCCCTGGTCAAGGGCTTTCGCGAATTCGATCCCCAGGTGCCCCTGGCCGGCATCCTCGCCAACCGCGTTGGCGGCCCCGGACACGTCCGCTACCTGGAAGAAGCCTTGAGCGGAGAACCGCTGCCCCTTTTGGGCGCGCTTCCGGCTGATGCCCGCTGGCATATTCCCGAACGCCATCTGGGCTTGACCATGGCTGGCGAAGGCTCAATCGCGATGAACTGGAGCGATCTGGCCGTCTGGGCGGAGCAAAATATAAACCTCGACCGCCTGCTCGCGTTAGGCCAGGCAAAAGCATCGCCCACGACAGATACAGCAACCCTTTTGCCTTCCCTGAAAAACCGGCTGCTTGCGGATTGTGCCCCGAGTGCCGGCAGCTCGCTTGCGGGCTGCGCCCTGGAAATTTCCTACTCAAGATCCACCACCCCAAACCCGGAATCCCCTCCGCCAACTGGCAATGAAGACTGGAAACGGGCTGCGGGGTACGGCAAACTGCCCACCGCAAACTCTCCCCGCGCCCGCCTCGGCATCGCCCGCGACGCCGCCTTCGGCTTTTACTACGAAGACAATCTTCGTCTGCTCGCGGCGGCCGGCGCCGAACTGGTCGAGTTTTCCCCGCTCGCCGACCCGCATCTGCCGCCCGGCCTGGACGGCCTTTACCTCGGCGGAGGCTATCCCGAACTGCACGCCGAGCGTTTCGAAGCCAACCTTTCCATGCGCTCCGAGCTGCGCGATTTCGCTCGCGCCGGCAAGCTGATCTATGCCGAATGCGGAGGCATGATGGCGCTGGCGCGCTCGCTCACTCTAGTTGACGGACGCTGCTTTCAAATGGCCGGGGTGCTGCCCATCGACGTACGCATGTGCGCCCGCCTGCGCGCCCTCGGCTATCGCGAAGTCGCGCCCCTCGGCCTCGGCCCACCAGCCTCTGAGCTGCGCTTGCGCGGGCATGAATTTCACTATTCTGAAATCCTCGATGCGGATGCGGCTGCCGCCGCCCCCGGCCTGCCGCCCGCCTGGCGCATCACCTACCCGGAAAATCCGGCATCGCGCAGCCCGGCCGCCAGTGCCGATTCGATGGTGTATTCCGGCTATCGCCTGGGCGCGGTCCGGGCCGGCTACATCCACCTCCACTTCGCCTCCTGCCCGGCCTTCGCCCGCCTGCTGGTCGGGCAAATGGGAAAAGTAAGGATGTGCAACCAGTTCATAAGCGATTAGGTTTCAGATCGCAATCGCCACTTGCGGATACAGCGGCTCGGCCGCTTTTACTTTTAGGCGCTGACGCTTTCGCAAAGGTCCGGCCGAAACCGGACGCAGGGCGAATACTCATGGCTGCCGGGCATTGCCAGGCGCAATTCCTGCGGAATTGCTTGGTATTGTCGTTAATAGGCGCGGGACCTAATAGGAACCCCGCGCGAACCCGGTCTGCGAGCATTACTGCAGGCAATTTCTCCGAAATTGCTTCAGACGAAAACTGCTGCCCGACTCGGCCGTTAACGCTTCTGGATGCCTGATTGCGGAATAATAGACGATACGATGAGATACTCTTTCCGCTTCCCCACCTGGATTGCAATCTGTATCTGTCTGTTTTCGCTGGCGGCCATGGCACAAGTCCCCTCCGCCTCGCCGGCACCGCCCATGCCGGCCATCGTGCGCGGACCGCACGGCTATACCTTTGAACTCCACGACCGGCCGTATTTGATTTTGGGCGCGCAGGTGCACAACTCCAGCGGCTGGGCCAGCCGGCTGCAGCCGGTCTGGAAGGATTTCGTCGCCTGGCATTTCAATACGGTCGAAGTGCCGGTATATTGGCAAACCATCGAGCCTCGCCCGGGGGAATTTCATTTTGGCGAACTCGACCGCATTCTGGCCGCGGCGCGGTCACATCACCTTCACCTGGTATTGCTTTGGTTCGGCACCTGGAAAAACGGCAACATGGAGTACACCCCCGACTGGGTGAAACTCAACCCCGCCCAATACCGGCGCACCCTCAACCGTGCCGGACAGCCGACGACTACACTGTCGCCCTTCTGCGCCGCCTGCTTCGCGGCCGACCGCGCCGCCCTGACCCGCCTCTTCCAGCACCTCAAGCGCACCGACACCGCCGCGCAGACGGTGATTATGGTGCAGTTGGAAAACGAAAACGGAGCGCTGGGCACGCCGCGCGACTATAGCCCCGCCGCCAATCGCGCCTTCGCCGCGCCGGTGCCGGCTAGCTTGCGCGCCCGGCTTCATTTGCCGGTCGGGGACTGGCGGCAGGTCTTCCGCCGCAGCGCCGATGAAAGTTTCGAAGCCTATTACAACGCCCGCTATATCGACCGCCTGGCGGCGGCGGCGAAACAGGCTTACGGCCTGCCGGTTTACATCAATGTCTGGCTGCGCTCGCCCAACGCCTATCAGCAGCCGGGACGCAATTATCCCTCCGGCGGCGCGGTTTACACCGTCTTGAATATCTGGAAAGCGGTTACGCCCCATATCGACATGGTCTCGCCCGATATCTATGTCGCCGACCGCGACGGCTACCGGAAAATGCTTGCCACCTATGCGCGGCCGGATAATCCGCTGTTCATTCCTGAAACCTTGCCCTGTCCCTATAACTATCCCAACCTTTTCCTGGCCTTAGCGAAATACGACGCGCTTGGTTTTTCCCCCTTTGGCATTGACAGCGCCCAGGTTTGCCGCCAGCCGCGCGCCCAGGCCATGGCGCCGCTGGGGGTGAGCTATGGTCTGGTCGAAGCGGCGCTGCCGGCGATTGTGCGGGCGCGCGGCACACAAAACCTGCAGGCCGCCGTGCCCTACTGGCATGGCTGGGCCGATCTGCTGTGTTTCCCCAATTATGCCGCCCAGATCAATTTCACCGCCGGCGAAAACAGCAGCGTTATGGTCATCCGTAATGCGCCCGGCGATTACCTCGTGCTGGGCTCGGGCGCCTCGGTGCGGTTCTTCTCACGCCATCTCCGTCATCCCGCCCAACTGCTTACCGTGGCGCAGGGCAGCTATATTGCTGGCCATTGGCATACCGGCTACCTCTGGAACGGCGACGAAGTCAGCTATAACTTTAATGCGCTGCATCTGCCCTCATCGGGCGTGGTGCTGCGGGTGAAGCTGATGCGCTATTGATCCGGTTTGTGAGTTATGGGTTTTTGGTAATGAGTTTTGGGTTGTGAGTTCGCGAAGCGGAGCGTCAGTTTTCAGCCGGCATTTGATCGCTCCGCTCTGCCAATTTTTTTGACAGTTATCGTCCAAAATTTAGAACTGGCCTGCCCGCGCGCAAACCAGCCGTGGCCATATTCCTGATTTAAACGGGTTTACTAATTGGCAATCCACAAGCAGAGCATTGTCATATAAGGCCGCCAGCCTGTGGGGAGCATCGCCCATGCAGCGATTAAAAGGACAAGTCGGTATTGTAACCGGCGGCGCGCTGGGCATTGGCCGCGCCACCTCCCTGTTGTTCGGACGCGAGGGCGCGCGGGTGGCCATTGTGGATATCTGTGATGCCGAAGGCGAGCGCCTGGCGGAAGAGATATGGCAAGCGGGAGGCGAGGCCGCCTACTGGCATATGGACGTCAGTCGGGAAGAGCAGGTGCGGAGCGTTTTTGCCCAGGTGCGCGAAAAATACGGCGCCATTCACATGCTGGTCAACAACGCCGGCATTGCGGGTAGCAATAAGCCGACGCACGAGCTCAGCGAAAAGGAATGGGATGCGCTGATGGCGGTGAACGTGAAGGGCGTATTTTATTGCACCAAACACGCTATTCCTTACATGAAAGCTGCCGGCCAGGGCAGCATTGTCAATTTATCCTCCATTTATGGGCTGATCGGCGCCGCCGATTTCCCCCCTTACCATGCCTCGAAAGGCGCGGTGCGGATGATGACCAAAAACGACGCGCTGCTGTATGCTCCCGACCGCATTCGCGTCAACGCAGTCATGCCCGGCTTTATCTGGACCCCCATGGTGGAAAACGTCGCCCGTCAGACGGCGGGCGGCCCGGAACTGTTCCGCAAGCAATTGGATACTTTGCACCCGCTGGGTCATATCGGCGAGCCGGAAGATATTGCCTGGGGCATCGTCTATCTGGCTTCGGAAGAAGCGAAATTCGTCACCGGCGCCGAGTTGGTGATCGATGGCGGCTACACCGCGCGCTAGATTGAATAAAAGCGGCTCGCGCGATGCAATTTGAAATCTATTCTCTCCAACCCATCACGGCAACGCGCGGGTGAGGATGGTGGGATCGATGTTGCCGCCACTGAGGATGAGACCAATGCGGCGATGGCCGGTGATGCGCCCGTGTATGACGGCGGCGGCGGCGGCGGCGCCGGAAGGCTCGACCAGGGTTTTCATCCGCAGCAGCAGCAGGCGCACCGCGGCCAGCAACTCTTCGTCGGTGACGGTTACGATGGCGCGCAGGTGCTGTTGCATGATGGGAAAGGTCAGCTTGCCCGGTTGCGGCGTGCGCAGGCCGTCGGCCAGGGTGGGATTTTCGGTTATCGCGGTGATGCGGCCCAGCTTGAGCGAGAGCTGGGCGTCGGCGGCGGTGGCGGGTTCAATCCCATAGACGGCGATTTGCGGGTTGTGGGCGTGGGCGCTGAGCGCCGAGCCGGCAATCAGCCCGCCGCCGCCCACCGGCACGGCCAAAGCCTCCAGGCCGGGCACCTCTTCCAACAGTTCCAGCGCCGCCGTGCCCTGGCCGGCGATGATTTCGGCATCGTCAAACGGCGGCACCAGCACGCGGCCCTCGCGCTCGACCAGATCCGCCGCCAGCGCCTCCCGGCTTTGTTCGGCGCGGTCGTAAAGATGGACACGGCCGCCGAAGGCGCGCACCGCTTCCAGCTTCAAGCGCGGTGCGTCGGCCGGCATGACCAGATCGGCGCTGACGCCCAACTCGCGCGCGGCCAGCGCCACCGCCTGGGCATGATTGCCGCTGGAAAACGCCACCACGCCGCGGGCGCGCTCCGCCGGCGTCAACTGCAGCATCCGGTTCATGGCGCCGCGAATTTTAAACGCCCCGCCGCGCTGCAGGTTTTCCGCCTTGCAATACACTTCGGCGCCCGCAGCCTCGTCGAGCGATCGGGAATGCAGCACCGGCGTGCGATGAATGCGGCCGGCCAGCCGCCGCCGGGCGGCTTGTATGCGCTCGAAATCGCTCATGGCTGCCCCGCTTTCCCGCTCCACCGGGGACGCAGCCAAAGCTGCTCAAGCTCCGGCTCGGCGCGATACATGCCAGGACGATGGATTTCCATGTGGCGTTCGGGATGCTCCACCGGCAAAAAACCGCTCTGGCGGTAGAGCGCCTGCATATCGCGCGTCACCAGGCTCCAGCGCCGCAGCTCCTGCAGCCAGGGATGCGCGCGAATGCACTGCATCAGCCATTTTCCCAGCCCCTGCCTGCGCCATTCCGGCGCGATGAAGACGTCGGCGACGTAAGCGTAGGTGGCGTAATCGCTGATCACCCGCGCCAGGCCGCATAGCCCGGCATCCGTTTCCGCCGCCAGCCGGTAGAGTCCGAAGCAGAGCGAATTGCGCAGCGCGCAGTCGAACACCGGCCGGGGAATGTTCTCGGCCCAATAGCTGGAGGCGATCATGCGATGCGCCGCCGCGGGATCGAGCCGCTGCGGATCGGTGCTGATCTCCCAGCCCTCGCGCCGCCAACTTTCGATGGGAATGGAGTCGCCCATAGAAGTCAAACCGCCAGGTGGGGATGATGGCGATACCATCCGGCAGCGGCTTCGAAGGCGCCGGCAATTGCGAGCAGCCGAGCTTCGGCCAGCGGGGCGCCCACGATTTCCAGCCCCACCGGCATCGGCGGCGGCTCGGCCTTGCCCACCTGCGCCGCAGGCCGGACAAAGCCCATGTTGACGGCCACGGCGGGCAGGCCCAGCAGGTTGCCGGCGCCGCCTAATTGGTAATTATTGGGCTTGCGTTTTTTCGCCGGCGGGTGGGCGGGTTTTGCTTTCGCGCCCGGGACAGGATGCTTTTCCTGCTGGTCGAAGGGAAGATCGGCCAGCGGCGGCAGACTGCTGGCGCCGGGATGCACCAGGGCATCGAAATTTTCCATGTAAGCGGCGAAATGCTGCTGGGCGGCGCGGCGAAAACGAAAGGCGCGCAGATAATCCACCGCCTTGATTTCCGCCCCCGCAAAAAGTCCGGTGGACTGGCGGGGATCGGAGAGCAAATGCACCGCGGGACTGTCCAGCAACGGCTCGAAGGCCGAGGCGCCTTCCGCGCCGAGAATCAGGCTGGCGGCCGCGCCATAGGGCAGGTCGGGAAGCGAGGTGGCGGCCAGCGTGGCGCCAAGTCGGCGGAACAGGGCTAGCGCCTGGCGATAGGGTTCGCGCACCGGGCTGGAGGCCGGCAGCGAGGTCACGGGAAAGTAGCCCAGGCGAACGCCCTCCAGCCGCGCGGGGATGCGGTGCGGGCGGAATCGTCCAGGCAGGGCGCTGGCGTCGCGGGGATCGGAGCCGGCGATGGCGGCCAGGATCCAGCCCAAATCGCCGATGCGGCGCGCCATCGGCCCCAGCTTATCCATGGTCCAACTTAAAGCCATGGCGCCGGCGCGGCTGACGCGGCCGTAGGTGGGCCGCAGCCCAGCAATGCCGCACCAGGTGGACGGATTGACGATGGAGCCCCAGGTCTCCGAACCGATGGCAAAGCCCACCAGGCCGGCGGCCACCGCCGCGCCGGGACCGCTGGAGCTGCCGCCGGTCCAGCGCCGGGGATCCCAGGGATTCCGCGCCGGGCCGGTAAAGGCGGCGCCGGCCATATGGTAATCGCCGCCGCCGGCCAGTTCGATCATTGCCAGTTTGGCGGCCAGCACCGCGCCGGCCGCTTCCAGCCGGGCAATGACCGTGGCGTTGTCGCGCGGCACCCGATCGCGGAAAGGGGCCGCGCCCCAGGTGGTGCGTATGCCGGCGGTATCGAGCAGATCTTTGGCGCCGTAAGGAATGCCGTGCAGCGGCCCGCGCCAATGCCCGGCGGCTATTTCGGCATCGGCGCGGCGCGCCTGCGCGCGCGCCAGATCGGCGGTCACGGTCACTACCGCATTGAGCCTGGTCCCGATGCGGTCGAGGCGTTCCAGAAAAAACTCGGTCAGCTCGAGCGAGCTGAATGTGCGGCGGCGTAGGGCGTCGCCAAGTTGGGTGACGCTAAGAAATGCGGTGGATTCCGGCAGGCGTTTCATCACTGGCGCCTCCGCCGTAGCCGGGCGGGTATCGCGGAAAAGACAAAATCCGGCTCGTAATCGTAGCCGAGCGGAAATTTTTTCAGGGAGGACGCTTGCCGCGCCTGGCCGGCTACGTCCTTTTTATAGGCCGGCAACTGCCCAGAGGGCAATTCCGGCGGCGCGGCGGAATTGTCCTTCGCCGGCGGAACGGCGGCCAGTTTCCAGGGCGCTGCGCCCAAAAGCGCCAGCCCCATTTGCGCAAGACGTCGGCGTGTCATTGGCATAACTCCGGAAAGCAAACATTATGCGGCAAGGCTGGATTTTCCGCCATGCGCTATTGGGCATAATCCTCACTCAGGCGAAGAATCAGCGGCGAGGCGCCGCAATCGCCCCGCCCCGCTTACCCAACATGAACACGGCTTCGAATCCAGCGCCGCTGCGGGCGCTGCCGCGGGTAAAACTCCGGTGAGCATCGAGCGGCTGCCGCCAGCGCTGGCGCTGCTGATATAAAGTTTTTTGAGGTTTGAGTTCTGCGGTTGGAGGCGGATCGGCCCACTTTTTTCTTTTCGGCGCCGGTGCTCAACTCCATCCCGCTGACGCTAAACTAACTGCATGGCGCGACATGTCAAGCTGGCGCTGCTGCAGATGGCGGCGGCGGAAGCCGCGGAGACCAATTTGCGGCGCACGCTGGAGAAAATGGATGCGGCCGCCGATGCGGGCGCGCAGATCGTGGCCACCCAGGAGCTTTTCCGCACCCCCTATTTCTGCCAGTCCGAGGAACACCGCTGGTTTGAGCAGGCGGAACCGATTCCCGGTCCGACCACGGAAAAATTGTGCGAGTGGGCGCGGCGGCGCGAAGTGGTGGTGGTCGCTTCGCTGTTCGAGCGCCGCATGCCCGGGCTGTACCATAACACCGCCGTGGTGATTGATGCCGGCGGGCTACTGCTCGGCCGCTACCGGAAAATGCATATTCCCGACGATCCGTTGTACTTGGAAAAATTTTATTTCACGCCCGGCGATCTGGGATTTCCGGTCTTTGCCACGCGGCGGGGGCGGATCGCGGTGCAGGTTTGCTGGGACCAATGGTTTCCGGAAGGAGCGCGATTGGCGGCGCTGGGAGGGGCGGAATTGCTGATCTTTCCCACCGCGATAGGCTGGCATCCGGCAGAAAAAGCGGCTTGGGGCGAGCGGCAACTGCAATCCTGGCAACTGATCCAGCGCAGCCATGCCATCGCCAACGGTTTTTATGTGGCTGCGCCCAATCGGGTCGGCTGGGAGCGGCTTGCGGGCGAGGGCTTGGAATTCTGGGGCCACAGCTTCATCAGCAACCCTTCCGGCCAGATCGTCGCCCAGGCCGATCATCAGCAGGAAGCGATTGTCGCCGCCGAACTCGATCTCGATCAGGTCGCCGAAGCGCGCACCCACTGGCCTTTTCTGCGCGACCGCCGCATTGAAGCCTATGGCGACTTGAATCTGCGCGCGCGGCCGGCGCGGCCGGAATGACCCCGCCTGCCATGCCGGTTCTCCGGCGTACCTCCCTGCCCCCCGGCGAAGCCGGCTACCGCATGCCGGCGGAGTGGGAACCGCACGAGGCTACCTGGCTTTCCTGGCCGCACAAGGAGGCCAGTTGGCCAGGAAAATTAGAGACCGTGCCGACCGTGTTTGCCGCCATGGCGCGGGCCCTGGCCGGCGGCGAGCGCGTGCACATCAATGCCGCCGCGGCGTTGCGCCCTTCCGCTGAAGCTTGCCTGCGCCAGGCGGGCGTGCGCATGGAACAGGTGCGTTGGTTTGAGATTCCCACCGACGACGCCTGGGTGCGCGATCATGGGCCCATCTTTCTGGTGCGGGAATCGGCGGGAAAACGGGAACGGGTCATCGTGGATTGGGGCTATAACGCCTGGGGAGGAAAATATCCGCCCTTTGAACAGGATGACGCCGTGCCCAGCCGCATCGGCGAAGCCTTAAGCGAGCCGGTGTGGAAAGAAGAAATGGTGCTGGAGGGCGGCTCCATCGAGGTCAACGGCCGCGGAACGTTGCTGACCACCGAAGCCTGCCTGCTCAACCCCAACCGCAATCCCGGACTCAGCCGGATGGAAATCGAAAAAAAATTGCGCGCGACGCTGGGCGTGCGCCAGATCCTTTGGCTGGGAGAAGGCATTGCCGGAGACGATACCGACGGCCATGTGGACGACCTGGCGCGCTTTGCCGCGCCCGATACGGTGCTGGCCGCGGTGGAAGACGATCCGGAAGACATTAACTTCCGGCCGTTGCGGGAAAATCTCGCCCGCTTGCGCGCAATGCGCGATGAAAGCCGGCGCGCGCTGAATATTGTCACCTTGCCTATGCCCGCGCCGGTGATCTACCAGGACCAGCGCTTGCCGGCCAGTTACTTGAATTTTTATATTGGCAATCGCGCCGTGCTGCTGCCGGTCTTCGACTGCCCGGCCGACCGGAAAGCCCTGGCGATTTTGCAGCGCGTCTTTTCCGGCCGCGAGATCGTTCCCATCGCCTGCACCGACATGATCTGGGGTTTGGGCGCCTGCCACTGCGCCACCCAGCAACAACCTCTATAGTGCCCTTTTTGGCAATCACGAGCCCCGCTTTTTCAGACAACGCCATGCCAGGCGGCGGCGTCTGAGGCTATGACCACTTTCCGCGATGACGTGGGTGGACTCTCAGAAGAGCGAGGCCAATCATGAAGTGTTCCGAGTTGATGCACGCGCCGCAAACCTGCTTGCCGAATGAGCGTCTAATGGATTGCTTAGCCATCATGAAAGCGCAGGATGTGGGTTCGGTGCCGATCGTTGAAGACCGGGAAAGCATGCGTCCGTTGGGGGTGGTCACCGACCGCGATGCCGCGCTACTTTTAGGCAGAACCGATCGCCGTGCTTCCGAAGTCACCTGCCGCGAGGCCATGAGCACTCCGGCCATTACTTGTGAAGAAGAAGACGATATTAAAGATGCCGTGGATCTGATGCGCCGCCATCAGTTGCGCCGCATGCTGGTTACGCAGAATGGGCGGCTGGTCGGCATCATCGCGCATGCCGACCTGGCGCGGGAAAAATCGGGTGAAGCGAAGAAAGTGCTGGAGGACGTTTCGCAGCCCAAGGCGGCATAATCTTTATCTTTCCAGCCAGATCGCTTGCTGGCGGCGAAGAGGCGTTGTGTCCTCGGGTATTCGCGCGCGCCTGAGCCTCATCGCCGCCGCAAATCAAGCTACCTTCCCGATAAAGAACCTGAGGCATGAACTGCCGCTCTCGCCCGAATTAGCGGGCCGGAAGCATTCGAACTCAAACTGGCACGGCGCGTCCGGCGGCTTCTTCGCTGACGGAAAAATAGCTGCAATCGAGATGATGAAACACCAACGCGCTGGTCGAAGCCTCCGGGTCCATCATCATGCCCTCGGTCAGTTCCACGCCGATGTCTTCGGGGCGCAACAGTTTCCAGATGCCGGCCTGGCTATGGATGTCGGGACAGGCGGGATAGCCGAAGGCGTAGCGCTTGCCGCGGTAGCGGGAAGTAAAGCGCTGTTGCATGGTCATACCGGGGGGGTCGGGAAAGCCCCAATCCTCGCGCAGGCGGCGGTGCAGGTATTCGGCCGCGGCCTCGGCGGTTTCCAGCGCCAGCACTTGCAGGCCGTGCGAAACGAAGAATTTTCCCTGCCGGCGCGCGGCTTCGCTGCGCTCGCGCACGCCGGCGCCGGCGGTGACCACGAACAGGGCCAAATGGTCGCGGCGACCCTCGCGCGCAGGCAGAATGTAATCGGCCAGACAGAGGCCTTCCGGGCGCGGCTGGCGCTCGAACTGAAACGTGTGCAGCGGAGTGGCGGCGCCGGGCGCGAACAGGTGAATGGCGTTGCCTTCCGATTCGGCCTCAAAAAATTGCCAGACCGCGCGCGGGCGCAAAAACTCCCGCGCCTGCTGCTTCAAGTCTTCCACCTGCGCCGCCAGCTCCAGCGCTTTGCGGTCGCGCTCGGCCAAGGCCTGCTCAAAGTTGCCTTTGAAACCGAGGTGGTGCCGATAGAGCAAATGGGGATTGATATAGCTCCATAACTCGTCGAGATCGGCGAGCGGGCGGACACGGCGATCCAGATACGGAGCGGCGGGCAAGGGCAAATCGGTGCGCACTTTGGCGCTGCGCCGCGCCGGCGCGATAGCGGGCGCGGGAGGGGCGGAAGAGGCCGGCGCCGGCACTGCGGCCGCGGCGGCGGCCGATTCCGAGGCGGCGGCGAGCGCGGCGCGCAGGCGCTCGCGTTGTTCCGGGGCCATGATGCGGTTCATCAAATCCAGCCCGGTCATGGCGTCGCGGGCATAGCCGACCAGTTCCATATACGCCGGGGCGATTTTGGTGCGGGTGAAACGGTCGGAAAGCGCCGCGCCCCCGACCAGCAACGGCACGCGCACGCCGGCCTCGCGCAGATCGGAGGCGGTCACCACCATCTGTTGCGCGCTTTTTACCAGCAGCCCGGAAAGCCCGATTACGTCGGGGCGATGCTTTTGCCAAGCCTCGATTAAAGCTTCCGGCGGCACCTTGATGCCGAGGTTGATGACGTCGTAGCCATTGTTGGAAAGAATAATGTCCACCAGATTTTTGCCGATGTCGTGGACATCGCCCTTGACCGTGGCCAGCAGGATGCGGCCGCGGTGCAGGGAATCGGTTTTTTCCATGAACCGCTGCAGATGGGCGACGGCGGCCTTCATGGCCTCGGCCGATTGCAGCACCTCGGCGACGATCAGCTCGTTGGCGTTAAATAGGCGGCCCACCTCGCTCATGCCGGCCATCAGCGGCCCATTGATGATATCGAGCGGGCGGGCGCCCTCGGCCAGCTTGCGATCAAGGTCTTCGACCAGGCCGTCTTTCGAGCCCTCGACGATATAGCGCGCCAGGCGCTCGTCGAGCGAGAGCGCGGCGGCGGCGGCGCGCTGGCGTGCTCCGGACTGGCGGAAATGCTGGCTCAGGGCGGCGATCAGATACTGATTGACGGCGATTTTTTGCTCGCGCGTCTGCAAGCGCCAGTCTCCGGAAGCGGCGCGGAGCAGCTCGGCCTGGGGGTGATCGGCCGGGACTTCCGCCGGCGGCCGATTGTATAAAAGCGCTTCGGCCAGCTCACGCTCCGCGGCGGGAATGGAGGCGAAGCGCTCGATTTTTTCCGAATTGACGATCGCCAGATCGAGCCCGGCGCGTGTGGCGTGATAGAGGAATACGGAGTTCACCACCTCGCGCGCCGCCGCCGGCAGGCCGAAGCTGATGTTGGAAATGCCCAGAATGGTGCGGGTATCGGGCAGTTCGGCTTTGATCAGGCGTATGCCCTCAATGGTTTCCACCGCCCCCCCGATATAGTTTTCATCGCCGGTGGCGCAGGGAAACACCAGCGGATCCACGACAATGTCTTCCGGCGGGATGCCGTATTTTTGCGTCAGCAGCTCCACCGAGCGGCGGGCCACGGCCAGTTTGCGCTCGCGGGTAAAGGCTTGCGCCTGCACCGGGTCTTCATCAATGCAACCTACCACCAGGGCGGCGCCGTACTGGCGGGCCAGCGGCGCTACCCGTTCGAACTTCAGCTCGCCATCTTCCAGATTGATGGAATTGATCAGGCTTTTGCCCTGGCAATAGGTCAGAGCCAGCTCGATGGCGCGGGCGTCGGTGGTGTCGATCATGATCGGCGCCTTGATTTTGCGGATGAGCTGCTCGTAAAACGGGGAAATGTCGCGCAGCTCGTCGCGCTCGGTGCTTTGCAGGCAGACGTCCACGATCTGCGCGCCATTGCGCACCTGGCGGCGGCCGATTTCCGAGGCCTCTTCCCAGCGCTCTTCCGCAATCAAGCGCATGAACTGCCGCGAGCCGATGACATTGGTGCGCTCGCCCACCAGCAAAGGACGGGTGGAAGGCTCCGCCTCGGCCACATCAATGCCGGAGTAGAAGCTGCGCCGCGACGGCGCAGGCAGACGGCGCGGAGGCTTGCCCTCGACCATGTGGGCCAGGGCGCGAATATGCGCGTCGGTGGTGCCACAGCAGCCGCCCACGAGGTTGAGCCAGCCCCGGTCCACAAAGCGCTCAAGCTGGGCCGCAAGCGTATCGGGCGTCTCCAGATAATGGCCTTCTTCATCCGGCAGGCCGGCGTTGGGGTAGCAGGAGATAGCGCAGGGGGCCAGGCCGGACAAGCTGCGGATATGATCGGTCATGAACTCCGGACCGGTGGCGCAGTTCAGTCCGATAGCCAGCAAGGGTAGATGAGCCAGCGAAACCCAGAGCGCTTCGGCGCTTTGCCCGGCCAGCATGGCGCCCATCGGCTCGATGGTGCCGGAAACAATGAAGGGTATGGGCTCGCTGGTTTCCTGGCGCAGGCGCAATATGGACAGGGCGGCCGCCTTGATATTGCGCGTATCCTGGCAAGTCTCGATCAGAAACAAGTCGGCGCCGCCTTCCCAAAGCGCCTTCGCCTGTTCATAGAAGGCTTCCCGCAGCTCGGGGAAAGTGACGCCGCCGGTTACCGAAATGGCCCGCGTGGTGGGGCCGATCGAGCCTGCCACCCAGCGCGGGCGTCCGGAGGCGGCGTAGGCATCGGCGGCGGCGCGCGCCAGTTGAGCGGCGGCGCGGTTGATAGCCGTGACCCGCGCTTGCAAACCATATTCGGCCAGCACGATGCGCGTGCCGCCAAAGCTGTTGGTCTCGACAATATCGGCGCCGGCATCCAGATAGCGGCGGTGAATGCCGGCGACCACATCGGGACGGCTGAGCACCAGGTGCTCGTTGCAGCCTTCCAGCTCCGGGCCGCCGAAATCCGCCGCAGTTAAATGCTGCTGTTGCAGCATTGTGCCCATGGCGCCATCAAGCACCAGAATGCGTTCGTTTAAAGCAGTAAGCAGCGCCGCACGGCGCTCGGCGGGGTTCATCGTACTTCTATTTTAACGGGCAGCCATGCGAAAAAAGCGGCAGCTTGGGCAAGTACGGGAATCGTGCTACATTTCCGCCGTGAGCACGCCTCGCCAAAACGGCCCGGCGCGCGCCGCAGGGAAATTATATTATGGCCAGCCCGCACACTACGCCGTCGGCTTCAACCCCGCCCCCTCTGCCCATTTCCTACGTCGCGCCCGAGGCCAAACTCCCGGAATTCACCCCGCGCGCGGTGCTGCTGGGCTTGTTTTTCGGCCTGCTCTTCGGCGCGGTTTCGACTTACCTCGGGCTGCGTGCCGGGCTCACGGTTTCGGCCTCGATTCCGATTGCGGTGCTGGCGATCAGCATCTTCAAAAAACTGGGGCATTCGAGCATTTTAGAAAATAACCTGGTGCAGACCACCGGCTCGGCGGGAGAATCCATCGCCGCGGGCGTGATTTTCACCCTGCCGGCGATGATCTTCCTGGGCTTTCCACTGGAATACTCGCGCATTTTCCTATTGGCCATGATTGGCGGCTGGCTGGGCATCTTGTTCATGATTCCGCTGCGGCGCTATCTGATCGTCGAGGAACATGGCGTTCTGGCCTATCCGGAAGGCACCGCCTGCGCCGACGTGCTCGAAGCCGGCGAGCGCGGAGGCAACTTCGCCGGACGGGTGTTCTGGGGACTGGGCATCGGCAGCCTCTATAAACTGCTGATGAACGGTTTTTATTTTTGGCGGGAAAATCCCCAATACCAGCCGAGCTGGCTGCCCGGCGCCAGCTTCCGCATGGATATCACCCCCGAATATCTCGGCGTCGGCTACATCATCGGGGTGCGTACCTCGGCACTGCTGTTTGCCGGCGGCGTGCTTTCCTGGCTGGTGCTGGCGCCGGCCATTAAATTTTTTGGCGGCGCTTTTCCCCATGTCATTTATCCCGCCACCTCGCCCATCGCTCAACTTTCCCCGGACGACATTTGGGCCGCCTATATACGTCCGATCGGCGCGGGCGCGGTGGCGGCAGCGGGGCTGATCACGCTGTTGCGCACCTTGCCTACCATCGTCAACGCCTTTCGCAACAGTTGGCGCGAACTGCGCCTGCGCCGCCGGCAATTGGCCGCTGACACCCGGCTGCGCACCGAGCGCGACCTGCCGCTCTGGATGGTGTTGGCAGGGGCGGCGCTGCTCGGGTTGCTCACCTGGGCCATTCTGGCGTTTCGCTATAATCCGCACGCCGCCTGGTTCAGCAACGTGCTGAGCGCCCTGCTGGTGGTGCTGTTCGGTTTTTTCTTTGTCACCGTTTCCAGCCGCATCGTCGGCATCATCGGCACTTCCTCCAATCCGGTTTCGGGCATGACCATTGCCACACTGGTGCTGACCTGTCTGCTTTTCGTACTGGCCGGTTGGACGGGCCACCTCTATAGCGCGCTGGCGCTGAGCGTGGGAGGAGCAGTGGCCATCGCCGCCGCCAATGCCGGAGCGACCTCGCAGGATTTAAAAACCGGGTTTCTAGTCGGCGCCACCCCCTGGAAACAACAGGTTGGCTTAATGCTGGGGGTGGTGGCCTCGGTGCTGGTGGTCGGCTACACCGTGCCCTTCCTTAACACCGCCTACGCCAGTTTCCGGCCGCTCACGATGCCGCTGCCGGCGATTGCCCGGCAGGCTGGCGGGACACAAACCTCCATCCCCGGCCTGAGCATCGAAAATCGCAATTTCACGCTGCCGGCGGCGGTGCTGCCGCAAGTCCGGCAGCGGCAATACTGGGAATTGAACGCCATCGGCGCAAGCTCGATTCCCGACGGTAAATATCTTTACGATCCGGCGCGAGGCTCCATTCGCATTCATTGGGTGCAGGGCATCGGGTCCGAACAGGTGCCGGCGCCGCAAGCGCAATTGATGGCTACGGTGATCAACGGCATCCTCAACCGGCGCCTGCCCTGGGTGCTGATCCTCATCGGCGTTTTCATCGTGGCCGTAGTCGAGATGCTAGGCGTGCGCTCGTTGGCGTTCGCGGTCGGGACTTATCTGGGCCTGGGAACGACCGCCGCGATGTGCGCCGGCGGCGTCATTCGCTGGCTGGCGGAACGCGGCCGCGGGAAAGAAGGCGACACCGGGAGCGGCGCGCTCTATTCCAGCGGCCTGATTGCCGGGGGAGCAATCTTCGGCTTGCTCGCCGCCGTGATCGCCTACCTCAAAGCCAAAG
This sequence comes from Acidobacteriota bacterium, assembly GCA_021818955.1. Taxonomy (GTDB): domain Bacteria; phylum Acidobacteriota; class Terriglobia; order Terriglobales; family SCQP01; genus JAKASR01. The sequence continues at coordinate 44,983 of JAKASR010000005.1, forward strand.
GCCGGATCGGCCCGCAAGCGCTGGAATTCGGCCCGCAATGGTTGGGCGCCTGGGCGCGAAATCCCTGGCTGGCGCTAATCATATTTCTGGCGCTGGCCTATTCGCTTTACCGTTTCGGACGGCTGCCCATGCCAGGAGGCAAACAGGATGAGTGACGCTCCCGATCGCGTTCCGTTCCCCTCCTATCCATCCCGGCAAGCCGGAATGGATAGCCAACTCCCGGAGCCGGCGCTGCGTTATTGCCCCAATTGTTCGCGCCGGCTGGAGGAGCGCAATTGCAAACTGCTCTGTCCCGGTTGTGGGTACTTTCTCTCCTGCGCGGATTATTACTAGGCTATCGCCCCAACGCGATGTCAGCCAAAGCCGTTTGCAAAGCGGGCCGGTTTCGGAGGGCCGAATGAAACCCTCTGCTGGCGGTGGATGCCGCGGCCGGTTGCGATGTTGCGCCGTGGAGGCGGGCGCATGTGAGTGGAAATTAATCAGTTGCTGCCGCTCTGCAATTCGGAAGCGGCGGCAGTAAACTTCAAGGATAATGTCCGCGAGGCGGCATCGCGCAAGCCGGATGAGATCAGTTTCGAGATATAGGAATCGCCGCTTTTCACCCTGCCGTTGCGAATTTCGGGCCAGAGCGTGGCGGGCAGGTTGAGAAAAATCTGCACCATCGCGGGATCGAACTGGCGTCCGGATTGGTCCTGGATTTCGCGCCGCGCGGCCTCGAAGCCCAGCGAGCGGCGGTAGGGGCGATTCGAGGTCATGGCATCGAGCGCATCGGCGACGGAAAAGATGCGCGCGCTGAACGGAATGTCTTCCCCGGTCAGGCCGCGTGGATAGCCGCTTCCATCGAAGCGTTCATGATGGCTGAGAATCAGATCCGCGGCAGGCTCGAGGAAGGCAATCTGGCGCACCATCTCATAGCCGATGGGAACATGGGTTTGCATGATCTGGCGCTCGGCGTCGGTCAATTGACCCGGCTTAAGCAGGATTGAATCCGGGATAGCCAGCTTCCCGATATCGTGCAAGTACGCGCCGCGAATGGCGTCGGGCAGCCGTTCCGCCGGGAAGCCGGCCGCTTCGGCCAGGGTTATGAAATACCGGCTGACGCGCAGAGCATGGCCGCCCGTCTCATCATCGCGCAAATCCAGGGCCGCGCCCAATACCGCCAAGGTCTGGTTGTAGTTGGTTTCGATTTTTTGCAAGGCCGCCTGCAGCATCGCGGTGCGTTCGCGCACCATATTTTCCAGGTGATCGCGATAGCGGTCCAGTTCCATCTGCATGCGCTTGCGTTCCAGCGCCCAGCCCACGGCACTAATCACATTCGAGAGCTGAAAGGGCTTGATCAAATAATCGGCGGCGCCGCGCTTCATCGCCTCCACGCCGATGCGCACATCGGATTCCGCCGTGACCAGCAAAAACACCAAATGCGGCCAGCGGGCCTGCGCTAGCTGCATGAAGCGCAGGCCATTCATGCCGTTCCCCAGGTGCAGATCGGAGATGATGGCGTCAAAACGCTCGCGCTCCAGACAAAGCAGCGCATCTTCGACATTACCGGCGGTTTGACAAATATAGCCGGCCTGGCTTAAGGCGTCCTGCAGTAATTCGCAGATATCCGCCTCATCGTCCACCGCCAGAACTTTAGATTGCTGAGACGGTAAGTTCATGAAAACATGAGCGTGAAACCGTGATCGAAAGCTCCATGCTGCTTGAATTTCGTCCTGAGAGTCAATGGCCGGGCGGAGTTTTGTTGCCGGGCCACAATGAATTACGGTCGTAGCACCGTGCCTCCAGGTTGAACCGTCAGCGGCACCGCCAGCGTAAATTGCAACCGGGTTTCGGCAGGCAGTGTAATTTCGGGAGCCTTCCGTGCGGCTTGCGTGGCGGCGCCCGCGCCCGCGCCAATGGCAGCGCCAATCGCCGCGCCTTTCCCACCACCCGCAATGGCGCCGATCAAAGCGCCTAATACGGTGCCTCCCCCCATAACTTTGGCGGTGGTTTTGCCTTGCGCCGAAGTTACATGATCCCAAAGCGAGGTGCGCAATGTATACGACAGGCCATTGTATTGAACGCGATTCAGCACCAGGCGAAGCTCGGATTGACCCCGATAATGCCCGGCGGAATGCGCCATCAGCACTATTCCGGAGATCAATGCGTCACGAGGAATGACGCGCTGCCCCTGCCATACCACCGGATCGGCAAGATGGGCGGTAAAACCCTGGCCGCTTTGGTTTTCATTGGATGAAAGCTGTTTATCCAACATCACCGAAAGCGTAGTACCGGCGGGTAACGTCACGGTTACCGGTTGCGGGGGCGCGGCCGGCGCGGGAGCGGCAGCGGGTACGGGAGCCGCGGCAGTCGCCGGTGGCAGGCTCGGCGCCGGATTCGCCGCGACTGCGACTATGCGCTTTCTGCGCTTGAGGGGTTGCCGCGTTTTATGAGCTGCGCGCTGTTGCGCAGGCCCATTTCCCCATTTCCGCTTGGCCGCAGGCAGCGCCGTTGCGGGAGGATTATTTCGCGCGATCACGGACGGCGGCGCCGAGGCTACGGAGATTTCATTTAAAACGCGTTGCGCGCCCGCCTGATTGGCGTCGGTTTCGGCGGCCATCCGCAAAGCTTCCGTGGAGGCTGTGCCGGAAAGCACGATCATGCCCTGTTGCGCCGAGACGTGGATTGGTTGACTGGAGAGGCTGGGATCCTGGCTGATCCGCTGCTGGACCTTTTGAGCTAGCGCCTGATCATTGGTTGCAGCACGATGGCACCCGGCTAAGCCGCCCAAAAGAAATAAGCCCGCCAAAAATACTCCCAGCCAAGACTTGCGGCCAAGCAGACGGAGACCAATTTCAGAAATCGAGTACATAATTACCCTCTTTATGACCCTTTCCTAGTGAGCAGATATTATGCAATTTAATACCCACTTTTGAAAGCGAGAAAATCACTGTTCAGTCAACTACCCCTGAGATCAAAATGACTCGATTTCAGGCCAGTCGGGATCATTCCGGCATCACGCGGCTTCAAAACGTAGCTTTTAACATACATTCAGTCTAACTGAAGATCATTTCCGGCCTCGCCACGGCCTTCTGTAAATGGCACGCAGGCAATTTAGGGGCTAATTTTACGCCAGCCGGTCAGCGACCATTCCCGTAATGAAACTCCGAATAAGCCAGCCAGTGAACGTGGCGTCAACAGGCGCTGACGGGGGCCATCGGCGATAATCCGGCCACCGCGAAGAAATAACACGCGGCGAATTTCAGGTATCAAATCTTCCACTTGGTGAGTAACCACGATCAAGCCGGGGCCGGAGCGTGCAAGACGGCGGAGATGGCGGCGCAACTGGCTGCGCGCCAGCGGGTCGAGGCTGGCGCCGGGTTCATCCAGCAGCAGGGTGGCGGGACCGTGGACCAGCGCGCGCGCAATTAACAAGCGGCGCAATTCGCCCGCCGATAAGGTCGCGGCGGAGCGCCGGCAGAGGTGCGCGACCCCCAATTGCCGCATGGCTTCGCGGGCCTGCCGGCGCATGCCGGGTGAAACCGGCGCCGCGACAGGCAGCACACGGCTGCCAAAAAAGCCGGCAAGCACCAGTTCCATGGCGGTCAAGCCCGGGGGTGGAGACCAGCCATCCTGCAGCACAATGCCCAATTGGGCACGCAAGGCCCAGATATCCCACTGCTCGCGTCCGAGCAAGCGCAGACGAGCGCCACGCCGCGCCAGCGGATAGAGATCGCGCGTCAGCAACTGCAGCAGCGTGGATTTGCCCGCGCCGTTAGGCCCCAGAATCGCCGCAGTCTCGCCCTGCTCCAGCTTCAGGGATAAGCCGCGCAAAACGCGGCGGCCGCCGCGCACGACGGAGACATTCCGCATTTCCAACAGCGGCGCCGGCGCGGCCTTTTCGCCGGGCTTAACGTCCACCGCTGCTTGCCGGCTGCAATTGACGCAACTGCCGCAAGACGGCATGCAGCGCGGCCAATGTGTGCCGGCTGAGTTGCGCCTGCTGTTGAGTGGGAGGGGCGTCGGCGCCCATCACCGAAGTATAAAGCAGCGACAAACGGCTATTGAGCTGGATCAGATTCGGCGCCCGCTGTTGGGCATGGAAATGAAAGGCGCCGGCCGGCGTCACCCCTAAAAGCGCTTTCAATCGCTGCAATGCGGCCGTATTTCCAGCACCCCGTAAGTGCGCTTGCAGCCGGCGCGCAGCCTGGATCGCCTGCATATCCTGGGTTAGCCCGTTTGTAATCTGGAGCGCCAAATGCAACTGGCGGGCCAGAGCGGTGCGCGCAACATGCACACGGGGATCATTTCCGACCCGCAGGTATTGCGTGTAAGAGCGGCCAGCGACGGTCAGCACCAACCGGTAACGTCCGGGCAGCACCAGCGGCCCGCGCGGACGGCGCGGGGTGCGATGAGGAATGGCGGCAATCGTGTAATCGAAGCTCAGGACCTGCACATGCGGATAATGCAGGCTCCAGACAAAGCGATTGAGTCCGGGTTGGTCCGGCAGGGAGACCGGCGGGCGCAACCAATACGGCGGCACATTTTTCGGGCCGATGGCGTGGTGATGGAGGACGCTGGAATATTGCCGCACGAGCCGGCCGCGAAGATCGTAGATCCGCAATTCCAGGGGCGACGCCGGCGCCTGGCGCAAATAGTAATACAGGGTCGCGCCATCCGGCGGGTTGGCGCCGGCGGGGGTTTCAACCGAAAACGGCGTATCCGTATTGACATCGCGGCGGATGCGCACCGCGGCGCGCGGGCGGTAAAACACCACCGCGTGGCCGGCATCGGCCGGCTGGATTTGGCGCAGGGGAGAGATATCGTCCAGCACCCAGAAGGAACGCCCATGAGTCGCGACAACCAGGTCCTGATCGCGAATGGCCAGGTCGCGAATCGAGCAGGTGGGCAGGTTGAGCTGCAAGGGCTGCCAGTGGCCGCCATCGTCGAAGGAGACATAGACGCCGGTTTCGGTGCCGGCGTAGAGCAAGCCGCGGCGCACCGGGTCGGCGAGAATGGCGTGCACGTAAGCGGGCGCGCTGATGCCTTGAGTAATCAGCCTCCAGTGGCGGCCAAAGTCGCGGGTGCGATAAATGTAGGGCTGGCGATCGTCGAGGCGGCGGCGGTTGACGGCGGCATAGGCGGTGCCGGCGGCGAAAGGCGAGGCGGCGATCATGCTGACTTCGCTCCAGGCCGGCAACGAAGGCGGCGTGACGTTTTGCCAGGCGCGGCCATGATCGCGCGTGAGTTGGATGAAGCCGTTATCGGTGCCGATCCAGATTTCGCCCGCCGCAATCCGCGAAGGGGCGATGGTGTAGATCACGCCGGCGTTGCGAGCGCGGGGATCACGCAAGAGCGCCGAGGGGCGCGGCCCGGCGGGCCGGCGGCTGGCGCCGCGCGTCAGGTCGGGGCTGATGCGCTGCCAGGATTGCCCGCCGTTGGTGGTGACATAAAGAAACTGCGAAGCAAAAAACAGCTCGTGCGGGTTGCGCGGGGAAAAGAGCAGCGGCGAAGTCCAGGTGAAGCGCAGCACCGGGCCCGGACCGGGCACCGGCTGGGGGGAGACGTCGCGCACTTGCCCGGTCACGCGGTCGAAACTGGTCACGCCGCCGCCATAATTGCCGGCGAAAATGATATTCGGATGGAGCGGGTCGGGGGCAATATAGCCGCTTTCCCCGCCGCCGACCTGGAACCAGTTCTGGATGGTGATCTCGCCGTTATTGTCGCGACTGGTGGTCGCCAGCGTGCCGCTATCCTGCTGCGCGCCGTAAACGTTATAGGGGTACTGATGATCGAGCGCGACGTGATAGTACTGTCCGGTGGCCTGGTTGTACCAGGAACTCCAGGAACGGGCGCCATTCACACTGACCTTCACGCCCTGATCGCTGCCCAGGATCATGCGATGAGGATGGCGCGGCGCGATCCAGAGCTGGTGATAATCGTTGCCGCCGGGCGCGCCCTCGATGGCATGAAAATGCCGGCCGCCATCGCGCGAGCGGTAGAGCGAAGTATTGACCGCATAGACCACGTTGGGATCAAGTGGATCCACGGTCAACGAACTGAAATACCAGGAGCGGCCGCGGATGCGTGGATCGCGCGAGACCCGCCGCCAGCGCTCGCCGGCATCGTCGGAGCGGTACAGGCCGCCGCGATGATTGGCGCGCAGGATGGCGTAGACGCGGTTATCCGTTCCCGCGGCCAGGCCAATGCGGCCATAGGGCTTGGGCGGCAGACCCCGCGTCAATTCGGTCCAGGTTTCGCCGCCATCGGTGGATTTGTAAATACCGCCGCCCGGGCCGCTGAGCGGCGCGTAGGTGCTCCAGAACGGCCGCCGCACCTGCCAGAGCGCGGCATAGACCACGCGGGGATCGCCCGGCGCGTAGCACAGATCAATCGCGCCGGTGTTGTCGCCTTTGCCTAAGACTTTGCGCCAATGGAGGCCGCCATCCGTGGTGAGAAAGACGCCGCGTTCGGGGCTGGGGCCATAGGGATCGCCCAGCACCGCCACTAAAACGCGATTGGCGTCCCGCGGATCCACTATGATGCGGCCGAAAGCCAGGCCGTGGCTCAAGCCGACGGGCTGCCAGGTGCGGCCGGCATCGGTGGATTTGTACATGCCGCCGCCCAGCGACATATCCGAGCGCATATCGGCTTCGCCGGCGCCGGCATAGAGCACCGCAGGATTCGAGGGCGCAACCGCCAGGGCGCCGATGGAGGCGACCGCGGTATGCCGCCAGAGCGCATGCCAGGTGCGGCCGGCATCGCTGCTTTTCCAGACGCCGCCATCCACCGAGCCGAAATAGAAGGTATTGGGATGGCCGGGCACGCCGGTCACGGCCAGCACGCGGCCGCCGCGAAAGGGACCAATCGAGCGCCAGTGCAGGCCGGAGAGCAGCCGGGCGGGAAGCTGGGCGCCCAAGCTGAGGGACAGCATGGCCCCCATACCGGCCAGGACAAGCCAACGCGGCAGGCGGCGAATAGCAGAGGCCGAAGGGAACATCGGCGGGTTCTCCTTGCGGCGGCGCCGCCGTACACCTCCGGCGCTACCGCATGTTGAGGTTGCGAACGGCCGCGCGGCGGCCCAGACAAGACGCTAGTTTACCTATTCAGCCCAGGTTTTGCAGCGCGGTTTTTAACTCCAGGGGTGAATTAAGCGGCGGCCGGCAGGCAAACCCGCAGCAGAGCCATGCGCGCGGCGTTTGGCCGGCCGGCAGAGCGGCTACGGTTTCCGCCAGCGCGGGTGGCAATTCGGGCGCAACCGCGGCAGGAAGGCGAAGCAGGGACAGGCCGGCGCGCGGGCAAGCCAGCGCGGCAGACCATAAGGCATCGGCGCGAGCTTCCGGAGCGCCGCTTATCAGCAACTGCGCCGGACCCCGGCGATGCAAGGCGTCGGCCAGATGAAAGGCGGCGGAAAACATGCCCTGTTCACGCGCCAGCGGCCGCAAGGCGGCGAGCGCCGCATCGCTTGCGGCGCGATAGCGCTCGTCATGAGTGAGGCCGTAGAGGCGGTCGAGCAGAAGAATGGCGGCCGCATTGCCGGAGGGAGAGGATTGATCTTGCAAGGGCTTGCGGGCGTTAGCCAGCAAGCTGATGCCGGCGCTGGCATCCGGAAGATCGAAAAAACCGCCGGCGGCGTCGGCATACCTGGCCAGCATGAACTCCGCCAACTGCACGGCCGCCTGCCAAAAGCGGGGCTGCAGGGTAGCTTCCCAGGCATCGAGCGCCGCCAGGCCGGCAAAGGCCTGGTCTTCGAGCAGGCGCGGGCCATGGTCCCGACCCAGGGCATGCGGCACGCCTTGCGACGGCTGGAATTGCGACAACAGGCGGTCAAGCGAGCGCAGGGCAAAATTCCGCAGGCGGTTCTGCAAATTACTCTCCGCCGGGGGATCGCCGGGCACGTTCAAGCCGCGGGCGGCGGCCAGATAGGCGGAGATGAAACGGGCGTTCCAGCCGGCATAGAGCGCGGTATCCACCGCCGGCGCGGGGCGCCCGCCGCGGCGGGCCGCCAGCAGCTTATTTTTGCCGCTCGCCAGCCGTAGCCGCGCGCTGGACAAGTCGAGCGACAAGGATGCCGACAGGTCCCGCAGCGGCTGCGCCACAAACAGCACATTGCGCGCCGGGTCGTGCCGCATCTCGCCCTGTTCGCCGATATCGTAGTAGCGGCTGAGCAGCTCGAACTCGTCGGGCGCGAGCGCGGCGCGGGCTTCGGCGCGAGTCCAGGTGTAATAGCCGCCATCGTCATCGAGCGAGATATCGGCATCCTGGCTGCTGTAGAAGCCGCCGCGCTCGCGGTCGCACAGCTCGGCCTCCACCCAGCGCACGATATCCACGGCCAGATCGAAAAAAAAGCGCGCGCCGGAGACTTGCGCGGCCAGCACGGCGCAGCGCAGCAGTTCGGCATTATCGGCGGCCATTTTTTCGAAATGGGGCACGCGCCATTCGGCATCGACGCTATAGCGATGAAAACCGCCGCCCAACTGGTCATAGACGCCGCCTTCCGCCATGCGGCGCAGCGTGAATAAGGCCATATGGCGCGCGCCGGCATCGCCGCCGGCGGCGCGATCCAGAAGCCATTCGAGCAAGCTGGGATGCGGGAATTTGGGCGCGCCACCCCAGCCGCCATGTTGGGCATCGAAGCCGCGCTCAGCCGCGGAGAGCAAGGCCGGGGTGAAATCTTCCCGGGTGGCGCCGGTGGAGACCGCCGCGCGCGCTTCCAAGTCACGCAAGGCGCCGGCAATCTGTTCCGCCTGATGCTCCACCTGCGCGCCCTGGCGCGCATAGGTTTGCGCGATCGAAGCCAGCAATTGGGCGAAGCCGGGGAATTGGCCCTGGGGAAAAGGGGGGAAATAAGTGCCGCCGAAGAAGGGGTCGCCGGCAGGGGTCAAAAATACGGTCAGCGGCCAGCCGCCCTGGCCGGCCAAGGCGCTCACCGCCAGTTGATAGCGCGCGTCCACATCGGGACGCTCATCGCGATCCACCTTGATGGCCACGAAATGGCGATTAATCAGCGCGGCAGTTTCAGCATTCTCATAGCTTTCCCGGTCCATGACATGGCACCAATGACACCAGGCGGCGCCGATATCGAGCAGCACCGGCTTGGCTTCGCGCCGGGCGCGCTCAAAGGCGGCATCCCCCCACGGCTGCCAGTCCACCGGCTGTTCGGCGGCGGAACGTAAGTAGGCGCTGGATTCCCGACTGAGGGCGTTAGGCATGATTTCAGTCTAGGGGAATAAGCCAGCTTCAACCTCTGTGCCACAAGTTCCAAGCCCCACTTCTATCTATTCCAGGCAACTCAAACTTCAGGACATATTGCATTCGGCAGCTAAATCCTTGCTATATAATAATTTGCACGCATCAAGATGCAAGTTATTGAAAATAAAGCGTTATTCCAAAAAAACAGCCGTTGTACCAAGCCTGGGATAACGGGAACTGCCTTTAAAATCAAATAGTTAAGCCCGTTGTGCCAAATATATCAGTGCCCCCCCATTATTTAAATAGTCAATATACTTGCAAATATATGTAAATAAAACATTTAACTTTAGTTGTGCTTATCAACTAGTTGACTTTATCAACTTAAAGGGGTTGGTTTTCAGCTGTCTTGTTCACCTCGTTGAGATCATCAATCTTTACGACATCAGACCCATTCGGCGATGCTTGCTAAAATTGCAAGCCCGCGCGAGGACTACATTCCCGGCTTCCGCACCAAATTTTTTATTTCTTTTTGGCCGATTTCGGCGGCTTAGGAATAGGCGCCGGCTTGGGCGATTGGGCCAGTTTCTTCATATCATCGAGCAGATAGCTGCTGATCGTGACCACGGCAGGACGCGCCGAGCTGCGGGCGTAATAATCGCCGCTATTAGTCTTTTTGCCGATCTCGAGCGAGCCGCCGCCACCCTGCCAATTTAAGCGCACCTGAATTGCCGGGTGCGCCAGGCCGTAACGGGCCAAATCTTTCCCGTTGGGATCGGCAATTTTATTTATGGTTGCATTTTTCAGGCTATCCACCAGGTCGCCGATGGTCTGCGAGCGGGCCGGCCATTTGCCATGGACCTTGTGGAAGCGAGCGCGGCGCCCCTGATAGAGAATGCTCACCGCGGTGACGGCGGAAGATTTGAAATGCAGCAGGGATTTATCCTGGAAATTAAACGGGCCGTGCAGAGAGTCGGCCTTAAGATAATCAGGCGCCAGCACCACCTCGGGCGAAGAGGCCAATTTCAGGTAATCGCCTTCGCCGGTGGGAGCCGAATTGCCGAATAGATACCGCATCTGTTTACCGCTGGCCAGGCCGATGGTAATGCTGGCGGGATGATCCAGGCCATAGCTGGCGAGATGGCTCACCGCGCCCAATTTCCGATCTGGCTGGATGCTGCTCAACTCACTCAACAACGAGCGCACGGTGCTCTGATCGGAGGCGGCGGCGTAGGGCTGAGTTAGACGCCAGGCGCCGTTTTGCTTTTGCAGCACGACGGCAGGGTGGCCGGGGCGATGGATTGCGATGCGGGTGGCCCGGGTGCGGTCGAAATGCGCCCAAGCCGCGGCGACCGTCTTTTTTTTCGCCGGCCAAAGCAGCCAGGCGACCAGAGCGGCCAGCACCAGCGCGGACGCCAGCAGCCGCCAGGGAACTCGGGAACTCGGCGAAGGGTTTGCGCTCATGACCAATCCAAAGCGGGCTTAAGACCGGCGGCGACGCCACCAGACAAAAACCCCGGCCACCACGATCACACCCGGCAAGATTGCCAGCACTGACCAGAGTACGAGGCGCATGCTGCTCGCGGGCAGGTTCAGCGGGGTATTTTGCGGCGGCTTGGGGCGGATGGTGATGAACTTCGCCTGGCCCACCAGCCAATTCATGGAATTGAGAAACAGGTCGCGGTTACCGGAAAAGCCAAGATAGGCGTTGGCGGCGAAGTCGGGGCTGCCATAGACGACAAAGCGCGCCTGATGGTGATGCGGTTTTGGGGCGGTGGCCGGCATGGTCCCGGCCACGCCCAGCGTCAGCGGACCTTTGCGCGAGGTGGCGGGATTGAAATCGAGCTGCCCGGATGCGATGCCTTGCAAATTGGTAATGGCGTAGCTGGCCGGAGAGGTTTCGATCAGGGGGGAAAGCGTGGCGTTGGCGCTGCCGCCCCCGGGAGTGGTATCCACGGTGCGCGCCATGGGGAAGAGGGTGGCCACATCCCGCATGGGGCGGGTGATGGGATGCGCATTGTAATGCATGGCAATGGGCATCAACGGGCTGGCGCCAAAGACGCGGCCCACCCCGCTGGTATCCACAATCACATCCGGAGTCAGCTTCAAGCCCAACGATTTGCGCAGGTAATCGACCAGCGGGCCACGAGCCTGGAAATTGATTAAAAACATGACCCGGCCGCCGCGGGCGAGATAGTTGGCCACGGCCTGCACCTGCGGCTGCAGCCAGGGATGAGTGGGACCGCCAATCACCAGCACCGAGCAGTCGGGAGGCACGTGCGGCGACTGGGCCAGCACCAGAGTTTTGACGGTGTAATTGTCGCTGACCAGCGCCTGGCTGACCTGGCTATAACCAAAGCGGCCGGTGGACTTGGGGCTGCTCTCGCCATCGCCAAGGGCGAAATAGGCGATCTTTTTCGCGCCCTTCAACAGCCGCACCAGGGCATTGGTCACATTCGATTCCGTCAGCGAGGAAACGTTATGGGTGCGCCCATCATAGGCCAGCACCAGCGTGCCGTAGGTCTGAACCTTATAGCGCCGGGCCTGCAGCGGCTGCTTGTCGGGATCGATATATTCCAGCCTGACCTGATTGGACTCGCGCGCATAGCGTCCCAGGAAAGTGCGCGCCTGATCGAAATTATTGCTGCGATCGAAGTAAATCATGCGCAGCGGATGCCGGAGCTGCTTGACGATCTGCACCGATTCCGGACTGAGGCTGTTGAGGTGGTTTTTGGTCAGGTCCACGCTCTTGTCGTGGAGCACCACCAGGCGGTTGACGACCACCAGCGCGGCCAGCACGACCAGGGCATAGACCAGCAATTGCGCCCGCTCGGCCCAAATCGGCCGGGAGCGGCGCCCGTGTTCTTCCGCCAGCGGCGGCGCGGGTTCGAGTGAGGGGGTGGATGAGCTCATCGGGAAAAGACCTTACTCGGCCAACTCCATCCGCCGCGCGGTCAAAAACAGGCCGGCGAAGATCAGGCTGAGATAGTAGACCACGTCTTTCAGGTCCAGCACGCCTTGAACAAAGTTGGTGAGATGGGTAGTGAGAGAAAGATAGGCGATGATATGGGCGAAGCCGCCATTATCGTAAGCGGTCACCCAATCGGCCACCCACAGCAGCAGGAAAACGCTGAAGGTCGACACGCCGGCAACGACCTGGCTGCGAGTCAGGCTGGAGATAAACAGGCCCAAGGAAAGATAAACGCTGCCCAGCAACAGCAGCCCTAAAAAAGCTCCACCCAGCGCCGCCCAGCCGGGGTGGGGATGGGCATAATGCCAGATCACCAGCACATAGCCGAAGACGAACAACAGCAGCACCAGCAACAAGCCCAAAGCCGCGAGAAATTTGCCCAGGACCACTTCCATCCGGCGCACGGGCGCAGTCTTGAGCAGCTCCATAGTTCCGCTACGATTTTCTTCCGCATACAAGCGCATGGTGACCATGGGCAACAGGAAGAGCAGGGTGATGCCGATATCAAAAAACAGCGGTTGCAGCAGCATGGAATGGATATCGAGGTTGCCGCCGCCGCCAAACATGCCGCCGCCCATGCTGCTCATGACGTAGTAGGCCAGCATGCTGTAGAAGAAAAACCCGGCGATTACGGCAAAGAGCGCCAACACGACATAAGCCGCCGGGGTAACGAAGTACGATTTCCATTCTTTGCGGATGATCGCCCAGAGACCCGACATAGCTATGCCCCACCCTCATTTGATTTTGCGGCCGAACCGCCCTCGCCGGCCGGCGCCGAAGCCGACAGGCTGCTTTCGCCGGCCGCGGCCGCCGGGCTGCCGGTGAGCGAGAGAAAGATTTCTTCGAGCGTCAACTCCAGCGGGCGCAACTCGCGTACCCCCCAGCCGGCGCCGACCAAGGCGCGGGCAATGGCTTCGCGCGCGGCCGCTGAACGGGCCTCCACCTGCAAGCGGGTAGCCTCATTGTGCTGGCCCAGCACGGCGACCGCGGCCACTTCGGGCAAGGCGCGGAGCGCCGCGGCCGCGGCTTCCGCCGGAGCGCGGACTTCGACCTGCACGGTTTCGGTGGGCTTGATGCGATGGGTCAGATTCTCCGGGGTGTCCACCGCCACCAGTTGACCCTGATTGATAATGATGACCCGCTCGCAGGTGGTGGCGGCTTCGGCCAGGATGTGGGTGCTGAGAATAATGGTATGCTCGCCCGCCAGGCTACGCACCAGCTTACGGGTTTCTAAAATCTGGCGCGGGTCGAGGCCGGCGGTGGGTTCATCCAGAATCAACAATGGAGGTTCGTTCAAGATCGCCTGCGCGATGCCGACGCGCTGGCGATAGCCTTTCGACAGCCGGCCAATGATGCGCCCCCGCTGTTCGCCCAGCGCGGCGCGTTCGATAGCGCGATCGACGGCGGGCTTGCGCTGCGAGCCGGGAATCTTTTTCAGCCGCGCCACAAACATCAGGTAATCGCGCACGCTCAATTCGGGATAGAGCGGCGGCAACTCGGGTAAATAGCCGATGCGGCGCTTGGCTTCGATGGGAGCGCGGTGCATCGAAATGCCATCCACCACCACCTGTCCGCGCGAAGGCGGCAGATACCCGGTGATCATGCGCATGGTGGTGGTTTTCCCCGCCCCGTTAGGGCCGAGAAAGCCCAGGATTTCGCCCTTGCGCGCGCTGAAGCTGATCTGATTCACCGCCAGCTTGGGCCCGTAGGATTTGCTCAGGTTCTGGACTTCGAGCACAAGTCTCCTTGGCCGGACCGCAGCCCGGCGCCACGCTCACCGCATGGAAAAGTATAGACGCGCACCGCGCCGTTGCAGGTTACAAAAAAACCCGGGTACCGGCGTGCGTCTTCCGGGATATCCGCCGGAGCTATCTATTATGGTAAAGAAAACAGCTATTGTCCCCGTTCAAGACAAATAAGTATGCACGTATTCGTCCCGGCTGGCCATCAGCTCGCGGCCGGAGCCGTCGAAGAGGACCTGGCCCTGGCGCAGCAGTAAAAAACTGGTGTGGCTGGCATCCGGCAGGGCCGGGCGCAACTGATTCGCGGCCGGATCCCAGACATGGGTAGCCATCAGATAGGCATCCTGCAAACGATGCGTCACCAGCAGTGCGGAGACGTGGTTGACGTCGCGCAGCTTTATGATCAGCTCCATGATGGTGGTCGAAGTGATCGGATCGAGCCCGCCGGTAGGGGAATCGTAGAGCATGACTTCCGGCTCCGAGATCAAGGCGCGGGCAATGGAGACGCGCCGCTTCATGCCCCCGGAAAGATCGGCGGGCATCTGATCGATGGCGTCTTCCAGTTCGACAAAGCTGAGGGCGATGCGCACGCGGCGTTCGATTTCCGCATCGTCATGGCGCTGTTCCTCGATCAGCCGAAAGGCGACGTTTTCGCGCACGCTGAGCGAGTCGAAGAGGGCGCTTTCCTGGAACACCATGCCGATATGGCGGCGCAGTTCGAACAACTGCTCTTCCGGCAAGCGGGTGACCTCGGCGCCGCAAACCCAGATGCGGCCGGCATCCGGGCGTATCAGGCCCAAGGCCAGCTTGAGCAGGGTGGTTTTTCCAGTGGCGGCTTCGCCCAGCAGCACTTTAGTCGCGCCCTTGCTGACCTGGAAGGAGATGCCGTCAAACAGGCACTGTTCGCCGAAACATAAGCGCACATCTTCGAAGCAAATGACCGCGTCCGCCTGCCCGTGGCGTTCGGGCGAGGAAAGAGATGGCGACCGTGCGAGACCGTTCATGGGGAATTAATGACCCAGGAAGGTGATCAGCAAGCGGCTAATGACGAAGTCGCTCACGATCACCAGCAGCGAGGCGGTGACCACCGATTGGGTGGTGGCGCGGCCGACGCCCTGGGTGCCACCGCGCGCCTTGAGGCCGTAATAGCAACCGACCAGCGCCACGATGATGCCGAAGAAGACGGGTTTGGTCAGGCCTTGAACCAGATCATGAAAATCCAGGGCATAGAAGGCGGAAGACCAATATTGGCGGGCATCCAACCCGATGGCCAGCACGGCATAGACAAAGCCGCCGAAGATGCCGCAAATATCGGCCACGATGGTGAGGAAGAAATTCATGATCATGGTCGCCAGCAGGCGGGGGGTGACCAATTTTTTCATGGGGTCGGTGCCCAGGGCGCGCATGGCATCCAATTGCTCGGTGACCAGCATGGAGCCCAACTCGGAAGCCATGCCGGAGGCATTGCGCCCAGCCACCATCAGCGAGCTCAGCACCGGGCCCAGCTCGCGCACCAAAGAGATGGAAACCAGATCGCCGGTGCGCTCGATTTGCCCGTATTGCGCCAGCGTCGCGGAAAGCTGCAGCGCCATGACCGCTCCGGTAAAAAAGCCGGTGAGCATGACAATCGGCAGCGAACCGACGCCGATGGTATCCATTTGCTGCAAGACGTCGTCGTAATAGAAAGGACGGCGGAAGATATTCTGAAAGGCGCGCGCCAGCAGCAGGGTGAAATCCTGCAGCGACAGCA
The DNA here is from genome assembly GCA_021818955.1 of Acidobacteriota bacterium. GTDB lineage: Bacteria > Acidobacteriota > Terriglobia > Terriglobales > SCQP01 > JAKASR01. The sequence goes on from JAKASR010000005.1 coordinate 60,614, forward strand.
GTTGGTCTTTGATCCAGCCTGCAACGGGCGAGTCGTCCATCTCAGCTCCCGAGCCAGCGGCGCGGACCGCATTCCGGCACATCCGGGTGAAGCGGTCCCGCAAAGCCCAATCTTAAGCTAACTTGCCGAGCCACGCGGCTCAGCCGCATTTAGTTTTAGGCGCTAACGCTTTCAGTTTTCCGTTTCCAATTACCCGCGACTCAGCGGAGCAAGTCATGGATAGGGCTTAACTTTTACGAAAACCCGAGGCTCAACGCGGCGGCGCCGCACCCTCGGCCCGCCGTTGGCGATCAAAGACGATGAAATCGGTGGCGCGCACCGGGCGGCCGAGCCGGCGCAGGCTCTGGATGGCCTGGCCGCGGTGATAGGACTGATGTTGGGCCAGATGGAGCAAGATCATGGCAACCGGCGTAGTCCAGCCGCGGCCTTGGGAATCCTGATAGCGCAGGCTGGCGGTCACCGGCCCGGCGGGCAAGCCATCGGCCCAGGCCGCCAGCGCCTCGGTTTCCCGCCGCCAGGCCGCCGCCAATGCCGCCGGACAGCTGAATTCCGAAGGCGCGGGCATGGCCGCGGTTTCTCCCCGCAGCCGTGCCGCCCAGATCCGCTCCGCGCCCAGCATATGGGTCAGGGTGCCGCGCAGGCTGCCGAAGCTGCCGCCGTCGTCACGCGCCCAATCCTCGGCGGATATGTCCTCGATCAATTCCAGCAGCCGCGCCTGCGACCAGCGCATATAAGCGATTAAAGTCTGCAAATCTCCGTGATCCATAAGCAAATTCTGCCGTATTCACCGTTTTCCGCACAAGCCGCGACGGGCTGCCGCCAGGCTGGGAGGCGCCGCCTGGCGCGGGCATCCCGAGTCATAATAAAAAGGTATGTTGAAGCGGCCAAGCCGCAGCATTTACTGTCCGTTTTTAGCCAGACGGCAAGATTGGAAAAGAAACTTATGAACCTTGACCCAAGCAAGTTCGGGCGCGCGACGATCGTTGATCGCCATGATTTCAGTGAAGATTTATGGACCATCCGCGTCGCCCTGGATTTTCCTTTTAGCTTCAAACCCGGCCAATATGCCACGTTGGGCGTAACCGATGATGAGGGCCTGCACGAGCGCGCTTATTCCATCGTTTCCAGCCCGCGTGAAAAAGAGCTGGAATTTTTTATCGAACTGGTGCCGCAAGGGGAACTGACGCCCCGCCTCTATAAGCTGAAAAAGGGCGACAGCATGAGCATCCGGCGCTCCGCCAAAGGCCTGTTTACGCTCGATCGCAAGAGCGGCCATACGCATCATTTGCAAGTCGCCACGGTGACCGGCGTCGCGCCGTTTTTGAGCGTGCTGCGCACTTTCATCCTGGGCGAGCCGGTTCCGGAAGGCATTAAAATCCTGTTGCTGGAAGCCGCCAGCCGTTCCTGGGAATTTCCCTATGTGGCCGAGTTGGATGAACTGGCGCGCAAGCTGCCGTTTTTCCAGGTGGTGCACTCCATTTCCCGGCCCTGGGAGGATAAAACCTGGACCGGCGAGAAGGGGCGCGCCGAAGACCTGGTGCGCAAATACGCCGATGCCGGCGGATTCACCGCCGACCGCACCACCGCCTATCTCTGCGGCCATCCGCAGATGATCGAAAATACCAAGTCGATTTTGTCGCGCGTGGGCTTTGAGAAAACGGCGCTGCACGAGGAAATTTACTGGATTCCGAAAAAAAGCGCGGCTGCGGGCGAATAGGCGCGGCCGCCAGCGGCGCGGCTCGGCCGCTTTTACTTTTAAGCGCTGACGCTTTCGCAAAGGTCCGGCCGCAGCCGGACGCTTGGCGAAAACTCATGGCTGCCGAAAGTTTTTTTATCGTTAATAGCCGCGGGACCTAACCGGGACTCCGCGCGAACCCGGCCGGCGAGCATGGCTTCTCAGACAACGCTATTGCGTTTTGTTGCCGTTACCGCTTCCCGCCGGCTGGAGATGGAAGGAGTTCATGAAGCCATCGGTTGCCGCCGGCAGTTGGGTACCGGGCGCGCCCGCAAAGGCGGCAAAGGCGCGATGGCCCCGCACCCAAACGCGGCCACGATAGGTCATCTTATCGTTGCGGGAATCAAATTCAAGGCCGGCGATGCCGTCGGTCGAGATCGCGTGCTGATCCAGCAGCGACGCATGCGTGCTCTTATTGAAATTATCGCGATCGGCCGCGATCTCCCTCGAGATGGAATTGATATGATCGTATCGGGTGTAGCCGACCAGATAAACGGCCGTGCCTGGGATAATACAACGCCACAAATAGGTCTGTTCCCCCGGCTTCGGCTGCGTATCGCCGACGTATTGGGGCGAGCAAGCGGGCGGCAAGTTCACCGAAAACTGGGAGCCGGCCGGATGAAAATAAGTCCAACCTCCGGTCGATTGAGCGGCGGCTAACAGGCAAACCACAAGCAACAGGACCGGCAGAAAGGATGCGCGAATGATTTTCATAGTATTGGCCATGCCATGGTTTCTAAGATCAAACGTCCTTTAACTATATAAAGGAACAACCATATGTCAAGACGGATTGGCCCGGGGTGGCCCGCCGTGGCGCCGGCCCGGACAGCCACGATCAATCACAGGCCAGTCGGGGCTGCGCATGGCGGCATTCACGCGGAAAGCAAGCAAAGACCTGGAAGGCAGCGGCCTGTACGGGCTTACCACGCGTTCACGGCTTCCCTAACCGCAAGCCTATACCCCATGGTCCTCTGCAGGAGAGTTGACAGCCCCCCTGAAAAATACCGGGTTTATATGCTCGCACCATCGCAGCTCACTGATTTCGGCTACGAGGCTTCGCGAATCTGAAGTACGCTGAGAAATGCGCGACCTGTACCAGCGCGGCAGTGGAACCCGGCGGATACCATATCCATGCAAGGCGTATGGCTCATTGTACTTGCCCTGATCGGCATACAGTTCACGATCCTGGTGGGTCTATGGCAGCGCCGGCAGCGCCAACGGCTGACCCCGATACTGCAATTGCTGGATGCAGAGAGCGGAGTGCTGACACTGCCGCTGGTGGGCATACCGCAAATCGAGGGAAGATGGCACCGCCGCCAGGTGCGAATCCAAGCCTTCGAGCGGCGCGGCCGGCCGCAATTGCGGATAGGCTTAAGCTCCAGCGCCAGTATCTTTTTCACCGCACAACCGCGCCACGGCCCCAAGGCTCGTGGCCGGGTCCGCCGCCTGCAAGTTATGCTGCAAGCTCCGGAACTCGATGAAAACTTCCGTTTCTATTGCAATTCGTCCGATCGTTTTCGCGCCACCCTGCGCCGAGCCGGGGTCCAGTCCAGCCTGCTGGCATTGCTGAAAACCCCTTACCTGGCGCAGATCAATTCGGAAAATGGCTGGCTGGAGGCCCTGTTGCTCAGCGACCCGCAAAAAAAGGGATGGGATGCGCCCCGGCTGCGGTTGGCGCTGGACCGCCTGCACCGGCTGGCGATGGCGCTGGAAGGCAAAACCTGAGATCGGCGGCTAACACATATGGAGATGCCGCATCACTCCGTTCCTTTCGCAATCGAGTTGGCGGTGGCCGCCGGCACTGGCCTGCTGATCGGGCTGGAACGGGAATGGGCGCAGAAAGACCTGGGCACCCGCACTTTTACCTTGACGGCGCTGCTGGGTTTGCTCAGCGGGTATTTGCCGGTGGCGATCACCGTCACCGCCTTTGCCGGAGTTTTGATGCTGGGCGGCCTGATCAACTGGCACAGCCTGTGCGCGCAAAATAAGCTGGAAACCACCACCGCGACGGCGCTGCTGGCCAGCTTTGTGCTCGGGGCGCTGGCGGCGCATGGGCATCCCTATATCCCCATTGCCGCGGCGATTGTGATCGTGATGCTGCTGGCGTGGAAGACCGAGCTGCATCGTTTCGCCGGAGGCTTGCGGCGGGAAGAAATTCGCAGCGCCGTACTGCTGGGCCTGCTGGGTTTCGTGATCTATCCGTTGCTGCCGGCCTACCGCCTCGGCCCCGGCCACCTGATCAACCCCCGCCAAGCCTGGCTGGCGGTGTTGCTGGTCGCCGGCCTCAGCTTTCTCAATTACGTCCTGCTGCGGCTCTATAGCCATCGCGGTTTGTATTACGCCGCCTGGCTGGGAGGCTTGCTGAACAGCACCGCGGCGGTGTGGGAATTGCGGGACGCGGCCGCCGGCGAGACTCCGGCCTTTTTTTTCGCGGTGATGGCCGCCCCGGCGCCGGCGCTGTGCCTGCGCAATTGGTTGATCCTGGCATTGCTGGCGCCGGCGGCGGCGTGGTTAGCCGCACCGGCGCTGCTGGCCATGGCGGCGCTGGGCCTGGGGTGGTCCTGGAGTTCCAGCCGGCGTGAGGGGGCGACGGATACTCAACTGGGTTTGCCTTCGCCGATTTCCCTGCGGCAGGTGTTTTCACTGGCCGCCGTGCTGGTTTTGCTGGCCACCGCGGGCGGCCTGGCGCAGCGCCATATGGGCGGCGCCGGTTGGCTGGGACTTAGCCTGGCCGGTGGCACCATCAGCAGCGCCGCCACTGCCGCCGCTTCCGCCTTGCTGACCCGCCACCGAGCTTTATCGCTGCCGCTGGCGGCCTTGGGCGTAGTCGCCGCCTCGATTGCCAGCTTATGGTTGAATTTGGCGCTGGCCTGGCGTTCGCTACGGCGGAAAGCGATGGCCGCGCGGCTGGCCTGGTTTACGCTGGCGCTCTCCGCCCTCGGGCTGGGGGGTTGGTGGTTGACGCGACTGCTATGAGCGGCTTGGCTGCTTATACTTTGCGGCACGGCCGCTTTTACTTTTAGGCGCTGACGCTTTCGCAAAGGTCCGGCCGAAACCGGACGCTTTTCTTATACTCATGGATATCGAAAGTTTATTGTCGTTTATAGGCGCGGGACCTAACCGGAACCCCGCGCGAAACCGGCCTGCGGGCATGGCTAGAGGCAATTTCTTCGAAATTGCCAGGGACGAAAACTGCTGTCCGACTCGGCCGTTAACGCTTGACGAAAACACCTGTCCGACTCGGCCATCAACGCGCTTGGGGTAATCAAGCATGGCGCAGGGCAAAGCGCGCCAGCGGCGTGTATTGATGCTCACCCGGCCGCGGGCGGCTTTGGTAGAGCACGTATTCGCGGACAAGGATTTCGCCCCAATCGGGGGCGGGCGCGGAGAGCAGCGGCTGCAGGGCTTGCAATTCCCGCCCCTGGCGCGCTCGCGCCAGGGTTAAATGCGGGGTATACGCCTCGCCGGCGGCCGCCCAGCCCAGCTCCACCAACCTGGCTTGCAATTGCGCCTGCAGCGCCAGCAGAGCCGGCGCCGGCTCAACCCCCACCCAAAAGACGCGTGGCGGGCGAGCGTCGGGAAAGAAGCCCCAGCCGCGAAGATGCAACGGGACGGCCGCCGCCTGGACCTGCGCCAGGCGGGCGCGCAGCGCCGGCAAGCGGTCGGGGCCGGTCTCGCCAAGAAAATGCAGGGTCAGGTGCAGCGACGCCGCACCCACCCAACGCGCGCGCGGCGCCATCGGCCGCAACCGGTTTATGGCCTCCGCCATCGATTGGCGCAACGGGTCGCTCAGGTCCAGCGCTAAAAATAGCCGCATGCGCGGCCTCCAGAACGCGGCCGTAACCTCTCGGGACCGCGCATGGCGGCTAAGACCAGGCGCCGCCGGTCAGCGGCACGGCTTGTCCTATCCACCCGTTTCCGTGTTTAACGGAGTCCCTAACTTATATAACGTTATGTGAGATCCCAATCCAAGGCCGCGGTGCGGCTTATAGCAGCCTAGGAATCGAGCTAGGCGCTGGTTTTCCTGGACGCCCGAATCTTAGCCCAGCGGCGCTTCTGTGCTTCAGCAATGCGCTTGCGTCCCGCTTCCGATATCGCCCGGGGGCCGCGCGCAGGACGCCCGCCTTCACTCAGATTCAGGCCGCGCAACACGCGCAGCGCCGAGTCAATCCGCTTCTTCTGTTCTACCAAATCCTGAATAGTCTTGCTAAGTGTGTTGGTCATCTTTCGCCTCAAAGTTTCAAGTTCAAAGGATCAGAATAACGCAGTAAAAACTGGAAAGGCCAAATAATTCTTCCCGTAAGCTAATTCACCTTGAAACTTTCGAACAACCGCGACCAGCGGGGCGGGAATGGAGACATAGACTAAGCATGGGCCACAGACCAATTTTCGCCTGGCAACCTAATTGGGCTTTTTAGCACTTACGGCAAGGGTTGCGCCTGCAAGCAGGGCCTTCGCGCGGCAGCGGCATGGCCGCTTTTAGCATACTTGAGGCAATTTCTTCGAAATGGCCAGTGACGAATACTTCTCTCCGGCTCGGCCATTAACGCTGAAAGTCATGGAGAGCGTTCTCGGTTTTGCAGCGGAAAAGCAAAGCCGCAGCCGCGCGGGTTGGGAGATAAGCGGCGGTAAGTTAAAATATAAAAATCGGGGCGTAGCGCAGCCTGGTAGCGCACCTGCCTTGGGCGCAGGTGGTCGCCGGTTCAAATCCGGCCGCCCCGACCATGTAGATAGCGGTTAATTAGCGGAAGGATATTTTCCGACCTGAATGCCTGAATCCATACGCGCCCTGGTGCTGACCGCACCGCATCAGTTTCAAATCGGCCCAGTCGATGCGCCGCCGCTGGCGCCAGACCAGATCCGGATTCGCCCCCGCGCGGTGGGACTCTGCGGCACCGATTTTCATATCTATTCCGGGCAAGCGAATTATAACTACGATGCCGCCGGCTTTCCGGTGCCGTTGGAGCGGGCGCCGCAGGTATTGGGGCACGAGATCGAGGGAGAGGTCGTGGAGCTGGGGCGCGAAGTCCGCGATTTGCGCGCCGGGGAACGGGTGGTGATGGACCAGGGCTGGAACTGCCACAGCCAGCGCCGCCGCCCGCTCTGCGAATATTGCGCCAGCGGCGATTCACATCAATGCGCGCACTATCGCGAGCAAGGCATCACCGGGTTGCAGGGCGGACTGGCCGACACCCTGATCGTGCCCGCCTGCAATGCCATCGCGGTGCGCGAGCCGCTGCCGCCGGCTCAGGGCGCGCTGGTGGAACCCTTAGCCTGCGTGCTGCATTCCAGCCACCGCATGGAAGCCGTGGCCGCGCGCTTCACCTGGGGCGGCCCGAACCCGATCCGCTCCGTCCTGATTCTGGGCGCCGGGCCCACCGGGCTGTTGTTTCTGCAATACTTGCGCCGGGTGCTGGGCTTTGCCGGCCGGCTGTTGCTCGCCGAGCCCAACCCAGGCAAGCGCCGGCTGGCGGAACAATGGGGAGGCGAAGCCCTCGATCCCGCCCAGCCGCTGGCCGAAGCCGTGCTGGAACGCACCGAGGGGCAAGGCGTCGAATACCTGATTGAAGCCGCCGGACATGGGCCGCTGTTCCGCGAGATTCCCGGCTTAATTCGCAAGCAGGCCACGATATTGCTTTTCGGGCACGGCCACGACCGCGCCGGATTGGGCTTGCTCAATCCGATTCAGTTTAAAGAACCCTGGCTGATCACCGGCACCGGCGCCAGCGGAGGCTTCGATGCCGACGGCCGTCCGCTGGTGTACCAGCAAGCTTTGCGCCTGCTCGTGAGCGGCGCCATTCAGGGGACACCTCTCCTCACGCACTTTTATCAGGGCCTGGAAGCCGTACCGCGCGCCTTCCAGCAAGATTGGCGCCAGCCGGAGTACATCAAGGGCATTGCCCAGCTTTAAAGCAATCGCGGTAAAGCGAAGCGGCGGCTCGGCCGCATTTATTTTTAGGCGCAAACGACCACCCCATCAAGCCACCCATGCCACCGCGGATAGGTCGCGGATGGGGACTCCGGCTTGGCTGGAGGCAATTGCTCCGAATTTTCCAATAACATGAACGGCTGTCCGGCCCGGCCGTTCACGCTTCCGGCAAATCGTAGCGGAGGCGCTTTAGTTGCCGGCGCGCAGCGTGGCGGCGGCCCTGCGGGCGCGATCGAGCAGTTCCCGAATCTTGCGCGCCAGCGCCAGGGTGGTAAAAGGCTTTTGCAAAAAATCCATATCGGCATCCAACTCGCCGCCGCGAACAGCCTCATCGGCATAGCCGGATATGTACAGGATCTGCAACGCCGGCTGGCGCGCCGCCAGCTTTTCCGCCAGCTCGCGACCGCTCATGCCGGGCAGGACCAGATCGGTCGCCAACAGCGAGATGCCGGCGCCGCTGGCGGCCAGCGCCAGCGCCTCATCGCCAGCTTTCGCTTCAAGCACGGTGTAGCCCAGCGCTCGCAGCGACTCGCCGCATAAATTCCGAATCGCCACCTCGTCTTCGACGAACAGAATGGTTTCCGTGCCGTGCAGTCGCTCCGCCGCGTTCCCATCCTCGGAGTTGGCCTCGGCCGGCGGGGCAATACGCGGAAAATAGATTTTGAAGCTCGTGCCCCGCGCCGGTTCGCTGTAGAGCCAAATATGGCCCATATTCTGCTTCACGATGCCATAGACGGTGGCTAAGCCCAAGCCGGTACCCTTGCCTTCCGGCTTGGTGGTGAAGAAAGGCTCGAAGATACGTTTCTGGGTCTCCGCATCCATGCCTTGGCCGGTGTCGCTTACCGCCAGCATCACGTAGGGGCCGGGCACCACCCCGACATGGGTGCGGGCATACTTGCTATCGAATGAGGTGTTGGCGGTTTCGATGGTCAGCTTACCGCCTCCCGGCATGGCATCGCGAGCATTAATGCATAGGTTGAACAGTATTTGTTCAATCTGCCCCGGGTCGGCCCGAATCGCGCCTAAATCCCGCCCCGGCCGCAACGCCACTTCCACCCGCTCGCCGATCAGCCGCGCCAGAATCAGGTTCACCTCTTCGAGCACTTGGTTTAGATCCAGCACCTGCGGCATCACCTTCTGCCGCCGGCTGAAGGCTAACAATTGGCGCGTCAGCACGGTCGCCCGCTCGGCCGCGGTCAGCACCGCCGCCAACTGCTTGCGCGAGGCATCGGATGGATCAAGGCGGTCGTGCATCAACTTGCCGTAGCCGGTGATGACGGTTAGCAGGTTGTTAAAATCGTGGGCCACGCCCCCCGCTAATTGCCCGATGGCCTCCATCTTATGCGCCTGTTGTAGTTGACTTTCCAGATTGATTCGTTCCGTGATGTCCTTGGCCACCACCAGCATGGCCCGCTTGCCTCGAAACAGGACGACATCGCGAGTGATTTCCATCACCACCACACGCCCATCCTTGGTGCGGTGATTCCATATGCCGGCATGGCTAAAGCTGTCTTTTAAATTGGCAAAGTATTCGCGCAGGCGCCGGACCTCTTCGGAAGACCGAATATCATCGAGCCTCATGCCCAGTAACTCCTGGCGCGAGTAGCCATAGAGCGCAACGGTGGCTTGATTCACATCCAAAAAAGATCGCGTATCTATGTCCACCACCCACATCGGCTGGGGATTGTTTTCAAACAGCAGCCGGTATTGTTCTTCCGCGGCTACCTTCAGTAACTTCGCCTGCTTGCGACCGGTAATATCACGGGAAATGGAGTAAAAACCCATCAAGCGGCCGTCGCGGCCGCGTATCGCCTCAATATTCAAGGAAATATCAACCCGTAGCCCGTTTTTATGCAGCCGTTGCGTTTCCAGGCGCTCGACTTTTTCGCCTCGCAGCAAGCGGTCAAAAACCACCTGGGCCTCATGGGCGCGGTCCGGCGGCAGCAGGATTGAGATCGGCTTGCCTATCGCCTCCCGCGCGGTATAGCCATAAATCCGCTCCGCGCCCTGGTTCCAGCTTTCGATGATATGGTCGGCATTTTTGCCAATGACGGCTTCTTTCGCATTTTCCACCATCGTCGTTATGAATGAGCTCGCCCGCTCATTTTTAGCTTGCTTTTCCAAACGGGAAATCCCTGGCTTCCGATTTATGGAAGGGGGCTTGCCCGCCCTGCCGCCGCGCAATAATTTTTCCGACTTGGCCAGCCGCGTCCGCAAGCTCTCCAACTCACGCGCAAGCTCCTGCCGGGTTGAGAGTTTTTCTCTCCGCTTGCGTGATCCCTTCGCTGCAGCCGCCATCCTGTTCCTATCTCTATTCATGTCAATTTGGCTCGACCGCGAGCAAACCGCGATTCCCGAATATCCGCCAGCCAGAAAATTCATGCACCTGGAAAGGCGTCGTCATTCATGGGCTAACCTTTTATGAAATATATGATATCTAGTTCTCAAATCATTCCGGAATTCAAGCAGATATTTACGCCAGGGCGAAATGTTTATATGTGAACCATTTTATATGTGAACCATGATGATGACGGCTATCATGATGCATATAGTAGGGGTCTTGCGCATCAACGGCAATCAAACTGCGGCGGCTGGGCCACTTTTAATTTTAGGCGCCGACGCTTTCGCAAACGTCCGGCCGAAGCCGGGGGCATTGCGCATGCTTTTTGAAATTAATCGAATGCCGCGGCCGATTCCAGGTCGCGCGAAGACATTGGTTTGTGGAAAACCCGGTAGCGGGCCACCAGGGCATTTTTCAATGCCCATTGAATATCCTCATCGGCAGGCTGCTTACGACCGTTCTCACGGACGTAATCCTGAAGCTTAGCGCCATCCACTAAAGCTAATCGAATATTGCCTTCACAAACAATTGCGCGATTGCCTTGCGGGATCAGAGAATAGCGGGAAAGGCGGATGATTTTAGCCATTTTTTGTAATTATAGCATGCATGCACTCTGAATAATGGCATTAATTTCCTCCACCACATACACTACTACACTTATAAAAGCCATTTAGAATCAGCAGGAAAGCGACAGTTTCCACAATGGACTTTAGCTTCTTAACAGCTAGATACGCAAAACTGCGACATTAGACCCAAAACCGGTTTTCCGCCGATCAACTCCCCTGACTGCCACCGAAATCGCCAGCCAGCAAAAAACCAGTTTTGAAGTCCTTACTAGGTACTTTCGAAGCTTGAACAAACCTCCGAGTGCCCGTGGCATCAGCCCCAATTACATACCCGCAACCGTTCCGCGACGGGAGTTGGTGTGACAACGGACGCGATGGAAACGCATGTGGATACCACAACCGCGCCAGTTGACCGGGAAAACAGCGCGATTGCAGCCCTGCAATCCGCCGCATCATCGGATGCGGCGATGCTGGAACAAGAAATCCGCCGGCTAGGGCCTTGGTTTCAAAATTTGGAACTGGCGGGTATTTCCACCGCTCCGGAGCATTTCCTGGGGGATTACCCGCGCAATAAATGGAGCCAGATCGCAAGCGCGTTGCCCATGGACCTCAGCGGGGCCAGCGTACTGGATGTCGGATGCAATGCCGGGTTTCATTCCTTCGAATGCAAACGCCGTGGCGCCGGTCGAGTCGTCGGCGTGGACGCGGATCCACGCTATCTGGCACAGGCGCGACTGGCGGCCCGTGTACTGCAATTTGAAGTCGAGTTTCGCCAATCCTCGGTTTACTGCCTGGCCGAAGATGCGGAACGCTTCGATTACGTCTTCTTTTTAGGGCTTTTCTATCATCTTCGTTATCCGCTATATGCGCTCGATCTGCTGGTCCGAAAGACCCGCCGTCAGTTGATCTTTCAAGCCATGGTGCGGGGGGAAGCCGGAGCCGAGCCCGCGCCCAACTACGATTTCTGGGATAGCACGCCTTTCCGGCAGCCGGGCTTTCCGGCCATGTATTTCATCGAGCATGCCTATGCCGGCGATGGCACGAACTGGTGGATACCGAATCCTGGCGCGGTGGAAGGAATGCTGCGCTCCGCCGGATTGCGCATTGATGCGCATCCGGAAGCGGAGACCTGGTTCTGTTCGCCCATCGCGCCGCATGAGGGGAGCTACGTGTGGGACAGAGAAATGGAAGGCCGTCCATAGCCTCGAATTCACCCGCGCCGCGCCGCGCGCTGGTGACGGGGGGGGCAGGCTTTATCGGTTGCAATCTGGTAGCGGCGCTGCTGCGCGCCGGAGTGGAAGTCACTGTCTTCGATAATTTTTCTCGCGCCGGATCGCGCCGCAATCTGGAATGGCTGCGCGGCTTGCCCGGCGCCCGCCGCCGCTTGCGCATTTTGACCGGAGACGTGCGCCGGCCCGACGCCTTGGCCGAAGCCTGCCGGGATCAGCAGGAAATCTATCATCTCGCCGCTCAGGTTGCGGTCACTCACTCGCTGCTCGATCCGCGGCTCGATTTTGAGGTGAACCTATCCGGCACATTTAATTTGCTGGAAGCCGCCCGACACTACGCGCCCGGCGCCTTTATCTTGTTTACCTCGACCAATAAGGTTTATGGAGCACTTCAAAACCCGCCCGAGTCCGGGGTGGACGAGCGTCAACCACTCGATTTGCACTCGCCCTATGGTTGTTCCAAAGGCGCGGCGGATCAGTATGTGCGCGACTATTCGCGGGTATATGGCCTGCGCAGCGTGGTGCTGCGCATGAGCTGCATCTACGGTCCGCGTCAAAATGGCACCGAAGATCAGGGCTGGGTGGCGCACTTTGTCTTCGCCGCCCTGCGGGGAGAGCCCATCTGGATTTACGGAGACGGCGAGCAGGTGCGCGACCTGCTCTATATCGACGACCTGCTGGCGGCGATGGAAGCCCTGCGCACTTGCCCCTCGTCGCCGGGACAGGTTTTCAATACCGGAGGAGGGCGCGCCCAGGCGCGTTCCGTGCGGCAAGTGCTGGCGGCCATCGAGGCGCTGAGCGGACGAAAATTCGTAATTCGCCAAGGCCCCTGGCGCGTTGGCGATCAGCGCGTCTATATCAGCAATACTTCCAAACTGCGCCAATTCACCGGCTGGCAGCCGAAGGTGGGGGTGGAGGCCGGCTTGGACGAACTTTATCGCTGGGCTCGGGACGTCGTACAACGCGGCGAACAGGTGGAGCGGCCGGAGGCGCAAACGAAAGGTTTGCCCGCCCGGCCTGGACTCGCGCCAGTCAAACCGGCCTGGGCCGGGGAGCAGGTGGCATGAAATACGCGCTGCTCAACCCACGCTGGGAGTTTGCCGGCTCCAGCTACTTCGGCTGCCAGGAACATCATTTTCCTTTTGAATTGCTGTTTGCCCGCGCCGAGTTGGAGCGTGCCGGCCACGACATTCTGCTGATCGATGCCCAGCTTGAAGATCTGCCGCTTCAGGCCGTCCGGCAGCGCCTGCGCGCGTTTGCGCCCGATTTTCTGGTGCTGACCACCGCACCCAGTTACCTGTTTTGGCGCTGCCCGCAACCCGAGCTGCGTTTGCCGGGCGAATGGCTGCGCAGCTTGCGCGATTGCGCCCGCGTGCAGGTCGCCATCGGGCCGCATGGCTCGGCCACGCCCGCCACCGCCGGCCGCAAGTTAGGCGCCGATGTGGTAATGCGCGGCGAGCCGGAACAGGCACTCGCCCAACTGGCCCAGACCGATTGGGCTTCCATTCCCGGATGCTGCTTCCGGCGCGAATCGGGCGAATGGCATTGCGACGCCCGCCTCGCCGCCGCCGACCTGGCGGCGCTCGCGCCGCTCGATTTCAGCGGTTATCCGCTGGAGTTGCGCCAGCACCGGCACCACGTCTTTAGCGGCCAGGGCCGCGGCGCCGAACTGGAATTCACCCGCGGCTGTCCCTGGGGTTGCGATTTCTGCAATAAGACGCTGTTTCGCGACCGTTTCCGCATGCGCCCGCAGGCGGCGGTTCTGGCCGAAATCGAAACCCTGCTGCGCGCCGGCTTCGATTATTTTTATTTCATTGACGAAATATTCGGCTGCGGGCGCCCAGCGCAAGCGCTGCTGGGCGAGATGGAAAGCCTGCCGCTCACCTTCGGCATGCAGACCCGCATGGATTTGTGGAACGAGGAGGGGCTCAATCGTCTCGGCCGCGCGCATTGCGTCTCGCTCGAGTGCGGCATTGAGGAAATCAGCGAATCCGGCCGCGCCGCCCTCAATAAAGGCTGCCGCCTTTCCACCGAACGATTGAGCGAGCTGCTGCGCGCGGCCCGCCGCCATATCGCCTGGGTGCAGGCCAACCTGATCGCTCCCGACCAGGCGGATGCCGCCCACCTCGCCGAGATGGAAGCCTGGCGGCAGCAAATGATGGAAGCCGGCGTTTGGGTGTCGCAACCCGTGCCGCTCTTTCCCTATCCCGGCACCGCGCGCTACACCCAACAGTTTGGCCCGCCCGACGATGCCGCCTGGGAACGCGCGCACGCGCATTATCTGCACATCAATCGCGCCCGGCGGTATTTCAGCGATCAGCAGTCCGCCTCGCCCGCGCCCCTGGCCGAACTGGAAGCCGGCTTGAGCGCAGCCGTGAATGCGTCGTAGCCGCCGGCTGCCGCCGCTTATTTTGCCCGCGCCCACTTATGCCAAATGGCGGCATCCATCAGCATGCGCATGTACACCCCGCCTACGACCGGACGCGCCTGAAAGCCGGTCTGGGAGCCATCCACCGTCCAGTACCAGTCGCTCAGCGGCACACGATCGGGCGTGTGCTGGGCGAAGCGGTAAACGCCGGCGAACAGTTGCCGGAACTGGGCGCGCGAGCCGGCCAGCGCCGCCGACCAGCTTTCCCAATCGAGTTTGGTGAAAGCCGAGCGGCTGTCGAGCGGGAAGCCAAAGGGGGTGGACTGGCGCAGGTAAAAGCGCGCCTCCGTCCGCGCCAAACCGGCGGGGAACAGATGTAAGCCGAGCACGCGTTCCCAAGCCAGGTTATATTTCTGGCTCCAGGTGCCGGGGCGGTCGAAGGCCAGCCGGGAAGGCCCCCGTCCGGCGGCCGCCCTTTGCATCCAGCGGCGGGCATAGTCTTGGGCGATTCGCCGGTATTTTTGCGCGGCGGCGCGCTGGCCCCGCATCCGGGCCAACTGCGCGTAGCCGCCGAGCGCCAGAATCGCTTTCAGCGACAGGTTCGCATTGTGCGCCAGCAGGCCGGTAAAGTCATCGGTGCAGAGCTGGTTGCCGGGATCCAGCCCGTGCGCGCGCAGATACTTCGCCCATTGCGCCAGCAAGGGCCAATAGCGCGCGGCAAATTGCGCGTTGCCCTCCGCCTGAGCGATGGCGTCGATCATTAACAGCATGTTGCCGGTTTCCTCGACCGGCATGCTCTCCATGCGCGAGGGCAGGCGCGCATTCGCGATGGGGAAGGTGCCCAGGTCGTGCGGCGCCCAGGGATAGGGCCAGCGCCGGGAGCGGGCGTAATCGAGCAGGGGAATAAGCGAATACTCCAGCAGTTTGGGATTGACCAGCAACAGCAGCGGCGATTCGGGATAGATCACGTCGGCGGTTTGGGCGCAACCGCAACTGGAAATTTCCTTCAGGAACATCAGCGGCCGGCCCTTGGGGCCGGCCGCCAGCACATTGGCGGCAAACGCCTGGCGGTAGGCGAGCGCCGCCACGCGCGCATAGCGCCGCCCGCCCACCCGCCGCAGATCGGCCATCAAGGCGCGGTCCCAGCTCCGGCTGCGCGCGGCCAGCCGGGCATAATCGCGCCCGGCGGCCACGAGCATCGCCGCCGCGGACGCGCTATCGCGGCGCCAGTAAGGACGCAGGCGCCGGTGGAAATATTCCACCGCGTAACGCTCGTTATAGGCCAGCATCAAATGGCGCTCCACCGGTTGCTCTCCCACCGTTCCCAACCGGAACACGAAGGCCATCACCGGACTGTGATTGCCGGCGGGAAAAGCGGCCGGGGCCGAGGCGCCAGCCGGCAAAGTACCCGTCCGCAGAAAGGCCGGCAACAATTTCCCGGGCGCGCCCACCATGGCCTGGGCCCGCGCCGATTGCGGCGCGGCGGCGTAGAAATAGCCCCAATTGATGCGCACAAAATCCCCGGCTTTCGCCAGCACCGGCTGCGCCACCGTGCCCAGGCGCAACACCGTCAGGCCGCTGACCTCCGGCTGTGACCAGCCGACCTGCTCGCCGCGCTGGTTGGAGACCAGCTCGGCGGTGTTGGCGTAATACAACTCCACCCGATGCGGCCGGCCATCCAGCGATCGCGCCTGCCAGGTGAGATAAGTCACCGGCCGGCTGAGGATGCGCAACCGCCGCGCCAGATCAGGCGTGAGAAAACTAAGCCGGATGCGCACTCCGCCGGCTTCAAAAGCGTAAAGGGTGCGCGTCGGCCGCACCCTCTCCGCGAGTTGCCGCGCCGGGGCCACGATGCCGAGGCCCGACTCGCTGCCCATCAGGCGATACGTCCGGCCGTCCACCCGCACCAGGCTGAAGAGCCGCATGCGCTTCCCCGTCCAATGCCGGGTAGAGCGATCGGTCAGGTGGGTGGAAAACGACCAGATGCTGAAATAAGGGTCCACCGCGACCAGCGGCGAAGCCGGCGGGCGAAACGCGGGCAGCAGGCCAGCGGCGGCCGGGGCTTGAGCGAATACGAAGGGCGCCAGGCTTATGCAAGCCAGCGCCAAGCCTAATCCGAGCCAAGCGGGTTTGCGCATGACTGTACCTTAGCCGGATTCACCCCGCCAGGTCAGAAATATTTATGCGGCCGAGCCGCTCTTACTGTGCGCGACGGGCCAGTGCGGGTCAGTTGCTTGCATCGAGAGACATCATGCTCCAACTCTGCCATCTCAATTTTGAGCTTTAATTCCTCGCCGCAGCCGCGGCAAAAAACGCCCGGTGCGGCACGTATGTTCCTCAAAGGCGGCGCCGAAGGCCGGAGCCAGCAGCGTTTCTTCGCTCCGCGCCTTGATGGTAAATGCCGCGAAGATCAGGCCAAAGCCGGCCAAGTCACTCCAGCGGCCGAAAACGGCCGCCGTGCCCAATATGGCCAACATTATGCCGGTATAAATAGGATGACGTATGCGGGCATACGGACCGCGGCGAATCAACTCATGGCCGGCTTTCAACACGATCCGCCCCGACCAATTGCCGCCCAAAGCAAAGCGCGCCCAAAAAGTTATCGCCATGCCGGATACCACTGCCGCCAGCCCGATCCATAACAACTCCGCTGGCGGCGTGTACAGCCGAGAGCGCAATGGGCCAAACCATTCCGGACGCCAAACCATCAATGCGCCGAGAATCAAGATGAGACGATGCCCGAACTCGGCTTGTGCCGAACCCCGCTGCCGCACCGGTTTATGCCAAAGCGCCAACGTCCACCAGGCGATAAACCATCCCAGCCACAGGAAGCCAATCCATTCCGGAATGTGCGCGCTCAGCGGCATGCGTCGAATTGAGCCTGATTATAGCCAAGATGAGCAAGGGTTTTCCGATGCCCCTGCTCGATTGCTGTCGGCGCGCATTTGAAAACGTAGGAATATGAGCCTTTGGCCGGGGTCGAGAGTAGAACGCATCATCGGCGCCGCAGGCGCCAATCCTCATCAATCATCGTCGTGATTTCGCTAGGGAGAGCCGCCGGGAGGTGGGACTGGGGTAAAGTGTGGGCGTGCGAGGGTAAGGTTAGAGTCCCGCCGCACCAACGACGGGACTCCAGCTAGGCGATCCTCAAAGCAAGTGAGGACTACCGCGTAACAGAGTCCAACGTGCCATGAGCCGCCTTGAAAGTCAAAGCCTCGCGGGGAGCGAGGCTTGGCGGCGAGGAACGGGACGGCTTTACGCATGCGCATGTGCTTGGGCGAGGGCTGCCACCGGCTGTTTTTCATCTGCTCCGCCTGCGATCGGGGCCAGCGCTATTGCGGCCTGACTTGTCGGTTTCAGGCGCGTTTGCGGCAACGCCGCGCCGCCAATCGTCGCCATCAGCACAGCCCGGAAGGGCGACTGGATCACCGCGATCGACAACGCGCGTACCGTTGCCGGCAACGCCTCGGCGTGACGGATCAGGGTTCCACCATAAATTTATTGCGAGCAGGATCAGGAGGTGGAAAGGTCATTGCCGCTAGGGTAAGGCCTGCCGTAGCCCTTGCCGCCCGGACGATAGAGCCACGCTGCCGATTCTGCGGGCGCCGGGGGCGTTGGATCGATGCATTTCCGCGCATTCCACATCCCTGGTGAGCCAGTGATCGATCCGGAAACGCACCTGTTGATTCGCCGCTACTTTTATGCCGAGCACTGGAAGATCGATACCATCGCCTTCGGTAAATAAAAGAAAATAAGGCTAGTTTTGAAGCGGCCAACAAAATTTAAAAAAATCGTCATCCAGATGTCAAGAATCGGCCGCCGGCTCCGACCTAAGCATGAAACCGAACTGGGCATGAAATCGCCCAAGGCGGTGCGAAAATCACGATGAGGAAGGGACATGAAATACATTCTGATGATGAATGGCACGAAAGCGGGCGTGGACAGCTACCGCGCCTGGAGCAAGCAGGATGTCGAAGCCCACTTCGCATACCTGAAGCGCCTCAATTGCGAGCTGGCCGAATCGGGCGAGTTGGTGGCCAACGAGCCTCTGGGAGCGCCTGAGCAGGCCAAGCTGGTGCAGGCCGGCGCCAACGGCGCGCTGATGACCGACGGCGTTTTCCCGGAATCGAAAGAGTTCCTGTTGGGCTACTGGATAGTCGATGTCGATAGCGCGGAACGGGCCTATCAGATCGCCGCCCAGCTCTCGGGCGGCCCCGGCCCCGGCGGCATGCAGTTGAGCATGCCGATCGAGGTGCGGCAAATACTGTCGCCCAGGACCAGCGAACCGGCATGAACACTGGGCCGCTGAATCCTGATGTCGAGCGTCTGCTGCGCGAGCTGGCGCCGCAGGCGCTTGGCGCCATGCTGCGGCGCTACCGGGATTTTGCCGCCGTCGAGGACGCCGTGCAGGATGCGCTGATGGCGGCGCTGATGCAATGGCCGCGCGAGGGGGCGCCGGAAAATCCGCGCGGCTGGCTGATTCAAGTCGCCTCGCGGCGGATGACCGACTGGCTGCGCAGCGAAGCCGCGCGGCGCCAGCGCGAGGAAAAATTCGCCGCCGAAAGCGCCTGGCTGGCCCCGCTCTTGAATGCGGAATCATCGCCGCAGGAAGACGACACGCTGGCGCTGTTGTTCATGTGTTGTCATACGGCCCTGAGCCGGAGCTCGGCCATCGCTTTGACGCTGCGGGCGGTGGGCGGCTTGACCACGGCGGAAATCGCCCGCGCCTTTCTGGTGCCGGAAGCGACCATGGCGCAACGCATCAGCCGCGCCAAGCAAGCCATCAAGGAATCCGGCGTTCCCTTTCGGCTGCCCGTCGAGGCGGAGCGCGCCGAGCGCTTGCGCACGGTGATGCATGTGCTCTATCTGATCTTTAATGAAGGCTACGCCAGCAGCTCGGGCAGCCAGATGCGGCGCGACGATCTGGCGCAGGAAGCGATTCGCCTGGCGCGCCTGCTGCGTCAATTACAACCCGACCAGCCGGAAACGGCCGGCTTGCTGGCGCTCATGCTGCTGACCGATGCGCGCCGCGCCGCACGCACCAACGCGGAAGGAGAATTGATTCCGCTGGAGCGCCAGGACCGTTCGCTTTGGAATGCGGACCAGATCGCCGAAGGCGTGAAGCTGCTTTCCGCGGCGTTGCCGGAAGGCGCGGTGGGGCCTTATCAATTGCAAGCGGCGATTGCCGCAGTGCACGACGAGGCTCCGCGCTTTGAAGCGACCGACTGGCCGCAGATACTGGCGCTGTACACGCTGTTGCAACGCATATCCGACAACCCGGTGGTGGACCTCAATCACGCCATCGCCGTGGCCATGGTGCACGGGCCGGAGCAGGGCCTGGAGCGGCTCGAACAGCTCGATGCGAACCCGCGCCTGGCCGGCCATCATCGCTTGAGCGCGGCGCGCGCCCACTTGCTGGAAATGGCGGGCAAGCCGGATGCCGCCCGGCAGCAGTATCGGTTGGCCGCCAGCTTGGCGACCAGCCTGCCGGAACGGCAGTATCTGATTTTGCAGGCGGCGCGATTGGAACACGGCCGTTAGCGTGAACGCCGAGCAGTCTATCCGTCAGGGTTATGTCGCCGCCCTGATTGATCTTTATCTCCGCCTGCCCGAAACTCCGCTCCACCCCGCCGCGGCCGACTACCTTACCGCCCGCGACTTCCAGCACCGAAATGTCTCTTTAGACCTCCTCGAAGCCGCTCTTCTGCTCGGCTCCTTACGTCGACTCCTACGTCCCGCCGATCTCCTGCCACTGCCGCCCATCCGTTCGCTGGCCTACTTCCGTCCTGTCATCGAGGAGCTTCTCGTCCAGCCTCTGCCACCCCACTATCTCGATTACCTCCGCCTCAAGCTCCTGCAAATCTCCACCCCTCGGCCAAATGCTCAGAAAAATACGTTTCCTGATGCGCGCTAATAGATTGCGAGCCTTGCACCCTGTGGAACGTAAAAAGAAGCCATGATCACGCCGGTGCAAATGAAGGCGCCAGCTTGAAGGGTGAAGGGCCGGTGGCAGGTTTCGCGCTCGATTTACAGGCGATTTGGCAGTGTTATCGGGATTGAAAACCGGCGGCTCGGCCGCATTTGCTTTTCGGCGCCGACGCTAACGCAAGGGTCCGGCCGAAACCGGACGCATGACGAATGCTAGAGGCAATTTCTCTGAAATTGCCAATGACGATAATTGCAGCCCGACTTGGCCGTTAACGCTTTCGGGGCAACAAAAAATAAAACGGCCCGTTTCGGTAAGTGCGAAACGGGCCGAATCGAGAAAATAAATCCGGCGACGACCTACTCTCCCACCCGGTTTCCCGAGCAGTACAATCGGCGCTGAGGGGCTTAACTTCCGTGTTCGGGATGGGAACGGGTGATCCCCCTCGCTAGGGCCGCCGGAAACTGATACGCCGCAGAGCAAGTGGCCTTTCCCGCGCAGGCGGGAAATGCGGCCGAAATGAGGCGGGCAGGTTTTCCTCGGCCTCACTTCGGGCAAATCCACCCCGGCAAACCGGGGCGAAGCGGCAAAACTCAAATTGATGAGCGCGACGGATTGCGGGGATACCGCGAATGAATCCGTGGCGAAAAGCCGAACGGCCAATTAGTACGGGTAAGCTGAATCCATTACTGGACTTACACCCCCCGCCTATCAAACGGGTCGTCTTCCCGTGGCCTTCTTATCCGCCTTGCGACGGATTGGGAGATCTAATCTTAGGGAGGGCTTCACGCTTATATGCTTTCAGCGTTTATCCCGACCGAACTTCGCTACCCAGCCGTGCCACTGGCGTGACAGCTGGAACACAAGAGGTTCGTCCATCCCGGTCCTCTCGTACTAAGGACAGCCCCCTGCAAATCTCCTGCGCCCACATCAGATAGGGACCGAACTGTCTCGCGACGTTCTGAACCCAGCTCACGTACCGCTTTAATGGGCGAACAGCCCAACCCTTGGAACCTTCTACAGCTCCAGGATGCGATGAGCCGACATCGAGGTGCCAAACCGGAGCGTCGATATGAACTCTTGGCTCCGATCAGCCTGTTATCCCCGGCGTACCTTTTATCCGTTGAGCGACGGCCCTTCCATGCGGGACCGCCGGATCACTAAGGCCTGCTTTCGCACCTGCTCGACTTGTAGGTCTCGCAGTCAACCTGGCTTATGCCTTTACACTCGACGGCTGATTTCCAAACAGCCTGAGCCAAGCATCGCGCGCCTCCGTTACCGTTTAGGAGGCGACCGCCCCAGTCAAACTGCCCGCCTTGCAGGGTCCCTCTCCCGGATGACGGGAGGAGGTTAGAACGACGGAACGATCAGGGTAGTATCTCACCGGTGGCTCCCCCCAAGCCGAAACCCAGGGTTCAAAGCCTCCTACCTATGCTGCGCAGACCGTCCCATCATTCACTGCAAAGGTACAGTAAAGGTGCACGGGGTCTTTCCGTCTAGATGCGGGCAACCGGCATCTTCACCGGCACTACAAGTTCGCCGAGCCACTCGTTACGACAGTCGTCAGATCGTTACGCCATTCGTGCAGGTCGGAACTTACCCGACAAGGAATTTCGCTACCTTAGGACCGTTATAGTTACGGCCGCCGTTCACTGGGGCTTCAGTTCGGAGCTTCTCCCGCTTGCGCAGGATGACCCCTCCCTTTAACCTTCCAGCACCGGGCAGGCGTCAGCCCCTATACGTCGTTTTCGACTTAGCAGAGACCTGTGTTTTTGTTAAACAGTCGCCTGACGCGCTTCGCTGCGGCCCCCTCGGGCTATAAACCCTAGCGGGGCACTCCTTCTCCCGAAGTTACGGAGCTAATTTGCCGAGTTCCTGAACGAGTGTTCTCTCGAGCGCCTGTGGATATTCTCCTCGTCTACCTGTGTCGGTTTGGGGTACGGTTCCCAAAAACTCTCCTTAGCGGCTTTTCTTGGCGGCGTGAAATCACGGACTTAATGGCCGTTCGGCCTCGTCCGCGCCCTCACCGTTAATGCCCGACCGGATTTGCCAGGTCGGACCGGCTTACGGCGCTTCAACGGGACAACCATCCCCCGTCTCCGCTATCCTTCCGCGTCCCCGCATCGTACAAACGAGTCTTCGGGAGTTCAGGAATGTTCACCTGACATCCATCAGCTACGCCTTTCGGCCTCGCCTTAGGGACCGACTAACCCTGAGCGGATTAACCTTGCTCAGGAAACCTTAGACTTTCGGCGACCATGGTTCTCACATGGTTTATCGCTACTTATGCCGGCAGGGTCACTTCCCAGCCGCCCCTGTGGTCCTTTCGGTCCACTTTCAAGGCTGGGAACGCTCTCCTACCAATCCGATCCGAAGATCGGAGTCCGCTGCTTCGGTGACCAGCTTAAGCCCCGTTAAATTGTCGGCGCCGGGCCTCTTGACCAGTGAGCTATTACGCTTTCTTTAAAGGATGGCTGCTTCTAAGCCAACCTCCTGGCTGTCTGAGAGTTCCGACTTCCTTTCCCACTGAGCTGGTGCTTGGGGACCTTAGCAGGCGATCTGGGCTGTTTCCCTCTCGACAACGAAGCTTAGCCCCCGCTGTCTGACTCCCGCGCATGCGTCAACGGTATTCAGAGTTTCGTTGGATTCGGTAACGTGGAAACGCCCCTAGTCCATCGAGTCACTTTACCCCCGTTGCGATTCACGCGAGGCTAGCCCTAAAGCTATTTCGGAGAGAACGAGCAATTACGGAATTTGATTAGCCTTTCACCCCTACCCTCAGCTCATCCAAGCTGTTTTCAACCAACACTGGTTCGGACCTCCAGACGGTGTTACCCGTCCTTCATCCTGGCCAAGGGTAGATCATCCCGCTTCGCGTCTATTCCCACCAACTCATCGCCCCATTCGGACTCGCTTTCGCTGCGGCTCGCTTGCGCTTAACCTTGCTGGTGAGAATAACTAGCCGGCTCATTATGCAATAGGCACGCGGTCAGGCTTTTCCGGACCGAAGCCCGGACATAGCCCTCCCACCGTTTGTAGGCATACGGTTTCAGGTACTATTTCACTCCCCTCGCAGGGGTTCTTTTCACCTTTCCCTCACGGTACTGGTTCACTATCGGTCGCCAACGAGTATTTAGCCTTGGGAGATGGTCCTCCCGGATTCCCGCAGGGTTTCACGTGCCCCGCGGTACTCAGGTACCTGCTTCGAGTCCGGTCCATTTTCGCCTACGCGGCTATCACGCTCTTTGGCCCCGCTTTCCAGCGGGGTTCGACTAACGGCCGGATTGGTAACTCTACTGTTGCAGGCCCTACAACCTCCCGTGTCCCGGCAAGCCGGGAAGCGGGATTTGGGCTGTTCCGATTTCGCTCGCCACTACTCTCGGAATCGAGGTTTCTTTATTTTCCTCCGGGTACTGAGATGGTTCACTTCCCCGGGTTCGCTCGCACCCGCCTATGGATTCAGCGGGCCGTCGCCGAGGGTTACTCGGCGGGGTTTCCCCATTCGGAAATCTCCGGATCAAAGCCTGTTTGCGGCTCCCCGAAGCTTATCGCAGCTGGCCACGTCCTTCTTCGCCTGTTGGCGCCAAGGCATCCACCATACGCCCTTAGTAGCTTGACCACGGATTCATTCGGGGCATGCCCGAATCATCCACTTGTCGCGCTTGAACTTGGTTTTGCCCAATCACTTGCTATGCAGTTGTTAAAGAGCCTACCGTCCGGCTTCCGCCGGACTCTCGCGGCCGGGAATCAACTTCCCGCCTGAGCTTGAGTTTCCTCGCGGTGTTGGTGGGCCTGGGTAGAATCGAACTACCGACCTCACCCTTATCAGGGGTGCGCTCTAGCCATCTGAGCTACAGGCCCCGCCACGCCCAGTTTGCACGCCCAAAGGGCGTCGAGCTGGTGGAGCTGATCGGGATCGAACCGACGACCTCCTGATTGCAAATCAGGCGCTCTCCCAGACTGAGCTACAGCCCCGACTCCGGTCGAGGAAACGAAATTTTTTCGAGGAAGGGTGAACACGCATCCCGCTGAGCGGGACTGACGAAAATCGCACTTTATGGGTTAAGAGAGCGGCCCGAGCGTTTCCGCCCCGCAGGACGGGACGGAATGGACGCGAACGGATGCCGCCGGCTTTAGCCGGACGGCTCGCGCCCCGTTCTCTCTTAGAAAGGAGGTGATCCAGCCACAGGTTCTCCTACGGCTACCTTGTTACGACTTCACCCCAATCATGAGCCATACCTTGGACGGCTTCCTCCCTTGCGGGTTGGTGCACCGGCTTCTAGTACAGCCCACTTTCGTGATGTGACGGGCGGTGTGTACAAGGCCCGGGAACGTATTCACCGCGGCGTGCTGATCCGCGATTACTAGCGATTCCAGCTTCATGCAGTCGAGTTGCAGACTGCAATCCGAACTGAGGCCGGCTTTCTCCGATTAGCTCCCCCTCGCGGGTTTGCGACGGTTTGTACCGGCCATTGTAGCACGTGTGTTGCCCTGGACATAAAGGCCATGAGGACTTGACGTCATCCCCACCTTCCTCCCCGTTATCCGAGGCGGTTTCCCTAGAGTGCCCGGCCGAACCGCTGGCAACTAAGGATAAGGGTTGCGCTCGTTGCGGGACTTAACCCAACATCTCACGACACGAGCTGACGACAGCCATGCAGCACCTATAACGCCGTCCCTTGCGGGAAAGGGGTGTTTCCACCCCGGTCGACGTCATTTCGAGCCCAGGTAAGGTTCTTCGCGTTGCGTCGAATTGAACCACATGCTCCACCGCTTGTGCGGGCCCCCGTCAATTCCTTTGAGTTTCAGCCTTGCGACCGTACTCCCCAGGCGGGATGCTTAATGCGTTAGCTTCGGCACGAACGCAATGAAGCGCTCACACCCAGCATCCATCGTTTACAGCTAGGACTACCAGGGTATCTAATCCTGTTTGCTCCCCTAGCTTTCGCGTCTCAGCGTCAGGTGCAATCCAGAGAGCCGCCTTCGCCACAGGTGTTCCTCCCGATATCTACGCATTTCACCGCTACACCGGGAATTCCGCTCTCCCCTCTTGCCCTCCAGCCCGGCAGTTGCGGATGCCAATCCCGGGTTGAGCCCGGGCATTTCACATCCGCCTTACCGAACCGCCTACACGCGCTTTACGCCCAATAATTCCGAACAACGCTCGCCCCCTACGTATTACCGCGGCTGCTGGCACGTAGTTAGCCGGGGCTTCTTCCGCCGGTACCGTCATCTACTCGTCCCGACCGAAAGGAGTTTACAAGCCGAAGCCCTTCATCCTCCACGCGGCGTTGCTGCGTCAGGGTTGCCCCCATTGCGCAAAATTCCCCACTGCTGCCTCCCGTAGGAGTCTGGACCGTGTTTCAGTTCCAGTGTGGCCGTGCGCCCTCTCAGGCCGGCTACCGATCAGAGCCTTGGTGGGCCGTTACCCCGCCAACTAGCTAATCGGCCGCGGGCTCCTCCGGAAACGAATTGCTCCTTTGCTCCCCAAGGCATCGCCTCAAAGAGGTTATGCGGTATTAGCCCGCCTTTCGGCGGGTTATTCCCCATTTCCGGGTAGATTACCCACGTGTTACTCACCCGTGCGCCACTCTACTCGCCCCCTTGCGGGGACTTTCGCGTTCGACTTGCATGTGTTAGGCACGCCGCCAGCGTTGATTCTGAGCCAGGATCAAACTCTCAACAAAAAACCCCGATTCCGCCTTGCGGCGGTTTCGTTGATTCTGCAGAGTGTCGCTCTGGCCTCGAAACCCTATAAAGGTTTATTGATTTCTGGCGTGTTCAATCCCAAGTTGTCAAACAGCGATCCCGGTCGCGGCAGGCGCCCCAACCGGGGCCCCTTCTGGGGCCAACCCGAAGTAGGATTTTTGTTGAAATCCAAACTCCGTCCTCGAAACCTTCTTATCGTAACCCGCGGCGCGTTTTTCGTCAACCCCGGGTCGCTGCGCCAGACTCCGCCCGCGCATCTTACGGCGGTTTGCCTTGTCTGCTGGTGAAAAAGCCTGACTGACTTGATCCGTCCGGCGAGCTTTATTCACTGTACCTGCAGACTCAGATTCTGTCAACCCGATTGCGCGCGCGGTTCATTTTTCCCCGTCAATGATTGACGGCCGCTTGCCCGCGCCGTTTCCGCCGCGATGCGCCGCGGCCGCCGCCACGCCTCGCCTTCGCTCTTCACTTCGCCCGCGCCTTCATTGCTTCGCCCGCGTCATCACTGCTCATTTCGTGTAGCATGGATTTTTAATTTCCCGCTGGCGACCGGCGCCCGCTTTCAATCCTATCCACAATGCTGCCCGCGCTGGACAAAACTTATTCCCCGGCCGCGATCGAGCCGCCGCTGGCCGAACGCTGGGTCGAGCAGGCCTGGTTTCAAGCTTCAAACGCTTCCGCCGATTCCCGCCCGCGCTGGTCACTGGTCATTCCTCCGCCCAATATCACCGGCTCGCTGCATATGGGCCATATGCTCGAGCACACCCTGATCGACATCCTGGTGCGCTGGCATCGCATGCGCGGCGAAAACGTGCTCTGGCTGCCCGGCACCGATCATGCCGGCATCGCCACCCAGATGGTGGTCGAGCGTGAACTGGCCAAACACGGCCTCGACCGCCGCCGGCTCGGCCGCGAAGCCTTTGAAAAAAAAGTTTGGGAATGGAAAGAGCAATACGGCGGGACCATCCAGCAGCAAATGGTCCGCCTCGGCGCCTCCTGCGACTGGTCGCGCCAGCGCTTCACGCTTGACCCCGGTCTTTCCCGCGCCGTGCGCGAGGTGTTTGTCCGGCTCTGGGAAGAGCGCCGCATTTATCGCGGCCGTTACATGGTCAATTGGTGCCCGCGCTGCCTCACCGCGCTGAGCGATCTCGAAGTGGCGCATGAAGACAGCGCCGGCAAGCTCTATTGGGTCCGCTATCCCGACGCCGGCGATGAAACGCAATTCCTGACGGTCGCCACCACCCGCCCGGAAACCATTCCCGGCGATACCGGCGTCGCCGTTCATCCGCAGGACGCGCGCTATGCGGCCTGGATCGGCCGCCGCGTGCGCGTGCCGCTTTCCGGGCGCGCCGTGCCCGTCATCGCCGACGAGCTCGCCCAGCCCGAGTTCGGCTCCGGCGTGGTCAAGGTCACGCCCGCGCACGACGTCAACGATTTCGCCGCCGGCCGGCGGCATGGGCTGGAAGAACTCGAGATCATGGATGAAGCCGGCGTACTCAACCGGCAGGCCGGCGCTTACGCCGGTCTCGACCGCCAAATCGCCCGCAAGCGTATCGTCAGCGATCTGGAAAGCGCCGGGCTGCTGGAAAAAATCGAGGATTACCGCCTCGCCGCCGCGCTCTGCCAGCGCTGCCGCACTCCGGTCGAGCCCCGCCTCTCCACGCAATGGTTCGTGAAGGTCGGGCCGGTGGAGGATCCCGCCAGCTTGGCCGGCGCCGCCATCCGCGCGGTCGCCGTAGGCCACATCCGCTTTGTTCCGGAAAACTACGCCGCCATTTATCGCGGCTGGATGGAAAACATCCACGACTGGTGCATCTCGCGCCAGCTCTGGTGGGGACACCGCATTCCCGCCTGGTACTGCGACGCCTGCGCCGCCGCCGGCGGCGAAGCCCAGCCCATCGTCGCCCGCGAAGCTCCGGAAAAATGTCCCCGCTGCGCCGGCCCGCTGCGCCAGGAATCCGACGTGCTCGATACCTGGTTCAGCTCTGCCCTCTGGCCCTTTTCCACCCTGGGCTGGCCCGATAAAACGGCCGACCTCGTAGCCTTTTATCCCACCTCCCTGCTGGTCACCGGCTTCGATATTCTCTTTTTCTGGGTCGCCCGCATGATCATGATGGGCTGCCATTTCGACCCGAAAAATACATTGTCGCCCAATCTTTCCGGTTCACTTTCCGAAGCCGTGCCTTTCCGCCAGGTCTATATCCACTCCCTGGTCCGCGACGCCGAAAAGCAGAAAATGTCCAAGACCAAGGGCAATGTGATTGACCCGCTGGCGATGACGGAAAAATACGGCACCGACGCGGTCCGTTTTACCCTCGCCTCCATGGCCGCCCCCGGCACCGATATCGCGCTCGCCGAGGAGCGCATGGCCGGCTACTCCGCCTTCGCCAATAAAATCTGGAACGCCGCCCGCTTTGTCTTCAGCGCCCTCCATGAATTGGAGCAAGCCGGAATCTGGAGCATCGAAACCTGGCGCGCCCGCCAGCAGGAGATACCTGCATATTCATTTCTTTTAACCGCCAAAGCTTCTGCGCAAGATGCTTTTGAAGCTTACTGGCTGCTCAACGGTCTGAAGGATATAAGCAGGAAAATTGATGATTTTCTGCAGCGCTTTGAATTTCATGAAGCGGCGTTAAATCTTTATCACTTCATCTGGGGCGAGTTCTGTGACTGGCAAATCGAGTTTGCCAAAATCAGGTTTCAAGCCTGGAGAGATCATCCCGATAACATACGGCAAAGAATTGCTGAATCTACCGCCTATCTTTTGGCGGGCGCATTCGATATTTTGCTGCGCCTGCTGCACGTTTTCATGCCGTTCCTGACGGAGGAGCTTTGGCTGCAGCTCTGGGGAGACAACCCTCCCAATCCCACCTTAG
This sequence comes from Acidobacteriota bacterium, assembly GCA_021818955.1. GTDB lineage: Bacteria > Acidobacteriota > Terriglobia > Terriglobales > SCQP01 > JAKASR01. Next base: position 89,293 of record JAKASR010000005.1, read on the forward strand.
CCTTGGCCGCCTGGCCGAAATTCAACCAGGATATGCTTGAGGCCATTGGCCAGAATTCCGGCGCGGTGGCCACGACTCAGCTATTGCAGGAACTGATTGCGCGCCTGCGCAGCCTGCGCGCCGAGTTGCGCATTCCCGCCTCCGCCCGTCCCCGCCTGCGCCTGCTGTCCGAATCGCTCGCCGCCCGGGACCGCGAATTCATCCTGCTGGGCATTCGCAATCTCGCCGGCACGGGTGAAATTGAGTGGGTGGCCTCAGCTTCGGCGCTCGGCCAGAATCGCCTGGGCCGCATTCACGGCGCCGGCTATGACGCGCAATGGGAAATCGAATCGCTGGTGGATTTATCCGCCGAGCGCCAGCGCCTGGAAAAAGAACGCGAGCACCTGGCGCGCGGCGTGCTCAATCTGGAACGCCAGCTTGCCAACCCTGAGTTTCTGCAAAACGCCCGGCCCGACGTCGTCGAACAAGCTCGCGCCCAGCTCGCCGAACGCTGTGAACATCTGCAACGCATTGACGACAGCCTGGCCAGCCTGGAGTGAACGGCCCGGCTGGCGCGCGGTCCGGCTTGATCTCGTCACCTTTATCTTGACGTTCTTTCCCTGGCCGGAGCGCCGCCGGCGCCTGCACCGGGTTGACGCCAGCTTATTTATCCGCGCTCGCCTCGGAATAAGCTCCAGGGCAGGCTGTCCCGGTAAGCCGGGAAGAAGATCCCCAGCTCGCTCCGTAAGAACGGAATGATTTAATGCGCGCTGCGCTCGAGCGCTTCCGCCGGCGGGGAGGGGGCGCGGGCCGGTGCCGCCATCTCCGGCGCCAGGTCGAGCTTGCGCGTCTCGCGGAAGGTATAGAGAATGCGGTGCACGACGGTCACGTTCGACAGCACCGCAATCACCCACAACACCGGCGCCATGCGGTTAAACAAGGCGCCGAGAATGACCAGCACGATGCGTTCCGGGCGCTCCATGAAGCCCACCTTGCAGGTGGGAATCACCGATTCCGCCCGGGCGCGCGCATAGCTGACCATCACCGAGCCGGTCATCACGATGGCCGTCAGCACGACATAAAAAAAGCGGTTGATGCGGGCGTAATAGACCAGCAGGCCGAAGTACAGCGCCAGGTCGGAGTAGCGGTCCACGACGGAATCGAAGAAGGCGCCAAAGTGGCTGGCGGTATTGGTCACGCGCGCCACCCGCCCATCCACCATATCGAAGATGCCGGCGGCGATGATCACCAGCCCGGCGGCCAGGAAAGCGCCGTGCCCGAACAGCACCGCGGCGATGATGTTGATCAGCAGCCCGACAAAAGTCAGAACGTTGGGATGGATGCGGGCCAGCGCCAGGGCGCGCACTAAACGGTCGAGAATCCATTTACAGCCGCGTCCGATGGCTCCGGTATAGGTCACTGGTTTGCGTTCCGCCGTGCGATCTGGCCCTCACGCCGGCGGAGCGGCTTCGCTTTCTTCGCCGGGGGCTTCGTCCTGATCGTGCAAAGTCTGCACCGATTGCACTTCGAACTCGCGCGCGCCATTGGGGGTTTGAATGCGCACGCTATCGCCCACTTGTTTGCCCATCAACCCGCGGCCGATCGGCGAGGAGGTCGAGATCAGCCCCCGCGGCACGTCGGCTTCTTCGCTGGAGACCAGCCGGTATTCGACCACCTCGTCTTTATCCAGGTCGCGCAGCTTCAGCACCGAGCCGTAGGCGGCGCGGTCGCGGGGAATATTGTTGAGATTGATCAGGCTGAGCTCCGCCAGCCGCTTTTTGAGTTGCGCCAGGCGGGCGGCCACATATTCCTGCCGCTGTTTGGCCATGTGGTATTCGGCGTTTTCGCTCAGGTCGCCCAAGGCCACGGCCCGTTTCAGCTCGGCCGGCAACTCGAAATTGAGTTCATGTTCGAGCTGCTGCACCTCGCGCTCCAGCTTTTCCCTGATCTTGACTGCCATAATGGGGAACGAAAAAAATCGGCTTGGCCGGATTGATTGGACAGGTAAAACCTATCGCCTGGCCGCAGCCGTTCTATGCGCCGACTAGCTGATTATATCGAAAATCTGCCGCTCAGCCCACGCCCATTCCCGGCCGGTTACGGCGCTGGCCGGCCCTTTAACCACTAGCCCCCCGGATGGGCGCGATGCGGCGCGGAGGCTTTCAGCCGTCGCGCCAGCTCGCGGCGGGCGCGCCGCAACCAGCGCTGGGCGAGCGCCGCCTGATGGGAATCGAAATCCCCCGGCGGCTCCGCTTGCCAGGCGGCAACCGCCTGCGCCAGATATTGCTCCGCCTGGCGGAGGTGCCCGGTATGCAAATAGAGCGCCCCCAAATGGCCGAGCACGGTGGGGTCCTTGAGCTGGAGCCGCACCGCCTGATGCAGGTTGGCCGCCGCTTCCGGCCAAAGGTGCAGCTTATATTGCACCCAGCCCAGGCTGTCCAGATAAGCGCCGTTATTCGCCGCCAGGTGCACCGCCTGCTGAATGTAGGCCAGGGCGCGATGCAGATGCACGCCCCGGTCGGCCAGCATGTAGCCGTAATCGTTGAGCACCATCGGGCTGTGCGGATTGAGCGCCAGGGCGCGGCGGTAATAGCGTTCGGCGCGGCCGAATTGCCGCTGCTGGTTGAAAATATCGGCCAGCACCAGGGTGGCTTCGCCGCGCGAGGTGCGGCTTCGGGCCAGCGCCCGCGCCTGCCGCGCCGCCGCGAGGGCCGCCGGCCAGCGCTTGCCCGCCTGGTTGATTTGGGCCACGATCAGCAGCAGCCGCGCGCTGCGCGGATTTTGCTCGAGCAGCGGCTCGAGCGTGGTCAGCCCCGCCTTCACCGCCCCGGTTTCGGCTTCCAGCAGGGCGGCGCTGATGCGCAAGGACTCGCTATGCGGATACTGCTCCAGTCCCGCTTGCGCGGTCATGAGCGCCTGCCCGAAATCGTGTTCGCGGCGGTAGGTCTCGGTCAATTCCACCCGGGCGCGGCGGTCCGCCACCGGGCCCAGTGCTTGCATCCGATGAAAGGCGTCGAGCGCGGCCGGGGTATTGCCCTGCGAGCGCTCGAGGCGGCCCAATTCCTGTAAAAACGCGCTGCGGTTGAAATTCGCCTCCGCCGTGGAGAGGCTCCCGGGCGGCACATTCAGCAGCCGCTGGAGCGCGGCAATCGCGCTCGGCGTCTTGCCTTCCGCTTCATCCAACACCGCGGTGAAGTAGCCGATCTCCGGGCTTGAATCGGGCAGCAGCCGCGCCGCCTGCGCCAGCGCGCCCTCGGCCTGGGGGAACTCGCCCCGCTTTTCATACAGCGCAGTGAGTTGCAGCCAGGCGCGGGCGTCTTGTGGATTGCCCGCCACTAGCCAGCGGTACTGCTCAATCGCCGCCTGCGAAGGACCGTATTGCGTCAGCAGCCGTCCCAGAGCGCGATGATACGACCGGTTGCCGGGATCCAGTTGGAGCGCCTGGCTCCATTGCGCGATTGCCTGCCGGGGATGATCGTTGCGCCGTTCGGCGCGCGCCATGGCCGCCAGCATCGGCGCGGTGCGCGCCGCTTCCGGCACCGACTGAAACACCTGTTGCGCCTGCTCCAGCCGGTGTTGCCGGCCGTACAGGCCGATCAGGCTGGTCACCGCCTTGGGGTACCCCGGACGCAGCCGCAACACCGCCTGCAACTCCGCCATCGCCTGTGGCAGTTGCTGGTTGGCGAGATAGAGTTGGGCCAGACGATATTGATTTTTTAAGTCGCTGGGCCGCAAGCGCACGATGGCTTCGTATTGCTGGATCGCCAGGCTGAGCAGCGCGTGCGTGGAATCGTCGTGCTCATCGCCCAGCAGCCGGGTATAGATCCAGCCCAGCAGCTCGCGCGCTTCCAGATTATTCGGATGCGTGCGCACCACGCTGCGCGCCAGCCGGATCGCGTCGCCCGTCCGCCCGGCGCGAAACAGCAGCGCCGCCATCTGCGAGGGCAGGTAGGCCGAAGCCGGGTCCGCATGCATGGCTTTGCCGTACTGCTCGATCGCGGATTGGATGTCGCCCGGATTGCCCAGCATGCCGGCGCGGCTCTCATACCAGCGCCCCAGCATGAAATGGTAAAAAGCCGTGGCGGGATCGGGGGAAATTGCGGTCTTCAACCCGGCAACTGGTGCTGCCGGTTTCACCCCTGCTTGTTGACCCGCCAGCCCGGCCGGCCAAGCCAGCAGAAATAACCCGAAAAAGATAAGCAGGCGCCGCAAGTACTCCAGGCCTCCCTGTTGCTCAGACTACACCAGTTTTCTCAGCTATACACCGCGGCTTCGCCGTATGCGGCGAGTGTGCCTGTCTTTATCGCTACAATGGCTATCGTATGCACCCGCTCGGCATCCTCGGCCGTGGCATCACTACGCTGATTTCATCCTGGGGCTATTGGGGCATTCTCGTTCTGATGTCGCTGGAATCGGCCTGCATCCCCATTCCTTCCGAAGTCGTTTTGCCGTTCTCCGGCTATCTGGTGCTGCTCGGACGCTTTAAGCTGTGGCCCATTGCCTGGGTGGCGACTTTGGGGTGCGTGCTGGGTTCACTCCTGGCCTATAGCGTCGGCGCGCTGGGAGGCCGGCCCGCCGCGGAACGATATGGACGCTGGATTCTGATCTCGCCGCGCGACCTTGCCCGAGCCGAACGATGGTTCCAGAAGCATGGCGGCATCACCGTGCTGGTCAGCCGTGTCCTGCCCGTGGTGCGCACATTTATTTCTCTGCCGGTAGGTGTCGCCAAAATGCCGGTCGGCCGCTTTCTGCTCTACACCGCCATTGGCTCGCTTCCCTGGTGCTGGGCCTTGGCCTGGGCGGGGGTGAAGCTCGGCCAGCACTGGCAGGCCTTAGGGGCTTATTTCCATCGCTTCGATCTGCTCATCACCTTCCTGCTGGCGGCGTTGGTGGCGCTTTGGGTCTGGCGGCATCTGCGCCAGCGGCCAGCCCGCCATTGAACAATTGTCATCTCGCGCGCTTAAATTGGATACTTTTGTACCGTATCCCTGTGTTTCTTGCTTCACCCGGCATTTTCCCCAAGAGTTAAATCTCGCGCTGCCAATCACATAGCAGTCACTATAAAACCACTCTGAGTGGTCGTTGAATTGCAATATGTACTTGTAACTTCCGGTCCAAAAGACCGGGTTGAAGAAAGAAAGCCGACCTTTCCGGGGGGAATCGGGTCGGCTTTCTTAGTTTTTGCCGCCTTTCTTCTCTCGTTTTCCGCCCCGCTTCGCGCCAATTCCGCCCGGCGAGGTAAGCTCATAGTGATGCGTATAGGAGTGACCTGTTACCCCACCTACGGCGGCAGCGGCATTGTCGCCACCGAGCTGGGCAAGGAGCTGGCCGAGCGCGGCCATGAGCTGCACTTCATCAGCTACGCTCAACCGATCCGGCTGGATATGGCCCAGCCGCGCATCTTTTTCCATGAAGTCTCGGTCAGCAACTATCCGCTGTTTGATTTCCCGCCCTATGCCCTGGCGCTGGCCAGCAAGATGGCGGAAGTAGCGGAAAGCGCCCGCCTCGACCTGTTGCATGTGCACTATGCCATTCCCCACTCCGTCAGCGCCTATCTGGCCCAGGCGATTACCGGACGCAAGCTGCCCTTCATCACCACCCTTCATGGCACCGACATTACCCTGGTGGGCGCCGACCGCAGTTATTTGCCGATTACGCGTTTTTCTATCGCCGCCAGCGATGGCGTGACCGCGATTTCGCGTTACCTGCGCGACCGTACCCTGCGGGAATTCGATTTACAGAAGGAAATTGACGTCATCCCCAACTTTGTCAACTGCAGCCGCTACCGGCGCCGTCCGCTGCCCGAACTGCGCCGGCGCTTCGCCGCGGATAGCGAGGCCGTGATCTCGCATTTGTCGAATTTCCGCCCGGTCAAGCGGGTGGAAGACGCGCTGCGGATCTTTGCCCGCATCGCCGCCGGCCACCCCGGCCGTCTGCTGATGATCGGCGATGGTCCTGACCGCGCCGGCGCCGAGCATCTCGCCCGCCAGTTGGGCATTGGCGATCGGGTTTACTTTCTGGGCAAGCAGGAGCGGATTGAAGAATATTTGTCCATCAGCGATTTGCTGTTGCTGCCCAGCCAACTGGAATCCTTCGGGCTGGCGGCGCTGGAAGCCATGGCGCATCAGGTGCCGCCGATTGCCACCCGGGTCGGCGGCGTGCCGGAAGTCGTTGAAGACGGCGTCAGCGGCGGCCTTTTCGAGGTCGGCGATGTGGAAGGCATGGCCGCGGCGGCGCTGGAGCTGCTGCACTCGCCCGCGCGCCTGCGCCAGATGGGCGAAGCGGCGCGGACGCGAGTCGAAAAAAATTTCTGCGCGCGCGACATTATTCCGCGTTATGAAGCCCTGTACCGTAAAGTTTTAGCCACCCTGGCTTGAGCCGGGGTGAATTTCTTAGCCCGCCTGCCCATGCCTTGCAGCCCAGCCGCACTACTTCTTGCGCCTGGAGTGCATCTAATTTCCAACACAGTCAATGAAAACGAAAATCAATCACCGGATCTCGAGCGCAGTGGTGATGGGCATCGCGCTGCCGATTTTCTCCGCCCTGGCGGCGGCGCAGGCCGCCAACCCCGCCGCGGCTGCGCCGGCGGCCAATGCCGGCGCGGGATTCGCCTATGGCTCGCTGGCGGATTCGTTGCAGCAATTGCAACAGGCGATAGAAATCAATCCTGCCAACCGGCTGCATACCGATCAACGCGACCGGACGCGGTATCAGGCGGCGCAGTCGGCGATTCAGCGCAACCTGCAACAGGCCGTGCCCGGCCTGCTGCAGGCGGCCCAAAGCCAGCCGCAAAACCTGGCGGCGGCGTTTCGCCTCTATCGCGACCTGGAAGCCGTCGAGCAGGTGGCGCGCCAGGTCGCAGCCACCGGATTGCAACACGGCCACAAGCCCGATTCCACCGTGCTCTACCAAAGCGCGCGGCAGCTGGAGGCTCAGATCAGCCGCCTGGCCGATTACATCCAGGCCACCGCCACGCGGCAACAACTATGGCTGCAGCAGCAGGCGCGGCAGGCCCAGGCGCGAGCGGCCGCGGCGCGGCGCGCGCCGCGGCGCCTGATCATCAATAACGCCAATGTCGAGCACCGCCATGTTGATCGCCGCCGGCCCAAGCGGCGGCGCCGCGCCCATCCCGCCGCGTCTCGCCGGCATCCCCCGGCGAAGAAAACTTCGAAAAAAACCAAACCCACGAATTCGACCACCCCGCATTAACGGCGCGGGCGCTATCCGGCCCGGCCATGAACGTTTCCGGAATACACGGCGCAGCCGGGCAGGCGATCAATGCTCTTTTTTTGGAGTTTCGCTCAATTCCCGGCGTTCCCGAAACACCCAGGCCGCGGCATGCACCACCCAGCGCCGGGGCAAGCAGCGCGTAACCAGCACCACGGCGCGATTGGGCCAACCGGAGATGACCACCGGCTGCCGCCGCGCCAGCCCCCGCAGCGCCGCTTTCACCACCGCCTCGGGGGTTTGCATCCACGCACCCTTCGGCCGGCGGCTGCCGGCGGCCTCGAAAAAATGCGTGTCGGTATAGCCTGGGCACAAGGCCATGACATGCACGCCATGGGCGCGATTTTCCCGCCATAGCGCCAGCGAAAAGTTCAACACGAAAGCTTTGCTGGCGGCATAGACGGCGGTATAGGGAGCCGGTTGAAACCCGGCCACCGAGCCCACCTGAATGATGGCGCCTCGGCCGCGGCGGCGCATGGGGGGAAGAAACGCATGCGTCAGCTCGAGCAGCGCGCCCAGGTTGACGTCCAGCATCGCTCTCTGGCGGTCGAGGGGTATTTGGGAAAAATCTCCGCCGGCGCCGAACCCGGCGTTATTGATCAGCAACTCGATTTCGAGGCCTTGCGCCGCGGCCGTCTGCGCGATTTGGGCGGCGCCGCCGGCGGCCAGGTCGGCGGGAAAGATGCGAATCTCGCTGCCGCCGGCCTGCAATTCGCGCTGCAGCCGCTGGAGCCGGTCGGCGGAACGCGCGGTAAGCAGCAAGCGCCAGCCCTGCGCCGCCAGTTGCCGGGCAAACGCCTCTCCGATGCCATAGCTGGCGCCGGTGATCAGGGCATATCGCGGGGGTATCGGAGCAGAGGTCAATTTCGAAAGTAGCGGTGAAAAGTTCTTCTCAGGCCGATGGTTTTCAGTTTGGCGCGTTTTACGGACGGCATCCGGCCGGGGCGTCCTGCCCCGGACCGGAAAGCCGGTTGCCTTTTTAGCTGGCTTTTACCGACGCGATCGTGCGTTTGCCGTGCGAAAACGTATAGGTCACGGTCACGCGCTCGCCGGCATATTGGTTCAGCTCACTGGCATTGGCAAACTTGTAAACGTGTTTGCCGGCAACCAGCACCGCTTGCTCGCCTTTATGCAGGCAGCCGGTCACGCACTTTTTGCTGGTGTTCATCGCGCCGCATTTTGAATCGCCAACGCGGCCGGTGAGTTTATGGATTTTGGGCGCGGCCAGGCTGACCAGCGCCAAGATAAAAAACAGCCCCAACAGACGAACCAGATTTTTCATAGACTCCTCGGTTGGACGGAAATTGGGAACATGATGGCCTTGCGGCCATACCCCGCTTATTCGAAGCCAAAAGCTTTGAATATGTTACAAGAAATTCCACTCCATTTTTAAGCCATGGCTGGCGTCGAGGGATCATGCCCATTGTTTCCTCCACTACGGCGCAGCCTCAACCGCTCGGCTATACTGAACGTTTACCCCATCCAATCATTGAAATGCCTGTTTGCGACCGAATCATGCCCCGTTCGATGGAAGGCGCGCCTCGCCGGCGCGAGCCGATCCAATCGTTAAAAATCCTGTTTTTAATCTCGCTTTGGGGGTTTTTAGCGCTGGCCGATTCCGGCTGCGGCTTTCTCTGGGTGAAAGAGCATGTCAAGAAGCTGGCGCCGCATCCGCCCATGTTGAGCGCCACCACCCCCCAGTTGCTGGCGATATTGCAAAAAGAAGCCGATGCGGTGAAGACTTTGAACGCCCGGGTGGAATTGCGTGTCGCCTCGGGCGGGCCGAAATCCGGCGTGGTCACCAAATACCGCGAGGTCACCGCGTACCTGCTGGTCAGCAAACCCAACGATATCCGTCTGCGAGGACAATTTTCGATCCTGGGCCTGACCATCTTCGACATGGCCTCGATGGGCAATCAATTTGAGCTCTCCATCCCGGAACTGAACAAATTCTATGTGGGCCTGAATAATGTCATTCCGCCGAAAGTGAAAAATCCGCTGGAACGGCTGCGGCCGCAGGTCATCCTGGAAAGCCTGCTGATCAATCCGGTGCAAGGCGAACAGCGCGTGGCGCCGATGAACGATCGGGCGGAATCGGCGGCGGAGTACCAACTGCTGGTGGTCCAGCCCAAGCAAGCCGAGGTGGACCAACTGGTGCGGCGGGTCATCTTCAGCCGCTACAACCTGCTGCCGCTGGAGCAGATTATTTACGACTCGCAGGGCAACCCCGCCACCCAAGTCACCTATAGCCGCTATCGCCGCACCCAGGGGGTGTGGCTGCCCTGGCAGATCCTGATCGTTCGGCCGGTGGAGGAATACTCGATCCGGCTGAAGATTTCGCACTTGACCCTCAACCAGCCGCTGTCGCCGAACAGTTTTATGCTACAGCAGCCGGCGGGCAGCAAATTGATCCGGCTCAGCCGCAACCGGATCCCCGCGGCGCGCCGCGGCCTCGCGTCCGGCATGCACTGAAGGAGCGCCGAGCATGGCCGCAACCGAACGCATGATGAACCGGATGGTGCTGTCGAACCTGCAGCGCCGGCCGGTACGCAGCCTGGTGGCGATTATCGCCATTGCGGTGGAAGTCGCCTTGATTCTGCTGATTGTCGGCCTGACCAACGGCATGGTGCGCGATAATCGCAAGCGCGTCGCCGGGGTGGGCGCCGACGTGGTGGTGCGCCCCTCGAGTTCCTCCATGTTTTTTGCGCTCGGCGGCAATACGATGCCGCTGCAACTGGGCACCAAGCTGGCGGCATTGCCGGGCGTGAAAGCGGCGGCGCCGGTGGCCATGCACCTCACCGGCTCGCTGACCACCATTGGCGGCATTGATCTCGCCAGCTTCAATGCGGTCAGCGGCGGCTTTCAGTTTCTCGCCGGCGGCCCGTTTCGCCGTCCCGACCAGGTGATCGTGGATGACATTTACGCCAGCTCGAAACATCTCCGCCCCGGCCAATGGATCACGCTGCTGGCGCATCGCTTCCAGATCGCCGGCATTTTCGAGCACGGCAAAGGCTCGCGCATTTATATTTCCCTGAACGAGCTCGATCACCTGGTCGGCTCGCCCGACCGCGCCGCGGTGATTTACATCAAGCTGCAAGATCCCCACCAGACAGCGGCCAAGGTGGCGCAACTGGAAAAAATGCTGCCCGGCTACACCATCCAGCCGATGCAACAATATTTATCGTTGTTTACCTCGGCCAATATGCCCGGCCTGCCGGCGTTTCAGCGCACCATGATCGGCATCGGGGTGATCATCGGCTTTCTGGTGATTTTTCTTTCGATGTACACCACCATCCTGGAGCGCACGCGCGAGATTGGCATTTTAAAATCGCTGGGCGCCTCGCGCGCCTATATCGTGCAGGCGATTTTGCGGGAAGGCACGGCGCTGGCGCTGCTCGGCATTGCGGCCGGCATCGGCCTGGCCTGGGGCATTCGCGGCCTGCTCGACGCCCTCGACCCGGCGCTGACGATCCATATGACCTGGGCCTGGGCGGGCTGGGCGGCCGGCATTGCCATCGTGGGCAGCCTGATCGGCGCCAGTTACCCCGCCTACAAAGCCGCGGCGCAGGACCCGATCGCCGCCCTGGCTTACGAATAAACAGGAGAACGCTATGCGCATCAGCCGGATTGGCTACCAAGACGCTGCCGAACCCTTGCGCGACCTCTACGACCGCTGGTACCAGCAGCGCGGCAACGTGCCCAACATGTTTCGCGTGATGGCGCATCGTCCCGAGCTGCTGCGCACCCTGGAGCGCCACTTTCATTGCGTAATGCAGACCGGCACGGTCTCGACCGCCTTGAAAGAACTGCTCGCGGTGCGGGTTTCGCAGTTGAATCATTGCGAGTATTGACTGGCCTCGCACACCGCCTTGGCAAGGCGGCTGGGATGGCCGGAGGCCATCCTCACGCAACTGGCGGATTTCGAGCGCCTCGAGCCGGGCGAAAGCGCAGCGGAAAAACCGAGCCTGGGCGCCGCCGAAAAGCTGGCCCTGCGCCTGGCGGAAGCGATGACGCTCGGCGCGCAGGCCATGAGCGATGATTTGTACGCCGGCCTGCGGCGGCATTTCGACGAAGGGCAAATCGTCGAGCTGGCAGCGGTGATCGGGCTTTTTAATTATTTCAACCGCTTCAACAACGCGCTGGAAATGGCGCCGACACAGCCGGGCGAGCGCTAGCTATCCGCCTTGAGCGTTTACTGCCAGCGCATGCCGGCATCCGGCGCGGCGATTTGCGGGAGGCGCAATTGCCATTCCACCAGGGCCCAGGCGGCGATGCCGACCAGCACGCCGCCGAGCGCATCCACGATGAAGTGATAATCGCCCATCACCGTGGCCACGGCAATCAGCCCACCGCCGAGCAGAAACAGGCCGCCCCACATTTCGCGGCGGGCGCTCAGGGCGCAGCCCAGCGCGATCGGGCCGGCGACATGCGCGCTGGGAAAAATGCCGTAAGGAATGGAAAACCTGCCCAGCAGCCACCAGTTCAGGTTATGCAGCCAGCCGTCGGCGGGCTGGTGCAATTGCGGATAATACAGCCGCGGCGTGATGCCGGGCAGCAAGGGAAAAAAGCAATAGCTCAGCATCAAGGCGGAAAGCATCGCGCCCACCATCGCCTCGGCGCGGTGCAGGCAGGGCGGGCGCTCGCCCGGCGCGGTTTCCGCCGCCGAGGGCCGCCGCAGGCAGGGCCGGATGGCCAGCAGCAGGCCGAGAAATAACAGCAGGTAATTGAGCAGGTAAACCGCCTGCCAAAAATCGTTGGCGAGGCCCAGGGCCGGCGGCAGGCGATGCCGCCAATTCAGGCCGAAGAGACCGCGGTCGAGGCCCGAGAGCCAATGCTCCACCGGCAGCGCCGGCACCAGGCGCTGGCGGAAGGCGCCCGCTTCCTCATAGACCAGCGGCAACACCAGGAACAGTTGCAGGAAAAAATAGCCCAGCACGCCGCCCCGGGGGGGCAAATAGGCGGAGGCGCGCAAGCGCCCGCCCAGCGGCAGCAGCACGCCCAGCAGCAGCAGGTTCAGCGGAATCCAGGGCCAGAAGGGAGCGCCTTCGGGGTGGATCAGGCACAGGCCGGCAAACCACAGCGTCCACACCGAAAAAATCAGTTGCGTCGGCAGCAGGCGCAAACGGCTGCGCAAGGCGGTTGCAGGGACCGCCCATTCCAGGCTCGAGGTGGGCGCCATAGCCATATCAATTCAGACGCAGGAAACGGCGTACATTGCCGTCTGCGTTGCAATAGATGTTTAAGGTACGGGGTGGGTTTTGGGTGAGGCTGCCGGGCGCAGTTTCAGGGTGACAGCGATCACCAGACAGCCCGATTGCCAGCGGCCATCCAGCCATTTCGCAAACCCTCAGGCAACCTTTGGGCAGGGTTGGCCGCGCGGCGGTTTTACCCTCGCCGCCTTAGCCTTCGGCTCAATTCCATTCACCGTATTGCAGCTCGCCTGCGATCATGGTGGCAAGCACGCGCAGGCGCCCGGGCGATTGCCCAAGCGGGTTTCCGGAAAGCAGCACCGCGTCGGCATGGAAGCCCTCGGCCAGCTCGCCCAGCGACGTTTCCCGCCGCAGCGCATAGGCGCTGGCGCGCGTATAAGCATCGAGCGCCTGGCGCGGGCTGAGGCGTTCGCGTCCATGCCGCAGCGCGGCTGCGATCACTTCCAGCGGCTTGAACGTCATCGCCGCCGGCCAGTCGGAATTGAGCGCCACCGGGATGCCGGCGCGGAGCAGCGAGCGCAGCGGGTATTCCCGGCGCATGCGCTCCCGGCCAATCACCTGGCGGATGATGCGGCAATAGACTTCGGCAAAATGCGTTGGCTGAATGCTGGCCACCAGCCCGCGCCGCGCCAGTTGCGGCAGCCGCCGCCGGTCGGCGGCATTGATATTGTCGAAATGCTCGATGCGGATGCGGGCCGCCGGCTTGCCCGCGCGCCAGCCGCGCTCGATCGCATCCAGCGCGATGTGCACGCTCAAATCGCCGGCGGCGTGCAGTGCCAGGTCGCGGCGGGCACGATGCGCCCGCGCCACCCGCGCTTCCAGCTCGGCGGGATCGATGGTCAGATAACCGGAAGTCGCCGGATCGTCGGCGTAGGCTTGAAACCAGGCGGCGTTATGATTGCCGGGCGTGCCGTCGAGCAGGTATTTTTCCGGGCCCAGCCCCAGCCGGTCGGGATCGGCCTTATGCTGCCGCAGCAGGCGGCGCATCGGCTCGTACACCCGCATCGGGCCGTAGGGGCTGGCAAACAGGCGCAGCTTCAGCCGCCCTTGCCGGTAGAGCCGCAGGTATTGCCGCAGCACGCCGGGATCGGCGATCACGTCGGCGATGGCGGTCAAGCCCGCCGCCAGCGCGTCTTGCTGAAAGGCTTCAAAGGCGCGGGCGACGCGTTCCGGGCGCATCTGGGCCAGCACTTTGAGGGAAGCGACAAACTGCGGGGTTTCGAGCAACAAGCCTCGAGGCCGGCCGGCGGCATCGAGCGGAATCACGCCGCTGCCGGCGGGAAATTTCAACGGCTGCAGCCGCCGCCAGCCGGCGGAATTCACCAGGGCGAAATGGGCGTCGAGGCTGAGCAGAAAGACGGGGCGCGCGGGGCAAACCGCGTCCAATAAGCCGGAATTGAACTGGGGATCGCGCGCCAGCGCCGGATTCCATCCGTAACCGGCCAGCCAGGCGGCGGCTTCGCGCGCATCGGGCGCGGCGGTCCGCCGCTGTGCCGCCGCCGCCCGCACCACGGCGGCGACCGCCTGGGGACGATTGAGAAAGGCGCCCGATTCATCGCGCAGCGCAAGGCCGGCTTCCTGAAACACCGCGCCGAAGAGCGGATGCATGTGGGCATCGATCAGGCCGGGAATCAGCCAGCGGCCGCGCAGGTCGATTTGCCGCCATCCGCGTTGGGGAGAAAAGCCGGCACGCGCCAGCCGGCGGCGCACGCTGCTTTCACTGCCAATCGCAAGAAAGCGACCGGCATGCACCGCGGCCGCATCCGCCGTCGAGCCGCCGCGCAACAGCAGCTTGCCATTGAAGAAAAGCAGCGATGCATTCCCGCGTGAAGAAGCTGGAGCCATGAAATTTCATTTTATGGCCTGGCCGCGCCGGGTTTCGAGAAAGAATGCGGCCCGGCCGCGCTATGCTGCTCAAGATGACGATTGCGGAAAACCTTGCGCTGGCGCCGCTGACGACGCTGGGCATTGGCGGGCCCGCCCGCTATTACTGCCGCGCCGCGGATGAAAACGAGGCCGCCGAGGCGCTGGCCTGGGCGCGCGCGCGCAGCCTGCCCGTCTGGGTGCTGGGCGGGGGCAGCAACGTCGTCATCGCCGACGGCGGCTTGCCGGGGCTGGTGCTCGCGCCCGCCATGCGCGGCCGGCAGGCGCGCGCACTCGAGGCCAATGTCGTTGAGCTGGAAATCGGCGCGGGCGAGCCCTGGGACGAGCTGGCGGCCTGGACGGTGGAACAAGACCTGGCCGGGCTGGAATGCCTGAGCGGGATTCCGGGCAGCGTGGGCGCCACCCCGGTGCAAAACGTCGGCGCCTACGGCCAGGAAGTGGCCGAAACCCTGGCCAGCCTGCGCGCCCTCGACCGGCTCAGCGGAGAAGCCCTGGAGTTCGCCCGCGCCGATTGCGGCTTCAGCTACCGGCGCAGCCGGTTTAACGGCGCCGATGCCGGCCGCTACCTGATCACCACGGTGCGCCTGCGGCTGCGCCGCCACGGCGCCCCCACGCTGCGCTATGCCGAATTGCGCGCCCGCCTCGGCATGGAAGCTGCCGCCAAGACTGCCATCGAAGCCGCCGCCGGGCCTGCCGGAGGCGCAAGCCTGGCCGCAACCCGCGCGGCGGTGCTCGCCCTTCGCCGCGGCAAGGGCATGGTGATCGAGCCGAGCGATGCCGAGCGCCACACCGCCGGCTCGTTTTTCAAAAACCCGGTGGTCACGCCGGCGCAATATGAAGCGGTGGCGCAGCGCGCCGGCGCGCCGCCGCCGCGCTTTGCGGTAAATGCCGCGGAGGAAGCCATCGCCGCGGCGGCCGCGGCGGCCGAACCTATTGCGGACGATGCCGCCATCAAAATTCCCGCCGCCTGGCTGATCGAGCGCGCCGGCTTTAGCAAAGGCTACCGCCGCGGCCGCGCCGGCATCTCCAGCCGCCATGCGCTGGCGCTGGTCAACTACGGCGGCGCGAGCGCGGCGGAGCTGCTGGCGCTGGCGCGGGAAATCACCGCCGGGGTGCGCGAACGCTTTGCTATCGAGCTGCGCCAGGAACCGGTGCTGCTGGGTTTTGAAGAAAGCTAAATCGCAGCAGCCGCCAACTGGCAGCAAAATTGCCCGAAGCAATGCCCCCGGCCATGTTTCAAGCAGGCCGAACCGCTTATTTCGCATCGGCATGCGCGATGAAGGCGTCGATGTTTTTCGCCAGCGCCGGCAGCGCCTTGGGATTGACGTAGAGCATGTGCCCGACCGGGTAGTAGTACCAGTGCACGTTTTTCTCCAGGCTAGGCACCAGGCCCATGTGGGCGATGCTGTACCGGGTGGCGTAAAACGGCGTGGCCATGTCGTAATAGCCGTTATTCATCATCAACTGCATGCCGGGATCGTTATTCATGGCGCGCGCCATGGCCGGCCCGACCGTATCGCCCATGCGGCCGGGATAGTTGAATGCCCAATCGCGATTGACCACGAATGAAAGCTGGGTGTAGGGCCGCGTGCTGGTGTAATGCAGGGTGTTTTCCAGGTAATCGTTGAAGCTGGCGGTGAGCGCGCCCCAGATTTTGGTGGTGGAGGCGCCGCTGGCGCCGCCGGAGGAAAAGGGCATCAGCGGCTGCATTTCGGGCGTCATAAAGCGGGCATCGTAGCGCCCGATCATGGGGCCGTCGGGGCCCATCAGCCGGCGCATGAAGACCGAGAGCGGCAGGCGCAGGTTCACCTTCAGCCAGAGCGCGACCGGAATGCCGGTAAGCTGCGCCAGGCGCTGGGCCACCGCTTGCTTGCGCGCCGGCGAAATCCGGTCGCCCTGATAAAGCGCCAGCCAGTACTCGCCCTTGGCATACTGCTCGGCGGCATTGACGGCGGCCTGCAAGGAAGCCGGGCGCGGATTCAGGCGGTGGTGCTCATAGGCGGCGGCGGCATAGGAGGGCAGATAGAGGTCGAAAGGCAAATCGTCGCCGGGCGCGCCCCAGATAGTGGGGAACTGCAGCACGGTCGAGCACATGATGACGCCATTCAAATACACGCCATCGCTCACCAGGTCGTTGGCGGTGACGGCGTTGCGCGTGGTGCCATAGCTTTCGCCCAGCAGGAACTTGGGCGAGTTCCAGCGCCGGTTCACGCTGATATAGCGCTCGATGAACTGCTTAAAGGCCTGGCCATCCTGGCGCACGCCATAAAACATTTTGGGGTTGCCGGCCTTGAGAATGCGGCTGTAGCCGGTGCCGACGGCGTCGATGAAGACCAGGTCGGTGGCGGAGAAGATGCTGTCGGGATTGTTGACGATCTGGTAGGGCGGCAGTTCCTGGGCAATCTGGTTCACGCCCGGCCAGACAATCCGCCGCGGGCCAAAACCGCCCACGTCGACCAGCGCCGAAGCGCCGCCCGGGCCGCCGTTATAGGCGAACGTCAGCGGGCGCTGGACGGGGTTGGCGCCGTTTTCGGTGTAGGCGATATAGAAGACGCTGGCGGTGGGCTGATGCTTGGGCCCGTAGAGCAGCAACGTGCCGGCGGTGGCGGTGTAATGCAGCGTCTGCCCGCCGATGACGGCCTCGCCCTGGGTTTTCACCGCGCGCTCGCGCGGCGCGGGGGCTTTGGCCGCAGCGGCCGGCGGCGCTTTGCGCGCCGGGATAGCGCTCCAGAGCGGAGCGGCAGCAGCCAACACGGCGAGTATCGCCAGGGGGGAAAGCTTGCGGAAGCGCATGATCATCCAGCCTTTCAGGTCAAAAGCGTAAGCATAGCAGAAGCCAAGCAGGGGGCATCGTATCCACTTTTACTTTTCAGCGCCGAGGCGATGGCCATGGACGGCTGTCCGGCCCGGCTGTTAACGCGTAATGTTTTTTTTGCCGCGGCTGGCGGCGGGAAGCCAGCCGCAAGTCTTATCTGAAAGCCGGCGGGGCAAAGGCATCGGGGAAATGGATCTCGACGCCGGCGCCCGGGCGCACGCCGCTGACCAGCGGCGGGCGGAAACAGGCCAGCCTCTGGCCGCCGCGGCAGCGCACGCTGGGATAGGCGAAGCCGCCGGCGCCGGCTTGCAGGCCCTGGCGCGCCAGCGCCTGCGAGTAGCGGTAACTGATGGGATCGAGCACGCGCGCGCGCAGGCTGGCGGCGCGCAAGTCGATAAAATCGGCGTGAAAGTCGGCGCGCAGGTCGTCGAAGGCAAAGCTTTCCGGCGTCTTCCAGGCGATTTCGCGCAACTCCCGCGCCTTGTGAAAGGCCGCCTCCCGCGCCGCCGTTTCGGGATCGAGCGCGGCATACCAGGCGCCGCGCAGCGGTCCGCTAAAGCGGCGGCCGCCGGGCGGGCTGGCGCAGAAGGCGGCATTCACCGTTGCGGCATAGGGCAGGCCAAACAACAGCTCGTGAATGGCAATGCCGGGCAAGAGATTGGCCTCGCCCAGCCGGGCCGCATCGGTGACGCCGGCCAATTCGTCCAGCGCCCGCGCCGCGTCCGCCTCGCCACAGAGCCGGGCCATGCCGGTGAATTGATCCGGCTTGGCCGCCCCCGTGGCGCGCCGCGGCCGCAGCCGGTGCGTCCCCTGGGCATGAATCTCGGCGGCTTGAATCACGGCTGGCTTCCCCCGCTTTCCCGATCCCCCTCGCTGCGCTGGCACTCTTTTCTGGCTGCCCTCTTCGCTTGCGTAGCTAGCCTTCTTCCCTCGCCTGCAGCAACTGCCGCACCCGCATCATGGCCGGCACGCCGCCGCGCCGCATATAGTCGAGCGGCGCCGCGCCGTTAAAGACGGGGTTGACGTTTTCCAGCTTGACCCAGCTATCGGCCAGCGCCGGGCTGTAGAGCAGATTGAGGGAGCGAAAGATGCCGATCAGCAGCGAGATGCGGGTCAGCTTGTCCTGCTCCAGGGCGGCCTTGCCGCGCAATTCCAAGCGGGCGCCGCCGTGCCGCTCGAGCGCGGCATTGGCTTTCAGCGCGTAATAGGCGCCATTGGAGATGCCGCCCAGCAGTTGCCGCGCCTCGCCGTCGGCAACGCTCCAGATTTCAACCAGCCGGAAAAAGGCGGCGGCGGCCACCCCGCTCAGCCGCTCGCGCACCTCGGCGCGGGAGAGGTCGGGCGGAGGCTTGAAGACGTAGCCATGCCCGGTTCCCAGCGGCGGCAGCGCGCTGAGCAGGGAATCGACTTCCTGGCGCAGGCTATCGCCGGCCATCGCGCCCAGCAGCGCCGCCTGGCTGACCCGCCCATCGGCTGCCGGACGCGCGGATGCGGCACGGCCGCTTTTACTTTTAGGCGCTGACGCTTGCGCATTGTCCTTTTTCCGCATTGGAGCGATTCTGCTCCAATTTTGGAGAGAATGCCGCAGATTTCCGTTTTTGGACGCGGTTTTCTAAGCGCTTCAACATCAGCCACTTCCGCTTAAAACTGCGCGCCGTCATGCGGGCCGCGGAACGGTTTTTTGCGAACCGCCATTTCCGATGCTATTCAAGCGGCGGCGATTGGACGGCGGGGAGCGCGGGCGGCAAGTCCGCCGCGGCGGACGTTCCGCATGCGCGATACGAAGCCGCTCAACCCAACCCAGCCGCCGGCCGATTGCCGCTCAAGCGTCCGCTCAGGAGTTACCCATGTCTGAATCCAGCTTGCCCGCACCCAACCTGGCCGAACCCGATGATGCCGCCGCCTCCAAGACGGCCGCGGAAGCCACTGCGCAACCGCCGCAACAAACCGGGCCTAAGCCTACAAAGCGCGGCGCAGCGGCGCGCCAGGAAAGCGACATGCCCTGGCTGGACGATCCCGAGCTGTTCGTCTCGCCCGGCAACCCCGGCTTCGACGGCGAATGCGAAGCCGACGGCTCGCCCAACCCGGAAGCCGAAGCCTTCATGCAGCAATTTGCCATGGCCGCCCTCGCCCGGAATTTATCCCGGCGCGACGCCGCGCCGCCCGCGCCCCGCGCCCCGGTCAAGCAGATGCTGGCCTTGCTGGGCGAGTCGTTCGCCTTTCACGACGAAAACGGGCAAATCTTTCTGCGCCTGGCGCTGCCCGGTCAAGCGCAGTCCAGCCCAAGCCGGCCAAGCGAAGCGTCAAGCGAAGCCGAAGCGAGGCGGCATCCGATCGTGCCGTTTGCCGAGGCGCGCGGACTGTTAACGCGGCTCTATCGCCAGGCCACGGGCGAGTATCCCGGCGAGCCGCTATTGCGCCAGGCGCTGGCCGCGCTCGCCGCCGAAGCGGTGGATTTCGCCAGCGTGCGCCGCATGCCCACGCGCGTCGCCCTGCGCCATAACGACATCTGGCTCGATTTGGCCGACGGCACCGGACGCACCCTGCATCTGGCGCCCACCGGCTGGAGGCTTGACGCCAACCCGCCCGTCTATTTCCGTCCGCACCCGCACCAGCTCGCGCTGCCCGTGCCGCAGCCCTGGCCGGAAGGCATCGAAAAACTGCCAATCGGCGGGGCCGCGCCGCCGCCGCGGCGAGCCGCCGCCGCTCTCGACGCTGCTCCCGCTGCCCAAGCCGACGCCGTTTTTGCCGCCGGCGCAACCCAAGCGGATGCCGTTTTTGCCGCCGGATTGCGGCTGCTGCGCGGCTTTCTGCCCGCGCTCAACGACGCCGACTGGCTGTTGTTGCTGGCCTGGATGACGGCGGCCTACTATCCCGCCTTTCCCCGCCCCATCCTTTGCCTGGTAGGCCCCGCCGGCTCGGGCAAGACCACGCTTGCCCGCGTGCTGCGCCGGCTGCTGGATCCCAGCCGGCTGGAATTTCTCTCGCTCGCGGGCGAAATCCACCTGGCCGCGATGCTGGCCGGACACGCGCTGCCGGTGTTCGACAATCTGGGCGCGGTCGCGCCGCGCTACGCCAACCTGTTTTGCCGCGCCGTCACCGGCGACGGCGCCTTGCGGCCGCGCGCCGGCGGCAGCCAGCGCGTTTTCCCTTATCGCCTGCCGATTCTGACCACTTCGCTGGAGCTGCCCAGCCGCGCCGCCGACTGGCTCGACCGCTCGCTGGTGCTGCCACTGCCGGCGCCGCAGGCCGGCTGGCGTCCGGAAAGCGGCTTCTGGATGCACTTTTACCGGCTGCACGCCTATCTGCTAGGCTCCGTGCTCGACCTGGTCTGCCGCACCCTGGCGCGCTACAATCCGGCTTCGGCGGAAAGCTTCGTCTGGCGCATGGCCGACTTCGTCAACTGGGGAGTGGCGCTCACCCATGCCCTCGGCCGCCCGGCGGACGACTTCCACACCGCCCTGGCGCTCGAACAGCGCCGCAAATCCGAACTGGCGCTCGACGAAGAACCCCTCGCCCAGGCGCTGCGCGACCTGCTCGCCCAACAGCCCCACTGGCACGGCTCGGTGCAGGAACTGCACCAGCAACTTGGGCATATTAACGGTATCCGAACCCCATCTTTTTTAGGCCGCGAACTGAGACGATTGCGTCCTTCACTTGAGTTATCGGGTATTCAGATTGCAATTCAAAAAAAACGGACCTGCAGCGAAATCAAAATCGCAATAGAAAATGACCCTAGCGATTGATACCCATTGCCTACCCAGAATTTTTACAAATTGGTTGCGCTGGCGCCACACGCAAGTTAAGTATAATATTTTCAGATAGATGCATGTGGCGGCAAATGTAATTTTGCCGCCACCTTGCCGCCACGCATCGACCATGCTCTGGCCCGGCTCACACCGGGACCTCAACGAGAAAGGCAAACTGCATTACGACGCGGCCGAAAGGCAGGATGAACGCCTCATTTTGCTTGGATCCGATGATTCCTGAGGGGCCGGGCGAATATCTGGAGCGCCGCTTTGTAAAGCGGAGCCTAGCCGGATAAACGAGTGAAATGATACGCTCGCCATGGTCTCAATCGAGCGTGGCGCGCAGAACATCTCGCTCATCAATATCGAGTAGATTGCCAAGCACTCAGCTTGAGCATGGAGAAATCATTTCGGGAGGTGTGATTTGCCCGTGAGCATCGCAAGGTTATTGTGAGTATCCGACAGGTTTACCGAAAGCACACGGCTCATTGCATTGTTGGCAGTTGCGAACACTGCGATCACGAGGAAGAATTTATCATGTACCGTTATTATTATGCGGATTATTAATTAATTGTTTTAACAACATATTATAAATCTTATTTGATATCCACATCTCAGATTTTCTTTCTAGATATCGCAAGCTCGTCCCGTACCTAAAGCTCCACAAACTCCATAGTAACGCAATGGCAACAAATATCATAAGTATCAAATTTATTGAGAAAGACCTAAGCTGTTCACGGAATAATCCCCATACTGTTCCGACAGCTAATACTATCCATACGACAATTCCCAATCCAGAGGCAATAGGGTGAGCAATACTTCGAGATACCTCTAATACCCTTTCTTTCCTTTGTTCATATTCTTGCTGACGTATGGCTAGTTCAGTATCATACTTCCTTTTAAGTTCTTGATAATCTTGTTCCGAAGAGATGCGACGCCCTTCTTCCTTTCTAAGCTTTTCTTCGACATCAGCTCTGATGTTTCGTTTCACAACTGTAACTGCCTCCATGATTGTTTCTGATACTGCTGCTTCCGGATCACCCTTAGTAACGCCCATAATTGCAATCCGAGCTTCGGAGCTATCGCGGAGTAGTGCTAAATCGTCATTTGTGAGCTGCCCTTCTTCACTCAATCGTCGAGCTTCTTCAAGTACCTGATCCCATAGTCTTTCGCTAGGATTTAAGGCTGCTATACAATCTGCTGCTAGCCTCAAATATGGGAGCTCTGATGAATGCGCAGGGTTCTTAACCCATGCTAATGTACCAAGAGCATCGAAGATGAAGCAGACCGGAATGTTCGCGAAGGTATACCCATGAGTCCGCTCGAAATACTCTGCTGATGCACGAGCAAGAGCAATGTTTTTTGTTAGGAACATTGCCTTGGCGAATTCGAGGCGAATAGGGCGATCAGATCGGCGTATCCGATAGATTGCCTCGATGCAATCGTAATCGTGGCGGAGTTGCTCGTCAGTTTTATACCTAACCCTTTGTCTCATAAATTGGCTAAAGTTCACCTCATCAAGCGTATAATCTCGTTCGAATGCCGGTTTGGGGACCACCCTCACGTGAAGCGCTTCTAAGCGTTTATCCAATGTGGCGCTTATCAGGGCTATAGTACTTGGACGAATATGTTCTCGAATAAAAAATGGTGAAGCTGGACCGCGGAAGAGGTCTCCGCGTCTCAAAGCATATTCTGCGGCAGCAAGAACCCCATGAATCTCTTCGCGAGTGTGCTCGAATATACGGAAAATTGCATTTTGCTGATAAAGCAGATCGAGAGTTTGGCGGTCAGATGTTTGTAATTCTGGACCATTTAGGCCAATAGCCCCGAGGATCACTGGAGTATCCAAAAAACAGGCCAAATTGTCGAATCTCTGGCTAACTGTATCTAAATTAGAATACACAAGGACATCAGCAAGCATACGCCCTCTCACTGCAATTTTAAGCCATTCGTATGCTGTCGGATCATCCTTACAAACCTGAGATATAAATGATGCTACAATGTAGCCCTCCTGCGGAGATAATGCCGATGTACCCGCAACGATTGGATGACCTGCAACCGCCGCAAGTACGTCAACTGCATGAATACTCAGAAAATTTAGTAGTGCATCAGATGATTGCTCTGGGCTCCAATCCAATTGGTGGGATTGCTGTGCATATGCCGCAAGTCTGTTTGCTAGGGCATGCATTTCTCTTTCAGCATCAGCGCGACGGATTTTTAGATTTGAAATTGCAGGGGATGTATTGTTTCGGAAAATAGTGTCGCCATTGCGTAATATTAAATGGCGTTTTTCAGCTCGACGCAATATGGATTTCATTGCTGCCGCAGGAATTACTATGCCGAACATACTCTGAACTGTTACACAGAGATCTGGTATAGTAATCGCATTATTAGGAGATGAGGGAGGGATACATTCAACAACAAAAGGTACAAATAGATCGACATAGCTTTTGCCTTCATCAGAAAAGGCTTTAAGGAGTGCTAGACTCGCAAGTACCTTCTGTGAAATTGGTTGCCGAATTGCCCCAGTATTCATGCTCAGCATCCGTTCATAAAATCAGATTAAGAAATTATAATGCGTAAAAAGAATGCCAGACGTTTTATTGTCTGGCATAAATAATTTACGCGATCTTCACCAGCTTTCCCTGGCCTTTTTCTCGTCCCCCAGGCACGCCGGCAGGAAGTCGCACCAGGCGCAGTGCTTGCCCGGACGCTTGTAGAACCGGCCAGCCTTTATGTCCGCAGCCACGATCCGCACCTTGTCCAGGAACTTGGCCAAATGCGCCGAGTTCCGTTGCGACAGGCGCCATTCGATCCGCGGCTCCTTAGTTTTGACGAGTACGCAGTAGGCCACCTGCTCGGCCCCGGGTTCGCCCAGGAAGTAGGCGGTCAACTGATCGGAGAGGGTGACCTCGTGGTCTTCATAGCCGTCTGAGGCGGTTTTGAAATCAATGATTGTCGTTTTGCCGTCGAGCTCGGTATAGAGGTCCACGATGCCGATGAAGGGCTCATCAAGCGTGGTCACGACGACCTCGAACTTGCGCTCGACCGCCAGGACCTCTTCGGCGCTTCCGTGAAGAGGAACCGCCGGAGGAGCTTTTCGCCCTTCTCCCGCAGGCTCTCCCAGGATTCCCGTTTGCCGTAGTCGAGCGGGACATCCTTGAGAACCGCCCATTCGTTGAGGAAGCCCTCGATCGGATCGGCCTTGCGGAAGAACTCCGCCAGGGCCACGCGGACCAAGGCTCCGAAGGCCAGGTTGGCGCTCTCAACTTTTGGACGGTGGTTTTCGATGTAATAAAGTCGGTACTGCTCCGGGCAAGTCAGGTAGCGGTTCACGCGGGAAAAGGAAAGGTGAGGGGTTGAGGTGCGCTCCAGGGCCGTTTCGGGGTCTTCAGAAAGGCACGTAGTCATCGCCGCATCCCTGGGCCTTTTTGAGCGGCAGGAGCTCTTCGATATTGAGGTAGCGGCCGTCGCTTGAGGGCTTGGTAACCGCCCGGCAGGCAAGATTCAACCGCGCGCCGGAGGCGAAAACATCGGGAGCGATGGCTGCGATTCGGTTACAGATATTCTCCTAGCAATGAAGATGGGGTTCTGAAAGAACCACCTTCAGACTTAGAAACGGCAGGGGATGTATATGGGGAGAAAGCTGACAGGATGGGCAAACCGCGAGGCAGATTAGCCTCGGCGGGCTACATGAATATTGTTCTTTTTGGCCGCTTCATTGTCATTGCCGTTAACGTACTTGTTTCGCAATTCCTGCAAGAACTGATCCCGATAGATGAGGTCGCCGTCCTCCTCGAATTTGTCGATGAGTTCTTTCATCTTCGGGGTGAGGTGTTCGCATTCGCGCATCCTCTTGACCCAGCGGCGGTCGCGCTCTTCATCCCAGTGCGCCATAACGGGGCGAGTGTACAAGGCGGCGCGAACGAGCGCAAGGCAAAACATGCGCCTGTGGAAATCTTGCCGAGGTGAAAAAATGAGCCTCGGACTAGGCACAAGTTTTACGCGAGGATGCGGACTCTTTCAATTCCACGGCACCTTGCGTCAGATTAAATTTAATTTCGAAGAGGTCGGCCTCTTCTTAGGTGCGTGAACTTTGGTTGCTCCCCGCCCGACGCTATACCTGAGGTGCAGGCGGAGCCGGAGTGAGCCCGTGACGACGCATGATCTCCACCATCCTTGCGCGGTCCGGCGGCCCCCCCGCCGCCGCGTTGATTGCTTCGGCAGACTCGCGGAAATACTGCGGACCTAGCACGGCTGGAGTGATCACGCAGAGCGCCTTCACGTCCTCGCTGCCGTTGTTATCGAACCGGTGGATGGCGCCTCGCGGAATGCAAAGTGCCTGACCCGGCCCAACGTCAATATGTTTTCCGTCCACAGTCCAGGTCAACACGCCGTCGATGCCGTAAATCGTCTCCTCGTATTGGTCGTGGCTATGCGCTGGGGCCGCCAGGCGTTGTGCGCCTGGAACTACGAGTTCAAAGGCCGCGATGCTGCCATTCGAGTTGGCTCCGGTGAGCAAGAAGCGCACCGCGAGCGGCCCAAGGCGGATGGTCTCGCCGGAAGGATTGACGCAGAGGCCGACGGCGTGCTGTGTCACGGGAATCTCCTTTTCCATAGTAAACTCAGTTTACCTTGCTATACTGTAAATGGAGTTTACCGAGGCTGTCAAGCTAAAAATGACAAGTTCAATCAACACGCGGGATATGCTCATCGGCGCATTGTTGCGCGTTCCGGCTCAGGCGGTGCAGCGCCGGATCATCCAGGAGCTCAACGCGGCCGGTTTCGAGGAGCTCACCGTGCCGCATATGGCGGTGCTGCAGTTTCCGGGTCCGGAAGGCGTGCGCCCAGGCATACTCGCCGAGCGCGCCGGTATGAGCAAGCAGGCCATGAACCAGCTGCTCCGGAGCCTCGAAGGTCTCGGTTATATCGTCCGCGCCGACATGCCCGACGAGGGCAGGGGTCGGATTGTCCGCTTTACCAAACGCGGCCGCGCCGCATTCGCAAAAATCCACGACATCCTGGGCGGAATCGAGCGCGAATGGAGCGCTGAGCTTGGGCCCACGCGTTTCGCCCAACTCAAAGAATTGCTCTTCCGCGTCTGGGAGAGCACATTGACGCGCTAGCCGGCGGGCTTTCGTAGCCGACCAAGATAGGTATACGTCGCGGATGACGCTGTACTCTTCCGTTATCAGATAAAGGAAGGGTCGCGGACGATCCACTCGGTAGCTTGAAACCGCGGTTTCTTTGCCATAACGATTTGTATCACCAGCCTGCCAGGGTGCGGCGGCGGCTGGGCAGGCCAAACGAATTTGTCGTACACTCGCTAGAGCGCAGTTTTTGCAGTACGCACGCAAGCTATTGATTCCAAACGGCTGCCGACGTAGCTCAGCTGGCAGAGCGGCTGATTCGTAATCAGCAGGTCACCGGTTCGATCCCGGTCGTCGGCTCCAGCCTTTCGACTACTTACGCCGCAATGGAATTTGGCGGGGCGCTTATTCTTCGCGCAAGGTTTCCGCCGCAGGCCTGAACGCCGCGCGGCGCGCCGGCCACCAGGCCGCCAGCAACACGGTGAGCGAGAGCACCACGACGCCAGCGCCAAGCGAAACCGGATCCAGGCTGGAGAGATGGAACAGCAAGCTGCGGCTCAGGCGCGCCAGCCAAAGCTCGAGCAGCAGGCCTGCCAGCACGCCCCAGACCGAGAGGCGCAGCACCTCGCCTAAAAACAGGCGCAGAATGCTATTCGGGCTGGCGCCCAAGGCCGAGCGGATGGCCAGTTCGCGGCGGCGCTCGCCGGCAGCATGCGCCACCAGCCCGTAAATACCGAGCGCGGCCAGCAACACCGCCAGGAAAGCGAACACCAGCAGCAGGGCGGCCCGGAATTGGGCCCGCGACAACGAGGCGCCGATGTATTCCCGCAGCGGCTGGGGATGCATCACCGGCAAACCCGGCGCCAGACGATAAACCAACCGCCGCGCGGAAGGAATCAAAGCGGCCGCCCGCCCTGTTCCCCGCACCAGCAGGTACAGTTTCGAATACCCCAGCTTGGCCTGCTGCAGCGAAAAATAAATTTGCGGCTGCGGCGGGTGTCGCAATCCGGCATTCACCGTATCGCCCACCTCGCCCACCACGGTCCACCAGACGTGGGGAAATTCATCGAATTCGATTTGCAGCCCCAAAGGATTGGCATGCGGCCAGAAAAAGCGGACAAGCGCACGGTTGACCACGGCTACGGGAAGCG
Organism: Acidobacteriota bacterium; assembly: GCA_021818955.1. Classification (GTDB taxonomy): domain Bacteria; phylum Acidobacteriota; class Terriglobia; order Terriglobales; family SCQP01; genus JAKASR01. The sequence goes on from JAKASR010000005.1 coordinate 116,398, forward strand.
AGCCTTGAGTATCGCTCCAAGCCAGCTTGCGACCCGCGAGCAGCGGGATGCCCAACGTGCGGAAATAACCGGGAGTGATCAACCCTTCATGCACGAAAGGCCCGGCACTATACTTATCCGCGGGAACGCCGCGCAGCGCCACGGTGGCGGTAAAGTAACCGCGGGGCGGCAGCTCCATCACGCCGGCGGCGGCGCGCGCGCCGGGAAGATGCGCCAGGGACTGCACCAACAATGCCGCCTGCCGGCGCAAAGCGCTTTGATCGGAGGCGCTTACATCGGGAAAGCTGATGGACATCTTCATGACGCCGGCGGGGTTTAGCCCGAGCGGCACCAGGTTGAGCTGGAGCAGCGAGCGGGCGAGCAGCCCGGCCTGGCCGAGCAGGACCAGCAGCATGGCTAATTCCGCGCCGATCAGGATACGATGAGCCCGCCAGTTACCGGCGGCCAGCGTACGCCCGCCGCCGGTTTGCAAAAGCGAGCGTAAATCGCCGCGAAAGTTCTCCAGAGCCGGCGCCAGGCCGAAGAGAATCCCGCAACCCGCGGTGATCAGCAGGGCAAAGGCCAGAACGCTGAAATTGAGGCGCAGGTGGCTGATGGCGGCGGCCGGGAGCCAGCCGCTGGCGCTCACCAGCTTGAGCGCCAGCGGCGCCCAAAGCAGGCCGATCAGGCCGGCGAGCAGGGCCAGAAGAAGGCTTTCCAGCATAAGTTGGACGAGCAGCCGTCCCCGAGTGGCGCCGAGGCTGGCGCGCAGCGCGATTTCATGCCGGCGAGAGCGGCTGCGCGCCAGCAATAGACCGGCGGTGTTGGCGCAGGCCAGCAGCAACAACAAGCCGGCAGCGGCCAGCAGCAGCGCAATCACCGGCTTCTCCTGGCCATAAATTGCATTGGGCAGCCGCACCAGGCGCACGGCAATATCACGATCGTTGATGGGATAGCGTTTCTCGCGCCGCCGGGCGATTTCCTGAATCTGCCCGCGCGCGGCCGCCAGCGTGACGCCCGGCCGCAGGCGCGCAATGGCGAGAAAAGAATGATTCCCTCCGCGGTGAACCGCGGGCGAATCCAGATTCAAAGGCACATAAAGCTGCGCCCATTCGGTGAAGCGCAGGTTGCGCGGCGTGATGCCGACGACGCGATAGGATTCGCCATCCAGTTGAATCGTGCGGCCGACCAAATTCGGATCGCCGGCATAACGCGTGCGCCACAGCCGGTAGCTGACGATGGCGACCGGCGCGCCAGCCGCGGCTTCGGCCACCGTAAAGCCGCGCCCTTCCCGCAGGGAAATGCGGAGAACATGAAAAAATCCCGGCTGCAAAACGCCGGCCAGAATGCGAATCGGCTCGCCCTGACCGGTTAAATTGAAATAGCGGGCGCGATACAACGCGGCCGAGGAGAACACGGTGTTCTCGCGGCGATAAGTCAGATAATCCGCCCCGGCGAGAAAATCGAAGGTATCGGGCGAAGTGCGGGAGTATTGCTGGATTTCAACGATGCGCCGCGGCTGGGGAAACGGCAAAGGCCGCAGCACCAGCGCGACGGCAATGCTATAAACCGCCGTCGCCGCGCCCAACCCCAGCGCCAGGGTTAGCGCCAGCAGCGTGTAAAAACCCGGGGCCCGCCGCCAGAGTCGAAACGTAAAGCGCAGGTCGCTAATGAAGGCCTCACGCATAGCCGCCATCCCGGCAGCTGAGTGGCCCGCGGTCATTTCTCCTTAGCCGGCGCATACCGTGGCCTAGTTATAGCAAAAATCGAGGTTGAACCCAAGCCTGAACCGTATTCATATATGAATGGCGGAATTGACGCCGCATATCGGCTGGAAAGGCGGCCTTAATTGATCCGCTATTTAATGCGCAGGGTTTCGCGCATGAATTCGAGCAGGCCGGCGGCAACGCCCAAGAGGACGCCGATCACGGTGAAGACGCGGCCCGAATGCAGCGCCTGATCCAGCGCGATCCCGATCCAATAGCCGACCAGCACCGCGGCGGGGAGCATCAAGGCCAGGCCGCTGTACCGGGCGAGCAACACCCAGATGGAGCGGCGGCGGGGATTAGAGTCCGTGCTTCGCGGCATGATGACGGAAGGAGCGGTAGGTGAGCCCGAGCAGTTCGGCGGCGCGCGTGCGGACGCCGCCGGCCTGGGCCAGGGCGGCCGCCAGGTATTGCCGTTCGAGATGGGCCAAATGCGCTTCCAAGCCTTCCGGCGGCAGGCGGGGATTCGCATCGCCATTTGGCGCCGCCAGGCGCGCCGGCGAAAAATCGGAAAACCCCTCGGGCTCGGCTTCTTCGCCCGTGGCCAAAGTCACGGCACGCTCAACCGCATGTTCGAGCTGGCGCACGTTGCCCGGCCAATCGTGCGATTGAAGCCGCTCCAGGCCGGCGGCGGAAAAGCGCTTGACCGGCTTGCCCGATTGTTTCGCAAAACGTTCGAGAAAAAATTGCGCCAGCGGGGGCACATCCTCGCGCCGCTGGCGAAGCGGAGGCAATTCCAGCGGCAACACGTTAATGCGGTAGTACAAGTCCTCGCGAAACCGGCCTTCGCGCACCGCCTGCTCCAGGTCGGCATGGGTGGCGACCAGCACGCGGACGTCGACCGGCACCTGGGAATCGGCGCCCAAGGGCCGCACCTGGCGTTCCTGCAGCACGCGCAGCAGCGCCACCTGCATGGAAAGCGGCATATCGCCAATTTCATCCAGCAACAGCGTGCCGCCGTGGGCGGCCTCGAACAAGCCCCGGCGGTTGCGCCAAGCGCCGGTATAGGCGCCTTTCACGCAGCCAAACAATTCGCTTTCCAGCAGGCCTTCCGGCAAAGCGCCGCAGTTGATGCTGATAAACGGATGATCGTGGCGGGGCGAGAGCTGGTGCAGGGCGCGGGCGGCGACTTCCTTGCCGGTGCCGCTTTCGCCGCGAATCATGACGGTGCTATCGGAGGCGGCGAGATGGCGAATGCTGGCGCGCACCTTTTCCATCGCCGGGCTGCCCCCGATCAGATTGTCGAGCGGCTGCTGCTGCGCAAGCTGCCGCTTCAGCCCCTGATTTTCGCGCTGGATGCGCTGGTGATCGAGCACGCGATGAACGGAGCGCAGCACCTGATCCACCAGGTCGGGGCCCTTGATCAGGTAATCGGCCGCGCCGCCGATTTTGATGGCGGCAATCGCGCTTTCCAGGCTATGGTGGCCGGTAATCAGGATAAAAGCGGGGTCGGACCCCAGGCGCTGGCTCTCGCGCAACAATTCCAGGCCCTCTTCCCCGGATTCCAACCGCAGATCGGAAATGACCACGTCGTAAAGCGCGGCGGCCAGCTTCCGCCGCGCGGCATCGAGCGTGGCGGCGGTTTCAATGCGATGCCCTTCCTTGCGGAGAGCAATCTCCAGCATCGTCCGGATGGCGGGTTCGTCGTCCACAATGAGGATGAGCGCCATAGTAAGGTTGCGCGACTCCAGTTCACGCATTCATGCCTGCGCGGATTCCGCCGCGGGAGCCAGCGGCAGTTGCAATACCAGGGCAGCGCCGCCGCCAGGCGCCGATTCAGCCCAAATTTTTCCGCCGTGCGCTTCGATCATGACATACGCAGTGGCCAGACCCAAACCCGTGCCGCCGCTAAATTCGGAGTGAAAGGGCTCGAAGATGCGCTCCATCTGGTCGGGGCGCAGCCCGCAGCCGTTATCGCGGAATTCCAGCCGCACGCCGGCCGCCGAAGGCTGGGCTTCCACCCGCAGGCGGGCTTCGCCGGGCGGCCGCCCGGCGAGCGCCTTGGCGGCGTTATCGCACAGATTCCAGATGACCTGGCGAAGGCGGTCCCCGTCGGCTTCGACCCAGATGGGCCGGGGCCCCAACTCCGATTCAATCCGAAACCGGGCGCCGGGGCGATGGCCGGCAAGTTGCAGCACCTCGATGATGAGCTGGCGCAGGTCAAGGCGCTGGCGGCGAATTTCCGGCTCGCGGGCGAAGTGCAGAAATTCGGTCACAATACGGTTCAAGCGCTCCGATTCCCGCGAGACGATGCCGGCCAACTGGCGTTGTTCATCATCGAGCGGAGCATAACGGGCCAGCAATTGCACCGCGCCGGAGAGCGACGCCAGCGGATTGCGGATTTCGTGCGCCAAGCCGGCGGCCATGCGTCCCAGGGCCTGCATGCGCTCGCGCGCGCGCGCTTCGCGCTCCAGTCGCCGCAATACCGTCAGGTCCTGAAAGCTATAAACGTAGCCGATCGCGCTGCCGTTTTCCTGCAAGGCATCCATCTTCAAGCCCAGCAAGCGTTCGCCTTCCGGGCCGGCGAGCGTCATTTCCTGACGCAGGCCCGGCGTAGTGGGGGCTTCGGGCCCGAACAATCGATGGATATCATCGCCAACCTGGACCGTGCGGCGCAAGATCTGCTCGGCGGCGGGGTTGACGAAGTAAACTTTGCCGGCCAGATCGGTGCTGATCAGGCCGCCGGTCATGGAGCGCATGATGTTGGAATTCAGCGCGCGCAGCGTGGCCAGGATGGCGGTCTGCTGGCGCAGCGCGGCGCCGGTTTCGCTCAGCCGCGCCGACATCGATCCGGCCAGATAGGCGGTGGCCAGCAGCGCCAGCGTCTCGAGCCCCAGCGCCAGCAGCGCCACGTGTATGTCCAGGGCCTCCGGCCAGATCATCGGCAGGCGATGCCAATAGACCAGCACCGTAACCAGCGCCAGCGCCAGGAGCGAAGCGGCGGCCAGCAGAAAGACCTCTTTTCGGCCCAGCACCAAGGCGCTGGCGATCACCAGCAGCGCATACAAGCCGACAAACAAGCTATCCGGCCCGCCGGTGGCGTAGATCACGCTGGTGAGCAGAGCGGCGTCCAGCAGCAGCGCCCAGCCTTCGGCATAGCGAGCTTGCAGAATTTTCAAGCGGGCGGGCAGCGGCAGGCGCCAATGCGCGCGCGCGGCCAGCCATTCCAGGCCGGCCCACAATAGCCATAACGCCAGCAGGCTCCAGAACAGCCGATCACGGCGATGCAACAGGCTCCAGCCGTTCCAACTCAACTGGACGGCGATGATCAGGCCGAGCAGAACCAGCCGGGCATCACTGAGCCATGGGCGCCAATTTCTTGTCGGACCTTCGGGCATGGCGAGCTATTACCGATGCGGCGCGGACGAAGACTTGGCTGGCAAGGGCGGCAAAGGACGGCACAAGCCGCATTGCGGGCCGCGCATTTTCCGCCGCAGCGCCAGGCGGCCCGTGTCCTTGCGGGAGGGCTGCCGCGGCTGTTTAGCCAGCCAGGCAACCAGCGGCTCCAGATCCTTGAGCGGCACTGCGCCGGGAATGCGCTGGCCATTAATGAATAACGTCGGCGTGCTCTCGACTCCGACCTGCTCGCCATTGCGCAGCGAGGCTCCCACGGCCGCCCGCGTTGCCGGCGATTTCATGCAGGCATCATAAAGGCCGGGCTTGCTGCCGGATTCCAAGGCAAAATCGCGAAGCCGCGCCGGAATGCCCGGCGGCACCGGCGGCAGCGCCAGCGGATTGAGCAAATTCTGCGGCAGCAAGTTGTCGAGCTGCGGCTGCGCGTCGAAGACGGCCTGCTCGAATGGCCAAAAATGGCTGGGCTTTTGCCGCGCGACGCAGGTCGCCGCCAGCGCCGCGTCCATCGCCCAGGGATGAATATGAGTCAGCGGGAACAACTTGAACACCAGCCGCACTTGCCGCGGCATCTGCTCGCGCAACCGGCGAAGCACGCCGCTTTCTTCGCGACAGTAGGGGCATTCCAGATCGCTAAACTCCACGATCGTCACCGGCGCATTGGCCGGACCGAGCGCGGGCGCGCCGCGCATCTGGATTTTGCGGCGCAGCGCCGCCCAGGGGTCGCCGTTCAAGGGATCTTTTTCGCCGCTCAAAATGCTGCGGCCATCGCGCGTCACCCAAAACACCTGAGCCGCCGGAACTTTCGCCGCAATCCTGCGGATGCCGCTGGAATCGGGCGGCCCGATTTTTTGGATCGAGACCGGCCCCTTGGGATACGTTTTGCGCAAAAACGCCAGCACCCGGGCGCGAATCTGGCGCCGGGTGGCGGGACGGGCGGGCGCGCCGGCGGGCAGCAGGGGCGAGCGCTTGCCATTGAGAATATGCCGTCCATCCACGGTCACCCAATATTTGCGCCGCGCGTGCTGCGTCCCGCGGGAAAAAAGCACGGTCATGCGGCGCAACTCTCCCCGCGGCGGCGCAAGCTGGACTATCTGGTAATGCCGGATTCCCTGCCAGGCATACACCCGAGTCAGGAAGGCCATGGCGTTGCGGCGAATGGCGGCCGCGGAAGCGTCCGGCATCGCGGCCCGCGCGCCTGGCGCGCATAACAGCGCCGCCAGGGCGGCGGGAAGGAAAAAAGAAAAGGGGAAGTTCTTCATAGCATTAACGAACGCGGTTTTCCGTGGATATTGCTTCCGCGGCAGTACTCGCGGCGGAGGACGCCGGCACGTCCTCGTATTGCTGCGCGATGGGAAAGCGGCGGCCCATGCCAAACGCTTTGCCCGACACCTTCAAGCCCGGCGCCGCCTGCTGGCGCTTGTACTCGCTGCGATCAATGCGGCGGATCAAGCCGCGCACCAGGGTGGCGTCGAGGCCGGTTTCGGCCGCGATCTGCTCGCCTGTCTTATAGTTTTCCACATAGCCGCGGATCACGGCGTCGACCGCCTCATAGGGCGGCAAATCGTCCTGATCGGTCTGATCGAAGCGCAGTTCCGCCGAAGGCGCTTTTTCCAGTATGGTGCGGGGAATCACTTCCTGCTCGCGATTCAAGTAATGACAGAGACGATAGACCTGGGTTTTCAGCAGATCGGAGATGACCGCCAGGCCGCCGGCCATATCGCCGTAGAGGGTGCAGTAACCGGTGGCCAGCTCGCTCTTATTGCCGGTGGAAAGCACCAGCGCGCCGGTGCGGTTGGCGAAGGCCATCAGCGTCAGCCCGCGCAGCCGGGATTGCAAATTCTGCTCGGTAATGGCGCCGGGATCGCATTCGGGCAAACCGGCCCAATGCGGCGGCAGGCTGGCGAGCGCGGCGGCGAACATCGGCTCGATCGGCACGGTGCGCAGCTCAATGCCCAGATTGGCGGCGAGCTGAGCGGCGTCGCGCAGGCTGGCCTGGCTGGTAAAGCGGGTGGGCAAGGCCAGGCCCAGCACCTGCTCCGGCCCGAGCGCGCGGGCGGCAATGACCGCGGTCAGCGCCGAATCCACCCCGCCACTCAAGCCGATCACCACGCGGCGAAATCCGCATTTAGCGACATAATCGCGCGTGCCTAAAACCAGCGCCTCGAGCAGCGCCCGCTCTTCTTCGGCCGGCTCCGGCTCGCGGCGGCCGCCGCCGGGCAGGTCCACCAGCAACAAGTCTTCCCGAAACGAGGCCGCGCGCGCGATCACTTCGCCGTCCGGCGCCAAGGCTTGCGAGCTGCCATCGAAGACCAACTCATCGTTGCCTCCCACCTGGTTGACGAACAGCACCGGCACGCGATATTCCGCCGCCAGAGCCGCCAGCATCTCGCGCCGCACTTGCATCTTTCCGGTGGTATAGGGCGAGGCGGATAGGTTGATCAGCAACGCCGCTCCTTCGTCCATCTGCTCGGCTACGGGATCGCGATTGTAGAGCAGCCGGGCATGGCGGCGCGGCCAGAACTTTTTATCGTTCCAGGCGTCTTCACAAATGGTGATTGCCAGCCGGTGGCCACGCCAATTCCAGGTCTGCTGCGATTCGGCGGGCGCGAAATTTCGAGAATCATCGAAGACGTCGTAGGTGGGCAGCAACATCTTCTTTTGGGTGAACAAGACTTCGCCGTCGGCGAGCACCTGGGCGGAGTTGTGCACGCTTTTTCCGGTGCGGCTGTCGGCCGGCGTCAGGCAGCCGCAAATCAGCGTAATCCCAGGGACTTCGGCCGAAGCCCAGCGCAGCCAATCTTGCCCATGGGCGACAAAGTCGGGTTTTTCCGCCAGATCGCGGGGCGGATAGCCGCATATCGTCAGCTCGGGAAAAATCGCAAGCTCGGCTCCCGCCGCTTGCGCCTGGCGCGCCATCGCGGCAATCCGGGCAGCGTTGGCGGGCAACGCTCCCACGATGGGGTTCATCTGCGCGAGCGCGACTTTCACGCAGCAAGTCTAGCATGCGCGCCGGCCCGCCCGAGACGCCGCTTCATGCCGCTCCATAGGAGCTGACATTCATCCGTCATGCGGGAGGCAATTTCTCCGAAATTGCCTACGACAAAAACGGCTGTCCGACCCGGCCGTTAACGCTTTCAAAGTTTCGAACTTGCAGAAGGCACTCAAGCTTCGTTCCAAATTATCAAATTATCTATTTAATTTGTAAGCTGGCAATCCTTTAGCCTTTAGCCTTCACCCGCTCGACACTGGCTTTCGCCGGCGCCGTTACTCCCAGCCAGGCTTGGAGTTTGGTATGCGGCAGCCAAGCCGCTTCATTACGCTCCGGGCCGGTCGAAATCAACCCGATTTCCAGCTCCAGGCGGCTGGCCAGGAAATCCAGATAGGCGCGCGCGGCGCGGGGCAACTCCGCCCACTGCGTAACTCCCGCCGTGGATGTTTGCCACCCCGGCAAGCTTTCATAAACCGGCTCGAGTTTTTCCATCTCCGCTACCGTGGCGGGAATCTCCTCCACGGCAGATTGGCCGCGGCGATAACCGACGCATACGGGAATTTCGGCCAGTTGGTCTAAAACATCCAGTTTAGTAATGATCAGCGATTCCATTCCATTCAGGCGGACGGCATAGCGTAATAGCGGCAAGTCGATCCAGCCGACGCGGCGAGGGCGTCCGGTCACGCTGCCAAATTCGTTGCCGCGTTCGCGCAGATGCTCCGCGATTTCGCCCTCAAGCTCGGTAGGAAACGGCCCGCCGCCCACGCGGGTCGCATAAGCCTTGCTCACGCCCACTACGCCGCTGACGCGGGTGGGACCCAAGCCGGTTCCGGTGCAACCGCCGCCGGCGGTAGTGCTGGAAGAAGTCACGAAAGGATAGGTACCGTGGTCAATATCCAGCAAGGTTCCCTGGGCGCCCTCGAGCAGGATCGAATCGCCCGCGCGCCAGGCTTGGTCCAGCAGCGCCGCGGTATCGGTGACATAGGAGCGTATGCGGCGGCTGTAATCGACATAGCGCTCGTAAATACTGCCCGCATCGAGCGGCTGCGCCTGATAGAGCGCACCGGCAATGGCGTTTTTCTCGCGCAGCGCATTCTCAATATGGGTACGCAGCAAATCGGCATCGAATAGATCCGCTATGCGCAGGCCCCTGCGCCCCATCTTGTCTTCGTAGCTTGGGCCGATACCGCGCGAAGTGGTGCCAATCTTGATTCTGCCCGGCGCGTTTTCCGCCGCCAGCTCCAGCATGCGGTGGTAAGGAAGAATGACCTGGGCGCGGTTGGAAACAAACAGCCGTCCTTCGAGTTGGACGTTCGCGGCTTCGAGCGCGTCCATTTCCTGCACCAGCGCCGCGGGATCGATCACCACGCCATTGCCGATGACGGCGCGGGCCGAGCCGCTCAAAATGCCGCAGGGAATGAGCTGAAGAATGTGTTTCCGGCCGCCGGTAATCACCGTATGCCCGGCGTTATGGCCGCCCTGATAGCGTGCGATCCAGTCGAAATGGCTCGCCAGCAGGTCAACCACCTTGCCCTTGCCTTCGTCGCCCCATTGAGCGCCGACCACGATCACACAGCGGGATGCGAGATTTCGCGACATCGAATAAAGAATGGCTCCGGTTTCAGTGTACCTGCTATGACTACCGACACACGAACCCGCCGCGCAATTCCGCGCAATGACGCGGCGGGAAGCTTGGCAAGCGAAACGATTACAGATGCGAGGCGATGGTGCTCTTTAGCGCTTCTTTCGAAGTATAGCCGACGATCTGTTCCCGCACCTGGCCGTTTTTAAATAGCAGCAGCGTGGGAATTCCCTGCACGCGATATCGGCCGGGGACATCCAGATTCTCATCCACATTCAATTTACCCACTTTTAAGCGGCCGGCAAGCTCACCCGCCAGCGCCTCAACATGCGGGGCAATCATGCGGCAGGGACCGCACCAGGGCGCCCAGAAGTCCACCAGAACCGGGACAGGCGACTTCAACACTTCAGATTCAAAGCTGGCGTCCGTAAATTGCAGCACATTTTCTGCCATGGTTAACGCAATCCTTTCTCTTCCCGTGTCCCGGGCTTTCCAGGCCGGGGTCGAGTCCACCCGTCCAGTGCCCAAATTCCTATTTTATGCGATGCGGCAAGAAAAAAAATGATACAAGCAACCACTCGCGTTGCGGCTTCTGAAAGGAAGTTGCAAACTGATTAGCTGGAAAGAATATGCCTTCCCGCCTGGGGCAGAATTTTCTCGCCTCGCCAGCATGGCGCCAACGTGTTTTGGCCGCCATCGCCGCCCAACCCGCCGACCATATTATCGAGATAGGCGGCGGACGCGGTGAACTCTCCACCGGCCTGGCGGAGAGCGGCGCCCGTTTGCTGATTGTCGAATTGGATGCCGTTTTGGCCGCCAGACTGCAGCACCGCTTTGCCGGCAACTCGCGGGTGCAAGTGCGCAACTCCGATATTCGCCGGCTGGATCTGGCCCGCGAACTCTCCGCCATGCGATCCAGCCTGGAAATGACACCGCCGGAAGCCGGGCGCAACCTGGCCGTTGGCAATTTGCCGTACTACATCACCAGCCCGATTTTGTCGCAGTTATGCCGTTATGCCCACGTTTTGAATGAGGCGGTGCTGATGATGCAGCAAGAGGTCGCCGAACGAGTCACCGCGCCGCCCGGCCGCCGCGCTTACGGACTGCTCACCGCCTGGGTCCAGGCGCATGCGCGGCCCGAGCGCTTGTTCAACCTGCCGCCAGCAGCATTCCGGCCCGCTCCTCAAGTCAACTCGACCCTGCTACGGCTGAGTTTTGCTCCCCGCTTCCAGGCCTGGCAGGTCGAAGCGGACTCATTTCACGATTTCCTGCGCGCCGCCTTTGCCGGCAAACGCAAGCGGCTGTGGAACAACCTGAAGCCGCGCTTCCCCGAACCTGGCCTCATTCAGGCCTGGCGCGAGATGGAACTGGCGCGCGAGGCGCGCGCGGAAGAATTGTCTCCCGAGCAACTGGCCGGCCTGCTGCGCCGGCTGCAGGCCGCGGCTGGAGCAGCCCCATGAAAACCGCCGGGGCCATGCGCTTCAGCGCCACCATGCTGCTGCTGAATTTAGTCCGGCCGGCCCCGGCCCAGGTGCTCTCCGCTCCGGCCGCGATGCAGCGCCTGCTGCGCGCGGCGGCGCGCAACGAACTCCGTTTTCAGGCCGCCCGCAACCGCTATACTTATCGCCGCGATTTCAGCTTTTACGAACTCTCCAATCTCCAGCACGAGCGCGGAGGCTTTTATCGCACCATCACCGACATCACCTATACCCGCCAAGGCAAGCCTATCCGCAAGCGGGTGAGCGAGATCAACGCGCTCAAATTCCTGCGGCTCGATTCCGGCGACCGTTACGATATCCGCCATATTCTGCCGCTGGTGCTGACGCCAGCGCGGCTGCAATTTTATTTCTGCCGCTATGCGGGCCGGGAAACCATTCAACTGCGCGATGCGCGGGGGCGGCCGGCGGGCCGCCTTGCGGCCGAGCGCTTTCGTATTTCGCCGCTGCAAATCTGGCCGAAGCAGCGCTATTTTCACGGCAGCGTATGGATTGACCCGCGCACCCGCGGCCTGGTCAAGATCAGCGGCCGGCCGGTGCCGGACTACCTTGTCCGCCGCGACGGCAGCAACTGGCAGCATTTATTCGGCCATTTCACCACCTGGTTCCGGTTGCAGGATGGCCGCTGGTGGTTTCCGGCCTATAGCGCCGGCCAAGACTGGCTGGGCTTCGTTCGCTCGGGCGCGATCGAAGTCAAGGAAGTGGTGCGCTACACCCGTTACCAAGAATTTGTCGTGCGGCATCGCATTCAGATGCTGCCGCCCGGCTGAAAGCGGCGCCGCCGCTTTTACTACGTTGCGGCGCTAATCCGCCGCGGCGGACAAGGCGGAAAGCGGACGCACGGCGAAAAACTCAAGGTGGCCGCGGCCGTTACCGCCTCTCGTTATTTCTTTATTCTTCCATCGGCCGCAACGCCGGCGCCACGCGCAGCGGGGCGGCGGTGGCGGCAACGACAGCGGCCGGCTCGACGCCGGCCGCGATTTCGCGCAACTCCAAGCCTTCCGGCGTGATTTCAATCACGCCCAACTCGGTCATGATGGTGTGCACCACGCGCTCGCCGGTCAGCGGCAGGCGGCAGCGCGGCAGAATTTTCGGCTCGCCATTCCGGCCCGTATGTTCCATGGCCACAATCACCCGCTTGGCGCCCGCCACCAGGTCCATGGCGCCGCCCATACCCTTGATCAGCTTGCCGGGAATCATCCAGTTCGCCAAGCTGCCTTGGGCGTCCACCTCCATCGCGCCCAGCACTGCCAGATCGATATGGCCGCCGCGAATCATGGCAAAGGATTCGGCGCTGGAAAAAAACGCCGAGCCCGGCAGCGCGGTCACGGTCTCCTTCCCGGCATTAATCAAGTCGGGATCTTCATCGCCGGCATAAGGGTAGGGTCCGATGCCGAGCAAGCCATTTTCCGATTGCAGCACCACCTCCATACCCGCCGGCACGACATTGGCGACCAGCGTGGGCAGCCCGATTCCGAGATTGACGTAAAAGCCGTCGCGCAGCTCGCGCGCGGCGCGGCGCGCGATGCGGTAGCGCTTTTCCTGGTCTTTATGATCCGCGCCGGGCATCGGATTTCCTTTCAGCCGCGGGGGCGTGTCGTGCGGCGTTCAATGGGTTTTCTCAGCACCTCCGCGCGCACCAGGCGGTGGACATAAATGCCGGGAGTTACGATGCATTCCGCGTCCAGCTCGCCCAGTTCGCAAATTTCTTCTACTTCGGCAATCGTAATTTTAGCCGCGGTCGCCATCATGGGGTTGAAATTCCGGGCGGTTTTGCGATACACCAGATTGCCCCAGCGGTCGCCGCGCCAGGCTTTAATCAAAGCAAAATCGGCGCGCAGGGCAGTTTCCAGCAGGCAGGCGCGGCCGCCGAATTCGCGCTTCTCTTTGCCTTCCGCTACCGGCGTGCCCGCGCCGGTGGGGGTATAAAACGCGGGAATGCCGGCGCCCCCGGCGCGAATGCGCTCGGCCAGCGTGCCCTGCGGCACCAGGTCGGTTTCCAGTTGCGCGGTGCGCACCAACTCCTCGAATTTGTGGTTTTCGCCGACATAGCTGGCGGTCATGCGCCGGATTTGTCCCGCCTCCAGCATCAGCCCGATCCCTTCTCCGTCCACGCCGCAGTTGTTGCTGATGACGTGAAGCCGGCGGCTGCCGCGCTCGACCATCGCCCGAATCAATGATTCGGGATTGCCGCACAAGCCAAAACCGCCGATCATGATGGTCGCGCCGTCGCCAATATCGGCCACCGCGGCGGCGGCATTGGAGAAGATTTTATTCACTTCCCCTCTCCTGCCGCGCCCGCGGGCGCGGATTGCGGCGCGCGCGCATCATAGACCCGCCGCGCCGCCTGAAACACCGTTTCCAGTTCGCGCGTACGCAATTGAAAGCGCAAATGATCGAGTAACTGCTCAAAGGCGCCGAGTGCGGCGGTAATCTCCTCGCCGTTGGTCAGCAGAATATCGCGCCAGAGCGCATAGGAGCTGCCGGCCAGGCGCAACATATCGCGCAACCCGGAACCGGAATATTGCAAATCCTCCAGATGCCCGCCCAGTTCCTGTTGCAGCAGCGCGGCCAAGGCGGTGGAGAGCAACTGAGGCAGGTGGCTCAAGCGCGCCATCAGGGCATCGTGGCGTTCAGCCGGCATCCAGGCAACCCGCGCCCCCAGGCGGGCCAGCATGGTTTCCCAGCGCTGCGCGCGAAGGTCCCCGGCGGCTTCCGGCGCGCCGCAGAGCAGCCAGGGAGCGCCGGTAAACAGCGAGGCGCGGCTGAACTCCAGTCCGCTACGCTCGCTGCCGGCCAGTGGATGTCCGCCGGCAAACAGCGGAGGCGCGGCCAGCTTAGGCAGGTGGTCGCCGGCGCGCCGGGCGATTGCCGCCTTCGTGCTGCCCGTATCCGTCACCAGGCTGGTCTCCGGGGCCGCGGCCAGCACCTCCGGTAAAAGATCGAGTATGACTCCCACCGGCGCCGCCAGCACGACCACCTGCGCCTGGCACGCCCCGGCGAGCGTGGTGGCGGCTTCGGTAATCGCGCCTCTGGCAGCCGCGGCGTCCAGTGCTTCCGGACGGTCCCAACCAACCACTCGCGCCACGCCCTGCGCTCGCAATGCCAGGCCAAGCGATCCCCCGATCAGACCTAGCCCGATTAGACCAGCACTTTCCAGCCTGCTTTCCACGCGCTAATCATCGCACAGCCGCCACCCTGGCGTGCATTGAACCCTGGCAAAGGCGGCTCAGCCGCTTTTATTTTGCGGCACAGCCGCTTTTACTTTTAGGCGCTAACGCTCGGCCCCCTCAAGCCACGCATCCAACCGCAGATGGGTAGCTTGATGGGAACCCCGACGCGGCTCGGCCGCTTTTACTTTTAGGCGCTAACGCTTGCGCAAAGGTCCGGCCGAAACCGGATGCATGGCCGCGGGCATGGCTTTAGACGATATTCTGGTTCAACCCTGTTTAACACTTTCCTAAGCGGTTGCATTGTAAACTGTCAGCTAAAGCCGCCCTTTAACTGCCCATGCTAGCCACCACGCTTCAGTACATCATGGCCGGACACGATCTGGATCGCCAGCAGGCGCGCGATCTGCTGCAAAGCTTTCTGGCCGGACAGGTGGACGAGGCCCCCATGGCGGCGCTGCTGGTCGCGCTGGCGATGAAAGGCGAGACCGTGGAAGAGGTCGTTGGCTTTGCTCAGGCCATGCGCGCCGCCGCCCAGCCGTTCCGGCTGATGGAAAAAGATGGGCATCACGCTGCCGGGCACTCCGCGGCCGACGAGACTTTTCTTGTGGATACGTGCGGCACCGGCGGCGATGCTTCCGGCACCTTCAACATCTCCACCGCCGCGGCGATCGTGGCCGCCGGCGCCGGTCTGCGCGTCGCCAAGCATGGCAACCGCTCGATTAGCAGTCATTGCGGCAGCGCCGATGTCATGGAAGCGCTAGGCGTTAATCTTTCGCTGCCGCTCGAAAGTTTGCGGCAATGCCTGGATCAGGTCGGCATGGTGTTTCTTTTCGCTCCCCATCTGCACCTGGCCATGCGTTACGTGCAGCCTGTCCGCCGGCAACTACGAGTACGAACGGTTTTTAACCTGCTCGGCCCCTTGACAAATCCGGCGCAGGCGCGCGCCCAGGTGGTGGGCGTATATTCTCCCGCGCTGACCCAAACGCTTGCCCAAGCTTTGGGCGAGTTGGGGGTCGAGCGCGCCTTTGTGGTGCATGGCGAAGATGGACTCGACGAGATCACCACCACGGGCGATACCCTGGTTGCCGAGTTGCGCCAGGGGAAAGTGACCAGCTATAAACTCGACGCGCGCCAGTACGGCATACCCCGCGCTCAAGCCTCCGACCTGGCCGGCGGCAATGCCCAGGAAAACGCTAAGGCAATGGTTGAAGTATTGGAAGGCAAACCAGGATCCAAGTTAGACATCGTGCTTTTAAATTCCGCCGCTGTGCTGGTTGCCGGCGGCCGCGCTCCCGGCCTGCAGGAAGGGTTGCAATTAGCCCGCGCCTCAATCGAATCCGGACAGGCCCGCCAGAAGCTGCGCCAGTTGGCGGAGTTCACCCAGCAGGCTCGCGTCAATTCGCTTTAGCTCGTTTTACTCTTCTCCCACACATAGGCGTCGAAATCACGCCAGTTCACATAGCCCAGGCTGTGATAGAGCGCCACCGCGGCGGCATTGCTGGTGGTTACGGTCAGAGTGCTGACGCGATAACCGTGCTGGCGCAGGCTGTCGAGGGCGGCGCAGAGCAACCGCCGCCCCAATCCCTTGCCGCGCGCCTGATGCAGCACGCAAATTTGGGTGATGTGCGCAACGCGTTCTTCGACGCGCGAGACCAACACCAGTCCGGCCAGCCTGCCGTTGCCCAGCCGCGCCTGCCACGAGCATTCCGGAGCGAAGATTCCGCAGCCGGGAAACCGGGTCACATTATGCAAAAAGCGCAACGCCCCGGCGCGGGTGCGGTAATGATCGTTGATTTCGGAATCCACGCTGCCGGAATAGGCAAGATGGATCAACTCCGCCGCCGGCTCCAGGCCATCATTCCAGAGTTCCAGCATCGCCGCCGAGGAGGCATGCACGCGATCCGGGCAGGCGCGAGCCGGGCAGGCGG
This sequence comes from Acidobacteriota bacterium, assembly GCA_021818955.1. Taxonomy (GTDB): domain Bacteria; phylum Acidobacteriota; class Terriglobia; order Terriglobales; family SCQP01; genus JAKASR01. The sequence continues at coordinate 132,665 of JAKASR010000005.1, forward strand.
CGGGGCCCAGGTCGAGGCGCAGAAAACATCGGGGATAGACACGAAACCCTAGCGCCAGAAATTCCGGGCGCAGGTCGTGCGGGCGGAAGGGCATCAATTGCGCTTCGATTCGCTCCAGTCCGGGCGTAGCCTGTAAAGTTTCGAGCATGGCGGCCAGCAGGCGGCGCTCGCGCAAACGTTGGGCATCGCGCCAGGCCGGCAAAACGAATAAATCGCCCAGGATCGCTTTATCATCCTCAGCCAGATAAAACCCATAGCCGCGCGCGGCCCCGCGGCCAGAGTCCTCGACCAGTCCATAGCCGGAGAGCGCTCGCGCCGTCAGATACTGCCGGATCAGGCTCAGCGATGAACTGTAATCCCAGAGCAGCTCGCGCCGCCATTCCTCCACTTCCGCCGATAACAGCGGCTCCAGTTGCGCCGGCCGCAAATGGCGCAGATCGAGCAGTTCCTCCATGTATGGAATGCTACAACTTCCCGCCTGGCGGCGCGTAAAGCCGCGGCGCCGCCGCGCTTAGCCCAGCTTCCATGGAGCGCGATAATGGGCGGCCAGAAGCGCGCGCGCCGCGGCGCTGCCGCGCGTCAGTTGCCGCCGTTGCGAATCCCATTCCAGACGTTCGCCGGTGCGATAAGCGACATTGCCCAGCAGGCAGGTCGTGGTCGAATCCATGCCGATTTCGATATCGCTGATCGGGCGCTGGCGCGTGCGCACGCATTCAAGAAAATTAGCCACATGCCGGAAATGCGAACCTTCGACATTCCCCATTGCCGCCGCCTCCGTAAATGGGGCGGAGCGCAATGCGGTTGGATATTGGTTCGGCATCGCCGGCGTGCGTTTTTCCGGAATCAATTTGAGCCCGGAACGGTCCACGAAAAGCGTGCCATCGGTGCCATGAAACTCGATGCCGTAGCTTTTGCCATACATGGAATTGGCATTGCACAAGCGGTTTTCGTAGGTCACCACGCAGCCGTGATCGTGGTGGACCGGCGGCCCGGCAGGCCGGCCGGTGGGGCCCGGCTCGGCGATATTGGAAGCGTCGTAAGGATAAGGCGGGAAGCGGTATTCGTAGGTGACCTGCAGGGTGTCGGGGGTTTCGCGATTGTCCTGGAGCAGGTATTTGCCGCCGCTGGCGGTGATGACGCCGGGGCCCTGGGCGCGCAACGCCCATTGCACGATATCGAGCAGGTGAACGCCCCAATCGGTCATCCAGCCGCCGGCGTAATCCCAGAAATAACGGAAGGTGGACCAGCGGCCCGGCGGATAGCCGGGCCAGTGCGTCAGCGGCTCGGGCGAGGGCCCGAAGCGGTTCCAATTGAAAGGATGCGCCGGCGCCGGACCTTGCCACATCTCCCAATCCAGCCCCGCGGGCGGGTTGGTATCGGGCGGGTTGCCGATGCCTAGCGGATACTCATTGGTGTAGTTCCAGGTGCGGGCGAAAGTGACTTTGCCGATTTGCCCCGCCCACACCAGTTCCACCGCTTTTTGAAAAATCGAGGCGGAGCGCTGCTGCGTGCCCACCTGCACCACGCGCCCGGTGCGCCGCGCCACCGCCAGCATGCGATGCCCCTCTTCCACCCGGACGCAAATCGGCTTTTCGACATAGACATCCTTGCCCGCCTCGCATGCCTGTATGGTCATCAGCGGATGCCAATGATCGGGCGAGCCGACGATAATCACGTCAATGTCTTTGCGATCGAGCACATGACGGTAATCGTGATAGCCACGCGCCGGAATTGCCGTCAGGCCAAGGCGTTGCGACTGCGTTCTGGCCTGGCTTAAGCCCCGGTTCAAATGGGGCTCATACACGTCGCACACCGCGGCGATCTCGACATTGCCCTGGCGGATGTGGTCGAGCATGTCATAGGTACCCTGCCGGCCGGCGCCCAGCAAGGCGGCAACGATGGTGTCATTGGCTCCCAGCGGAGCGGTGGCGGAGCGCCGACGCGGTCCCAGCGCGGCCGCCGCCGCGGAAGCGGCCAGAAATTCACGGCGTGTGGTGTTCATAGCGCCCGATTGTGCGCGTTTTCCCGTCCTTTATGCAAGCTGTAAGCGCGCCCGGGACATTCAATTTATGCCGGCAGGCGGCTCGGCCGCTTTTACTTTAAGGCGCTGGCGCTTTCGCAAGCATCGGCCGAAGCCGGACGCTTTGCGAAAACTCAAGGCATGAAGACTTGGCGATGAGCGCTTTGCCTACATCTGGCGGAGGGAAGCTGATAGCGTAATAACATGCTTCGTTTTGGCATTCTCGGATTCGGGCTGCATGGCGACCGGCGGCTGATGCCGGGCTTTGCCCGCGCCCGGCGCTCCCAGGTTACGGCCATCTCCCGCCGCAGCATGGAAAAAGCCCGCGCCACCGCGGAGCGCTATGGCATTCCCCAGGCTTTCGACTCCAAGCTCGAACTTTGCCGTTCGAATGAGGTGGATGCGATCTTCATCGCCACCCCGAATGCCGAGCATTGCGCCGACACTTTGCTCGCGCTGGAATGCGGCAAGCCGGTGCTTTGCGAAAAACCCATGGCGATGAACGCGGAAGAAGCGGCGCGCATGGTTCACGCCGCGCGCCAGGCTCGCTTGCCGCTCGGCATCGCTCAGGTTTTCCGCTTCGAGCAGAGCGTCGGACGGCTGCGGCGGCGGGTGGCCGCGGGCGATATCGGCCGTCCGGTGTTTGCGCGCGCCGAATTCTCTTACTGGGGCGTCGGCCATCCCCGCGCCTGGCTGCTGCAGCGCTCGCTTTCCGGCGGCGGCCCCATTGCCGACGTGGGCGTGCATTGCCTCGACGCCTTGCGCTATGTGCTCGATAACGAGATCGTGCGCCTAGCCGCTCTGGGGCATAATGACCGCCGCTCCGGCGAAGTGGAAGCCGCCGCCGCGCTCGCGCTTGAATTCCACTCCGGCTGCCTGGGCGCAGTTCTGGTTTCCCTGCGCGCCGGCTATCGCACCCCGTTCGAGATCGTTGGAGAAGCCGGCGTGTTGAGCGCCGACGATGGGCTGACCGTGGACCACCCCATCGAAATCGTCTGCCGGCGCGGCGATCGTATCGAGCGCGAGACCGTGGATAATTCCGACACATATGCCCGCCAGGTCGATGCCTTTGCCGCCACCGTGGAAGATGGAATTCCCTTTCCTGCGCCGGGAGAGGAAGGCTGGCGCAATCAGGTGCTGCTCGACGCCGCTTACGAAAGCATCGGCTCCGGCCAGACGATCCGGATTCAATCCGCCGCCCTTAAAACCGCTTTATAAAAAAAGCCGCCCATGAAAATTCGGAAATCATTCCCGGCTGCCAGCGGCTCAGCCGCTTTTACTTTTAGGCGCTGACGCTTTCGCAAAGGTCCGGCCGAAACCGGACGCTTTGCGAATACTCATGGCTGCCGAAAGTTTATTGTCGTTAATAAACGCGGGACCTTATAGGAACCCCGCGCTTCGGCCTGCGATTTCGGACGAAAACTGCTGTCCGACTCGGCCGTTAACGCTTCTGGAAACAGGAAACTCATGCCCGGCATCGCTTGTATTTGAAAGCTTGAGTGCTACAATTTTTACCAGCGCAAGAGGCGAAACGTTGCAACCTGGTTCGAGGTCAAAAGCCAGAAGAATTTTGTCGCGCGCTGGCCTGCTCAGGTCACTGGCCGGTTCTCTGTCTGTTTTTCTGCCGCTGATCCTGCTGCTCTGGGTGCACCCGCTTCGACTGAAGGCCCAAGCCACCAATAACAACAGCGGGCATCCGGCGGTGCACGTCCAGGTGCGTCCCAACCCCATGCCCGCGCCGGCGCCCGCCCCGCCCCCGCCATCGCCGCCGGCCACGCGTGCGGGAACCGCCATTCCCGAATTTCATCGCGTAGTCAATATGGTGCTGGTTCCGGTGACGGTCACCGATCCGCTCGGACGCCTGGTCACCGGCCTTGATGCCAGCCAGTTCCGGGTTTTTGAAGACCATGTCAAGCAGCGCATCGTCAGCTTTTCCACCGCCGATACCCCCATTTCCGTCGGTATTATCTTCGATGTCAGCGGCAGCATGGGCGACAAGATCAACAAATCGCGAGCCGCGGTGCGCGCGTTTCTGGAAACGGCCAATCCCAGCGATCAGTTTTTCGTCATCGCCTTCAGCAACACTCCCCATCTGATCTGCGATTTCAGCAGCAACATCAATAAAATCGAGGGGCGCCTCGACTTCATTACTCCCGGAGGGCGCACCGCGCTGCTCGATTCCATTTACCTGGGGCTGGAAAAGATGCGCTATGCGCGCTATCCCCGCAAAGCCCTGCTGATCATCTCCGACGGCGGCGACAATCACAGCCGCTACACCAGCAATGAAGTGAGGAGCGCGGTCCGGGAAAGCGACTGCCAGATTTACTCGATTGGCGTCTTCGACCCGGCCGCCGACCGCGCCACGCCGGAAGAACGCGCCGGCCCCGCACTGCTCAACGAGATTGCCAACACCTCCGGCGGGCGCATGTTCCCCTTGCGCGATTTGGACGAGTTGCCCGACGTGGCTTCCAAAATCGGGGTGGCCCTGCGTAATGAATACCTGATCGGCTACGACCCCAGCGATCCGGTGGCCAATGGCAAATGGCGCCACATCCAAGTCAAGCTCAATCCCCCGCCGGGGCTGCCCCCGTTATCCGTTCGCGCCAAGGAGGGCTACTATGCCCCCGGCCCGCATTAACGCCGGGCATCGCGCCTGGGAACGCGGCCTGGGGTTGGCGCTGCTGGCCCTGGGACTGGCGGCGGCGGCGCGCGCCCAGGCGGCTCCGCCTTTTAAATTTCATGCGCGAGTGCGCGAGGTGCTGGTCCAGGTCACCGTGCTGGGCAAGAAAAACCGGCCGGTCAACAACCTCACCGAAAACGATTTTCAAGTGCTGGAAAACGGGGTGCCGCAAAAACTCGATTATTTCGAGCACTCCGACGCCCCGGTTTCCGTCGGGCTGTTGATCGACAATAGCGGCAGCATGAGCAACAAGCGCGCCGCGGTCGAAGCCGCCGCCCTGGCGTTCATCCACGACAGCAACCCGCAAGACGAAATATTCGTGGTGAACTTCAACGAGATCCCTTATCTTGACGCGCCCTTCACCAACCAGATCAGCGTGCTGCAACACGCGCTCGACCGCATCGAATCCAGCGGCGGCACGGCGCTCTATGACGCTACCGTCGCCTCGCTCGATGAGCTCAGCCTGCATGGCAAGAACCAGAAACGGGCGCTGTTGATCGTTACCGACGGCGAAGACGACGATAGCGAGTACACCCTGGAGCAGACCATTCGCGCCGCGGAAAAGGAAAAGAACGCGCCGATGATCTACTGCATCGGCATTCTGGCGCACGACAATACCGGCGGCGCGCGCAAACGCGCCATGCGCGCGCTCAAGGCGCTCTCCAAGGCCACCGGCGGCCTGGCTTATTTTCCCAAGCATCTCAACCAGGTGGCCTACTACACTCGCCTGATCGCCTCCGAAATGCGCCAGCAGTACACCATGACGTACGTCTCCAACCAGCACACCCCCGGCTATCGCTCCATCAAAGTGCTGGTGCATCCTTCGAAAAAGCAAAAACTCCGCGTTATCGCCCGTTCCGGCTACTATCCTCATGCCGCCGGCGCCGATGTCGCCAGCAGCCGGTAATTTTTAAATTTTTCTGTTTCCAGACCTCTATCCACAATTTTTAATTCTTAATCCGCGGCGCACCGCGCCTTTCGGCTGACCCGCAAGGCGCGATGTCTGTATGCGGCTCAGCCGCTTTTACTTTTAGGCGCTGACGCTTTCGCACAGGTCCGGCCGAAACCGGACGCTTTGCGAATACTCATGGCTACCGAAAGTTTATTGTCGTTAATAGGCGCGGGACCTTATAGGAACCCCGCGCTTCGGCCTGCGATTTCGGACGAAAACTGCTGTCCGACTCGGCCGTTAACGCTTTTCGTTTTCGATCTTCCGTTTTCTAGTTTCTGTTTTACGGCAAGCCCGCCAGAAAAGTCACGATCCTGGGAGCGTTGGGGCTGCCCAAGCCGGTGACATAATCGTAGCCAGCGGCGGCAGTGCACAAGGTTCCGCAAGTGCCGTTACTGCCGCTAGTGATGTCGTGGAAGTCGCTGGCGTAATTCGAACCGGCCGCGGCATCGTAAACATCGAAATCGGTCGACGAGAGGGTCGCCTTGCCCGCCGCCACGCGCTCGGAGTTGGCAATCGCGAACAGCGCCGCCCACTGGGGCGAACCGGCGCTGGTGCCGCCCACCTGGAACCAGCCGGATTGGCCTTCATATCTGAAAGAGTCATAAACGGCAAGGCCGGTATTGGGATCGCCATCGTAGGCGGCGTCGGGAACGCCGCGCATGCCGGCGGAATCATTGGGTATAGGGTAATTCGACTGATAGGCCGGCTCCGGCTCATATTTGCTTTGTCCGCCACCGCTGCCGCTCCAGGCCGTCTCGCCCAGATAGCTGCCGCTGCTATTGGTGATGATCGTGGTCCCGCCTATGCCCACCACGTAAGGGGAAGCGGCGGGATACTCCACCCCATTGCCGCTATCGCCGCTGGAGGCGGTAAAGGTCACGCCGCCTTGATTGAAGTTGGCGTCATCGGAGACCTCGGTGCTGAACTCCGATCCGCCAAAACTCATGGAGACGCTGGTGGCGCCATCATTCACCGCCACCTGCACCGCTGTCATTAAATTGGTAAAGCTGTTTGAGGCGGCTTCCACCAGCAAAATTTTGGCTTGCGGAGCGATGGCATGCGCCCACTCGACATCGAGCGAAATTTCCAGGCCCCATCCGCTGTTGGCCTTGGGTTTGGAACCGGCGGCGTAGATTTTGGTAAAGCAGCCGTTGCTGGTGGTGCAGGGTGCCAAGCCGTAATAGCTGTCGAAAGTATTCAAATCGCTGGCAATATTGGGATCATCATAGGCGTCGATCAAGGCAATCGCCTGCCCCGCGCCCTGATTGCTGATTTGGCTGAAACCGTAAAAGTTGCGGATGACGGGGGGGCCATAACCGGTCGGGCTGCTTTTGGCGCTGCCTCTTAAATGAAATGGCGGGCGCGCATAGCCTTTGGGTGGCAGCGTGGATTGTTTGACCTTGAACGGCGGAACCGCCTTCTGCGCCATCACGGCTGCGCCGGCAAATGCGAGCAGAAATAAAATTCCAGTATGTTTTGTGATTTTCATCCACCCCTCCCGGAAAGAGCTCGACAGTTAAATTGAATCAATCCTATTCACGCTGATCCTGCTCTGCAACAAAAATCCGCATCCATGACGCCATGTATGCCTTCGGCTTAGCCGTTTCGTATTGCCGGCTGGTTGTCCGCCAGCTTAGACGTGAGGACCCGAAGCCGATGTTCTTGCTACAGGGCGCAGCCGGCGCAATAGCCGGCAGCTAGCTTAAAATTGTAAAAGCAATGCTCACCGGCGTTTATCTCGACCACAATGCCAGCGCGCCGGTGCGTCCGGAAGTAGCCGCCGCGGTGCGTCCCTGGCTGGAAGAGCGTTATGGCAACGCCAGTTCCATCCACCGCGCCGGACAGGAAGCCCGAGCCGCGGTCGAGCACGCGCGCCGCCAGGTAGCGGATCTGATTGGCGCCCAACCCGCCGAAATCGTCTTTACCAGCGGCGGCACCGAATCGGATAACCTTGCCGTCTGGGGCACGCTGGCCGCCAGCCTCATCGATCGCCAGCCGGCGCATATTGTCACGACCGCCATCGAGCATCATGCCGTGCTCTGGGCTTGCCAGGAACTGGAGCGCCGCGGCGTCGCCGTCACCTATATCCGCCCGGGCGCCGACGGGCGCATCTCCGCCGCCGAAGCCGCCGCCGCCCTGCGCCCTGAAACCCGTCTGGTCGCGGTCATGCTGGCTAACAACGAAACGGGCGTGCTGCAGCCAGTGGCTGAACTCTCCGCCGCCATCCGCGCCGCAGGCGTGCCCTTGCTGGTGGACGCCGTGCAGGCGGTGGGCAAAATCCCCGTCCGCGTTCAGGATTTGGGTTGCGATCTCCTGGCGCTCAGCGGACACAAGCTGCACGCGCCCCAGGGTATCGGCGCGCTTTATATCCGCCGGGGCTTGCGCCTGCGCCCGCTCTTTTATGGCGGGCGGCAGGAGCGCGAGCGCCGCGCCGGCACTGAAAACCTGCCCGGTATCGTCGGCTTGGGCGAGGCTGCGCGCCTGGCCGCCGCTCAACTGGAGGAGGAAATGCCGCGCCTGGCCGCCTTGCGCGATGGTTTGGAGTCGGCGCTTGCGCAGCGCATTCCCGGCCTGGAAGCGCTCGGGGCCGCCGCCCCGCGCGTACCCAATACCAGCTATCTTTCCATCGCGCAGGTCGAAGGCGAAGCGCTGGTAATCGCGCTCGATCTGGCCGGCTATCGCGTCTCCACCGGGGCGGCCTGTTCGTCGGGAGCGATTGAGCCCTCGCATGTGCTGCTGGCCATGGGCCTGCCGCCGGAACGCGCGCGCGGCTCCATCCGCATCAGCCTGGGCCTCGCCACCACGGCGGAGCAAATCGAAGGCTTCATCCGTACCCTGCCGCCGCTGGTCGAGCGCCTGCGCGCCTTATCCCCAGCCAGCCTTAGCTCGCCTTAGCCGTTTTGGCCCGTTTTCACTCGCCTGATCGCCGTCAATTCCGCTGATTTCCCGGCTCCATCGGCCGCGTTATGATGAAAGCATGGTGGCGGAATAGAAACCCCGGCAGGCTTGGCTTCCCTGCCCCGGCATAAATTCACAGGCCCGGAAAGGCCCCCGATGAATGCAACGCTGAACCTGGCGGAAATCTCGATCCACACGCCCGTGGTCGCCGCCATGTCGGGCGGCGTCGATAGCTCCACGGTGGCGGCGCTGCTGCATTCGCAAGGACGCCCGGTAGTGGGCTTGACGCTGCAACTCTGGAATCAACGCCGGCTGGCGGGGCGCCGCGGCATGCCGGAAACCGCGCATGGACGCTGTTGTTCGCACGATGACGTACACGACGCCCGCAGTGTCGCCCAGTTGCTCGGTATTCCCCATTATGTGATTAACTTCGAAGAGCGCTTCGAGGAAGCCGTGGTGCGGCCCTTTATCGCCGACTATCTGGCCGGACGCACCCCCATCCCCTGCACCCGCTGCAACTCCGCCATCAAATTCGACGACCTGCACCGCACTGCGCGCCAGATTGGCATGGAAAAGGTCGCAACCGGCCATTACGCTCGCATTCGTCATCATGGCGGGCGCTATGAGCTGCTGCGCGGCCGCGACAACACCAAGGATCAAAGCTACTTTCTCTGGGAGCTGAACCAGGCGCAACTCGCCGCTTCGCTATTTCCCCTGGGCGAGCTGACCAAGGAGGAAGTACGCGCGCTGGCCGAGCGCTTCCAGCTCCCGGTGGCGCAAAAAAAGGAAAGCTACGAGCTCTGTTTCGTGCCCGGCCGCCATTATGAAGACTTCGTCGAGGCCTACATTGAGGAGCAGGAAGAAGCCGGCGAGCCGGTAGCGGAATGGTCGGGCGAGGGCGAAATGGTCACTCCCGAGGGCGAGGTGGTGGGCCGGCATGAGGGCATCCACGCGTTCACTGTCGGCCAACGCAAGGGACTGGGCTTGGGCTCGGCCTGTATCAGCCGCACCGAATCGCCTGGCTCTCCTTTATATGTCCTGCAAGTTGACGCGCAACGCAACCGCGTGGTGGTCGGCCCGGAATCGGCGTTGTACCACCGCCAGCTGGAAGCGCGCGGCGCCCACTGGATTGCCGGCGAGCCGCCGGCGGAGCGGATACGGGTCGAAGCGCGGATCCGCCACAAGCACGACCCCGCTCCCGCATGGGTCGAGCCGCTGCCGGAAAACGGGCTGCGCGTCATCTTCGACGAGCCCCAGCGCGCCATTACCCCCGGCCAGGCGGTAGTGCTCTACCAGAACGATCTCGTCCTCGGCGGCGCCTGGATTGAACAAGCCGCCTGAATATTCAAAAAGCATTGGCGCGTTCCTGCTTCGCATCGGCGTCCACTGGCCGCAACCGCGGCCGGCAGAGACGGCAGGCGCGGCGCGCGCCGCAACTTATGGCTTCGCGCCCAGAATTCCGGGGAACCAGCGCACCGCATTGTTGTGATAAATATTGGCCAGCACGCGAGGGGGCAAGCCCAGGCCCTGATATTTTTTGCCCCGGTAGCTGACCCAATCGTCGGTGGCGAGAAAGCGCCAATCGCGCGCATCATTGCTTTCCCAACGCTGGATCACCGGTTGCGGATTGTCGCCGGACATAAAGCCGAGGTCGGTGCCGTAGAGCAGGCGGTGCTGGTATTTCTCAATGAAGGCGATGGCTTCCTGGCGCGGCAGCATCATGACATAAGGCATACGCGCGGCCATATCCACGGCAAAGTTGGGATAACGATCGAGACGGCGGCCAAGTTGGGGAAAATTCGATTCCAGGCTGCCGAAATGCGCGCCCACCACCCGCAGGCGGGGATTTTCCGCCACCAGGTGGTCGCGGGCGCGGAGAATTTCCGCCTTGGCCGGCGCGCCCGGACGCTTGTACATGTACCACACCGGGTTATGGGTGTAATACCAGTAGTCGGGCGAGGCCGGATCCAGCGGCTTCCAGCAGGAATCCGGCTCGGCCAGGTGGGCGACCAGGGTCTTATGGCGGGCGGCAATGTCGCGAAAGATCGGCTCGAATGCCGGATCGTCGGGCATGACGTACTGGCCGCGCGAATTTTTCAGCTCCATGCCGACGTTTTTCCAAATCTTGACCGCGATCGCGCCGTGGGCGAAATCGCGATTGATCAGCCGCGCGGCGCGAGCGGCAAAGCCGGGATGCCCATAACGAAATGGATTGAAGCTGGTGCACCAGGCGGCATGTCCGGGATCGGAGGCGACAAAACGCCGGGCAGCGATAATTTCATGCTGCAGGTTTTTTAAAAACGGGTCGCGGTTGTCGTAGAGGCAGATGGTAAGCAAGTGCAGATGCAGGCGCGCCAGCATGGAGTTAAATGCCGGGTTGGCGGCGTACACGTGGCTGTGGGTGTCAATCGGCTCGAGCGCGGCGAAGGCGCGCGCCTCGGCGGCTGTAAACGGCCCGGAAACAACCGCGGCGGTGGCGGCGGCGGCCGCCGGCGACTTAAAATGCCGCCCGCAGGCAATGAAAGCAAGGGGAATCAGCAGCGCCAGTTTTTTCATGAATGAAGTACGAAGGGTTGCGTGTTGAGGCGAAGACGCGGCCAATCGGCGCGGCGCGGCCGCCCCTCCAGCGCCGTGAATGTAGCTCGAAACGGCTTAAATGGCAAGCCTTATAGAGTTTTGAGTTTTTCGAGATTGCGAGCCTGCTATTTCGACACAACGCGATCTGCTGGTCAGAGTGCACGGTCGCGGCTCTACAGGTCTGAGATATACAAATATAAGCTGGCTGCGATGCCGCGCCACTGCGGCAGATCGCAGAGCGGCTACAGGCGAGGGTTAGATGAACAGCTCTTCGTCCTGGTGCGATTCCTGCGGGGGCGAGGTGCGGCGGCGGAAGAAAAAATCCACGCCGGTGCGGAGCCCGGCAAGCAGCGCGCTGAAGTCGCGCACCGGCCGGGTGATATTTTGCGAAAAATCGGCGGCGAGGCCTTCGATGCGGTTGAGGATCGAACTGAAGGTTTCGTCCAGGCGAATGGTCTGCAGGCGAACACGATCGCTAATTTCCGCAATCACCTCGTCGGTGCGGACCAACTGGCGTCGAGCCAGATCGGAGACGGCCACCAGGTTGTCGCCGGCCTGGCGCAGGCGCTGGCGGGTTTCGGCCACGGTGGCGCGAGTTTCATCCAGCAAGGGCGGCAAACGACTGCCGACCTTATCCAACACGTCTTCGAAGCGCTGGCGAGTACTGGAAAGCCGCTTGAACAGCACCAGCAGCACAATAAACTGCGCCAGCGCGGCCGCGCCGGTAATGATGACAAACAGGGTAAGCACGCCCAGCAGAGTCACATGCATGTCGCTTTCCGGCGGCGTGTGCTGCAGCCGCTGCCGACATTATGCGGCATTTCGCGGCGTCCAGCCCGTAAAAAAAACAGAGAGTCGCCAGCCACGCCGCCGAAAAGCGCAGCGATTAACTGCCGGTTTCGGGCGTGCTGGAGGAGGCTTCGCGGTAGGCCTGCTTACCGGCATCCACCGCCGCCTGGAATTGATCCACCTGGCGATTGACCGCCTGGCGGCCACGGTCGGCGATTTCGGTAACCTGCTGGCGCAATTCGCCAGTTTTCCGCGTCACCAGATTGCGGCCTTCTTCCGTTTTCCGTCCGATCAGGTCGCGGGTATCTTCGCCCGAGAACGGGGCATAGAGCATGCCGATCGCCGCACCCACTCCCAAACCGGTTAAAAACCAGAGCGTTTTCGAACCTGCCATATCCATCCTCCTCAAGCGATTAGACGTCGGGCGCGGGTAACCGGGATATACCGGGCTTTCGATTGCATACTAACACCCACGTGCGGCGATAGCAAACCCGGGCCGCGCACGCGGCCGGGGGTGCCCACGCCAACTCATTCAACCAGAATAGATTGCATTCGTCTTGCTTTTGCAACCATATGGCCCAGGCAAGGCGACCGCATGCTCCCCCCGATACGGTTCCAGTCTTAAAAACTGCTCTAGGGCTTAGCTTCCAAATTCTCAGCGGACACGATCTCGGAATGCGCCGAATGTGCGGTCAGATCCGGGCGCAAGACGGCCAACTGGCGGGCGGACAGCAATGACCGCAAATCAGCTTCGGCGGCGGCCTGCACCGCGGCCAGACTGCCGAAGCGCAGCAGCAATTTGCGGGCGGTGACCGGGCCGATGCCGGGCCGAAGCAACTCGGATTCCAGCCCGCGGCGAAGCCGGCGCCGGCGATGATGGCGCAGCGCAAAGCGATGCGCTTCGTCGCGGACTTGCTGCACCAGATGCAGCACGGATGAATGGCGCGGCAGGCGAATAGGGTGCGCTTCCCGGCCCGGCAGGAAGATTAACTCTTCGCGTTTCGCCAGGCTGGCGATGGGCAGCGTTTCCAGGCCCAACGCGCGCAAGGCGGCTTGCGCGGCGTGCAGTTGTCCGATACCGCCGTCAATCAGCACCAGCCCGGGCAGAGGCGAGCCTTCGCGCAACAAGCGGCCATAGCGGCGGCCGACTACTTCTTGCATGGCGCGAAAATCATCCACTTCCCCCACCTCCAGGCTGCGCACGATAAAGCTGCGGTACTGGCTTTTGCGCATGCCGCCGGTTTCCCAGACCACCATGGAGGCGACGGTATCGGCGCCCTGAAAGTGCGAGATATCGAAGCATTCAATCCGCGCCGGGGGTGCGGGCAGGTCCAGCACCTGGCGCAACTCGGCTTGCAGCCGCTCGCTCTCAGGTTCGGGCTGAAAATGCCGGGCAAACGAATGCCGGGCATTGACCTGAGCCCATTCCACCAGCCGCCGTGAGGCGCCGCGGCGCGGCACTTCCAGAATGAAGCGTTGCCGGCTGGAGGCGGCAATCAGGGCCTCCAGTATGGCGCGATCTTCAAAATCTTCCGGCAACAGCACCCGCGGCGGCAGGGGCGCGGGGGAGAGATAGAGTTGCTTGAGTACCGCCGCCAAATGCGGATCCGCGCCCAAGCCGGAAGGCGCTACGGTTTCGCCCGCCGGTTCCGGTATATCGGAACGCGCGCCGGCTTTCTCCAGCCCGGGGACTTCCCCGAGCGGCAGGTCTTCCCAAAAGAATTCCTCGCGTTCGATCACGCGTCCCTGGCGCAGGTAGAAGCGATTCAGCGCGGCGCGTCCGCTTTCGCGATAAAAGCCGATCAGATCGCAATCGCGTCCGCTGGCGGCGGCCATCTGCTGGCGCTCGTTTGAGCTTTCCACCACAGCCAGCAACTGATGCAGCGCGGCCGCTTCTTCATAGTGCTGGGCGGCGGCGGCGGTTTCGCGGCGTTGCTTCAACTCGCGCGCCAGTTCCTCGGTTTTGCCGGCCAGAAACAGTCGCACATCGGCGGCAGCACGGGCGTAGGCTTCATCCGTGGTCAGGCCGGGAACGCAGGGGCCGAGACAGCGCCGGATATGGAACTGCAAGCAGGGTTGTGCGTGCGGGCGGGTGAGGTCCACATGGCAGGAGGGCACGCGGAAGAACCGGTGAATAAAGCGCAACATCCGCCAGGCGCGGCCGGCGGGACAATAGGGCCCGAAGTACTCGGCATCGGAACGCCCGCCGGCGGCGGGCAGGCGACGCGTGACATAGACGCGGGGGTAACGCTCGCGCGTCAGGCAAATATACGGGTAACTCTTATCGTCGCGCAGCAGTACGTTAAAGCGCGGACGGTGCGATTTGATCAGGTTGTTTTCCAGCGCCAGCGCCTCACCCTCGTTGGCGGTCAGAATGGTTTCCACCCTGGCCGCTTCACGCACCAGGGAACCCGTTTTGGCTTCCGCCAGCCGGGCATCGAAAAAATAATTTCTCAGCCGGGCGCGCAAGTTCTTGGCCTTGCCCACGTACAACACGCGGTCTTCGGCATCGCGAAATAGATATACGCCGGGAGCGACGGGAAGCTGGCGAACCTGGTCCTGCAAATCCATGAGAATGCTCTTGGCAGGGGCGGAGAGAGCGACGGCAATGCTTTCTTTACTTTATCAGGTAGCTAACCCCAACCAAACCAGCGCTAAATACCGGCCAGCCATGCGATCAAGCGTCACGCCCGCGGGCGCGGAAGAATGGGAGACGTACGATCCAACGCGGACTGGCAGCCGCTATTTTTACCAGCCTCGCGCTAAAGCTGCCGGAAACCGGCCTGGGCCAATAGCGGCAAAATCGAGCGGGCAAGCTTGTAAGTTATTGCAATTAAAAATGTTTATTAAATATGCGCCATTGCGTGTAAGTGGCAACCGCCGTGCAAGGTTATGTGAAGAGCTCGTTGTCGTCGAGGAAAAGCCATGACCAGCAAATATTTATTCAGCATGACCGCGGGAGCGGCGCTTCTGCTAACCGCGGGAGGGTGCACAACCAAAAGCTACGTCCGCAAGCAGACCAATCCGCTAGTGGACCACATCAACCAACTGGATCGCGCCACCGCCCGGAATACTAATGACATTCGCAAGGTAAACGCGAATGTCAATAACGGGATTCAGACGGTGCAATCCAGCGCCAGCCAGGCCATGCAGGCGGCGCAGCAGGCGCAGGGGCAGGCAACGCAGGTTTCCACTCAGTTACAGAAAACCGGAAACCAGGTGCAATCCATGGCGAACACCGTCGCCAATCTGGATAACTACACGGTCAACTCGCGCCAGGTAGTGCATTTTGCCTTCAATCGGTGGAATCTGACGCGCAACGCGCAATCGAAGCTGGACGAAGTGGTAACCAATCTGCACCAGAATCCTCATATGATCGCCACGATCAAGGGGTATACCGACTGGACCGGCCCGGCCGCCTATAATTACAAGCTCAGCGAATGGCGCGCCAATGCGGTGGTCAGCTATCTGGAGCAGCATGGCGTGCAGCCATACCGCATCTTTAAGATCGGTTTAGGAAAAAACCAGTACGTGGCCAGCAATCGAACGCTGACTGGTAGAAAAGCGAATCGCCGGGTTCAGATCAGTCTGATGGTCAACAGCCTGGGCCAGAACGCGTCGCAGGCGGCGGCAACTCCCGCCAGCCAATCCGGCCAGCCGCGATAAGCCGGATTCAGGTTGGCTTCATTTTTCCTCGCTGGCGGGCTCATTTTCAGAAGGCAATTGAACCCGCCCCGGCCATTCCGGCCGGGGCGGGTTCTTTCTGCAAACTCGCAACCATCCACTACAATGGCTCGTCTTATATAACAGAAGTTCAAATCAAGTTGGGGGTGAAGCAAGATGAAACTGCCCCATTCCACTCGGATCTCCCGGCGCCTTCTTCCAGGCTGCCTCGCATTCCCCTCGCTGCTCCTCGTAATATTGCTGGCGCTGCCGGCGATGCAGCTACTGGCCGTGCCGGCCAGCGCGGGAACCACGCAAGGCGGACAGACCCATGCGCTCGATCAATCGATTGCGAAATATCTGCAGCGGCAATTTGCCTCGAACAATAACTTGAAAGATGTTCAAGTGTCGGTATCCGACCGCGTGGTCACGCTCAGCGGCACAGTGCCGGATTACCGCTCCTTGCTCAATGCCAACGATATGGCGCGCGGCGTACAATCGGTCAATGGCGTGATTGATCACCTGACCGTCAATGCGCCGCAAGTTGAAGACGCTAAGCTACGCAATGAAATCGCGCAGCGGCTGACTTACAGCCGGTTTGGCATGGGCCAGATCTTCAACGGCATTAAAGTTGCCGTGAATAACGGCGTGGTTACGCTTTCCGGGCAGGTGGTGGATTATCCCAGCCGCGACTCGGCGGTCTCCATCGCCTCCGATACCAAAGGCGTGCGCAGAGTGGTGGACCACATCAAAGTGGCGCCGCTTTCGCCGTTCGACAATCAAATCCGATATGAGGCTTACCGGGCAATTTACAAAAACCCGAATCTGCTGCGTTACGCGATGAACCCGGCGCATACCATCCGCATCCTGGTTAATAACGGCCACGTGACGCTCTGGGGCGTAGTGAACAACAAGATGGATAAGCAACTGGCTTATCAGGCGGTGATGGGTCTGCCCAACGTGTTTAGCGTGAAAAATGACTTGGTGGTTGCAGGCGGAGGAAAATAGCATCCGCTAGACCCAACCCGAATCCTCCGCAAGCGGAAACGCGGGCTGAAGGCATGCAGCCGGTGGAGCGCGAAAGCGCTGCCTCCTCGGCTGCTGCGCGTCAGCCTGTGCCCTGGTTCTTCGATCTCCGCACCTTCCGCAGCCTGATGACGACGCTGCTGGTGCTGCTGGCGCTGGGCTTTCTCTACCTGGCGCACAACACCCTGATCGTCTTTCTATTCGCCATATTTTTTGCGTACATCCTTGAGCCGCTGGTGGACCGAATCCAGGGTCGTCTGGGCTGGGGACGCGGGCGCGCCATTGCGCTGCTCTATGGCACGCTGCTGGTTGGACTGGGACTGCTGGTGTTGCTGCTGGGGCCTCATATCCTGCACCAGGGAGAAAACCTCGCCCGTCAATTGCCTTCGCTCTTGGCCAAGATCAGTTCGGGACAACTGGCCCATCAAATCGGGCAGGAGCACGGCTGGAGTCCCCATACCCAGTCGGTGCTGCACGATTTTCTGGTCGGGCATCAGGCTGATATCCAGAAAATCGAGCATTGGTTTACCCGCAACGCCGGCCAACTGGCGAAGCGAAGCTGGTGGCTGGTGCTAATCCCGATCCTGGCGGTGTTTTTTCTCAAAGACGGCCACGAGTTCGGCCAAATGATGGCTGAACTGTTTGAAAAGCGCCGGCAACGGGAGTTTCTGCGCGGCCTGCTTTCCGATCTGCACACGGTGCTGTCGCAATTCATCCGCGCTCAATTGACGCTCACGCTCCTGGCGCTGGGAGTTTATAACCTGGGCTTTGCCCTGCTGCGGCTTCCCTACCCTTTTGCGCTGGGGACGCTGGCGGGTCTGCTGGAATTCATCCCCATGCTGGGACCGCTCACGGCCGCGGCTGTGGTGTTGATGGTGGCCGTGCTGACCGGTTATGCGCATATCCTCTGGCTGCTGATTTTTCTGGGCCTGTTCCGGCTGATGCAGGATTATTACAATTCTCCCCACATCATGGGGCACGGGGTCGAACTGCATCCGCTGGCGGTCGTTTTCGGCGTGTTAGTCGGCGGCGAAATTGCCGGCGTGATCGGAGTTTATCTTTCCATTCCCGTGATCGCCAGCCTGCGCGTAGTGGTGCGCCGCTGGCGCAGCTATCAGAATATGCACCTGGTCGAGATTCCCTTCGAATCTGCGCCGGCTCTGGAGACACCGACCGATGTTTCCGGGCAATAAAAGCAGCGCTGAATTCGGGACGGCATTTTCAAAGACGCTTCCGCAATCCACTTTTTAGAGGCCCAGCCGAGTTTCCTGTTAGGCTAAAACTGAGCGGCGGAAACAGCGCTGGAAAAGCCGCGGGAGAAAGGCGTGAGCGCACAAGTTTTAGACGGCGCGGCCATTGCCGCGCTAATCCGGGTTGAAGCCAGGCTGGATTGCGAACGGCTGCGGGCACGGGGCGCAAAGCCGCGCCTGGCGGTGGTGCTGGTGGGTAATAACCCCGCCTCGGAAATCTATGTTCGCAGCAAAATCAAAGCCTGTGCCGAGGTCGGGATTGAATCGGAAAAGTTGACGCCGGAAGAGGGCATTTCCACCGCTGAGCTCGTCGAAGTGGTGGAATCGCTCAATGCCCGCGAGGATGTGGATGGAATTCTGGTGCAATTGCCGCTGCCCAAGCAGGTGGAAACGCGGCAGGTGCTGGAGCGCCTGGCGCCAGAGAAGGACGTGGATGGCTTGCATCCCGCCAATCTGGGGCGGCTGCTCAGCGGCCGGGCGGGGCTGGCGCCCTGCACGCCGGCGGGAATTCTGCAAATATTGAAACGCAGCCGCATCGAGCTGGCCGGACGCGAGGCGGTGGTGGTGGGCCGCAGCGAGCTGGTGGGCAAGCCCGCGGCGCTGTTGCTGCTGGCGGAGAACGCCACCGTCACGCTCTGCCACTCGCGCACCCGCGATTTGGCGGCGGTCTGCCGCCGGGCCGACATCCTGGTCGCGGCTATGGGCAAGCCGGCGCTGATCGGGCGCGAGTACCTGCGCCCGGGAGTGGTGGTGGTTGACGTGGGCACCAACCGGCTGAGCGCCCGCTCGGATGTAGAAAAGTACTTTCCTGGCGACGCGGCGCGGCTGGCGGAATGGGAACGGCGCGGCTCCACTTTGATCGGCGACGTGGATCCACGCGCCTCGCGGGAGTTCGCGGCGGCCTATACTCCCGTTCCCGGCGGCGTTGGCCCGCTCACGGTGGCCATGCTGATGTCCAACACCTTGACCGCCGCGCGCGCTCGCCGCGGCCTGGCGGCAAGCGTATGAACCGCTGGACTGTGCGGTAGGCTCCCCCTAAAATGCTGCGCATCGGTTTAACCGGCGGGCTGGCGGCGGGGAAAAGCCTGGTGGCGGAGTCTTTTCGCGCCGCCGGCATTCCCGTGCTGGACGCCGACTGCATCGGCCGCGAACTGCTGGACACCGATGAACGCTTGCGCGCGGCGGTGCAATCCGCTTTTGGCCTGTCAGACGCTCCGGAAAAACTCGATCGCCGCGAACTGGCCCGGCGGGCATTTTCGGCGCCGGGAGCGCAGAAACGGTTGAATGCCCTGCTCCACCCCGCCATCCGCGCCGAGGTTAATGCGCGTCTGCGGGCCATGGAAAAGAAAGGGGTCGAACGGGCGGCGGTGGAGGCGGCCTTGCTGCTTGAAGCAGGATTGGCCGGCGATTTTGATGCGATGGTGCTGGTCGAGGCCGAAAACCACGACCAGTTGGAGCGTTTTCAGGCGCGCACCGGATTGAGCCGCGAAGAAGCCGCGGCGCGCCTGCGGCTGCAATGGACGAATGAGGTCAAACGTTTGCGGGTCCAGGAATCCGGACGCCCGTTTTTCATCATTGCCAACCGGGGTAGCCGGCAGGAATTGAGTTTGCAGGCGGAATCTTGCGTATCCTGGCTGAAAAGTTTATGAGTATTTAAATCGCGGTTTTCAGGTTTCCACACTTTGAATCGGAACGAGCCGGAAGGGCGATCAGCCACCGTTATGAACCCTAAATTGTCGAGCGACACTCCCGAATCCCGCTTACGGGTGGAGTTTAATTCCTGGGCGACGAGCGGCCGGGGCGAGGAAATGGCCGCCCACCACCTGCCGATCGTGCTCCCCATGCTGGAACGCATGCAGCCCGGGCCGCGGGAACGCTGGTTGGATCTGGGCTGCGGCTCGGGTTGGTTGATGCGGATGCTCGCGGAGCGCTATCCGCAAGCCGAGTTCACCGGCGTGGATATTTCCGACGCCATGATCGAACGCGCCCGCCAGGCGGCGGGCGACCGGCGCAATCTGCGCTTTCTCGCCGGCAGCGCC
Source organism: Acidobacteriota bacterium (assembly GCA_021818955.1). Lineage (GTDB taxonomy): Bacteria > Acidobacteriota > Terriglobia > Terriglobales > SCQP01 > JAKASR01. The sequence goes on from JAKASR010000005.1 coordinate 152,559, forward strand.
GGGCGGATTCCCGCCCAAGCCCAGGCGTTCACGCGCGTCGTTTCGGTCGAATCGGCTTATTACTGGCCCGATCCGGCACGCGCGGCAAGAGAAATCCGGCGCGTGCTGGCGGCGCGGGGCGAAGCCTGGGTGCTGATCAATTATTACGACGATAATCCCTTTGTCTCGCTTTGGCGCCGGCATTTGCCGGTCGAGGTGCACCGGCTATCCGCCCGGCAATGGGAAAACTTGTTTGCCGAGGCCGGGTTTACGCATGTCCGCACCGAACGCATTCCCGATCCATCGCCAACTCCGGAGGTTTATAACGGCCGCTGGTTTCGTGATGCGGAGGAGTTGAAAAAATTTAAGGCAATGGGCGCGCTGCTGATCGTCGGCGCAGCGCATTGAGTCCAGCGCCGGGCGCAAAGTCATTGCCATTTTGAAGTACAGCCCGCGTGAGAGTGAGAGCGGGGAGTCCAGCGCGCTGGGCTGGGGAATTGGAAGCTTCCCTGCTACATTTTATCCATGAGGCGATCACTACGACCCGTGGCGCTGGCCTTTGTTCTGGCCGGCGGATTTTTGCTGTACACCAGCCTGCGTTCCGGCTATCACGGCTTGCTGCGCGGCCATGTACGGCTGGTGGAAGCGGCGCCCCAGGCCCGTTATGAGCCGGGGGAAATGGATAATATCCATATCTACCGGCGGGTGCGCCCGGCGGTGGTCAACATCACCTCGCAAATTATCCAGTGGAGTTTTCTGTTTGGCCCCCAACCGGCCTCGGGCCAAGGCTCGGGCTTCATCATTGACCCGAATGGCTACATCCTGACTAACTATCATGTCATTCGCGGCGCCAACCGCCTGCGCGTGACCTGGACTCCGGCGCGCAATCAATCGCGCACGTTCGATGTGCAATTTGTGCGCTCGGCTCCCTCCATGGACCTGGCGGTGGTGAAAATCGCCGCTACGCGGCTGCCGACGGTGACGCTGGGCGATTCGTCCAACCTGCAAGTTGGGCAAAAGGTGCTGGCCATCGGCAATCCCTTCGGGCTGCCCGGCACGATGACGCGCGGCATTATCAGCTCCATTCGCACGGTGCGGGAGCCGGGCGGCCGCGTGGATATCGTCAACGCGATCCAGACCGACGCCGCCATTAATCCCGGCAACAGCGGTGGCCCGCTGCTGAACTCGCAAGGCCAGGTCATCGGCATCAACACCGAGATCTATGCCGCTACCGGCGCGAATGTCGGCATCGGCTTCGCCATACCTATCAATGAAGCCAAAGCGGTGATTCATGACCTGATTACTACCGGACACGTGCAGCGCCCCAGCCTGGGTTTGGGCCAATATATCGATCTTTCGCCCTCGATTGCGGAACAACTGAATCTGCCGGTGCAGTATGGTGTGCTGCTGGTCGCCCCGGAACGCGGCGGTGCTATAGCCCATGCCGGCCTGCGCGGCGGCACTCAACCCGGCTACTATGGCGATACACCGGTGAATTTTGGCGGGGACATCATCACGGCGCTCAACGGACAAAAAGTTGAAAGCCGGTCCGACCTCAGCCGCTTGTTAATCTCGAAAAAGGCTGGACAAACGGTTACGTTGACGCTATACCGCGGCAATCGGAAATTGCAAATTCCCGTACGGCTGGGGCGCAGCGTGAGTGATGAGTAAAAAAACCGCCAAGCGCGGGCTAATACCTGCCAAAGACGGCTGGCCGCCAGCGGAATACTCCATATGGCGAATAGGTGCGGAAAAGAGTTCGTGGTAGGAGTCACCGGACTCTTGGCTTTTTCGGCTCAATCTTAAGCTTTACTTCAGGTTGGGCAGTTAAGCTTTATAGGTTCAGGATGCGGGTTTCTCGCCGGCCTTGAATTCATTCACCCGCAGCAAAAGGAGCCATTTCATGAAGCATACAGGTGCGTTGCGCGCCGCCAGCGTATGGGCGGCGGGAGTTGCGACGCTTGGTTTCACGCTCGCCGCATATGGCCATACGCGGTCCGCGGCGGCTCCCTCCCGCACGGCGGCGCAGACGCCGGCCGCTCAGAGCTCAAACCCTTCCGGCTATCATCTGATTAAAACCATTCCCGTTCCCGGCAACACCTTTTGGGATTACCTCAAGTTCCAACCCTCGACCCGGCGGCTGTTCATCGCGCATGGCAACCACGTCTCAGTGGTCAATGTGGATACGGGCAAGGTGGTGGCCGAAATCGGCGGCATGCAAGGCATTCACGGCGTCGTGCTCGCGCCGGAATTCAACCGCGGCTTTGTCACCGATGGCCGCGCCGCCAAGGTTTGGATCTTTAATCTGCGCACGCTCAAGGTGATAGGCAGCGCGCCGGCCGACCGCGATGCCGACGGCGATGTTTACGATCCCGCCTCGAAACGTGTTTTCACCATGAACGGCGATTCGCACACCTCCACCGTCATTGACGCGCGCACGGGCAAAGTCGTGGGCCATATCGCGCTTGGCGGCGGCCCCGAGTTTCCCGTAGCGGATGGGCGCGGCCACGTCTACGCCAACATCGAAACCACCAGCGAAATTGTTGACATCAACTCGCGCACCATGAAGATTGTGCATCGCTGGCCATTGGCTCCCGGACAACATCCCAGCGGTCTGGCGATTGATGCCAGGCATCACATTCTGTTTTCCGGCTGCCATAACCAGAAGATGGTGATCATGAACGCGGAGAATGGCAAAATTCTCGCGACCGTGCCCATTGGCCGTGGCGTGGATGCTGTCCGCTTCGACCCGGGCACCGGCGACGCCTTCAGCTCGAATGGCATGGACGCCAACCTGACCGTCGTCCATGAGGATTCGCCGACGCGGTTTCACGTGGTTGCAAATGTTTCCACCGAGCGAGGCGCGCGCACTATGGCGCTCGATCCGACCACGCACGAGATTTTCCTGGTGACGGCGAAAATGGAGCGCGTGGCCCATGTTCCAGCCGGCGCCCCGCCCTGGCGCCGCTTCCGGCCGGTCCCGAACAGCTTTCACGTGCTGGTATTCGGCCGCTAAATACCACCCCCCGCGCGCCGGCCGGCGACCGCCCGGCCGGCGCCCCCAACGGGGTTCGCGGGCGGCGCGCTTGAGCCCGCGGCCACGCCTGCGCGATGAGGATTCCACCTTAGTTTCCGGCCTGGATGGACTCAACTTATTACGCTTTTTTCTACGAATTAAAACATAGGGAAGGGCGCTCCATCACTCACGGCCCTTTATATCTAACTGATTCGATAAGATTTTTCATCGATTCTGGCCGTGATGAGGTGTTTCTCAACCAGATTCGGAATGCAATTATGCTTGCTGTGACGCGGGAGATACATTAAACTTTCACTACATTGGTTATTTTTGGGACGTTATTTCCAGATGCCCCCAACTAATCAGAATTCCCCGCAAGAATCTTCTCCAGTGAGACGGATGCCGGAAGCGACCGGCTACGACTCTTCCCCTATACGCGCGGCTTCGGAAGTCCGCTGGCTGGCTGCGTACACGCGTCCCAAACATGAGTGCCGGGTGCGGGAATATTGCCAGGACCGGAACATTGAAGCGTTTCTGCCCACCTTTCGCAGTTGGCGGCGTTGGAGCGATCGGCGCAAACTTCTCGACCTGCCGTTGTTTCCCTCCTATGTGTTCATTCGGGTCGATGAGGAACAGCGGCGGCGCGCGGTTCAGGCGCCGGGGTTTCTATGGTTCGTGCATCAACAAGGGTATCCGGTGCGGGTGGACGAAGCCGAACTGGAAGCCGTGCGCCAACTGTTGAACAGTGGGTTGCAGTACGACCCCTTGCCGGAGGCGCAATTAGGGGATGAGATCGAGATTATGCGCGGCCCCTTACAAGGCCAAATCGGCCGTTTGGTGCGCAAACAACAGAACGCGATCGCATTGCTGGTTTCGGCGATCAATGGAGGGGTGCGCATCACGCTGCCGGACGCCAGTTGGGTGCGCCTGCTGCGTCATCGCTACTCCCGGCCGAAATTGATGCGTCCTCTGCCGGCGCGTAGCTATAAAAACGGCTTCGAAATCGGTTAATAGGCATTGCTTTGTCCGGCTCAGGTCTGGAATCGGCGCCGCCGCATGCCGGCCGGGAACGCGGCTAACCAGGCGCGTGCCGGCTCTGGCCGGAAGCGGCGCGCAGGGCGCTTTCGAAATAATCCCAGGAACAGCTCAGTCCGTCTTGCAGTGTGATTCGGGGCTGCCAGTCCAGGCGGCGGCGGGCGAGCGAGATATCGGGGCAACGGCGGCGAGGATCGTCGGCCGGCAGTGGCCGGAAAACGATCGGGCTGTGTCCGCCGGATAGCGCCTGAATCAGCCGGGCAAATTCCAGGATGGTGGTTTCCGTGGGATTGCCGAGATTGACCGGGCCGGTTTCTTGCGAGATCAGCAAGCGATATAACCCTTCAATCAGGTCGTCCACATAACAGAAGCTGCGCGTTTGTGAACCGTCGCCATAAACGGTTAGCGCTTCGCCGCGCAAAGCCTGGCCAATGAGTTGGGGCACGACGCGCCCATCATCGAGGCGCATGCGCGGACCGTAGGTATTGAAAATCCGCGCGATTCGTACTGGCTGATTATGCACGCGGTGGTAAGCCACGGTCAGCGCCTCGGCGAATCGCTTGCTCTCGTCATAGCAGGAACGCGGCCCGATCGGGTTGACGTGGCCCCAATAATCCTCGCGCTGGGGATGGACTTCAGGGTCGCCATAGCATTCCGAAGTCGAGCTCAGCAGAAAAACCGCGCGTTTTTCGCGCGCCAGCTCCAGACAATGAAAGACCCCGAAGCTGCCCACTTGCAAGGTTTCCAGCGGCAGACGGGCATAATCCACCGGACTGGCGGGCGATGCAAAATCGGCCAGCGCGTCCACCGGGCCGGACACCGCGAAGGGCTGGCATATATCGGCTTCCAGCCATTCAAACCGCGGTTCGCCGGAAATATGGGCAAGATTGGCGCGATTGCCGGTGATCAGATTATCGATTCCCACCACCGCATGGCCTTCGGCCAGCAGCCGGTCGCAAAAATGTGAGCCCAGAAAACCCGAGGCGCCGGTAACCACGATACGCATGTATTCAAAAATAGCAGCTATTGGCGAGCCGCGTTTTTGAAGCGGCTGGTTTCCGGCGCCGGGTTAGCCCCCTGCGGCGAAGGCCCGCACGCTAACGCGGCGGATAGATGGCTGCAGGCTATCTTTGGGAATAGGAAAAGAATGGAAAAGAAACAGCGAAAACCGCCGGTTTTTTGCATTTCGCGCTCGAATAAAACGCCAAATTAACGCGGCTTTGACGATATCTTGATCTTGAATGGACAACGCGCTTTGACTTTGGTAAGATCTGCTGCCAGAATTCCCCGGGATATCCGAGTACCGAAGCAGGCTCATGCGCTCTTTTTATCTGGATGGGCTACTGGCCTTTCTGCTCTGCCTGGGCCTGACCTGGTGCATGCGCGAGCTGGCCATCCGCATGGGATGGCTGAACCGCCCGGCGCCCCCGCAGAAGGTCCATGCTCACGCCGTGCCTCGCCTGGGGGGAGTCGCGGTGCTGGCGGCCACCCTGATTGCCATCGCGCTGCTGCGTTTCTGGGAAGCGCGTTTCGACCGTCCGAATTTTCTGCACCAGGCGCAATTGCGGCTGATTGTATTGCCGGCGCTGCTGGTTTTCCTGGTAGGACTCTGGGACGATATCCGGCCGCTGCGCTGGT
>JAKASR010000047.1 GCA_021818955.1 Acidobacteriota bacterium
CGAGGCAGGAGGGAGGCCGCCTCGGAGCTGCTGCCGCGAGTGCACTTGGTGATCTCTCTGCTCAAACGCTGGCTGCTGGGGACGCATCAGGGCGCAGTCAGCCATCGTCATTTGGACGATTACCTGGACGAATTCACATTCCGCTTCAACCGTCGAAGGTCCCGAAGCCGCGGTAAGCTCTTTTTCCGCTTGGCGCAACAGGCCGTCACCATTGAGCCGATCACTGAGCGCCAACTCATTCATCGTCATACCAATGCCGCTGCGTCAAAACCACAATCCCTTGGGGCCTGGTGAGTCAACCGGATACCCACCTTTATTGAAAAACAAGGGTTGAAATTAAGTTAATAAGTTTATTTCGGCCAGCTTTTCTTCACCCACTCGATCGCCTGCTGCCGCTCCCCCAGCCGGCCTTCCAGTTGTTCTTCTTCCACCCCGGCCAGGATTTCCTTGAATAGCGGCCCGGGCGCGTAGCCCAGCTCGATCAGATCCGCGCCGCTTACCAGCCGTGGCGGGCGCAGCTCCTCCGGCGCCAGCTCGGCCAGCTTGCCGCGGATAAATTCGTAGGTGCTCAAATCGCCGTGGCTCATCTTGCAATCGAGCCGGTGCAGTTCCAGGTGCTCGTCGAATTGCGGCTGCCGCAGAAAACGTTTCAGCGTGCTGGGCTTCATGCGCGGGGCGTCGATAAAGCGCAGATGGTTTTCCACCAGCGCCTCGATCTGCTCTTTTTGCGCGTTCGGCAGCCGCAGCCGCTCGCTGACGCCGGCGGCGATGCGCGCGCCCACCGCCGCGTGCTGGTCGAAGCGTATGCGGTCGGGAGCGCGCCGGAACGTCGCCGGCTTGCCCGCGTCGTGCAGTAGCACCCCCATGGCCAGCGTCGGCGAGGCGCCCGCCGGCAGCTCGGCCAGCATCAGCAGCGTGTGTGTCCACACGTCGCCCTCGGGATGAAACTGTGGCGGCTGCTCCACGCCCTTCATGCGCTGCGCCTCGGGCAGGACCGCCGCCAGCAGCCCGCTCGCTTCCAGCAGTTCGAAGGCGCGGCGCGCCCGTCCTTCGGTCAGCATCTTGATAATCTCGTCGCGGATGCGTTCCGGGCTGCATTCGGTCACCTGCGCGGCGTTCTCGCGTATCGCTTTCCAGGTTTCCGTTTCGATCTCGAAGCCGAAGCGCGCGGCAAAGCGTACGGCCCGCAGCAGCCGCAGCCGGTCTTCGCCGAAACGCGCGGCCGGATCGCCGATCGCCCGCACCAGCCGGCGCTCGAGGTCCGCCTGCCCGCCGACATAATCCAGCACGCGTTCGCGTTCCGGATCGTAGAGCAGGCCGTTGATGGTGAAATCGCGCCGCGTGACATCCTCTCTGGCCGCGCGCGCGTAAGCCACCTGTCCGGGATGCCGGCCGTCGGCATAGGCGCCCTCGGTGCGGAACGTCGCTACTGCCACATCCCGCTTGCTCGGAGGGTGAACTAAAACCACGCCAAACTGCGCGCCCACCGCCGAGTAGCGCGGAAACAGGCGCATGACTTCTTCCGGCACGGCGCTGGTGGCGACGTCGTAATCCACCGGGCGCCTGCCCAGCAGCCGGTCGCGAACGCAGCCCCCCGCCCAATAGGCTTCATGGCCGGCCGCCTGCAGGCTGTGCACCACGGCGCGGGCTTCCTGCTCGGCCTCGGCCGCGTTGGGAAATTCCTGTTCGGCAGCCGGTGGTTGTTGTTCGCGCGCGCTCATCTTCGATCCTTTTCCCCATGCTACGCCGCCCGCGCCGGTTTGCGTTTGGCCGCGATGCTTATCGCCTCCTTTTGCAATACTGTTTGCATGATCTCTCCGCCCCAGTTGGCCGCGATGGCGCATGCATACGGTGTCTCCGTCGCCCGTCTGCGCGCCGCCCGGCGATATCTATACGGTGGCTTGTTCTGGGGAACGCTGGCTCAGCTCTGGCTGCTGGCCGTGCTGGCGCATCTTGCCTTTCGCGGCTGCGGCGTGCGCGGCCGCGACTGGCTGCGCGCCCGCATCGGCGAGGGTTGGCGCTTGTATCTGGTGTTCAGCGCCGGGTTGCTGGCCCTGCTCGAGTTGGCGCTCTTGCCCTGGGATTTCGGCATCGGCTTCCTGCGCGAGTCGCTTTATGGCTTCGAGCGCCTGAGCTTGGCCGGATGGCTGCTTGACTGGCTGAAATCGGCGCTCATCGGCATCGCCGCCGGCGCGCTGCTGGCGCTGTTATTCGCCTTCCTCGCCCGCCGCTTTCCCCGCCGCTGGTGGCTGGCCGCCTGGGCGCTGGTGGTGGCGTTTATGCTGGCCGGCGCCGTCATCGAGCCGATCTGGATCGAGCCGCTGTTCAATCGCTTTACCCCGGTGAAAAATGTGCAGTTGCGCCGCCTCATTCGCCAGGAAGCCGTTCGCGCCGGCGTTCCGCATGCCGCCATCTACCAGGTCAATCGCGGACGCCAGTCGTCGCATACCAATGCCTATGTCATTGGCTTGCTCGGTTCCCAGCGCATCGTCGTCTACAATACCCTGCTGCGCGAATACCCGCCGCCGGAAGTGCGCTTCATCGTCGCCCACGAACTCGGCCATTATGTCCTGCATCACTTATGGCTCGGTCTGGCGTTTGGCGCCGCCTGGCTGCTGCCGCTGTTCTGGCTGGGCGCCTGGATTTTTCATCGTGCCGCGCGCCGCCCGCGCTTCAGCGCCCCAGGCGCATCGCTTCCGGCGGCTGATCCCGCCGCCTTGCCGCTGTTGCTGTTTTTATTGGCCGCCCTTTTATGGCTCTCCACTCCCGCCTTCAATGGCTTTTCCCGCTGGGAAGAACATCAGGCCGACGCCTTCGCGCTCCGGCTCGATCCCCATCCGGCCGCCGGCATCGCCGCCTTTAAACGCTTCGTGCGCACTGATTTAAGCTATCCGGCGCCGCCGCCTTGGGTGGTTTGGTGGTTCTACAATCATCCCAGCCTCCAGCAACGCGTCGGCTTTATCGCCCGGCAGGCCCGGGCGTCCGGCAAGCGGCCATAATCCGCTGCGGGGCTCAATCGATATTTGCAGCGGTTGGCATTATTGGCATTAAGGGTTGACGCTCAAGCTAATAACTCTGATAATGTTAGTGAGCTGGACGTTACCTGGCCTGATTCTGCCTGCGTCGCGTGGCTGTCGGGAGCTTAAATCGCTCCGGGCCGTGAAGCGTCATGCGCCGAAAAATAAAAAGTGGCCGAGCCGCCTTTTGACATTTCCAGCCGGGTTTTGCTAGCATAAGTTGGTTTCGCGAGCTTTACGTGTGAGCTGTCCGAAGTCGCCGAAAGGGTCTTCGTTCTATCCTCTCGCTGAAATGACTGCGAAAATTCCCTTCCCGGGAAGCCTAGGCAGTCGTTACCGCCGCGATACGGAGCCCCTCCCTCTTTCGGGGGACGCGGGCGCGACGTCCGGCGGGAACCTGTAGGTGATTCGCTTCCAGGCGCCTCTGCGCGTGTCTATGCGCGGCGGGCATCGCGGGGGCGCGAATTTCTGGCGGCGCGCAGCGTGCCCGCCGGTGCAATCCCGGTTTGCCGGGATGACGGGCGTCTTGCTCGTTTGCGGCATGCGGAGACGCCGGCTCGGGCGGTGTCCGCGCCGGCCGTTGCAGCATGCGCTGGATGGCGCAAGGAGCCGATACTGTGCCCACTTTTAGTCAATTGGTGCGCCATGGACGCGAGCAGGCGCGCTACAAAACCCCCTCGCCGGCGCTGCAGCAGTGCCCGCAAAAACGCGGCGTTTGCACCCGCGTCTACACCCAAACGCCGAAAAAGCCCAATTCCGCCCTGCGGAAAGTGGCGCGCGTGCGCCTGACCAACGGGATCGAGGTCACCACCTATATCCCCGGTATCGGTCATAACCTGCAGGAACACTCCATCGTGCTCATTCGCGGCGGCCGCGTCAAAGATCTGCCCGGCGTCCGCTACCACGTGGTGCGCGGCGCCATGGATGCGGTGGGCGTGCAAAATCGCAAGCAGGCGCGCTCCAAATACGGGGCGAAACGGCCCAAGGCTTAAGCAAGCGGAGATTCCCAAGATGCCACGCAAAGGCCATATCGAACATCGCGGCGTGCTCCCCGACCCGATCTACGCCTCGGAACTGGTGGAAAAATTCATCAACTCGATGATGTGGGCGGGTAAGAAGACCAAGTCGCAGCAGATCTTCTACACCGCGCTCGAACGCGCCGGCCAGAAAGCCGGTGACGAGCCGCTCAAGGTCTTCAAAAAAGCGGTGGAAAACGTCAAGCCCGTGGTCGAGGTCAAGACCCGCCGCGTCGGCGGCGCCAACTATCAGGTGCCGGTCGAGGTCAACCCCAACCGCCGCATCTCGCTGGCGGTGCGCTGGCTCATCGGCTACGCCCGCACCCGCGGCGAGAAGGGCATGATCGACAAACTCGCCAATGAAATTCTCGACGCCGCCAACAATCGCGGCGGCGCGGTGAAGAAAAAAGACGACGTGCATCGCATGGCCGAGGCCAACAAGGCCTTTGCCCACTATCGCTGGTAAGGAGATCGCAAGAGTTTCGCAGTTATGCCTCGCTCAGTTCCAATAGAACGCTGCCGCAACATCGGCATCATGGCCCACATTGACGCCGGTAAGACCACTACGACCGAGCGCATCCTCTATTACACCGGTATCACCCACCGGCTGGGCGAGGTGCACGAAGGCACCGCCACCATGGATTGGATGGAGCAGGAACAGGAGCGCGGCATCACCATTACCAGCGCCGCTACCACCTGCTTCTGGCGCGATCTGCGCATCAACATCATCGATACTCCCGGCCACGTCGACTTTACCGCCGAGGTGGAGCGCTCCTTGCGCGTGCTCGATGGCGCGGTTGCGGTCTTCGATGGCGTGCATGGCGTCGAACCGCAATCGGAAACCGTCTGGCGCCAGGCCGATAAATATGGCGTGCCGCGCATCTGCTTCATCAATAAAATGGATCGCGTCGGCGCCGATTTCGATCACGCGCTGGGCACCATTCGCGCCCGCCTGCACGCGCCCGCCGTCGCCATCCAGATGCCGCTCGGCCGCGAAGACGGCTTCCTCGGCGTCATTGACCTGCTCTCGATGCAGGCCATCGTGTATCGCGGCGAAACCCTCGGCGCCAATTACGAAATGCAGCCCATCCCGGCGGAGCTGGCCGATCAGGCGCGCGCCTATCACGAGCAGATGAAAGAGCAGGTCATCGAAAACGACGACCTGCTGCTGCATAAATATATGGAAGGGGAGGAAATCACCGCCGCCATGCTGCGCGCCGGCCTGCGCCGGGCGGTGATCGCGATGAAGTTGTTCCCGGTGCTCTGCGGCTCGGCCTTCAAGAATAAAGGCGTGCAGCCGCTGCTGGATGCCGTCGTCGACTACCTGCCCAGCCCGCTCGACGTGCCCCCCATTCAGGGCCTCGACGAGAAAGGCCAGGTGGTCACCCTCCCTCCCGGCGACGATGCCCCCTTCGCCGCCCTGGTGTTCAAAATCATGACCGACCCCTTCGTCGGTCAGCTGGCGTTTATCCGCGTCTACTCCGGCCACCTGGATAGCGGCCAGACGGTGTGGAACTCGATCAAGACCAAGCGCGAGCGCATTGGCCGCCTGCTGAAAATGCACGCCAATAAGCGCGAGGAAATCGACGAGGTTTACGCCGGCGACATCGCCGCTTGTGTCGGCTTGAAAACGGTCACCACCGGCGACACGATCTGCGACGAGCGCCACGCCGTCACCCTGGAATCGATCGAATTCCCCAATCCGGTGATTTCGGTTGCGGTCGAGCCTAAGACCAAGAGCGACCAGGAAAAAATGTCCACCGCGCTCGGCAAGCTGGCGCAGGAAGATCCCACCTTCCGCGTGCAGACCGATGCCGAAACCGGCCAAACCATCATCAGCGGCATGGGCGAGCTGCATCTGGAAATCATCATCGACCGCATGCAGCGCGAGTTCGGCGTGCAGGCCAATATCGGCAAGCCCCAGGTGGCCTATCGCGAAACCATTCGCAAGACCGCCGAGGCGGAGGGCAAATACATCCGCCAGACCGGCGGCCGCGGCCAGTACGGCCACGTCAAGCTGCGCATCGAGCCCGGCGAGCCCGGCTCCGGTTTCGTCTTCGTCAACGAGCTGTTCGGCGGCGCGATTCCGCGGGAATACGTGCCGGCCGTCGAGCACGGCATCGAAGAGGCCATGGAAGCGGGCGTGCTCGCCGGCTTCCCCATGAAAGACGTCAAGGTGTCGCTCTACGACGGCAGCTATCACGAGGTGGATTCGAGCGAAATGGCCTTTAAAATCGCCGGCTCGATCGGCTTTAAGGAAGCCTGCCGCCGCGCCCAGCCGGTGCTGCTGGAACCGGTGATGAAGGTGGAAGTGGTCGTCCCCGAGGAGTACATGGGCGACGTCATTGGCGACTTGAACAGCCGCCGTGGCCGCATCGAGGGCCTGGAGCCCCGCGCCGGCAGCCAGGTGATCCGCGCCATGGTGCCGCTCAGCGACATGTTCGGCTACGCCACCGAGTTGCGCTCCCGTACTCAGGGACGCGCCGCCTTTAGCATGCATTTTGCCCATTACGAGGAAGCCCCGAAGACGGTCTCCGAAGAGGTGGTCGCCCGGGTGCAGGGGAAAACCGAAAAACGGGCCTGATTTTTTTAGCGCATTACCAGTCTTGATTCGACGAGGAACACCACATGGCGAAAGAGAAATTTGATCGCAGCAAGCCGCACGTGAACGTGGGGACGATCGGGCACATCGATCATGGCAAGACGACGCTGACGGCGG
>JAKASR010000006.1 GCA_021818955.1 Acidobacteriota bacterium
AATTATTTCTACCCGTCACTACCGTCACTATTTGTGCGAGGAATTGAGAATTTCTGCATTTCAATTCTTCTTGACGCCCTTAACTTTCATTCTTTTTTTCCAAAATCACGTGTCTGGGGCCAATATTACGCACAAAGCGCAGCGCATGGCAACTATGCGTACCCAATTCCTCGTTCTTCGGAAAGCCGCCTAAAATGCCTACTTTGTCAGATTCTTGCGAAGAACCATATTGTCAATCATGGCTGTCAGGGTATAAATTGAATAGAACCTGGATCAATGGCATAACGGTGCGCAACGAACTGCAATCTGTAGTCAAAATTCGATACATGGGACGACTGTTTGCAAATAACGTGCTGCTTTCCATTCGTGCACTGTGGATAGGATGAAGAGGTCTTGTGTGAATCTATCACGAAAACTCATTGGATTAGCGATCGCGGTGTTCTTGCTTGCTGTCGCACTTATAGGTAGTGCTACAGGGAGGCCAATGATCATTCATGTGCAGGATGCCACAGGTGCACCAATACCTGACATCGTTGTTATTATTACACCCGGCGATCAATATAAATCGTTAGCACTCCTTACGGGCAGAGATGGCAACGTTAAATTGTCGGCATCACAGCCCAAGACTTGCGTAGTCACCGCGATAGATCCCCGGCATTTGTTTTTCACCAGGACAACGGAGGCGGTCTGCGGTGGCACATCCTTTGTGAATATTAGGCTTACTGTTCGCCCTATAATTGATACTGTCGCGAATCTCACGGCAATATGGGTGACAATACAGGTTACAGGCCCAAATGGGAAAATACTTCGAAACTCGCAGGTAATCCTTCGAAATCGAATTGGAACCATGAAAGGCAATGGCTTCATAGCGGTTACTACTGATCGTACGGGTTTGATCAAAGTTCAATTGTCACCAGGCAAGTACGTTCTGGCAGCCAGCATAAAATCTGGTTTCCTTGAAGCATCCTTTGAAGTCGGTGCAGATGTGCAAAGGAAATGTTCTGAGCTGGCAAGGAAGTGTATCTTTGCGGCTGCCAAACATGTCGTATTCAAGAAGCCGATCATGGTGACTTTACAAGCGCCTACTCTAGGACAGTAGCTGTCCATGCAATATTTCGTGAGTTGCCGGCAGGGCTGCGTGATGCCAGGCAGGTAGCATTGTTACGTTCTGATCTGCGTAAGCGGCCGCTCAAGGCCGTCTAGACAGGTTCGATAGACCGACTCAAGCTTGGGACGTGGGCACTTCCGCAAGTGTCCATGTTCTTTAGCTAATGGACACTTCACACCCCACTCAACGCAAGCGTCAGTCCTGGCCGTTGGCCGAGAAGCGCCGGATTGTCGCAGCAACTTTAGTCCCGGATGCCTCGGTGGCACAGATTGCCCGGGCCAATGGCGTGAACGCCAACCAGGTCTTCGCCTGGCGCCGTTTGCATCGAGATGGCAAGCTGGGTTTGTTCCAGGGAACCATTCGGAGTTTTCTAATATACTCCGTTTTGGAGGGGGTATCGCTATGACTAGACGGTCAGCTCGTTATATCCCGGTTGTGGTATTGGCTTTTTCTGCAATCGCGATAAGCGTTGTCGGCATCATGTCGCATCTCCCTACAGGTTCCGTCGTGGTCATAAGCCTCGTTGTGCTGTTCCTCGCGATTCTGAGCCTAAGGTATTGGCATCCTGTCGGCGAGATAGGGACGTTATTTTGGATCTTCTTGACGGTCGGAATCCTGTTTTTCCTTGGGGGAACGGTTGGTTTAGTGCGATTGTTGGGTAAGGGTTGGCAGTGGACTGAGGGATTGCCATTAGTTGTGCCTCTCGGGTTGGGCCTGTGCGTAATTTGGTTTACCTTCAAAATTACTGCCGCACCAGGTTGAAGTCATTAACGACAGCATCAAAGCCCGTAAGCAAGGAAGTCGTAGGGCTAAAGCTAATGCAGCGGCGCAACAGCAGAACAACCAGAAGCAATTGTCGGAACACGGAAGTGTGGCAGGAGATATACATCTTCTTCAGGGGGAAGAAGGGCGGCGGACTTATACCTTCGAGCGTTGCTCAGGCTTTGAATGGCGCGGGGACGAAACGGTGAGCGGTAAGACTCTGCAGAAGGCCGCTGCGGATGCCGGAATACTTAAGGCATACCCTAAAATCATGGGTAACATCGAATCGATCTCGCGCAACGGCAACTCGGGGGTAATCACAAATCGGGCGCAGATCGCAAGCGGGTTCGGTGTCCGCGCCTGCCTGGACAAGACCGTCAGCGCAACGATAACCTCCGTGAACGGACAACCTGTTTTCGTAATGATCCAAGGCGTAGCCATCGGTGCCGGCGTCGGGCCTCTGCTAGGCGCAAGAAGGCCCCGCCAGAGGACTGCCACCCTTTATCTGAAAAGGGTACGGTGAGTGAGCGGGGTCCTTGGTTGGTAATACTTAGTGACGGGTATGCTAAATCATAGATACTTAAGGAATTAGTCTTGGTTTTTTCGATTTTCTTCTGATACTGGTTTTTACTATAGTGTCAATCCTAGCTTATTGATAATAAAGGAATTATTTCTACCCGTCACTACCGTCACTATTTGTGCGAGGAATTGAGAATTTCTGCATTTCAATTCTTCTTGACGCCCTTAACTTTCATTCTTTTTTTTCCAAAATCACGTGTCTGGGGCCAATATTACGCACAAAGCGCAGCGCCAGTTTTTGCGCGATATAAGGCTCGATCTGGCGCAGGCGCCGGCCCAGCATATCCGGGCTATATTTTTTGAATCGCCCGAGCGAATCCCGCTGCCGCAATTCCAGCAGCAGTTGTTCCGCGGTGCCTTGCCAAGCCTCGGTTCGTGTCTCCATCAGTGCCAGCAGCGCCGCCGCCAGCGGGTCGGCTTCGAGCAGTTCGTCGTTGAGCCGGCGCGAGTTGGCGGCCAGGGCGTCGAAGAATTCCTGGAGCGGTCGCCCGTCGGCGCGCATCGAGGCCGCGCCCCAGGCGGCGAAATCGGCCATGCGCGGCAGCGGCGGCAGCGGCTCGTTGCCGTAATTCATCAGCGTCTCCCGCTGCTGCAGCAGCAGCGCCCCCAGCCAGGCCGGCATGTGCTTGCGCGCCGCGCTCCAATATTCAATCTCTTCCCGGCGCTCCTGCGCCGGCAGCGGACGGCATTTGATCACCAGCGCCCGCTCCAGCCAGTCGGGCGCGGCCGAGGGAATTTCCAGCGAGGTCAAGATCATCGCCCGCCGGTAGCGAATTATGCGCTCTTCGTCGCTAAAGCCGCGATGCGCCACCAGGCTGGTGCCGCTCACCGCCCGGCAGAATAGATTCGACTGCGCCGGGCGCAGCCGGCCGAGATTGTCGAAAATCGGCAGCGCGTGGCGCTCCAGCGTCAGCGCCAGCCGCTCTTCCGGCTGCAAGGGAAAGCTTTCCGCCTGGGAGGGATCGAGCAGGCGTCGGATCAGCCGCGCCGCCGTGGTCTTGCCGCTGCCCGCTGGGCCGACGAAACACAGCATCGGCGCCGGTATTTGCGGGTTCATCGCCGCCAGCATCCAGGCCCGGATTAACAGCCAGTCGGAAGGCAGCTCCAGCGGCAGCGTGGCGCGCAGATCTGCCAGCGCCGCATGCGTCTCGGCGGAGCTGACGCGGCCGTTTTTCCGCGCTGGCCATTGCGGCGGCGCCAGTGCCAGTTGATGCGGATGGCGCAAAAATGTGGCCGCCGGCTGGTCGTGTACGGAGATGCCGGCGGGTTTAATGCAATAGGCGCGCCCGGCCCGGTCGCCGATATCCAGCCAGAGGTGCAGCCCCTCCGGCGTGGCCTGGCCGCCAAAGCGGTTATAGACCGGCATCGGCGGATGCTCTTCCTGGGCGCGCGCCTCAAACAGCTCCAGCGCCTGGCGCAGCGCCGAAACCGGCGCCGGCACGCCCGCATCCTGGTGAAACCAGCGCGCCAGCAGCCGGGCGAAGGCGCGCCCGCGCAGCGGCAGCACCCGCCGGTGGTGCGCTTCATCGCTGAAGAGCACATAAGGCTCGTGCGTTTCGGAGCGGAAAAAAATGGCGTGCTGCAGCGTATCCAGTAACTGGTTGACCGCCGCTTCGCGCTTCGACGCCGGCAGGCCGCCGCCCGGCGCCGATTGCAGCGTTTGCATCATCTGCTGCACCAGCTTCATGTTGGCGTTGTGGACGCGGGCGCTGGCGGGAAATTGCCGCTCGTCCGCCTCCGCCTCGCCCTCAGGCTCCGCCGCCGGCGAATGGGCCTTGGCATCCTCGGTTGAACGCCCGGATTTTTTGGATTTGTTGGAATCGTCCTTTTTCGATGACATATAAAACTCCTCCAACCGATGATTTGAAGCGTTAACGGCCGAGTTGGATAGCAGTCTTCGTCCGAAATCGCAGGCCGAAGCGCGGGGTTCCTATTAGGTCCCGCGCCTATTAACGACAATAAACTGTCGGTATCCATGAGTATTCGCCCTGCGTCCGGTTTCGGCCGGACCTTTGCGAAAGCGTCAGCGCCTAAAAGTAAAAGCGGCTGTGCCGCTAATTTCGGCAGCCATGAGCATTCGCAACGCGTCCGGTTTCGGTCGGACTATTGCGAAAGCGTCAGCGCCTAAAGTAAAAGCGGCCGGCCCGCTGAGTTTTGGCTTGCAATATGAGCCTGAAAATAGCCCAATTTCAAGCTATTTAAAGGCCATTTAGTCCTGGGACGATGCTATCTGCTTATTTCTGTTGGCATTAGATTGAAAATTGATAGTGGGCAGAAATAGTGCCAATTCGAGCTGCGGTGAGCTAAGGCGAGCGAAGACGAGATAAGGCGGGCTAAAACGGGCCGGCATTGGTCTGGGTGCATCGCCTCGCTGTACGGACGGATGCTTTCTGCTGCAGGAAAATGGCGGATGCGAGGGCGCAAGCTCTTGCGGCCCGCGCTCCGCCCCAGGGCTCCAGTACACTTAAACCAATGCCTGACGCGCTTCCCACCCTCGTCATTCTCGGCCGGCCCAACGTTGGCAAATCCACGCTGTTCAACCGGCTGACCCGCTCGCGGCGCGCCATCGTCGGCGACGAGCCTGGCATCACCCGCGACCGCCTCTACGGCGAAGCCGAATGGCGGGGGCGGCGCTTTCATCTGGCCGATACCGGCGGCATCATGCCGGAAAGCGACGAGCCGCTGCCGCGGGCGGTGCTGCAGCAGGCGCGGCGGGCGCTGGCGCCGGCGCGCGCGGTGCTGCTGATGGTGGATGGGCGCAGCGAGTTGAGTGCCGCCGATTTGAGCCTGGTGGAGTGGTTGCGACGCGGCGGGCAGCCGCTCTTTCTGCTAGTCAATAAAATGGATGGCGACCGCCAGGAACAGCATCTGGGCGCGTTTTACCGCCTGGGCATCCCTCGCCTGTTTCCCATCAGCGCCGAGCAGGGGCGCGGCCTCGATGCCGTGCTCGATGCGCTGTTGGCAGCCGGGCTGCTTGACTCCGGCGGGCAAGCCACGCCGGCGGGCGCGGATTCATCCGTTCAGGCCGGCACCGAGCAAGCCCCGCGGCCAACACGAAATCATCCCCGGCCTGTGGCGCCGAAACACGCCGGCCCCGATGAAATCGTCGCCGAGGGGGAGCCGGAAGCCGCCGCGGCCGAAGCGCCGCTGTCGATCGCCATCATCGGACGCCCCAACGTGGGCAAAAGCACGCTGCTCAACCGCCTGCTGGGGGAAGAGCGCTCCATCGTTTCCGCCATGCCCGGCACCACGCGCGATACGGTGGATGCCGAGTTGGAGCGCAACCGGCGGCGCTACCGCCTGCTCGATACCGCCGGCATCCGGCGCAAGGGCAAAACTAAATTAATGGCGGAAAAGCTGAGCGTGGTTATGGCCCGCCGCTACCTCCGCCAGGCGGATGTGGCGCTGCTGGTGATGGATATGGAAGAGGGCGTGACCGCGCTCGACGCCACCATCGCCGGCTACGCCGTCGAGAGCGGCAGCTCCTGCATCCTGGTCGGTAATAAATCCGACCTGGCGCGCCGCGCCGGCAAAAAGCGCAGCGACTTCGAGCAGCAGGTGCGGCAGCGCTGCAAGTTTCTTGCCTATGCGCCGCTGCTCACCCTTTCCGCCGCGGAAGGCCGCGGGCTGGAAAGCCTGTGGAAGACGCTCGACCAGGTGGCGGCGGCGCGCCGCCGGCGCATTCCCACCGCCGAACTCAATCGCTTTTACGCCTCCCTCGATTTCCAGCGCGCCTCCGCCCCCGCCGGCCGCAAGCTGAAAATTTATTACCTTTCCCAGGTGGGGGTCGCCCCGCCTACGTTTTTGCTCTTTGTCAGCCACGGCCGCGAACTGCACTTCGCCTATCAGCGCTTTCTGGAAAACCAGTTGCGCCGCGCTTTCGGCTTTTTGGGCACGCCATTGCGCATCCGGGTGCGCGCCAGCGGCGCCCATCGCTAAGCGAATCGCTTTAGCTCGCGGCGCCGCTCCTCCTGCCTTATTCTCTGTACCCTGCGCCCTGCGCTCTGCGCTCTGTGCTTTGCGCTCTGTGCTTTGCGCTCTGTGCTCTGTGCTCTGCGCTCTGTGCTTTGCGCCCTGCGCCCTGAGCTCTGTGCCCTGTGCCCTGTGCCCTGTGCCCTGGGCCCTGCGCCCTGCGCCCTGCGCCCTGCGCCCTGCGCTTTGTGCTCTGTGCCCTGTGCTTTGCGCTCTGCGCCCTGCGCTCTGCGCTCTGTGCCCTGCGCTTTGCGCTCTGTGCTCTGTGCTCCGTGCTCTGCGCCCTGCGCTCTGCGCTCTGCGCCCTGCGCTCTGCGCCCTGCGCTCTGTGCTCTGTGCTCTGCGCTTTGTGCCCTGCGCTTTGCGCCCTGCGCCCTGTGCTCTGTGCTCTGTGCTCTGTGCCCCCCGCGCTTGACCGCGGCGCGCTGCCGCGCCTACTATGGACAACCTAGGCTGCTGCGGCGGCGGCCCAGGTATTTCCCCGAGCACTGCATGGCTAAGCCCTCGCCCATCATTCCCGATAAGCTGTATTTCCGCATCGGCGAAGCCGCAAAATTGGTGGGCGTCGAGGACTATGTGCTGCGCTTCTGGGAGACTGAGTTCCCGACCTTGCGCCCCACCAAGAGCGCCTCGGGCCAGCGCCTCTACCGCCGCCAGGATATCGAGGCGATGCGGCGCCTGAAGCACCTGCTGCACGAGGAAGGGTACACCATCGAGGGCGCGCGCAAGCTGCTGCGGGCGCGCCGCAATGGACAGCAGCAATCCGCGCTGCCGTTTACGCCTTCGGTCTCCGAGCAGCGGCTCAAGCAACTGCGCGCCGAAATCGAAGCCCTGATGGCGCTGCTCAACCGTAAACTGAAATAAAGTTTGTCCATTGTCCGCCGCGGCGGATCAGCGTCTAAAAGTAAAGAGCGGCCGGGCCGCCCGTAGTGTATATGGAAATACTTGAGGCTCCCCGAGCATCTGCGGCAAAACCTAAGGTTTTGCCGCGAAAAGGCGGGAAGCTATGCTCGGCTTATCGCCTCGCTTATTCTGGTGTGGAACTAAGCGCCCGCTTATGGCTTTTGATCGCGTCTTGCTTGATCTGGTGTTGACGCTCCACCTGCTGTTCATCGCTTGGGTGGCCTTGGGAGCGCTGCTGACGCGCGGGCGGCGATGGCTGAGCTGGCTGCATATCGCCTCGCTGGTCTATGGCGTCTTCATCGAGATCGCGCCCCTGCCTTGCCCGCTGACCCTGGCCGAGCAGGCGCTCGAGCGCCGCCTGGGCTTGGCGTCGTATCAGGGCAGCTTTCTGCAGCACTATTTGCAGTTGTGGATTTATCCCAACCTGCCCTATGCGCTGCTCATCGCCGCCGCGGTCGCCGTCTGCGGGCTGAATCTGGCAATCTATATTCGCCGCGCCCGCCGCGGCGCTTTCTCTACCAGGAGCTGACTTGCGCCGCATTCCCGCCTGCGAGCTGTTGGATGAGGACCTGGGCACCCCGGAAGAGGTGCGCGCCAGCCTGGACGATCTTTGGTGGCTGAACCGCAACTTCGGCGGCTTGAGCAGTTATGGCGCGCTCTTGCGGCAGGCGCTCGGCGGCATGGCCGTGGCCCGGCCAACCGGCTGTGATCCTGCCGGCCAACCGGTTGCCCGCCGCGGCGGCGGCGCTCCTGGCGCTCCGCTGCCTGCGGCTATCCGGCGCCGGCTGCGCTGGCTGGAAGTGGGCGCCGGCACCGGGCAGGTGACCGCGGCCTTGCGCCGGGAGCTGGCGCGCGAGGGCTTCGAGTTGGACGCTTTCCTGCTCGACCGCCGTCCCAGCCACCTGCTGGGTGCGGCGCCGCCGCCGCCTTTGCCCGCCATCGCCGGCGACGTGCTGCGCCCGCCCTTTGCTGACGCCAGCTTCGACCTGGTGAGCTGCTCCTTGTTCCTGCACCATTTTTCCGGCGAGGCGGCCGTGGCGGTGCTGGCCGCCATGGCGCGCCTGAGCCGCGGCGCGGTGGTGATCAATGATTTGGAACGGTGCTGGCCGGCCTATGTTTTTGTCCGCCTGCTGGGGCCTTTTGTCCGCAGCCGGCTGACCCGCTATGACGCGCCCGTCAGCGTGCGTCAGGCTTATCGTTTGCAGGAATTGCGCCAATTGGCGCGCGCCGCCGGCTACGAGCGCTTCATCGTTGACCGCGTGCGGCCGTATCGCCTGGGGCTGGTGGCGTGGGTCGGGCCTGCGAAAACGTCCGGGCGGCTTTCGTGATACAAACGCAGAGAGGGCGGCGAGATGAATGCTGAATTGAGCCGGAAGGGAAGCGCCGGCGGCGCCGACGCGGCGGAAGAGCCGGCGTCCACGCCGGCGGAAATTCGCGCCGAGCTGGATGCGCCCTGCGCGCTGCCGGCCGAGCTGATCGCTTTTTATCGCGAGCACGGCTATGTGCACCTGCGCCAGGTTTTCAGCCCGGCGCTGTTGGCCTGGTATGGCGCCGAGATTTCCCGCCAGGTGTGGCGCCTCAATACCGAGCGTCGCCCCATGGCCGAGCGCGATACCTATGCCAAAGCCTTTTTGCAGGTTATGAACCTCTGGCGTCACAGCCCGCGGGTGGAAGAATTTGTGCGCGGGCGGCGGCTGGCGCGCCTCGCGGCGGAATTGGCCGGCTGCGCCGGGGTGCGGCTGTATCACGACCAGGCGCTCTACAAAGAGGCCGGCGGCGGGTTGACTCCCTGGCATGCCGATCAGTACTATTGGCCGCTTGATTCCGACCGCACCTTGACCGCCTGGATTCCGCTGCAGGAAACCCCGCTGGAAATGGGGCCGCTGGCCTTCGCTCCCGGCAGCCAGCGCGTCACCCAGGGGCGCGATCTGGAAATCGGCGATGCCAGCGAAGCGCGCATTGCCGAGCTGATGAAAAACTATGCGCTCGAAGAGCGTGCCTTCGCCTTGGGCGACGTCAGCTTCCATTCCGGTTGGACTTATCACCGCGCCGGCCCCAATCGCACCCCGCGCCCCCGCCAGGTCATGACCATCATCTACATGGACCGCGACATTCGCCTGAGCGAGCCGAAAAACTCGTATCAGCGCAACGACCATGCCGCCTGGTTGCCGGGCGTGCGGGTGGGCGAGACGGCGGCCTCGCCGCTGAATCCCGAGCTGTATCCGTAAGCGCGTCCCGGCAAGCCGGCGGCGCGGGCAGCAAGCGTGGCTGCAGCGCGCGGGCAACAAAGGGTTAGCAGGAAGCGTTAACGGCCGAGTTGGATAGCAGTTTTCGTCCGAAATCGCAGGCCGAAGCGCGGGGTTCCTATTAGGTCCCGCGCCTATGAACGACAATAAACTTTCGGCAGCCATGAGTATTCGCCCTGCGTCCGGTTTCGGCCGGACTTTTGCGAAAGCGTCAGCGCCTAAAAGTAAAAGCGGCCGTGCCGCAACCGGGGAAATCGGGGGCTTGACTTGTTCGCCGATGCCAAACGCGATTACGACCTCGCCGTCATCGGCGGCGGCCCGGCGGGCGCGGCGGCCGCCTGGCGCGCCGCCCGCCACGGCTTGCGGACGCTGCTGGTGGAGCGCGGCGCTTTGCCCCGCGATCGGGTTTGCGGCGAGTTTGTTTCCGCCGAGGCGTTGCCGTTACTGCGGCGCATTCTGGCCGCGACTCGTCCCGATCTGATTGCCTTGTCGCCGCTGATCGCCGAGCTGCGGCTCGGCGGCCGCCGCTTCCGCCTGCCGCTCCCCGGCCGCGGCATCCCCCGCCTGGAACTGGATGCCGCGCTCTGGGAGGCGGCCCTGGCCGCGGGCGTGGAAGGCCGGCTGCGCACCGAGGCTCGGCGCTTGCAATCCGGCGCTGGCGGCTATCGCTTGTATTTGCGCGCGGCGGGCGGGGAGAGCGTCATCACGGCGCGCGCGGTGATTGCCGCGCCCGGACGCTGGTGGCGGCTGGAAGGCTTGCGCGGCGAGGCGGAAAATGCCCGGGAACTGCCGCATGCTTGCTGGGTGGGGGTGAAAGCGCATTTGCGCCGGCTGGCGGCGGAGGCGGTGGAATTGTATTTTTTCCCGGGCGGCTACTGCGGCCTGGCCCCGGTGGGGCGGGGCATGGTCAATGCCTGCTGCCTGGCCCGCCGCGATACGCTCAAGCGCCCGGGCGCGGGCCTGGAAGCGAGCAGCGACTTTCCCGCTTGGCTGGCGGCTGCCGCCCGCGAGCCGGGTCTGGAGCGGCGCTTGCAAGGCGCGCTTCAGGCCGCGCCCACCGTGGTGACCGCGCCGGTGCGGCTGGGCCGCGCCCGCCGCCGCCGGGGCGAGGTGCGGTTGGCCGGCGATGCCGCCGGCTTCATCGATCCCTTTACCGGCGAGGGCATTGCCCGGGCGCTGTTTAGCGGTTATGCCGCCGCCGCGGAATGCCTGCCGCTCGAGGCGCTGCCTTGGCGCGAAGCATTGACGCTTTCCCAACGCCGCCCCTTCCTGGCTTCCGGCGCGTTGCGCCTGGGCAGCTTGCTGCCCGCGCCGCTGCGCGACGCGCTGCTGCGCCTGCCCGGCGCCGCGGCGCTGGTGGGACTGGCGTTTCATGGCACCCGCTGCCACGCCGCATAATAAAGCAGCCGCCTATCCGGGCTGGCAAGGAGGAAAACCCGATGGCGCCGAATGCCGACCAGTACGATGCCATGATCATCCTCAAACTCTACGAGTTGCGCCGCGATGCGGAATTGCGCAAGGCGCGCGACTGGGCCGCCGCCGAGCTGTGGCCGGCGTCGTATGAGCAGTTGCAGTCCACCCTCGCGCCCGGCAGCGACGCCAACCGCTACTTCCGCCAGGTCTTCGGCTACTGGGAAATGGCCGCGGCGCTGGCCGTGCACGGCGCCGTGGATAAAGACCTGTTTATCGAATGCGAAGGAGAAATGTTTTTTGTGTACGCCAAGATCCGCCCCTTGCTCGCCGACTTTCGCAAGTACAATCCCGATTTCATGCAAAGCGTCGAAACGCTGCTCGAGCACAGCCCGGCGGCGCAGAAAAAGCTTGAACTCGCCGAAAAGCGCGTGGCGCT
Source organism: Acidobacteriota bacterium (assembly GCA_021818955.1). Classification (GTDB taxonomy): domain Bacteria; phylum Acidobacteriota; class Terriglobia; order Terriglobales; family SCQP01; genus JAKASR01. Next base: position 11,420 of record JAKASR010000006.1, read on the forward strand.
CTTCCGCGAGCGGCTGGCCCATGTCAAAAAATAAGTGGCGTCCGGAGGCGATGCTCGCGCCCAAAGCGTTATCCGCCGGCTCGAAAGTAAAAGCGGCCGTGCCGCTTCATCTTCTATACTGATTCCTCATGGCCTACGCCGACTTGCGTGAATTCATTGCCGCGCTGGAGCGCGCCGGAGAGCTGCGGCGCATTCGCGCCGAGGTTTCGCCGATTCTGGAAATCGCCGAGGTGACCGACCGGGTCAGCAAGCGCGGCGGGCCGGCGCTGCTGTTCGAGCATCCGGCCGGCTATCCCGGACGCCCGCTGCTGATCAATCAATTCGGCTCGCCGCGCCGCATGGCGATGGCGCTGGAAGTGGAGCAGGTGGATGAAATCGCCGCCCGCATCCGCAAGTTTCTCGACCTGAAGCCGCCCGAGGGGCTGATGGAGAAGCTCAAGATGCTGCCCATGCTGGCCGAGGTGGGCGCGTTTTTTCCGCGCACGGTGAAAACCGGCGCCTGCCAGGAGGTGGTGCGGCGCGAAGGCTTTTCGCTGCTCGATTTTCCGGTGTTGCAATGCTGGCCGGAGGACGGCGGACGCTTCATCACCCTGCCGTGCGTCTTCAGCCGCGATCCGGAAACCGGACGGCGCAATGTCGGCATGTACCGCCTGCAGGTCTTCGACGAGCGTACCTGCGGCATGCACTGGCAGATTCACAAGCACGGCGCCGAACACTGGCGGCAAGGCTGGCGGCGGCAGGACACCGGCGCCTATACCGCGGTGGCGGAACGGGCGCATGCGCTGGCGGACGTGCAGGCCGAGCCGCCCGCGGCCGGCGGCAAAAAGCTGGAAGTGGCGGTCGCCATCGGCACCGATCCGGCGGTCACCTTCGGCGCGGTGCTGCCCGCCCCTCCGGGCGTGGACGAGTTGATGCTGGCCGGGTTTTTACGGCAAAAGCCGGTGGAACTGGTCAAATGCCAGACGCTGGACCTGGAAGTGCCCGCCTCCGCCGAAATCGTGCTCGAAGGCACGGTCGCGCTGGATGAGTTGCGGCTGGAAGGCCCGTTTGGCGACCATACCGGCTTTTATTCGCTGGCCGACCGCTATCCGGTGCTGCGGGTGCATTGCCTCACGCATCGCCGCGATCCTATCTACGCCACCACCATTGTCGGCAAACCGCCGATGGAAGACGGCTACATGGGGCAGGCGATCGGGCGCATCTTCCTGCCGTTGATGCAACTGCAGTTGCCCGAAATTGTGGACGTGCATATGCCCCTCGAGGGCGTGTTTCATCACCTGATGATCGTCTCCATTCGCAAGTCCTATCCCGGCCAGGCGCGCAAGGTCATGCACGGCATCTGGGGATTGGGGCAGGCCATGTTCACCAAGTGCATCGTGGTGGTGGATGAAGACGTGAACGTGCAGGATTTGCGCGAAGTGACGCTGCACGCCTTCAACAACATCGACCCGGAGCGCGATCTACAGTTCACCCTGGGGCCGATTGACGCGCTCGACCATGCCGCGCGTCTGCCCAATTACGGCAGCAAGATGGGCGTGGACGCTACCCGTAAGTGGCCCAGCGAGGGCTTCGCTCGCCCTTGGCCGAAAGAAATCAGGATGGATGAGGTGACGCGGGCGAGGGTGGATAAGCTGTGGAAGAGTTTGGGTTTATAACGAAGCTGTCGGTTGCGTGATTGCCGCCCGGTTTCGCGGCTTTTTAGAAGGCTTAGCCGCTTTGGCTTCAGCCGCATGGAATGTAAATGGCTCGCCGGCCGGCCAAAAGGTTGAATTCGATTGCGGCGGCAGTTTCTCCGGAAAGATTTTGGCCGGCATTAAATTCATCATCAACCGGGATTTGATGCATTGCAGTTTGCATGCCGAGATGCGGCTTGCGGGCGAGCCGAGGTTTAGAATGAAGCTGTCGGGCAAAGATGGGCGAGACAGGCGAGGAAAGCTGAAATGAGCGATGCGGTGATTGCAGTCGAGTGCAAAGGGCGGAATGCCGAGGCGCTGGAAGCGGCGCTGCGGCGAGCCGCGCAGGAGCGCGGCTTTGGCATCCTCAACATCACGGATCTGCGGCGGAAGCTGGAAGAAAAGGGAATCGCGTTCGGGACCATGTCGCGGGTGTACGATATCTGCAATCCGCAGGCGGCCGCGCAGGCGCTGGGAAGCCGGCCGGAGATTGCCGCGGTGCTGCCCTGCCGCATTGCCCTGGTGGAAGGCGAGGGCGGGATGCGGCTGGTCATGGTGCGTCCCACGGCGCTGCTCGCGCACTTCGGCACGGAGTTGCTGCCGCTGGCGCGCGAGGTCGAAGCGCAGTTGGAAGCGATTTTGCGGGAAACGGCGAACGCCTGAGCTCTCTCCACCTCCACCGATTGGAAAAGCTGGAATGCCGCAGCCAAGCCAGCACGGCGCAGCACGAAAACGGGCTGCTGATCAACTTGGCCCCGCCGCTAAAGACGCTACTGGCCAGCGGGGCGCAACTCGTAAACGAGTTGCTTGTGCGAGTTGGCGCGGGCGCTTGGCTGCGATTGCTGGCGTGCTGCTGCTGGGGTTGACGGCGCTCGCCCGGCAGGCCGCCGGGCCGGTGATTACACCCTCTCCCTTTCCGCCGATGCTGCTCGTTCCGGGCCAGTCGCCCCTGCCGCAGTGGATGCTGGATCGCATGGAACGCGAGCGGGCGAAAATCAATCAAGTCAAAATCCGTAAGGAAACCGTTCAGTTGGTGCGGTTGTCGCGGCGGTTGCAGCATCTGTTAATTCATGCCACCCCCGACGCTCTGCCTGCAACCGCCCTTAAGGATGCCAAGCAGATCGAAAAACTGGCGCATAAAATTAGCAATCGGCTGCGCAGCGGCGGCGAATAGCCGCCCGCCGGGTGGCAGGAGTCAGGCAATGAACAGGCAAATATTTTCGGGCCTATCGCGGCGGGCGGGCTGGCTCGCCACTCCGCTGTTTGTCCTGGCGCTGGCGCTCACGGGCGCGGCGCAACAGCAGCCGCAGCTATCCAATCCCAACCTGCCTAGCCCCCGGCATCCGCCCGCCGGTCCTCCCTCCCTGCTGCCGCCGCATGTCGCGGATTATCGCCTTCCCCTGCCGCGAAAAATGCGCGACCGCATGCGGCGCGAACAGGAACAGATCAACGCCAAAAAAATCCAGCAGGAGAGCGCCGAGCTGGTGAGCTTATCGCGGCAGTTGCAGCAGATGCTGGCGCACTCCAGCCGCAACGTGCTGCCGGTGAAAGCGCTCGAAAAAGTGGAAAAGATCGAGAAGCTGGCCAAGCAGTTGCGGAAACGGATCCGCCAGGGCGGCGAGCCGCCGCAATAAGCGTTAACGGCAGAGTCGGGCAGCAGTCTTCGTCATTGGCAATTTCGGAGAAATTGCCTGCAGCCATGCTCGCAGGCCGAAGCGCGGGGTTCCTGTTAGGTCTCGCGCCTATTAACGACGATAAACTTTCAGCATCCATGAGTATTCGCCATGCGTCCGGTTTCGGCCGGACTTTTGCGAAAGCGTCAGCGCCTAAAAGTAAAAGCGGCCGTGCCGCCGTGAACGAGCGGCCAGGCCGCGCACCGGGAATGTAAGCAAAAAGAGCGGGCGTTGCGCCCGCTCTTTTTGCTTTTTCCGCGAATAGGGTTCGGGGTTATCGCGCCGGGCCGGCGGCTTTCGCCTCGCGCTCCGGCTGTCCGCTGCCGATGCGCATGCCGTAGAAGGAGCGATAGACGAAGTAATAGGAAATGATAAAAAACACCGCCGCCAGAATGTGCGTCAGCGTGGGGCCGTGCGTGGCGGTGAGGCGCACCGCCAGCTCCACCGCCAGCAGCCCGAACAGGGTAGTGAATTTGATGATGGGGTTGAGGGCCACCGAAGAGGTGTCTTTGAAGGGATCGCCGACGGTGTCGCCCACCACGGTGGCGTCGTGCAGCGGCGTGCCTTTCTCTTTCAATTCCACTTCGACAATTTTCTTGGCATTGTCCCATGCGCCGCCGGCATTGGCCATGAAGATGGCCTGATAGAGGCCGAAGGCGGCAATCGAGATCAGGTAGCCGATAAAGAAGAACGGGTCGGCAAAGGCGAAGGCCAGGGTGACGAAGAACACGGCGATGAAGATATTGAGCATGCCGCGCTGGGCGTATTGGGTGCAGATGCTCACCACTTTTTTGCTGTCTTCAGTCGAAGCCTTTTCCACGCCTTCGAGCCGGATGTTGGCCTTGATGAACTCCACCGCGCGATAAGCGCCGGTGGTCACCGCCTGGATGGAAGCCCCGGTGAACCAGTAAATCACCGCGCCGCCGGAGATCAGGCCCAAGACAAAGGGAGCGTGCAACAGCGATAATTTGCTGATATTTATCGTCAGCCCTTTGGTCAGCGCCATGATGGTGGCGAAAATCATGGTGGTGGCGCCAACCACGGCGGTGCCGATCAACACCGGCTTGGCGGTGGCCTTGAAGGTGTTGCCGGCGCCGTCGTTGGCTTCCAGCATTTCCTTGGCGCGCTCGAAGTTGAGGTCGAAGTGGAAGTTGCGCTTCACTTCCTGGTGCACGTTGGGCACGTGTTCGATGAGCGAAAGCTCATAGACCGATTGGGCGTTGTCGGCCACGGGGCCGTAAGAATCCACCGCAATCGTGACCGGCCCCATGCCGAGGAAGCCGAAGGCCACCAAACCGAAGGCGAAGACCGGCGCCGCCTTCATAATTTGCGGATTGTCGAGCCCATGCAGGCTGACCCAGGAGCCGATGGCCATCAGCGCCATCATCGTGAGGCCGAGATAGTAGCTGGAAAAGTTGCCGGAGACGAAGCCGGAAAGGATATCGAGCGAGGCTCCGCCCTCGCGCGCCGAAGCCACTACTTCTTTCACATGGCGCGACTCGGTCGAGGTGAACACCTTGACCAGCTCGGGAATGAGCGCGCCGGCCAGAGTGCCGCAGGAAACGATGGTGGCGAGTTTCCACCAGAGGCTGGGATCGCCGCCGATGGAGGGCAGAATCAGCTTGGAGCTGATGAAGGTCAAGCCGATGGAGATGAGCGAGGTCAGCCAGATCAGCGAAGTCAGCGGGGCTTCGAAATTCATGCTCTCCGCCTGGCTATAGCGGGCGCGAACGACGGCTTCGTTGAGGTAGTAGGCCGCCGCCGCGGCAATCAACATGACGATGCGGATGACGAAAATCCAGACCAGCAACTGGACCTTGGTGATGGCCGAAGGCACTGCCAGCAGGATGAAAGTGATGAGCGCGACGCCGGTGACGCCGTAGGTTTCAAAGCCATCGGCGCTGGGCCCGACCGAGTCGCCGGCATTGTCGCCGGTACAGTCGGCAATCACGCCGGGGTTGCGGGCATCGTCTTCCTTGATCTTGAAGACGATCTTCATCAGATCGGCGCCGATATCGGCGATTTTGGTGAAAATGCCGCCGGCAATACGCAGCGCGGCCGCGCCAAGCGACTCGCCAATGGCGAAGCCGATGAAGCAGGGGCCGGCGTATTCGCCCGGCACGAACAGCAGAATGAACAGCATCATCAGCAGCTCGACAGAGATAAGCATCATGCCGACGCTCATGCCGGCGCTGATCGGGATGCGGTAAACCGGGTAGGGCTTGCCTTCGAGGGCGGCGAAGGCGGTGCGCGAATTGGCGAAGGTATTGACCCGGATGCCATACCAGGCCACCAGATAACTGCCGCAGATGCCGAGAACGCTGAAAGCCAGAATGATCAGCACCTGGCCGGCGGAAAAGCTGGAGAGCACGCCGAAGTAGAGGATGATGATGGCGGCGATGAAGGTCCAGAGCAGCAGCAGGAATTTACCCTGCTGCACCAGGTAGGTTTTGCAGGTTTCCCAGATCAGCAGAGAAACATCCGCCATCGAGCGGTGAACGGGGAGGTTTTTCAAGCGGCCGTACATGATCAGGCCGAACAATAGGCCCAGGCCGCAGAAAATCAGGCCGTAGAGCAGCAGATGATGGCCATTCACGCCGAGGAAATTGACTTGCGAGAGCGAAGGCAAGCGCAAGTTGGCCTCGCCCGAGGGAGCGGCCTGCGTGGCGGCGGAAGCGGCCGAAGCTGAAGCCGCCGCGCCGGGCGACACCGCGGCTTGAGCGGTTGCGCGGGCAGCGCAGGCCAGGCCAGCGAAGCCGCCGATCAACGTTTTGAAGATTCGGTCGTGCAGGCGCGACCCTGGCGACACTGGTTCCAATCCCATAATCATCCTCTCCCCTATGTTCCTCTGTAAGTTGTGTGTGGACCGGACGGCGAACTCGCGCCGGTTATTCGATTTCACCTGGAGGAGCTCCAAGCTTTGACGAATGTCTATCATAGCCTTGCCTTTGCATCACGGGCAACCCGGGACCGAGGCGGCGGTCGAACCAGGCTTCAGCATCACAGTACAATAGGTTTAAGTGTTCAAGAAGCTCGATGCGTGGTGGCGAGACGCGCTGGTCTGCGGACTATGCGCCGCCAGCCTTTACGCCGCTCCTGCCCGCCCGCACACGCCGCTGAAACAACTGCTGAACAGCCAGCTTGAACAGCGCGGTTTCTGGCACTTTTTCAACCTGGAATACGGTCCGGCGCTGCGCGACTTTCAGGAATTAGCCCGCCGCCGGCCCTGGGATGCCTCCGTATGGAACCATATCACCCAGACGCTGATCTACCGGGAGATGTACCGCATCGGGGCGCTCGAAACTCAGCTCTATAGCCATGGCAACCCGTTTCTAAAGACCAAGCTGCCGCCGCCCAGTCCGGCGGCGCTGAAAGCGATTTTGAGCGCCAACCGGCGCGCCATGCTGCTGGCGCGGCAGGTGCTGGTCCATAAACCTCACGATGCCTTTGCCCGTTACAACGAGGCCGTCGCCTGGGCGCAACGCGGCACCTATTATTTCGTGCTGCACAAATCGTACTTTGAAGCCTTGCGTGATGCTTTGCGGGCGCGCCATCAGGCCAGGCTGGCGGAAAAATACGATCCCCATTTTGTGGACCCGAGGCTGATACTCGGGGTGCAGCAATTTGTTGCCGCAAGCCTGCCCTGGTCGGTCAAACTGCTGGCCCATTTCGTCGGTTACAGCGGCAGCAAGAAGAAGGGAATTGCCGAAATTCAAGACGTCATCGCGCATGGCGAAAATGCGCGCACCGACGCCCGGGTGCTGTTGGTCGTGATTTACCGCCGGGAAGGTTTAAACCGCCAGGTGCTGCCCATTCTGGGCTGGCTGCAGCAGCATTATCCGCGTAATGTGCTGTTTGCGGTCGAACAGGCCGAAGCGACCGAGGCGGCCGGGCTGCACGAGCAGGCGCGGAAGGAATATCACGCCATCTTGCAGCGCGCCGCCGCCCATGCTCCCGGCTATGAAAACGCGCCGCTCGACAAAGTATGGTACGACCTGGGCGGCATCAATCGGCTGTATTCGCGCTGGGGCGCGGCTTTGGCCGATTACCGCCGTTCCGCCCAGGTTTCGCATGCGGAACTGCGTTACCGGCAGGCCGCCGAACTGGCCGCCGGGCAGATGCAAGACATGCTGGGCAACCGCAGCGCCGCTCTGGTCGCATATAAAAACTGCCTCGCGCTGGGAGAAAGCCCCGCCGCCAAGGCCGCTCAACATTACTTGCAGCACCCTTACCGGCGGCAGCATAAAAGCTAAGCGATGCAGTAAGAGCGGCCGAGCCGCTTCGACTCGGCCGATAACGCTTGACGGCGACGCGGCGGGCACTACTGATATGATCCTGCTATGCAAATCGCCATTCAGGGCGAGGCCGGCTCGTTCAGCGAGGAAGCCGCACTGCGGCTTTTTCCCCGCGCCCGCATGCTGGCCTGCGCCACCTTTGCCGAAGCCTTTGAAAGCCTGGTCGCCGGCCGCGTCCAGCGGGCGCTGATCCCGATCGAAAACAGCCTCGCCGGGGCGGTCAGCGAAAGCTACGATCTGCTGCGGTTGCAGCCGGTGCGCATTGTAGGCGAAGTCCAAATCCGGATCGAGCACAACCTGATCGCCCCTCCCGGCGTAAGCTTGGCCCGCATCCGCCGCGTCCTCTCCCACCCCGTCGCCCTGCAGCAATGCCGGCGTTTTCTCCATCAACATCGCCGCTGGCAGGCTGTCCCATTTTATGACACCGCAGGTAGCGTGAAGCACTTAATGGATACGGGCGCGCAAGACGCCGCCGCCATCGCCGGCCGGCGCGCGGCCCAAGTTTACGGCGCCCGAGTGCTGGCGCCCGGAATCGAGGATAACCGCCAGAACTATACCCGTTTTTTTCTGCTCGACCGGGCTACGAAACCCGCGGAGGCGCTATCCACCCCGGCAGACGCCAACAAGATTTCGATTGTCTTTCTCGCCTCCAATCAGCCGGGCGCATTGTTTAAATGCCTGGCGGTGTTTGCTTTGCGTGAAATTGACCTGACGCGGATAGAATCTCGCCCCATTCCGGGAAAGCCTTGGGAATACAGTTTTTATGTGGACTTTCGCGGAAACCTCCGGCAAAAGACCACCCGGAATGCGCTGCGGCATCTGGAGGAGATATCGGACTCGGTTAAGGTCCTGGGATGCTACCGGGCTGCGGACAAAACCTTAGCTTGACATTGTCAAATTATATGAGCACAATCAGTTCATAGCGGCCCGCTCATCCGAGCTGATTTGCCATGCCTAATCCCAACCCCATTGATGTACCAAAGATTTTGCCAGTTCTGCCGGTGCGCGAGACGGTGTTATTTCCCCATGCCGTTTTGCCCCTGACCGTGGGCCGCGCTTCCTCCATTCAACTGGTGGATTCGCTGGGGGAAAACAAACTGTTGCTGGTCGTGACCCAGCGCGATGCCCACGTCGAAACGCCGAAGCCGAACGATATGTTCCAGGTGGGCTCGGTGGCGCTGGTGCACAAGATCGTGCGCATGCCCAACCAGACGCTGTTTCTGTTTATCGAGGGCGTGCAACGGTCACGCATTGCCGGATGGCTGCAGCTCGATCCTTACCTGACCGCCGAGCAAGAACTGATCGAGACCACGCCTTCGCTGAGCTCGCCGGAAACCGAGGCGCTGCACCGGAACGTGGTCAACTTGTTCCAGCAGATCGTCAGCCTCTCGCCCAATCTGTCCGACGAATTGCAGGGGCTGGTGAACAACATTGAGGATGCGGGGCGATTGGCCGATTTTGTCGCCGCCTCGTTGCCCTCGCTTTCCACCTCGGACAAACAGGAACTGCTGGAAATCGCCGACGATCATCAACGCCTGCTGGCCGTGCACCGCCATCTCAGCCGCGAGCTGGAAGTGCAGCAGTTGCGCAGCAAGCTGCAAAGCGAAGTGCAGGACCAGGTACAGCAGTCGCAGCGCGAATACTTCCTGCGCGAGCAGATGAAGGCGATCCAGAAGGAACTGGGCGAAGGCGACGAGACGCAGCGCGAGATCGAAGACCTGAAGCAGAAAATCGAAGCCGCCGGGATGCCGGACGAGGTCAAGGCGGAAGCTTTAAAAGAGACGCAGCGCCTGGGGCGAATGTCGCCGGCGGCGGCGGACTATTCGGTCACCCGCAACTATGTCGAATGGCTGATCATGCTGCCCTGGTCGAAAAGTTCCGCCGGCGAGGTGGACCTGATCAAAGCGGCGCAGATCCTGAACGAAGACCATTACGACCTGGAAAAGGTCAAAGACCGTATCCTCGACTACCTGGCGGTGTTGCGCCTGAAGCCGGAGATGAAGGGCCCGATCCTGTGTTTTGTCGGCCCTCCCGGGGTGGGCAAAACCTCGCTGGGGCGCTCGATTGCGCGCGCCCTGGGGCGCAAATTCTACCGGCTGTCGCTAGGCGGCGTGCATGACGAAGCGGAGATCCGCGGTCACCGCCGCACCTACATTGGGGCCTTGCCCGGGCAGATCATCCAGGGCTTGCGGCGCGCCGGCACCAACGACCCGGTATTCATGCTCGACGAAGTGGACAAAATCGGGCGGGATTTTCGCGGCGACCCCTCTTCGGCGTTGCTCGAGGTGCTTGATCCGGAGCAGAATTTCGCGTTCCGTGACAATTATCTCGACCTGCCGTTCAATCTTTCGCGCGTGCTGTTCATCACCACCGCGAACATGCTCGACACCATTCCCGAGCCGTTGCGCGACCGCATGGAAACGATCGAGCTGAGCGGGTACACGGAGGAAGAGAAACAGCATATTGCCTTCCGCTACCTGATTCCCAAGCAGTGCAAGGAAAACGGCGTCGCCGAAGACCGCATTCACTTCCAGCCGGAGGCGGTGCAGTCGCTGATTCGCAATTACACCCGCGAAGCCGGGGTGCGCAGCCTGGAGCGGCAGATCGGCTCGGTGGTGCGTAAGTACGCGCGCCGGCTGGGAGAAAAGCCCGAGGAAGGGGTCGGGGTGCTGGAAGTCACTCCGGCGCTGGTGCGCGAGTTCCTGGGCGGTCCCAAGGTGTGGGTCGAAACCGAAATTGCCGAACGCACCCGCCGCGCTGGCGTCGCCGTCGGCCTGGCCTGGACGCCGACGGGAGGCGACGTGCTCTTCGTCGAGGCCAACCGCATGAAAGGCGGCAAAGGGTTCACCATGACCGGGCACCTGGGCCAAGTCATGCAGGAATCCATGCAAGCCGCCCTGACCTGGGTGCGCTCGCATGCCGCCATGCTGCATATTCCGGAAGACTTTTTCCAGCAGCACGACATCCATATTCACGTGCCCGCCGGCGCCATCCCCAAAGATGGCCCTTCGGCCGGCATCACGATGGCAGTGGCGCTGGCTTCGCTGTTGATGGATCGTCCGGTGCGTCCGCGCCTGGCCATGACGGGCGAGTTGACGCTATCGGGCGATGTGCTGCCCATCGGCGGGGTGAAAGAAAAAGTATTGGCGGCCAAACGCGCCGGCATCGAGCACGTTCTGTTGCCGGCAGAAAACCGCCAGAACGTCGAAGAAGACCTGAAGCCGGAACAACTGCAGGGCATCGAGCTGCGCTATGTGCGCACCATGGAAGATGTGCTGCGGTTGGCGCTGCCGCAGTCGCCGGACGAACAGGCCGTCGACCAGAAGCAGCGCGATGAAATACTGGAGCCGGCGCATAAATAGGCGCAGTTTCCTGTACCAGTTTCCAATTGAGTTTTGGGTTTTGAGTTCCAAGTCATCTACGAACAGAGAAGCTATTCCAGCAATAGTCTAACCCGATCCAGCAAGGCCTCCGGGGTAAACGGTTTTTGCAAAGGCTCGCCGAACTCGTTCAAGTCATGGGTTTCCAGCGGCATCAACTTGGGGCCATAGGCGGAGACCAGCAGCGCCTTCAATTGCGGCCACTGCGCGCGTAGCCGCTGAATCAGTTCCGGCCCGGACATTTCCGGCAGCAGCACATCGCTGATGACCAGATCGGGCGGGCTGTCGGCTTTCGATTGCAGGTTCAAGGCCGCCAGCGGCGAGGCGGCTTCCAGCACTTCGTAGCCGGATAGCTCCAGCACCGAGCGCATCAGCCAGCGCATGCCCTCTTCGTCCTCCACCACCCAGATGCACTGGCGTTCGGCGGCAAGCGCCACGATGGATGGCGCCGGCGCGGACGGCCAGAAAATCTGGAACTGGGTGCCTTGACCGGATCGGCTCTCCACCGTCATGCCGGCGTGATTTTGCTCGGCCAGGCTATAGACGGTGGTCAAACCCAAGCCGGTGCCGCCCTTATGCGCCCGGGTAGTAAAAAAAGGCTCGAAGATGTGCGACAGCGTGATTTCGTCCATACCTTCGCCCTGGTCGCGCACGCTGAGCTGCGCATACAAGCCGGCGGGAAGTTCAGTTGTCAAGGTGGAAAGCGGCTGCGGCAGGGAAAGTTCCCGGGTAGAAATATCCAGCCGGCCGCCGCGTGGCATGGCGGCGCGGGCATTGATGGCCAGGTTGTTGATCATCTGCTCCACCTGGCTGGCACGGGTGCGAATCCATAAGCTGCCGGGGGCCAAATCGAGCCTCAATGCCACTCCGAACGGGTTCAGCATGGATTCCACGGTAGGCGCCAGGCGGCGCAGGATGAGATTCAGGTCGAGCACTTCCAGCGCCGGCGGCTGCTGCCGGCCGATGGCAAGCAATTGTTCGGTCATGGCCGCCGCCCGCTGTCCGGCGGCGATAATTTTTTCCAGCGGTTCGCGCCAGGTGGTGCGCCGCTCATTCTGCGAGCGGTATTGATCGAGCAGTTGGCGCGCGGCAGTGTTGATGACCATTAAATAATTACTGAAATCGTGCGCCAGTCCGGCGGCCATGCGCCCGACGCTCTCCAAGCGCTCGGCGCGTCCCAGCTTTTCCTGTAACCGTACCTGCCGGGTGATATCGTTCACGGTGGTGATCACATATAACGACTCGCCGCCGGGGGCGTGCTCGTCCGGCACGCGCAGCAGCCGGCCTTGAGTTTCCGCCCAGATGGCCTGCCCGTTTTTGGCGAGATAGCGTTTTTGCAAGCTGTAGGAGGCGATGCGGCCGGCGAGCACATCGTTATGGCGGGTAATGTGCGCGGGAATATCCTCCGGACTGGTGAATTCATAAAAGGGGCGCCCCAGCAATTCTTCCGGGCGAAAGCCGAGCATTTCACAGAAGCTGTGATTGACCTCGTGCAGGATATGCCGACGATCGCTAATGGTGATACCCACAGGGATGGTTTCGGCCAGATTGGCATAGCGCCGCTGGCTTTCGCTTAAGGCGCGCAGCGCCTGATGCTGCTCGCTGATATCGCGAAAAACCGCGTGGAAGTTGTGCCCGTCGCCATCGCGGCTTTCCATATACTCGATTTCGAGCCGGATTTCCCGTTGCTCGCGATGCCATCCCGGCGCCTCGTAGCGTTCCCAATTCAGCGTGCGCTCGCCGGTTTTCAAAAAGCGTTCGAAGGCAGCGCGAAAGCGCGCCTTGTAATCCGGCGGCATCAGCATGGTCAAAGGCTGGCCGGCAAGCTCGGCGTGGCTATAGCCGAAGATCTTTTCCGCCGCCGGATTAGCGAACAGGATGCGAGCCTGCTCGTCAATGCTGATCATGCCCACGGCCGAGGTTTGGGTGAGCAGGCGATAGCGTTGTTCTGATTGGGTTAACTCCTGGCAACATTGCTGAGCTTGTTGCAGGGCTTCGAGGTCGCATCGATGCTGGCGCAGTTGCCGCAACGCCAGGGTCAGGGTATCGGGAGCGAGCTCGGTGGCGAGCAGATAGCCGCCGGCACCGGCTGCAAGCGCCGCTTCCCCCATGCCGGCATCACCAGCGAGCGCCAGCGTCATTTTCTGGGCTAATAATTCGCGTCCGGCCGCGGTGCCCGCGGCATTGAGATCCAACAAGACGGCGTCAAATTCGCTTTCCCGCGCCCGAATTTCTTCCAGAGCCTGCTCGGGATGCGCATACACCCGCACGCGGATCGAAGCCCCTTCCAGCAGTTGGCTCATACGCCGCAAGAGACTGGAATTATTGGAGATGCAAGCAATACTGTGGGCTTGGCTGGAGGCCGCAGGGGAAGACATGCTAGATTTCTAGCGGCACGGCCGCTTTTTATTTTGAGGCACCGATTCCATAGTGCGGAAATAAGAGGCAGCCGGCATTTGAACCGCCTAGGGCGGACATCTCGGCCTGCCCTCCAGGCATGCACTACGGTTCGCCTCGGCCGTTAACGCCTACTATCGTTAAGATGAGAAATTCGGCATTTAAGGTGCTGGAAGCTGCGGATTTTACTCCTGAATTTACGCGACCCTCCAGCTTTGATCCAATCCCAACTGCAAGAGTTTGCAGTGTACATAACGGCCGTTTCATTTACAAATTCCGGACATGCGACTTGAAGAGTCATGGAAAAATGAAACATGCCCGATCCGCGCTTTGCCCGACGCACGGCCTGGGAATTCGATCCCGACCCATTAGGTTCCTTAGCGGAGCGGTTGCGCGTCCGAGGCGAGCTTTACGACTTGACCGAATCGAATCCGACGCGATGTGGCTTCCATTATGAGGATGCGCGTATCCGGACGGCGCTAGCCGATGCGCGCAACCTGCTCTATGCTCCCGACCCGCGCGGGCAAGCCTCGGCCCGTGCCGCCGTCCAGGCGTATTATCAGGCCCGCCGCATTGACCTGGACCCCGGGCGCATTTGGCTTACCGCAAGCACCAGTGAGGCCTATTCGCACCTTTTTCGTCTGCTGGCCGATGCCGGCGAGCGGGTGCACGCGCCGCAGCCGGGATATCCGCTCTTCGAACTTCTGGCTGGACAGAACGATCTTGAATTGGCCGCCTACAAACTGCACTATGATGGCGGCGCCTGGGAACTGGATTGGGAATCGTTGGAAAGCGCCTGGACGCCTCAATCGCGGCTAGTGTTATTGCTGAATCCCAACAATCCTACCGGCGCTTACCTGCGCGCGGGCGAATGGCCGCGCCTGCAGGCTTGGGCGGCGGAACGCGGTTTGGCGCTGGTGGTGGATGAGGTTTTTTTCGACTATGCTTTTGCGCCCGACCCGAACCGATTGTGCGACTGCCTTCAGGACGCCACCGCGCTGACCTTCGTCTTGAGCGGCTTATCCAAAGTAGCGGCGCTGCCGCAAATGAAGTTGGGCTGGATTGTGCTGGCCGGTCCCGCAGGGGCCGCCGCCGCCGCCATCCAGCGTCTGGAAATGATACTCGACATTTACTTGAGCGTCGCCGCGCCGGTGCAGAATGCCGCGACGGAACTGCTGGCCACCGCCCCCGCCATCCAGGCGCAGATTCGCGCCCGCACCCTGGCGAATTTACGGGAACTCGACGCCGGCTTGAGCGCGAGCCCGGAAGTGACGCGTTTTGCGGTGGAAGGCGGCTGGTATGCCACTTTGCGCCTGCCCCGCCATCATGACGATGAAACCTGGGCCCGGCGGCTGCTGGAACAGGACTCGGTTTATCTGCATCCTGGCCATTTTTATGGTTTTTCCCAGGAAGGCTGCGCGGTCGTGAGCCTGCTGCCGCGCGAGCCGGATTTCCGCGAAGGGATACGTCGGCTGCTGGAGCGCGTCAGGCAAGCCAGCTAGCAGGCAGCCCATCGCCCCGCAAGCCCGAACGGATCGTTTCAGCGGCGGCTAATGCGGCTCTTCATATCGGGTGAGATGGGCGATAATCGTGCCCCAACTGACTTGCGCTTTCACCATCACCGGCAGGTGCAGGCGATCGTCGCTGAACCAGATCCACATCCGCCCCGGACGGTGGAAGACGGCGGTATTGAAAATATGCGGCTCGGCGCGCAGGGTGTGGAATGTCCCCGCCGGCGTGATCACCGTTTCTTTTAAATCGGGGATCAGCCGCACTTCCACGGTTTTGCCGCCCTCGTTGACCGGGAAATTGTAAACCTCGTTGAGTTTCAAAGGCAACTGGCGGACATAATACAAGGCCGTGAAAAGATCGAGCACGCAACCGGGGATGGCCTGCTGGGAGTGCTTGTATCGCGGACGCGGGCCGCTCAGATTCGTCTCTTGGAGCGTCAATTTGTGGCGAAGCAGATGATAGACAATGCGGGTGCGCAGCTTACGCCGGCCTTCGAGCGTGTTTTTCCGCACGCTGCGAGTGCAAAAATTGTTCTGGTCGTAAAACGATTCAATCTGGTCGCGCACCGGAAACAGCACCGAGACCACGCCGGTGGAGACGGCCGAAAAAGTAATTTCGCGATCGACGCCGCGCCGGCCCAGCGTCAACATCGCATTGCCGGCGGGCCATAAGCGCCAAGTAGCGGAGTAATACAATTGCTCGCCCACTGGAATCCGCGAGCGCGCCTGAGGGGCTATGACGGCTTTGACCGGCGCGGACGGCTGCGGATCATTCGCGGGGGCGAGGGCGGTCGCCCGGAATAACAGCAGCAGCGCTGCCGAGAAGGCGGCGAGGAGATATGGCAGGCCACGCTTCAAGCCGTGCTCCAAAATCAGCAATCGATCACGGCGGGGCTGCAAAGCGCCGGCTTGGTTCATTATGCCAATGGCCAAACCGGCGAGTTCGCCGGACAAATTGGTGCTACGGCATATAGCCGTGTATTCTCCACCACATCTTGACCAACAAGGCCAACGTCACCAACAAATAGCCTAATAAGGCATTGTACTCGCGGTGGCGCCAATAACGGCGCCAGGAAAAAACAGCCGCGGGGCCGGGCAGGCCGGCGGCCGACCGGCGGCGCGGCCAAAAGCGCGGTACGGCGCCGCAATAAGCGTTAAATTCAGCGCCAAAGCGCGATTGAAGAAAGCCTTCCTCGCGGCGAATGACGGGCAGGTAAATGCCCCAAAGCAAAGCTGCCACGAGGACGGCGATGAGCCAATCGCGGGCGACCCAAAGAAAGCCGGCGGCCAGCAGCAGACTGCCGAGATAGAGCGGATTGCGCGTCCAGCGGTAAGGCCCGCTGGTGGTGAGGCGGGCATTTTTTTCAATGTGGCCGGCGGAGGCGGCGCGCAGCGCCAGGCCGCAAAAGGCCAGCGGCAGACCGAGCGCCAGGCTGGCGGGCGTGGGGCGGGCGCGCAGCAGATAGATCGCCGCCAACACAAAGCCGAGCGGCACGCGATAACGGGTTGGATCCCAACCGCTCATGCCGTGGATGGCGCCGCCGCCAGCAGTTCCACGCAGGCGGCGTGAGCTTCCTCGACCGAAATGGCCAGCAGCGCGGGTGAGGTTTCCCGCCCGCGCATATAGCGGCCGTTGCGCGAAGCTTGCGGCGGAGCCTTATAGAGAATGCGCACGTTCGCGCCGAGCGGGCCGTTACGTTCCGGATCGGTCGGCCCGAACAGGCCCAGCGCCGGCGTGCCCAAAGCCGCCGCCAGGTGCAGCGGTCCGGTATCCCCGCCCACCACCAGGCGCGCCGCTTGCAACATCGCCGCTAAGGGCAAGAGCCCGCCACGGAAAACAGGAATGCCGGCCTGCTCGAATAAGGCATCCTGTGGGCCATGATTAACCACGGGCGCCAGTCCCTGGTTGCGCCGCAGCGCGCCGGCCAGTTCGCGATAGCGTACGGCCGGCCAGAGCTTCGATTCCCAGCCACCGCCGGGCAGCAGGAAGGCCATGGCTTCCGTGCCTTGCCGGGCGCGCCACTGCCGCGTTTCGGCCTGAACCGATGCCGGAATCGTCAGCAAAAACTGAGGAAAGTCCGGCGCCGGGGCCAAATCGCCCGCTAGTTCGAGCAATTGTCCGGTGATATGGGCGGAGCGCGGGCGCACCTGGCGGGTGTAAAACCAGGCGGCGGCGCGCTCTCGCAGCCACGGGGTGGCGAGCCCGAGGCGTCGCCGGGCGCCGCTGAGCAACCCGAGCAGGGAAGATTTGAAATTGCCTTGCAGATCGAGTGTGATATCCGGCTGAAATCGGCGCGCCGGCCACCAGCTCAAGCCCGTAATCGGGATAACGCGGTCGAGCGCCGGATGATGTTCCACCAGCGGCAGCCAGCGCTCGCCTACCGCCCAGGCCAACTCCGCTTCGGGCAAGGCCGAGCGCAGGCTGGACGCCACCGGCAAAGCGTGCACGATGTCGCCCAGGCTGCTCAGTTTTAAAATCAGCACCCGCTGACGCATGAGCGTACTCCGCCGGCCTATTCTGCCGGACGGGCGTGGCGAATCGCCTCGAGCAAGCCGCTGCTGGCATGATTTTTGGGGTCACCGGCAATGGCGACCTGGATACCTAGCCGCCGCGCCAGTTCGCGCTCAGGCACCGACTCAATGGTGTAATCAGTGCCTTTGGCGTGCACATTCGGACGCAGGCGTTCGAGCCAATGGTTCACATTGGGTTCGGAAAAAATGACTACCGCATCCACGACGCGCAAGGCCGCCACCAAACGGGCGCGATCGCCGGCGGCCATAACCGGGCGTCCCGGGCCTTTCAGCGCCGCCGCACTGGCATCATCGTTAATGGCCACCACCAGCCGGTCACCCAACATGCGCGCTCCCGCCAGGTAGCGCGCATGGCCAACATGCAGCGGATCGAAGCAGCCATTGGCCAGCACAATCCGCTGGCGGCGCGCCCGCCATTCCGCCGACCGCGCCAGCAGCGCAGGGCCAGCCATAATCTTGACCGCAGTGGAGTCAAATTCAGTCACAGTCTCAACATAATGGCCGATCCCGTGCGCCGCTGGCAACGGCGGCAAATGGCCAGCGGTGAAATTCGGCTTGAATTCTGTAAATCGCAGGCGAAGCTCCTCCCTTTGCAGGGGCGGGAGGGCCGCCGTATTTTAGGTGGCCTGCGCCCGGGCCCAGGCCGGCGCCAGTTCGTCGGGGGTGAGCGTTGCGGTGCCGCGCTTCATGACCACCAGACCGGCGGCGCAGTTGGCTAGCCAGGCGGCGGTTTCCATATCCGATCCTGCGGCCAGCGCAGCCGTAAAAACCGCCAGCACGGTATCGCCCGCGCCGGTAACGTCCACCGCCTGGTCCTGCCCGAAGATGGGGACATGCAAGGTCGGGCGTTCGGGCAAAAACAGCGCCATGCCGTCGCGACCGCGGGTAATCAGCAAGCCAAGCGCCTCCAATTCGCGCAGCATGCGCCGCCCGGCCTCTTCCAGCCGGATTTCGTCATGACCAATCGCCAAATGATAAAGGTCTTCGACTTCCTCTTCATTGGGAGTCGCCGCAGTCACCCCGGCATAGGCGGTGACCCCTGAGCGGGCATCCACTGTGACGGGCAACTGCGATGGCAGTTGCGGGCGCAAGGCCTGCCAGCCCGCCGGCCAGACCGCTCCGTATCCGTAATCGCAGAGCAAAAGCGCATGGCAGCGACGCGCCAGGCGCAGCGCGTGCGCCAGCAAGCGGCGACGCAGAGCGGGAGAATCCAGCGGGCCCGGTTCGCGATCAATTCGAATGACCTGCTGGCGGGTAGTGTGCGCGTGACCGGCAAGAATGCGCGTTTTAGTTGGGGTCAACCGTTGCCGCACCCGCAACAGGCCGCTGACATTCATGCGCATCGCGGCAAATTGCCGCATCAACTCGGTACCCGCTTCATCATCGCCAATCACGCCGACCAGGCTGACGCTGGCTCCCAGGGATGCCAGGTTCGCGGCAGTATTGGCGCCGCCGCCCGGCACCAGCGCTCGATCGCGGTGCTTCAAAATCAGCACCGGCGCTTCCCGCGAAACCCGGGTGATTTCGCCATAAAGGAATTCGTCGGCGATGAAATCGCCCCATACGACTAGGTGCAAGCCGGCCAGGCGCTCGACCAGATTATGGCTGGCTGCGCTCATGCGGTTTCCGTCGTGGCGGAAATCAGTGCGCCTGCGTTGTCGCCGCGGCGCGCCGGCCGCGGCGAATGCGGAGGTTTCAAGATGCTTTCCACCGCTTCCAGGACGCCGGTTGCGATCAGGTCGGGACGCCGCGACCAATCGGCCTGCGATGCCAGCTCCCGGCGTCCATAGCCGGTCAGCACCAGCGCGGCTTTGCCGCCTTCGGTTTGCATCATCGCCGTTTCCATCTGGCGGTCGCTGATCAGCCAGCATGCGGCGAGATTCAAATGCCGCTCCCGAACGGCGCGCCGCAACATGCCCGGACGCGGTTTGCGGCACTCGCAGACTTGGCGATAAGGCGGCTCCCCATGTTCGGGATGATGCGGACAGTAATAGATGGCGTCCAGCCGCGCGCCGCCCTTTCGGAGTTCGGCCTCAAGCTGCGCGTGGATGCGTTTTAACATCGCTTCATTCAGCAAACCGCGCGCAACCCCCGCCTGGTTCGTGATCAAAATGGCCAAACGTCCGCTCCGATTGACGCGCCGCACTGCCTTGGCTGCTTCGGGATAGATGTGGAGTTCATCCGGATTGCGGATATAACCCAGTTCCTCATTGAGCACGCCATCGCGGTCGAAAAAAATCGCGCTGCGCCGGGGAATTGAAGAGGCCATATCATCTACATTGTATGTTGCGTTGACGCCTTTTTGCCGGAGGAGGAGCGGGGACGGGAAGCCGCGCCCCGGTTGACAATGCGCACAGCTAAGCCCTAAAATTAACAACTGCCCTGCCTTCTACCCCTCCGCCAACGGCAGGGATTGGATGAATAACGCCCCGACCGGAACTTAAAAGCCGGACAATGAAGTTGAGGGGAAGGGAAGGGCCGCGCCCCGGCTGGGAGAGCATTTTGCCAACCAGCGGCGCGTACGCAGCCGCGCTAAGCGGAAAAAGTTTGCGCTGTCCACACTGCCCCATCGCGGCGGCGCGGCAGCCGGAAGTTGAGGATCGTTGCGCATGCGGACTTATGTTCCCAAAGCCACCGAACTGGCGCCCAAATGGTACCTGGTGGACGCCCAGGGTCAAGTCCTGGGCCGGGTGGCGGCCCGGGTTGCCAGCCTGCTGCGGGGCAAGCAGAATCCCCGCTTCACTCCCTACATGTCCACCGGCGAGCATGTAATCGTCATCAATGCCGCCAAGATCAAAATTACCGGCAGCAAGCTTGGAAGCAAGCAATACCATCACTTCACCGGATATCCTGGGGGCTTGAAAACCAAGAACATGCAGCCTCGCTTCGCTCTTCAACCCGAGGCGGTGCTGCGTGACGCCATCGTCGGCATGCTGCCCAAAACCACTTTAGGCAAGCATCTGGCGCGCAACTTGCGAGTTTATGGCGATGACAAGCATCCTCATTTCGGGCAACAGCCCGAAGCGGTAAGCTGAGCTTGATTTTTGAAGGAAAATAATTCCATGGCGTTAACCCAATATCAGGGCACCGGCCGCAGAAAGAGTTCAGTGGCGCGCGTCTGGTTGCGCCCCGGCAGCGGCCAGATCCGCATCAATGGGCGCGAATTTGTGCGCTATTTCACTACCCCGGCGCTGCGCTTGCAGGCGGAACAGCCCCTGCAGGTACTGGAATTGGCTTCTCAGTTCGACGTGCATGCCAACATTGATGGCGGCGGGCTGGCTGGCCAGAGCGGAGCGCTCCGGCTCGGCATTGCCCGCGCCCTGCTCGCCTACAATGCCGAGTTGCGCCCGCGACTGCGCTCGCTTGGCTTGTTGACACGCGATGCCCGCATCAAAGAGCGCAAAAAGTACGGGCAGAAGGGCGCCCGCAAGCGTTTTCAGTTCTCGAAACGGTAAGGATTCATGTCAAGACGTGGAAATCTTCCGCAAGGAATCTCAATCCCGCCCGGCGGGATGTCAGCTTTTTAAGGAGGTTGATTGGCCAGTATCACGATGAAGGAATTGCTCGAAGCCGGAGTTCACTTCGGGCATCAAACGCGTCGTTGGAATCCCAAGATGAAGGAGTACATCTTTGGCGAGCGCAACGGCATATACATCATTGATCTGCAAAAGACACTGAAGATGTTCAAAGAAGCCGCCCGTTTTGTACAGGAACAGGTGGCCGGCGGCAAAAACGTGCTCTTCGTCGGCACCAAGCGCCAGGCGCAGGAAGCGATTGCCGAGGAAGCCACCCGCTGCCAGATGTATTACGTCAACAATCGCTGGCTCGGCGGCCTGCTCACCAACTGGGTCACCATCCAGAAGTCGATCAAGCGCTTCCAGGAAATCGAGCAGATGGCGACCGATGGCCGTTACGAGCTGCTGCCAAAAAAAGAAGTCATCCGGCTGGAGCGCGAGCGCAAGCATCTGCAGCAGAACTTGGCCGGCATTAAGGAAATGCCGGGGCTGCCGGGCATACTTTTTGTGGTCGACTCCAACAATGAGCAGATCGCCGTGCGCGAAGCCCGCAAGCTGGGCATCCCGGTGGTCGCCGTGGTGGACACCAACTGCAATCCCAGCGAAGTCGATTATGTCATTCCCGGCAATGACGACGCCCTCCGCGCCATCCGGTTGTTTACCTCGCGCATCGCCGATGCCTGCCTGGAAGGCAAGCAACTGCTGCCGGCGGAGATCGAGCCGGAAGCCGCCGCCGAAGGCGCAGCCGCCGAGCCCGAGTTGAGCCCTGAATACCTGGCGCAATACGAAGCGGAACGCAAGTACGGCGTCCTGGAAACCGGCCCCGAGGCGGCCGAAACCACCGAGAAGGAGCCGGAGGCTGAAGCGGCCTCCGAGCCCGAGCGCAAAGGCCCCGATTCCGCTGCCGAGAAAGAGTCCCGAGCCGATGCTGGCCCCGCGCTCTGAGCCGTAAACATCGCTGATTGAACACCATGGAAATTTCCGCTGCTTTAGTTAAGCAACTCCGTGACCGTACCGGCGCGCCCATGATGCACTGCAAAACCGCACTGGTGGAGGCCAAAGGCGATATTGCCCAAGCCGAAATCCTGTTGCGGCAGAAGGGGTTGGCCAGCGCCCGGCAAAAGGCCGCGCGGGTCACCAAAGAAGGGGCGATCGGCGCCTACATTCACGCCGGCGGCAAAATTGGCGTGCTGGTCGAAATCGACTGCGAAAGCGATTTCGTGGCCCGCACACCCGAGTTTCAACAACTGCTGCACGATATCGCCATGCACATCGCCGCCGCCGACCCGCGCTATCTGGACCGCGAATCGGTGCCGGAAGAAGTGCGCGAGCGCGAACGCTCGATTTATCGCGCGCAAATTGAGGGGCAGAACAAGCCCCCGGCGGTGGCGGAAAAAATCATTGCCGGCCGGCTAGAAAAGTTTTATGAGGAAATCTGCCTGCTTGATCAGCACTTTATCAAGGACGATAAGCTGACTGTTCGCGAGCTGGTCGCCGGCAAAGTGGCGCAATTCGGCGAAAATGTCACGCTGCGCCGCTTCACCCGCTTCAAGGTTGGCGACAACTCCGCCGCCTGAGCCGGCGGCGAGGCGAGCGAATGCCACAACGCGCATGGCTTATAAACGCATCCTGCTGAAACTTTCGGGTGAGGCGCTGGCCGGCGGCCAGAGTTTCGGCATTGATCCGGAGAAACTGAGCTTTCTCGCCGACGAGGTGGTCGCGGTCCAACACGATGGCGTGGAAGTCGCGCTGGTGCTGGGCGGCGGCAATTTCTTTCGTGGTGTCTCGCAACAGGCCCGCCACATGGACCGAGTCGCCGCCGACCAGATGGGCATGCTCGCTACCGTCATCAACGGGCTGGCAATGCAGGACGCGCTGGAAAGCCGCGGCCTCAAAACCCGACTGATGAGCGCGGTCGAGATGCAAAAGGTGGCTGAGCCGTTTATCCGCCGCCGCGCCATCCGCCACCTGGAAAAGGGCCGTGCTGTGCTTTTTGTCGGCGGCACCGGCAGCCCCTATTTTTCAACGGACACCGCCGCCGCCTTGCGGGCCATGGAAATCAAAGCCGACGTGCTGCTCAAGGGCACACAGGTGGACGGCGTCTATGATGCCGACCCGGCGCTGGTGCCCACCGCGGTCCGCTTCTCCCGGCTCAGTTATCAGGAATTCATCGAGCGTAACCTGCGCGTGATGGATATTTCCGCTATTGCCTTGTGCCGCGACCATCAGCTGCCGGTCGTGGTCTTCAACCTGCATCAGCCCGGCAACGTGCGCCGCGCCGCCGCCGGCGAGCCCTTGGGTTCGCTCATCGGCCCGTCGCAGCCCGCCACCACGCCCCCCGGCTGAAACCGTTCTCGAGGGTTAGCCATGTCCGCTGCTTCCGCTTCCGTTCCCGCCCTGCGCGATACTTTCCAGCAACTCCGCTCTCGCATGGATAAGGCCGTAGCCGATTTTCGCGCCGCTCTGGCCACCATCCGCACCGGACGCGCCTCCGTGCATTTGCTCGATGGAGTGCGGGTCGAGTACTACGGCACCGCCACGCCACTCAACCAGCTTGCAACTTTGCACGCTCCCGATCCCCAGCTGATTACGGTACAACCCTACGACGCTGCCATTTTGCCGGTGATTGAGAAGGCCATCCGCGCCGCCGATTTAGGCCTGAATCCCGCCAATGACGGCAAGTTGCTTCGCCTCCCCGTTCCCGCGCTGACCGAGGAGCGCCGCAAGGAACTGGCCAAGCATCTGCACAAGGTGCTCGAAGATCATCGCACCGCCATGCGCAACATCCGCCGCGACGGCAATGAGTCGGTTAAAAGACTGAAGGCCGAAAAAAAAGTCAGCGAGGACGAGGAACGCCGCGCCCACGACGACATTCAGAAACTCACCGATGACGAGATCAAACAGCTCGAATCGCTGGCCCAAAATAAAGAAAAAGAAATTATGACGGTCTGAACCTGATCCCAGGGCGCACTCTGGCTTCCGCCGGAATTTCAACGTGCTGTCCCCGGCATCTATAACGGTCACCAAACCGGCGATGAGGGAGCCGTATCGGCGAGACATCCGCTCGTTCGTTTTTTTGTTTCGCAGCCACCCAAAATTGCCGCGGCGGCGGCAATCCGTTAGCATGTGTCTCGGGCCGTCATGAAAACCAAAATTCTGATTTCCGCCAGCATCATTTTTCTCGCCGTCCTAAAAACTTGCGCGCAATTTCCGGGTATTCACATGACGGCCGCCCAGCGCGCCACGATGCGGGCGCAGCAACGCGCAACCCATGCCGACTATGAGCGCATGCTCGACATTCTGCATATCCGCCACATGCGCCCTGGCGCGAACGGCTTGAACCCGCACGCGCCTAATTATCAAAATACCGATGAAGCCAAAGCCAACCCCTATCCGCAACTGCCTAACCCCCTGGTCAGCAACTTGGGCGTGCCGATCACAACGCCGGCGCTCTGGTGGAAGCTGCGCCGGGGGGAAATCGAGCAGGATTTTGACCGCGACGTCTATGGCTATGTGCCTCGCAACGTGCCCAAAGTCACATGGAAAGTCATCAGCATCAAGCGTGAAACGAATCACGGGATACCGATCATCATCCAGCGCCTGGCCGGAGAGGTGGACAATTCCGCCGATCCGTCGATCACGGTCAATATACCGTTAACACTGACGTTGCCGGCGCGCGCCTCCGGCCCGGTGCCAGTGCTGATTCATTTTGGATTCAACTTCAGTCCGGCCATGATGAAGGCATTGCGGGCCATGCTCAAGGCGCGTGGAGTCAAGCTCCCGCCTGCGCCCACAGGACCGTCCTGGCAACAGCAGTTGCTCGACGCCGATTGGGGCTACGCCGTCTTGATCCCCACCAGTTATCAGGCCGACAATGGCGCCGGGCTGCGTAGCGGCATTATCGGGCTGGCTAATCATGGACGCCCGCGCCGGCCATATCAATGGGGCGCTCTGCGCGCGTGGGCATGGGGCGCCAGCCGCGCGCTCGATTATCTAGAGACCGATCCCGCCGTCAACGCTCACGCCGTCGCTATCGAGGGACTCTCGCGCTATGGCAAAGCCGCGCTGGTCACCATGGCCTACGACCGCCGGTTTGCGATCGGTTTAATCGGATCTTCGGGCAAGGCCGGCGCCGCCCTGTATCGCCGCCATTTCGGCGAGCAGATGGGCAACATCGCCGGCGAGGGCGAATATCACTGGATGGCCGGAAACTTTCTCAAATTCGATGGCCCGCTCACCGCTAACGATCTGCCCGTGGATTCACATGAACTGATCGCCATGTGCGCACCCCGTCCCATCTTCATCAGCTATGGATCGCCCCAGGTGGAGGGCACCTGGGTGGATGCGCGGGGTTCGTATATGGCCGCCGTCGCCGCCGATCCGGTTTACGAATTGTTAGGCAAGCGCGGATTGCCTGCGGCCATGCCCGCGATCGGCACCGCTCTGATCTCAACTCAGATTGGCTGGCGGCAGCACCATGGCGGGCATACCGACATTCCCAATTGGCCCGCTTTTATGCGCTTCGCCGCGCGATTTATTCAGCCTCCGCCGCCACGCTAATCGCCGGCAGGCGGAGCCCGGTTTGCTTACCGCCCCACACGCGCCGGCACCCACTGCAGCACCGTATCGCGAATGGCCGCGGCGTCAATTTTCTGCTGGGCCATCAGTTCTTCCGGCTTGCCGCTACGCGGCATTTCGCGTACCGCCAAGCGCACCACCCGGACTCCTTCCGGCCCCACCGCCTCCGCCACCGCGTCCCCCAGCCCGCCCGCGGCATGATGGTCCTCGACCGTGATCAGCAGGTTCTGGGTTGCCCGCGCCGCTTCCAACAGCAGCGCAGTATCGACTGGACGCACGCTGAACAGGTCAATGACCCGGATGGCGACTCCTTGGCTTTTCAGCTCATCGGCCGCCTTGAGTGCTTCATTCAAGGTCACGCCCGCCGCGACCACTGTAGCCACGTCCTGATTGCCGGAGCGCAGCAATTTCCCTTTGCCGATCGCAAACGCCTCTTTGGTGTCGTAGAGAATAGGCTGCTTGGGACGCCCAGTACGAATATAGACGACTCCCGGCTGATGAATCGCCAGTTCCACGGCACGCCAGGCGCTGGTTGCATCGCTGGGATAAAGCACCGTAGATTCCGGTAGTGCCCGGAACATCGCCAGATCCTCCAACCCCATTTGCGAGCCGCCATCTTCGCCAATCGAGACGCCAGCATGAGTTCCGACAAATTTCACATTCGAACGCGCCAGTCCCGCCAAGCGGATAAAATCGGCGGCACGGGTTAGAAAACAGGCGAAGGTGGAAACAAAGGGAATCCGGCCGGCCGCGGCCAGGCCCATGGCCATGCCCACCATATTTTGTTCGGCAATGAAGCCTTCGACGAAACGGCCCGGCGCCTTGGCCTGGAAATCCTCGGTAAACGTGGAATTTTTCACATCGCCATCGAGCACGCTCAACCGCGTATCGCCCGCGCCGGCGGCGGCCAGCGCTTCCCCAAACGCTTCGCGTGTCGCCACCGGCTGGGCGCGGTTGAAGTTCGGCGCCGGCATTGGCTCCGGGGGGCGCGTAGTCACATTCGCTCGCGCCGGCGGCAGCGGGGTGGGGCGCTCGCCCCCAGGCTGCATCTGCGCCTGCAGTTCTCCCAGAGCCTTCTCCGCTTCCTGCGGCTTCAGCGCTTTGCCATGCCAGTTTTCCTGATCATTGAGAAAAGACACACCGTGGCCTTTGAAAGTCCGCGCCAAAATCACCGTCGGCCGGCCGTGGGTTTCGGCGGCTTGCTCGAATGCCGCCAGCAGTTGATTCAGATCGTGGCCGTCCACGACCAGCGCCAGCCAGCCAAACGCTGTCCAGCGCCGCTTATAAATTTCCAATTCATGCTGCAGCATGGTCGGCTGGCTCTGGCCAAGCCGATTCACGTCGACTATTCCGCAAAGCGTATCGACTTGATGGAAGCTGGCCAATTCGGCGGTTTCCCAGACCGAGCCTTCGGCGTTTTCCCCATCGCCCATCAGCACGTAACTGCGGTATAGGCGTCCATCCATGCGCGCCGCCAAGGCCATGCCTAGCCCTACCGCCAAGCCTTGCCCTAGCGATCCGGTGGGCACCGCGACGAAGGGCAGCAGAGGAGTGGGGTGCCCTTCCAGATCGGAATCGAAGCGACGCAGCGTTTTTAAATGCTCGCGCGGGAATAAATCCAGTTCCGCCCAGGCGGAATACAGCACCGGCGCGGCGTGGCCTTTGGAGAGCACAAAACGGTCGTTGTCGGCGTCCTGCGGATTGCGCGGATCGAAGCGCATGACGTGGAAAAACAATGCCGCCATGATTTCCGCCGCCGACAGGCAACTGGTCGGATGCCCGCTGCCGGCTGCCGTAGTGGCGTTAATCGAATCGATCCTCAACTGAGTGGCGATATTTTGTAAACCGCTAAGGCGCTTGCTGTCCAGGCTGGTAGTGGCCATGATGGGAGACTCCGCAAGATGTGTGGCGACGGCTGCTGCCCTTCAATTCCTTATCGTACCAGCAGCCGAAGCCGGCGAGACCGGGCGCCCCGCGCGAGCCCCAGCTTAGTTAAAATAAAAGAATCCAGCCGGATTTGGCTATGGGCTTAAAAACCGTCTATATTCTGAAACCGCGTGGCTTTTGCGCCGGCGTGGTGCGCGCCGTCGAGGCGGTGGAGAGCGCGCTCGATAACTTCGGCCCACCGATATATGTGCTCAAGGAAATCGTCCATAACCGCGCCGTGATCAGCGCTTTGGAAGCGCGCGGCGCGATCTTTGTACCCGCCCTGGACTGTGTTCCCGAAGGAGCGCGAGTGTTTTTCAGCGCCCACGGCGTGGCGCCTCAGCTTTGGGATGAAGCCCGCGCCCGCAACCTGGAAATTATCGACGCCACTTGTCCCCTGGTCAGCAAAGTGCACTTCGAGGCGCGCGATTACCTTCGCCGCGGAACGGGCCTCATCATCATCGGCCACCGCTCCCATGATGAGATTATTGGTTTGCTCGGCGAAGTGCCGCACGGCACGCCTGTGGTCGAGACAGTCGAGCAGGCCGAAGCGTTGGAAATCGCTCAACCCGATCGCCTGGCCTATCTGACCCAAACCACCTTGAGCCTGGACGAAACCGCCGCAATCATCGCCGTTCTGCGCCGCCGCTTTCCGACCATCCTCGCGCCTAAAGCCCAGGACATTTGCTACGCTACGCAAAACCGCCAGACCGCGCTCAAGCTTGCCGCGCCCCAGTTGGATCTGGTCTTAGTCGTCGGATCGGAAAATAGCTCCAACTCGCTTCGCCTGGTCGAGGTGGCGCGCAACGCCGGCACTCCCGCTTACCGCATCGAAAACGCCGCTTCGATCCGTCCGGAGTGGCTGCACCCGGTCGAACGCCTCGGCTTGACTGCCGGCGCTTCCGCCCCGGAAACACTGGTGCAAGAAGTGGTCGCCGAGTTACGCAACCGTTTCGGCTTTACCCGGGTCGAGGAAACCGGCGAAGTAGACGAAAACGTGCGCTTCAGCCTGCCGGCCGAGGTGGTTCCCATAGCTTCCCGCCAGGCGTAACGGCTTCCCTGTTTATTCTTATTTCAGCGCCGCTCCCACCGCCGCCGGCAACTGATTGGCATGACTGAGCAGCAGGCTTACTTGCCACATCTGTTCCTGCGACAGCTTGGATTGAAACGCCGGCATGCCGCTCAGCCGGATACCGTTTTTAACTTTCCAGAAGGTGATCCCCACCGGGTCGTCGGTGACCATTCCGTGCGCGGTAAACAGTTGGGGCGGGCGTGGAAACATACCTTCCGCAATTTTGGAATTTTGATGCGGCTCGCCATGGCAGAAGGCGCAGTTGTGGTTATACACCATTACCCCGCCAAATAAATTATCGGAGTTTACCGGCAGCGGCGACTTCAATTTGGCTGCCGGAGCCACCGTCGCGTGCAAGGCTGTTTTGGCAAAAAAGGTTTCCATCGGCAACGGCCCGGAGTTGGTCGCGACGGGCGCATGGCCGCTGCGAACGTACAGGAATGCACCCACAAAAATCGCCACCCAGCCTAAAATCCAGCCCAGAATGAATTTTTTCATGCCGCCTTCGCTCTCTCTTCAGCGGCGCGCCCAGGGCGCGCAACGCCGGAATGCGTGTCAATGTAAGCAGTGTACGCTATCCAGCATCGTTTCCAAACTCCCGCTCGTGCTGGCGGCCGCCACCCTATTCGTCGCCCCAATACTCGATGGCCAGCCGGCGGGTTTCCCAGAGCTCCACGCCCAAATGAAGCGGCGCGGGCAGATGCGGCCGTAACCGCTGCCAAATCCACTCCGCCAGCGCCTCGGCGCTGGGATAGGGCAACAGCGCGTTCAGGTCCTGATGGTCGAGCGCCGCGATAATCCGGGTATTTACCAAGGCGGTGAGTTGGCGCGCATCATACAGCATGGCGCCGGATTGGAAATGGCCCTCCAGCCATAGCGCCAGTTCATAATCGTGCCCGTGCGGATGCGCATCGCAGCCATCCTCGCCGGGGAAATGATGCTGGGCGTTGAAGTGAAATCCCGATTTATGCAAGCGCACGCGCGGCATCGAACGTCAGTTTAGCAAAACAGCCATAATGGAAGCCTAGGAAAGAAATTTGGTTCAAACCGCTCGCATTATAGCCGGCGTGGAAGAGGCGCAGAAATGAGTTCCACAAGGCGCCGCCACCCCACCGGCTATTACCCGAAGCCATGATCGTTCCGGCGATTGATTTCGCGCACGGCAAAGTCGTGCAACTGGTGCAAGGCGAACGGCTCGCCCTGGAACGCGAACTCGAGCCGGTGCTCGAAGCCATGCGCGGCTTCCCCTGGCTGCAGGTAATTGATCTGGATGCCGCCAAGGGAGAAGGCGATAACCGCGACTTGGTTCGCCGCTGCTGCCAGGCCGGCCATCGGGTGCGAGTAGGCGGCGGGTTGCGCTCGCTCGAGCGCGCCCGCGAAGTCCTGGAGTGGGGTGCCGAACGGGTCATCCTTTCCAGCGCCTTGTTCCGCGGCGAGCTGCCCGACTACGATCTATTGCACGCCTTACAGATCCTGGGCCGGCAGCATCTGGTTTTCGCCGTAGATGCCCGAGGCGGCCAGGTTGCGGTCCAGGGATGGCGGCATCGGCTACCGCTCACGCCGGAACAGGCCATGGCCGCGCTCGAGCCGTATGGCGGCGAGTTTCTTTATACGCATGTGGATACGGAAGGCTTGATGCAAGGCATGCCGCTGGATCGCATTCGCATCTTGCGCGCCGCTACCCGCCTCCCGCTGACCATCGCCGGTGGTATCGCCAGCCTAGATCAGCTCCAGGCACTGGACGATTTGAACTGTCATGCCGTGCTCGGTATGGCAATGTATACCGGCCTGCTCGATTGGAGTGCTTTACGGGCCTTTAATGACGGCGCTCAAACCCGGTTTGAAGGCGACAGAAACGAGCAGCCCGTCTTCTGACGCCTATGCGAGTCGTTATCTCCGTTCGCCATCGCGGCCCTTTGTGGAATTGGCCCTCCGACGCCACCGAGCGTTTGCAGCGTGAATTTCCCCAGGTGGAATTTGTCGAGATTAGCGATCCCGCGCAGTTGGAGCCCGCGCTCGCCCCAGCAGAAGTGTATGTGGGCTGGCGGCTTTCGCCGGAACAGTTCGCCGCCGCGCCCCGCCTGGCCTGGATCCATTCACCCGCCGCTGCCGTGCATCAATTATTGTTTCCCGCGCTGGTCGCCTCGCCCGTGCGCCTCACGAGCGCCCGCGCCGCGCACGGTCCGGTCGTTGCAGCCCATGCGCTAGCTTTAATGCTGGCCCTGGCGCGCGGCCTACATCGCGCCCGCGATCTGCAGCACCGCGCCGAGTGGTCGCCCACTACGCTGCTCCAAGCTCCAGGCGGCATCCGCGAACTGCGCGGCGAAACCGCCCTGATCGCCGGCCTGGGCGAGATTGGCCGCGCTCTGGTTCAACATTTGAAGCAGCAGCAGATGCGAGTGCTGGCGCTGCGCCGCCGCCCGGAACTCGGTTCCGAAGGCGCCGATGAAGTTTATGCGCCCGATCAGTTGCCGGCCCTCCTGCCTCAGTCGCAATGGCTGGTGCTGGCCGTGCCGGTTACCGATTCCACTCGCGCCTGGGTTGGCGCCCATGAGCTGGCGCGTATGCGCGCCGACGCGTTTCTGATCAATGTCGGTCGCGGCGCCCTGGTGGATGAACCCGCCCTGGCGGAGGCATTGCGCCATGCTCGCATCGCCGGCGCCGGCCTGGATGTCTTCGAGCAGGAGCCGTTGCCGCCCGGTTCCCCCTTATGGTCGTTGCCTTCCGTCCTGATTACACCGCACACCGCCGGCGCGACGCCCGCATTATGGGAGCGGCAGCGCGAAATATTTGCCGAAAACCTGCGACGCTATCTTGCCCATGAGCCGCTGCGGTATGAGTTAGATAAACAGCGCGGCTATTGACTCCACGCACGGCCACGCATTGAACGAAAGCTGGTAAGGTGGTTTTATGGCCGACTCGAACCCCTTTGCCGCTGCCGCCGCTTCCACACCGCCTCGGCTGGAACAGGTACAAGAGTTAGAAAGCCGGGTGCTGATGCGCACCTATGAACGCATTCCCCTGCTTGCCGTGGAGGGGAAAGGACCCTGGCTTTACGATGCCGATGGACGCCGCTATCTCGATTTTCTTGCCGGCATCGCCGTGAACGCGCTGGGTTACGCGCATCCGCGCATTACGCGCGTGCTGCGCGATCAGGGGCGCCGGCTGATTCACCTTTCGAACCTCTACTATCACGACTATCAGGGCCAATTGGCCGAGCGATTGAACCGGCTGGCGGGCATGGAGCGCGCCTTTTTTGCCAACAGTGGCGCCGAAGCCATTGAAACCGCCATCAAGCTCGCCCGCCTGCACGGACGCACAATCACGCCAGACAAATTCGAACTGGTGGCGCTCGAAAATTCTTTCCACGGCCGCACCCTTGGCGCGCTCTCCATTACGGGACAGCCTAAATATCGCCAACCTTATGAGCCTTTGCTGCCCGGCGTTCGCTTCGTGCCGCTCAATGACGGGAACCGCTTGCGCGAGGCCGTGAACGAGCGCACCTGCGCCATCATTGTCGAAAGCATTCAGGGCGAAGGCGGCGTGTTTCCCGCCGAACCTGCGTTTTTGCAATTAGCGGCCGATTTGGCCCGGGAACATCGCGCACTTCTGATCTTCGACGAGATCCAGTGCGGTCTGGGACGCACCGGCAAATGGTTCGCCTTTCAGGCCACGACAGTGGTTCCCGATCTGGTCACGCTGGCCAAACCCATTGCCGCCGGTTTTCCTTTAAGCTGCGTGTTAGGCCGCGGTCCCGCGGCGACGCTCTTCCAGCCGGGTATGCACGGCACAACCTTTGGAGGGGGGCCCTTAGCCTGTCGTTTAGCCCTCGAGTTTCTGGATATCGTCGAAGAAGACCATTTATTGGAAAACGTGCAAACGATGGGCAACTTATTGATGGAAGGTCTGGAAAACATCGTTCGCCGCCATGCCCAGGCGACAACTGTTCGTGGCCGAGGCCTAATCCTGGCCTTGCAACTTGATCGCCCGGCCCGCCCGGTGGTGGAACAGGCGCGGGAAATGGGCTTGCTGATCAATGCCACCCATGACAGCGTAGTGCGATTGCTTCCACCCTATATCATCGAGGCTCGCCATGTGAGGCAGGCTTTAAAGGTGCTATCCCGAGCTTTGCGCACGGTGGCCCGCGGGCAGAAAGCCTCCTGATCGAGTTGGATCACTTGCCGGTGTGAGCTCACTCACATATGCAGCGGAGGGAGCGGAAATGTGGCCTGAAATTCTGAATTCAGCTCACTTTTTGCATCCCCTATGCAACCCAACGACAGGGAACGAATCCAAATTTCTTAGAATCGCCTCTGTCGTCTGCACACGAGTCCGAGGGATGCGCTCGCATCCCTCTTTTTTTAATCCTAATCTTTGGCTGCCGGCGTGGAGAAAGGCTATACTCAGCCCGTCGCAGCCCTATGCCCAAAATTTCCCGCCGCCGGCTTTTTATCAAGTCCGCCGCTGGCGCGGCAGCCGCCGACCTGGCCTGGCCGCTACAGCAATCCACGCGCTTAGCCGTTCATAAGGGGCGGATTCACCAGTCCGTGGCCCGCTGGTGCTATCCAAAAATTCAACTGAGGGACCTATGCCGCGCCGCGGCGGATATGGGCCTGAGAGCGGTGGACTTACTCCCGCCGGAAAAGTGGGCCGTGCCGCGCGAATTTGGACTCATCTGCTCGATGGGCTATGCCGGCGCCAACGACATTTATAACGGCTTAAACCGTCCCGAAAACCTGCCCGCTATCGAGACCGCGTTCCGCCGCAATATCCCTCGGGCGGCGCGCTACGGGGTTCCCAACTTCATTTGTTTTTCCGGCGCCCGCAAAGGCATGCCGGACGATCAGGGCGCGAACCATTGCATCGCCGCCTTGAACCGATTGAAGCGCATTGCCGAAGACCACGGCATTACAATTTGCATGGAATTGCTCAACAGCAAAATCGATCATCCGGATTACATGTGCGATCACGTCGCCTGGGGCGTCAGCGTGGTGCGAGCGGTCAACTCGCCGCACGTCAAGCTGCTGTACGACATCTATCATATGCAGATCATGGAGGGCGACCTGATCCGCACTATCCAGACGAACCGCGAATGGTTTGCGCATTTTCATACCGGCGGCGTTCCCGGCAGGCATGAGCTGAATGGCCGGCAGGAAGTTCGCTGGGATGGGGTCATGCGCGGCATACTCGCCACCGGCTTTCAAGGTTATGTTGCCCATGAGTTCATTCCCGCCGGTCCCGATCCGCTGGCTTCGCTCCGCCAGGCGGTTGAATTATGCGATGTCTGAATCCGCCATGCCCGATGCAGGCCGCGGAAATGGTTGATTTTTTATGAGGGAGGTTTTTCTCTATGATGATGACACGCCCCAATTTGTCCGCACTGGCGATTGCCGCTCTCGGGGGCGGAAATCCGTCCGACCTCGCCACGAAAAAGCGCCGCCTGGCCTGCAATAGCTGGCCCTTTCGCGGATATTTCGATACCCCGGAAATGCGCCGGTATCGCAACCCGAAATTTCCGTTGTTGCGGTGCGAAGATTTTCCCGAATTCCTGGCCGATCATTTTGGCATTCATCAAGTCGAATTTCTGCCCCAGCACTTCAATTCGACCGCGCCCGATTATGTGGCCCGGGTCGAAGCCGGCGTGCGTCGCGCCCATTCCCGGGTAGTCAATCTCATGGGCGTCGAAATCCCGGGCGGATTATATAATCCGCATCTCGATGCCCATGCCGCGCTCAAGGCGGCCAAAATCTGGATTGATATCGCGGTTCGCCTCGGTTCGCCCAGCGCCACTTTCCCGCTCTCCGGGCCGCGTCCTTATCATCCTGCCGTGGCGGCGCGCAACCTGCGCCCGATCGTGGTCTACGCCCGTACGCGCGGCGTCCGCGTACTGTTTCACAATGACGATATTCACGCCGAAAGCGCGCCTCAAATTCTAGCAGTGCTGCATCATTTGCGTGCTCCCAACGCCGGCACCTGCCCCGATTTCGGCAATTTTGCCGTCCGCAGCGCCGCTTACGCGCTCTGGACCTTGCGCCGTCTTATGCCGCATGCCAAAAACATTTGCCACGCGAAAGATGGCATTGCTCCTGACGGCCGTCATTTCTACGCCGATAATTTCCCCATGTCGATGGCGGTGGCCCGCCGCGACGACTTTGCCGGCGCTTATTCGCTGGAATTCGAGGGCCTCGGCGATCCTATTCCCGGCGTTCACGCGCTGATGGAAAAGACACTGGAATATATGTAAACAGAGCGCAGAAACCGCCAAACGGATGCATTGCGTGGATTTATGGAACCCGCCCCGCAAGCATGCGGAAGGCGGTTGCGGACCAATCACTGCGAATAAGTCGTGCTATGATGCGGGTATCTGAAATTAGCGGAGGAACGTCTTCAGCAGTACCTGGACGCAATGGGACGCAACTGCGCCGCTCACGCAAGCGGCGAAGGCAATCGTCTGCCTCCTGCTACCATCGCCATGCAGTCTTTGCGGCGAACCACTAAACCATCCCGGGCGCCTGCCCGTTTGCGTCGCATGCTTGGATTCCATCACGCAGCTGCCGCCGGAAAGCTCCTGTCGCCGCTGCGGCAAGGCTGCGGACGAGCGGCTGTGCGCTTTCTGCCGGGTGCATCCGCCGGAATACGATTCGGCCGCGAGTTGGACTCTTTACGATGGGGCGGCGCGCTCGCTACTGCACCTGTATAAGTACCGGCGGGTCCTGCCCGCCGGTACCTGGTTTGCGGCTCGGTTGGCCCCGCTGCTGCCGGCTTCCGCGGAATTGCTGGTTCCGGTGCCGCTGGCCCGCGGACGGCAACGCGAACGCGGCTTTAATCAAAGCGAACTTCTTGCCCGCCGCCTGTCCCGGCTGACGCACTTGCCTTATGATGCGACGGGGCTGGCGCGCCGCCGCGAGACCTGGACGCAAGCCGGCTTAAGCCGCGAAGAGCGCGAACGGAACGTCAACGGCGCGTTTCGCGTGCCCGAGCCCCGGCGAATCGACGGCCGCAGTATTCTGCTGCTAGATGATGTGCTGACGACCGGCGCCACCGCCCAAGCCTGCGCGCTGGCCTTGAAAGCGGCCGGCGCCGCCGCTGTTCATTTGCTCACGATCGCCCGCGCCGATTTGGATTTTGCGGGTCGAACGCTGGCGGGGTTTGCGTGATTGGATGTTGACCGATAATGCCAATGTGTTGCTGACGCCGGTGCTGGTGCTGAATGCCACCTATGAGCCCATCAATGTCTGCGCCGCCCGCCGGGCCGTGGTGTTGGTGCTGAAGGGCGTTGCCCGATCGGAGGAAAGCAATGGCCATATTTTGCGCTGTAGCCAATTCCATTTCCCCCTGCCATCGGTCATCCGCCTGCTCGATTACCGGCGCATTCCGCAACGCAGCCGGGCGCTATCACGGAAAAATATTCTGATGCGCGATCGCAATACCTGCCAATATTGCGGCCGGCTGGCGACCGCGCCGGAACTTACGCTCGATCATGTCGTGCCCCGATCACGCGGTGGCAAAAGCACCTGGGAAAACCTGGTGGCCTGCTGCAAGCCTTGCAATCATCAAAAACGCGATCGTCTGCCGGCGGAGGCCGATATGACTTTGTTGCGCCCGCCACGTCCGCTGAATCTGCATACCAGCCGGCATCTGATGCGAATGATGGGCAAAAGCGACGAAAAATGGCGTAAATACCTATTCTATTAAGCTGCGACGAGACGGGGACAGTTCCCCGCCCATAGCTACCTATCATGGACACCATCTTTTCCCCCTGGCGTTATCGCTATCTCGCTACCACACGCGCGGAAGCGGGGTGCGTTTTATGCGAGAAGCTCGCCGCCGGCGACGATGCCGCCAACTTCATTCTGGCGCGGTATCGGCATGTTGCGGTCATTTTGAATATCTTTCCCTATACCAACGGTCATCTTATGATCCTGCCCATCGAACATCGGGCCTGGCTGAACGAGATGGAACCCGCCGCGCGGGAGCAGATGATGTCGATCGCCACGCGCGCGGAAGATGCCTTGCGCCGGGAATATACGCCGGACGGGCTCAATTTAGGCGTTAATTTTGGCCAAGCGGCGGGCGCCGGCATTGCTGGCCATCTGCACATGCACGTGCTGCCACGCTGGATCGGAGACGCGAATTTCATGTCCGTTATCGGCGAAACCCGGGTCTTGCCGGAAGACCTGGCGCGCACGTATGAGCGGCTAAAGTCTTACTTCGCCGATTGAACCGGCGGCGATGGCGAAAGCGGAGCGGCGGTCCGTAGTAGCAGGCTCGCCAGCATGCAGGCCAACCCGAAAAGCATGCCTAGCAACGGCTCCGGCAAGTGCCGCCATGCCGAACTATGCCCCCTCTGGTTTCCGGCCGACCGGAAGCGGACGCTCCGGGCAAGCGGCAAGGATGCCTCGGCGGCAGATTTTTCAGGCATGAACGTCTGGGATGCGTTAGCGGCGGCAAGTTTTGACGGAGCCGGGGACGGCTGTTGCGAAGCCAACAGATAAATCCCCGAGCCAATGCTTAAAAGTAAGAAGATGCGGGCGAATATTCGGGGCATGGCGGTCCTCCCAAAGCGTTAACGGCCGAGTCGGGCAGTAGTTTCGTCATTGGCAATTTCGGAGAAATTGCCTCTAGTCATGCCCGCAGGCCGGTTTCGCGCAGGGTTCCTTTTAGGTCCCGCGCCTATTAACGACAATAATCTTTCGGTATCCATGAGTATTCGCAATGCATCCGGTTTCGGCCGGACCTTTGCGAAAGCGTTAGCGCCTAAAAGTAAAAGCGGCCGAGCCGCATCCGACGCCGGTTAAGCCGCATTCGCTTGTGCTGGGCAAATCCCAGCGTTCCAGCAAGCGCAATAAAAACGTTTTTCCATGAGTGTGATTGCGTAAAAATTGGCGCAGCGGAACCAGCGGCATATAAGCGTAAATCAGGCGCGCTGGTATCCCCATCGCCCGGGTGTATTCATCCAGTACATGGCACAACTTCCGGCGGCGCCTAAACCGGGCGCCCCCTAGCAACTGGGCGCGCCATTGCAACCAGAGCTGATGCGTCAGGGTGGCGATATCGAACAGGGGATCACCGAAGGGACGGGCATGCTCCCAGTCAATAACCGTCACTTTTCCATCGCGGCGAACCAGAATATTCCCTGGCCAATAATCACCATGCTCGATCACAATGGGGAGGGCTGAAATGCCGGCTAAAAAGGCTTGCGCGGAGCTTTCCAGCCGTTGTTGTATTGCCGGCCGGCGCGCCAACTGGCGAAACTGTCGCAACCAACCCTCGATTTCGGCGGCCAGTTCTCCCGCGGTACGCTGGCCGCGGATGGTGGCTTGTTGAAAGCGCGCCAGC
Organism: Acidobacteriota bacterium; assembly: GCA_021818955.1. GTDB lineage: Bacteria > Acidobacteriota > Terriglobia > Terriglobales > SCQP01 > JAKASR01. Next base: position 49,311 of record JAKASR010000006.1, read on the forward strand.
CATCGAACAGCGGCTAAACACTCCCGCCAACAGCCGGAGCGCATCATTCGCCCAGGGGGCGACCATTCCCGAAACATCATCCAGTCACCCGCTTGAAGAGGTTCTATGCACAGGCCGCCATGCCGGGCAGCCAGCATTTCCTGCTTTTCAACCTGGGCCTGAGCCTGCGGCCAGCGAGGGGTTTTTACAACGGAGATGCCGCCAGTATGGGTATGAAGCCAGATCAGCTTATCCGAGCCTCCGATCGCGATTTCCCAATTTCCCACCGCTTTTGCCAATGTCGGTTTATGAGCCAAAGCGGAAACGGGCGCAATCCAAAACTCGGCCGGGGCCAACCAGCGCGCCAGCATGCTGCCAGGACGCACTGGAAAATGCAGCCGAGCCAAGTTGGCGCAGGCGGCGGCGCGAAGCCGCGCTTCGAGCCGGAGCTGTGGATCGCAGGCCTGGCGTTGTAATAGCGCCTGTAAGCTGGGCGGTTCCAGCCTGCCTGAGCACTTGGGACCTAATAACCCGGGCCAGGCCCAATATCTTTCGGGATTTTTGAAGCCGCTGGCGCGCAATTGTGCGATCCAGCTCGCGCCGGAGAAGCCATGTAGCGTGGAAGGCAAGCGGGGAGTGTGCCGCCGCTTTCTTAGCCCGACCGGCGGCTCATGCTCCAAGCCAAAAATGAGGGCGCCGTCCGGCGCCAGCACTCTCCGGCATTCCATTAACCAGCGACGGCGGGTTAGACTCTCCTCCGGCATGCCTGCATAGTTTTGGCGCAGCCAGCTCCAGACCATGGGCGCGGCAACCAAATCGAAGCTGGCGTCGGAGAAAGGTAAATCAAAAGGGGAAGCCTGCAACGGGAAGAGATTGGAGATGCCTTCCGCGTGGCGAAATGCGGCTTGAAATTTCAGGCATGCGGGATCAAGTTCTAACGACCAAACAGTATCGAAATGCCGCGCCAGTGCGCGGGCGCTTCCTCCCCAGCGGCTGCCCAAGAGCAGACAAGCGTGTCCACGCTGCAAGCCGGCACAGTGCGCATACCAATCGGTATTGCGTGGATCCAACAACTCCTTCTGCCAGGCTGGGTAGGCATCCGCCAATAGTTCGGCTCCGGCCGCGTACCCCTTCAAGGCAGCCAGTTGGATTGCGGTTTCTATAATCGCCGCAAAGGGCGAAGTTGGGCTGATATCTGTCACCCCGCTTGCGGCAGCGTGGGCTGGACCGGCGGCAAATGCGGCAGCAGCCGCGCATAAAGGCGCAGAAATCGTCGCTGGGAAGACGCCCATATCAGGCGCTCGGCCGCAAAATGTAGCGTGCCGCCGGCCTGAAGTCGTCGCCCCCACCACCGCACCATGGCGCGCAAGCGCGCCCATCCGAGGAATTCGCGCATCCATTTTCCCGATCCATTCCATTCCGATCCATCCGGGTAATAACCCCGGAAAAAAGCCGGCCATTCCAGTCGCCATCGCCGCCAGGGCGCCAGGGTGTCAAAATAGGCGCACCAATGCGCGAGATCTTCAAAATCCATGCCCAGGCGCGACGAGGCCAAATCCAACACCACCAAATTCCGGCGGGTTTCCAAAACCTGAACTGGAGAAAAATCGCCGTGCAGACGGCAAAGGGGCCAATCCATCGGCTGGCGCCGCCGGCGACAGGCCAGGCGGCGCAGAATCGATGCCTGCACGGAATCTAAGCCCACCTGCTGCAAAATTTTTCCTGCGCTGGGTTTTTCCCAATCCGCTAACAAAGCCGCCCAGGGATCGGCGATACCGTTTCGACTCAGCCGATGCAATCCGCCTAACCATCGTCCCAGCGCCTGCCACTGCCTCTGCTGCCGCCGCCGGCCGGCGCGGGTCGTAAACCTGCCAATCCGCCACGGTCGGCCATCAATCCATTCCCGGCAGAGCTGATCCGCCGCCACATCATACGTCCGTACCCGCGGCAGACGAACCCGGGGCTCCCAGCGTTCGAGCCGCGCTTGCCATTCCTGGCTGATCCGAAATTCCGCTGCCAGGGATTGACGGCTGGGTTGGCGCGCCGGGCCTTTGAGCAGCAGCCATTCTCCACCCCGGCGCAACTTGCGTAGTTCGAAGACACCGCCATAGGCCAGAGGCCAGGAGCGTTCTGGAAGGTTCGAAGCCGCGCTGCTCGCTACGATCACGCGCGTGCCTGCAACGCCAACTGCTGCCCTTGCCGGCAGCCATGACGCCACCAGCGCCAGGGCGCGAGGGAGTGGCGCCGCAGACTGGCCGCCAGCGCCCACAGCCCCAAACCACAGTTCAACCAGCTATACCAGCCCCATTGCCGCCGCCAATGCCGGAAATAGAGATAGGTATAAACGCGGCTGTGTTGCTGTAACGGCGGTTCCTGGATCCGGCCGCTCATCGTTTTCAAGTGCCGCAGCTGCGCCCGGGGCGTGATTGCCAAACGGCTGCCCTGCGGCAAGCGCAGGCAAAAATCAATGTCTTCCCCCTCGCAGCCGCCCCGCAGGCCTTCATCGAATTTCAACCCCGCAATGCGGGATGCGCGAAATCCCATCAGCCCGCCGCTCAATCGGGTCACCGGAATTGGCGCTTCGCCTCGCGTCCGGATTTGCCCCCAATACACCGGCTGGCGATCGTCATAAAAGGGGCCGCGCTGAAAACAACACTGCCATAAACGCCGCGCGGCCGGCGGCGGAACATAATTAGTTACCCGCCCGGCAATCCCATCCAGCCGGGTATCCGTTTCCAAGGCGCCAATCAAGGCGGCTAAAAAATCCGCCTTGAGCTCGACATCATCGTCCAGAAATACCCAATACGCGCCGCCCGCCAGCGTCATGGCGCGATTACGTGCGGCCGCCGCTCCGCCAATTGCCGGATCGTGCACATAGCGCAACGCGATTGCCGGCTGGCCCGCCAACTGCCGCCGCGCCTCTGCTTCGCTCGAAGCCGAGGGCGTCTGGTCAATAACCACCACCTCCGCCGGCGCGCGCGTCTGCCGACGCAGGTCGGCCAGGGTCGCCAGCAATTCGCGCTGCCGATTTTTGGTCGGAATCAGCACCGAGATCGTTTTTCGAGTCATGCCGCCGTTTCCCTTCCTTCGGCTGGCGAGTCCCGGGCAACAGCAGCCGGATTAATTGCTGCAGTTCCGCGCCGCGGTAACCTGCCAGGACCAAATAGGCTCCGCCATTGCCCATCCAGAGCAGCGTGCCCTGCTGCCATGAGATGCGGCCCGCGTGCGCGGTCCAGAGCGCTGTCGCCCCAATCAGCCCGAAATAAAGCAGCGGATTGCCAAATGCGGAAGCCGAAACCTGCCGCAGGTTTCGTAATAGGAAATAGCTGGCCAGATAATAGACCAACTCGCCCAGCCCCCAGGCGGCGATCGCACCCCCAAAGCCCCAGCGGTGCCAAAAAGGCCAGAAACTCGCAATGAAAATCGCGGCATGCAGCGCTGCCGCCACCAAGGCGCGTTGCGCATGCCCGCTGGCATTCAAGAGCAATCCATGCAGCGCATTGCAGGCTTGCAGCGAAGCGCAGATTACGGCCCAGGGTAAAATCCGGATCAAGGCCAGGTACGGACGCCCCAGCATCCACAGCAACGGCTGTGCAAAACAAAGCACGAAGGCGGCCGACAGCAACGCCATGGGGTAAAACATCCGGATATAGCGGAACAATACGGCATCCGTGCTGGCGAGATCGTTCACGCCCCAGGTGTGCGCCAGAGAAGGGAACAGGCTGTCGAGCAGTAATTGCAGCGATTTCCGCAAAGTCTGGGAGAGGCTTTTCAAGGCGACATACTCGCCCAGGACGCTAAGGCCACCGGCGCGCAACACCAGTAAAAGATCGAAACGGTTGGCGAAAAAATTCAAAATACTATTGCTCTGCAGGCTAAGCGTATAACTCCAAAAACCTGCCGGCAGGCGCACATCCACGCCCGCCGGCGGCAAAAGACGGCGCAAGCGCGCCAGCCCTATCCCTGCGCCCACAGTCGCTAAAAACAGGTAAGTGCCCCAGATCGCCGCTTGCGCGTGCAAGCGAAACCAGACCGGAGTCCACATCCATAAGCCGGCATAGGCCAAAAACGACAGAATGGGCACGGCGCGGCTCAAGGCCTGGGCAAAGGCGATTTCCAGGGTTCCTTTCAAGGCGGCAATGGCGAGCATATAAGCGATCGTGACTGGCGCCAGCCAGACCAGCGCCAGTTCCAGTCGCGTATCGCTACCCGGGCCAAATACAAAATGCAGCCATTCCGGCTCAAGCGTCGCCAGCAATAACCAGGGCGCCAGCGCCAGACCAACAATACCGATATAACGGGTTAAAAATTTTCTTTTTTCCGGATCCGGCAAGCGTGGCAAAAATGCCATTACCACCGCATCTCCTCCGAGGTAGAGAAAAACGCTTGCCAGGCTGGAATAAACGCCCAGCAAACCAAAGGTTCCGAGAATTTCAGGCCCCGTGCGCGCCAGCAGGACACGAGTCCCTAGGCTGAAGGGGACCGATAGCGCGGCCAGCCAAAAGGTCCAGCGCATACCCGAGAAGATGCGCCCCTGCAGCCAGTGACCGCTGTCCGGTGTTTTATGGGCCAAGCCAATCATCGCCGTCGCGGCAAATAGCCGAGCCTCCGCGCCAGCGCCGCGCTCCAGCGCAGGATCTGCAAATTGCCGGCGCGGACCTGGCGGAGGAAATTCCCGTAATCTCGTGTTTCACCGCCGGTCGAGTATCCCCACAGGTCATGCCGCCGTTTACGCATCGCTTCCCGGCCGTCATAGGCGTTGTCGCGCCAACTCACCAGTCCCCAATTCATCTTTTCCGCCCAGGAATCGGCGAAGGCCCAATATTTAATGCCCACCACCGGGCACTGGCCAGCCTCGCATCGCCAGAATGCGGTGGTCACCGCCTGCCGGTAGGCTTGCCCGCGCCCGGCTTGGGTCCGGTAAAGCCGGACTCCGGCCGGCGCATGCGGGTAATGCCAGAGATCGGAATCGGCGTTGGCCGCCAGCCCCAGCCAGCTCACGATTGGAATCTTGCCAGTGGCCGCAAGCGTTTCCTGCAATATGCGTTGGCTCGCCACATTGGCCTGCAGCACGTCAACGTTTTCTGCGGCCGCGCGCAAGATGCCGCGGCGGGTCAATCCACCCCAGCCGTTGAGTGTCGCCGGGCCGAAGACGAGATGCCCTGGAGCGGCCTGTCGCAGTGCGGCGGTGGTTGCTCTGAAATACTGCCGTGCGTAAAGATAGACGAAGTGATTCAAATCGCGGCGAACTGCCGCCTGAGCGGTGTGCAAGCCGCAACTATCGCTTCCGATCCAGGCATGACGGCCATTTTCATCCAGCCATCCGCGGCCGCGGCCCCAGCCGCCGTCATCGCCAAAGCGGCTGTAATCGGATCGCCACGCGGCGTTAAGCCTGGCAATTGTGCCGTATTGCCGGCGCAAGAAATCCTTCAGGGCCAGCTTCGTGTACACTTGCCGGTCGCGATAGCGCAGCCGTAACCGGGCATTGCCGGACTGCTCGAAATTGGTGACCGCGGCTACCCAACCCAGATGGGGACTGCAACGCACGGCCTGCGGTTCAGGGCCCGGACCGAAGCCGACCAGATTGTCGGCGTCATCGCTGGTGATGCCGATCAGCCAGCGCGACTGCCGCACTGATTGCGGCAAGGCCTGAGCTTCGCCGCGCGCATAGGCGGCAAAATCGGGATCGAAGACGTCTGGCGTCGCCTGCCCGCGCCAGCCGCGATAAAATCGGCGATCGACTCCGGCCAGCAAGTCTTTTACAGGATTCCGGGCGAAACCCTGGAGATTACGCAAGCTGTAGAGCGCCGGACGAATCATCGCCACGAAAGGCATGCGCACGGGATTGCTCCAGCCTCCGCCCCAGGGGCCGCGCACGGGCAGGAGGTAAAGGCTGGCGTATTCTCCCAGGCTATTAAAGCCCCAGCTCAACAGCCGCCTCGCGCTTTGCTTCGCCCAGATTTTTTCGGTGGCATACTTGGCGATGGCATAGTTGGCATAGCTGCGGCCGACGGTATCGCGTCCATGGCTGGCGTCCACGTCATCCACCGCCAGCATCCAGAAAACCCGCCCGTTGGGCGTCAGCAGCCACCATCGGCCATTTCGCCGCAACCGGCTGAAATAACGCCGGGGCGGCGTTAGCGGCGCGCCGACACCGCCAAAATGCGGACGTGCCGCAGCCAGAGCACAGCAACAACCCAAAAGCAGCAGACTGCGCGCCAGTACCGTTTGTCCCATGCGAATCGCGATCATGCCGGTTGGAGGCGCGTCCGTTCCGCCTCGCGCGCGGCCAGCGGCGGCAATGCCAATGCGAGAAACAAGGCCAGCCACAGCAACTTTTGGTATTCCGCCGATAGAAAAAACATGCTCACCGCGTACCCCAATAACCCCGCTTCCAGGGCTTCCGCGGTGATCCTGACAAGACTGCCCGACGGCGCCTGCTTGCGACTGCGCTCAAGACTGCGCCACGTTGCCAGCCATAGCAGCCCCCATGCCAGCAATCCCGGCAAGCCCAATTCAGCGGCGATTTCCAGATAGGTGTTATGGGCAAGGGAACGCACGCTCCCGTTCGAACGCCATGCGTCTTTGTGCGGAGCTTTTTCATAAGCGGCCACCTGGTTTTTAAAATTGCCCAGCCCCACTCCCCACAGTGGATGGGCGATGACCATGCGCAACCCCGCCCGCCAGACCACCTCGCGCTTCATCACCGCCATCCGGTCGCTGCGGCTGGGATGAAGTAAACGCTGCAGAGGCGAGTTGGGCAAAGCCAGCAGCAGCGGCAAAATCAGCAGTCCGGCCGGGGCATATTTCCACACCTGGAGGTTGCCGAACGTTAAGCCGCGCCGGCGTGATGCCGGTTGGGCGCGCTGCGCTCGCCACACCAGCCATAACGCGCCGGCAATCAGTCCCAGCAGCCCGCCACGAGAGGCCGCCAGCCAAGTCGCCACGATCAGCAACAACATGCCCGCAGTCAACAGCCAACGGAGAGCCGGGTGCCGGTTCTCCCGGCGCAGGTTCCAGATCAGCGGCAGCACCAAAACCGCACCGATGGTGAAGTAATTGGGGTCGCCTGCGATCCATCCGGGACGGAAATGCGCAGTACCCAGATGGTTCTGCCATTCCCGCAAGACGTACAGCGCGGCCAGGCCCATACCACCCGCCATGGCCCAAAGCGTAGCCCGCAACCGCCGCTCCGTGGTCACCAGTATTAGTACCGTGGGTAATAACGCCAGAAACGAAAGGTAGCTCGCGCCCGGGCTGTGCGACCAAGGCGAAGGCGAGCCTACAAACGCCTCGGACAACAAGCTCCAGCAAGCCAAGGCAATAAAATACACGCTGGCCGGCTGCCGCAGTCCCGCCCAGGGCTTCTTCCGCCGGGGCAAGATCAGCGCGAGCACCAAGCAGGTGAAACCTAGATACTTAATCACGCTGATACTGCCGAAAAAATGCTCCAGCAGCGGACTACGTTCCAACGGCATGGAGGCCACCAGCAGATAAAACAACCCCATGCACACCTCCTTCCCCCCACGGCAGCCGCGCTAGCGCCTGAGCCAGGGCATGGCGCAGTTGCCGTGGGCTGTAGTTTGCCCGCAGCCGGCGCTGCGCGGCCCGGCCCAGCGCCGCGCGGCGCAGTGGATCGCGCAGTAAAGCCACGGTCTTGGCGGCGAATTCTTGCGGCGCATCGGCCAACTCCAATTCCTGTTCAGGCTGAAACTCCAAGCCTTCCGCCCCCAGGCGGGTGCTGACGATGGCGCGTTCCCAGGCCGCGGCTTCCAGAATCTTGAAACGAGTGCCGGCGCCAATCCGCAGCGGAACCACGGCCACGGCCGCTTGCGCCAGCCAGGGCGCCAAGCTGGCTTGGGTTCCTGTAAAACGCGTGCGAGACAATTGTCGCCAACGATGCTGCCAGCGCGCGGGGCCTTCCCGCCCGGCAATGATCCATTCCGCTTCGGGCGCCTCCCGCAAAACGCGGGGCCAAATCTGAGTTCCGAAAAACTCAACCGCGTCGCGGTTGGGTAGCCAATCCATACCACCGCTGTAAAGCACCCACGGGCGCGCCTTCGCCATCGCCGCGGGCTCGGGAATGGAGATCACGTTAGGCGCGACCGCGATAGCGGCGGCGTCGCCGAGTTCCCGCCGCAGCATCTCCGCTTCCTGTCGGGAGCAGGTCAGCACCAGCGCCGCCTGGCGATAAATCTGCATCTCCCGCCGATGCAGCGCGCGCGCTTCCCGTGCGGCATAGGCGCTCCGCCAGGCGGTGGGCATCGTGGCGCGATAGCGTTGCCAGATGCGGTATTCCAGATTGTGCGCATTGACCACTAGCGGCAGTGGTGGCGGCCAGGGCAGATTCATGGCCGGATAGGGGCTCTCGCACCAGATGGCGTCGAATTTCTTTTGCCGCAGCCAGCTCGTAATGCGTGCTTGCCAGGCTCGATCGCGCCAGCGCTCGAAGGCGTAGGCGTTGCCGTTAAGCGCCGCGCGCGCCCTCCCGCACCAGGCGCGCGCGCTGCTTGCCGGCGCCGGATTGAACGGCACATATTCCGCCGCTTCGCACTCCGGGAAATCCGTCTCCGGCGGCGCTCCCGCCGCCAGCAGCACCAGGCGATGGCCTTCGGCGGCCAGCGCCGTCAAAGTCGAACTCATGCGCATGCGCAAACCATTTGTCGCCGGCCGCGGCGCATCCGGAGCCAGGATCAGCAAACGCAGGCCGGTTCCGGCTCCAGCTTTCAGCTTTGCGTCATCGTTTGGCATCGCAGCATCGGCCTCAACTGCGAGTGGTAACCAGCAGCCGGCGGTAGTTTTCGACCAGGCCCAGTTCCCACCCTCGTCCGAACTGCGCCGGCAGCGGCAACCATGGCGGCAATGCCGGCGCATTTTTTCCTTCGTTCAACAGCCGCTCCAGTCCGGCGTAGACCCAATATCGCGGTGATGCTCGCCAGCCGCGGCAGATCCAGGCCGGCCATCTCCGGCATTCGCGCACGTCCAGCGCGCGGGCTGCGGCCAGCCAGCCCCGGAACCGCTCCCGCCAAGCCAGCCGGCGGTACCAGTTCGCCAATTGCTGGTAGGTAATGCCGTTCCCCTCCGGGTCGGCCATCTGCACCCGTTCCCAAGCCCAAAGCCGCGCCGCATCCGATAACGCATGATGTCGAAGCTCTTGCCATCTCCAGGCGGGTAGCTGGCGCTCGCCCAGCTTATAGGGGGTGGCGGCGCTGACTCGTTCCACCCACGCCTGCCAAGCCGTTCCGGATTGCTTCGACCAGCGCAGCAAGCGCATCTGGCGCTCGCGATAACCGGCGGCGCAAGCATGCTCGAAAATCAATCGCGAGGTGCCCATGTCCACGTAGAGTTTGCACAACGCATAATGCCAATCGCGGCTCCAGCGCGCCTCTAGCCATTCCAGCAAGCGATTCGCCAACAGCCTCCAGCCGTCCTCCCGGGCAATTTGCGCGGCGTCTTGCGCGGGTACCCGCCCAAGCACCTCAGGGTCACCCGCAACGACCCGTCCGCAGGCGCGCAGTTCGAAGGCGAACAACCCGGAACCCAGGCGGCGTAAGTTAGGTGACCGGATGCGGCCTATATCCACTCGCGCTTGCAAGCCTTGGCGCTTCAAGGCTAGCGCCAGCCGTTGCTGCAACTGTTCGCATTCGCCTTGCGACGGTAAGTTCCCGCGATGATCGAAGACCGCCAGCAATTCGGCGTCTCCCAACAATCGCCCTCGGCCGTTTTCCCGCACCCAGGCTTCTTCCCGCCGTGCCATACTGCCGGTCAGAATTAACGCCCGCCAGTTTCCTCCCCAATTTGGCTCATAGATCGCCAGTACCTGGGCCAACAGATTGTTTCGGGCAGTTTGGGCCGCAGAGGAAGATAAAAATTCCGTTTCCAGGATCCGCTGATTTGATTTTTCAGCCATCATGCCGCTTGCCTTAACCCGGCGCAGGTCGTGTGCGGGTGGAGAGCCTGTTCATAGACGCAAGCGGTTTCTTCCACTTGTTGAGCCAGGTCGAAATGTTCGGCAACCCACGTTCGTCCTGCGGCGCCCATGCGCTCGCGGCCTTCCTGTGTGCCGAGCAATTCGGCGATGGCCTCGGCCAGCGCCGCAGTATTGCCGGGCGGCGCGAGAAACCCATTGATCCCATGCCGCACCACTTCCGGGATTCCATCCACATCGCTGGCCACGACCGGCCGCGACATCGCTAAAGATTCCAGCGCTGCCAGCGGCAAACCTTCAAACCAGGAAGGCAGCACGCTCACCCAAGCTGCCGCCAGCCAGTCGCGCGGATCGGGCAAGTAACCCACCAGCCGCACCGATTCGGGATGCTGCAGCCGCGCAATGCGCGCTTCCAATTCCCTGCGCATGCTGCCTTCGCCCACTAGCGCGAGACGTAGCCGCGGAACACGTTGCCAGAGCCGAGGCATCGCCTCAAGCAGTACGGCGTGCCCTTTCTGCGGCTCCAGCCGGCCCACCTGGACCAGCAGGGGATCGTTTTCACTCCACCCCCAATCGCGCGGCCAGCAGGCGCGCCGTGGCCGCGGCTTCCAGTAAGCCAGATCGCAGCCATTGCGAATGGTGACGACTTTGGCGGCGGGCAGCCGCTTGCGCTCCAATAAGTAAGCGGCATTGGCCTGGCTGACCGCAATATAGCGATCCACCAGCCGCGCCTGGACGCGGTCCCAGAAATAACTGCGCTTCCAAATGCCGGCGCCGCCTGGTCCCGGTGCATGCGGCTGCGATTCGCGCCAGGCCTCGCGCAGGTGCGGCGTTTCCACAATCCATGCGACTCCGGCCAGGGTGGCTGCCGGGACGGCGCAAACGCTGGCGCGAAACATGTGAGTGTGCAGTACGTCGACGCGTTGCCGCCGCAGCCACTGCGATAAGCGAAAAACGGCGCCTCCGCCCAGCGGCGGGCGCAATTCCACCGCCAGCCTCGCAATATCCTCCGGCCAGCGTGCCGCGCCGGCGGCCAACAAGGCTGCCGGCGCGGCCACCAGCGGCTGGATTCGTTCTCGTGGCAAACGGACGAGTAGTTGCGCCATGTATTCTTCCGCGCCGCCCCAATGCCGCGCGATCGAGACATGCGCTACCACCAGCCGCCGCGGCTTCATCCTCACTTGGCCTCCCGGCTGTTCTGGACGCTTGCCGCCGCTTCCGCCTGGGCTTGCAATCCAGCCAATTCGCACAATCCTCCATAAACCTGTTGCAAGTTGTCGGGCGAGGCTGCCGGCGCGGTTTCGCTCAGCCATACCGCATCGGAATCCGCATCGTCGGGATGGTAGCCGTGCATGCCGGCCGGTTGCCAGTGGCGATGAAATCCGGTTTCCGCGATCATCCAGCCCGGGTCGGCCAGCCAAAGGCTTTCGCCATAGCGGGAGTCGCAAAAACCCAAGCCTTCAGCCTCTAATACGGCCGGCGCGAGCAGGCGGCCATGCGGCCATTCCCGCATCGCCGCTTCCATTTCCCGCCGTGCCTCCCGGTGGGAATACCAGCAGCGGAACATCGTCGCGTCGGCCACGGCCAGCAGGTCATCCGGCATGCGCCAGCCGCGCGGCAGCGCGGTATTTACGGTGCCTTGGACCGGCGCCATGCCGTGATCGGAAATTACCGTCAGCTTCGCCCCCATTCCCGCCAGCCGGTCCAGCCGCTGAGCGTAAAATTCAAGCGCCGCCGCAATCACCGGTTCGTTTTTCCCTAAATGCTCGTGCAGCAGATGATCCAATTTGCACAAGTACAGGAAATAAATTTCGGCCCGCCGCTCGCGCAGATCTTTTTCAAGCTGGGTCAGCAAGGCGGCATCCTGGCCGGCCGCGTAGGAATAGACCCGCCAGCTTCGGCCAGCGTCTTGCAGCCGGCGGAAAAAGAACGCCGCCTGCGGCATGCCGTCAAGCGCGTATAAATGCCGCGGCTCCGCCCAGGCGAACCAGGCCAGCAGCCGCGGGCTGACGGCGCAATCGAAGCCCGGCCCGGCCGCGAACACCTGCCGGCCCAGCCATTGCATCAGCTTGCGGCCGGCGCGATGATTGACGCTCCAGTCGGGCAGATGCCGCAACCCACGCAGCCGCCGGAATGGCGAATGCTGCGGGTCGCGATAGAGCAGATTCCAGCGCCCGTGCTGGGCCGGCGTCATTCCGGTCAACAGCGTGGGAATCGCTCCCGAACTGAAGCCTAAGATGCTGCGCACTGCGCGCCGATAGGGCAAACGCCCGGCGAGAAAACCATATGCTTCCGCCAGCCTCCAACCCAGGGCATCGATCAGCACAATGCATTGCGGCCGCCGATCCATATCCGCTCCTAACGCACCCGCTCCCAGGTGCCGTCGCGCGGCGGACGCAGCGAGCGCCACCAGCCTTGTAAATAAGCCAGATTCATCGCCAGCGCGTAATACACCAGGCTGCGGCGCTCGACGAGCGCCACCGCAACCAGCGCCAGCCCGGCCGCCCACACAGCCAGGCTGAGCTGGCGCGGCAGCCCCGCGAATGAAGCGAGCAGCAGGGCCAGCAGCAGAAAAGGCGTCAGCCAGCGCAACAGCTTATGCGATAGAAACGCCCAGGCCGTCCAGATGCCCAGGGGCGTATGGCGCACCTGCCGCAAGGCGCGAAAGCTGCCTTGCGCCAAGCGCCGTCGCCGCCGCACCTGTCCAGCTATATTCCCGGGTCCGGCATCGTGCGCGACGGCTTCCGGATCGTAGAGCACCTTCAATCCTTGCCCCCGTGCCGCCATTGGCACCAGCAGATCGTCGACTAACGCGCACTCTTCCAGGCGCCGGTAGGCGCTGCGGCGCATCGCATACAGCCCGCCATGCGCGGTGAGGGTGATGCCCAGGCGGGATTCCAGCATCCGCAGCCCGCATTCAAACTGCCAATAGCGCGCTTCGGTGCGCGCCGTTCCGGGCGTCGTGTCAAATTCCACTCGCCCGCAAACCACGCCGTTTTGCGGCGACTCAAAATGTCGCGCTAGTTTATCGAGGCTGTCGGGCTCAAGCCGGGTGCCGGCATCGGTGAAAACCAACAACTCGCCGCGCGCCGCATCGGCTGCATGGTTCAAGGCGTTCGCTTTGCCTTTGCGCCGGGGCAGCTCTAAAACTCGAATGCGCGCGTCGCCAGCGGCGCGAATTTCCCGGGCGGTGCCATCGCGGCAGCCGTCGGTAACGTACACCGCCTCCCAGCGCGGATACGTCAGCCGTGCCAGCGAGGCGAACTGTGGGGCCAGACGCCCGGCTTCATCGTGCGCCGCGATCAAAATTGAGATGAGCGGGGTCGCGCGTGCTGGCTGCAGCCGGCGATCGCGGCTGCCGCGCAGGTACCGCCAGTCGCGCGCGGACTGCATCATGGTGGCGGCCAGCCAGAGCAGCGCCGGATACCCCGCATAGGCATACACCAGCAGCCCCAGCGCCAGCCAGAAAACCAGTGCGGCTAAAATAGCCATCATTGCCCGCCCCGCGACAGCAGCAGCACGCGCGGCGTGCGCAACAAAATCAATAAATCCAGCCGCCAACTGCCATGCTGGATGTAAAACAAATCGTAAGCCAGCTTTTCCCGGTTATCCTCCAGCGAGCGGCAGTAGCCGCGATGGATCTGCGCCCATCCGGTCGCGCCGGGAGGTACTTGCCAGCGCCGCGCATAGCCCGGCAACTGTTCCGCCAGCAGCCGTTCCTGCTCCACCGCAAACGGGCGGGGTCCGACCCAGCTCATCTCGCCGCCCAAAATGTTCCAGAGTTGCGGCAGCTCATCCAGGCGGTAGCGACGCAACCATTTCCCCAGCCGGGTGCAGCGCCGATCGTTCAGATCCGCCGGCCGCCAACCGGCCTCGCCCGTGGTAGCTGCCGGGCACATGGTGCGAAATTTATAGAGCACGAAGGCGCATCCGCCCTCGCCCAATCTCAGTTGCCGGAATAGAACCGGCCGGCCGGAATCCAGCCAGATTCCGAAAGCGATTAACGCCAGCAAGGGCGCCAGTCCGGCCAGCGCCAACGCTGCCAGCACGGCGTCACGGACTCGCTTTGAGCGCCGCCGTATCGGGCGCCCGCCCGCCCCCGGATCCGCCGCTTTGCCGGTAACCTGCTCGAAAAACTCCTGAGCGCGGACGAGCCGCGCGCCCGCGGCTTGCAATTTCCGCCATACCGGCTCCGGCGCAGCTTGCGCCAGCACCAGATGGCGGATGTCTTGGCGCGCCAACTCGGCCTGCATTTCCGCCCAATGCTGGGGAGCGGGCCAGGCTACATGCGCCGCAATCCGCCAGCCCCATTCCGGATGTTGCTCCAACTCCGCTTCGAGTTCTCGCCACAGCCCGCACTCGCCGACCAGGGCCAGATTACGCCGCGTGCGTCCGCAGCCAGCCAACGCATGTACCCCCATCATGGCCGCAAGCCCCATGCCCGCTCCGGCCAAAAACACGCCGTGACCGAGACGCAATTCCGGCCAGATCAGTTCGAGTAAACTCCAAAGCCACCAGGCCGCGCCCACGCCTAAAAATAATCGTTCCAGAAATCTCCGCCAGTCGCGCTGCGCTAGTGCGGCATAAAGATCGGCCCAGCTCAACGCGCTCACCATCAGGCTGCCCAGCAAGGCCATGCGCGCCCACGCGGTCCAGAAATGATTCGCCGGCGAGAGTTGCACCCCAAACAGCGCCAGCCAGACCAACCAGGCCAGCACGCGCAGGCCGCGCTCCCGATAAGGCCGCCCAATCCGGCTCAATGCCAGCTCATCACTCGCCATGCTGGTCCTCTCGTCGTGCGGTCTCCATGAGCGCCTTGCCGGCCGCACTATCCGCCTGATTCAGCACCCAGCCCAACCGCTTTTCTTCCGCTACCCGCCGCCAGGCTTCCGCCAGTTCCGGCTTACGGCTGATTCCCGCCCGAGCCACCAGTAACACGCCATCCACCCACTGCGCCCAATGCTGGGCTTCGGCGACCGGCAATAGCGCCGGGCCATCGAGCACAATCCAATCCAGCTCCTGGCGCAGCTGCGTCAGCAACTCACGAATGGGCGCGGCGCATAAATTTTCCAGATTCCAGCCGCCCTCTCCCGCCGGCAAAAGATACAGCGGCCAAGGTTCAAGCCGCACGCAAAAGCGCTGTACCGGCTCCTGGTTGCACAGCCAGTCGGCGAGCCCGCCCCGGACTTCCACTCCCAGACGGGCGGCGAGCCGCGGTTGCGGGCTGGCTTCCAGCAGCAGCACCCGCCGCCTTCCGCTGCGCGCCAGCGCCGCTGCCAGATTGAGCGCGACGGTGGTTTTGCCTTCGTTCGCTCCGGCGCTGGTGATCAATAAAACTCGAGGCGGCGTTTTACCGGTCCATTGCTCCAGCTCCCAGGCCAGGCGCCGGAATGCTTCCGCGCCAAATCCCGGTTGCGGCGACCACATGCACGCGCGCGCCTCCGGATGCGGATGCGCCGACAGGCCGGACCCTTCTTCCGTCAGCGATAACGGCCGAGATAGAGCCGACAGAACCGCCGCCGCCGGTTCCATCCCCGTGGCTGGAAGTTCGTGGCGTAAATCCAAATCATCGTTTACTCTGGCTGGCGCCGAGCCATTCATCCGCTCGCGCTCGGCCTGTTGCAGCGCATCGTAAATTCTGCCCATGCCCCCGCTCCTTTCCCTCCGTTCGCGCCCATTCTCGTGCCCGGATTCCGGATTCAAGCCGCGGTCGTTTCCATCGCCTGCAACTGCATCTCGGTCGCAATCTCCGCCACCTGGGCGGAGTCAACCCGCCGTTGCTGGCGCGCATAGGCGGCCAATAAGGCTTGATCGCAGAGCAGGTTGATCAGACGGGGAATCCCGCCCGAAGCCTGCTGTATCGCTTCGCTGGTTTCCGCCGTAAACCAGCCGGCCGCCGCCCTCGGGTCTGCTCCCGCCCGCTCCAATCGCCGCAATATGTACTCGCGCGTCTCCGCCGGCGTAAGCGGCATCAAGCGGCAGCGCAGGCTGATGCGTTGCCGTAATTGCCGCAGCCGGGGCTGATTTAATTGCCTTTCCAGTTCCGGCTGGCCTAGCAGGATCACCTGCAACAGCTTGTGCCGCGGTGTTTCCAGGTTGGTCAGCAGCCGGATTTCTTCCAATAAACTCCACGGTAACTGCTGGGCTTCATCCACCACCAGCACCGTCGTCTGTCCCAGCCGGTGGCGGGCAATCAAAAACGTTTGCAACCGTAGCAGGCGTTCCGCCTGATCTTTTTCCGGCAACTCCAGGCCGAGATCGTGCAACACAAAACGCCAAAATTCGCTGCGGCGTAGTCGTGGATCGAAGATGTAGCTGAACGCCAGCCCCTGCGCCTGCAGCCGTTCCAGCAGGCAACGAGCCATCAGCGTCTTGCCCGTGCCCACTTCGCCGGTCAGCATGAGGCAGCCGAGACGCTGTTGAATGCCGTAATACAACCGCGCCAGCGCCTCCTCATGCGCTGCTGTCGGGCAGAGGAAATAGGGGTCCGGGCTGAGCGCGAAGGGAGCGCGTTCAAGCTTGAAAAAATGCCAGTACATGTTCACTTCCTTCGGGCAGTCTCAACGCAGCGACCACCAGCTTCCGGCTGCGATCAAAAGCACCAGCAACAGGGAAACCGCCCAAGTCCAGCGCCTTTGCCGGTCGGCTCGCCGCAGCTCGGCCTCCGTCGCCAGGCGCGGGATGGCGGCCAGCAACGTGCCGCCGGGCAGCGCCTCCTGCGTCCAGAGGCGATCATCGTGGCTCTCCAGCGCGGCCGCCGTGCCGGCGCCCAGCGCCAGCCCGAGCAGTAATCCCATCCAATTCCATTGCGCGCGATTCGGCCAGTTCGGCCGCTCGGGCCGCGTGGCCGGCACCAGCACGCGCGTCTGCCGCCCCTGCTCCCGGCGTTCTAACGCCGTGGCCAGCGCGGATTGTTGCGCCCGGCTGGCCAGCGAGTTATAGGCCGCCTGCGCCGCGTTCAGCCGCGTGGTCAACGCGTCGAGTTGTTGGCCGCGCAAGGGCGCCAGCGCTAATTGCTGCTGCCGCCGCGCCAGCCGGGCCTGCAGCCGGCGCTCATCGGCCAGCGCGGAACCCAGCGCCAATTGATTCGACTGGCGCCGGCTGGCCAACTGCATCATCTCCGCCGTGAGCGGCAGTTGCGCCACCGGAGCGGGAGGCTGCGCTCGCTCCAGCCGCTGCAACGCCGCCAGCTTCTGCCGCAGTGCCTGGATATCGGGATTGGCGGCGGTATCTTCGGTTTCCAGTTGCGCCAGTTGCGCGGCAATCGACGTACGCTGTGCCGCGAGCGATTGCCGCTCCGGCGAGGGGTTGAACGGGCCGGCGGCGATCTGGTTTTGCAGCCGCTGATAGCGATGCAGCAGCGCGTCCAGATAGCGTGCTTGCTGATGCGCCTGGCGCGCCTGTTGCCGCGCCGCCGCCAGCTGGTTCAGATCGTTGCTGATTTCCTGTTGCAGGCCGCCGGCTTGGGCGGGCAGTTCGCCGCTGTAGCGGCGCTGAAACTCTTCCACCGCTTGGGCTCGCCGCGCCAGCCGGGCCGCCGCCTGCCGCGCCTGTTGTTGCAGAAAGGCGGTGGTCTGGGCCGAGTGCTGCTCGCCTTCGCGGCGCAACTCCTGCACCCAGTCGGTGGCCAGCGCTTGCGCCACCTGCTGGGCTCGCTTCGGACTCGAGGCGCGATAGCGCACTTCGAGCAAGGCCATGGTAGGCGCAATGCGCGGGTTGAGGTTCGCCTCCAGTGGAGTTAGCGTCAGCCCTCGGCGCAAGCGCGCCGCCACCGCCGCCGCGCCGCGCGCGGTCTTCATATGGGGATACAAGTGCAGATGCTCGGCTTCGCGGCGCAAAGGTGCCGGGCTCAGCAGCCGCTCCATCAGCGCCGGCAATTGCGCCAACGGCTGCGTGCTGCCATTGGGCATGACATAATCGCGCGGTACCGGCGGCGGCGCGATCTGGATGACGCTGCGCGCATCATAGCGCGCGGGCAGCAGCCAGGCCAGGCTCCAGGTCAGCATCCAGACTCCTGTCATTACCGCCGCCGCCCACCGCCAGCGCCGGCGCAGCAACGCGCTCAGCGGCGCCGGCGCGGCGTTTTCCGACTCGGTCTCTTCCCAGCGGCTCATCTTATTGCTCCCAGCCCCAGTTGGGCAGTTGATAGTGCAGGCCGATCGCCAGCCGGCTATGTTCGCGGCTCAAGCCCAGGCGGCGGCCGCCGCGATGGCGCTGCCACAGCCGCGCCGCTTGCAAACGCAGCCATAGCCCGCGCCGCAAGCGGCGCTCGATTTGCGGCCCGCTCCAGGCGCTGAAAAATCGCTCGCGCGGGCTGGCAAGATTCAAACCCCGGATGTCGGCTACTGCCGCTTGCCAACTCCAGCGCCAGTTGCGGCCGGCATCTCGCCCCAGGCGGAGTGCAGCCGCGCGGCTGAGGCCCGGCACGGCCAGCAGCCCCGCGGCTGAACTTTCCTGCTGGGTAAGGCGCGCCTCCCATTGCCAGCGGCGGCGATATTCCAGGCTGGCCCCGCTGGCGCAGAGCCAGCGCATGGCCCGCCCCCCTGGGTTTTCCGCCAACTGTGCGCGCTCGGGACCGGCAAAACCGGCTAACCTCCAGCCCGCCGCCGGTTGCCAGCTCAGCTCGCTCCATCCCCCTAGCAGGTGTAATTGCGAGCTGCCGGGCTCCTGCTGCTGGCGGAGGAAGACGCGTGCCAGCCAGTTCCAGCGAGCGGTCAGCCGCCGGCTGAATTGCCAGCCTTCTTCCCGGCTGCGGTTGCGCACGGGGAGTGCCTGCTTCCAGGACAGAAAATCGTAGCGGCGATTGCCCGCGGCCAGGTACAACTGCCACCAGGCGTACGGCGAAACCGCATGCATCCATTCCAGCCGGCCGCCTTGCAAAGATTCGCTGATTTGGGAGCCTGCCGTTCCCCATCCCAAGGCCATCGCCCCGCCGCTGGCTTCGCCGCCGTCGCGCCGCAACCAGCTGAGGCGGCCGCGCAACCAATCCTGCCAGCTAAAGGCCCATCCCGCCCCGACGTTCAGGATTTGGTTGAATAGATTGCGCCCCGGCTCGTGCGCAAATCGCCACCACCAGGGGGCGTAACTTAGGTTCCATTGCCAGCGCGCTCCGCCCGCCCACCAATCCACCCGCGGGCCCAATTGCCAGTCCACGTCCGGGCGCCCGCCGCCTTCGCCGCTGTAGTCGTCCAGCGCCACGCCTTGATCCCAGCTCAAGCGCAATAGATTGCCCGCGCCCGCACTCGTCGCCGCCCCCGATCCCGGCGCCAGGCTGGGCAACTTGCCCGTCGCCCAAACACTGGGCGCGAACTGATTGGTTTGCGCCCAGAGTCCAATCCCTAGCCATGCCAGTAGCAATAAAACTCGCCAGCTCATGGCACCACCAGCGTGTCTCCCGGTTGCAGTTGCGGATCCGGGGATTGGCCGGCGAGAATCGCCGCATAATCCACCGCTTGCCGCGTGCCCTTGCGGCGCAGGATATAAATCCGATTTTTATGCGCAAAAGGAGCGAACCCGCCCGCTAGCGCCAGGGCATCCAGCACCCGCTCGGACCTGGACAGGGGATATGCTCCCGCATGCATCACCCGCCCCAATACATTAAAGCTGCGGCTCCGCACCTCGACTACCGATACGGTCACCCGCGGCTGCGCAAGGTAACGCGCCAACCGCACTGCGATAAGCTGGGCTAACGCAATCGGCGTGCGCCCCCCGGCGCGCAATTCCCCAATCAAGGGCATGGTGATCCGGCCATCCGGACGCACTGCCGCTTGCAAGCTCAATTGTGGTTGCCGCCAAACATTGACGGCCAGCAGATCGGCGGGCCCAATCACATATTCGGTGTGGCTGAGCTTGCCCCCGCCTTGACTCCAGCCCGATAGCGTGATGGCCAATAGCGTCCACACCGCTGCCGCTGTTCCCTTATGTCGCCCTCTGCTTTGCCCGTTCACTGCCGGCTCTCCTGCTCGGAAAATTCATTCCGGGTTGGATGAATTCCCCCGCCTTGGCAGGACTGCTAATGGCTCACGACGATACGAATAGCGAGCAAAAAGGTTCAGAACGGGAGTGGCCGGAAAGTGGTCGGCCTAAATTGGGCAGGCAGCCGCGATGTGGTTTGCTACTCTGTTCACACACTGGAATGGCTAGTCCTGGTTCTGAAAAATTCGCCCATCCCCGCCATGCCGCGGCTAGTCCAGTGGCGCTGTCGGCCGCCTCCGGCGTCGCTCCCACGGCTACGGAACCATATGGGTTAATTCAAGTCTCGCTTCCGGGCGCCTCCGGCTCAGGTTATACGTACCGCTTTCCCTCTGATTTATCGCCCCAACCCGGAATTCGTGTCTTAGTGCCCTGGCGCAATCAACAGCGGGTCGGCGTGGTGCTCGGCACGATTTCAGCGTTGCCGGAAGGTTTGCTGGCGGAACAAGTGCGCCCGATCGCCTGCATCCTCGATTTCGAGCCGTTGTTGATTCCGGAATTGCTCGAACTATTACGCTGGGCGGCGGATTATTACCACGCCGGATTGGGCGAGCTGCTGCAATGCGCCTTGCCGCCGGATCTGATCCGGCCGCGCCGTTTAGCCTTGACCGAGGCGGGAAGGGAAGAACTGAAGCGGCTTGCTGCGGAAGTCGCGCCGTCGCAGTTGGCTCTGCCGGCGCTGAATGCCCCGGTCGCCGCTCTCGTCAATCCCACGCTGGCCTGCCTCTCCGCCGCCGAGCGCGGACTGGCGCTGCCCGGAGCGCTTCGCCGGCGCGCCTTCACCGCGCTGGATTTACAACGCGCCATCCGCCGCGGCTGGATCGCCTGCGTCGAGCAGGAGCCGCGCCGGCGTTCCGCGCCCACCACACTCTACTATCGAATTACCGATCGCCCCTGGAGCGAACCGTTGAGCCCGGCGCGCGTGCGCGTGCGCAACGCATTGCAGGCCGCTGGCGGCGAACTCAACGCGGCGGAGTTAGCCGGCATCGCTTCTAATACCGTGTTGCGCGCGCTGCTGCGGCAGCAATATCTGCAAGCCTGTCCGCGCCCCACGCCGCCGCCGGCCCCGGAATGGGAGGCGCGCCCGCGAGTCGTTCGCCTCAACCCGCCGCAGGCTTGCGCGCTGCATGCGATCGTTGCCGCGCTCGACGCGCTCCCCCCCCCTGGTGTTCCGCTCGGCCGTCCGGCAAAGCCGGATTCCGTCCCGGCGCCGCCGGTCTTTCTGTTGCATGGCGTGACCGGCAGCGGCAAAACCGCCGTCTATCTTGAAGCCATTGCCGCCTGCTTGGCGCGTGGACGCGCGGCTCTGCTGCTGGCGCCTGAAATTGGGCTTACGCCGGCGCTCGAAGCCGATTTTGAACAGGCCTTCCCCGGCCAAGTCGCCATCCTGCATTCCGGCTTAAGCCGCGCCGAACGCAGCGCGGCCTGGTATCGCATCCGCCGGGGCGAAGCCCGGGTCGTGATTGGCACGCGTTCGGCTGTCTTTTCCCCGCTGCCGAATCCCGGCTTGATAATTGTGGATGAAGAACACGACGCATCTTTTAAGCAGCAAAACTCGCCCCGGTATCATGCGCGCGATCTGGCCTTGGTGCGCGCCCGCATCCAGGCTGCGGTGGCCGTGCTCGGCTCCGCCACGCCGGCGCTCGAAAGCTATCGCCATGCCCGTGTTGGCAAATATCACCTGCTGGAACTGCCTCAGCGCGTGATTGCCCGCCCGCTGCCCCGGGTTGAACTGGTCTCGATGCGCGACGCCTTTCGTCAACACTCCCAGGCCGCGCCAGCAGCTTCCGGCCTGCCGCGTTCCGAGTTGGTCGTCTCCGAGCCTTTGCGTGCCGCCTTGGCGGTCCGCCTGGAACGCGGCGAACAGTCGCTGGTATTGATCAATCGCCGCGGTTACGCCCCGGTCGCGCTTTGCCGCGCTTGCGGCCAGGCGCAGGCTTGCCGCGATTGCTCCGCGCCCATGACCTGGCATAAACGCGCCGGCGTTCTGCTCTGCCATCTCTGCGGCTATTCCCAGCCGCCTCTGCAGACGTGCCCGGCTTGTGGTAGCGAGCATCTGTATTTTCTTGGCATTGGCAGCGAAAAGGTGGAAGAGCACCTGCGCCGGCTTTTCCCCGCTGCCCGGCTCGGCCGGCTCGATCGCGATACCGTTCGTGGCCGGCGTGACTTTGCCCGCATCCTTGCCGCCTTCCGCCACGGCGAACTGGATATTCTGCTCGGCACACAAATGATCGCCAAGGGACACGACCTGCCCGGCGTCACTCTGGTCGGCGTGATCCAGGCCGATTTGAGCTTGCTCCTGCCCGATTTCCGGGCTGCCGAGCGCACGTTCCAACTGTTGACCCAGGTGGCCGGACGCGCCGGGCGCGCGGCCTTGCCGGGCGAAGTCTATTTACAGACCCTCTTTCCCGAACATTACGCCGTGCGCGCCGCCGCCGCGGCCGATTATTTTGGTTTTTGGCAGCGGGAGTGCCATTTTCGCCGTGCGCTCTCTTATCCACCCTTTGCCTCGCTGGCTATGGTCCAATTGCGCGGGCCGCGGGAAGACTCCTTGCGCGCGGCTGCGCTGCAGCTTCGCGAACGGCTGGAAGCGGCGCGCAAAGCGGAGCAATTGCCGGTCCGCATTCTCGGCCCCGTGCCCGCGCTCGTCGCCCGCCTGAAACGCGAGTATCGCTTCCAGTTGCTGTTAAAATCTCCGCGCCGTTCCCCGCTGCATCGCCTGTTGGCCCGCCTCAATGCCATGGCCGCGGAGGTGTCACTTGCAGGCGGTAGCTTAATTGTGGATATTGACCCGGTTACGCTTGATTAAAAATGTTGATGTCGCGGATATTCCAGGTAATCTTTTTCCCTAAAAGCGTTAACGGCCGAGTCGGGCAGCAGTTTTCGTCATTGGCAATTTCGGAGAAATTGCCTGCAGCCTGCTCAATTTCGGAGAAATTGCCTGCAGCCTGCTCAATTTCGAAGAAATTGCCTGAAGCCATGCCTGCGGGCCGAAGCGCGGGTTCCGGTTAGCCCGCGCCTATGAACGACGATACCAAGCAATTCCGCAGGAATTGCATCAAGCAAGCCGGCAATTCCGCAGGAATTGCGTCCGGCAATGCCCGGCATCCATGAGTATTCGCCATGCGTCCGGTTTCGGCCGGACCTTTGCGAAAGCGTCAGCGCCTAAAAGTAAAAGCGGCCGTGCCGCTTTTCTTGTTTTCAAACTAGACGAACCGGGGCCAGCACCATGGTCAAGGCGAGAATAATAGCCCCAGCCAGCGCCAGACTGAGGCGCAAAGGCCCTAAATCTTCCCCGCGAGGCACGCCTGGATGTTGTCCGCGCATCAGCAGGATAAATCCCGCCCAGATGTACCAGCCCTGCCAATAACGCCATCCCGCCCATACCAACGCTGGCGCCAGCAGCCAGGATGTCCAACGGTGCAGCCGGGGCGCCAGCGCGTAAAGAATATGGCCGCCGTCCAATTGTCCGGCCGGGATCAAATTCAGCATGGTGGCCATGAAGCCGAACCAGGCGGCACGGGCTACGGGGGATAAATAGATTTGCCCGGCCGCCATGCCGGGATGAGCCACCCACAATATGGCGTGTGCCACCGCCGGCCAGCCGAAGGCCATTCCGCTGGCGTTGGTCGGAAAGGGTTTCAGCACCGATTGCCGCAATCCTAGCCAGAAATAAGGTACAGCCACTACGAATCCGGCCAGCGGGCCGGCGATGCCGACGTCCAGCAGTGCCCGGCGATGGGGAAAAGGAGAATGAATGCGTATAAACGCGCCTAGCGTGCCCAATAGCGTGGGCGCCGGAAGAAAATAAGGTAGCGAGGCGGCCATCCCGTACTGGCGGCAGGCAAGATAGTGTCCCATCTCGTGCGCCAGCAGTATCAACAGCAGCGTCGAGCAGAACGGCAGCCCCTGCATTAGCAGGCCGGGATGATGCCAAGCCCATAGAAACGGAAATACGTCATTGAAAGTGCGAAACGGCGGGCGCAGGCGGTTGAAATTGTATTGCAGGCGCGCGCCCACAACCAGCATGGATACGCTGGTCAGCAGCAGCAGCAATGCCGGTACGAGCCGGGGCGCGTGGTATTCCGCCGGCCATAAAGGCAAGTTGGGATAGGGAATATAAGTTTCGCGGTCGGCCTGCATGCTGTTCCCAGTTTAGGCCGGGGCGCGGCCGCGAGGGTTGGCCGGGATCTGCCGGCCGATCCTGGCGGGGGATTTATTCGATGGTCTGCAACTCTTTTCCCGGTTTGAAACGAACGGCGCGTCCGGGGGGAATGGTGACCTGCCGGCCCGTGCGTGGGTTGCGCCCAATTCCGGTTTTGCGCGGACGCACTTGAAAAACACCAAAACCGCGCAATTCGATCCGCTCCCCCTGCTCCAGCGCTTGTTTCATTTTTTCAAAAATGCTTTCCACTGCTTGCTCGGCCTTGGCTTTCGGCAAGCCCGTGCGTTGTACGACCTCATTGACAATGTCTTGCTTGATCACAGTACCCCTCTTATCTGTCGCGGCATCGGCCTGGTGCCGGACAAAAACTGTTGGATTCTGCTGCGAGGCAAAATCGGCCGTGCCGACATCTTGCCACACTCTGGCGCGCTCGGCCAAATATAGTTTGCCGTGTAATTAGGTCGATCTTCATCCCCCGAATGTGGGGACGAAGCGAAGCCCAAGAGTCAATTTCCGGAAATACTGCCGGGAGGCGTGCCTTTTGAAGCGGCGGCCGACATCCATGCCTGCGCTTCCGCGTCGGCTAGCAACAGGCTATGGGGTGGCTTGCGCGCATTGCGCCGTGTCAATTGCCGGGGAATTGAACCAATCGCCAGCGCCAAGCCCAGCAGGAAAAGTCCGACAGCCAGGTTGGATTGATACGGCGCCAGGCTATGCTGCAGAGAGCGTAACGCGGCCTGAATTTCCACCCCGAAATAAACCAAAATCCCCGTCCAAATAAACGCTCCGGCTATATTGCAGAGCAGGAACAGCCGGCGGCGGATGTGCATCGCGCCCGCGGCGCAGGGGATCAGCAGGCGAAATCCCCACATGAAACGCGAAAAAATCAGCGTCATGCGGCCAAAATTTCCGTGCAGCCAATGCTTGACCCGGGATTCGGAAACGTCGGGCAGATAGCGGCGCCCACCCCGCCGGCCCAACTCGTACAGCACCATGTTCGCTACAAAACTTATCCCCAGCGCCAAGCCAATCACCCAGCGCAGGTTGAAGTAGGCATCCTCGGCTAGGATCACCGCCGCGACCAAGGTCGCATCGCCTTCCAAAATAATGCCGAGAATTAAAAATGCGTATCCGTAATGTAGCAGTAGATATTGCACTGGCTTTTTTAAATTTTCACGTTATCTGCGCTACAGTCTGACGCTCTGCTTTTCGCGCCACACTGATAGGGGGAACCCGGTCATTCCAGTTTTGGTAAAACCGCTCAGCAAATTCTATTAAAACTGGTAGTAGACTGCAAATCCTGTTTACTACAGGATTAATAACTTCTACACCATAGGAGGGGGCTTGTCCAGTCGAAAGTGTATTGGCCCGAGTCGGACAGTCGTTCATTTCCGCCCGGCTTGGCAATCTCCTAACCAGTGCTATAGGCTGGAAGAAATCATGAATACGACGCTTGTATCGTCCCGGACCGGCATCACCGGTCTGGTGGATCAAATTGCCGGGGGGGAGCGGTTGCAGCCCGATTCCGCCCTCCGCTTGTGGCGGGAGGCCGGCGAGGCGGATTGGCGCCGGCTGGCTGGCGCCGCTCGGGCCCGTTTTCACGCCCCGCATGACTGCACCTACCTGATCATGCGGATCATCAATTACACCAATGTCTGCGTGGCCCAGTGCGATTATTGCGCGTTTTATAAACTCCCCGGCGAGCCGGGCGGATATGTGCTCGACCGCGAGGCAGTCTTTGCCAAAATTGACGATTTACTGGCCCGCGGTGGCGATTTGGCCGGCTTTAATGGCGGCTTCAATCCTCACCTGCCGCTTGATTACTATTGCCGGTTATTTGCCCAGATCCGCGAGCGTTATGGCGAGCGTCTGGAATTTTACGCGCTCACCGTGGCGGAGTTTCTCTACCTTGCCGACCGCGCTCGCATCAGCTTGGCCGAAGCCGCCGAACGCTTGCGCCACGCCGGCGTGCGCTGGGTTACCGGCGGGGGTGCGGAAATATTGACCGAGAGCTTTCGCGCCCGCCACAGCCGCTTCAAGTACCGTGTCACCGATTTTTTTGATGCTCAGCGCGCGTTGCTCGCCGCCGGCCTAAAAACCACCGCCACCATGGTGATCGGTTTCGATGAAAGCGTGGAGGAGCGCATCGAACACCTGGAGCGTGTGCGCCAATTTCAAGAACAAACCGGCGGTTTGGCCAGCTTTTTATGCTGGACCTATAAGCCCTACAACACCGCGCTCGGCGGCCGGGAAATCGCCGCCGAGGAGTATTTACGCCACCTCGCCCTGTGCCGCGTTTACCTGGATAATATCCCGCGCCTGCGCACTTCCGTGTTGACCCAGAACGAGCGCGCGCTCGAAGGCTTGGCTTGGGGCGCGGATGATTTCGATTTGCCGCTGGAAGACGAAGTCACCGAGCTGGCCGGCGCCCGCATCGAGATCGATCTCGATCGCCTGCTCGCCCATGCTCGCGCCCTCGGGTTCACGCCCCGCTACCGCCATGTCGCCGCCATGCCCGCCGGAGCATGATCCCCATCCATGAGTATTCGCCATGCGTCCGGTTTCGGCCGGGACCTTTGCGAAAGCGTCAGCGCCTAAAGTCTCTTATTGGCGGGTGTGCGGCAACCCGGCCTGGATCCAGTTGGTGTAGAAGTTTTGCGGCAAGTCGATGACCCGCACTTGCCGGAAGCCCATTTTTTTCAGCACCGTCCACGCCGGGCGCACGTTGGGGCACTCGGCCATGGGGCAGCAGCCGCAATAAATGAAAATTTGCGCGTTTCGTGGCCAGCTCTTGACCGCCTGCCGCAGCTTCTGCCGGCCTTGGGCCGTGCGCGCCGGTCCGGCATAAATTGCGCCTGGAATGTGTCCCGCTTCGTAGAGGCGAAAAAAGCCGACTTGAACTACGCGCGGGCGCCGGGCGGCCGGGCCGCGAAGCTCTGCCGCCGCCCGTTGCGTGCGGATCAATTTCATTCCGGAGCGGCTGGCTTGCGCCGGCGCCGGCGGCGCCTGCATCGTCAACAGGAAAAGTCCGGCCAGGGAATACAGTCCAAAACGATGTAACATCCCCACCTCCAGGCACTACGCCCATTCCCATTTTGCCGCATCCTGACGGCTTTCTGATGCCTGTTTTTTAGGAGGCTAGCTGTCCAGCATAGGGATTGTGCTATATTGCCGCCCGGATAGTAAAAAGCGCTGGGCTGAAGGAGGTTGGATGGAAGCCATAGCCTATTGCACCCAATGCGGTTGCGCCACCACCCCCGATAATTTAGTGACCTTGGCGGGAATGCCGGTTTGTGGTGCCTGTAAACCGGAATTTCTGCGCCGCCTGCAAACTGGCGCCGCCGAATTGGGGGCGGCACAGGCCGCGGCCGGCCGCCGATATCGAGGCTTCTGGTTTCGCGTTCTCTCTTATCTGCTCGACAGCATGATTTTGGGCGTGCTGTTGGCTCCTCTTCAGTTTTGGGTTTTCGGCAGCATGGCTTTCACCCTGCAGGCAAACAATCCCGCGCAACTTCAAGCCAATCTGCCTGGTTTTTTTATGCGGTCTCTTTTGTTAGACCTGGTAACGTTAGGGGTAACTATAGCGTATGCCACGCTGATGATCGGGCGATGGGGAGCGACATTGGGGCTAATGGCCATCGAGGCGCGGGTGGTCAATCGGGACGGTACGCCGCTCGGCTATGCCAAAGCCTTAGGTCGCGCATTCGCCATCATTCTCAGTGGCGTAACACTCGGTATTGGGTTTCTGATGGTCGCGTTTGATGAACAGAAACGCGGCCTGCATGATCGCATTTGCGATACGCTGGTGGTCCAGAAATGAATCCGGCGCCGGCCCATTCCGCCCCGGCCGTTTCCATTCCGGCGGCGCTGGCGCTGGAAGCGGTTTCCCCGCCTTCGTGCCCGAAATGCGGTCAGGACTTAAACTCGCCCATCCCTGAAAAGGGAGCTTGCTCCCACTGCCGCCAGATCGTCTATCTCTGGACGTTTGCTCGCCTGGTGCGCCGGCCGGCGCCGGAACCTTCCCCCAGCGGCGCCGATGGAGCCATCTGTTATTTTCATGATGCCCGCGCCGCCCTCGCCGCCTGTCAATCCTGCGGGCGTTATGTTTGTGAACTCTGCGAGCTGAAGCTGGAGGGCCGCCAGATATGCCCCGATTGTTTCAACCGCGGGCTCCTCAATCAGCAATGGAGCAGCTTGCGCCAGCACGAAATTCTTTATGACACGCTGGCGCTGGAGTTGGCCTTTGCCGGCTGGTTCCTTTGGATGCTGGCCCCTCTGCTGGACGCCTATATCGTTTATTTGTTGCTGCGCCATTGGAACGGGCCGCGCGCCTGTCTGCTGCCGCGAAACCGCTGGCGCTTTTATCTGGCTATGCCGGTGATGGCCGTGCCCCTGGGATATTGGCTGTTTCTTTTCGTGCTTTTAAAGCGATGACGCCCGCCCCTGCCCCGAGCTCGAATGCTTCCCACGGCCCGCAGCCGGGTCGGCTGCGCTGCCTTGGCCACGTCGTTCGACTCACCCATAGTTGGCGCTGGTATCTGGCTGAAGATCATTTACTGCTTGCCGACCGCGGCTTTTATACCGTGACCTATACCCGTTTTTATCTGGATGAATTGCAAACCCTGGCGGTGTGGCCAACGCGCGGCAGACGCACTCGTTGCCTGCTGCTTGGCTTGCTGAGCGCCGTGCTGGCCATTCTGTTTTGGGTGACCGGGTTGCATCGCGTGATCTTCCTCCTCGCCGCGCTGGCGCTCGCCGTAGCCGCACTGGAGTGGATTCGCGGCCCCCTGGCCCAAGCCGAAATTCGCACCCCCGGTCAGGCACGCCGGCTGGCTTTGTCCAGCCGCTTGCCTGCCAGCCTGCGCGCCGCTCGCGCTATAGCTGCGGCCGCCGCGGCTTATCAACCCCCAGTCGTTGCCGCCCTGCCCCTATTGAGCCGTAGCCAGAAGCCCTCTTCAACGTCCGCATCC
The DNA here is from genome assembly GCA_021818955.1 of Acidobacteriota bacterium. Taxonomy (GTDB): domain Bacteria; phylum Acidobacteriota; class Terriglobia; order Terriglobales; family SCQP01; genus JAKASR01. The sequence continues at coordinate 78,325 of JAKASR010000006.1, forward strand.
CCGGCAATGCGCGATCGCCGTGGTTGGGCGAATGGGCCCTATAGCGCCCTGATCTGGACGATGTTGGTCCTCCTCTTGACCAAAGGCGTGATGGATTTGGGCCTTTGGTCCGCGCTCGTCGTTGCGCATGTTCAGTCGAGGATAGTCCGGGTCGTGCTCGCTTCCGCTCTGGATGGAGCTTTTTGGATTGTATTAATCCTTTGCCTGTTAAAAATCCATCGCTACCGCACTGCATGGGGCTTGCGGGCTTGGCTGTGGACGACCACCGGGGCTGGCCTGGCCTGGATTGTTGTCTATGTGAGTAACATCGTTTATATCGGGGTTCAAGGCGTGACGCGGAATCTGCCGCCAGCGGCGATTAAGATTTTAACCAGGACTACCCTGCAGCGGAATTTACATGTTTATAGTGTTGTGCTTCTGGTTTTGGCCTTGTTCGGGCTCTGGCTTAGCATCCGGCATGGGCATTTTGAAACCGATCGGCGGGCCTCGCTTGCCGTGGATCGGGAGCTCGGCTTGAATTTATCTGGCTCTACCCCAGCTTCTGTGCCGGCTATGGCTGCGGAGCAACCGTCGGCATCATCTCCCCCACTGCCGGAATTCCCAGCACAGGCGGGAAATTCTGGAATCGAGTCGTGACCCTCATGCCTTCTTCCTTGGCCGGCGCCTGTGGTCTGCATCCCCGGCGCGCGGCCGTTGCCGCCTGCAACCGATGCCGTCGCGGTTTCTGCCGCGAGTGCATCGTCGAACATCAGGGACGCATGCTTTGCCCCGCCTGTATCGAGTTGCTCGCGGCGGAAGCCACCCACTCCCGGGTTGGCATTTGGTTGTGGATCCGCGTGCTTCTGCAGTCGGGCTTCGCTATTTTCGCTTTTTACATGGTTTTTTATGTGCTGGATCGCCATCTGGCGAGAATCCCGCCACAACTGCCGTTGCCATAAGCATATGTTCCAATCAAAGAATCGGTTAACCTGAGCCACACAGTGGACGCCAGCGCGCAATTTTCGGAGGCTAAAAGCGTTAACGGCCGGGTCGGACAGCAGTTTTCGTCCGAGATCGCAGGCCGAAGCGCGCGGTTCTCCCCCAACACCTTGGGCCTGGTCGAGTTATTGGAAGGCGCTTGGCGTCTGCATCGCCAGACCTTGCTCTCGCATGCTTGGCGCTATTACCTGGGCGCGCTGCCGTTCGTGTTGGCTCTGCTCTGGACCTGGTCCAGGCTGGCGAGTCTGGAAGCTTCCCCGGACCAAATTGCCGGTTATAGTCTGCTGCTGGCGGTTCTTTATGGCGGCAAAATCCTGGCCCAGGCCGCCTGGATGCGAGACGTGTTCGATCTATATCATCTCCGCGCCGCTTCGGCGTTCAACGCGAGCGCCCGCCTGCTGGCCGCGCATGCCCTTTTGCTCCTGATCTGGTTGTTGAGTTTGCCGGTGTTGGCGCTGGCCGCGCCCATCTATGTGGCTATGCATTATCTGCCTTGCGCTGCTGGCGCCGAAGCCCAGCCCTCCCTTTTGGGCCAAATCCGGCAGGCGCTGCGGATGGCGCTGCGCTGGTATCGGGGACAACATATTTTGTGGTTCTGGACCGCCTGCCTTTATCTGGTCGTCGCTTTCGATCTTATGATTGCTTTGCTGGTCATGCCCGGGCTGTTGCAGGGCCTGCTGGGGGTGGCGCAGCTATGGAGCCGCGCTGGCGGCTACCTGCTCAATACCACTTTGCTGGCGCTGGTATTCGCAGGAACCTATTTGCTGTTGGACCCGGTGATCAAGCTCGCGCTGGCCGCCTCTTGGCGCCATTTCAGCGATGAACGCGACGGCGCCGGCTTATTTGCCCGGTTGGAGACGCTGCGCCTGGCGTCTGCCTCCGCTTCGCATGGCGTGGAGAGGGCATGACGGACGCCCCCGCCGCTTCGGTCGAACAGTTGCAGGCCGCCTTGCGCCGCGCTCTCGCCCGGCCTGAATATCGTTGGCATCGCCCGCCGAAGCCTCTGCCGGCGCGGCACGGCTTTTGGGGCTGGCCTGGACGCGCGCTCGCGGCGCTGGGCCGGTGGCTGGATAAAATCTTTCACTGGCTGGTGCTTTGGCTGGATCGCCTGATCCGTTTTTTGTTTCACCGCGGCGCGGCAAAAAAGCTGCCTTCGCTCTCGGTCGCCGGCAGGGGTTGGATCATCTGGCCATTGCTGTTCCTGCTGCTGGCGCTCGCCGTCTGGTTCTTGCTGCGCCATGCGCGCGGAAGGTCCGCCGCGATCTCCGCCCCTCCCATCACCGCCGCGACGATGGAAGATGCGCTGGCTGGCGAGCCCACGCGTCATCCTCCCGAGGCCTGGCTGCGTCTTTGTCACGAGCTTCAGGCCAAAGGCGAGACACGGCTGGCGCTCCGCTCTGCTTTTCTCGCCTTGCTGGCCTTGCTGGCCGCCCGTCGCTGGCTGCGCCTGCATGCCGGACGCAGTAATCATGATTACCTGGTCGAGTTGGCCGAAAATGAGCGCCGCCGCAATTCGCGGCTTGGCTTGGCGGCCCTGGTGGCCAAGCAAATCGAAGTCTTCAATCGCGTCTGGTACGGAGGCCAGCCCGTCTCGGACGAATTGCTGGCTGGTTTTTTAGCCGGTTTTAAGATTTTGGAGGAACGGGTAGATGCGGCACAAAGTTAAGCCCGGTGCCCTCTGGCTGGGCATGCTGGTTTTAGCCGCCGGCGCCGCCGCTTTCCTTTGGATGGGCGCCCGCCTGTTGCGGTTGCGGCTCGAGCGCGGCGGTTATCCCGCCTATTCGTCTCGCCGCACCGATACCGCCGGCAGCGCCCTGCTGGCGCAAACTTTGCGTATGGCCGGCTTGCGCGTCTCGCCGATGTATCGCCTGGAGTCTTACCCTTCTGGTCCGGCTGCGCGGCAAAGCTTTGTTTTTGTGCTCGCGCCTCAACCGGTTTTGCCGCCGCGCCTGCTGCGCGCCTGGCTGAATTATCTCCACTCCGGCGGCGCGTTGCTGCTTGCCTCCCATTTCACCCCGCGGGTTTTTCACAATCCTTTGGCGGGCGCGCCCGCCGGCTTCGATTTCGGCCATGTGCTGGATGTTACTTGGAGCAGTTCTGGAAAAAAAACGCCGCCGGTCGCACTACGGTCTCCGGCAAAAAGCGCAAGGCCCGTATCGCTGCTGGGGTCACTCGGAAAAACAGCTCGCGCCCAGGCTCAGGGGCCCATCGATAAATACGCTATCCCTCGCTCTCATGAAAGCGGAAGATATTGGGCTTACCCCGCCGCCGCGGGTTCGCCGCCGCTGCCGCTCGATTCCTTGATTTACTTGAAACTTTCAACCCCCGCCTGGCGAGTGCTTTACCGGATGCGTTCACGGTCGCCTGGACGCCAGGGCTTGCCGGTTTTCGCCGAGCGGCGCATGGGCGCGGGGCGCCTGTTTGTGACCAGCGATCTCGCCGTGTTTTCCAACCAGGTGATCGGGCAAGGCAAGGTCTTGGGCTTGGTGGCTACCCTGCTTGGGCGGCGGCGCGATATCAGATTCGATGAAACTGTGCATGGAATGACGAATCAGCATGGTTTTCCTTGGTTGATTCACCAGGCCGGATTGCTTCCCGCGCTCGCGCTTTGGATCATGGCGCTACTGGCCGCCGCCGCCGCGCAAGCCTTCGCCTTGCTACCGCCGCCGGCTGCGGCAGCGGGCGAGCCGGCAGCGGCCGATCCAATGTATGGTTCGCAAGCGGCCGCAGTCGCCTTGCTGCGCCGGGCGATTCCCCGCTCCCGCCTGCTCGAGGCCTGCCGCCAGGCGTTCAGACCGGAATGTGCTGTCGCAGCTTCCGCGCCGGCGCCACGCCAAAAGCTTTCCGAAGCCGAGTTGGTGGCGGGCTTTCTCCGCTTGGAAGCTGAACTGGCCCCGCCCGCGCCTCTGCCGGCGGCCGTACAAAATCATTCGCAAACTTCAGGTTCCCGGTTATGAATGAATCCGCTTCTCCCGCTCCTCTTGCTGCTTCGCCGCTGGTCGCAACCGCCGAGCGCCTCCGCCACGCCTTGAGTGCCATCATCCTGGGCCAGGAAGCGGCGCTCGATCTGGCGCTGATGACGCTGTTCAGCGGTGCGCATGCCTTGATCGAAGGCGTTCCCGGCACCGCCAAGACGCTGCTGGTGCGTGCCTTGGCGGCCGCCTGCGCCTCCGAATTCCAGCGCGTGCAATTCACTCCCGACTTGATGCCCGCCGATATTACCGGCACGAATGTCTTCGACCTGCGCGCACAGGAATTCCGCCTGTTGCGTGGTCCCGTCTTCACCGATTTTCTGCTGGCCGATGAGATCAACCGCGCTCCCGCTAAGACCCAATCGGCGCTGCTGCAGGCCATGCAGGAACGCGCGGTCACGATTGATCGCGCCAGCTATCCACTATCGCCCGGCTTTACCGTTTTTGCGACGCAAAATCCGATCGAGTTTCAGGGTACGTACCCTTTACCCGAAGCGCAGAAAGACCGTTTTCTGGTGAAGATTCCCATGCCCTATCCCGCCTTGGAGGCCGAGCGCGCATTGCTCGATCGCGCCATAGCCGGCGCCGCCCCCGAACCCATGCTGCCGCAATTGCTGCCCACGCCGGTGCTGAGCTCGGAAGAGCTGGCGCGGGCGCGCGCCGGCCTGTCCGCTATTCGCCTCGGGCCGGAGGTGGCCGGCTACCTGCTCGAATTGGTGCGTGCCACCCGTGAACATCCCGCCCTGCTGCTGGGAGCCGGGCCGCGCGCTACCTTGGCCTTCGAGCGCGCCGTGCGCGCTTGGGCGCTACTGCGCGGCCGTGACTACGTGATTCCGGAAGATGTGCGCGACCTTGCCCGGCCCGTGCTCGAACATCGCCTGCTGTTGCGCCCGGAATGGGAATTGGAGGGCGGCAGCCTGGCCGAGGTCATTGTGGAGCTGCTGGAAAAAGTCGAGGTGCCGCGCTGATGACGCCGGCTGTCTCCAGCGCGGCGTCTCGTGCCGAAAGCGTTAACGGCCGAGTCGGACAGCAGTTTTCATCCGCAATCACAGGCCGAAGCGCGGGTTTCTTTTAGGTCCAGCGCCTATGAACGACATTAAACTTTCGGCAGCCATGAGTATTCGCCATGCGTCCGGTTTCGGCCGGACCTTGGCGAAAGCGTCAGCGCCTAAAAGTAAAAGCGGCCGTGCCGCTTCCAACGGCGGGTTTCCGCTGCCCGGGAAAAGCGTGAGCTCGGCCGCCGGTTTCACCCGCGCCGCCGGGGAGCAGCCGGCAGGCGCGGCAGCGCCAGTATCCCTCCACAAGCTTATTTTGCCCGGTCCCTGGTTGGTGCGCTGTCTTTTCATTCTGGCTGTGCTGGCGCTGTTGCTGCCCATAGCGGCGTATCTGCGGCTGCCGTTAATCGTGGCGGCGGCTTTACTGATTTTGGCTGCCACTTTGGATCTGCTGCGCTCCCGCCGCGAATTTCGCCCGCTCGAGATTGAGCTCGCAGCCGGGCATTGGGTGGCTTCGGCGGCCTCGCCGGACCCTGAGGATGCCAATTCGCCGGCCAGCTCCGTGCTCGTCCCTTCTTTCCCGCTGGTGCGCTTGCGCCAGCATCAAGCCGGTTCGCTCGATTGGATCATTTCCGGATTGCCGGCTGGGCGTCGGCTCCGGCTACGCCTGGCCATAGGTGCCATGGATGCCGGCACCCAGGAAGCGCTCGGGTTGAGCGGCGAGCCGAAGATCTGGAATCTGGCCGCGGCATCGGATTCGGCTCGGCGCCGGTTGCGGGTGCGGACGCTGCTTACTCCGCTCCGGCGCGGCAGCTATAGCGGCTTGTGCGCCGCCATCGAAACCGAATCGCGCTGGCGGTTATGGCGGCTGCGCCGCCGTTTTGGGCTGCGCGGCTGCCTGCGCGTCTATCCCGATTTGCGCGGCGCGCGCCGCCAATTGTTGCGTAGCCGGTTGTATTACTCTGCGCTCGGCGCCCGCCCCCAACTTACTGGCCAGGGACGGGATTACGAACGCTTGCGCGAGTACCTGCCCGGAGATCCTTACAGCGACCTGAGCTGGAAAGCGACCGCCCGCCGCGGGCATCCGGTGGTGCGCGTTTTTCAATGGGAGCGCTTGCAGCCGCTGTTGGTCGTGCTCGATCATTCGCGCCTGGCGGCGCGCCGCCAGGAATGGAACGTGCCCGCCATGCACCCCCTGGCGAGCGGCAAAGCCGCTGCGGCCGAGCCGCTTCTGGAGGCTTACCTCCGCGCCGCGCTGCTGGCCTCGGAAACCGCCGTGCGCCTGGGCGATCAGGTAGGCTTGGCTTGTTTCGCCGGCGAGTTGACGCATTTTCTGACGCCCGGCATCGGCTCGCGCGCGCTGGCTGCCTGCCGCCGCATTCTGGTCGGCTTGTCGGCGGAGCACTCGACTCCGGATTATCCGGCCGTCTGTGCCGCGCTCGCCGCCGCCCTGCGCCGGCGCTCGCTCTTGCTCTGGCTCACCGACTGCGCCGAGCCCGCGCTGGCGCCGGAGTTGATGGCCGGATTTGACCTGCTGCGCCAGCGCCATGTTGTGGTCGTCTCCTCGCCGCTGCCCGCCGCCGTGGCGCCTTTGTTTGGACGCGACTCTGGGGTGCGGTCGTCCGCGGCGGCGCAGGCGCAAGCCGCGGAATTGGCCCGCGAGGGAAGCGCCGCCATTTATCGCCGCCTGGCCGGACATCGCGAGTACGTGCGCCTGCTCGAATTGCGCCGCCGCCTCGAACGCCGGGGAGTGGCGTTGCGCTGGGCGCGCTCCGATCTGGAGTTGAGCGCGGTCGAAACCTACCTCGAAGCCAAACGGAACCAGCGCCTATGATGCTCGACCTGGAACGCTTTCTTCGCCAGGAACAGCCCGCCTGGAGCGAGCTGGAGGCCTTGCTCGATGAGTTGCGCCAACGTGCTTCGCCCGCGCTCAGCCTCGAGGAGTCCGACCGCCTGCTGGCGCTCTATCGCCGCGCCATCACTGGACTCAACCGCCTGCAGCATGGCGCCTCCGCCCTGGCGCTGACCGCCTCGTTGGAACGGCTCGTCGCCCGCGCCTACGGCGAAATTTATCAGACCCGTCCATCCCGCCGCTGTGCTTCCCGCCGGCGGCCGGCCGAGTGCGAAGCGGCGACGCCGGGTGCAGTCGCCTGCTTTCATCGGGAGCCGCTCCTGCGGCGGATCGCGGCTACGGTGACTCTTTTCCCCGTCGTCTTCCGTCGCCATGCCGGCGCCTTCCTGCTTGCCTTGCTGCTGACGATGGGAGGCATGCTTTTTGGCGCGCTCGCCGTCGGCATGAATCCGCATGCTGCCCGCCGCCTGCTGCCCGCTGCCTATCTGCGCCATCCGCAGCGCCGCATCGCCTCCGAAGCCCGGCTGCAGAAGCTGGGAAATCCCTATGAGGAAAGTGTCTTTTCCTCGTTCCTGATGTCGCACAATATCTCCACCTCGATCCTTGCTCTGCTGCTTGGCTTGAGCCTGGGCGTAGGGACTTCGGTGGTGCTGGTCGAAAACGGCATTCTGCTGGGTGCGGTAGTCATGCGCTATGCCTCCGCTGGCGCGGGGGTGTTTACCGCCGCCTGGCTGCTGCCGCATGGCGCCTTTGAGATCCCTGCCGTCCTGATCGCCGGTCAGGGCGGGTTCATGCTGGCGGCGGTTTTATTGCGGGGCGACGCCCAGCCTCGCCGCCGCCGCCTGCGCGCCCTGCTGCCCGAACTCTGGACCCTGATCTTCGGCTTCAGCGCCATGCTGGTCTGGGCGGGCCTGATTGAAGCGTTCTTTTCCCAGCGCTTGGCGGCGCAGACGCCCTATGCCGCCAAAATCGCCTTCGGCCTTGTCGAACTCGCCGCGCTCGCCGCTTGGCTGGCCTTCGCCGGCCGCGTACGCAACCCGGCTTCCGTCCTGTCTGCGGCTGCCGCCAGGCCGGCAGCCGCGCTCCATGCGGATAAGAGGCCATAAATGCCGGCCTGCGATTTCGCCATCACTACTCCGGAAGGCGTCAGCTTTCATCTCACCCTGGCTGGTCCGCCCGTTCGCATCGCTGCGGCGCTGGTCGATTATGGGCTCATGGGCGCGCTCTTTTCGGCGTTTACCCGGCTCAGCGGCCCCCTCGGCCTGCCGCTGGCGTTTTTGGTTTTTGCCCTGGGTCCCATCCTTTATGGCGGACTGTTTGAATGGTTCTGGCGCGGCCAGACACCAGGCAAGCGCCTCCTTCATTTGCGCGTGCTTGATGCCGAGGGCCTGCGCCTCGAATGGCGACAGGTGGCGACGCGCAATCTGGCTCGCGTGCTCGATAATGTGCTTCCGTTTTATCTGCTGGGCGGGCTGGTGGCGCTGGCGAATGCGCGGATGCGGCGCATCGGCGATCTGCTGGCTTCGACCCTGGTGGTGCGCGAAACCCCCGTGCCCGTTCCTGCCGCCGGTGCGCTGGCTTCGCCTAAATACAATTCCCTGCTCGCCGACCCGGGTTATATTTACCGTCTGCGCCGCGGCGTGCGCCCGCAAGAAGCCGGCCTGCTGCTGGATGCGCTGCTGGCCCGTCCGCGGCTTGAACCTGAGGCGCGGCTGCGCCTGTATCGCGAGCTGGCCGATTATTTCGCCGCCCGCTCCGCCTGCCCCGAGCCGCTGCGCGCGGGCTTGAGCGATGAAAGCTTTTTACGCGACGCCGCCGACATCGTCTTTCGCCCTGCGCTGCCTTCACGAAAAATTGAAATCAATGCAGTGAAATCGTGAGCCATAAGCGTTAACGGCCGAGTCGGACAGCAGTTTTCGTCTTGGGCAATTTCGGAGAAATTGCCTGAACATTCTCAATTTCGGAGAAATTGCCTGAACATTCTCAATTTCGGAGAAATTGCCCGAACATTCTCAATTTCGGAGAAATTGCCTGAAGCCTGCGCAATTTCGGAGAAATTGCCCGAAGCAATGCCCGCAGGCCGCTTTCGCGCGGGGTTCCTTTGAGGTTCCGCGCCTATTAACGACGAAGTAAAAGCGGCCGTGCCGCCCGCTTATTTGCCGCCCAGTTCACCCTGAGCTGGCTCGTTGCCGTTGGTTTCATCCGGAGGGATCACGCTAGTGGCGGCGACGTGGTCGCCCTCATCCAGCCGCAACAGGCGTACGCCCTGCGTGGCGCGTCCGACTTCGCGAATCTCGGCCATGCCCACGCGAATGATCTTGCCCTGCTGGCTGATGATCATGATCTCGGTGTCTTCCTCGACTGCCATGACGCCCACCACCCGGCCATTGCGCTCGGAGGTGCGGATGTTAATCACGCCGCTGCCGCCGCGGCTTTGCAGCCGGTAGGCGTTGAGCGGCGTGCGCTTGCCGTAGCCGTGTTCGGTGACGCTCAAGATCAGTTGCTTATCGTGGTGCGCGATTTCCATGCCCACCAGGTAGTCGTTTTCCGCCAGCGTCATGCCGCGCACGCCATGAGCATTGCGGCCCATGGTCCTCACGCCTCTTTCCGAAAAACGAATGCTCTTGCCCTGCTCGCTGGCGAGGAAGATTTCGCTCTTGCCGTCGCTGAGCTTGGCCTGCACCAGATAATCGCCGGGCTCGATGCCCATGGCGATAATGCCGCCCGAGCGCGGGTTGGAAAAGTCGCTGACCGCGCATTTCTTGATGACGCCGCTGCGCGTGACCATCACGATATATTCGTCTTCGCGGTTCAGGTCGCGTACCGGCAGCAGGGCGCAGTGCTTTTCCCCGGGCTGGAAGTTGATCAGGTTGGTGATGCCCTTGCCTTTGGCGTTGGCCGCGGCGTCGGGGATCTCATACACCTTCAGCCAGTACACCCGGCCGGTCTGGGTGAAGACCAGGATATAGCTGTGGGTGGAAGTGATGAACAGGTGCTCGACAAAGTCTTCGCCGCGCGTGCCCGCGCCGATGCGGCCGCTGCCGCCGCGGCGCTGATGGCGGTAGGTGGAAATCGCGGTGCGCTTTAAATAGCCGGAATGAGTGATGGTCAGCGCCACCGTCTCTTCCTGAATCAGGTCTTCCAGGCTCAACTCGCGCGCCTCGTCTTCGATCAGCGTTCGCCGTGGATCTTTGTCGCCGCCGTAATCGTTGCGGATTTCCTTGAGCTCGTCGCGAATGACCCCGCGCAGTTTTTTTTCGCTGCCCAGAATGGATTCCAGGTATGCGATGCGCTTGCGGATCTCTTCCAGCTCGTCCAGGATCTTTTGCCGTTCCAGGCTGGTCAGGCGATGCAGTTGCAGGTCGAGGATGGCCTGCGCCTGCTTTTCGCTCAGCTCGAACTTGGCCACCAGGCCGTCGCGGGCTTCCTTCGGGCTGGCGGCGGCGCGGATCAGCTTGATGACCGCGTCGAGATGATCGAGCGCGATCTTGTAGCCTTCGAGAATGTGTTCGCGATCGCGCGCCCGCGCCAGCTCGTATGTCGTGCGCCGCCGCACCACATCCACCCGATGCTCGATGAAACGCCGCAGCGCGTCCGCCAGGCCCAGCTCGCGGGGCTGGCCGTTCACCACCGCCAGCAGGATCATGCCGAAGCTGGTTTGCAGGTTGGTGTGTTTATAGAGCTGGTTGAGAATGATCTCCGCCTGCTCGCCGCGCTTCAGCTCTAGCACGATGCGCATGCCGTCGCGGTCGCTTTCGTCGCGTAGATCGCTGATGCCTTCGACCTTCTTTTCCTGCACTAGTTCGGCGATGCGCTCGATCAGCCGCGCCTTGTTCACCTGGTAGGGAATTTCGGTGATGATGATCGCCTCGCGCTCCTTGGTCAGCGTCTCGATATGCGAGCGCGCGCGCACCATGAAGCTGCCGCGGCCTTTTTCGTAGGCGTGCTGGATTTCGGATTTTCCGTAGAGAATGCCGCCGGTGGGGAAGTCCGGCCCTTGCACGTGCTGCATGAGCTGCGCGGTGGTCGTATTCGGTTGCTCCAGCAGCAGCAGGGTCGCGTCCAGCACCTCGGTCAAATTGTGCGGCGGAATCTTGGTCGCCATGCCTACCGCGATGCCGTCCGCGCCATTGATCAGCAGGTTGGGAATGCGCGTCGGCAGCACCACCGGCTCCTCGGTGGCTTCATCGAAGTTGGGCGTGAAATCGACCGTATCTTTATCGATGTCGGCCAGCATTTCTTCCGCGATCTTGGCCAGCCGCGCTTCGGTGTAGCGGTAGGCCGCCGGCGGATCGCCGTCCACCGAGCCGAAATTGCCCTGGCCATCGATCAGCGGATAGCGCAGGTTGAAATCCTGCGCCATGCGCACCAGCGCGTCATACACTGCCATGTCGCCATGAGGATGATATTTTTTCAGTACCTCGCCCACCACGCCGGCGCACTTGGAATATTTTTTATTCGACAGCAGCCCCTCGCGGAACATGGCGTAGAGAATCCGCCGGTGTACCGGCTTGAGCCCGTCGCGCGCGTCCGGCAGCGCGCGGCCTATGATCACCGACATGGCGTAGTCCAGATAGGACCGCCGCATTTCTTCTTCAATGTTGATCGGCAACAGGTTCTTGCCGCCGTCTTCGCCGCCGCCGAGAGGTAGTGTCAGATTGTCGTCAGGCATGGTGAAAGCAGAAAATTGTTACGGTTTCGGCCAGACCTTTGCGAAAGCGTCAGCGCCTAAAAGTAAAAGCGGCCGTGCCGCCTTAACTCTTTATTTTACTGGAATATGCGCTGCTTGACCAGAGCGCATTTCAGAACGAATATGAGCTGAAACTGATAAGGATTACTTCCGCGCCTATTTACGACAATACAAAGCAATTCCGCAGGAATTGCATTATTCAAGCCGGCAATTCCGCAGGAATTGCGCCCGGCAATGCCCGGCATCCATGAGTGTTCGGCCGGACCCTTGCGAAAGCGTCAGCGCCTAAAAGTAAAAACGGCCGTGCCGCTGGTTGATACCGTCAACCAGTTGCTATCGTCAACCATGGTTAAATACTTATCTTAGAATTATTTACAGCCATGTTTACGGTTTAAATAGAATGGGGGATCGGAGAAAATCTGGTACAACCGGAGTTAAATCCTTGAATTTAAAGATCATTCCCGTTGTGCCAGGCTTGGAACAACGGCCATTTTTTTGGAATAACCGCCCATTTAGTGGAATAACGCTTTATTTTCAATAATTTACATCTATAAGCGTTAACCGCCGCGTCGGGCGGCAGTTTTCGTCATTGGCAATTTCGGAGAAATTGCCTGAAGTTATGCTCAATTTTGGAGAAATTGCCTTTGCCCGGCATACGCGCCCTGTTAAGTTGTAATGGCAAAGGTTTGTCCCGACCGAATCGCGACCAGCGTTGCGAACTCCATCGCCGTCAATTCATGCTCGCGCCGCGAGTGCGCTTCGAGCCGCCGGCCCGCCAGTTGTGCTTGGGGCATCGCTTTCGTCGCTTTCACGCGTAGCGTCTTGAACTCCAGTTGGCCGGCCACGCAGGCCAACTCCAGCCGCGCGCCGCGACGGCGGAGCTGCCCGTATCCCTCGGCGGTTACCCAGGGAGCGTGAAAATCGCCCGGAACGGCTGGCGCCAGGGTCAGCGCCTGCGCCGGGCGGTCGGGTTTGAAGCCGGTGGCCGCCAACAGCGTGGTCCAACTGCTCATGGCGCGGGTGTAATGCGTGCCGCACTCGACGTGATTCCATGGCATGCCGGCGCGCAGGTAGCGGCGGTGCACGGCTTCGACTATTTGCGCGCCCTCGGCATAGCGCCCGTGATCCATCAGGAAGGAGGCAAAAGCGTATTCGATCCCCGACCAGACGCCGCCCGCCTGCAGATTATCCATCACCAGCAGCCCGCTGCCGCCCTGAGGCGCGGTGGCGTTGCGCAGCCCGGTATCCGGACTGAAGTTGTTGCGCCAGACGCTTTCCGCCGCCGCCGCGAGTTTGTGTGGGTCGGTGGTGGTTTCAAGCCCCATCAGGTGGCTGAACCACTCGCCGCTCATCTGATCGCTCATGCAAATCTCGTCGCGTTTCACGCCGCCCGAGGCCAAGGCTGCCGGGGAATCATCCACCCATAGGCTGAAGTAGCGGCCATTAAACAGCAGCCGGTCGTAGCTGGCCGAGGCTTTATCCAGCCAGCCCTGCCAGCGCCGGACTTCCTCCGCATGTCCCAAATCGCGCGCCATGCGTGTCATCGCCCGCAGCGCGCCGATCCAGAGCGAAGCGATATAGGACGGCGCGCCGCGCATGCGCCACTGATCGTAGGTCTGAAAACCGCAATTTTTATCGGGCAGGCCGTCGCCGTTGGTGTCGAGCGCGGCGGTATATTCCATCGCCTTCGTCAATCCAGGCCAGAGCGCTTCGAGATACGCCCTGTCGCCGGTCCATAAATAATCGCGGCATGCCATCATGACGAACTGCGGGTTCATGTCCACCCGTCCGTAGCCGCCCTCGTCCACGCCATTGAAGCCGTTGCTGTAGTTGTGCGGCACCTGCCCGGCGGCATTCTGGAAACGCATGATGTCGCGCATCTGGCTCATCTTCAGCTCGGGAAACAGCGCCAGAATCGACGAGCTGCCGTCGTAATCCACGTCCGTCGTGCTCAGCCCGCAGCAGCCCAGGCCTTCCCAGATGGCGTAATGCCCGTCCTCGCTCCACCAGCAATTTTTAAGCAGCGTGCCCAGATGGCTCGACCAGGCGAACGCCTGCGGAGCCGGCAGCGAAGTTTCAGCCAGTGTGCGCGCAAACTTCTCGGTGGACGCGCGCTGTGGACGATAGTTTTCCGCCAGAGTTTCGGCCACTTCGGCCGCGTTGCGGTACCACCTCGAGTAGCGGTGGCCGATGTGCTCGCCGCCGGCGTTGCGATGGTGCGGAAAATGCCAGCCGAAAGTAAACCGCGTCTCGGCCGCCTCGCCCGGCCCCAGCCGCCGCGTGGAGGCGAGCGCGCCCGTGCCCCAGCTGGATTTCGTGCGCTCCGGCCCGGCCAGCTCGCCGTCGAGATTTTCGGCAATCTCGTGTAACAGCGTGCGCATCCCTTCTTCGCTGGCCGCCATTTGCGGGTTCGCCTGCCGCGCTTCCTCGATCACGCGATGGAACAGGGCATCGCCCTGGAGCCGTCCCAGCCAGCTTGCCATCTCCGCCGCGGATAGCGCATTGATCTGCGCTCCCCGCAGCTTGAATGCCTGCGCGAAATCGCGCTCGGCGGCGGTATTGGGCAGCCGCCCGGTTTGATAAAAATCCTGCAGGCAATCGAGCAGCATCCAGTTCACTCGTCGGCTCTTCCAGCGGCACAGTCCGGGCAGCATGTACTGGCGGTAGGTGCCGCTGATCCAGGACGCCTCGCCCCCCTCCAGCGCCAGGCATAAGCTGCCCCAATCGGCGGGGTCTTGCGGCTGCGCTTCCGAAATCATGAATAGCCGCGCGCCGCCGGCCTGATTGCGCAGCTTGCGGTCGGCCAGCGTCGAGACGATGGGATTATCCATTACCGCTAGCAGCGTGGCTTCCACCGGCTGCCGCGAGCGGTTTTTCAGGTTGAAGGCGAGATGGAAGCCGGGCGTGGCGGAGGCGCGCGCTTGGCCGGGGATGAACGGCGAAAACGCCGTCGCGCTCGCTTCCACCGGCAGGGTGCGGTCGCGGTAGCGCAGGCTGATCATCGGAAACCAGGCCTCATATTCGATCGCTTCGACGTCTTGTACATAGCCGAGCGAATAAAGATCGTTTTCGCGTGGACGCAAATACAGCCGCCGCAGTTGCGGTTGGGCTTTTTCCGCGCGGGTCCAAAGAAAAAATTCCAGCCGCGGCGGCGTGGGCGGGTTGACGCGTTCCGGCGAGGGCAGCGGCCCCGAAGCCGCCCAGGCGCCCAGGTTCGTAATTTCCCAGTCGTCGAAATAGCCATCCGGACGCAGCTCGACCGAGCCTGCGCCCAACCCGCCCAGCGGCGCGCCCGATTCCATGCCCGCCATCGACTGCAAATGCAGCGGCGCGGCGGCGCCGCTGGCTTGGGCGGTGGCTCCAGCTTCGCTTCGCGAGACGGTGATGCGATAGGGCGCGGCCGCGCCTCGGCTCCAGGCCGAAGCCAGCGCCCAGTTGCCCGCGGCGGCGCCGGCGGTCGAGAAAAATTCACGTCGCTTCATAGGAGGCCAGCATACCGAAGTTGGAATGCGGAAGAAAGAAGGCGCGTAAAAATGTTGATGGCCGAGCCGGGCAGCCGCGCTTGTCCAGGATCGCGGGCCCGGGCGCTCGGCCTGAAGCGTCGCTCGGCGGGAAAGCTTCCTGCCGGGCATCGGATTATCGGTTTATGGCCGCTTCCGCTCGGCCATGATGCGGGCCGGTTCCTGCCGTGAGATTTCCAGAAGCGTTAACGGCCGAGTCGGGCAGCAGTTTTCGTCATGGGCATTTTCGATGAAATTGCCCAAACATTCTCAATTTCGGAGAAATTGCCTGCAGCCATGCTCGCAGGCCGGGTTCGCGTGGGGTCCCTTTGAGGTCCAGCGCCTGGGAATGGCAACACAAAGCAATTCCGCAGGAATTGCATCAAGCAAGCCGGCAATTCCGTAGGAATTGTGCCCGGCGATGCCCGGCATCCATGAGTATTCGCCATGCGTCCGGTTTCGGCCGGACCATTGCGAAAGCGTCAGCGTCTAAAAGTAAAAGCGGCCGTGCCGCGCCTACCTGATTTCTGGCTGCCGGCCCCGCCGCGGTATATGAGTGCTGCTATAAAAACTCATCCCCGTGGGTAACCATCTCGGGATAGGCGCTGCTGCCCAACTCATATAGATCCAGGCCCCGAGCTTCGGCTTCCGGCGTCACGCGTCCCGGCCACAGCCGTTCGATCAGCCAGATCACGGCATAGGCGAGCGGCAGCAGGCAGCCGAGCAAGGTAACCACGACGACAATCTGTGCAGCCCATTGTCCCCAGCTGGGAAATATGGGTAAGGGGACGCCATGGAATGAGGGGACAACGCCTTGCATCAGGAACCTCGGGGAGCCAGCCGGCCAATAAAACCACAGCCGGGCAAACAACCCGGCGGCGAGCAGGCCCCAGATTCCGGCGAGCAGATGCGCGGGAATGACGCCGGCGGGGTCGTCCAGCCGCAGCGTCTGCTCCAGCCAGGGGATGGAAAAGAAGACGATGGCGCCGGCGGCAATTGCGGTCAATACATTGGCGGAGAGCGAGAGAAAGGGCGCGGCGGCGCTGGAGGCGACCAATCCACCCAGCCAGGCGTTGACAGCAATCGAGGCGTCAGGCCGCCCAAACCGCCAGCGCCCCAACCCCAGGGCGCACAAAAAGGCGCAAATGGCGGCCAGTAGCGTATTGATCTCCGTCCGCGCCAACAGCCATGGCGAAATATGCGCCACCATCAGCGCGGAGATGGCGTTCCAGGCGAGCCAGCCGGCTAGCGTCAGCCCGCATCCGGTCAGCATCAGCACGGTACTATGGCCGGGCAGGGCATTGGGCTCGCCCTGCGAATTGAACTTGTGCCGGCGCGCTCCCACTTGCCAAGCCAGCGCCAGCGCGCCTGCGCCTCCGCAAGCTTGAATGGCGGTCGTTTCGCCCAAATCCATAGCGCCATGTCCGAGGCCGAAATTTTGTCCAAGCATGGCCAGCCATCCGCCGTTCCAGAGCCAGTGTAGCGGCAGCGGCGCTAGCAGCGCGCCAAATATAAACGCGGCCAGTACGGTGCGGCTTAGTTTCCAGCGTTCAAGCGCGCCGGCCGAAATCACCACGGCCATCCATCCTGCTGCCAACAGCCCAAACAGCCGCCAGGCATAAGCGGGAAGCAAGAACTGCTCTGGAACGCGCCATACCCAAGCCAGATAGTTCCACGCCGTTCCGTGCAGCCTGAAAACCAGCGCTGGGCTGCCGGGATAGCCGGCAAGATGAAATCCGATCAACGCATAGCCGAGCGCTGCGGCGCCCCAAGCGGCCAGCGCGGTCAGCAGCGTATGAGTCACATGGCGGCCGCGCCCCAGCCCTGCCGCCATTAGCGCCACTCCCAGCGGTGCCAGCAGCGCCGGCCCGGCAAGCGGGAACAGCCAGGCGGCATCGTTGAATCGCATGCGCCAGCTTACCTTGAATTCTCGTCGCGAAGGCGCGCTGAAGCGTTTTTTTTGCGCCACAGCCCCGGGGCGGCTGCCGCGGCTTCGCGCACCAGAAAGCCCATATGTGGATGGCTGGCCTCGAGGTCGGGCTCGAGCCCAAGCTCGCGCAAGCTGCGCGAAGTATCTGGGCCAATTGAGGCAATAACGGCGCGGCGCAACGCGGCGTGTACCGGCTCGTCCACTGCCGCCTCCCGGGCGACCTGTAGCAGATGCGCTGCCTGTTGCGAGCTGGTTACGAGCACGACGGCAATCTCGTCCGCAATCAAGGCTTGCAGGGCGGCTCGTAGCGGAGCCGTATCCTCCGGCAAAGCGTAGCAATAGAGCCGCAGCACGCGCGGCTCAGCCCCGCGCCGCTTGAGCCCTTCCAATAATTCCTCCGCCGGGGTTCCATGCTCCTGTACCGCGACCCGGATGCCCGCCAGTCCTTGCGGGTACGCGGCATCGAGTGTGGCAAGAATTTCGCGCCACGTGTTCGGTTCCGCAATCTGCAATTCGGGTTCGAGCCCCAGCCGCCGCAACTCGGCCGTGGGCTTGGGGCCGCGCGCCAGCTTGCGCACGCGCCGCAAGCTGCTTGCGATCTCGGTTTCCGTGAATGGCCCGCGCGCCGCTTCCACCAGCCGTCGCAGCCCGATTCCGGTGAGCAGAATGAGTAGGTCGAATCCGCCCCCGTTCAATTCACGCAGAAAGGTTTCGACCTCGCCGGCGTTATCGAGCGGCAACTCGCGCAAGGCCGGAGCCACAAGGGCCTGCCCGCCATAGTTGGCGACCAGATGGGCGATTTCGTTCGCGCGCCGGCTTTCCAGCGCCAGCACGGTTAAATTTTCAAAACTGGGTTCGGGCATGGGAATGGCTGAAGCTTGACTTAGTGGGTGAGGGCCGCGGGAGCCGTTTTGGCGTTTGCCGGGCAGGCGCAGCGCTGGAACGAGGCGGCGTTCAGGTGGCTTATGCCGCAGCGGAAATCCGGCCAGGCCAGGCGGGAAAAATTGGGCGCCAGGCTGCCGGCATTATAGAAGCCCTGGAAACGGCGCCGCAGGGCGGCGTCGGCAGCCAGGCGAGGCGCCAACGCCGGCAGGTCGGCTGGAGAGTTGACGGCATAGCTCCGGTCGAAATCGTATTCCAGCCGCCAGCGCGGATGCGATGCGGCTAGATTCATGCGGTACACGCGATAGTCTTTGACCCGCCCGCCGCCAAGACGCAGCAGCGTGAAGCTTGGATTGTTGCCGAAGATCGGCGATAGCGAGGGCGCGATTTTCAGCGGCACGGCGCCGGCCAGCCGGAATTCGTCCTGGTGGGTATGGCCGAAAAGCCCCAGGCGCACGATCGCGGCGTACTGCCGCAGAAGAGTCACCAGCTCGCGATTGTAAGAGGCCGCGAGAAACATGACTGGCGGGCGGGCGCAGGCATTGCCGGTATGATTCAGGCTGCTGAAAACGTCGGCGCCGGGCGGAATGTGCGCCATCACCCAAACCCGCTCATCTCGCAGCGCCGAGGCATAAAGCGTGGCGCGCAGCCAGCGCATCTGCTCCGCCCCGGCCTGGGCGTCCCGCGGCGTCCCGCAGCCATTGTGATAGTGGGGCGACCAGTCGATGTCATTCAGCACGATGGCGCGCACGGGGTGGGCGCCGCCTGCAAGCGGCAGGCGGACGCTGTAATACCCGTCGGCGGCGAATTGCCGGTCCGCATGGCGCGAGGCGAGCAGGCCGCTCCAAGCGGCGGCTAAGCCGCTCATGAATGGCGCCCCCGGGCGGGGTTGATAATCGCCGCAATCGGAGTCGTTATTGCCCAGCGCCGGCAACAGCGGCACGCCGGGAAAGCTGGCCCGCAGGCGGGCGATGACATAACGGAACATCCGCTGTACAAAGGCGTCGTAATCGGCCTGGGTATGCTGCGGCGTCGCGGCGAGAAAATGATGATGAAAGCCATGCGCCAGCAGGTCGCCGGTAATCACGATGAAGGCTGGGCGGCCTTGACGCGCCGCCGCTTTTCGCATCGCCGCGAGCGCTGAATCGAGCAGCAGGGCATTGCTGTCCATCCCATAGGCGCCATAGCTATTTTTGGCTCCCGCGGGCCTGGGGCTGTGCCGCAGCGCCGCCAGCCAGAGCGCGCGCCAGCGCCGCAGCGGAGCGTGCTGCAGCCGGGTTACCAACCCGGGCACGGTGTAGGGGTTGAGATGGATATCGGTGATCCAAAGCGCGGCTTGCTGCGCCCGGGGGCGATGAGTGCTGGGCGGTGCAGCCCAAACCCGACCAGCCATCCAGCCGCCCAAAAGGACTATGATGAGCGCCTGCTTCTTCATTTCTGGAATCATGTTTTCAGTTTCCCGGAAAAATTCTCGCTTGTCAGCCGCGCTGATCTGCCTGAAATTAAAAAACTTAGCTGTAAAAATCAGCGCGGGTGCCCTGCAAGGGAATAACATAAAGCGTTAACGGCCGAGTCGGGCGGCAGTTTTCGTCATGGGCAATTTCGAAGAAATTGCCTGCAGTATGCTCAATTTCGAAGAAATTGTCTTCAGTATGCTCAATTTCGGAGAAATTGCCTGCAGCCATGCTCGCAGGCCGGGTTCGCGCGGGGTTTCTGTTAGGTCCCGCGCCTATGAACGACGATACCAAGCAATTCCAGAGGAATTGCGCCCGGCCATGCCCGGCAGCCATGAGTATTCGCCCTGCGTCCGGTTTCGGCCGGACCTTTGCGAAAGCGTCAGCGCTTAAAAGTAAAAGCGGCCGTGCCGCTATGGTTTTTTTCAGATTTTGCCTTTCCGCCTTCATCTTTCACTTTTGATAAGCGCGCTTGGCAATGCCCAGATCTGTGAGGCGAGATTATGCCCGCAGTGCTGCAGCGTGAGCGCGCCGGTGAGTCGTCCGGTAAGGCAAAGCCGGTCGCTGCGATTGATGAGATTGCCCGCCAGCGTGTAGTACCAGCGTTGCTGCGCGCTGGAATGGCAGCCGGTAAGAAGGACTTGGCCGCCTCCCGCCGACAGGCATTTCCCGCCGGATTGCAATTCGCCGCTGGGCGTTACGGTCCAGGTCTCCACGGCGGTGCCCTTGCAGGCTTCCACCTGCCCGGAACGCGCGAGGCAACGCGTATAGCTTTCGTAATGATGTCTTGCGGCGGGAACGATTCTGACGATCGTGCCGGTGCGAGACGGCGTGCCGCACGAGGCCGAGGGGCGAATGCGCCAGATGGCCGTGTCATCGGCAGCGACCGTAGCTCGTAATGTAGAGGCTGATGAATGTTCCGAGCCGGTCCACAAATCGCGCGCATTGAAGCGGCAAGCCCGGGCGCCGAAGCCGAAATCGGAAGGATGAAGCTCGCTGTGCAGCGGTGCCGTCCCGCGATTCAGGACGGCAACGGCGTAATCACCATTGTGGAGCGGCTTCAAGAGGACATCTTCTGTGGGCGTGCGGCGGATCAGGGTGGCCATCCGTCCGAGCGGGTCCTGATCGATGGCCAGCACCGATTGATTGCCTAGTATGGCGATCGCCGCCGGGCTCAAATGACTCAGGTCCGAGCTGAGAATCAGCGGAGCGGACATCATCGACCACAGGGCCAGTTGGCTGCGGGTTTGCGGCAGCGTTAGGCCGCTATCGCCGCCGATGATGAAATCCGCATCGTTCCAGTTGCCGGGCTTTTGGAAACGTCCTAGCGGCAAATTGTAAGCGTAGTTCCACAGCACGCTGGCAAAGCGCGGCCGGTCGGGATGGCGCCTATTGAAGGTGGCGATATCGGAGCCTTCGCGCCAGAGCTGGCCATAGTAACGCACCCAGGTGAGCACGTCATACCATGCGGGGCTTCCCTGAAAATAGGCCGGCGCCGATTCGGAAAAAACGATGGGCCGGCCGGCGCGCTTCAGCGCATTCCGTTCCTCGCGGTATGCCTTGCGATACGCCTGGTTTTGGCTCTCGCCTTTGGCGGCAACCACGTTGCATCCGTCGAGCTTCAGGTAATCCACGCCCCAGGTTGCGAAGAGTTTGGCGTCCTGGAAAAAATGGGCCGGGCCGCCGCTTTGGGGCTGGCCGCTGCCCGCAAAACCTCCGCAAGTGGCGTAGCCGGCATCCTCATAGATGCCAAATTTCAATCCCAGCGCGTGTATGGCTTCAACTACGGGCTTCATGCCATCGGGAAAGCGCGCCGGATCGGGCTGAAGATTGCCTTGGCGATTGCGGGTTTTTAGCATCCAGCAGTCGTCGATCGTGACGGTATTGTATCCCCGCGCCGCGAGGCCGGTCTTGACCAGTTCGCGGGCGTTTTCCAGGATGGTTTGCGCGGTGAAATGGCATTGATAGTGCGCCCAGTCGTTCCAGCCCATCGGCGGCGTGGCGGCCAGCAGGTGCGGCTTTGCCGCCTTCGCCGGTTGGCTGGTCCAGCCAATGCCGCACAAGACCATCAGCCCCAGGGGAATAGCTGCTTTGCGCTGCTGCACTGGCATCCGGTGGCGGCGCGACGCGGCGGCGATGAAAAACATGGATACCGCCAGGTAGGTCGAAACGATGGTAAGCATGGGTGCTCTCTTTCTGGGTAACGCAAGCGGCCGGCCTCAGCCCTCTTTCAGTGAACTTCAATCGGCTGCACGACGCGGCTGATGGCTCCGGTGGGACTGGGAGCATCGGGTTTGAGCCCGCATCGCAGGCTGCTGAACAATCCGAGCAACTGCGCAAAAAGAATATCCACCGGTGGCCGATAGAGGTCCGGTATGGCATAAGTTTTGGCGGGTGCGAGCATTTCGGCCGCATCCAACTTCGGCTGCGCCGTAGCGCCTGCGCCCACAATGGCGATGCAATGCCCCGCCAGGTGTTTGCGTTCGATCTCGCGCAGCAGATCGATTTCGTATCGCTGCCGTCGTTCGTGCGTCGAGAGGAAACTGACAAGAAGCGTGTGGGGGCTGAGGGCGGCCATGGGGCCATGCCGCAATCCCAGCGGGGTTTGCGCCATGGTTTTCACCTGGCCCGCGGTCAACTCCAGCAGCTTTAAGGCCGCTTCCGTCGCGGCCCCGGCCTCGGCGCCCGCGCCGACAAAACAGACCTGCGGGTATGCCTGTTCGGCCAGAACTTTCGCCGCCTGCGCCGCCAGCGGGAGAAACTCTTCCGCCGCGTCGCATAACGCCGCGGCGATGGGGTCGTACGCCTCCGGCGACCAGGCATGCGCCAGGGCTTGGCCCGCAATCACCATGTTGGTGAACGAACTGGTCATCGCCAGGCCGCGATCGTTGGTCTCCTCGGCCAGCAGAACGCCGGCGCAATGGGGCCGGTTGGCGATGCGCTGCATCATTTTTCCGGAAGCATTGCAGGAAATGACTAGGTGGTGAATGTGAGGCTGTTCTGCCAGGGCTCGTTCCAGCACCGCCACCCCCTCCGGGCTGTCGCCGGAGCGGGAGAAGGCAATCCACAGCGCGGCGCGTTCCGGCAAAACCATGTCCCCGAAATCGATCAGCAGATCAGTGCTGGGCACGGCCGTGACCTCGCATTTCCAGGCCTGCCGCAGCAGTTGATAAAGGCAGCGGCCGATGTAATCGGAAGTGCCGGCGCCCACGAGAAACACTTCGGGCCGCTGCGCCGGCTGCCCCTGGATTCCCGCACCGGCGAGAAACGATTGGAGAGCCGGAAGCTGCGCGCGCAATTGGCGCCAGGTTCGCCGCCAGGTAGCGGGTTGCTGGGCGATTTCGCGGGCCGTGCAGGTATAGCCGCGGCGCTCCTGCTCCTCAATCGGCGCATGCAATAGTTCTTCGAGCGGGTTCACGTGATGGTGCCTCTTGCATCCGGCTGGTTTCCGCCGCAGCGGGCGCTCGGCGTGGTGCGAATGACCGGAAACTGCCTGGCGCTTAAGAAAACCTCGCGCTGCTCTTTCGAGCGAAAGGCCTCGGTTCCTCCCACGCCCAGCGTGGAGAGCGCTCCGGCGATATTACCCGCGGCGGCGCAAGTGCTGAGATTGTAGCCGGAAAGCCAGGCCGCAAGAAATCCGGCATTGAAACTGTCGCCGGCGCCGATGGTATCGACCGGCTGGATATTGTCCTGTCCCGCAACGCGCACTCTTTCCTCCCCGCTCTGCACGACCGCGCCGTCGCGGCCGCGTTTGACTGCGATGATGGGCACGATGCCGGCTAATTCATTCAAGGCGGCGTCGAGGGTGTCCCGCCGCGCGATGCGGCAAACCTCCCGCTCGTTCGGCAGCAGGATGTCAACCAGCGGCAGCAGCTCATGGAGTACCCCGTCCCAGTGGTCTTCCGGATCGTCGTTCGTGTCGAGCGAAAGCGTGAGTCCGCGGCGTTTGAGCTCGCGAAAAAGATCGGGTAAATCGGGTTGCAAGGCCCGGTGCAGGAACAGGGAAGAAAGGTGAAAGTGGCGCGCAGCAGCCAGATAGTCGATATCCAGGTCTTGCCGCGTCATCGCAAACATCGTGCCGGGATAGGTGAGAATGTGGCGCTGTTCGCCATGATGCAGCAGGATGGTGACTCCGGTTTTTGTGCCTTCTTGCGGCGGCGCCACTCTGGATAGGTCGACGCCGCTTTCCGCCAGCCGGCGCCGGGCAATCGCACCCAGTTCATCGCTGCCCATGCGGGTTACGAAACCGGTTGCGATGCCGAGAACCGCGAGATTATGCGCAAGAATCGCGGACGAGCTGCCCAGCGTGATTTCAAAGTTGTCAGCCAGCAGTTCGCGTTCGGGGGGCAGCGCTAGCGGCAGTCCGTAGAGAATGAGATCGAGATTGATTTCACCCGCGACCGTCACGTCGAAGCTAGGCATGCTGGCGGAATCCTGTGCGCATGTTCCGATTTCAATAATAATTGCGCTAGGCCGCAATGGGAAAACATTGGAGTGGTATTTCTTTTAGCTTTTCAGCTTTTACTTGCAGCCGCGGCCCCGTCCTGGCGGCTGCGGCTAGTAGCCACCGCTTGTTCAGCCGCGCCGATGCGCCAGCGCCAATAGCGCAATTCCGGCGATGGATAGGCCGAGGCCGGCGGCCAGGAAGGCGCCGCGCGCTACGCCGGACGGCAGAAATACAAGCGCGCATAAAGCCAATATCCATCCGCAGGGCAGGAAAAATAAAGCTAGAGCTTTCATCGTCGGCGACGTCAGTTTAACAACAAAGAACGCTAAAAGCGTTAACGGCCGAGTCGGGCGGCAGTTTTCGTCATCGGCAATTTCAGAGATATTGCCTAAACATTATCAATTTCGAAGAAATTGCCTCAAGCCATGCCCGCAGGCCGGGTTCGCGCGGGGTTCCGGTTAGGTCCCGCGCCTAGGAATGACGATACCAAGCAATTCCGTAGGAATTGCGCCAAGCCAGCCGGCAATTCCGTAGGAATTGCGCCAAGCCAGCCGGCAATTCCGTAGGAATTGCGCCCGGCCATGCCCGGCCGCCATGAGTATTCGCCATGCGTCCGGTTTCGGCCGGACCTTTGCGATAGCGTCAGTGCCTAAAAGTAAAAGCGGCCGTGCCGCAGCTTAAAAATACACGCCGACTTCGGCGGCGCCGCGCGCCTGGTTGGGATTGTTGCCGCCGCCGCCAAAGACCATGCCGGGAATGTAGTTGAGGGCGCGGGCATACGAAAGCTCGGCGCGCGCGAACAGGTCCTTTTCCTGCCAGGTGGGCGTGATGCTGAAAGTGACGGCTTTGGCGCCGGCCCCGAAGCCGAGCAGGTTCTGGTTGGGGCTGGTTGAAGCGGCCGTGCCGTTGCTGAGGGCGTACTCGCCGCGGAAGCCCAGCAGCCATTGCTGGTTGATGCGGTAGCCGCCGAGCACGGCGCAGCCCCAGCCATGCGCGGCGCGGGTGAAGCTGTTATTGGGGGTGGCGGGTGAGTTCAGCCACAGCACGTAGGGCGTCCAACTCCAGCGCTTGCCGGTATAGGTGTACATCCAGTCGTAGAGCTGGGCGTTGGCATCATAGAAGCTGCCATTGGGCGGAGTAATTCGGTTCGGCAATAAGGTGGTGAAAGTAAACGTATTTTTCGAATTGAATGCGTAGGCGAGAGCCGCCGAGGGCGCACCGAAGTGTCCGGAATAGAAGCCGTCGCCATATTGCAGGTTGAGCGTCACTTTGCCGTAGACGAGATTCAATTGCGCGCCGCGGCTGACCAGGTTTTCCATATCGTTCCAGATGATGCCGCGCTGGATGTTGTAGTTGAGGTAAGAGAAAGTGCTTTCCTGGCCGATCAGGGTGGGCAGCTTGCCGGCCTCGATGGAGACATGGGCATTAAAAACGTACTCGGCATAGGCCTCGGGGACGGCGCCTAATATCTGCGTGTACTGCAGCGTGGTTGTGCGGCGCGCGCCCAGCGCCGGAAAGGCATAGGCTCCCGCCAGCGCGAAGAACTGCCATTTGCCGCTGGTCTTCTGCAAAATCGCCAGGCCATCGGTGAGGTCGCCGCCATTGTCTTCCTCTGGAAACGGCTGGCTGGATGCTACGCCGGCATAGCTAACCACCCCGGAAAGCGACCAGTTGCCCAGCGGTCCGGCGGAAATGGGAATAGGCTCGGGCGCTGTCAGGGAAACCTGCGCGGCCAGCCGTGGGCTGATCAGCCCTAAACCGGCGATCAGTAACAAAGCGGAAAAACCTGAAGCGCATAAACGGATCTTCATCGGATGCCTCCGGGGTCAGGCAGGTTTTGCCTGCTGAAATTTCGAGCTTGCTTGGCTACCGCCTGCGGCGGTGCTTGCGGCCGGGGTTTCGCTCGAAACGTGGAGGCGAGAACCGTAATGCGACGCGCCGGTAACCGGCACGGGCATGCGCGCGCGTATTCTGGCGCGAGCCATGCCGCGATCGTTCGGGGATCGCGCCACTAGACTGCCGCGATCCTGGGCATGTTGTCCAATTGCTTTTTTTAATCCGCCACCCGGTCACGTTTGTATTCATGCGGACAATGCTGCGTATCCAAAATTTGCGTTTGTGCCATCCGGCCGAAATCGCCATCATGGGCGCGAGGCAAACGGTGCAGGCCGTTTTGCCAGCTTCGCGCACCCCGCCGTGCGCTGGGCTTCCGGGACCACGATCGTCCTGAACTTCGCGGCCGCTTGCCGGCCGCTCGATCGCAATCCCC
The DNA here is from genome assembly GCA_021818955.1 of Acidobacteriota bacterium. Classification (GTDB taxonomy): domain Bacteria; phylum Acidobacteriota; class Terriglobia; order Terriglobales; family SCQP01; genus JAKASR01. The sequence continues at coordinate 104,294 of JAKASR010000006.1, forward strand.
AAGGAGGCTGCGCATGGTGGAAACCCGCACCGAAACCAATTTCAAACCGACTCTGGGCCTGACCGGTCTTACCGTGAACGCGATGGCGCTGATCGCGCCGGGAGCGTTTCTCTGGCTCTCCTTCTACATTCAAGCCACCACCGGAACCACTGCGCCGGCCATGTGGCTGGGAATCCTCGTCGCTTTGCTGCTCTGCTTGGCAACGGCGATCTCCTACGCCGAGTTGAGCAAACTCTTTCCCGGCACCGGCAGCAGTTATTACTACGCCGAGCAGTCGTTTTTAAACCATGAAAAGGGCTGGAAGTACGCCCGCATTTCCAAATTCGTCGTCGGCTGGGCCTCGCACCTGTATTACTGGATCTATCCCGGCGTCATGGTCGCCACGCTGGGTATCTTCTGCGGCTATATGGCGGGCACGCTCTGGCCCAACTTCATGAGCGCCTCCAATCCCGGTCCGGCCTTTATGGGATTGGTGGCGATCATCGGCGCCTTTGCCATCTCCTACATCGCCTTTCGCGGTGTTACCGGCTCGACTGCGGTGAGTTTTGCCATCAATGTGATTCAAATCAGCGCGTTGCTGATCTTCTCGGTCATGGCGTTGAATTATCGGCTCAGCCATAAGCCGGGCAGCGTGGGCTGGCAGTGGGATGCGCTGAGCGGCGAAGCTTATAACTATCAGTTCCTCGCTAAGGTCCAAACAGTGAATGGCGCGGCGACAACCGTGATTCAGCGCGACGCCCATGGCATTCCCTTGCCGCGTTTGGGGCCGGACCACAAACCCTTGCCCTATGTTGTCAGCTACCCGCACCAGGACGGTAGCGGAGCGTTCCTCACCCACAATTCGGCCGCTTCGGTGGTGAGTATGCACAATTTAAGCTGGTTGATGATCCAGGCGGCGGTGGCGATTGTCATCCTGGTCGGCTTCGAATCGATTACTTCCATGGCCGGCGAAGCGAAAAATCCGCGCCGGGACATCCCCCGGGCGGTGATCATCTCGTTACTGGTCCAGGGCGCATTCTGTTACCTGATCGAATATTTCTGCGCTAACTACTTTCTCAGCAGCGGCTACACCATGCAAAACGCCGCCGGCTCGGCCGCGCCGATTGGCGACATGATGGTCATGGTCGGTGACGCGCTCTTCGGGCCCGGCCGCGGCCGCATCTTCATGTTGGCCGAGGCGGCAACCGTGTTTCTGGCGATCATCGGCACCACGCTGGCCTGCATCAATACCGGCGCGCGGGTCACCTACGCCATGGGCAAAGATGAAGAAGTGCCGGAGCACTTCGGCCTGCTGCATGGCAAAAAGCTGACGCCGCACCGCTCCATCTGGGCTCTGGCGGTGGTCTCCGCTCTGGTGGGCTGCGCTGGCGTCTCCTTCGTCTTTGCCGACGCGGGCGCGCCCACGCAAGCCGCCCTGAATGCCCTGCCTCGCGGCTTTTGGTCGCATTGGGGTTATTTAAGCTCGGCCACGCTAGCGCATATTCCCAATTCCTTGTTGACGATTACGCTGGCTTCGAACTTTGGGACCTTCCTGCTCTATGGCATGACTTGCCTGATCTGCTTGCTGGCTTTTGGCAAGCGCGAGGATCGCAAGCTGTTTAAGCATGTCTTGATTCCCTGGTTTGGTTTGCTGGCCAACCTGGCCTTACTCGTGATGTACATGATTATGCCGTTCCTCGGTTATGGAACCGTTATGGAGCCCTTGGCGGCAATCGGTATTGCCCTGGCCTGGGGTATTTATGGCGCGGTTTATTTCAAGCGCGCCAGTCGTAGGAAGGGACGGGAAATCCTGCTCAGCGCCAGCCCGGCTGCCGCCGTTGCGCAGCCGCAAGCTTGAGCGGCGCTTAGGTAAACCGCATGCGCCGTGACCGCGGCGAGGCGGCTGCGGCGCAGGGACTTGGAGCCAGGATGCTCCGGCTGGAATTCGCCCATCATACCGATCCCGGCAAGCTGCGCGCGCACAACGAAGACGCGCTGGGCTGGTGCGCGCCCGCGGTGCAAGGTGGGGATTGGCTTTTTGTGCTGGCCGATGGCGTGGGTGGGCAGGATGCCGGCGAACTGGCGTCGCGCTGGACCGTGGAAACTTTAACCGGTGATTTTACCCGGGGCGAATTGGCGCTGGCGCCACGCCTGCGCCAGCTGTTACAAGCCGCCAACCAGCGCCTGCACGATGCCGGCTTGAGCGGAGAGTTTGGCAAAGGTATGGCTTCGACCGTGGTCGCCTGCGCGCTCAGCCGCGACCGCGCCATAATCGCCCACGCCGGCGACTCCCGCTGCTATCTCCGCCGGCGCGGTGAGCTGCGGCAATTGACTCAGGACCATACCTTCGCCGCGGAACAACAGGCGCTCGGCCTGCTTTCCGGCGATGAGCCGGGTTGGCTGCCGGCGCGGGGATGCCTGAGCCGTTCGCTGGGCAACGATCTCTTCGTGCAGCCGGAGCTGCGCGAACTGCGGCTTGAGCCGGGCGATTTGCTGTTGCTTTCCAGCGATGGCCTGCATGGCGCGCTCGAGGGTCCGCGGCCCGGCGCGGCGGCTTCCACTCGACTGGCCCGCCAATTGGCTTCCCCGCTGCCTTTGCCCGAGTTGGCCCAACACCTGGTCGAGCTTGCCCGTGATGTCGATGGCGGCGACAATATTAGTGTTCTGCTGATTCGCATCCTGGAAGTGGAGCGGCTGGGCATGTATCGCGGTCGCCCTTACCGCCTTCCTGGTTCATGAACCCCCTGTGCCCAGGCGATCGTCTCGACCATTACCGGCTTGATGCCGAAGTCGGCCATGGCGGCATGAGCACCATTTATCGCGCCACCGATCTGGCCGACGGCGCTCCGGTTGCGATCAAGATTCCTAGCCTGGAGCTGGAAAGCGATCCTGTCTTTTACGAGCGCTTTCGCCGCGAAGAAGCCACGGTGGCGAAATTGGCGCATGCCGGCGTACCGCGCATTCGACGGGATGGCGACCGCAGCCGCCTTTACCTGGTCACCGATTGGGTGGAAGGCGAGTTGCTGCGCGACCTGTTGCGCCGCGAGGCGCCGTTGGCAGAAGAGCGCGCGACCCGGCTTGCCATCGCCATTGCCGGCATCCTGGAATATATTCATGCCCACGGCATCATCCATCGCGATTTGAAGCCGGAGAACCTGTTGATCGGCGCCGGTGATCGCCCGGTGTTGATTGATTTCGGTCTGGCCGGCAGCGCCGGCGCGCGCCGCCTGACCTTTGGCAAATTGTCCCAACTGATGGGCACGCCCGACTATATCTCGCCCGAGCAGGTGCGCGGACGCCGTGGCGATGCTCGCAGCGATCTGTTTGCCCTGGGCGCGATTTATTACGAAATGCTGGTCGGCCGGCCGCCCTTTCAGGGGCCGAATGCTTTTGCCATCATGAATGATCGCCTGCTCAACTACCCGCCGCCGCCGCGAGAAATCAATCCGCGCATCTCGGAACAAGCGCAGGAAATCGTTTATCGCGCGTTGGAACGCGATCCGGCGCGGCGTTATGCCGGCGCGCGCGAGATGATTTGGGACCTGGAGCACAAGGAAGCTGTCGGCGTGGCCGAACGCGATGAACTGCGCTCCTGGCGGCGGCGGCGCAATCCGGAGCGGCGGCGCCGCTGGCTCTATGCCGGCCTGGCCTTGCTGCCGGTGCTGCTTTTTTGGCTGCTCTTCTGGCTGGCCCGCAAATAGGCGCCGTTTGCCCTCGGGCGGTTGTCCGAAGTTGCAGCAGCCAATCTAAAGCACGATCGCCTCGGCCTCGATTTCTACTAACATTCCAGGCGTAATCAGCGCCCGCACTTCGACCAGGGTTGTCGCGGGCCGAATCGTGCCGAACCTTTCGCCGTGCGCGCGGCCGATCTGCTCCCAATCGCGCGCGATGTTTGTGCAATACATGCGCGTGCGGACCACCTCTTCGAGCCGAGCCCCGGCTTTCTTTAACGCGGCTTCAATGTTGCATAACGTTTGTTTCGTTTGCGTGTAGGCGTCGCCTTCGATCAGCTTGCCATCCGCGCCGGTTGCAGTCGTGCCGGAAACATGAATGACATTGCCGGCGCGCACGGCGCGTGAATAACCGACGATCGGTTCCCAGGGTGTGCTGCTGGAAATATTTTGGCGCATTTTTTTACGGGCCTTTCTGGAAGCGGTAACGGCGGGTTGAACCGGCGTTTGGTTCCCGAGCATTTTCGCAGAAAAGGCGCAAAAAGCGTGAACGGCCGGGTCGGGCAGCAGCTCGTGTTCAGGCAATTTCGAGGAAATTGCCTGAAGCATGCTCCATGAGTTTTCGCAAAGCGTCCGGTTTCGGCCGGGCTCTTGCGAAAGTATCAGCGCCTAATAATAAAAGCGGCCGAGCCGCTTCGAAGAATTATTCGCCTGAGGCTATGCTCGCAGGCCGGTTCGCGCGGCGTGGCTTCTGCAGTTGGAGGGGTGGCTTGATAGGGCGAGCGTCAGCGCCTCTAGGTAAAAGCGGTCGAATCGCTTAAAAAAGGGCGGCGCCGCGGTCGGGTGCCGCCCTGGGATGCGGAGTGATTTATCTATCTAAAGCTCTTAATTGTTGGCTCCCGCATCGGGCGGTGCCGGGGGCGACGGTTTCGGCTTCAGCGGCCCGCGCCAATTCTTGCGAAAACGGCCAGCGCCCGGGCCTCCCCGCCGTCCCATCCAGAACATATTGCCGCCTGCCCCGCGAAATTGCCTGAAAAAGAATCGTCCATGCATGCGGCGCATCATCGCCATCATGCGCAGATGGCGCGCGATCAGGCGGCGCGCCTGTTGCCGCTGCGATGGGGTGAGCACGGCTTCGCCGGCCAGCAGCGCTTTAACCCCGCGGGTCATCATTTGCGTGCGCAAGTTGCCCACGGTATTGACCTGCGCCAGGATGGCCGCCTGGTCCGGCGGTTCCGCCTGCAGCAGGTGATGCAAGGTCAATTGCGCGATGGCCAGATTGGCGCGTTCGCGAATTAAAGTTTTGCGCGTGTTAAATTCCAGATCGCGCAATTGCCGCAGTTGCGCGGGGGTGAGATGCAGTTGCCGCGCCAGCATGCTTAAGGGGGGCAGCGGAATTCCCATCGGCCCCCGCCGCATGGCCCCGCCCATCATCCCGCCGCCGAAACCGCCGCGCATCATCATTCCCATTTGCATTCCCGGACCCGGCCTGGCCGCGGCGCGATGGCCGGGCATTTGCGGCTCGGCCGTAGCTTGAGCTCCGAGCACGGCTGCCATAAATAGCAGGATAACCATCGCCACCCAACTCGCGCGTATGACCTTGGTCTGGATCACTTCGTAACGCATCTTCGCCTCCTCCAACTCATAAGAAATTTACGGTTCCGCCAGTCGATCGTGATTTGCGGGACTCTATCTGGAAATACGGCTCGAATGCGGTTTGCGTTTCGCCTGATAAAATGAGCTAAATCGTTTAAATTCAATAATTTTAATTTCCTTAATCATAATCTTGCAGGGTTAACACGACTTTCGTCTCTTGCGCTTTTGGCCAGTTTTGCGTTCTTTTCCGCTAGTAACCTTTCCGCTCAAAGTGGAATCAAACCACACGTGAATACTTCCCTTAACGTCAATGGCCAAGTCGGGCAGCAGTTTATATCCGGGATGGCAGGCCGAAGCGCGGGGTGTCTTTTAGGCCCCGCGTGTGTTTACGCCAAAATATTTTCAGTATCCATGGGTTTACGCCATGCGTCCGGTTTCGGCCGGACCCTTGCGAAAGCGTCAGCGCCTAAAAGTAAAAGCGGCTGTGCCGCTCTGCGGCGCTTTGGCTTCATCCTCTGCCTGCTTTCCTTGCCGGCTTGGGCGGTGCTGGGCCAATCCGCCGCCAGCCTGAAAACGGATCAAGCCGTCTTGCACAGCCGCTGGACCATGGTGCGGCACGCCACCTACACTGTGGCCCGCTTGCATGCGCCTGATGGTTTGAGCGTGGAGGAATACATCTCGCCCGCGGGCTTCATCTTCGGCCTGCAATGGCGTGGCCCGCATCCACCCGATATGTCCGCCCTGCTGGGCGCGTATTTTGCCGAATATCGCCATGCGGCCTCGAGCTTGCGCCGCCATTTTGGCCCCTGGATTCTGACCACCGCCCATCTGACCATCAGCATGAGTGGACACATGCGCGCCTTCCGGGGCAGCGCCTGGGTGAATGCGTTGCTGCCGCCCGGCATGCGCCTCGCCGGTAGCCGCTTGGTTCGCAACGAATCTTAATCTTTATGTCAAATACTCCCTCTCGCAGCGCTTATTTGTCGGGTCGAACGCGCGCGGCTTTGGCCATGACCTGGACCCTGCTGGCCGCCCTGCTGGCGGCCGGTTGCAGCAGCAACGCTTCCTCCAACTCTGCATCCGTGAATAATGTGCAAGCCATTGCCGTTAACGCCGGTCCCGCTCAAAATTATGTGGATGGCGCCTTTACCAGCGTAAAAATCTGCGCTCCGGGCAGCACCAGCAACTGCCAGACGATTAACGGTGTGCTGGTGGATTCCGGCTCTTCCGGCCTGCGCCTGCTGGCTTCAGCCGTTTCCTTGTCTTTGCCCATCCAGGCCGTCAACTCCAATCAGATTGGCGAATGCCTCCCGTTCGTTAGCTTCTATACCTGGGGGCCCATCGAAACCGCTGATATTTACCTGGCTGGCGAAGAAGCGCCCTCGGCCGCGGTGCAGATCATTGGCGATAGCACCTTTGCTTCCGCCCCTTCAGCTTGCACCAGTGGCGGCACTACCGGCATCAGCACGCTTTCCGATTTGGGCGCGAATGGCATTCTGGGCGTCAGTGTGTTCCAGCACGACTGTGGCGCCGGCTGCACCCTTTCCGGCGGCTCCAATCCCAATATTTATTTTTCCTGTTCCGGTTCCACTTGCACCGCCACCTCGGAGCCGCTGGATAGCCAGGTGCAGAATCCGGTCGGTCTGTTCGCGCAGGATAACAACGGCGTCATCCTGCAATTGCCCACCGTGAGCGCCAATGGGGCTGCGACCGTGAGCGGCAACATGATCTTCGGCATCGGCACGCAAAGCAATAACACGCTCGGCTCGGCTACGATCTTTCCCACCAATTCGCAGGGCGATTTTACCGTGCAGTACAATGGCCAATCGTATGCTTCCAGCTATATTGATAGCGGATCGAATGGCATCTTTTTTCTTGATTCCAGCACGGCCGGAATCCCCACCTGCCCCAGTCCAAACGCTAGTTTTTACTGTCCCGCCAACACCCAGAATTTAACGGCTACGAATGTAGGAAACGACGGCACCTCTGGCGCGGTTAACTTCAGCATCGCCAACGCCAATGACCTGTTCAATACCGGCAACACCGCTTTCGACAATTTAGGCGGTGTCAACTCCGGCAGTTTCGATTGGGGTCTGGCGTTCTTTTTCGGCCGCAAGGTTTATACCGCCATTAACGGCCGTCCGGCGGGAAAAGCCACGGGACCATATTGGGCGTATTGATCCGGCGACTTCGAGGCAGTGCTGGCGAGTCGCGCCGCGCTCGGCTTATCGCCGCGCGTTTCCTTTAATTCATCCACCGCCGGCTATTATCATGCCGGTCGCGCTTGCTCATATAGACTTCGAAGCGGCGTTGCTGGCGCCGGCGCTTCCAGTGATCGTAGCTGGAGCGCAGGCCAAAATTCGGCCTGCGGCTCTTTAAATATAAAAAGGCGAACAGCATGCCTCCTAGATGAGCAATATGGGCCACCTTGTCCGAAGTCGGGTTGACGGCAAAGAAAAACTCCAGCACGCCGTAGCCCAGCACCAGCCATTTGGCTTTGATCGAAACCGGTGGCAGCAGCAGAAATACCGGCTGGTTCGGAAACATGATCCCGAAGGCCAACAGAATTCCGAAGATCGCGCCGGACGCCCCAATCGTATAAACCAGGGGATTAACGGCATGGAGTATCCAGTGCAGGAATACGTCCACCAAGCCGCCGCCGACACCGCTGATGATATACAGGCGCAGAAAACGGCTATATCCCAGCGCCTCTTCCACCGCTACGCCAAACATCCAAAGTCCGAACATGTTCCAGAACAAATGCCAGAAGCCGGCGTGTAGGAATAGATAGGTGAACGGTTGCCAAAGCGCGCCGTGGAGAAAGGTGTTGGTGTTGAGCCCAAACCAGTTAATAAAGCGGATTTGGGCCAACGGAGGTATGCCGGCGTTTCCCAGCCATTGCAGGATGAATACGCCGCAGGTGATGAGAATCAGCAGTTTAACGCCGCGCGAGAATCCCGGAACACTGAAGGTGTAGGTCGGAGTCGAGCGGTAAGCCATGAGAGTTTGCAAGCACGAACGGCTTTTGCCATCAGTATAGCCGGGTTTTGCCCCCCGGCGCGGATGGGATTTCATCCGGTATGCTGCCGGCTAAGATGGAGTCAGCCGGGAAGATTGAGTGTTTCCAGGCTGGTTCTCCGCCGGGTTGCCGTTCATCGCGCGCTATGGTGGAAGTGAAAGCTAAGCCCGTAAATGCCGTATTGATCGCGGCTGATGACCACCCCGAAATGGGGGTTTAGGGTCCAGGTGACCTGAATGATGTCTTGCGAGCTGGTGGAAAGATTTTGGGTGTAAGTGAAAGTGATTTTCGGAGAAATCTGCTGCTCGATGGTAATAAAACCGCTGCCGCTGTTGTAAGTGCTGCCGGTGTTGGGGTTGACGGAGATGCGGGTAATGCCGAACATGCGCTCGACCTGGTTGGCCGCGGCGTTTTCCAGGGCCGCGTTGAGCAATTGTTCCGATTGGCCGACGAAAGTGCCCGTGGCCTGCTGCGACATCCCGGTGTTTTCCATCGTGTGTCCGGTGGCCAGCAGGGCAATGATGTCGGTATTCGATAGCGGCGGATTGCTGCGATAGGTCAGGCTTAGCCTGTTCACCGGGCCGCTAATGTTAAGCGTGACCTCGTATTGCTGCACCGTGGTGGAGAGGGCGACATTCAAGATGGGCCGGATGCGGAACGGGTCGGCAAATTCGACATCGCCTTTGTCCACGCGGTAGTAATTGCCCGCAAAGCGAATCCGCCCTTCTTCCGCCATCACCCGGCCCAGCAGGATGGGATTCCCAATGGTGCCGCGCAAATACAGGTCGGCGTGGACCTGTAGCCGGGCGGCGGAACTGGAGATCTGCAATCTCGGGCCGGTAAGGATATGGATATCCAGCCGCAGCGGACTCAGCAGCGAGGTGTTGGCCGGGCCGGCGCCTGCGCCGCGGCGGTTGGCGATGAATACCGCCAGATCGAATTGTGGCGTGAGCGCCAGCCGGTTGAGCGTGACCATGCCGGTCAGCAGTCCATGGGCTCCCGACCCGGCTAAGTGCAAATTCATGTCGGCCGTGGTGCTGATGCCCTGATACCGCATGCGTAGCTGCTGGCCAAGGATGGCGAGGTCGTAATTTATGCTGGTGGCGGAGTAGGATGCGTTGCCCATCACCTTCAATTCCCCGCCGCCGGCGTTGGCGGTGAAGCTTTCGATCGCGACTCGATTGCCGCGGAGCCGTAGCGCGGCATTAAGATGATCGAGCGCCAACGGCAGGCCGGTGTGCGCCAGCAGGCCATCTTCGATCCGCAACCTTCCGCCGGGTAAAGGATGAAACAGGCTGCCGTTCAGTTGCAGGTCGACATCCATGCGGCCGCTGGCCCGCGTATGCGGGTTAAAGCTCTCGAGCAGCGCCAATCCCAAACCTCCCTTCACCGCAACCTGCATGGGCGCTCCCCGGCTGACGCCAATGTGGCCGCTGGCGCGCAGGTCGGTATCCGTGCCACGGAGGTGAAAACGGTCGAGCGCCAGTCGGCTGCCGCTTAGCTTCAGCTCAATCGGACCGGCATTATGCAGTTCCAGCCCTTCCACGGCCACTTCAAACCGCGAAAAATCCGCCCGCGCGCTCAGCTCTTGAGGTTTTTGCAGGGGGCCTTGCAGCGTCAGCACGCCGCTGAGTTGACTATGGCCGGTGAGATGAAACGAGGTGAACCGGCGCAGCCAGGCATCGGCATCGTAGTGATCCAGGCTGAGCCGCGAGTCGATCAGGTACGGCGAGGTGAGGCGGCAGACCGCGGAGAGCTTGAGTTCGCCTCCGGGAAGTTGATCGGTGGCATTGAGCCGCGCCGCGCCGTTCGCGGCATTGACGGTGGCTTGCAATTTTCCCAGCGATTCGCCGGCGCCGCGCAGGTTGATGCCTTCCAGGCTTAACTCTCCCTCGGGCTGCGTCAGCCGGCCGGCCCCGCGCAGGCTGCCGCGCACCAGCCCGGTAATGTGCAACCGCGGCGATTGCAATGCGCGCACGCTCTCGATCGGAATGCCCGCGGTCGCAAGCTGCAGGCTGTAGAGCCCCCGGTTAGGGTTGTAGCCGGCTTCGCCCTGGATGCTTCCGGAAGGCATCTTCATTTGCAGCCCGGTCAAGCGCCACCATCCCTGCTCCATTTGCAAATGGGCGGCGATATGCGGAATCGGTTGTCGCCAGAGCGACAGCCGGCTGCCGCTGACCTGGCCGCTGCCCTGTGGTTGGGCATACGTCCCATGTACCCGCAGACTGGCATCGACGCTTCCGCCAAGGGGTAGCGGATTCGGCCAGAAATGGGCGAATCGCGCCAGATTCAGTTGCCGAACGGCGATTGCCAGATCAATCCGGCTGCCCGGCTGTATATGATACCGGCTCCAGGCAATGCTGCCGATGACGCTCAGCCGCGTCGGACCGGATTGCAAGGCGAGCGATTGCAGGCGTAACTGATTGGCCGCGATCGTGCCCGCCAGCGTCAGATGGTCCGCTTGCCAGTTTTGGTAATGCAAGGCTTGGGCTTGTATCGTGCCTTGAAATTCCGGTAAGCGGAAGCTGCCCGTCAGCCTGCCGGAAGCGTTGAGCTGGCCTGCTGGCGGGGCGTGGAGATTCCAGGCGGCCAGCACCGGCGCCAAGTCGGCTAATTGCCGGCTGTGGAAGCGCAACTGCATCCCCAATTGACGGGGATTGAATTTTCCCGATGCGCTCAGTTCGCTTCCGGCAAATTTCAAATCCATGCTTCGGATCTCGCCCGCGGAAGCAAACGGCCGCAGTTTGGCATCGAGCTGCCCCTGCAGCCGCAGCGATACCGTTGGGGATTTACCGGCGCTTGCTGCCGCGGTCGAGGCCGTCAGCCTGCTATCCAACTCCAATCGTGTCTGCCGCCAGTTGTGCTCGGAAGCCTGAATTTGATAGCTGCCGCTGAAGCGCGACAACAACCGCAAGCGGCGCGGCGGATGCGGCAGGGAAGGGGCCAGGACGGCTAAGGCCTGCAGGATCGGCTCGAGCTCTACCCCCTGAAGCTTTCCTGTTGCGGTCAGATTTCCATTGGGCCCATACTGCGCCCCGCCTGCCAGCCGGCCCCTCCAGCCGGTGGCAATGAGATGCCGCAGAACCAGCGTCCCTGGTGTTGCGATAAAGTCGGATTGCCCCGCAATCGGTTCGGCGTCCGGCAGCAGCCGTAATCCCTGAACGGCTACTCCTCCGGCCAGCTTCCAGCTCTCCGGCTGCCATTCGATCTGCGCATGAAGGGCGAGACTGCCGCTTGCCCCCCTTATTGGTGGCGGCGGCGCCCCGGCGAAAAGCATTCGCAACAGTGCTGGGATTGGTCCTTGCAAAATGGCGTCGCCCTCAAACCGGGGACGGGTCAACGGCTGCAGGGTGCCCCTGAACGCCAGTTGCATGCCGTTCCCGCTCAGCTTCAGCGATTGCAACTGCAAGGCCTTCGGCGATAGCCGGAATTGCGCTTTCGCCTGCTGCCACGCCGCCGCCCAGCCGCCATATTGCATCGGGCTGCGCTCGAAACTCATCTGCCCCTGAAAGGCTCCCTTCACCGCGCGCAACTCGATGCGAAGTCGGCGAAGCGTGGTGTTCAGCGGAATGCGGCGATCGAAAAACACCAATTCACCCTGCTGCAAGATGAGTTGCCGCACGCCTAACTGGAACAAGGGGCCGGCGGCAAAGCCGCCAGGCCGGGGCGAGGGCAGATTGCTTTCTCCCGCCGCTGTAATCGAGAGATGCACCTCCGGATGCTCCAGCCGCATACGTGTGAGTCGCACCTGCGGCTCCCATAACGACACCAGCCGCAAATGCATCCGTATCAGCTCGATACGCGCCAGCGGGGGCGCCCCCGGCATTTCTTTGCCGCGCAAAATTACGCCCCGCAGTTCAATGATCAGTGGGTGAAGCGAAAGGTGAAACCCTGCCGCCGAGGCGCGTGTCCCGGTAATGGTTTCAATCCGGCCGAGTACATAGGTTTCAGCGTGGCGCTGAAATGCGCGCGAGTGCAGGTACCACCAGCCCGCGCTGGCCGCCAGCGCCAGCACGAGTCCCATCGCCAGCGTCCATTTGAGCCGGCGCGGCATATAGATTACTGCCTTGTCTCCGCCTTCACGGCGGCGGCGGGCCGGCTTGGCCAGCGCAGGCGGATGCGAATGCGCGCCGCGCCCCGCCGCCGGCGTAGCCAGGCTTGTTCCAACCACCCTAATTGCCGTCGGCGAAGCAGGGCGATAATCAGTGTTCTCACCGCCGCAAGAGGCGCCGGCCGCACATGTTTCTGCCGCGTCAGGGGCAGATATTCCTGGGTGTAATAGTCGCGCACCGCCTCCGCCGCGGGTTGTGCGCGCGCCTCGAATTTCCGGTCGAGAAAATTCAACAAGGCCAGTTGCAGGCGCATAATGCGCTGCGCTTCTTTGGGGCGAAGATGAAACCGGCTCCAGGCGCGCTCTAATCCCTGCTGCCCTCCATATAGCGGTTCGAGCCGCGCCAGTTGGGGCGCCAGCCGGGGCCGCGGCGCGCGCGCGGGCATGGCGGATGCGATCAGGGCTTCATTAATTAAATGCTCGAGCGACTGCCGGCAGTCTTCGGCGCTCAGCCGCGCGGGCGCATGCCTGGCCGGCGGGCGGGCCGCCGAAAACCGCGCGTACCAGGCCGCTTGCCGCACCTGGCTGGCTAGAATGGGCCGGCCGTCCACAATCGCGGCAATCCGATCCACCACGTTTCCCCTTGCGGCGGCCGGCGGCCGGCATTGTCCCGTGGCGGCGCCGGCGAGTCCGAGCGAAATGCCCAGCAGCATTAACGGCCGCTTCGGATCGGCGGCTAAAAAGAAAAGCCGCCGGGCCGCCAGCTTCGCCATGCGCCGGGCCAAGGTTACGGGCGCCATGAATATTCGCCTTGCGCCCGGTTTCGGCTGGACCTTTGCGAACGCGTCAGCGCCTAAAAGTAAAAGCGGCCGTGCCGCCGTCCCTGTCGTTAGGTTTTGGGCTCCGCGTGGCATGCTAAAAGGTCTGGCCGATGCTGAAATAAAACTGCAGATGCGGCAAGGTTTGGGTTTGTAGATATGGTTTTTTGACCGAAGTGACGTAGTCCTGAATGAACGGCGGATTCAGATTGTAGCCCACATCCACTCGCACCGGCCCCACGGGCGTTTTGTAGCGCAGTCCCAGTCCCAGGGTATGGGTGGTGTAGTTCAGGTCGGTGGGCGACGGCTCATGCAAGCGCGCCAGGCCGTGAAGCATGCCCGTGAAGGTGGAATAAACGTTGCCAGCATCGTAAAATCCTACTCCGCCGATATCCGGGCCGATGAGCGGAAACCGGAGTTCCAGATTGTTGATGAACATCGTATTGCCGCCCACCGGAAACCCTGTGATCGGATCGCGGGGGCCGGCTTGATCGAAACCGAACCCGCGCAGCGAATCGGCGCCGCCGCTGAAAAAGCGTTCGGGAAGCGGAATGATATGGCCGATGGTGGTGGTGGTGAGGTGCGTGATGGGGTTGGTGATTTGCAGGGTTTCGACCGGCCCAAAGGGAGTTTCGATGCCGACCCGCGTGGCGTTGGCCAGCACCAGCGAATGCCGCGGACCGAAGGGCAGATAGAACGCATGCTCGCCCAGGAGGCGGGAAAAATCCGATGCGCCAAAACTGTGCGCCACCGCAAACGTGATCATATCGTAGCTGCCGTGATGCGTATCCAGCGGGTTATCGCGATGATCGCGGATCATCCCCGCGCCGGCGATGGCGAGATTCACGGGACGGCTCAGGATGGGCACTTCCTCGGCCGGCACTTGTAAATCCAGCGCTTCCACCCAGCGGTAGGCTAGCCGGTAAAACAACCGCATTCCGTTGGAAGGCTCTTGGGAAAGCTGGACAGCGGCCTGCCGTCGTACCGCGCGAAACGTGTTCAGATCGAAACGATCGTCATACAACGTGGTCAAATCGGCTTTCAAGGAAGAATGATTCAGAAATCGGGGCAGGGAATAATCCAGCCCGGCTCGGCGCTCGAGCGAACTGTATAGCGTCTTGAGCGAAATCGTCTGCGGTCTTCCGGTCATCGCCAGCCGGGTCATATTGAAGGCTAAAAACGGACTCCAGCCCGTTTGGCCGAGAAGGTTGGAAGGGATGCGCGGTCCGCCGGTGCCGCTTTGCACTTGCAGCCCCACGCCTTCGGAAAAACTGTAACGTGAGGCTTCGTGTACGGCGACGATGACGTTTTTCGAGGGCAATTGTCCGTGCGGATTCTGCACCGCCACATTCACCCCGGTGAACAGGTCGAGGTTGTACAGCCGGCTTTGCGTATTGAGTATGGCCAACTGGCTGAGCGGCTGGTGAGGATGCAATTCGACTTCATGGGCGATGACATTGCGTTTGACGAAACGTTCGCCGCCGATAAAAACCTGATGCACCGTGCTGACCGGGCCTTCGGTAATGATATAGGCGACGTCCATGCGGGGTTGATGAGCGACGCGTGCGGCTTGGCTGTGGCACTGCGCCTGCAAATACCCGGAATTGTAGTAATGCGAAAGAATCTGGTCGCAATCGGTGGCCAGGTTGAGTCTCGAATACGGCTCGCCGGGCGCGGTGGTCAGCAGATTTTCAAGGTGCCCGGCGCTGAAAGCATGATTGCCCTCCAGCTTCAGCCTGCGCACCAGCCACTGTTGCCCTTCCTGGATATGGAAAACCACTGCCAGTCTTCCCCGGTGGCCCTGGTAATGGTTCACCAGCTCGGGCTGCACCAGGACATTGGGGAAGCCGTTTGCCTGGTAGAGCGCGGTAATCGCGCCGGCATCGGCTTCCATCAGGCCCCGGGAAAAATTCCCCCGCACCCCGGGAATGATATTGGGCAGCCAGCCGATGTTGGGGCGTTCCGCTATTTGCGCGTCCAGGTCGTCTTCGCTGAAATAATGATTGCCCTGAAATACTACCGCATCGAGTTGCTGCTTCGGCCCGGGCTGCGCCTGGTAGACGATCTGTAATTTATCCGGATAGGGCTGGGTGCGTGTCGCCTTTACTTTTGCCCCATAATACCCTTGCTTTTGCAGATAATTCTGCAGGTTATCGCGCCCTTCATCGATCAACTCTTCATCCACGGCATGTTCCTGGAAGATCGGCACCTGCTTTTTCAAATCGCCGCGAGAAATCCGGGCGCCCGCCACTCTCACCGAGACCAGTGGGCCCGGCGCAATCTGGAAGGTGATATTCAGGCGATTGGTGGCGCCCTCATACTGCGTGGTCAGGTGTATGGCTGCCCCCAAATGTCCGCGCTTCGCATAGAACTGGTGCAGCCGCCGCAGGGCGTGCCGCAAGCGCGATTGCGATAGTTTCTCGCCGCTACGCAGCTTGGTCGTTCGCATCAGCCGCGCGTGCGTATCCGGAGCGCCGCCTGAAAAGCTGACCGTGCCCACCCGCGCCAGCGGGCCGGCTGCGATCAGGAACGTCAACACCACTTCCGCTTGCTGCGGGCGAAAAGCCAGTTCCGGGGTGATTTTTGCCTGACGGTAGTTATACGCCTCCAGGCGCTGCTTCATTTGCGTCAGCGCCTGTTGCTGCCGCGCCCGGTCATACAATTCGCCTAGCTGTAGTCCGCTGACATCCATCAACTCCGTGTTGCTGGGAGGATCGGGGGCGCCCTTCACCCGCACTCCGCCCAGAAAATAATTGGGCCGCGTTTCGAAACGCAATTCGATTCCACCCGCTACCGGGCGTTCGACGGCGGAGATATCGGCAAAAACTCCGGTCGAGAATAAGTTTTCAATGCTGCGTTCGATCGCCGTGCGATCCAGCGGCTGGCCGGTTTTTTGCGCCACCAGGGGTAAAAAAGCGCTTGCTTGCCAGGTGGGCGGCGGTTGCACTGCAATCGCAACCACGATGGGTGCTTTAGAAGACGCTTTTGCTGGTGCCGGCGCGGACGGGTTGGGTTGGGCGCCAGTCAAAGGCGCGGTGCAGAGCAAGGCCGCGCTGATCCAACGGGCGAATTGATGCAAACCACGATTCATCCGTTTGGAATCAGCAATACGGGGATCGAAGGGTCAGTTCGGGTTCTCTGTTATCTTCCGCACCACTGCTGGCAAGAAAAGTCATGGGCGAGGCGAAGCGTGGTGTGAAGCGAAGCGCCAATAGAAACCGTGAGCAGAGCGGGGCTGCGGCGCAATTTCGCGGAAATTGCCAAAAGAAACGCCGCCAGGCGGCTGATTTGTACATGCACGTACATGAGAATTGACGAGCGTCTGAAAGCAAAACCGAAAATTGTGCGTCTGGCCTGCCCGCTGCTGTGCGATGCTTACCGCCTCGCTTTTCCATGGTCTGTTCGCCGTGCGGCATGCTTATGGGGTAACACTTTCTCCCCCCCCCATCATAGAGGAGCATTGCCTGAAGAGTAATGTCCGGAAAAGCCCTAAATTTTAGCTGGCTAAAATAATCGCTTCGCGCTATCAAGCATGAATCGAAATTTAAAATTATTCAAAAACGAAAATCCCGGGTGACCTGCGCTTATCTCGGCCAGCAGCTAACCGCGGATCCTTGCTTTGCCTGCGGATCGGAACTTGCGCCCTGACCTGCGACTCGGCTCGGACTTTTTTTCGCCGCCAACCGGAAAGCTCAAGCCTCCCGGGACTTTTCTGAATCCCCGGTTGCAGTACCTGACTCGCCCGGCAGTGGGTCTGAGTTCCTTGCCGCCCGCCCGCCGTCGCCCTCGCGGGCTGTGGCGAATCGAGCTGACGCTTGGAATGCTTTGCTGCGCTGCCAACCGGCCAGACACCCATCTGTTCGGAGTTCGCTGAGCTCCAGGTGAACCGGGCCTTGCCTCAACCCTGTCCGCTCCCAAGCCTTCTTGCTCACCCTCCGGCCCGCTCCTCCGGCTGCTGCCGGCCGCGCACCGGTGATGCCGCTCGAAGCTCCCAGACGTCCAGAACCGGGAAGCGTCCTGGCTGCTCCTGGAGCTCGGCGAACCCCGAACGATCCGAGTTTTTCTTTCCCCCAGCGGCTCGCTTGGTCGCCTCGTCCGGCCTTCGCCCGTAACCGTTGCCGGCCGCGGGCGCGACCCGACTTGGCGTGGAAAACTGCCGCCAACAGAAGAAATCTGCAACCGACCCGGGATTCAGTGAATCCCGGCTGACCGTTGCGTTCTCGACCAGCCTTCGCCTCAGACGCCCTTGCTCCGCCTCGGCCCGCTTCCTTTCGTCCACGGGCGGCCTGAACTTGGGCTGCGCAGTTCCAGCCAATCGGAACGTGCCCGTCCTCCGGGATTCACTGAACCCCGAGTTGTTCGGCTCGCCGCGGCCCGTCGCCTTTTCCCGGCATCTCGCCGCCTGTACGCGGCTTCTGGTTGAAGTCGCCGGCGGCTCAATCCCGCGGAATCGGCTGGCTGCCTTGAGCTTTCCGAACTGCTCTCGGAATTCGTTATCGTTTTTAAATTTCGATGAAAATTTCGTCAAGAGTTTTTTTGCAACTTTATTTGCTTTGTTTTCTGCGGCTTGGAAGCCGCGTTGGCGGCCTGCACCAGATGCGGGGCAACGCCGCCTCCGCAGGACGCATCCATCGCCCCCGCCCGGGTTTTTCCTCATGTGAATAACTGGGGGCAATGCAGAAAATATGCGGCTTCCCGCAGGACCCGCAAATTAGAAAAATGGCGATGGCCGCGACGGGCGGTTGGACCGTTACCCGCCGAAAGCGTTAACGGCCGAGTCGGGCGTCAGCGCCGCTCGCGATCGCTTATCGTTCTGCCAGCTTTTCCAGCAGCGTGAAGTATTCCGGATACGAAATCCCCGCGCAGTCCGGGTCCTCGAGTTCGGAATCGCCTTCCGCCCGCAGCGCCGCGATGGCAAACGCCATCGCGATCCGGTGATCGCCGAAGCTTTGCAGCCGCGCGCCGTGTAATCGCTGCGGCCCGGGAACGTATAACCCGTCGGCGGATTCTTCGCATTCCGCTCCCATGGCGCGCAGATTATGCGCGAGGGCGGCAATGCGGTCGCTTTCCTTGACGCGCAACTCGCCGGCATCGCGAAAACGCAGCCCGCCTGCGCAGCTGGTGGCCAGCACTGCCAGGATGGGTATCTCATCGATCAGCGCCACCGTTTCCGCGCCGGCCACTTCGCCGCCCCGCAAGCCGCCTTCGCTGCCGCCGGCTTGCAGGCTGCCGCAAAGTTCGCCGCCCCGCTCCTCGACCGACACCACGCTCAACTTCGCCCCCAGCCGGCGCAGCAGATCGAGCAGCGCGGTGCGCGTGGGGTTGAGCGAGACTTCTTCCACCAGCAGGTTGGCTTCGGGAAACATCGCCGCCGCGCAGAGAAAAAACGCGGCTGAGCTGGGGTCGCCCGGAATGCGATAGTCGCGCCCCGGCCAATCGCCCGCCGGCCCCGTGAGCGCGATCGCGCC
Organism: Acidobacteriota bacterium; assembly: GCA_021818955.1. Lineage (GTDB taxonomy): Bacteria > Acidobacteriota > Terriglobia > Terriglobales > SCQP01 > JAKASR01. The sequence continues at coordinate 122,896 of JAKASR010000006.1, forward strand.
GCGGCGGCGGGCGATTTCAACTCCCAACTCCGCCAGCGCCAGTTCGGTGTGATCGCGCGTCGGCAGCGGCTCTTCGATCGTGCTTTCGCCCGCGGCGTACAGCGCCGCCAGCAGTAGTGCGCTCTTCACCTGCGCGCTGGCCACCGGCAGGGTGTATTGCAGCGGCCGCAAGCCGCCGGCGGCCGGCTCGAACTCGAGCGGCGGGCGTCCATCCGCCGAACCGATTCGCGCGCCCATGGCCGACAGCGGATCGATTACCCGCCGCATCGGGCGCCGGGAAAGGGATGCGTCGCCGCCGATCTTCGTCGTGAACGGCTGCGCCGCCAGGATTCCGGCAAGCAGCCGGATGGTGGTTCCCGAGTTGCCGGCATCCAGCTCGCTGGTCGGCGCGCGCAGCCCATGCAGGCCGTGTCCCTCGATTTCCACCGTCTCGCCGTCTTTCCAGCTCACTTCCGCGCCCAGCGCCGCCAGGCAGCCCAGCGTGCTGCGGCAGTCGGCCCCGGTGGAAAAATGCGAGAGCTGCGAGCGCCCCGCCGCCAGCCCCGCAAATAGGGCGTAGCGGTGCGAGATGGATTTGTCTCCCGGCGGCCGCAACGCGCCATTCAGATTGCGGGCCGGGTGCAGCACAAGTGCGTGGGCCATGAATTTACTAGTTTAAAGGGGCTGGCTCTTCCGCGCCGTGAAGAGCAGGGAACTCGCGCCGCGGCTATAAGCCGGATTCTGTAACCCGCTCCGGTTGAAGCGGGCCGGCAATCATTCCTCTGGGCCGGACATTGCTGTCCGGCTCTAGCAACCTACCCGAGAGTCAGACCGCCCCTCCCGTTGTGCGGGACAAGCGGAATGGGCCGGGCCGGCCCGTCCTCTCCTATTTGGTCTTGCTCCGTGTGGGGTTTTCCCTGCCTTCGCCGTCGCCGGCGAAGCGGTGCGCTCTTACCGCACCTTTTCACCCTTATCCCGGCGTGCCGGGACGGTATGTTTTCTGTGGCACTGTCCGTCAGCCGGCTTTCTGCTGCCGGCCGCCTGGCCGTTAGCCAGCACACTGCCCGGTGGAGTCCGGACTTTCCTCCCCCGACCCCTTGCGGAATCAGGAGCGATTGCCCGCCGCCGCCGCGAGTTCCCCTTCTATTTTAACGCTTTTAAGAAAACAGCCGAGTCGCTAAGTAAATGGCCGAGCCGCCGTCGGTTAATTTGACGGCAACGCCCGCCCTCTGCGATGATGATTGCTGCGCCTCTTCTCGCCGGCCTCTAGCGCCCATCCCGGCGCGGGCGGGGAGTTTGGCCGTCGCTGGGCCGCAGTGGCGGAATTGGCAGACGCGCATGGTTCAGGTCCATGTTCCGGCAACGGAGTGGGGGTTCGAGTCCCTTCTGCGGCACCAGAAGCGTTAACGCCCAGGTCGGGCAGCAGTTTTCGCCCCGGGCAATTTCGGAGAAATCGCCCAAGCATGCTCAATTTCGAAGAAATTGCTTGAACGTCAGCGTATAAAAGTAAACGCGACCGAGCCGCTTGCAGCCGGCCACGAGTCATCGGCTCGAGCGCGTCAAAAACTGAAAACTATTTGAACCACGCTCCCCAGATCACATCCACCAGCGTATGCGTCACCGCCGAAGCGCCCAGGCGTTGTTCTCTTCGCCAGGCATTTCCATAAAACCAGCCGGCAATCGCCGCCAGTATCACGTAGCGCCAATTGAACACCGGGCCGTGGACATAGTGCATCAGCCCGAATATTGCCGCTGCCAGCGCCTGCGCCCGCAACGGCGGCAGCCGGGTGGCGAACAGGTTCTGCAGCAGGCCGCGGAAGAACAACTCCTCCGGCAGCGCTACGAATAGAAACGTGACCAGCGCCGCGCCGGCCAGGCGTCCCGCGCCCGGCCAGACGGGATGAAAACGTATGAAGCCCAGCGCGAAGCCCAGCCCGATGGCGATGGGCGTGTACCAGGCCCACTCGCACGCTCCGTTTTTCAGGTCGCTCCAGCGCAGCCGCAAATCGAACCCCACTCCCGCCAGCGGGCGTATCACCAGATACAGATACAGCGCGATATCGGCCATCAGAAATTTCGGCAAGTCGCCCAACCCCGGCTGCGGCAGCGCGCGGCGCAGCCAGCCATACTCGATGGGCAAGCCCAGCGCGGCCAGCGTGACGGCATCCTGCCAGCCCAATTTTTCTCCCGGCGGAAGCCACAGCAGCAGCGCCGCCAGCGCGGTGGGCAAAGCCCAATAAATGACCGCATAGCCGGCTTGAAACTCCGCCATCGGCGTGCTGAGCAGGGCATAAACCAGCAGCGAAAAAAAACCCGGAGCGAGCAGCTTGGCCCGGCGCGAACTGAGCGCGCGGCGCAGCCAGTCGTCCGCGCCCCAGCCCATGCCCCAAAACACCGCCAGCAACGCGGCCAGGCCCAGAAAGGGAACCAACAAATGCCCGTGCAGTGGGCGCGAGAGGCCGTAGAAATGCGCCGCTCGCCAAAACGCGTAAAGCAGCAGGGCATACAGCCCCGCGCCCAGGCGAGGGCTCCATCCATAGCGGCCAGGCTGGCGATTGCCGCTCATTGCTTGGTTTGCCGCGCGGGCGCCGGGTGAAAGCGCACATAGCCGATGCCTACCCGCATATTGTGCAGCGTCGGACTGGGCACGGTAACCGCCAAACTGAGCGCCACCAATATGTGCGCCACGGCCAGCGTATAAATGCTGCGATAGCGGTAAAACAGCGCGCTCAGCACGGCGCCTCCGGCCAGCGTCACCGGCACCAGTACCGGGTTGGGAATATGCGCCGCGCCAAACAGCAGCGCATTGGCGGCGATCGCTTTGGGGGCGCTCTGTAAAATTTGTTCAAAGCGCAAAAAGAAAAAGCTTTGGGCGATGAATTCCTGCGCCAGTGCCCAAACGGCATAGCCCAGCACATGCCAATAAATCACTTTGGGCCCAAACAGCCGGTGCGCGGTGCCCAGTTCGCGCCCGATGAGGATGATCAGCAGTCCCAGTCCCAGCCCGCCGGGCGCAATCCACCATCCATAACGTATGCGCCGCGGTTCAATACCCAGCTTCGGCCAGAATTGGCGCTCGGCCAGGCTGAAGGCGACGATCAGTCCCATCGCCGCGCCCGACCAGAATGCGCGCGTGGTATGGAGCGTCCACAACGCGCCTTCCAGCGCGCCATAGACCAGCGCAATCTGCAGCCAGAGCCTCGCCGCGAGTGTCGCCGTCTGTTCTTGCGGCATCAGAAACCTGCCACGGAATCGAATGCAGCTCCCGGGGCGGCCCGAACCCCCATTATGATGATCTTCGTTCCATCGGGAGTTTTTGCATGCCTGTTATTGAGTTGAAAAAGCCTCTTCGCTCGTTCCATCTCGTTTAGGCTCGCCTTGGCTCTGCGCTCTGCGCCTCCTCATTCCTTCGGATACATCGCCGCGATCTGCTCGCGGTATTTTTCCGCAATCCGCCGCCGGCGTACTTTGATGGTCGGTGTAATCTCGCCCTCTTCCAGGGAGAACTCTTCACTCAGCAGCGTGAAGCGTTTGATCGTCTCAAAGCGCGCCAGCGTCTGGTTCACCGCATCGATCTCTTGCTGGTAGAGCGCTTGGGTCTCGGGCCGATTGCTGAGTTCGGCGCGCGACTGCCAGGTCCAGCCCTGTTTGCGGGCCCAATCCTCCAGCGCGGCGAAATTCGGAGTCAGCAGCGCGCAGGCGTACTTGTATCCGTCGCCCACCACCACGGCTTCGGCGATGTAGCTGGAAGCCTTGAGCCGGTTTTCAATCGGCTGCGGCGCAATGAATTTGCCGCCGGAAGTCTTCAGCAGATCTTTTTTCCGGTCGGTAATGAAAAGAAATCCGTCCGCGTCGAGATGGCCGATGTCGCCGGTGGCAAACCAGCCTTCTTCGAATACGGCGGCGGTTTCTTCCGGGTTCTGGTAATAGCCGGAAAAAACCGTGGGACCTTTGACCAGTAATTCGCCGTCGGGACGGAATCGCACCTGCAGGTTGGGCAGCGGCTTGCCCACCGAGCCGGGGCGGCGGGCGCCGGGCTTATTGACGGCGATCACCGGCGAGGTCTCGGTCAATCCGTAGCCCTCATCCACCATCAGCCCGAGGTGCAGCAGGAATTCGGCCAACTCGCGCCCGAGTGGCGCGCCGCCGGCGATGGCGATGCGCAAGCGTCCGCCCAGCCGCTGCCGCAGCCGGCGATAAACCAGGCGATCGGCAAGGCGATAGCGCAACTGCAAGCCCAACCCGGGCATTCCGGTTTTTTCCTTCAGCTTGTAAGGCGCCATCTCGCGCCCGGTTTTCAAAGCCCAGGCGAACAACCGCCGGCGCGCTGGCGAGGCCGCTGCCGCCTGCGCCCGTACCGCGGCGGCGACCTTTTCATAAATGCGCGGCACCGAAGCGATCACCGTGGGACGGATTTCCAGCAGATTCTCCGCGACTTTTTCCAGGCTTTCGGCAAAGCAGGTTTGGATGCCGAAGACCTGGTCGCCGTAGTTGAGGTGGCGCTCGGTAATATGCGAAATCGGCAAAAACGACAGCCGCACATCGCCCGGGCCGAAATCGAAGCCCACGGCGGCGTAGTTGAGGCAGGCGCAAAGATTGCGGTGCGTGAGCGGCACGCCCTTGGGCACGCCGGTGGTGCCCGAAGTATAGAGCAGGGTGGCGATGGTATCCGGCCGGGTGGCATTCAGGCGCGCCTCAAATTCGGCTTTGGCGAACGGCGCATGATGTTGCAGGCTGCTCCAGCTCGGCAGCCGCGATTGCGGCCCGATCGGCGGCGCCGGTTCCGGCCGGTCGTCGAAACAGCAGAGCGCGCGCAACTCGGGCAGCGTGGACCATTGCGCATGCACCTTCTCCGCCTGCTGCGCGGTCGAAACCAGCGCCAGGCGCGCCCCGGAATGGCGCAGAATGTAGGCGGTTTGGTCTGCCGGCAGGGTGGGATAAATGGGTACGTCCACCAGTCCTAGCGCCAGGCAGGCGAAATCGCACATCAGCCAGGCCGGCCGGTTTTCCGACAGGATCGCCACCCGCTCGCCCGGCTGCAGCCCCAGCGCCTGGAATCCGCTCGCTACCGAGCGCACGCGATCGTAAAACTGGCGCGCCGTCACCGTGACCCATATCCCCTCGCGCTTGTAGCACATCAGCGGCGCCTCGCCCCGGCGACGCGTCCACAGCAGCAATTGATTCAGCGTTTCCAGTCCGGGAAACTCCGGACTTTGCCAGAACTCCAGGCTCATGGGGTAGCATCCTAGCGCGTTTGGGCGGGCATTGCAGCCCGCCGCGCGCCTGAGGTGGGTTTACTCCTGCTGTTCCGCTTCGCGCTTGGGATATTTGCTCGGCCGCCGGGTTTTGGGCGTGATCTTGCGCGTCGGCGGCGGCTGGCCCTGGCGCCGCGCCCGCAATTTCTGCAGCTTGAGGCTGAGCTCATCCATGCCGGACGCTTCCGTTCGGCTCTCCTGTCCGGACTCTGCCCTGCCGCCGCGCCGCTTCATGCCCTGCTGCGGGCCTTTTGCCATGATGGGTATTCTAAAATGCCGTCGTCGCAATTGCACGACAACTCTGCGCTGCCTCGGCATCGGCTAAAAGTTGATGCTTGGCTGTGAGCCGCCCTGAAATGTTGGAAACTGAATATTGACGACTGGCGCTTGGTAATGGCTCATGCTGACCGACTCTCATTGCCATCTCGATATGGAGGATTTTGCCCCCGACCGTGACGAAGTTCTGGCGCGGGCCCGCGCCGCCGGCGTGACCACGCTGCTCGCCATCGGTGGCGGCGCCGCTCCCGGCACGCTCGATGCCGCCCTGCGCCTCGCTGAAGGGTGCGACGGCGTTTGGGCCTCGGTGGGCATTCATCCGCACGAAGCCCAGGCGGCCCTCGCCGCCTCGCCTTCTGCCGGCTCCAGCCTGGAAGAACTGCGCCGTCTGGCGGCTCATCCCAAAGTGGTGGCCATCGGCGAGATTGGCCTCGATTACCATTACCTGCACTCGCCTCGGGAAACTCAACTCGAGCTGTTTCGCGGCCAGCTCGCCCTTGCCGCCGAGCTGGATCTGCCGGTCTCCATCCACAGCCGCGAGGCTTGGGACGATTGCTTCTCCTGCCTGCGCGCGCTGAGCGGACGCGTCCGCGGCGTGCTGCATTGTTTTTCCGGCGGCCCGGCGGAAATGGAAAAGGCTTTGGAGCTCGGCTTTTACCTTTCCTTCAGCGGCATGCTGACCTTCGCCCGCGCGCAATCCTTGCGCGAGGTGGCCCGCCTCGTGCCCGCCGGCCGGCTGCTCGTCGAAACCGACTCGCCCTATCTCGCCCCCGTGCCCTATCGCGGACGCCGGAACGAGCCCGCTTACGTCGCTGAAACCGCGCGCGCGCTGGCCGCCGCCCGCGGCGCCGGCTTCGAGGAAATCGCCGCCCTCACCTCGGCGAATTTCCTCGCCCTCTGTCCCCGCGCCCGGCCAACCGGGGCTTAATCTGCGGTTCCATCCATAAGTTTTCGCCCTGCGTCCGGTTTCGGCCGGACCCTTTGCGAAAGCGTCAGCGCCTAAATGTAAATGCGGCCGAGCCGCGGCAATCTGGCGCCGCCGCGCGGTGTAGCCGCGCCAGCCATGTTTTAATAATCTTTACCGCTCCGTGAGACCGTTATGCCCCAGGAAAACACCTTCGATGTCGTCAGCCAGGTCAACCTGCAGGAAGTCTCCAATGCCGTGCAGCAGGCGCTGAAGGAAGTGCAGACCCGTTACGATCTGAAATCCAGCGGCAGCCGCATCGAGCTGGTGGAAAAAGACCTGAAGCTGCAGCTCTCCGCTCCCGACGAGTTCAAGCTCAAAGCGGTGACCGAGATTTTGCAGCAAAAGCTGGTGCGGCGCGGAGTTTCGCTGCGCGCCTTCGACTATGGCAAAATCGAGCCTGCCGCCGGCGCCAGCGTGCGACAGGAAATCTCGATCAAGCAGGGCATCTCCTCGGAAACCGCCAGGGAAATTGTGCGCGCCATCAAAGATTCGAAAAAGAAGGTGCAGGCCTCCATCCAGGGCGACACCGTGCGGGTCAGCAGCCGCGATCGCGACGTCTTGCAGGAAGTGATTGCGTTGATCAAGCAGCGTGACTTCGGCCTCGACCTGCAATTCACCAACTACCGTACGCATTAAATGGCATGAACGCCCCGCCGCCATCGTCGTCTCAACTTGCCGCGGACTGGCTGGCGCTGATCCGTCCCGACCTGGAGCGGGTGGAGGCGCAGTTCCAACGCGAGGCGGTTTCGCGCGTCGAGGCCATCACCGAAATCAGCCGCTATTTGCAGCAGGGCGGCGGCAAGCGCCTGCGCCCGGCGCTGCTGCTGCTGGCCGCCGGCGCCTGCGGCGGGGCGGGCTCGCCCCAGGCCATCCGCCTGGCCGCCATCGTCGAGATGATTCATTCCGCCACCTTGATTCATGACGACATCCTCGACGGCGCTCAAACCCGCCGCGGTCGTCCCGCCACCCACCTGAAATGGGGCTCGCCGGCTTCGGTGCTGGCCGGCGACTGGCTCTACATGCAGGCCTTTCATTCCGCGCTGCGCGAGCGCAGCTTCGAAATTCTCGATATTTTAATTTCCCTTACCCAGCAGATGGTCGAAGGCGAGTTGAAACAGCGCCAGATGCTGGGCACCGTGGTGACGCCCGAGGCTCATCGCGAGCTGATCGAGCGCAAAACCGCCTGCCTGTTCGCCGCCGCCGCCCGCCTCGGCGCGCTCGCCGCCGGCGCCGACCCCGCCCGGCAAGAGCGCCTCGCCGGCTTCGGACGCCATCTCGGCATGGCCTTCCAGATGATGGATGACATCCTCGACTTCACCGCCTCCGAGGCCGTCTTGGGCAAACCCGTGGGCAGCGATTTGCGCGAAGGCAAAATGACCTTGCCCGCGCTTTACGCCTACGCCCGGGCGGATGAGCGCGATCGCGCCGCCTTCCTTGCCGTCATGCGCGATAGCGCCTATGCCGGCGCCAGCTTCGATGCCATTCTGGCATCCGTTCGCCGCCACGGCGGCCTGGATCGGGCCCGGGCGGAATCCCGCCGCGAAGCCGAGTTGGCCGCCGCCTGCCTGCCCGACCTGCCCCCTTCGCCCTACCGCTCCGCCCTCGAACTCCTCCCCGTGCTTGCCGTCGAACGCGAGCATTAACCCCTTAGCATTAGCGGCCGGGCCGCGCCGTTTCGCCTAGCCAATAAGCGTTAACGGCCGAGAGTATTCGCCCTGCGTCCGGTTTCGGCCGGATCATTGCGAAAGCGTCAGCGCCGCAAAGTAAAAGCGGCCGTGCCGCTTTGAAATGTTAAGTTATCTCGAGTCGCCAATGCGTTCTTCGTCCAGGCTGGAAGTCGAAATCAAGCTCCCGGTTGCCGATCCGGCGGCGTTGCGGCGCCAACTCCGGGCTTTGGGTTTCCGCCTCGCCGCGCCCCGCGCCCGCGAACGCAATTGGATCTTTGACGATCCCTCCGGCCGGCTGCGCCGCTCCGGACGCCTGCTCCGCCTGCGCCGCCAGGGCCGCGCTTGGCGCCTCACCGCCAAAGGCCCCGCCCTGCCCGGACGCCATAAGCGCCGGCCGGAAATCGAATTGCCGCTCCGGGACGGCGAAGCCTTTCGTCGCCTGCTCTTGCTGCTTGGCTTTGTCGAAAGTTGGTTTTACGAAAAATACCGCGCCCGCTATCGCCCGCCGCGCTCCCCCGGATCGGGCGAAGCCGCGCTTGATCAGACGCCGATCGGCTGGTTTTTGGAACTCGAAGGCCCGCCGGCCTGGATTGACCGCACCGCCCATGCCCTGGGCTATCGCCGCGCCGATTACATTCTCGCCAGCTACGCCGATCTGTTTCGTCGCTGGCATCCCCGCGGCCCTATGAAATTTGAATCGTAGTATCTATTCCCGCACGGTCGCTGAATGGGTAATGCTCGAGCCGGTCAGACAGCCGCCGTTTGTTGGTTGAATGATGTCGTCCTATGATGGTGTGGCATGAAATCGAGTATCTATGCTGCCGGTTTGGCAATGATCCTTGCTTTGAGTGTCTCATCGTCGGCTTGGGCCCGGCACTCCGCTTGGGGTAATGCCTTCGCCGGCATCGCCTCGGGATTGGAAAAGGTGGATAGCGTCAGTTATTCCGAATGCTCCGTGCAATCTGGTCCGCTTATTCCTTGTACGATTCCCGGTAATACGGGCTTCGCTTTTGGTTTCGGGGGAGGGTTGGATTTCCGCTTGTTGCCGCATGTGCAGGGCGAGTTCTCGCTCACCGGCCTACGGGCATTTTCCACCACCCGCGGCATGCTTTCTATGGATGGCCGCTATATCTGGCATCCGCGGCGCGCTGCGGCCTTTTGCCGAAGCCGGTTACTCGCGTCTGGCCATGGGCATCGGCCCTCATGCGAATTTGGCCAACTTCGGCTTGGGCGCCGATGTTTGGAGCGCCGCCCACTTGGGCTGGCGCGCCGGTTTTCATGTCTGGCTCCAGCCCGGCTTCAATCAAAATGGGCTCCCCGTCCCGGCAATGCAAATCTATGCCTTCGAAGTGGATCTCTTGCTGCGCTGAATTCCAGAAGCGAAATTTAGATCTGAGGCTGGTTTCCGTTATCCCGCCGCCGCCGCCCCGTGGCACTTCTTGTATTTTTTCCCCGAGCCGCAGGGACACGGATCGTTGCGCCCGGTCTTGGCCTCGCCGCGGATGATCTGCTGCACCACCGGGCCGTCGTCGCTGCCCGAAAAACGCAGCTCGCGTTCCTGCTGGCGCTGCCGCCGCTCCATCTCGCGCTGGTATTCGCGCAGCGTGCGCGCCTCTTCTTCCACCGCCCGCTGCTGCTCCTCTTCCGTCTGGATCTGGGCCAGGAAGATGGTGCGCACCGCGTCGTCCTCGATCCGCTGCTGCAGCTCTTCGAACATCTCGAACGATTCTTTTTTGTACTCGATCAGCGGATCGCGCTGCCCGTAGCCGCGCAGCCCGATGCCTTCCTTCAGGTGATCCATGCCCAGCAAATGGTCTTTCCAGAGGTTGTCCACCACCTGCAGCAGCACGATGCGCTCGAACTGGCGCATGGCTTCTTCGCCCAGTTGCTGCTCTTTGGCCTGGTAATGCTGCGTCACCGTTTCCACGATGGCGCCTTCCAGGCTGCCGTAATCGAGCTCTTCCGGCTTGACTCCCGCCGCCAGGATATCCACCCCGAAGCGGTCGCGCAGCGCCTCCCGCAGCCCTTGCACGTTCCAGGTGTCGGGATGGGCGTCCTTGCCGCCGCAGTAGGTTGCCATGTCGGCGGCGATCATGTCTTCGGCGATGCTGAGCAGGTATTCTTTCTGGTCCTCGCCCGCGAGCAGTTTGCGGCGCATGCCGTAGATGTACTCGCGCTGCTTGTTCTGCACGTCGTCGTATTCGAGCAGGTGCTTGCGTTGTTCGAAGTTGCGCGCCTCCACCTGTTCCTGCGCGGCGGCGATGCGGCGGGTGATCAGCCGCGACTCGATCGGCTCGCCCTCCTTCATCCCCAGCCGCGCCATCAGCCCGCTGATGCGCTCGCCGCCGAAGATGCGCAGCAGGTCGTCTTCCAGCGAGAGATAAAAACGCGACGAGCCGGGGTCGCCTTGCCGGCCGGCGCGCCCGCGTAACTGATTGTCGATGCGCCGCGCCTCGTGCCGCTCCGTGCCGATGATGTGCAGCCCCCCCAGCTCGGTCACCTTGTCGTGCTCGCGGTCGCATTCCGCCTTGTAAGGCGCCATCAGCGCCTCGAATTCCTCGCGCGGCATGCTTTCCCAGTTCCGCCCCTGCTTGCGTGCCGTCTCTCGTGCGATCTGCTCCGGGTTGCCGCCCAGCAGAATGTCGGTGCCGCGCCCGGCCATGTTGGTGGAAATGGTGACCGCGCCCGCCCGCCCCGCCTGGGCCACGATCTCGGCTTCCTTCTCGTGGTACTTGGCGTTGAGCACGACGTGCTTGATCTTGGCCTTTTGCAGCAGGCTGGAAAGCCGCTCCGATTTTTCCACCGAAATGGTGCCCACCAGCACCGGCTGCCCGCGCTCGCTGCATTGCCGGATCTCGTCCACCACGGCGTTGAATTTCTCCCGCTCGGTGCGGAATACCACGTCCGGGTTCTCCATCCGGATCAGCGGGCGATTGGTGGGAATCACCATTACGTCCAGCTTGTAGGTGCTGAAAAACTCGTTGGCTTCGGTTTCCGCCGTGCCCGTCATGCCCGCCAGCTTTTTATAAAGGCGGAAATAGTTTTGGAAGGTGATCGTCGCCAGCGTCTGGTTTTCGCGCTCGATGCGCACGCCTTCCTTGGCCTCCACCGCCTGGTGCAGGCCCTCGCTCCAGCGCCGCCCGGGCATCAGCCGCCCGGTGAATTCGTCCACGATCACCACCTTGCGCTCGCGCCGCCTGGTCTCTTCGTCCAGTTCTTCCTTGACCACGTAATCCACGTCGCGCTTGAACAGCGTATGCGCCTTCAGCCCCTGGTGTACGTGGTGAATCAAATCCATGTTGCCCAGGTCGTAGAGGTTCTCGACCCCCAGCAGCTTTTCCACCTTGGCGATGCCTTCTTCGGTCAAGGTCGCGGTCTTGAGTTTTTCGTCGATGAAGTAGTCGCCGGTGGCCGGCTTTTCCGTGCCTTCGGGCGCGTCGCCGCGCTCCAGCTTGGGAATGATGCGGTCGATGCGGTAATACTTGTCGGTGGATTCTTCCGCCGGCCCGGAAATAATCAGCGGCGTGCGCGCCTCGTCGATCAAAATTGAGTCCACTTCGTCCACGATGGCGTAGTGATGCTCGCGCTGCGCGCAATCGCTCAGCTCGAATTTCATGTTGTCGCGCAGGTAGTCGAAGCCGAACTCGTTGTTGGTGCCGTAGGTGACGTCGGCGGCGTAGGCGGCTTTGCGCTCGGCGTCGTCCAGATCGTGTACGATCACGCCCACCGAAAGCCCCAGGTACTTATACAGCCGGCCCATCCATTCCGAGTCGCGCCGGGCGAGGTAATCGTTGACGGTGACGACGTGCACGCCGCGTCCGCTCAGGGCGTTGAGCACGCACGGCAGGGTCGCCACCAGCGTCTTCCCCTCGCCGGTCTTCATTTCGGCGATCTTGCCCTGGTGCAGCACCATGCCGCCGATCAACTGCACGTCGAAATGGCGCATGTGCAGCACCCGGCGTCCGGCCTCGCGCACCAGCGCGAAAGTCTCCGGCAGCGCCTCGTCCAGCGCTGCTTTTTCCTCCGCCTCGCGCTCTTCCTCGGCGGCGGCTTCCATCCGTTCTTGCACCCGCTGCCGTAGCCCGGCGATGCGCTCCCGCATCTGTTCTTCCGAGAGCGCCTGCATCTCCGGCTCGAGCGCGTTGATCTGCTCCACGGCCGGATGCAGGCGTTTGATCTGGCGCTCGTTCTTGGTGCCGAATACTTTTGCGATCAGCGAAGGCATGGGTGAGAGGGCTTGTCGGCTCTGTTCGCCGCCCGCCGGCGGGCCAGCTCCCCCTTCCGCGCTGGCGGCATGGGTGCGGGCGCAAATCGTGGCCGGCCCTGGCGTTCTAGTCGCGGCGGAGGCCGCATGGGCTGAGACTGGCGACGACGGCGATTCGATCAATTTTAACATGCCGCCTGCGGCGGTTTCCCCAAAGCCCGCGCCCTGCGTTTTCACCCCGCGTCCGGTTTCGGCCGGACCTTTGCGAAAGCGTCAGCGCCTAAACGTAAAAGCGGCCCTGCCGCCAAGCGGCCGAGCCGCTGCTTGCGTCTTCCTGTATGCTGTCTCCGGGCTCCGCTTGAGGCTGGTTGTAAGCTGTTTCTAGCGGGCGCTTGGCGGTTTGCCGAATGTATCACCTTACCGAATTACTGGGCTTGCCCATCTACGGCCCCACCGGCGTGCGCCAGGCGCGCTTGCGCGATGTCGTCGTCGAGCCGGCCACCGATCCCCGCCTGGTGCAGATGATCCTGTTCCGCCAGAACCGGCGCTGGTGGCAGTTGCCCGCGCGCTTTGTCAACCTCAATTTGCATGGCCTGCGCCTGCTGCCCGACGCCCCCCCGCCTCAGCCCTTCGATCCCGGCCCCGGGCACCTGATGCTGACCCGCGATGTGCTCGATCAGCAGATTCTCGATGTCAACGGCCGCAAAGTCGTTCGCGTCAACGATGTCGGCTTCGAGTTGCACCGTAGCGGAGACCTGTTGACGCTGCGCGCCGCCGAAGTGGATGTCGGCGTCTCCGGCGCCCTCCGCCGTCTCTTCCAGGGCGCCCTGCCGCGCCGCTGGCTGGCCCGGGCTTCGCATTGGCCTTCCTCGCGCCGCATTCCCTGGAATGTTTTCAATTTGATCGAAACCGATCCGGCGCGCCGCGTGAAGCTGCAAATCACCTATCAGGACCTCGCCAATCTCCACCCCGCCGATGTCGCCGATATCGTCGAAGATCTGGCCCCGGCCGAGCGCGAAGCCGTGCTCGAAAGCCTCACCGACGAGGTCGCCGCCGACGTGCTGGGCGAAATGGAGCCCCGCATGCAGCGCTCCCTGGTCGAATCGCTCGATAGCGAAAAAGCCGCCGATATTGTCGAGGAAATGGACCCCGACCAGGCCGCCGACCTGCTCGCCGATCTGCCCCAGGAAACCACCCGCGAAATCCTGCGCGATATGCAGGCGGAAGAGCGCGCCGAGGTCAGCGATTTGCTGGAGTTTCGGGAAGATACGGCCGGCGGCCGCATGACCACCGACGTGGTGGCGCTGCCCGCCGATGCCACCGTCGGCGATGTCGCCGCCGCCCTGCGCCGCTTCGAAGGCCCGGTCGAGCCGCTGAATACCATTTTTCTGGTGGATGACCAGCACCGCCTGCTCTCCGCCGTGCCCCTCGCCCGCCTGCTGCTCGCCCCCGCCGAGTCCCGCCTGGCCGCCCTCGGCGTCGAGCCGGTCGTGGTCGAAGCCGATGAAAAGGATTCGGCCATCATCCAGCGCTTCGATAAATACAATCTGCTCGCCTTGCCCGTGGTCGACCGCGAACGCCGCCTGCTGGGCATGGTCACCGCCGACGACGTCATCACCCTGCTCCGCAGCCGCGGCTGAATGCGGCTTGAGCTTTTAGCTTTTGGCTCTTAGCCTGAGTGCATGAACACTCGTCATCAGTCTCACCCCGATCCCGGCTCCGATGCCGATCCCAATCCGCTGCAATTGATCGAACTGCAGTTTCGCGCGGCGGAAAGCCGGGTGCTGACCGCCGCGGTGCAATTGGATGTTTTTACCCATATCGCCCGCGGCGCCTCGACCGCCGCCACCGTGGCTGCCGCCGCCGCCGCCGACCCGCGCGCCATGCGCATGCTGCTCGATGCCGCCGCCGTCTTGGGCCTGCTGCGCAAGCAGGGCGAAGCCTATGCGCTGACGCCGCTGAGCGCGCGCTATCTGGCCGAAAATTCCCCCGATTACCTGGGCGAGGGCCTCAAGCTCGATCGCCATTGGCCGGGCTGGACGCATCTCGCCGACGCCGTGCGCGCCGGCCGGCCGCCGCGCGCAGGGCGCCCTCAGGGCGAGCGTTTCGCCGCCCCGGCGCTGCGCGGCATGTATGCCCAGAACCGTCCCGCCGCCGAACGCTTAGGCCAGGCCCTGAGCCCGGCCTTGCCTCCCTCCGCCCGCGTGCTCGATGTCGCCTGCGGCTCCGCCGTCTGGAGCCTGGCCCTGGCTCGCGCCCAGCCCGCGCTGCGCGTCACCGCGCTCGATTTTCCGCCCGTGCTCGAGCTGGCGCGCGAGTTTATCGCGCGTGAAAACGCCGCCGCGCAATACGAATTTCTGCCCGGCGACATGCATGCCGTGGCGCTCGAGCCGGCAGCTTACGATCTCATTCTTTTGGCCAACGTGGCGCACAGCGCCGGCGAAGCCAAACTGCGGCAATTATTGCATCGCCTCGCCGCCGCGCTGCGTCCCGGTGGGCGTCTGGCGATTGTGGATATGATTCCCGACCCGGAGCGCACCGGGCCGCTTCTGCCCGTAATCTTTGCGCTCAACCTGCTGTTGCACACCGAGCAGGGCGATGCCTATACGCTCGGCCAATACCGCGCCTGGCTTGAAGCCGCCGGCTTTGAGCCGCCTGCAACCATCGAAATCGGCTGGGCCTCGCCCGCCCTCCTCGCCCGCCGCCGCTGATTGGCTTGCAGTCTTTCCGCCATGAGTTTTCGCCATGCATCCGGTTTCGGCCGGACGTTTGCGAAAACATTAGCGCCGCAAAGTAATAGCGGCCGTGCCGCTTGCCGCGCTCCGTGCTACCTTAAATTTCCGCATGCCTCGCGCTCCCAAGACGAAAGCCACGCCTGCTGGCTCGCCGGGCGCCGCTCGGCCCCAGGCCATTAAAACGGATGCTCCCGCCGGCGCCGAATTCGAGGCTCTTCGCGCCCGGCTCGACCCCGAGCGCATGCCCCGCCATCTGGCTATCATCATGGACGGCAACGGCCGCTGGGCGCGCCGCCGCCATCTGCCCCGCGTCGCCGGCCATCGCGCCGGCATCGCAGCCGTGCGCTCCACGGTTGAAACCTGCGCCCGGCTGGGCCTGCCGGTGCTGACGCTGTACGCCTTTTCCGCCGAAAACTGGAAGCGCCCGCGGCTGGAAGTCGGCTTTCTGATGCGGCTGCTGCGCGAGTACCTGCGCCGCGAATTGCCCCTGCTGCGCCGCCACCAGATCCGCTTGGAGGCCATCGGTCGGCTGCGGGAGTTGCCGCCGCGGGTGCGCGACGACCTGGAAAACACCTGCCGCCTGACCGCCGGCCATGCCGGCATGCGGTTGGTCTTGGCGCTCAACTACGGCGGCCGCGCCGAATTGGTGGATGCCTGCGCGGCGCTGCTGCGCCGCGCCCGCCCTCGCGCCCGGAAAGACTTCGAGCTGAGCGAGGCCGCCATTCAGGCCCATCTCTACACCGCCCATTTGCCCGATCCCGACCTGATCCTGCGCACCAGCGGCGAGCTGCGCTTGAGTAATTTCCTGCTCTGGCAATCGGCCTACGCCGAGTTCTGGGTGACGCCGGTGCTGTGGCCCGATTTTCGCCCCCGCGATCTGTTCGAAGCCTTGCTGGAATATCAGCGCCGCGAGCGCCGCTACGGCGGCGTGCCGCCGGAAAGCGACCTGGAATGAAACGCGTTCTCACCGCCCTGATTCTGGCGCCGCTCGTGCTGCTGGGGACGCTGCGCGCCCCCTGGCCTATTTTTGCCGTGGCGCTGCTGCTGCTTAACTTCCTCGCCCAGCGTGAGCTGCTCGCCCTGGCCGACCCGCTCGATTTGCGCCCGCATCGCCGCTTGGCGCTGCTGGCGGGCTTATGGCTGGTGCTCGAGCTCAGCGGCCTGGCCGGCATCTTCGCCATCGCCTTGCACCGCGCCGTTCCCGCCAGCTTGCCGGTGCTGGGCTTTTTTCTCCCCTTTTTCGATCCCTTCACCACCCTCGTCGCCTGCTTGGTCGCGGTGTTGCTGGCGGCGCTGCTGCGCGGCGGCCGCTTGCCCCAAGTCCTTGCCGACAGCGGCTGGACCCTGCTGGCGATTTTCTACCCCGCCCTGTTGCTTGGCTTGCTGGCAAAAATTCGCGTTACCGCCGGCGCTTGGTGGGTGCTGTTTCTGCTGCTGGTCGTCTGGTTGGGCGACGTCGCCGCCCTCTATATAGGCCGGCTCTGCGGACGCCATCGCCTGGCCCCGCGCCTCAGCCCGGCCAAAAGTTGGGAAGGCATGGCGGCTTCGCTGGCCGCCGCGCTGGCCGCCGCCGGCCTGCTGGCGCATTTTGCCCCGGCGATTACCCAATTCCTGCTGCGCCTCGATCTCAGCCCCTTTGCCTTCTCGCGCCCGTTTCCGCTGGCGCCGCTGCTGCTGCTCGGGCTCGCCCTCAATCTCGCCGCCCAGGCGGGCGATTTGGTCGAATCCGCCTTCAAGCGCGCCGCCGGCGTCAAAGATTCCGGCGCGCTGCTGCCCGGCCACGGCGGCCTGCTCGACCGCCTCGACGCTATGCTGCTCGCCATTCCGGTGCTGTGGTACTATCTCAGCCTGCGGAGTTGATTTTCGCTTGTTTAATTACCGCTTGGCCTTGCTCTGAAAGCGTTAACGGCCGAGTCGGGCAGCAGTTTTCGTCCGAAATCGAAGGCCGAAGCGCGGGGTTCCTGTTAGGTCCCGCGCTTATTAATGACGAAAAACTTTCGGCATCCATGAGTATTCGCAATACGTCCGGTTTCGGCCGGACCTTTGCGAAGGCGTCAGCGCCTAAAAGTAAAAGCGGCCGTGCCGCCGCCCTTTCCCGTATCCCCATGCGCCGTCTGCTTAAAATTAAGAGAGCCGAAAATAAATGGTAAGTTTGAGGACAAGCGGCGTGAAGCCGTGGGTTTTGCGCCTGGCAGGCTCGAAGCTATGGGAAGCTAATCGCCTCGTATTTCTACTTACGTGCCTACGCCCACCATTCCCATGACCACCGCTCCTGCGGCCCTCGACGATTTTCCGGCTGCGCTGCCGTTTCCGCGCCGGCTGGCAATCCTCGGTTCCACCGGATCGATTGGCGCCAGCACCCTGCGCGTGGTTGACAGCCTGCCGGAACGCTTCGAGGTCGTGGCGCTGGCCGCCGGCGGCAATCTGGATAAATTGGAAGCCCAGGCGCGCCGCTACCGCCCGCGGCTGCTCTCGGTGCGCGCGCCGGAAGACGCGCGCGAGCTTGCTCGCCGCTTGGCCGGCCTGGAGCCGCGGCCGGAAATTTTGCACGGCCCTGCCGGGCTGTGCGCGGCGGCCGCTTCCTCGGGCGCGCGCATGGTGGTGGCGGCCGTGGTGGGCATTGCCGCGCTCCAAGCCGCCTACGACGCCCTGCGGGCCGGCTGCTGGCTGGCGCTGGCCAATAAGGAAATTCTGGTCGCCGGCGGCGAGTTGGTGATGGCGGCGGCGCAACGCTCCGGCGCGCCCGTGCTGCCGGTCGATAGCGAGCATAGCGCCCTGCATCAATGCCTGCGCGGCGGCCGCCGCGGCGAGCTGCGCCGCCTCATCCTTACCGCCTCCGGCGGCCCTTTCCGCCAGTTGCCGCTCGAGCACTTTGACCGCCTTACCCCGGAGCAGGCGCTGCGCCACCCCACCTGGACCATGGGCGAGCGCGTCACCCTCGATTCCGCCACTTTGATGAATAAAGGTTTCGAGATTCTGGAAGCCTGCCACCTGTTTGGCGTGAGCGAGCGCCAGGTGGATGTGCTCATCCACCCGCAATCGCTGGTGCATTCGCTGGTGGAATTTCGCGATGGCTCGCTGCTGGCGCAATTGGGCTGCGCCGATATGGCCTTGCCGGTGCAATACGCCTTGACCTGGCCCGAGCGGCTCGAAGTCGGGCGCGAGCTGCGGCTGCAGGAATGGAGCCGGCTCGACTTCCATTCGCCCGACCCCCGGCGCTTTCCCTGCCTGGAGCTGGCCCGCGCCGCCGGCCGCGCCGGCGGCGCGGCCGGCGCCGCCCTCAATGCCGCCGATGAGGTGGCGCTTGCCGCCTTTCGCCGCGGTGCCCTCCCCTTTCCCGCCATTGCCCGGGTGATTGAGGCGGTACTCGGCCGTTTCCACGCCCCGACGCCGCGCTCGATTGGGGATATCCTGGAAATAGATTCCCAAGTCCGCCGGTTGGCCGAAGACCGGGTCGCGGCCGAGATAAAAGCATGAATTCTGTGCTGACTGAAATTGTGGCTGTCGCCGTCGTGCTCGGCTTAATCGTGTTTATCCACGAGCTGGGGCATTTCCTCGCCGCCAAATTCTTTAACGTCCGGGTGGAGACTTTTTCGCTGGGTTTTGGCGCCCGCCTGATCGGTTTCCGGCGGGGCGAAACCGACTACCGCATCAGCGTTTTGCCGCTGGGAGGTTATGTCCGCATGGCGGGCGAAAACCCCATGTCGGGCTCGACCGGCGACCCGCGCGAGTTCATGTCCAAGCCGCGCTGGCAGCGCTTGCTCATCGCCTTTGCCGGGCCGCTGATGAATATCCTGCTGGCGATCGGGCTGATGGTGCCGATCTTTATGCGGCGCTTTCCCCGCAATTCCTACCTCGATCAGCCTGCGGTGGTGGCCGCGGTGCGCCCCGGCTCGCCCGCGGCGAAAGCCGGGGTGCTGGCCGGCGACCGCATCGTCCGCGCCGGCGGCCAGGCGAATCCCAACTGGCAGCAGTTGGGCATGGCCGCGTCCTTGTCGGTCAACCGGCCGCTGCCGCTCCAGGTGCGGCGCGGTGGACGCATCCTGCATTTGACTCTGGTGCCGGTTGCCGTGGGCGCTTCCGATCAGTTGTCCATCGGCTTGGTGCCGCGCCAGCCGATTACCGTGGAAAGCGTCAATCCCGGCTCGCCCGCGGCGCAGGCCGGCATCAGGCCGGGCGACCGTATTTTGGGCATCAACGGGCAGTCGGCGCTGGCTTTGGATTCGATCAGCCAGGCCATCCGCCAGGCCCGCACCCGGCCGGTGCGGCTCAAGCTGCGCCGCGGCCGGCAAATCCTCCATCTTGCCGTCACCCCCCGGCTGATGCTCCCGCCGGGCGGCAAAACCCGGCGCTACATGATTGGCATGATGTACTCGTACGGCGAAGAGCATTATATTCACCTGCCGTTTGGGGAAGCGCTCCGCCAGGCGGTGCTCATCAACCGGCAATACGCCGTGCTGATTCTCGACCTGATGAAGAAGCTGGTTTCCGGTCAGGCGTCGCCGGCCGCGCTGGCCGGCCCCATCGGCATTGCCAGCATTACCGGACAGGCGGCGCGCCAGCCCACGCTCTATCCGCTGGTGGGCGTGACCTCGATGATCAGCCTCAATCTCGGCATCCTCAACCTGCTGCCGGTGCCCGTGCTCGATGGCGGTTTGATTCTCTTCCTGCTGATCGAAAGCCTGCTGCGCCGCGATGTCAGCCTGCAGGTCAAGGAACGGGTGTACCAGGCCGGCTTCGCCTTCCTCGTGCTGTTGATGACCTTCGTGGTGTATAACGACATTGCCCGCGCCGTCAGCCATCATCATTTGCATTGATCTTGCGCGCAGTATCCATGGCCGCCCCTGACATCAGCGCTGCCTTGCCCTCGCCGCTTCTGGCGCGGCGCCGCAGTGTCGCCGTCAACGTCGGCGGCATCTGGGTCGGCGGCGAGCATCCCATCGTCGTCCAGTCCATGACCAACACCGACACCGCCGACGTGGCGGCCACCGCCCGCCAGGCGGCCGAGTTGGCGCGCGCCGGCTCGGAACTGGTGCGCCTCACCGTCAATACCGAGGCCGCCGCCCGGGCCGTGCCCGCCATCTGCGATGAGCTGCAACGCCAGGGCCTGGATGTCCCGCTGGTCGGCGACTTTCACTACAACGGACATCTGCTCCTCCAGCGCTATCCCGCATGCGCCCGCCGCCTGGCCAAGTACCGCATCAATCCCGGCAACGTCGGCATCGGCAACAAAGACGATGAGAACTTTCGCGCCATGATCGCCGTCGCCGTCGCCGAACGCAAGCCGGTGCGCATCGGCGTCAATTGGGGCTCGCTCGATCAGGCCCTGCTCACCCGCATGATGGACGCCAATGCCCAACGGCCGCGGCCGCTCCAAGCCGCCGAAGTTCTGCGCCAGGCGCTGGTCGAATCCGCCTTGCAGTCGGCGGCGGCGGCCGAGCGTTACGGCCTGCCGCATGACGCCATCATCCTCAGCGCCAAGGTTTCCGGCGTCCCCGATCTGGTCGCCGTCTATCGCGCCCTCGCCGCCCGCTGCGATTATCCCCTGCATCTCGGCCTGACCGAGGCCGGCCTGGGGCTGAAGGGCATTGCCGCCACTTCCGCCGCGCTGGCGCTGCTGCTGGCCCAGGGCATTGGCGACACCATCCGCGCTTCGCTCACTCCCCGCCCCGGCGGCGACCGCGCCGAGGAAGTCCGGCTCTGCCAGCAGGTGCTGCAATCGCTCGGCCTGCGCAGCTTTACCCCCCAGGTCACCGCCTGCCCCGGCTGCGGACGCACCACCAGCACCTTCTTCCAGTCCATGGCCGAGCAGATTCAAGCCTACCTGCGCGAGCGCATGCCGCAATGGAAAACCGAGTTTCCCGGGGTCGAGCGCCTGCGCGTCGCCGTCATGGGCTGCGTCGTCAACGGCCCGGGCGAGTCGCGCCACGCCGATATCGGCATCTCGCTGCCGGGCGCGTTCGAAGAGCCGAAAGCCCCGGTGTACGTCGATGGACGCCTGCTGCGCACCCTCCACGGCGACCGCCTGGTGGCGGAATTCCTCGAAATCCTCGAAACCTACGTCCGCTCCCGCTACGGCGCGAACGCGCCCGCGCCCGTGTCTGAATCCCGCTAGCGGGCGTGGGATTCCGGTAGGCATTTTTCATGTTGAACCGCTTATAGCAAGGTTAAGCTCATCCAATGCGAAAGCCACGGCCGGAACGTGTCGGAAATCGACTTCAACGGGCTGATGAGCAGGGGTATACTCCAATTTCAGAACCCGATCAGGCATGATTGCGTAACGTGTTTCAATTATCAGGGCTCGCCGACTGAGCCAATAAACGCAATCCATATGGCCTACATAACAATCAGTGCCGGGTTTTTAGGAAGATGGACGAGTGTGCGCATACTTGATTTTCGGAATTGAAAAATGACGCCATACCACAGGACAAAATTCGGTCGCATCGTGCTAGGGGATTCTCTTGAGTACATGGCGTCACTCAAAGCGAAATCCGTCGATCTTATCGTCACGAGCCCTCCATTCGGACTGGTTCGCAAGAAGGACTACGGCAACGTCGAAAGTCACGAATACGTCGAGTGGTTCAAGCCGTTCGGGCGCGAGTTCTGGCGAATCCTTAAGCCTACAGGCTCGTTAGTCATCGATATCGGCGGTGCTTGGATACCTGGGCAGCCAACCCGATCCCTTTACCATTTCGAGTTGGCGGTCATGTTGTGCCGCGAGCTTGGGTTCTACCTTGCGCAAGAGTTCTACTGGTGGAATCCGTCGAAGCTTCCCAGTCCAGCCGAATGGGTGACCGTACGTCGCATTAGGGTCAAGGACGCGGTGAATATGATCTGGTGGTTCTCGGTCACGCCTTGGCCGAAGGCAAGCAATACCCGCGTTCTCGTTCCGTATAGCGACGCGATGAAGGGGCTGCTCAAGAATGGCTATCGCGCCAAATTGCGCCCTAGCGGGCATGACATCAGTGATAAGTTTTCGTGGGATAATGGCGCGGCCATCCCGCCGAACCTTATCGCTGTTCCGAACACCGAAAGCAATTCATATTACCTGCGGTACTGCGAAAAGCATGGCTTGAAGCCACATCCGGCGCGATTTCCAGCCGCCATCCCGGAACTTTTCATGCGCATGCTTTCCGACACCGGCGAAAACATTCTGGACCCATTCGCGGGAAGTTGTGTTACCGGTGAGGTTGCCGAGCGACTCCGAAGGAAATGGACGTGCGTCGAAATGCGCGACGAATATATCCAAGGTGCGCTTGGTCGATTCGAGCGCCCAGTTGAACCCGAGCAAGAGCCGATGTTTGAAAGCATTTCTGAGGGAACAACGTACAAGCTGCATCACCCGGGGGCGCTTTGGAACGGGCGGGAGAAGCCGCTGCCGTTTGATGGAGGTAAGAAGCGGAGGATACGTGCCTCAAATCCCGCCTGAACAGCTCGTCAGAGCTATCTCTGACGCCATCGCCGCATCCGGCTACGTCGGCAACCTCGCGTCGCCCGTTCGCCAACACCCGCGCCGTTTCCTGGTTGTCGGTCAGAACGTGCAGACAGTGATCTCGGTCTATGCATGGACGCTTACTTTTGGCGGTCGTCCAGCCCTTGCAGCCGAATACCGCATCCAGATGACCTCCGTTCAGTCGCCCTTACCGATGGCAACGGATGGGCCCACAATTCTCGTCGGCTATGAACCAATCCTCAACCTATTTGCCGGATTTGACCTTGCACGACATAGGACGTTTACGACCGGTTCACCATCCGTACAGATCGACATCAATTCCCTTGGCCGCGCGGAGGTCGAGGGCCTCAGTTTTCACCGCAAGAGTAACGCAGAGATCGCCATCGGAATTCGGCCGGACATGTTCATGGCTTATGCGATGAACGCCGCCGTGCTTCACCGTCTCGGTCGCGATGCGAAAGTCTTAAACCTTCTCAACCAAGCCGTTCACACTCCTGCCGCTCCGCCGCCGATGCCAGCGCTCAGCGCAGAACGCAAGCGGCTCGTGTCAGAGGTCAGCTTATTGACCCGCGAAGCTGCATTTCGTCGGCGCATTATATTTGCCTACGGCGACCGGTGCGCGGTGACGCGTGTGCAGCTGCGTTTGATCGACGCCGCACACATCCTGCCTGTCGGGGCGACCGGCAGCACGGACGATGTACAGAATGGCATCGCACTTTCGCCGACCTACCACCGCGCCTTCGACGCCGGGCTCATCTATCTCAATGAGAACTTTGAAATGAGACTGAACGAGGGGCGTTTGCTCGCACTTCAAAACCTGAATATCGCTGGTGGCATTGAACGGTTCCGCGAACCTCTCGGTCAGATTTTCCTTCCTCCCGATGCAAAACAACGTCCGTCGCCCGATTTCATCCGCCGGGCGAACCGCTTTCGTCAAATTGTTCCGCATTAGCTATCTACATCTCACCCCTTTCGTCCGCTCGCCGCCGATAAGCGTTAACGGCCGAGTCAGGTAGTAGTTTTCGTCATTGGCAATTTCGGAGAAATTGCCTGCAGCATTATCAATTTCGGGGAAATTGCCTAAACATTCTCAATTTCGGAGAAATTGCCTCTAGCCAAGCTCGCAGGCCGAAGCGCGTGGGGTTCCGGTTAGGTCCCGCGCTTATGAACGAAGATACCAAGCAATTCCGCGGGAATTGCGCCCGGCAATGCCTGGTAGCCATGAGTATTAGCCCTGCGTCCGGTTTCGGCCGGTCCCTTGCGAATGCGTCAGCGCCTAAAAGTAAAAGCGGCCGCGCCGCTTACGATCTATCGCCGTTCCAGCCAGCCTCGCCCTGCGAAGATCGCTGGCATCGCCTTCTCGATTCGCGCCGTCCGCGTCTCGGCGCGCTTTGCGCCGGAGAAGTGGTACAGGTATCCCCTTTGCCGGCCCGGCGTCAACGCCTCGAACGCGCGCTTGAACCGCGGGTCGTTGCGGAACTTCTCCTTCAACTCCTCCGGCACGGGAAACTGCGCGGGCTTCTTCTCGACTTTCATCCCGGCCGCCTCGGCCGCCATCGCCTCGCGCACGTAGGCTTTAATAGTGGACGCTTTCGCCGCAATCTCCTGGACGCGGGTGAATTTCATCACCCGCGCCGCCTGCACTTGCCCGAGCTGCGCCAGCAGCTTCTTCGGGTCCTGCAGCAGCGCGCCCTGAAAGAAGCCCAACGCGCAATATTCCTTAAAGCCCTCTAGGATGACTACGTTTTTTCCATTCATGGTGTAGCAGGGCTTTCCCCATTTGCATTCTTCTTTTAAGTCAAACCCGGATAAAATCCTTTGCAGCTCGCCAATCTCCGCCTGCCACCGCTTTCGATAGGCCATCTCCATGCCGTCACCTCCGTGGGTGCAAATTGCCCTCAGGCAGCTATTCGTTCCGAGGGTTCTTCTGTCGGGCTTCCCCGGCTACATTAATTTAC
The DNA here is from genome assembly GCA_021818955.1 of Acidobacteriota bacterium. GTDB lineage: Bacteria > Acidobacteriota > Terriglobia > Terriglobales > SCQP01 > JAKASR01. The sequence goes on from JAKASR010000006.1 coordinate 147,390, forward strand.
CGTGAGCGTCAGGCTGGTGCTATGCGTCAGGCTGCCGGCTGTCCCCGTGACCGTCAAAGTATATGTCCCGGCCGGAGTCCCCGGGCTCTGTGGCGAGGGGCTCGGACTGCTTCCGCCTCCGCAGCCTGCCGTTAGTGCCGCCAGACAGAGCATCACGGCCATGGCGTAAAGCGTGCAGAACGCCCCCGCTTTCCGCCGGTTTCGTTCGAGAGCGTCCGCGCCTGCCGCTAAAAGCGGCCGAGCCCGGCGTCGGCCGGCGTTGCGGCGCGACCAGCGCCATTTTCGTTCGGCGAATATCGTCAAGGCCAGCAAGCTCAAAATCATCCCTAGTCGGCGCATCGGGGGTGGCGCCCATGGATCCCTGGGCATGGGCGGGGCCGCGCCAGGTTTCGTTGTGCTCACCGTAACCGTGACGGTCTGGGCGGCGCTGCCGTTCAGCGTGACGGATCCCGGCGAGAGCGCGCAGTTGGCCAATGCGGGTGCGCCGCTGCAAGTGAACGATACCGTTTGCTTGAATCCGCTCAGCGGCGTCACGCTTAACGAATAATTGGCCGTCCCGCCCGGTGTAATGCTTGCGGAAGACGACGATCCCGTCGCCATGCCTAAGGTGAAATCCGGCGGTGCGGTTCCGGTGCCGCTTAGGCCGAGTGCTTGCGGGCTATTGGCCGCGTTGTCGGCAAAGTTTAGCCTGGCTGTCTCGCTGCCGGTCGCCGAAGCGGTAAACGTGACGCCCACCGTGCAGGCGCCATTCGGCGCCACCGTATGCCCGCTGCAATGGTCGGCGGAGATGGCGAATTCGGCGGCGTTCGCCCCGGTAATCGTTACCGCGCCTGCGTTGAATGTGAGATTGGCGCTCCCGCCATTCGAGACCGTTACGTCTTGCGCGGCGCTGGTTGTGCCTGTCGTTTGTCCCGGAAAGGCGAGGGCGCTCGGGTTCATGTTTACCAGGGGCGCGGCGGTATTTGTCAGTGAGAAATTTACCGACTGGCCTGATGCCAGCGGCGTGGCCGTGACCGTATAACTGCCGGTTTGCGCGTTGGCTATACAGTTGGCCGCGGCTCCGCCGTTCAAGCCCGTGAGCGCCGGGTAAGTGTATTTTCCGTTTGGAAATGTGCAGGAGGCGCCGCTCGCCGGCGCGTTAAAATCGACGCGAATGCCGTTTTCCAGATTGCCGGCCGGGGAATGGACCGTCGCCTGCAGCGCCGTGGCGAAGGCCGACCCTTCCGGCGCGCTTTGCGCCGTGCCTGCGCTCGCGGCCACGGACGAGCCTGGCTCGGCCATCACCGCCCCATAATGTATGGCGCGGATGCGGCGATGCGCATCGTCGGAGAAAAATAAATCCCCTTCCGCATTGACCGCAATCCCGGCAACCCCGCCCGCATTCACTTTGGCGGCGTAGGCCGGTCCGCCATCTCCCAGGCCGCTCGGGTCGCCCGATTCTGCCGTCAACTGATACACATGGCCGTTCGGTTCAATGCGATAGGGCACGGCAAAAACGTTATTCGCGGCATTGATGCTGAGTTGGCCGATCCCCGAACTCAACCTCGCCAGGGTCGATATCGTGCCTTGGGCGTCGACTTTGCGAATGCGGTTGTTGGCCCCGCTATTTTCTCCAATGTAAAGACTGCCGTCGTTGCCCACGGCTACCCCCACCGGATTGTCCAGGCAGGCTTGTATTGCCGGTCCGCCATCGCCGCAATCCGACGCGGTTCCGTTTCCCGCAACGGTGGTGATCGCGCCCGTCCCGGCGTCAATCCGGCGAATGCGGTTATTGCCGCTATCGGCGATGAATACGTTCCCGTGCGCATCCACCGCTACTTGGGAATATTGGCTTGGATTGATCGCTGCCGCGCTGGCCGGCCCGCCATCTCCCGAAAAGCCGTTGTTGGGGATAACCGTATAGAGCGTGCCCTGCGCGTCCACCCGCACCAGAGGCGCTCCGTCCACATTCACGATGTAAATCTCTCCCTGCGCTGTGGCGGCGATGCCGGTTGGATACAGATGAGTTTCAAGCGCGGGCGCTGTGGCGGGAAAATTGTCCCAGGTAATGAAGCCGTTTCCCGCGACATCGCTCATCGCGCCGCCCGTATTCATCTTTCGGACGCGCAGATTGTAGCCCTCGGCGGTCAATAATCCGCCATCGGGCGCGAAGGCCAGGCCGGTTCCCGGATCGTTCAGCGGCGTGGTGATTGCGCTGCCGGTTTCATTCAGGATATGCGGCCCCATGCCGGCTACCGTCTGCAGTAAGCCCGTGCTCAGATCAATTCGCCGGATGCGGTTCGAGTCGTATTCCGTAAAAAGAATGTCGCCATTGCCGGCAATCCCGATTCGTTGTATATAGCCCATGGCTGCGCTTGCCGCCGCGCTTCCATCCGGACTGAAGCCTTGCCCGCTTCCCCAGGCCTGCAGCAGTTGCCCGCTGGGGGAATACTTCAAAATTCGTCCCAGTGCGGATGCATAATTGTTGCAGCCGATATAAACCTGCCCGGTGCTGTCCGTTGCCACCGCATCCACCGGGCCCATGCCATTCACAAAGGTCGTAATGATGCCGGTCTGCCCGTCGATTTTGCGTACGCGCCCGTTGCCGTTATCGGCCAGGTACACATTCCCGCTGGCGTCCGCCGCCAGCCCGCCGCTATCGTCCCCGCCAATATTGAAACTGGCCTGGGTCGCGGGGCCGCCGTCGCCCGAATCGCCTATGGTGCCGTTGCCCGCGATGGTCGTGATGATGCCGTTGGCGTCAATCTTGCGAATCCGGACGTTGCCCCAATCAAGTACGTAAAGGTTCCCGGAACCGTCGAATGCAACTTGCAACGGATCGTTCAATTCCGCCTGGCTTGCGGGGCCGCCGTCGCCGGAAAAGCCCGCGGTGGGGCCGCCGGCGATGGTGGTGATGATGCCGCTGGCGGCGTCGATGCGCCGGATGGCGTTGGTGTAAATGCTGTCGGCAAAATAGAGGTTGCCGCTCCCGTCCAGCGCGAGCCCGCGCGGATGCCCCAGCATCGCCTCCAGGGCGGGGCCGCCGTCACCGAGATTGCAGCAAGTGTTGCCCGTGCCCGCGATCGCTTCCACAATCCCATCCGGCCGTACGCGGCGAATGATGTTCTGGTTGGGCTCGCTAAAATAAACCGAGCCGTCGCCGCCAATGGCCAGGCCCATGGCGCCGCCGTCAACCATGGCTTGGGTCGCGATCGTTCCGTCGCCCCGATAATGGCCGATCCCCATGACGGTGGTAATGTAGCCGGGCGGCAGGCCGCTCAGCGGCGGCGGCACATAGAGGAATTGCGCGTAAGCCTTGGGACCGTTGCCGCTGAGCACCGCGTTGACGATGCCGCTGTCGTGCGCCGGCGTGGTAAAGATGATTTGTGTGGCGGAAGCTGATTGCGGGGTGATCGCCGCGCCGTCCAGGCTCAGCGTGGTGCCGCTGAAACCCGTGCCGCTCAGCGTCACCGTGGTGCCGCCGGCGATCGGCCCCTGATTCGGGCTGATCGAGGTGATGACTGCCTGGCTGTAGGCCGGGTTGGGCAAGGCCAGAAGAGTCCCGAAAATAATTACGGCAATATAAATGTATTGCCGCCGTCTAGACATGGTTATTTATACCCATTGGGAGTCGCATGCGCCTATCCCTTATATCCCCCCCCGTCACAGGCTGTCAACCTCACTGCGGAGCCGAATATAAAGCAGTAAAAAATGGGGTTCCGCTGCGGCTATAATTTGCTAATTGGTAAATAGTATATGTGGTGCAATAAAATCCATTACGATGTAACTGACTCACAACATTGGAAAAATATTTTTTTACGGTTTTTAGGCGCGAATTTCATGGAATTCTGCCTTTATCTGATAGATGAGTCTGCCTTTATTGGCTAACAGATGGTGATAAAACGCATGCTATAATATAACTGAGATACGGATGATTCTCTATCTCCCGGGATGAGCCGTCATCCCGCCGTGTGAGCGTTCCGCCGGATGCGGCGGAAGCGGGAATTTAACCACGCGAACAGGGCCTCATGCCCCTGCTCCCGTGCCGGTTGGCAGTCTGCAACCGGCGGCCCTCTCCGCCCTCGGGCGGTTTGGGCCAGGGCGGCCTGTCCCCAAACGGGCCGGCTAGGACTTTCAGTAAAGTGGTTCCCTCCACTGCGTCCTTGAATACTCGCAAAGCGTCCGGCTTCGGCCGGACATTTATGAAAGCGTCAGCGCCTAAAAGTAAAAGCGGCCGAGCCGCTTTTTTCATTTCCGCCCCGGCCCTGAAGTTGTTTTATTTCGTCCGGAAGCGTAGCGCCTAAAAGTAAAAGCGGTCGTGTCGCATTCGTGTGATCGCGTTCGCCAAAACTGCGGCCCTCCGGCCGCTGTTTTTATTTCTGCAGCAAGCGTTAACGGCCATGTCGGGCAGCAGTTTCCGTCATTTCGTGCATTCCGCGCCTTCTCCGG
>JAKASR010000007.1:0-94666 GCA_021818955.1 Acidobacteriota bacterium
CTCGTAATAGTGGCTACGGCTGATGCCGGCATGTTTGCAGGCTTTTGATACGTTCTGCAGGGTTTCGGCCAGGGCCAGCATGCCAATGCGGGCTTTGATAAGCTGTTCGCGGGTGCTCATGAGGTTCTCCTTGTGATTGGCTTTTGAGTCGGTAAACCCAAAAATCCTACCACTCGGAGCCTTCGTGGGCACCTCTCCGGCAGTTGGCTCCGGTCGGGCTTCGCCCTCCCTCCGCCAACCGCCGGTTTAGCGCTCAAACTGTCCGCTCATCTCCCGCTAAGTTCAGGTTATGTTCGGGCTGAATTAAAGCTTAGCCGGATGTATGAACAAGGTTTGGGCGTGAAGAAAAGCTCAAGCCGAGCCTATGCCTGGCTGTTGGTTGCGCAGAACACGGCGCGCCAAAAGTTGGAGCAAATTCATCATTATCAAACTGACGAATCCTTTCGCGCGGAAATCAATCTGTGCTATTTGGCATTGCCGGGAAGCCGATATCAGCCTATTCTGAATCTAGGTTACGGCATTCATGAAATGCATTTTCAATGCCCGCCAGGAAATTGGTGGGAATTTATTCCTCAGGCTGTGCAACCCTTGTTTCGGCTTCAGGCGGTAGTTCAAACCAGATTGAAACAGATGAAATCGGAATTGACGGCGGCGGAATTGAATGCGGGGCAAAAATATGCCGCCAATTTAATACAGAAAATGAAATCATAAAAACAATGAACAGCTTATATCCGCAACCTGTTCGGGTCTATCGCATTTCAGCCCGCCCTGAAGGAGTTTAAATATCTTTCGACGACGACCGGCGCGACTGCATCCGGCAAATCGATTAAAATACAATGTATTCTTTTGTATCCGGGGTGAATCATGCCGGGTAAAAACAGCGTGGTGACATTGCGATTGGAACCGGAACTTCGGAAGCGGTTGGACGGTCTGGCTAAAGCGCAACGCCGTAGCCGATCATTTGTTGCCGCCGAAGCGATACGGGAATATGTGACGGTAAACGAATGGCAGATGGAAGAGATTAAGAAAAGCCTGGCGGAGGCGGACCTGGGAGAATTCGCCACCGAAAGCGAGGTGCGGCGCATTAAGGAGAAATGGACTGCGAGCCGGCGCGCGCGGCATGAACGCCAGCGGACTTCGACCAGATAAAAAGCAGGACGGTATCGCAGGATGCCACTGAAAATTCGATGGTTGAAACAGGCATTGGCAAACCTGGATGCGGAAGCCGAATATATTTCGCGCGATAACCCTGCAGCCGCCCAGCGGGTACTAACCGCCGTCATGGATGCCGTAGAACTTCTTGCCCGCCATCCGGCCTTGGGCCGACCAGGACGGGTCGAAGGAACGCGCGAACTGGTTGTAGTGGGAACGCCGTATATTATCCCTTACCGGGTTCGTCAGGATGGAGTTGAAGTTTTGCGTGTCTTTCACGGCGTTCGAAAATGGCCCCCAAAGTTCTAAAGCCAATTTCCGGCGGCAGTGGCTCGGCTCAGCGACTCGACCCCGTCTCGGCCTGATTGATCAAAAAGGTAGCGGCCTCGGCAAAAAACCCGCGCAGGCGCGCGGCGGCCGGCTCGGGCAGCGCAGCTTCATCGAGCGCGCGGTTCATCAACTCGACCCAGCGATTGCGGGCCGCCTGGTTGATGGCAAAACGAAAATGACGCGGTTTCAGCCGGGGATGCCCGCGCTGCTCGACATAGCGCGGCGGGCCGCCAAAGCGGAAGATCAGGAACTCGCGCAGGCGGTGCTCGGCGCCCTCCAGGTCGTTGGCCGGATACATGGGGCCCAGAATCGGGTCGGCGGGTACTTGGCGATAAAAAGCTTCCACGAGCCGGGTGAATCCAGCTTCGCCGACTTCCTGATAAATCTGGCTATCCTCCATGAATTCAATCATAAAGCCAGCCAAAGTTGTGCTGTAGTGGACGTTAGCTACGCTTGAATCCAATTCTCCCCCAAAAACTGACCATTGACATACCCACTCCGCGGGCACCGCTCCGCGGGCGTATTTTCGATTTGAAGGGCCAAGCTTGGATTACTTGGCCATTTTTGGGGATTTAAATTTCGCCGCATGAGCGCCGTGGGCCACAGCCAGATTACGCAGCACTATCGCCTGCCGCCGGAGCGGCCTTTTCTGGCCGGCGAGCGGTCCGAGGTTACCATCCTGCTCGGCGGGTTGACGGAGACCCATGACCGTCTGATCCGCGCCGTTTTCGAGGGCAACGGTTATCGTTGCCAGAACCTGCCCACTCCGGATCGCGCCGATTACCAGGTCGGCCGCGAATACGGCAATCTCGGGCAGTGCAATCCGACTTACTTTACCGCCGGCAACCTGGTGCGCTTTTTACGCCAACTGGAAGCCGGCGGGCTGTCGCGCGAGGAGATCGCGCGCCGCTACGTGTTTTTCACCGCCGGCACCTGCGGTCCCTGCCGGTTTGGCATGTACGAGGCGGAATACCGCATGGTGCTGCGCCGCGCCGGCTTCGACCAGTTCCGGGTGTTGCTATTTTTGCAAAACGATGGCGTGCGCGCCTCGAGCGAGCCCGGCTTGCACTTCAGCCTGGATTTCGGCCTGGGCATGATGAATGCGCTGCAATGGGGCGACGCGCTGCAGGATTTATTGCGCTCCATTCGACCTTACGAGCTGACCCCGGGCGCGACCGACGCCGCCTATGAAGCCGCGCTGGCCGAGTTGGGACGGGAGCTGCGCGAGCGCCGCTCGTTCGATATCACCAGCAAACATTCGCGCTGGCCGCAAGCCTGGCGCGAGGCGCGCCTGGTGCGCAGCCCGGTCAACACGCTGGGGAAGCTGGCGCGACACTGGCGCGGCGAGGATACGCGGCGGGCGCTCGCGGCGGCGCGCGCCCGCCTGGCGGCGGTCGAAGTGGACCGGCTGCGAGTGAGGCCGGTGGTGAAAATCACCGGCGAATTCTGGGCCCAAACCACCAATGGCGATGGCAATTTTCACCTGTTTTCGCTGCTGGAGCGCGAAGGCGCCGAAGTGCTGCTCGATCCGCTGGCCAATTGGGTGCTTTACCTGCTTTACCAGGCCCAGGCGGAAGCGCGCCGCGCCCGCTGGCTGGAGCGAGGTTATGGCTGGGGCGGGGACTGGCAAGGGATAAACCAGGCGCGCCGCCGCCTGGGAGTGGAATGGCGGAGTTGGACGAAAGCGGTTTTATTTGGACTTGCCAGCCGGCTGTGGACCTGGCAATACGATTTCGTGCGCCGGGCCCTGGGCGGCGGACACCGCCTGGCGCCGCAGGCGGAACTGGCCCGGCTGGCCGAGCCGTTTTACAATCCCCTGGCGCGCGGCGGCGAAGGCCATCTCGAGGTGGCGAAAAATCTTTATTATTCCCGGCATCGCCTGGCGCACATGGTGCTTGCCATCAAGCCGTTTGGCTGCATGCCTTCGACGCAATCCGATGGGGTGCAGGCGGCGGTGGTGCGCCAGCAGCGAGGCGTGATTTTTCTATCAATTGAAACCGCCGGCGAAGGCGAAGTGCATGCCCATAGCCGCGCCTTGATGGCGCTGGGCGAAGCCCGGCAGCGGGCGCGAGCCGAGTTCAACCGCGCGCTGCAATCCACCGGCCGCAGCCTGGAAGAGATTCGCGGCTTTGTCGCCGTCCATCCCCCACTGCGCAGCGCGCTCTATCCGCTGCCGCGGGTGGAAGGGGTGGCGGGCATGGCGGCGCAATTTGCCTTGCATGTCAGCGACCTGATGGCCGGGCGCGCCCGGCTGCGGAAGGTGGCGGCATGACCGGCGCTTTGCCCCAAGCAGCGGTGCCTCCAGCTCCCGCCGCGGCGGCCGCTTTGGCCCGGTACTGGATCGGCCTGGATGCCGGCTCAACCACGGTCAAGGCAGTGGTGGTGGAGGCCGCAACGGGCGCGGTGGCGTGGCGCGAGTACCGCCGCCATCGCACTCGCCAGGCGGAAATGGCGCTGGAATTTCTGCGCCGCATCGAGCGCGAATTAAGCTTGGATTTTTCCGCCACCCGGCTCTGCCTTACCGGTTCGGGCGGCGCGGCGCTGGAGGCGGCCGGCGGGCGTTATGTGCAGGAAGTGCGCGCCGTTGCCGCCGCGGCCCGGGCGCTGCATCCTGGAGCGCGCACCATCCTCGAGCTTGGCGGCCAGGACGCCAAACTACTCGTATTTGAGCCGGATGGCGAAGGCGGCACGCGCACGTTTGCTTCCATGAACGATAAATGCGCCGGCGGCACTGGCGCGGTGATCGATAAGATATCCGCCAAGCTGGGCTTGGACAATCAGCGGCTGATTCAATTGCCTTATGACGGCGTGAGCCTGCATCCGATCGCCGGCAAATGCGGGGTTTTTGCCGAATCGGATATCAACTCGCTGCAGAAGCAGGGCATCGCGGCGGAAGAACTGATGGCCTCGCTGTTCGACGCCATCGTGCTGCAAAACCTGACCGTGCTGACTCGCGGGCATCTGCTGCCGCCCCGGGTGCTGCTGCTCGGCGGTCCGCATGCCAGCCTGCCGGCGCTGCGCCAGGCCTGGCGCAGCCACCTGAGCCGGATCTGGCGCGAGCGCGAACTGGCGCTGCCCGAAGGCGTGCCGCTGGCAGATTTAGTGCTGGCGCCGGAACACGCCGCCACCTATGGCGCCTATGGCGCGGTGCTGGCGGGATGGGAAGAGCCGGAAGCGGTTCCCGCCTACCAGGGCGCGGTAGCCTTGGAGCACGCGCTGGCCGGACGCCAACACTCGCGGCCGCAGGCTATTCCCGGGCTGGCGGGCGAGCCGGAACCCTTGCGCCAGTTCCGCCGGCGCTATCGCGCGCCGGAGTGGTCGGCGCCGGAAATCTTCCCCGGCGATTTGCCCGCCTGGATCGGCCTGGATGCCGGTTCAACCTCGACCAAGGCGGTCTTGCTCGACCGCGAGGGCCAGTTGTTGCGCTCCGCCTATCGGCTTTCCGCCGGGAATCCCTTGCAGGATGCGCAGGCATTGTTGGCCGAGTTGGAATCGAGCGCTGCGCAAGCGGGTGCACGCCTGCGCGTGCTCGGCCTGGCCGTGACCGGCTATGCCAAAGATTTGCTTGCGCCCGCATTGGGCGCCGACCTGGCCTTGCCCGAAACTGTCGCCCATGCCGCTTCGGCGCTCGCCGTGGCGCGCCAGGTCGAGGTGATCCTTGACGTGGGCGGACAGGACATCAAGCTGATGGTGTTGCGCGAGGGCCGGGTGCGCGATTTTCGCCTGAATTCCCAGTGCTCGGCCGGCAATGGTTTTTTCCTGCAGGCCACCGCCGAAAGTTTCGGCGTGCCGCTCGGCCAATATGCCGAAACCGCCTTTCAGGCCAAGGCAATGCCGGAGTTTGGCTACGGCTGCGCGGTGTTTCTGCAATCCGATATCGCCAACTTTCAGCGCCAGGGCTGGGAAGCGGCGGAAATCCTGGCCGGGCTGGCGGCGGTGTTGCCCAAAAATATCTTTTTCTACGTCGCCGGCATCGCCAACCCGGCGCAATTGGGCGCGCGCTTTCTCCTGCAGGGCGGCGCGCAAAAAAATCTGGCCGTGGTCAAGGCGGAAGTTGATTTTCTCCAGGCGCGCTACAGCGGCCCGCGCCCGCTCGAAATCTCGCTGCATCCGCATTGTGGCGAAGCGGGCGCAATCGGCGCGGCCCTCGAAGCCCGCCGGGCTTCGTTAAGCGCAGCCGCCCGCCGGGCTTCGTTAAGCGCAGCCGCCCGCCGGGCTTCGTTAAGCGCAGCCGCCCGCCGGGCTTCGTTAAGCGCAGCCGCCCGCCGGGCTTCGTTAAGCGCAGCCGCGCATAGAACTTCATTCCGCGAAGCCGGGGCAGCACAAAATGATGCGCGAGGCACCGATGTTGATGCCGCATTGCCCAGCCGTTTCATCGGATTTGCGGCCCTGGCGCGATTGCGAGCCACCAGCCGCCGGGACGAATCCACCCGCTGCCGCTTCTGCCGCAATGCCTGCTTGCGCACCTTCGTAACGCTCGAAAAGACGGCCGAGCCACCGCCGGCCGATTTTCAACTGGCGCAGCCAACGTCTCCAGGCAAGCCGCCAATACCGGCCCAGCCGCCGGATCGTCCGGAAGCCAAACCGCCTGCCGAACCAGCCATGCTTCGCCGGCTGATTCTGGCGAGTTGCGAAAAAGGCGCCGCCGAAGACGTGGAAACCATGCGCCGCCTGCAATTCGGCACGGACGCGGTGCAGCGCGCCAATCCCAATCTGGCTGCCTGGGCCGCGGACGCCGCGTGGCGGCCGCCGCGCCAGCAACCGGAAACACCCCGCCGCAAGCGCCTGGGCCGATTAGGCGGGCTGCGCGGCAGTGATGCCGCGGGCCGGCTGCGCGCCGAGTATCGCCTGGGCATTCCGCGGGTGCTCGATTTCTACCTTTATGCGCCACTGTTCAGCGGCTATTTTCTCGGGTTGGGGCTGCGGGCGCAAAACCTGGTGTATTCCGATTTCACCAGCCCCGAGTTATACCGCGCCGGCTCGAGCCGCGGGGCCATCGACCCCTGCTTTCCCTCGAAAGTGGCGCTGGCGCACGTCGAGGCCCTGTTGCGCCGGCGCGCGCCGCGCCCGCTGGATGCGATCTTCTTCCCTCTTTTTGACGTGCTCGATTCGCCTGTCCGCGCGCGCGCGCATAATGGCTGCCCCGCCGCGGCGGTTACGCCGGAGGTGGTGCGCGCGGCGCTGGCCGAAGCCCTCGATCCGGCGGCCGGTGGCGTCGATTACGTCCAGCCGCTGCTCGATCTCAGCGACCGCAAGCGGTTCGCGCGCCAGATGTTCGCCGCCTGGCGCGAGCGCCTGCGGCTGACGCCCGCGGAAAACGAGCGCGCCTGCGAGTGGGGTTTCGCGCATTACCAGGCATTTCGCGCCGAAATGGAATGGCGCGCCGGACGGGTATTGGAGCGCCTGGAGCGGGAACAGCGCATCGGGCTGGTGCTGCTCGGCCGGCCGTATCATCACGATCCCGGCTTGAACCACGCCATCCCGGAAGATTTACAAAAGCTCGGCTATCCCATCCTCAGCCAAAACGCGCTGCCGCGCGATCCAGCCATGCTGGAGCGGCTGTTCGGCCATGAAATCGCCGCCGGCCTGATACGCGACGCTATGGATCTGGGCGATATCTGGAAAAATTCCACCGCCGCTGCCACCAACGACAAGCTTTGGGCGGCGAAGTTCGCGGCGCGCCATCCTTGGCTGGTCGGCCTGGAGCTTTCCAGCTTCAAATGCGGGCACGATGCCCCCGTTTCCTCACTGCTGGAATCATTGTTCGAGGCCGCCGGCAAGCCGTTTTTCTACTTTCGCGATCTGGACGAAAACAAAGCCGCGGGCTCCATCCGGCTGCGCATCGAAACCATGGATTATTTTTTGCGCCGCTACCGGGAGGAACTCCTGGCGGCGGAACGCCCTTGCGCGGCTGCGGGCTTGCTGGATGCGGAAGACGCCTGGCCCGAGGCCGGCGCCCTACATGGAGATGAAGCCTCCACAGGAGCTACTTGCCATGCCTGACCCACTGCCCATTCTGAACACGAAACTGGCCGCGACGGCCGAAACACGCTGGGCCGACTTGCCCCCGCTGCCCCCGGCGCCGCCGCCGCAGGATGGCCCGATGGGCCCCGGCCTGCCCCAGCCCGAATATCCCTCGCGGCCGCGGCTGGGCAAGCAGCGGCTGGGCGATGGCGCTTACTTTCGCATCAATGGCGTGCGCGCGTTTCGCGGCTGGGCCGTGCCTTACCTGCGCTCGCGGCTGAGCAGCAATTCGTTTTACCCGCTGCTGGCCTACCTGTTCACCGACTGGAAATGCAATCTCGACTGCCACTATTGCTGGGCCAACAACAACCAGATCAAGGGCATGAACGAATCCGTCGCCCGCGCCTCGATTGACTGGCTGCGCGCTAGCGGCAGCCGCGTGCTAGCCATCATGGGAGGCGAGCCGCTACTACGCCCGCAATTTATTCATAAGGTGGTCTATTATGCCGCACAGCGCGGCTTTTTCGTGTACCTGCCCACCAATGGACGGCTGATGCGTCCGGAAGTGATTGACTGGCTCGGCGACGCCGGCATCGCCACCATCAACCTGGCGGTGGATTGCGTGGATGAAAAACCGGGCTTGCCCAAGGCCCTCAACCGCATCCGCCCGCAGTTCGAGTACATGCTGGAAGCCCAGCGCCGCTACGGCTTTACTTCGTTCCTCAATGTCAACATCACCCGCATCAACCTCGACGACGTGCGGCAGTTGACCCGCATCGCCCATGACAGCGGCATCGCGATTGACTATCACATTAATGAGACCCCGCTCTTCGACCAACCCGATTTTAAGCATATGGAAGTCAACGCAACCTATATCCAGCCGGAGGATTACCCGCGCGTAGATGAGTTGGTGGATTGGCTCATCGAGCGGCAGCGCGAAGGCGTGAAGATGGTCAACTCGATCGAGCACCTGTCCAAAATGAAGCGGCTGATGCGCGGGCCGGTCGAACCCTGGCCCTGCCGCGCGGGACAATCCACCCTGGTGATCCGCATTGATGGCACGATCGCGCCTTGTTTTCCCTTCTATAACGAAAACGGCGAATGGGGCAAAGTGGGCGAGCAAGCGCGCTTCTCCGAATGGGACAGCTCGAAGCAGACCTGCTCTCGGCGCTGCTTTTCAACACTCAACTATACCGTCGCCCATGCCTATAACGACCGCCGCGTGATCGCGTGGATGCTGAAACAGGCCAAGCGGGGATTCCGCGGGGTGAGCGGGGGGTTTTGAGTCGGCGCCTCAAGCGTTAACGGCCGCGTCGGACAGCAGTTTCGTCCTTGGCAATTTCGGAGAAATTGCCTCTAGTAATGCCCGCAGGCCGATTTCGCGCGGGGTTCCTTTTAAGTCCCGTGCCTTTTAACGACAATAAATTTTCGGCAGCTATGAGTATTCGCCATGCGTCCGGTTTCGGCCGGACCCTTGCGAAAGCGTCAGTGCCTAAAAGTAAAAGCGGCCGTGCCGCGTCTCGTTATGCCTGACGCGCCAGCTTTTTGACATTTAACGCTTTATTTCAATATTCAGTTCTTGGAAAAGACGAAATTATCGTCCAAATATGGACGAATCTGGAAATTTGCAACTATATCTTCCGCGCGACCAGCAAGGTGCGGTCGTCGTGATATGGCGCGCTGCCGCGGAAGGTTTCGCAGGCGGCCTGGATGGCGTCAATCGCTTGGCGCGGCTGGGCGCCGTGCAGCCCGCGCACCGTCTCGCGGATGCGCTCCGGGCCGAATTCCTCGCCGCTTTCGTTAAACAGCTCCGACCAGCCGTCGGTGTAGGCGACCAGCAGGTCGCCTGAGCGCATCTCGCACACGCCCAGCGGATATTGGGTCTCGGGCGCAAGCCCGAGAAACACGCCCCCCGCGGTCAGTTCTTCCACTTCTTGGGCGCGCACCAACAGCGGAGCTGGATGGGAGCAGTTGGTATAGATGATACGGCCGGTGGCGTCCAACTCGCTGTAAAACATGGTGACCAGGTTGCGGATTTCACCCGGCTGCACCAGGCTGCGGTTGAGCAACCCCACCTTATAAGTCACTTTGAAATGGGTCTCGCTGACTACGCGCAGGGCGGTATGCACGCCCGTAATCAACACCGCCGCCTCGAAGCCTTTCCCCTTGGCGTCGGCCACCACGAAGGCGGTGTTGGAAGGTCCGATCGGTAGCACTTGAAAATAGTCGCCGCCGACTTCCTCGGCGGGGATGGAGAAGCCTGCAATTTCATATCCGGGGGCCTGGGGCAGCGCCGTTTGCAGCAGGCTCAACTGCTGTTCCCGCGCCAGCGATAAAATTTCGCGCAGGCGTTGTTGCTGGTGATGCCGGTCCACGAACAGGCGCACCAGCCGGCCCATCACCTGGAAGGCGGCCTCGCGTTCCTCGCCTTCAATTCCGGCCAGCGAACGGGTGAGCAGGCCCAGCACCCGCTGCTGCTTCGGACCGACCGGGATCAGCAGCAGGTCGTACCAGGCGGGGCCCTCCGGGCCTTCGCGCCGCAATCCGCGCTGGATCCACCACAGATTGCCGTCCAACCGTCGCTGCCAGGTACGGAGAGAAAGATTCGGCTCCAGGCCTACCCAGGGCGCTTCGTCGCTGCTATAGATGCGCTCGTAGCGCGTCCCGTCGGGCTGAAAGACCGCGGTCGAGACCAGCTCCAGCGCTGCGCCCAGCTCGCGCTGCAGATTTTGCGCCAGCCCCTGGGTGAAATCGCCTTGGCGATGGCCGCGCGAGGTGTTTTCGATCAGGTCGAAGAGCTTGCGCTCGAAATTTTTCGGCATTGGCATAGACGGAATTCGCGTCGGGAATACTCATGCTAGCAGTAGTGCGCCTCGGGAGGGAAGTTGACACAAAGCGATTTTTTGTATCTATCCGGATCTTTCCGTGGCTTCTTGCCTTAAGCGGGAACCAGCCACGCAGCCGGCAATTGTTTCCATAATTGCGCGCCGTTGAGATATGCGCTCCGATCGTCGCGTTGGGCAGTCAGCCTTTCTCCGGTCAACAGATGTCTCCAGGCCGCTGGCGTATCTGCCGGCAAGCGCATCCGAAGGCCGGCTTGGCGCGAATCGAGCTGCCAGAGGCCAGACTGGCCGCGCGGCAGCATGCGCACCGGCGCCGCGGCGATCAGCCATTGCCGATCGAACCGGCGCGCGAAGGCGCAGGTGGCCGGCGCTGCCGGCTCGCAATCGAGCGGCAGATATTCGCCTTCGAGAAAAAGCTCGGGGTGCTCGCGGCGGAAATGCAGCCCGCGCCAGAGGAGATAAAGCTTGATTTTTCCCGAGGACCAGTCTTGTCGCCAGACTTCAAGCGCCGCGGCCAGATTACTTTCGGCGCCGGCGCGCACTTCCGTTAGCAACCGCCGTCGCAAGGCAAAGTCCACCGGAGCGCGATTATCCGGATCCACCAGCCGCAAGTCCCAAAGCTCCGTTCCCTGGTAAATATCGGGGGTGCCGGGCAGCGCCAGGCGTAGGGCGAGTTGAGCCAGCGATTCCGCCGCTGCCAGGGGCGCCAGCCGCGCCAGAAATTCCGTGAAATCGGCGCGAAAAGCCGCGCCGGCTTCGCTCGTCAGCAAGTGCGCGATGAATTTGGCCAACGCCTGCTCGAAAGCAGGATTGGGATGACTCCAGCGGGTTCGCCCTTTCAGTTCCCGCGCCGCCTTGAGCATATGCGCGGCTATGCGCTCACGAAATTCATCCGTAATGCCGGCATCCGCCGGCCAGGCGGCGACCAGGGTTTGATAAAGGTAGTACTCCAGATTGGGGCCGGGCAGCAGGGTATGTCCACTGCGCGGTTTCAAGCGCCGGGCAAGGCGATGCCAGCCGCGTACGCGCCGGCCCCACTCTTCCGCCATTTCGCTCAGCAGGTTCAAGCGGATGCGGCCATCTTCGGAACGCTTGGTGTCATGCGTGGTGGCGGCATTCCAGCTCAGCGGCCACATCCGCTGGCGCTCTCCCACCAGGCGATGGAATTCGGCGACGCTCAGGCCGTCGATATCGGGCCAGCCGCCGACTTCGTTTTGCGCGAGCAGGCGATTGTAGGTATAAAACGCGGTGTCTTCGATGCCTTTCGCCTTGACCGCGCCGCTCCATTGCTGCCATTGCTCCAAACAGAGCAGTTCGGCGCGGCGCGCGGCCTCGGCTTCGGCCGGGTTTTCGACGGCCTCCGACGGGCCGGGCAAAAGCCATTGGTGCAGAAAGGTGAGCACGGATTCCGGCAGCGAATCCCGCCGCCACTGGGCAGAGGCCGTGTTCCAGGCTTCTTCCCAAAGCGACCGGTCCCGCTCGGAAGGAAAAAAACTGTTGCGATAGCTGCGGTAAGCCGGCAGGGCCACGGTCAGCTCGCGCAGCGCCCGTTCCAGGCCGTGCTCATCCAGTTGCAGACCGCGCTGCCCGGCGGCATGCCGTAATTCATGCACCAGCCGCTTCAATTCGCCGGAGAAATGGCTTTCGACAATCTCGCGCTGCCGGGCGCGGGCGATTTCGTCAAAGCCGCGCGGCCGGCGGCGGTGGAGAAAATGCGTATAAATTTCCGTCAGGCGAGCCATGCCGGCAGGCTCGAGAAAAAGCTGGTTGAGCAGATTGAGGCTGTCGTAGCCGGTGGTTCCGGCGACGGGCCAGTCGGCGGGCAAGGTCTCCTGGCGCGCCAGAATTTTTTCGACGATCAGGTAAGACCTGGGGGCATTTGCCGGCCGGGCGCGCTGCAAGCGGTTCAGGTATGCGGCCGGATCAAAGAGGCCATCCACATGATCGATTCGCAGCCCGCTGATTTCACCTTTTGCCAGCCAGTCGAAGACGCGCGCATGGGTGGCTTCAAACACCGCCGGCAATTCCTGGCGCACGCCGACCAGATGGTTTAAGGCGAAAAAGCGGCGATAGTTCACCTGCCGGCCGGCGCCGCGCCAGGCCACCAGGCGCCAGGGCTGAGAAGCCAGCAGGCGCGGCCAGGCTCGTCGCAATGTCGCGTCCGCATTGGTGCGGCGGTAGGGCTGATTCCACCACCGCAAATGCGCAGCCAGCCAATCCGATAACGGTGCTTCCAGGCTAAAACGGGCAAGCCGCGATTTGAAATCGGCAAATTCGAGCCGCAGTTCGTGCGCGCGGCTGGCATCCCAGGACGCGGCTTGGTGCAGGCTTAGCGCCAGGCGCCGAAGTTGGCCTGTCAGGCTGGGAATCGGCGGCGGCGCCGGCGTGCGCAGAAAATATGGCAGCGCACTTAAGCCAAATGGATAGCTTTGCTGGTAATAAACGATTTGAAACTCGCCCTCCACAAAGCGCACGGACAGCAGGCCGCGCTGAAGCGCTTGGGCTGTGGTTTCGCCCAGCAACGGCAGAATGAGTTTACTTTTCGCGGCGGAGACGGCATGCGCCGGCGGCCGGCTCGTGCCCACCGCCCAATCCACATCGAACCAGGCGGCATAAGGCGAGGCGGAGCCGAGTTCGAGCAGGTTGCGCCAGTACGGATTGCGCGGGTCGGCGGCCATGTGATTGGGAACAATATCGAGCACCAGCCCGAGGCCCTGTTCCCGGAGTTTCGCGATCAGTTCGCTAAAGCCGCTTTCGCCGCCCAATTCCGGGTTGACCCGGCTGGGATCACAAACATCATAGCCATGCGTGCTGCCGGGCAGCGCCTCCAGCAACGGCGAGGCATATAAATGCGAGATGCCCAGGGCACGGCCGTAATCGGCCCATGCCCGCGCGGCAGATAACGGAAACGTGGGCTGAATTTGCAGCCGATACGTGGCGATGGGCGCAATCACCGCAGCAGGGCCCCAATCTCTTCGGCAAAATCCAGCCGTTCGCCCAGAACGCGGCCGGCTTCCAGCCAGGCGAACGCGCCGGAGTCGCCCGCATCGGCGCGTTCGCGCATCGACTCCCATAGCGCCGGGGTGAGGATTTCATAGACTTCATTCTGGGTTTGCCAGAGGTCCACGCGAAAGGGAAAATCGCGCGCCAGTTCCACTTCGGCGGTAAGGCGTCGCAACCACTCCTGATTTTCGGGGTCGGCGCGCAATTCGGCGGCGGTTCGTTCCAGATGGTGGCGCAAGAGCGGCTCCAAGTGGGGATAATCGGGTGAGATGCCGGCGCGCTCGGCTTCCTGGCGCAGTGCGGCAATACGTTCCAAATCGAGCCGCGGGTGGCGCAGTTCGTGCGCCAAGGCGGCGGAGAGCGAAAATTCCGCTGCCAACTGCAGTTCTTCCGGGATCGGGGTTTGGGTCTCGTGCAGAAACAACAACAGCGGCACGTGATGATCGTAGAGCCGCTGGTAAACGGTAGCGGCATCGGCCAGTTCCTGCCTCAATACCAGTTGCAGCACCGCATGGCGATGCTCGCGAAACAGCAGCTTGAGTGTGTTTTCCCGGAAGGCGAATTCCTCCTGCAGGCGAGCCGTGACTCCGGCCAGATCGCCGGAATGAAACAGCTCCGCCCAAGTCTCGGTCGCCGGCGGAGTCTCGGCGGGACGGACGCCGCCGGAGAAGTTATGTAACCCGCGGTGCAGCAGGCCATAGGCGAAACGCTGGCTTTCTCCGGTGATCCGCGATCGTACTTCCACCAGGCCCGCGGCCAGCCGGGCCGCACCCGCGGTCCAGAGCTGTTGATGGAGGCTTTCGGCCTGATACCCTCGCGGCGCTGGCGGCAGCCGGCTTCCGCCACCGGCATGATTGAGCAGTTCCACCACGCCATGCTCGACGGCTACCATTTCCGGGCGCAAACGCGCGGGTTCAATCAGTTTTGTGAACACGTGGCCGGCGTCGCCGAACTCGGATACATTGCTCGGCACGTTTTCCAGATCGCGCTGCAGGCTGGCGGTCCAGTTTTCCCCCGCGGGACCGAATATCTGGTCAGCCAGTTCGGCGGCGCGCGCGGCATAGGCGATCACCTGCGTCGTCTCGATGCCGGAAACTTCGTCAAAAAACCAGCCGCAACTGGTGTACATCAGCATGGCGTGATGCTGTATTTCCAGCAGGCGCAAGGCCTGGCTGACCTCGTGTTCTTCCAGCGGCCGGCGGGAATGGGCGGCAAAAAACGAGCGCACGTTGTCGGGCGAGCGGTCAAGCACGACCTGGATGTAGGCATCGCGCGCCGCCCAGGGGTCGCGTAACAGTTCGCCCGCCGCCTGCTCGTACCGCGGCGCCAGCCCGTCGCGCAAGTGATCGAACGCCAGCCGCAGCGGCGCCCGCCAGGTCTGGCGCCAGCCGGCGTGTGCACCGCTGTTGCAGCCGCAATCGGAGCGCCAGCGTTCGATGCCATGGGCGCAGCTCCAGGAGGTGTTTTCCAGGATTTCAGCTTCCCGGCGCGGCGGGAAGCGTTCGAGGTATTCGGCGTAATTGGTCAATTGCGCGGCTTCGTTTGAGGCTTCGTTCCGCTCCGCCGGGCTCTGTTGGATGCGGTCCAGACAGAAGGCTAAAGCCATATCGCCGAAGGCGTGATGATGGCCGTAGCTTTCCCCATCGGTGGCGACATGCGCGAGTTGAGCGCCGGGTTTTTGATTGTGCAGGCTCAGCAAGCGCTCGGCAAATTTGCCGCCATCGTTCAGCAAGCCTTCGAAGGCGATGGCGCGCGAGGCGGGACCATCGTAGAAAAACAGCGCCAACTCGCGCCCGGAAGGCAAACGCGCCAGATAAGCATGGCGCGGGTCGATGCAGGCTCCGCCCACATCGCGCCAGACGTGGCCCCTGAGATTGCGCACCCGCGCCGCCTGGTGCGGCGCCAGGATGGTGAAGCGCAGGCCGGCTTCGGCCAGCGCCTCCAGCGTGGCCAGATTGACCGCGGTTTCGGGCAGCCACATGCCTTCCGGTTCGCGTCCAAAGGCCTGGCGGAATGCCGCTACCCCCCAGATGACCTGCGTGCGCAAATCGCGCGGGTTGGCCAGCGGCAAAATCATATGGTTGTAAGCTTGCGCCAGGGCGCTGCCGTGTCCGGAAAAACGATGCCGGCTGGCCACATCGGCTTCGCGTAGCGCCGCCAGCAGGTGGGGATGCCTTTCCGCGATCCAGGAAAGCAGAGTGGGCCCAAAGTCGAAACTGATGCGGGAGTAATTATTGACGATGCGCCGGATGCGCCTCTGCTCATCCAGTAGCCGCGAAGCCGCATTGGGCGCATAACATTCCCGCGTAATGCGCTCGTTCCAGTCGTGGTAAGGAGAGGCTGAAGGCTGAGCTTCGATGCTTTCCAGCCAGGGATTTTCCCGGGGTGGTTGATAAAAATGACCGTGAATGCAAACGAATCGGGGCATTAGCACTATGAGATGACCAATGTGAGTGGCAGTGGCGCCTCAGCCTATATGACTGCGGTACCAGGCTTCCAAATCGGCGGTAATGTCCGCCGGATCGCGTGCCGTGAACTGCAGCGGCGCGGCCAGCCGTACCCGCGCGCGGCCGCGATGGGCGTGGCGGGCGCCGGTGGGCAGAATCTTAAATAAACCATCAATTCGAATGGGGACCACGGGCAATCGAAGTGCGCGGATGAACATGCCAATGCCTCCGCGAAAGGGCAGCAGCCGCCCATCGCGGGTGCGCGCTCCTTCCGGAAAAATCAGCGGACAATAGCCGTGGTCGGCCAGCCAGCCGAAATAATGAATCGCCTTTTGCACGCCGATGCGGTCGGATAGCAGGGCGGCATTGAAAAAAAACTGCGTCTCGCGGAATTGGCGCGCCGCGCGCCAGCGCGCTCGCGCTGGAGCGGTGGCGGAAAAATAATCGCGAAAATGGTCCGGGCTCATCGCCGGCGCCAGCCAGGGGCGAAACCGGACGGGAAGCGCGCGCAAAATCGCCGGCACGTCCAACAGGCTTTGATGATTGGCCACAAAGAGCACCGGGGGGCGTACCCCGGTCAGTTCTTCCCGGCCCTCAACCTCAATGTGGGCGACTGTGGCCAAGGCGGGAAACACGCTCAGGTAGAGCAAAACGGTGCGCAGCGGGCGCACCCATGCGGACGCGGGCCATTCAGGGTAGCGATAGCCCTCCCATCGCGAGGCCAGGGCTGAAGCATGGGCGGAGAACGGCAATGACTGCGCAGACAGCCTCTTTGGGCGGACCGGCGGCTTCCCCTCAGCCGGCGCCGTGGGCGCGTGATCTTCAATGGCTGCGGCCAGTTCGCCCAAAGTCGAAATATTGGCGAGGGTGCTTTCATCGAGGCGTGTTGTGGTGTGTTCCTCCAGCCAGGCCAGCAATTCGGCGCGGTCAAGTGAGGAAAGGCCCAGGTCTTCGTTCAGCCGGGCTTCGGGCCGCAGGCGCTCCGAGGGCAGCCGCAACTGCTGCATAAAGAAATCGCGCCAACTTTGTTCCTCCGGAACGGCGCTGGGCGCATTGGCGGCATGCGCGCCGGCCAGCCATTCGGCGATTGCGCCGCGCCGCAGCTTGCGCGTCGAGGCGGTGCGCGGCAGGCGCTCTTCCGGCCAGGCGCTAAAGCCGCGCAGCCGCTGATGCGGCTCCAGGTGCGCGTTGACTCGTTCCACTGCGGCGGCGAGCGCCGGCTCACCCGCGCTGTATGCCGGCACCAGCACGGCGTGGGGTTGGTTGCGCCCATTGGACGCGCTCGGCACGACCGCGCTCTCGCGGATTTCCGGCTGCGCATCGAGCGCCTGTTCAAGATCGGCGGGATAGACGTTCATTCCCTCGGCGGTGACAATCACGTCTTTTTTGCGACCCAGCAGGATGAGGTTGCCTTCTTCGTCGAGGCGTCCCAAATCGCCGGTGCGCAGCCACCCGTTTTGAAAACTTTCGGCGGTGGCGCCGGGATCGCGATAATACCCCGGGGAAACATTGCCGCCACGCACCAGAATTTCGCCATCTTCGGCAATTTTCATTTCCACGCCCGCCAGCCGGCGGCCGACTGCGCCGCGGCGAATGCGGAAAGGGTGCGTGATCGTGATTGCCGGCGCGGTCTCGGTCAATCCATAACCTTGAATTACGGCATAACCCAGGGCCTGCCAGAGTTCTTCATCGGCGGGCGGCAGGGCGGCGCCGCCGACTATAAAAGCCCACATCTTCCAGCCTAGCCGGCGATGCAGCCGCCGCCAGATCCACCAGCGCGCCAGGAACTTGTGTCCGCCGGAACGCGCCAGCACCCACTCGCGCCGCGCATGCGCGTCACCGCACTCCCGGCTCAACTCCCCCAGAACCCATTGCGAAAACAACTGCAACTGTTGCGGAACGGCAATCACCGCGGAGACGCGATGTGTCCGGACTATTTGCGCCCAGGCGGCGGCCGATTGCGCTTCCGGATAGACCACTGCGCTGGCCAGCAGCGGAGGCACGAATAAAGCCATGACTTGCCCGAACAGGTGGCTGGGAGGAATTAAGTGCAGGAAGCGCAATGGCAGCAGCGGCCGGGCGCGCCCCCGGTATTTCTCGATTTCATGCGCGATTGGCCGCAAGTTGGCCAGCAGGTTGCCATGCGTAATCATGACGCCTTTGGGATCGGCTGTGGCGCCGGAGGTGTAAACGATTTCCAGCAGCGTGTCCTCGCTCGGCGCCCCGCTGCACGGCGCGGGTTCGGCTTGCGCTGGCGGCAATTGCAGCAGAGCTTCCATTTGCAGCCGTGCAAGCGATGGCATCCGTTGCTCGAATCGCGTTAGCCTTTCGGCATCGGCAATCAGCAGCCGCGCCTCGGTATGACGCGCGATACGTTCCAGGTAATCGGCTGAAAACGCCGCATCGGCCGGTACAATGACGTTGCCGCCCAAAACGGCGCCATAAAATGCCGCCGTCCAGGCCGCGCCGGAAGATCCCCAGAGTAATACGCGGGCGCCGGATTCGATGCCGCGCCGCCGGAACTCCGCCCGCGCCGATTCCGCCGCCTGCACGAGCGCGGCATAGCTGATATCGCGGTGGCGATAGGCGTCTTGCTCGATGATGGCCGTATGGCGACCAAGTCGTGAGAGGCTGCGAAGGAATGCGGGCAGGGAATCCAAGTCCATGCATTCCTAGTGTAACGACCTGCGCCATGGGGAGAAATGCGATTTAGTCTTAGAGTATTCGCCATGCGTCCGGTTTCGGCCGGACCTTTGCGAAAGCGCCAGCGCCTAAAAGTAAAAGCGGCCGTACCGCTGCGGCCGCTACGGAGGAAGGGTTTCTGAGTGCGGAGAAGAGTTTCCGTCCTCGTAGTCTAATCGGAGAAATTTTACCGCGATCACACCGGGTTGGGATGGCTGCCGCCATGGCGCCTGACAAAGTGCAGTACCAGGCTGATGATCCAGAGCACTAGCAGCACCCAGATCACGGCAGCGATAAAATGCATCGCCAGCCCGATGATCCAGAGCACGAAAAGAACTATAAATGCCCACAAAAAAAACATGATCCCCCTCCCTAAAATATTGGAGTGACGGGAGTTTGTGGCGAGATGCATGCAATTACAGCGGAGTAGAGGGAGAAAGTGGGAAAAATTACTTTGATGGTTCCCTATAGACAGGAAAAACATATTTAACCCCTTTATTTTCTTATGGGTACATTGTTAAATTTAGGAAGTATTAATTTCCACTACAAAACTTTTTTCTGGACAAGATTTCATCATTTATGCGAAATAGGTGTTTCGTTTCTGCTCATTTTGAGCAGCAGCGGAGGCATCGGTGCAGTAAATATCTTTTGGAGGAGAAAAACATGAAAAATGGATTGCGCGCAGCTGTCGTAGTGGTATTGTTTTTATGCGGTGTGGTAGGGCTTGTTCAGTTGACGAGCTCGAGCCAACGTACGGTCTATGCAATGACCTCGCTGGCGCCGGCGCCGCAGTTGAACAACTCCAGCGCGCCTTTCCCGGGTTCGGGAATGAAGGCGCAGTTGAACAACTCCAGCGCGCCTTTCCCGGGTTCGGGAATGAAGGCGCAGTTGAACAACTCCAGCGCGCCTTTCCCGGGTTCGGGAATGAAGGTGCAGTTGAACAACTCCAGCGCGCCTTTCCCGGGTTCGGGAATGAAGGTGCAGTTGAACAACTCCAGCGCGCCTTTCCCGGGTTCGGGAATGAAGGCGGGGTTGTAGCCTGATCCTTTGCGTTTCATGCGCAACGGCTCAGGCTGTTGGCATGAAACGATATGCACTGGACTTGGGCACTTTTACCGTTTTTAGCCGGCACGGTCATTAAATTTGGCGCGTGTGTTTATTCGCTCTTGCGAACGCGCGCTCAATATCTGTCCGTGAAAGTCTGGTTTGCGCTGCTCTTCCTGCAGGATATTCTTTACTGGTTTTTCCTTTTACGTTTTGGCGCGAATTCATTTGCGTACGCCATTGTCTATTTCTGGGCGGATTTTATTGCCACCTTCCTGGGTTTAGTGGTCCTGATACGATTGGCAGAGACCTCGTTCCGCAAGGCCAAAATTAATATTCCTTTTTTCCGCGCTGGGGCGATGGCGATCTTAGCCGGCATTTGCGTGCTCAGCTTTATTGCCACTTTCCAAAAGCTGGCGGCCGCTCCGCATCACTTGAAAGCATTAATTGTTTTGGGCATTGCTCTGGAGCAGCATTCTGCTGCGGCCGCAATGCTGGTTTCAGTGCTGCTTTTCATTGCGTTGACGGTCCTGTTGGTTTCCGGAACGCGCGTGCGGCGGCTTGTGGCCGGCTTTGCCATCCTCTATAGTTGCACCGCACTCACCGCATCAGCCATGCAATTGTTCGGCCCGGTTGTGGATAAATCCATCCCCTGGATCTCGGTGTTTGCGTTAGCTTTTATGGCCCATGCCATTTCCGAGCCGGAGCGTACGGATAATCCGCGGCGGCGCCAGCTGGCATTTGGGCGTTTTCAACCTGCGCGGCTTGAGACCGGCCGCGAGTTGCTGGGCAAGGTAGGCGCCTGATGCAGCACGCACAGCATCTCGATTGGACTTCCTTGGCGATCTTCATCAGTGCCGGCTTGGTGTTACTGGCGGCTATTCTGGCTTATGCCTACTCCCACCTGCTCGCCGCCGATGCGGAAAGCTTGGCGCAATTGCAAACCCAGGGGCTGTTGACCGGCGATCCCAGGCGCGATTACCACACGTTAAACCAACTGCTCAGCGCCATCGCTCCCGCCGTCTCGATGCGCACCGAATACTGGGTGCTGCTCTATGCCGCCGCGGTTCGGTTGACCGGCATGTTTGGCGCCAAGACCTGGATGCGCGAGCAAATGCAACGTCTTGTCGCTCACCAGGCGTTGCGTTACTGCTATGCCCAGAGCTCGCTGGCGGCAATGAGTTCCTATTCCAGCGACGATCTTGCCGGCTTTTAAAAGCAATTAAAACTCGTAATAGCTCATCGCTTCGGAGTGGTTCTCCACCCAGATCTTTTCTTCGTGGGGAATGCCGTTAATTTTTACCAGCACTACCAGCCCGCTGGCATGGCCGCCGGGCGGAACGGTAACGGCTTCGATTTTATAGCTGCGGATATAGCCCCATTCGCTCTGCGGCCCCCAATCGCGCATAAAAGTGTTCATGGGATAGAGCTTCGGGTCGGCTTGCCAGAGGTAATATGCTTCCTGATAATTATGGCGAATGAGCGCGCTCATAAACTGATTGACCGTTTGCCGGGCCCGATAATACGGCCAATAGAGATAGAGTGAAATCGCCAGAATCGCGATCACCAGGGCGCTGATCAGCAGAAGTCGGCGCCGGCGTAATCGGACTTGATCCACCGGTTGAGCATCCATCAGGGTCATAGGTTAGCGCCCGCGTGCGGCGTAGGCATATTCCTGACGCCAGAAACCTGAAAAGTTTCCGCGAAGCGGGCTTGAATTTATTCTACGCCGCGGAATATCTGCCGAAAAGCGTGGGGGGGCGCGAATTTTTCAACCTCGCCATCCCCCGTGCGTTGCCCCATAAACCGCCGCCTTTAAGTTGATGCGGCTAAAATCCGGATAACCAGGCATAGAGCCAATTTTCGCGGTGGGTGCGCCAGGCAACATGTAAACGGCGACCGAAGAAATACTGCGGCCCGCCGCCGGCGGCATATTCTAGGCTGCGCCAGTCCGAACAGAGCAAAGCATAATGCAAAAATTCCTGGCGAGAATACACTCCCGGCATCCAAAGCTTCAGCTCGAGATGATGGGGCCATGCGCAGATCCGGAATCGGACCTGCACACTGCCGGCTCCGGAGCCGCCGATCCATATTCGCTTTCCTGAAAGCTGTTCCATGCTCCAAAGCAAATAGGGGGTTGTATTCGAGCCTAAATAACAGCGGGGAAGATTCCGGCGCGGGTTGCGGCTCAACCAATGTGTGGCTAGGCTCGTGACCTGTCGTTCGCGATGATGCAATCGGCGGGCGGCGGCAAACACGTTTCCGCTGGGATACAGGGTCAAATTGGAAGTGGGCGGCATTAATAGAAAATTGCAGGCTACCAGCGCTGTCGCAAAAACCGGAAGCAGGCGGCGGCGGGTCAGGCTCAAGGCTTCGGCGGCCGGCCAGAGCCAAACCAGCGCATAGAGCGCGACATGACGGCAATTGTTGCCCCGCAATAGCAGCCAAAAGCCATAGGCGGGGATGCTAAATACGGCCGCGATCGGCAGCCAGTGCCAAGCCCAGCCGCGGCTATCTCCCCGTCCGCGTTGCCGGGACCGCCAATCGTGGCACAGCCCGTAAACCAAGCCGGCGACTACGGCCGGCGCAACCAGCAAGCCCGGCGCGGTCAACATCGGCAAAGCTTGTTTTTCCCAATTTAAGCCGCCGAGATAGTTGAAAATCTCCCTCCAGCTACGGTTTTCCGCACCTCGCCAAGATTGATGGAGCAACAGAGCGCGCCCCATCCAAAAAACCAGCAATGCGGCTATCGCCAATAACCAGCCATCCCGGCTATGGCGCAGCCATTGGACAAATCGTTCCCGGAAGCTTCGTGCAGGCGTATACGCATGGGAGCGCGCCGCTAAGACGGGAAATACCATCAACATCAGCGCGCCATCGGCGCGCACCAGCAGCGACGCGCTGAGCGCCGCCAGGGCGGAGGTTCCCAACACGATCTGCCGCCGAATGCTTGCAGCGGGCAAGATGGTTCTTTCGGCGGCGCCGGCGTAGTCCGGGACATCATCGAGCCAGCGCGGTTGGGGATGCCAATGGATGAAAACCAGCATCGCCGCCAGAAATAAAGTGATCGCCAGCCCTTGCGGGTGCGGTTCGATCCCCAGCCACCAGACCGCCGGCGAGAGTAAAAACAATAAGCTGCTCCAAAAGGCGGCCGCCGCCGCCGTCAACCGGCGGCCCAGTTCCCAGACCAGCAACGCCAGCACAAGCGATGCCAGCACGCTCACCAGATTCAGATCCCAAGTCAAATGCTGAAAATCGTGCGCATAAGCCGCAAGTTTCGCCGCCAGCCAATAATATGCGGGCGAGAAAAGTCGATCATAGATTTGCGGCGCTTGCGGTCCGAAGCGGCGCCATTGCTCGGCTCCAATCACAAACCAGGCGGAATCAGGTTCTCCCGGCCATGCCGACAGTAAGGGCAGCCGCGTGGCGGCAGTAACGGCCACAAGCAACACCGCCCCCAACACCGCAACCGGTGTCGCACCAGATAGGGCGGGGAATCTACGCCAGCATTTGGCAAGAGAAATCATTATTTAGGAACGGCCAAACACTCCTTCCGCAGATGCGCAACGGCAATCGCGAGTCGCTTCGCCGGCCGGGAATTGGGCTAAGCGGCCAAAAGTTGAGTGCGGCCCTAAGCGTTAACGGCCGAGACGGACAGCAGTATTCGTCCGAGATCGCAGGCCGAAGCGCGGGGTTCCTGTTAGGTCCTGCGCCTATTAACGACAATAAACTTTCGGCAATCAATGAGCATTCGCAATACGTCCGGCTTCGGCCGGACGTTTGCGAAAGCGTCAGCGCCTAAAAGTAAAAGCGGCCGAGCCGCCGAAAACTGGCCACTGCGGGCATGGGCAGGCCAAAAGTTACTACGCGAAATGCCCATAGCTACTACGACGAATGACATCCCTGCCTAAGAAGTTTCCTTGATGACTGATATCGCAACTTCTCACTTACTCTTTTCCGAGCCACTTCGGGAAAGAGGGGAAGCTAGTGAGATTTTTAGTGTTGTGTTTAGCATCAGCTTTGCTAATGGCAGGCTGTGGAGGGAAAACGATTTCTCCGCCAAGTGTGATATTGACCCCGCGCTTGGCCAATTTACTGCCCGGACAAACGCAGGATTTCATCGCCACCGTGCGCGACTCCAGCAACACCGGCGTGGTCTGGACGGCCACCGGAGGGAACATCAGCAGCAACGGCATGTTTACTGCCGGATCTAATTCCGGAACCTACAGCGTCACCGCAATCAGCGCCGCCGACAATAACGCTTATGCGGTCGCTAAAATCAACATCAAGCGCCACATCACCATCAGCATTTCGCCATCCAGCGCCAGCCTGGCGCCGGGCGGAACGCAACAATTTTCCGCCACCGCAACCGGAGGCTCGAGCCTGACCTGGTCGGCAACGGGTGGCACCATCAGCAGTTCCGGCCTGTACACTGCCGGAAGCAGCCCCGGCAATTTCAGTGTGACCGCCACCAGCACGATCAATTCTTCCCAGAAAAGCAGCGTGCCGGTTACGATCTTGTCGGCTATCAGTGTCGGTATTTCGCCACAGAGCGCAAGCTTGATGGCCGGGCAGACACAACAGTTTTCCGCTACGGTCTCCGGCAGTTCCAATACGGGTGTGACCTGGACCGCCTCCGGCGGTACGATCTCTGGTTCCGGGTTATATACCGCCGGTAGCTCGGCCGGCAGCTTTAAAGTAACGGCCACCAGCGCCGCTGATCCCAGTCAAAGCGCCAGCGCTACGATCAATATCCAGTCGGCCACAGCGGTCAGCGTTAGTGTTACGCCATCGAGCGTCAGCCTTAATAGCGGGCAGACACAGCAATTTACCGCGGCGGTTTCTGGTAGCACGAATACGGGCGTGACCTGGACCGCTACCGGCGGCACGATCACCAGTTCCGGGTTGTATAGCGCCGGTAGCGCCACTGGAAACTTTGCCGTGACCGCGACCAGCGCCGCGGACACCAGCAAAAGCGCCAGTGCGGCGGTGACAATTTCCACCGGCAATACCACACTACTGTTTCCAACGAACGGACAAGCCGCCTGGTGGCTCTATTCCGCGCCTACCGGAACGCCCATTAACATCTCCAACACTACCTCGGGCATGACTTTCAACATCAACGCCCATGATGGCGGTTATGACTACCCGGTGCAATACGCCGACGGATCGAACGGCTGCACCACATTTACCGATGTCGGCAGCTATAACTTCAACGACACCTATTGCGTCCCGATTCCCACCGGTGGCTTTCAACCCTCCTGGGGGACCGATGGCCATTTGATTGTTTTGAACAAAAACACGGGTACGTATTATGATTTCTGGAAGTTAACCGTCAACTCTAGCGGTCAACCGCTTTCCACCAGCGTGGGCGCGATCTTTTCCGGCACGTTGCAAGGCAACGGCACGCCCGGGACCACGGCGGCATTCGTCACTGGCCTGGCTGGCGATATTTTGCCCGGGGAACTCGATTGCGTGACCTGCCTGAATCATGCCGTGCTGGTGATCGTGCCCGGATCCATGGATGCTCCCGGGGTGGGCGATCAGGGACCGGTCTATCACTATGACGGCAGTGTACAGGGCGCGCTGTTCAAAGAAGGAGAAAAGATCCGCTTCGATCCCAGCATTGACGTCAATACCCTCACGGCTTCGACGGCGACAAAAGCATTGATCCGCGCGTTACAACTCTATGGCGGATTAATCATCGACCAGACCGGATGCAATTGCTTTGGCATTTATTCGGCGCTGGCTACTACGCCGGATAAAACCGGGATGAGCCTGATCGGACAGCACCTGTTGCTTTATCCATAATTGCGATCAGCGGATCCACGCCACCTAAGTTAGCGGCGGCGTGGGTCTCGGGTAATTTCGCCGGTATTATGGGCGATTGCTTCGATTAATCGAATGTCACCTGACCGATAACCTGGACCGGAATTCAGCTCGTAGGAGCCATTCCGGTTTTGAACAAGAAGTATGTAACTGTTGTGACCTTCCTCGCCGGCATGCTCGGGCTGGCCGCCTGCGGCGGCCAGCCCGGCGGCGCTTCCCGGCCATCTCAGAATTCAACCAACCCGGACCGCTTGTTTCCCGGCGCCGGCGCGCAATGGCTGTATGCGCCGCCCACCGGCACGCCGCTGAATATTTCCAGTATGACTTCCGGACTGGGCTTTGGCTTGCGTACGCATCAGGACGGATTTGATTATCCGGTGGTATTCACCCGCGGCCGGCATGGCTGCACTGAATTCACCGACACGCTCATTTATGCTTACACCGATCAAGTCTGTGTTCCCAATCCGGCTTCCGGCTTCTGGCCGTCAACCGGAGCATGGGGCGCCAACGATGGACATCTGGTCGTGGTTGATACCAGCACACGCCGTTACTACGATTTCTGGAAATTGACCGTGAATGCCCAGGGCCAGCCGGTAAGCGATAATGTCGGCGCTATTTTTACAGGCAGCCTGGATGCCAACGGCACGCCCGGTACCACCGCGGCCTATATCACCGGGTTAGCCGGCGATATCATGCCGGGTGAACTGGATTGTGAAACCTGCCTCAACCATGCCTTATTGGCCATTGTGCCGGAAACGATGAATAGTCCCGGCGTCGGCAAACAGGCGCCCGTCTACCATTACGACGGCTCCCAGCCGGGAGCCATTTTTCGCGAAGGCGCCAAATTGCGCTTCGATCCGGGAGTGAATGTCGGTTCGCTGCCGGCCTCGACCGCGACAAAGGCCATCTTGCGCGCGCTGCAGTTATATGGCGCGGTGATCGTCGATCAGACGGGCGGCGGTGGAATCGGCTTTTATACCAGCCTGCCCGCCCCCCCGGACGAAACCGGAATGAATCTGATCGGCCAGCATCTGTGGATTTATTATTAAACTTACCTGGCGGCGAGCGCCTCACCGGAGTAAGGCGGCTTTTAAGCAGCAGCTTGGGCAACAAGCGATGTGCGCCAGACAGCAACGGTTTGGTTCCAGGCGCGTTGCCAGGCGCGCGGGGTCGCGTGATAGCGCGGGCTGATCGACATGCGGTCGAGATGATAACGATCGTCGCCGGCATTAAAAACACCGCCGGCGCAAGCCAGCGCGCAGCGATAACCGGCAGCGCGGATGGCCCCCCGGTCTTCCTCGCGGCAATCCTGGGGCTGGCCATAAGGAAAAGCGAAATCAGGGGATGGGGATTGGAGTTGCTGGCGTAACCGCTGCAATGGCCGCTCCAATTCTACACGGCGGATCTCCGGCGAGAGTTGCGCAAGCCGGGCATGACGATGGGTATGCGAGCCGATGCTGAACCCCGCCTTTTCCAGTTCCCGCGCCTGCTGCCAGTTCATCAAACGCGGCGCTGGACGGCAACCATACCAGTCTGGCCCGAGTTCGCCATCCAGACAGCCGGTCACGACAAAAAACGTGGCGGGCAGCCCGAGCCGGTACAGGATAGGCGCCGCCACTTCGGCATTATCGGCGTATCCATCATCGAAGGTAATTGCCAGGTGCATGGTCCTCGGCCCGGCCGTATCCCGCGCAGCGGGATCGAATAAAGTATCGAGCGAAACAATTTGAAACCGATCTTGCCAGTAATTGCATAAGTCCAGAAAAGCATGCGCCGGGTAGCGCAGCTCGTCGTGGCGCGCCTCGGAAATGCTGTGAAAGCAAACAAGGCAGCCGGTCGGGGTTGCGGAAGGCGGGTTTGAGCTTGGTCTATGCGGCGGCTTGCCCGAAGTTTTGCGCCAAGGCAAGTTCATGCGGTTTCCTTATGGAATCGCCGCTGTGCCAGCACATAGCCCACATGCGGCTCGGGCGCGTAATGGCGGCGAATCTCAAACCCCAGCCATTCCAAGTGTGCCAGCAGATGGCGTGGAGCGCGGGCGGACGGCGTGGCGCAATGATACTCGAGCGCCAGCCGGTCCACGCCTTGCCAGACACGCCGCGGCGTCTGCCAAAGCACTTCGAATTCCTCGCCTTCGATATCCATTTTCAACAGTGCAACCCGGGGAATACCGGCCAGCACTTGTTCCAGGGTGCAGGTCTCGACCGGCAACGATTCCATCGGCGGTCCCGCCCTCGATGCCGTTAGGCGACAGTCGGTTGAGCGGGTCGAAAGCAAGAGATGGCGAGTGCCGGCGCGTCCGCTAACCGCGGCGGCTTGCACTCGCACATTGGCTACCCGGTTGCGCTCCAGATTCCGGCGCAGGACGCTGACGCAAGCGGGATTGGGCTCGACCGCCAGCACCTGTCCGGAGGGCGCCAGGTGTTGCGCCGCCCGCAAGCTGAAGCAACCGATATTCGCTCCCAAATCCACAATCCAGCCATTGGACGGCAGATCGGGAAATTCACGGTCATACACCCGCTCGCGAAAAATTTCTCCCAACTGCCACAATTCAGCCCGGGGCGAGAGAAATTCAATCGAGCTGCCATCGCGAAATCGGCATTCCCGCAGGCGCCAACCCAACAGTTTGTGCGCGAGTACGCTCGGCCAGTTTCGGGTGGTGCGAATAAACCACCAGGCTGCGCGTAAGCGATAGCTTAGCGCATGCCGCGCCGGCGGCGCGGGAATGATGGCCGAGTGTTGGTCGCCGCCGTTTGGGGCATTCGTGGTTTCCCAACCGGATGCTTTAGTGCCCGAGGGAATCCGGCCAGTTTCTGGCGGGAAGAGGCTTCGCAGCGCTCCGCCGCTCGAGAAATGTGGCCGCCACAAGGCCAGGCGTGCCAGCGGCGTGCGCGCCAAACGTATGCGTTCGGTATGGCGTGCCTGGCGCGTCCAGCGATGCTTGTAAGGCTCGTCACCGCGAAGAAAATCGAACCAGCGGTCGCCGCGATGAATGCAGTCTTCCAGCACGCAGCTCATCAGCACCGTGCCGGGACTCCAAGCGGCGCAGCCCGCATCGAAACCGCTTTGAAAAAATGCAAACCGGTCGCCGGTTTGATAGCCATACAGCGCCGCCTGCGCCCGTGCCCCGCCATATAGCAGATATAGCCGGAATTGCCTGCCTGATGGCGGATCAAGCGCCAGCCGCCGATGAAACTCCCGCACCATGGCGGCTTCGAAAATTCCGCCCTGGCCTTTCTGCTTTTGGCGTTGGTTGTGCAGCCTAAAAAGCTCCGGCAGCATTTCCGCTACTCGCGGCGGCGAGGTTATGCATTCCAATTGCAATCCGCCAAAATGGCGTTCCCAGGCGCGCCGCCGCCGCCGGATTTCCGAGCGAAAATTGGAACTGCACCCGGCCAATAATTTCTCAAAGCTGGCAGGCAATTCCAGCCACGGCAGCTCATATTCGATCCGGACCGGTGTTGCCGGAGGGCGGCCCACCACGACGAGGCAGGCCGCCAGCCGGGAAGGCATAACCAGCGAATGCAGGTCGGCGATCCACCAGGTTTTCAGTTCATAGAGGTGCTGGAGCAAGCGAGGGCCGGCTTCCGCTTCGGCGCCGGGGGAGAGTAATAGGTCCATTTCATCGCCGCCGCTGCCCTCCGCCAGCCATTCCAGCCGTGGCAGGATTGGATGCGGGCGCAAGCACAGGGGCAGCAAAGCAGCCAGTTCGCCATCGGCTTGCCATTCCACCAGCACTAACGGGCGCAGCCGGGGATGCGCTCGCAGCCATTCGCACTGCCACGACCAGCTCAGAAACGGATGCGGAGGCCGGGCCGCCGCTTCCAGCGCCTCCCAGGCAGGGCGAAGCTGTTCGATCTCTGGCAAGCTTTGCCATAACCGCTGTTTCTTCGGCCGCTTGAGCCGCGCCGCACTGGAGCCAACTTGCTGCATAGTCTTCAAGACTCGCTGCCGATTGAGGCCAGCGGTGCTGCCGCCGGCATAGAGCCCGTCGCCACTTCCGTGGATTGGCTTGGCCGGGTTGCAGTGAGATGCCGGAACTGACGGACCATGCCGCGATGCCGAACTTGTAACCAGAACAGATAGGCGGCGGCGCCAATTACAATCAACAACGGAAGTTGCAGCTTGGGCGGCCAGGCCTCGATCAGGTTTTCGCTCGCCACCACCAGTGCGGACATAAACAGACAAGCCTCCGTCGCCGGCTGAAATGCCAGCAAGAGTTTCCGCAAGTTCACCCGCAGCACGCGCGTCAACACCCCAAAATGCAAGATCGTCATGACGATACGGGCCAGCAATAAGCCGCAGGCAACACCGTAAATGCCGTCCCAGCGCGCCCCGGCCAATAAGCAGGAGGGCAGCACCACCAGCCACACCAACGTGAAACGGCTGAGAATATCGGGCCGCCCCATGGCTTTATAAGCGTCGCCGAAATGATGGCTGATGGCTCGCACCAGGGCATACAACGCCAGCACCCGCAGCACGGATATAGACGGTCCCCATTTCCATCCATAGGCGGTGAGTATCAGCGGCTCGGCGGTGAGGAATATGCCGGTGGCAATCGGCAAGGTCAGCATCGAGCTATAGCGTATGGTTTCCAACAGGGCGCGCCGTAGCGCCTGCAAATTCGACTGAAACCGGCTCAGGGCGGGAAAGACCACCCGGCTGACGATGTTGATCAGATTCAGTAGCGCCAGATCGGGAATACGATAGGCCAGCGAATAATATCCAAGCGCGGCGGAGCCCAGTATGCGGCCGATGGTGAAGACATCCAGGTCGAGTAAAAATGTGCCGCACACCTCCATCAGGTAAATATGCCGGGCATAGCGCAACATCCGGCGCGCCAGCGCTCCCGACCAGTTCCATATGGGACGCCAATCCAGCAACCACCACAGCGCCGCTGTATAAACGGCGCCGCCCAGCAGTTGTCCCCAGATCAGGCTCCACGCCCCCCACCCCAATAACGCCAGCAGCACGCTGCCCAGGCCTTTGGCCAGCGCTTGCGCCATATCCGGCAGCAGTTTCCGGCGAAACGCCAACTGGCGCCGCATGAGTGCGTCGGGTGGGCTGCTGAACGCGGTGCAGAGCAGCGAAAACGATAGCACGCGCAACATGGGCGCGACCGCCGGCGTATAAAAAAATGCCGCCGCCACCGGTGCTGCCATCCAGGCCAGGACGATCATCAGCAGGGATGCCGGCAGCAACATCCAAAAACCAAGATTGGCGGCCGCTTGGGCGTCCTCGCGTTCGTAGATGATCGCCGATGCCAGTCCCAGGCTGCCGAGGGTTTCCAGCAGGCTTAACCCGCTGAGCACGATGGCCACTTCGCCGAAATCACCCGGAGCCAGCAATCGGGCTAGGAGCATCGTGGTCGCAAAAACCAGCAGCTTGCCGAGCACGAAAGAGCTGTAAGCCCAGATCACGCCGCTCGCCACCACGCGCCGGCTAATATCCGGCTCGGCGCCGGAAGCGGCGCTGCGTTGCGTGCGCTCCCAGGTCAGACTCTGCTGGCCGGCGAAATGGCGGCGCCAGCCGTTCAGGCAGGCGAATTGCGCCAGTAAAAAAAAGAACAAGGCCTCGCCCTGTCTCCAATTGCAATGCAGCCGGCGCGACAGCGCCGTGAGCCCGGCGGCCGCGTAAAGCCCGAGTTGGACCCAGGCCAATCCCCTGATCCAAGCCGGCAGCCAGTGCGTGGCTAGTAGCGGAAAGCCGCCCAGCAGCGCCAGCCCCAGCCATAACGCGCTGAATTGGCGCAGCCGGCAATGACACCAGATTTTGCAACGATTCCAGCCGCTCGCCCCCCGCAGTTGCGGCGCCAGCAAATCCAAAGCCTGCCACCGCCCCGCGGCCATGCGGCTGCGACGTTCCCATTCATCTCTGGCGGTGGATGAAGGCCGCTCGTACGAGCGCGCGCCCGCCGCATAGGCGACTCGCCGCCTCCGGCCCACGACTTGCAGAATCTCGAAAAGATCGTCGTTGACCATGACATGTTCGGGCAAGGGCAGGAACAGTTCGCGGCGCATGGCCAGAATTTCGCCCGAACCCACGACTACCGACCCGGTGGCGTTTTCCATTCGTAAGAGCCGGTTCTCATAGCGCCAATAGACGCTTTCCCCGCCGCCGACTCCGGCCAGCGACGCCACTTGTTTGCCCCCTACCGCCGCTCCCACCTCGGGCTCGGCAAACGGCTCCGCCAGCCGCCGCAGCGCATCTTCGTCGTAGAGGTTGCTGGCATCGGAAAAGACCAGGATTTCACCACGCGCATGCCGTACCGCCAGATTCAAGGCAGCGGCCTTGCCGCGGCGTTGCGGATACGCGTACAGCCGCACCCGGGCATCGTCGATCGCGCGCACGCAGTCCGCGGTCGCGTCCTCCGAGCCGTCGTCCGCCACGATGACTTCCAGTTGCTCCGCCGGGTAATCCGCCTGTAGCGCATTTTGCAGGCGCGCCCCGATGGCTTCGGCTTCGTTATGCGCCGCAATAATCAGGCTGAGGCGGGGAAGCGCCGGCGCGAAAGCGGTGAGCGTGGCGTCTGCGCGGCCTCGCGCGTGCAGCCATAACAGCGCCGGATAGCCAACCCAGACCAGCAACAGCATGCCCGCGCTGGCCAGAAATACGGCTGCGTCCACAACCAGAAAGCCGTGCCAGGCGTGGATCAGAATGGGGGGCAACATTAGCGTCAGCGTCCGAGGCTCGTTTCCAGGGATTCTATTGCTTGCGTAGCGTGAGGCCATCTCTGGCGCGCATTCTCCATGGCCGTTTCCAGCTGGCGCGCGCAGCCGCTCAGATCGAAATCGCTCGCGACGGTCCGGCGGCCGGCTTCACCCCAACGCTGGCGCAAGCCCGCATCGCGCAGGCGTAGCAACGCCTTTTCAAGCTCCTGGGCTTGTCCGGGCTCGATCAGCCATCCGTTTTCGCCGCTGCGCACCAGTTCGGGGATGCCGGACAACCGGCTCGCTATGACGGGTAAGCCGGAAGCCATGGCTTCCATCAAGGCCACCGGAATGCCGTCCATGCGCCCACTCGGCTCGCGTATGCTGGGCAGAATGAAAATATCCGCCCAGGCCAGTTGCGCGCGGATTTCGGGATTGGTTTGCCAGCCTAAAAATGAAGTGCGGTCGCGCAGGCCGAGACGGTGGCTCAACTCCTCCAGCCGCCGCCGTTCCGGGCCATCCCCCGCCAGCCGCAATTCGAAATTCATCTGCGGGAGCAGGTGGCCGCAGGCTTCAAGCAGGGTCCGATGCCCTTTATACTGGCGCAATGCCGCCACCGAGAGCAGGCGCAGCGGGCGCCGCAGATTCGGCGCTGCCGCGCGCCGCTCCGCCGCCAGCCCGGTGAAAGCGGCGCTCGGCACGCCGCAATGTATCACCAGGATTTTGTCTTTTGCATGCGGCGCCAGCCGCAGCAGTTCCTGGCGGTTGTATTGACTGATGGCGACCACAAATGCCGCCGCATCTATTTTTTGGCGCAGCAGCGTCGGATGTTCGAATAGATCGTGGGCATGCACCGTGAAACTGAAGGGAATGCCGGTGAGCTGGTGCATCGCCATGGCCGCCATCGCCGGATGCGTGGCGAAATGCGCGTGGATGTGGCCGATTCCATTCGCCGCGCAGAGGTTTGCCATGCGGATAACTTGTGGCCAGTACAACAGCGTGCCGGCCAGCAGGTTGGCATCTTTGCGGCTTTGCCAGGTTAATTGCGTCCACCATGCCCGCTGCGCGTGCCGCGTTAGCAATTGCCCTCCAGCGCGCAGCCAACTTCGGGCGCTCCAATCCGGCCAGATCACCGCTTTGGCCAAAAGGCCCGTTTCGGGATGTTCACGCCGGGCTCGGACCCGACGAATCGGCAGCACTCTGATCTCGTGCCCGAATTCACGCATCGCGGCCATCTCGCGCAAAATGAAAGTTTCCGTTAAGAGCGGGTAGCGCGACAGCACGTAGGCAAGCACCGGCAGTTTATATTTTTTTACCGCGTTAAATTCCGGCACTCCGGCCGTATCCGTTTCTTGTTTCTCTTTCTGCCGGCGCAAACGTTCCCCTCGCGCTCGCATGGCTTGATCGTGGCGCATAGAAACGCCGCTACAAATACAGAGAAGGAATTAGTGCGCGGAGTTGGGCAAGGGGATCGGCCATCGTGGGTTGGATCGCTGCTTTGTACTCTTGGCTCGCGCCGGGACGGGTGAGAGTTTACGCATGCGTGCCTTCCGAATTTATCGTATGGAATTCGGCCAGGATTCGCGCCGCAATCGCATCCCAACTGGGATGGATTTCTGCCCGCTTTTGCGCAGCCTGCCCGTATCGCGCCAGCCGGAGCGGCTGAGTTCGCGCTTCCCGCAAAGCGCAGGCAAACGCCTCCGGATCGTTGGGCGGCACCACCCAGCCGGTTTCACTGGCTTCAACGATTTCCGGTAATCCACCAGCTTGGGTGACGATCATCGGCTTCCCCCAACTCAGCGCCAGATGGGCCACCCCGCTTTGAGTTATGGCTTGATAGGGCAGGCAGACAAAATCGGCGCGTCGAAAGTACCAGCCCACTTCCTGAGCGGGAATGTAGCGCACATCCCAGGTCACCCACGTTTCGAGCCCTTCCGCCCGCGCCTGGGCTTGCCATTCGGCTAAAGGAGCATCCGCCAGCGCCCGGCCCGCGATCAGGATTGCGGGCCGCTCATGTTCGCCGAGCCGCGCCAGGGCGTTGAGCAGCAAAGGAATGCCTTTGTAGCGGGTCAGCGCGCCAAAGCAGAGCCCCAGCGGAACGCCTTGGGGGAGCCTAAGACGTTGATCGAGATGCGGGTCGGGTCCCTCGCAGGAGAGCATCAAGCTGGCTGCGCCATGCGGAATGGCGACGATGCGCGGTGTCGCCAAACGGTTCGCCCTGGCTTGCATACAGTTTTCCAGCCGAGTGCTCAATTGCCCGCGCGCCCAATCGCCATGCACGAAAATGAGCTGGAATGCCCGGCACATGCCGTCGCGCCAGGGCTGATCTTTCAGCAGCCTCGATTTGCGGTTGCGCTCAATCGCCTGCACGTTGTGCCAAATGACCGCCAGACCCTGCCCCGATCGCGCCAACAGGCGAAGCCCCCAGGCATCGCTGCGGTGTTCCAGGTCGCCGAGCAGCAACCAGTCGGGCCGCCATTGCCGTGCTTCGCTAACGATCTGCGCCCAAGCGGCGTAATAACGCGCGCCGTGTCCCAGCCGTCGCAGCATTTGCCGGTACCGTCCGGCTGCCGGCGCCTGGCAGGGATTCCACGTGACCAGGCGGCTTCGCACCGTTAAGCCAGGCATGGGCGTTTCCGGCATCAGCTCCGGATTTTTGCCGGTCAGTAGACGCACCTGCGCTCCTTGCCGCGCCAGAGCTTGCGCCAATTGCAGGCTGTAATGGTAAAGACCGCCTGTGGAAAAAAATTCCGGCATCAGAATCTGCGGACTTCTTGCCATCGCGGTCGGCACCGGCTTGGTTTGAGGCGCCGGGTGGTCCAAGATGGCAGCATAGAGGGCGAACAGGCGGCGGCGCCAGTTTTCAAACTGGAAATTTTCGCGGTATCGGCGCTGTGCCGCCTCGCCTCCTTGGCGATGGGGAGGGGAATGCCGAGCCAGGCTTAAGATGGCCGCGCTCATCGCTTCTGCGTTGCCGCAAGGAAAATATATGCCGGCTTCGCCCAGCACCTCGCGGTTCGCGGCCAAATCGGAGGCGGCAATCGGCAGGCCGGTGGCCATGGCCTCAAGCAGCGCCGTCGGCTGTGCTTCTTCGCGGCTGGGAAATAGAAAACCATCGGCGGCGGCCAGCCAGCCGCTCACCTCTTGCGCGCCGGGCAGGTGAAGCCTTCCCGCGCTCGGCCAAAGGGCGGCCTGGCGTTGCAGTTGCTCGAAGCCTTGCCCATTGCCCACCCAGGCAAAATGCAACCGGGGCATTTGACGCATCGCCAGGTGCGCGGCTTGCAGCCATTCCCGCCATCCTTTTTTTTCGCGCACCACGGCGATCGTCAACCAGAGCTGGTCATCGTCTTTCAGGCTCAGCTTCGAGCGCAGGTCTTCGCGGGCGCCGGCCGGACTTGCCGGAGCGCGAATGCCATGCGGCAGCCGGACAATTTGCTCGCGGCGCAGCCCTGCATTTTCCCAGGCGTGCTGCTGGGCTTCGCCCAGCGTGATCACGCGCCGGGTCAGATGGTTGAGCGCGAAAATTTCTCCGCGCTGCAGGCATGCGTTCCGCGCGCCTCGAGCTTCCTGCGGCAAAACGTGCAAGGTCGCAATCACCGGAATCCGCAGCAGTTGCCCCGCGGCCGTTCCCCATAAGGTGGCCGTCGTCAAGTGCGCATGGATTAGATCCGGACGCAGCCGGCGTAATTGCCGCAGCAGGCGCGTGAATCCCGCCGCATCGACCCGCCGGCGCGCTGCCATGCTGGTCGCAAGCTGGGCTTGCGGATTCCCCGCGTGCCGCTTGGCGGCGCTCTCCGGAAGATCTTGAATGGTCAGCAGCCGCAGTTCCCAGCCTTCGGGTGCGCCCTGGGCTGCGAGCATCTGTGCGATGCGCTCGGCGCCGCCCAAACGCAATCCATCCAGCAGCCAGACGACCCGCCTTGGATTTCCGCGCGGCGAGTTTTCCATTTTAGGCGGGCTGGGCCTGCGCCACTGCGGGAAGGGTGGCGGGCGCGGCCGAGACTGGGTTTACGCTTTGCTCGGCGATCAGTTGTCCGGCTAAAGCGGCCAAGGTCAGCAAGGCGAAGAAATGCCGGAAGTAGGCGTCATGCAAAAACAGGCTGAGAAATAAATAGGTGGCGATGGAGGCGCTCATGCCCCACAACAGCGCGGCAAAATGAAGCGCCTGCAATGCCTGCAGCCGTTGCAGGCCGGAGCGCAAATTCCCGAACAAACGCGCCAGAAAATAAATGAAGGCCGCCAGCCCCGCCAGCCCGGTTTCAGCCAGGATTTCCATGAACAGGTTGTGCACCTCGTGGCGATGGCGCTGGCTAAGCAAGCCGGCGCGGGCTTCGTAACGATGGAATTCCAGGTAATAATTTCCCGGTCCCACCCCCAGCAGCGGATGCCGCAGCAACATGGCCCAGCCAATCACGATTTCATTGCGGCGCGCGGCCAGCGAGGGGTCTTGCAGGCCATTCAGCGTCGCCACGCCGGTCACCTGTTGCAGCGAGATCATGCGCTGCCAATACCGCGCCGGCGCAATCAAAAGCAACAGCAGCGCGCCCGTGACCGCAATCCCCCAGGCGGCCGGATGTTTGCGGAAATGCCATAAAAAGATCAGGCCGACAAAAAAGATTCCGAGAAAGCTGGCGCGCGAATACGTCAGCATGACCGCGCC
The DNA here is from genome assembly GCA_021818955.1 of Acidobacteriota bacterium. Classification (GTDB taxonomy): domain Bacteria; phylum Acidobacteriota; class Terriglobia; order Terriglobales; family SCQP01; genus JAKASR01. Next base: position 36,602 of record JAKASR010000007.1, read on the forward strand.
GCTAATGATCCCGAAGCAACTCCAGGCCAGAAGCTTGAGCTTCCAGCGGTGGCTGGCGAAGCCCTCGGCGATCGCCAGAGGGAGCAGCGCCGAGAGCGCCATGGCAAAAAAATTCGGATCGCCCAGCGAACCGCTGGCGCGATAGCCCATCTGCGCGCCATAAAGGCCGGCCAGCTTTTGCGGCGCCAGGCCCCAAAAACTGAAATGGCTGCCGCTCAAGCGTTGAAACAGCACGGGCACGGACATGAGCGCGCCCGCGGCCAACAGCGCCCAGATGCCGCGTTGCCAATCGCGCGGCCGGGAAAGCAAATTGATGATCAGATAAAAAAACGCTATGTCTTTCAGCAAGCCGAACAGGCTGGCGGCGGCCGCCATCGGATAGGCGGCGAATAGGGTCGAGAGCGCCTGCACTCCCAGCAAAGCCAGCAGCGGACGCCATAGCGGCCAGCGCATCGGACGTGCGCGGTGCAACAGCCAGCGTTGCAGCAGCCAGGCCAGCCAACTCCAGATCAACAGCGCCCGCAGGGTCCAGGCAAAGTGCAATCGGTCGTGAATGATATTCGAGGCATTCCAATACACCACCAGCAGGCAAATCCAGCCGCCCCACTCCGGCGTGTGCAGTATCAGCAACAGCGCCGCCGCAATGCCCGCCACCGCGCCCGCCATGGCCCACGGATGCGCCGGCATCTTCACTGCGGCATAAAGCAGCGCCAGCCCGCACCCCGCCGCCGCCAGCGCCCATAAAACGCCGCTCCACCAGCCATCCCAACTCCCGCCGCGTGCGGTGACCGTCCAGGCGTTGCTCATTTTCCTCCTTTGCCGGTGAAGACCACGATCAGCGTCAGCAGCAGGATTTTCAGGTCCAGGCTGAGCCGCCAGGCGCGGATATAGGCCAGATCCTGCCGCAGCCGTTGATCGAAACTGCAACTGCCGCGCCCCAGCACCTGCCACAATCCCGTCATTCCCGGCGGTACGGTCAGCCGTTCGGTATGCCACAGCCGCCAGGTTTCATAGCTGAAATTGGTGGGGCGCGGCCCGACCAGCGACATCTCGCCTTGCCAGACGTTCCATAACTGCGGCAGCTCGTCCAAGCTGGTGCGGCGCAGCCAGCGCCCTACGCGGGTGACCCGCGGATCGTGCTCGATTTTAAAATCGGGCCAGGGCAGGCGGCTGAGCGGTCGCAGTTGTTCTTCCATCACTTCCGCATCCACCACCATGGTGCGCAGTTTCCAGAAGCGGAATCGGCGGCCGTCCCGCCCCGTTCGCCATTGCGCGAATATCGCCGGCCCGGGTGAATCCAGCCGTATGGCGGCCATGCAAATCAGGCAGATCAGTCCCGCCGGCAGCGCGCCCAGTAGCACTAAACTCAGGTCGAGCGCGCGCTTCATGCGCGCCTGCGTCCGGCTCAGCCCGTTTCGCCAGTTGCCGCGCGCCGCTTGTCGCATGCGGATTCTACCGGGCTCAATCCATCGCCAAACGCCGTGGTATTCATCCCCTGCCTCGGGCGTCTTTCCCGGAGCCTGCCGGTCCGCGGGATGCGCCGCAGTAACCGATTGCTCCCATGAGGCTGCCGCCGTGGCCTCTGCGGATAAACCCTCCGGCGCGCGCCGAAGTTCGCTCGCCCGGGGAACGTGCCCGTTCTCATGGCCTTCCCGCCCAGCTTCAAGCATCAACGCGGAGGATAGGCGCAACCGTTCCGGCATAGCCTTCGCGCCATCAGCCTTCATCCCTCCCGGTGGCCATTGAATGCGTGGCCGGTGGCGGCGCGCCGGTTGCGGCGCCGCCGGCCACGCCAGCATGCCCGGCGTTGGAGGAGCCAAACCGGGCGCTTCGCCGGCATCCGGCATCAATGCGGTCTCCGGCAGGGGCAGGGTGGAGCGCAGGCTGGACGGCTTGCCGGCCAGGCGCGATCCGCCTGGGGCTAGGTCTTCGCTCATGCCGCCGTCTCCATTAGCGCCGTCAGCGTCAATCCGTGCTCGGGAAAGCGTGCCGGCTTGATCTCCACTTCCAGCTCCAGCATCGCGGCCTGCCGGCGCAAGCGCGTGCTGATCCCGCTCTCCTCCAGGCAATCTTCCAGCAGCAGGTATATCCGCTCGTTTTCCCACCACAGCAAATCGGTCAGCCGGCAGTTGGCGGCGAGAATATGGAAATAGTCGCGCCAGCATGCGCCTAGCCTCTCCGGTGGCCGGCCGGCGGCCGGCATGATTTGCAACAACAGCAGCGGCGCTTCTTCCCGCCGGGCCCGTTGCAACATGCGTAACAATCCGGTTTCCACCTGCCGCCGGTGCTTGTAATACGCCGGCAGCAGATCGCGAATCGGCATCGGACGCGCCTTCTCAGGCCGCATGACCGGCGTCTCCGGGCCGCAGATAGTAATGTTGATGGCGGCGGTAGTAGCGGAATTCGGGCGCGCTCAAATCGGCGGCGTTCAGGACTGTGCCCAACAGGGGGGCGCGCGCGCGTTGCAGTTCCAGCCCCAACAGGCGGGCCTCGCTCATGGTGGTCGAGCCCCAGCGTAAGACCAGCACCACTCCATCCACCACCTGCGAGAGCAACAGCGCGTCGGCGGTGAGGTTGCCGGGCGGAGAATCCAGCAGCACGAAATCGTACTCGGCGCGCCATTGTCGTAACAGTTCCGGCAGGCGCCGCGGCTGCAACTGCGCTTCCCCCGCGTTGCGGGTTTCGCAGGCGAGCAGGTCAAGTTGCGCGGCCAGCGGCAGCGGCTCGATCGCCTCGCCCGCCTGCGCGGCCAGCAACCCGCGTGGGTTCTCCACTTCAAAATACCGATGGCAGCCCGGCCGCCGCACATCGCCATCCACCAGCAGCGTTTTCCATCCTTGCCGCGCCAGCGTCATCCCCAGCTGGCAGACGGTGGTGGTTTTGCCTTCGCCCGGGCCGGCGCTGGTGAATAACAACGCGGCCGGCGGCCGGCGGCGCATGGTCAAGTTCGCCGCCAGCCGGGCATAATGATCGGACAGCGCAACCTGCCCGGGCAACGCCCGCGCGGTCGGGTTCAGGCCCGGGCCTTCCTCCCGCGCCGCGCTGCATTGCCGGTTGAGTACGGGAATAATGCCCAGCGGCAGCAACTGGGGATGCCCGGCATGGACGTCTTCCGATTGCAAAATCCGGTCTTCCCAGCGCGCCCGCATGCCTATCCCCATGCCGGCGGCCAGCAGGCCCAACGCTAAGCCCAGCCCCGTATCTATCGGCAGCTTGGGATATTGCGGCGCCAGCGGCGGCTGCGCCTGATCCAGCGGGCGAATGTTGCTGGTGGGCAGGGAAGAGAGCAGCCCCGCCTCGCGCAACTTCGCCATCAGGTCGTGGTACAGCAGCGCGCCGCTTTTGGCGCGATCGTTCAAGATCTGGTATTGCATCTCGGTCGCGCTTTCGCCCGCCGCCTGATGCTGCAACTGCGCCACTAACGCGCCCAGCGCCGTTTCGCTGCGCCGGGCCGCATCCACGCGCGCCTGTAAGCCGCGCGTGGTTTGCCCGCGCAAGGCCGCTAACTGCGCCCGCGCCCGCCGCAAACGCGCGCGCGCCTGCCGCACCACCGCAAACCCGGGCTGATAGACGGCTTCGGCCTTGTTCAACGCCGCCTGGTCGGCTGCCACCGCGGTCTCGGCCGCATCCAGCGCCGCTGGACGCAGCCGCGCTGGCAATGTCCCCAGCCCGCCGCCATAGGTGCGCAGAATCGCTTCGCGCGTAATTCGTTCGGCGCGCGCGGCGGTCAATTGGCGGTCGGCATTATCCAACTGTTGCAATAAAACGTTCTGCTGCCCGCCCGGCACCACCAGCGGCGTATAGGCATGCCGCAATTGGAAATTCACCACCGCATTTTGCGCCGCCGCAACTTGTTGGCGGACGCCGCGCAACTGCTGGCGCAGCCAGCGCGAAGCCTGCGCGCCGGCCAGGTAGCGCGCCTCCAGCGCATAGGCGATAAATTCCTGGATGGTGGTGTTCACCACCTGCGCCGCCAGCCGCGGATCGTGCGCGCCATAACTGACTTCCACCGTGCGGCTCATGCGGTCCGGCGAAGCTTTCAGCCGCGTGCGGAAGAGGTCCACCGCGATCTGATCGCGCTGCCCGGCGCTCAAGTTTTTTCCCTGCGCCGCCAGCGTCTTCCGAATCGCCGGCTGCTTCTGCTCCAAATCCAGCTTCGCAATTACCCGCCGCGCCACCGCGCGGCTGGTCAACTCCAGAATGTTGGTCTGGATGAGCCGGTCGGTGTCGCTGCTGTACCAGCGCGTGACCGGTTCGATCCGCGCCCAGCGCTGGCTGGGGCGGCCAATAATGATGCTGCCGGTGGAGACATAATATGGGTGAATGACCCAGGTCAACCCCGCCCCTAGCCCGGTGAACAGCGCGATCAACCCCAGGCCCATCCAGCGATAGCGGTAGAGAATGTCGAACATTCGCCGCGACCGGTTCGACGGCTCCGGCGCCGGCGCTGCTTCCAGTTCCAGCAAGGCTGAGGGCTGCCCGCGGGGCGCGATATTTTTATCCCCCTCAAGTTCAGGTTGGTTCGACATTAGACTGCTTCGCTCCTTTTTCACTGTGGGCGGCGCTTTCCCGCAAGCTGCCGCGCCCGGAATGCTGCTTTCGCCCTGGCGGTGGCTGCCATCCTCCGGCTGCTTAATACATGTGCACCGCTTTCAGAGTTTTGTAATCCACCCACCAACGGCCCGCGCCGCCGAAAAAGTCTAAAACCGCCAGCCCTGCCTGGCGCAGTCGCGAGGAGGGAACCACGACGATGTCGTCCGGCTTTAATTTCACGTCCAGAGCCCGATTGGCGCGAATCGAGCCGCCGTTCACCACGATTTGCCGCCGCGTCGTCTGTCCTGGATTCAACCGCAGAATGCGCACGTTGCCGCTCGCGGCCTCGGGCGAGTAGCCGCCCGCCTCGCTGATGGCCTCATTCAGGGTCATGCCCGCGCGCAGCGGCAAAGCTCCCACTTCCCGTACCGCGCCGGTAATGAAAATCCGGTGAATGCGCGGCACTTCAATGACATCGCCCGGCTGCAGCCGGCGGTTCAGCCCCGGTTGCTCGCCGATGCGGTTCAGGTCGATGGTTTCCATCACGGTATTGAGGTGAAACGTGGTCTGGCCGCCCGCCGTCTTGCCGCGCCAGGCTGGCGGCGTGTGCAGCAGGTAAACATGCGAGTCGCCCAGTTGCGGCTCAATTCCGCCGGCCATGGCAATGGCCTGCAGCAGCGTGACCCGGCCGCTGTAGGCGTACACGCCCGGACGCGGGACCTCGCCTAATACCGATATCCGCCGGCTATTGACCTCCACCAGCCCGACGCTGACCAGTGGATGCCGCAGCACGCGGATATAGCGCCGTTCCAGCCGCGATTGAATCTGCTCCACCGTCTCGCCCGCCACCTGCATGGGCGCCATAAACGGCAGTTGGATCTTGCCGTCCGGGGCGACTCGCGTCTCCCCGCTCAACTGCGGCTGGTCGAAGATGCGCACATCCAGCAGGTCGCCCGGTCCCACCGGATCGTTGCCGCCGCCGCCATAAATCTGGATTACGCCGGAATGCGATGCCGCCGGCGAAGCCGGCGCCGCCGGAGCCCACTGTCCCGCTGCCGCGGCGCATAATACCGCGCACATACTCATGAGTAAGATTGAATTACGCATTGGAAACGTTCGTTCCTCGTTTCCCGTTTTTGATGCACACCGCCGCGCACAGGGTGATTAATGTCGGGGTCCAAATAAACCCCGTCAATCTTGCTATATGTCTAACCGCCTCGCTGCTTTTAGCTAATTTGTACTTTGGTTATATTTCAAATAATTTGTGGGGTGAGCTGTAAGTAGTAGCCGCATCTATCTGCCCTCGCTGCCTATGACCGCTGGCGTGAGACTTTAGTAGATAAGGTCGCGCGAATCAAGCTGTTCTGCTCGGCTCTTCATCCCTCCGCCTTATGGCGGTGCGGTTCAACTTGGTTAGCATTCAGGCGGAGAAGTCCGTTGAAAATGGCGAGGCGTCGGATACGGAACTGCGGCGGGAAAATATCGCCGCCGAAAGCGTTAACGGCCGAGTCGGGCAGCAGTTTTCGTCATTGGCAATTTCGAAGAAATTGTCTCCAGCCTGCTCAATTTCGAAGAAATTGCCTGCAGCCATGCTCGCAGGCCGGGTTTGCGCGGGGTTCCTTTTAGGTCCCGCGCCTATGAACGACGTTGCAAGCAATTCCGCAGGAATTGCGCCAAGCAAGCCGGCAATTCCGCAGGAATTGCGCCAAGCAAGCCGGCAATTCCGCAGGAATTGCGCCAAGCAAGCCGGCAATTCCGCAGGAATTGCGCCAGGCAAGCCGGCAATTCCGCAGGAATTGCGCCTGGCCATGCCCGGCAGCCATGAGTATTCGCCCTGCGTCCGGTTTCGGCCGGACTCTTGGCGAAAGCGTCAGCGCCTAAAAGTAAATGCGGCCGAGTCGCTTTCGATCAGCACGCGCACGCCATAGCCGGGCAGCTTCACTTGTGCTCCCACCGACCCGCCCGTGAGCGCGTTGCGGGTGGCGATACCCAGCGCGACGGTCTTCGGTTGGCCGGTGTAGTTGAGTAGAAAAATCAGCCGCGTTCCGGCCTTCTCCCGGCTGGCTTCTTCCACTCCAGCCGGCAGCAAGCCGGATAAATGCACTCCGGCGCGGCGCGCCGCCAGCGCGGCGAATTGGTTATAAAAAGCGTGGGAGCTTGGCTCGGTGCCGACATAGATAACTGCGCCGCGGCCCTCCGGGTGCAAACTCACGGCGGCTTGGCCGCGGTAGAACAGCCGGGCATAGCGGGCGAGGGTTTGCGTGCCGGCGCCCGGCGTAAGGATGTCGAACCAGACTCCGGCTGGATATTTTTTCCCGTTCATCGCAATCGCCTGCCGCTGCGTGGTGGCCGGATCGTAATCGTGAATCTCGACTCCCGCCAGCCGCGCCAGTCGTCCTGGCAGCGTTCGTGCGGTGAACACGTTGTTGCCGTTTTTTACTCCCGAGCGATAGGTCAGGACCAGCACCCCCCCGCCGCGAACGAAGGCGGAAAGCTTTGCCTCGAGTTGCGGCGTGACCACGAACAGCGAGGGCGCGATCAATAGCTTGTATTGAGAAAAGTCCTGCTGCGGAAAAACCACGTCCACGTTCGCGCCCCGGCGCCGGAATGCGCGATAATAGGCCAGCAGTTGCCGGTTATAGTCGAAGCCTTTGGTCAGCGGCTGAATATGAAATGCCCATCGGCTCGCCGGCGAGATCAGCATGGCGATCTGGGAGCGTACTTCGGTGCCCTCCAGCCAGGGCCGCAGGCGCTGCACTTCTTTTCCCATGCGCGCAATCATGCGATAGCGCGTATTCGGGTAACTATCCTGATCGAGAATCCCCTGCCAGTACTGTTCCGTGCCGTAGCGCGAGGTGCGCCAGCGAAAATAACATACGCCGTCCGCTCCGTGCGCGATTGCCTGGTATGCCCAGACACGGTATAAGCCGGGCGCCGCCTGCCGTCCCCAAAACGTCGTCCACCCCGGCAAGCCCCCCTCTTCCTCCATCACCATGAAATTTTCGCCGTCTTTTGAGCCGCGCATCAGATCGTGCGACAGCCCCGGGCCGAAGTAGTTCGCGTGCCGCTGGTCGAACATCGGGTAATTGTCCCAGGCCACGAAATCGAGCGCCCGGTTTAGCTTGGAGTAATCTATCGCGTCGAACATGCCCATTTCATTGGTGGTAATGGCTTTCGTCGGCGCGATGCGGCGCAGTATTTGCGCCTGCATATCGAGAAAATTGCGCGTGGCCTGATCGAAAAAGCGATCGTAGTCTAGTGCTAAGCTCGGGTTAACCACCCCGAATAGGGTGTTCCAGGGCAACGGAATCTGCGTCCAGGCGGTATAGGTGTGCCCCCAGAAGATGGTCCCCCAGGCGCGGTTCAGCCCCGCTAGCGTGTGATATTTTTTCCGGCACCAGGCCTGAAATGCCGCCTGGCAATAGCGATCATAGCAATAAGGATTGCCCAGTTCGTTGTCGATTTGAAAGCCGATCACCGCCGGATTGTTTTTGAAATGTTCCGCTTCCGCGGTGACGATGGCGCGCGTGGCGGCGAGAAAATGCGGATTGAGCAGGCTATAGTCGCGCCGCGAGCCGAAGCGATAAGCGATGCCCTGGCGGTTCACTGCGGCAATATCCGGATATTTGGAATAGAGCCATGCCGGCGGCGCCGCCGTCGGCGTGCCCAGCACCGCATGTATGCCTTGCGCCGCGAGCGTCTGCAGCGCCTGGTCTAGCCAGCCAAAATGATATTGCCCTTCCGCCGGCTCCATTTTGACCCAGGCGAATTCGCCCATCCGGACAAAATTGATTCCCGCCGCGTGCATGCGTCTGGCATCCTGTGCCCACTGGTTTTGCGGCCAGGCTTCCGGATAATAATCGGCGCCGTAAAGGAATTTGCCATGGTTCCAACGGATCAGGTTGAAGTTCTGCGATGTCCCGCTTTTCGGTGTTTGCGCCGCCAGGCTGCCGGTGAAAATCCAGGCCAAAGCAATAACCAGAATTGGCCGGAATTTAAATTTCAGTATGAACATGCTCCGCTCCTTGCCACTACGCCATAAGCATATGCCCTTTTATTCCATATACATACCTCGTCCTCTGAGTTTTGTATAAATTCTTGTCTAGGGTAAAACTTTTAAGCGATAATCAGGGTAATCCTTACTTTTCCTGATCAAATCATGGATTCAAAACGAGGTATTCACGCGCAGCGAAAGCTCGAAGCCGTTGTCAACGCCAAAGGTTCGATTGTTTCGTGGCGATGTAGCGGTTGCAATTGGTCCAAACTCGCGGAAGATCCGTTAGGCCGTGCAAATGAGCGCACTCGGAATATGTTTGCTCGCCATAGTTGTGAAGAGCATCGGACCGGGAAAAAATAACCCTGGGCAGCAAGCGTTAACGGCCGAGTCGGGCAGCAGTTTTCGTCCTTGGCAATTTCAAAGAAATTGCCTCAAGCCATGCTCGCAGGCCGAAGCGCGGGGTTCCGGTTAGGTCCCGCGCCTATGAACGACAACTTTCGGTAGCCATGAGTATTCGCCATGCGTCCGGTTTCGGCCGGACCTTTGCGAAAGCGTCAGCGCCTAAAAGTAAAAGCGGCCGTGCCGCTTAAGCGGCAAGCGGCGCTGGCCGGACCCGCTTAGCACCATAGCGGCCGTTCCCACAACCGCATCTTTTGTCCCAGCCCGGCCGCGGCCGCGCGTTCATAGATCGCCGCCGCCAGCGCCACGTCTTCTACTCCCATTCCCATGTGCGCGAAGTGTATGCGTTCGGCGGGGTTCCGCCTGCCGGATTTTAGTCCCAGCAGCAGTTCGCCCAAAGTCGCGTGGATATTCCTCTCATCCAGCTCGCCGCGCAAGTGCATTAAGGCCGGAGTCATAATTCCCCGATGGCAGATCGCCTCCCAGTCGTCCACTACCAGCTTGCTCGCTTGCCGTACCAACTCGAATTCGCATTCATGCCCGGCAATTTGAATAGTTAACGCGCCGGGAATAACATCCCGGGCGCGTAAAACCGGTTCCAGCGCCGTAGTTGCGGTAATCACGATGCCGGCATCGGCCGCGGCCTCGGTAACGGTGTTATAGGCCCGCGCCGGAATCGGACCCAGCCGATGGCAATCGGCGGCGCATTGTTCGGCATGCGCCCGTTCGCGGCAGGCAATAGCGATTTCTTCCAGGCGCGGCAGCGCCGTGGCGAGTCCCAGCGCCTGCGTGCGCGCCTGCACGCCGGCGCCGATGATGGCCGCTTTGCGCGCGGAGGGCGGCGCCAGATACGTCGTTCCCAACGCGCTCACCGCGCCGGTGCGCATGGCGCTGATCAACGTGCCGTCGAGCACCGCCAGCGGCAAGCCGGTCTGCGGCGAATTGAGAATAATCAATGCGCTGGCGCGCGGCCACCCGCGCGCGCGATTGGCGGGAAAGCTGGCAATCCATTTCATGCCCATCGCCCTCGCCGGAGTCCCCAGCACGGCGCACAAGCCGTTGATCCGTCCGCGCGATTCGCTGGCGGCGTTGTCGGCGCCGCGCAACACCAGCTTGGGCGGTTGCCGGCATTCCCCCTGCGCCAGCAGTTCCAGGGCTTCTCGTACCGCCGCCATGGCCAGCTTCATATCGAGCGCGCCCGCCGCCAACACCGATTCTTGATCGAGGTAGAGCCACTCGGCGCGCCGGTCTGGCTGGTCATTGGGGGCAAAGTCGAATTCAGCGCTGGGGCAAAATAAACTTGGAATCGGCATGCGCGACCTCACGCGGCCAGGATGTTTCCTGGCGCCGTTGCTGCCAGAGCTGGCATAGTTTTCGCCAGGCGGGCCGCGGATCGCGCCAGTTCCAATAGGCTGTTCCCCTTACCCCGGCATAATCGGCCAGCCGCGTCATTGCCTGCGGCGCGCCTTGTTTCCGCAACCGCCGGCGGCTGCGCCAATCGTTGTCTTCGATCACCCACAGCCGCTCGCGCATCGCCGCCAGCGGCGAAAAATAAGCCGGCCAGGCTGTGCCCGCGGCTTCGCGATAAGCCAGCCAGCCCAAGTCCACATCGTCGCGGCCCAGCCAGGCGCGATAGTTTTGTCCCAACCGCGGATTCACATCCAGCAGTAGCGCTTCGCCGCGCCGCGCATCGAACTTCAAGCCGCAATCTACCGGGCCGATGAAGCCCAGTTGCTCAAAAAAACGCGTCATTTGCATGGCCAGACCCGGCAACGGGCAGGTTTCGGTCAGGCTGGCGGTGCCGAACTCCGGCGGATACTGCCGCCGTTTGCGCCCGGTAAAGATCGCCACCGGCTGCCCATCCGCTCCAAAGTAGGCGTTGTATAACAGCACCTGCCGGCAGTCGCCGGGAATGTATTCCTGCAACAACAGCCGGCGGTCCAGGCCTTCCATCCGCGCATACGCGCTTTCCAGCTCGCCCGCGTTTCTGACCAGCACCTTGCCTAGCGCCGGGTCGCGTCCTCCCGGCTTGCTGTACGCCGATTTCAACAGGCAGGGAAAGCCCAGGCTGGCGGCGGCGCGGCTAAGTTCATCCAGATTACCCACCGGCAGGCTGCGTGGCGTGGGCACCTGATGGGCTGCCGCCAATTCATATAACCTGCGTTTATCCACCAGCCGCTGCAACAGCTCGCGCGGCGGCAGCAGCAGGCGATAGCCCGCGGCCAGGTCTTCGCGATGATGGCTCATCCACAGCAGTGTTTCATCGCTGGTGGCCAGCAGCACGGGACGCTCTCCCAAGCGGCCTTCGGCGGCGGCCCTGCGCAGGCGATCCAGCCAGCCGTCCGGATTCTCCGGCAACAGCACCGTCTGGCGGCAGTAGCGCGAGTCCGAGGCGGGTGCGTCCGGGCGTGTATCGGCGCATCCGGCCGGAATACCGGCCTGCCCCAGTCGCCGCACCAGCGAAAGCGCCGCTAATTGGGCGCATAAAATCATCACCCCCGGGTCGGGGGCTTGATCGGGCGAAGTTCGCGCGCAAGCTTCATGTCGGCGAAAATCCGTCTTCATTCTGCGCCTCCGGCCACGGCCCCGCCCGTGGCCGGCGCCACCGCCCGCGCCACCACCGGAGCCCGCCCTCCCGGATACCAACGCCGCCAGAACGGCATATGCCGCCATTCTTCCCCCATAAACCAGTAGTGCAATCCTCCAGGCCCGTATTCCAGGCTGTAGCTGCGCCGGCAAATCTCCGTGGCCCGGGCATAATCGCTTCGGGAGCGCACGTGTAAAAATGCGATCCCCGCCGACTGGCGTTCCAACACTAGCGCCTGTCCCGCCCGCCGCAGCCTCATTCCGGCGGTCAGCAGATCGTATTCAAGATAGGGATTGCCATACCAGCCCAGATAACAAACCGGCCACCTCGAGCGCGCCCTGGCGCTGGCGCGCATGTCGGTCAATCGCTGAAGTCGTGCAGCTTGCGCCGGCATCGCCCGCGCTAATTGATGCATTCTGTGGAGTTGGTGGGCAAGCAGGGCGGCGCTGCGCGGCACATTGGGGGATGGGTAGAGTGTCATATTGGAATTGGCCGGTATCGCCAGCCAGTTCAGTCCCAGCGCGATGCACGCCAATCCCGCTACCGGCGCCTGCGGCCAGGCCCGGCGCCAGGCATAAAAACCTGCCCACACCCAAGGCAGCGTAAATAAGATCGTATGCCGGGTGTTGTTGCCGGCAATCAGCAGCCATAAGCCCATTCCCGGCGCGCCCCAACTCACCAGCATCAGCGCGCTGCCCCAATTTCTTGGCCTAATTCCTGCGGCCGCGCTTTCGCTATTGGCGGCATTGGCGGCTTTGGCTTTCAGATTGTGAACTGTAAGCCATCGGCCCAGCGCCAGGCCGATTCCTGTGACGAGCACCAGCCAGGTGCCGAATCCCAGCCCCGTCGCCACCGGCAGTAACTGCTTGAGCCAAACCCCGCCGCTCGGCCAGCTCAGAAACTGTTCCACTAAATGCCCCGGCGTGCCGGCGCTGCCGGAAAGATTGCCCCGCAGCCAGGCACTGCGCGCAGCCAGCGCGATCAGCCAAGCCAGCACCGGCAACAAGCACGCCAGCCCGAATCGAAAATTGCGGTTGCGCTGTCCATGTTCTTCTCTCTTGAAGCTGGCGGGCGCTAAAGTCCGATCGTGCCAGATCGCCAGGGCGGGAAATGCCGGTGCCAGCAGCAGCAGATCGCTTTTCAACAGCAGGCTGCAGGCGAAGCCGCACATTCCGCCCAGCCCCCAGGCGGCGGCTCGCGCGCGGCTGCCGCTTTCCAGGGCGCGTGCTGCCGCCCACAGCCCCAGCAGCCCCAAGGCAATGGCCGGACCCTGCGGATGCGGCTCCAAGCCCAGCCACCAAAGTCCCGGGCTGAAAAGCCAAAGCAAGGCCGCGGCCAGCGCCTCCGCACGCGACAGCCAGCGCCGCCCCAGCGCGTAGGTGATGGGCGCCGTGGCGGTCGCGGCCAGCGCGCTGAGCAGATTGAGCGCGAGTGCGGTTCTTTCCGGGTTACCCGCCCAGCCCGCAATCGCCAGCCCCATCCGGTAATAGCCGACCGATAATGCCTGGTCGTAAATCATTACCGCCCGTGAACCATGGGCCAGCCATTGGCCAATGCCAATCAGATAGCGCGCGCTGTCCGGCTCGCCTGGCCGCGATGAAATCAGCGCTAGCCGGCTCAGCCCGGTCGCCAGCGCCAAGGCGGCGCTCAGCACCATCTCGCCTCGCGCGGGCAGCCTGGCTCCGGTCTTACTTTGGCGTGTCATAAAGCGTTAACGATCAAGTCATTGCCGGCTTCGGCTGATTCCCTCCGTATATTTCCAGTTCAGGTTGAGGCGCAACTGATGAATGGCCGGAGCCAGCTTGCTGCCGCTTGCAATGCTTCCCCGGCGCGCCCCCGCGGTCCTGTCCCCGCGCGGCAAGTGGGAGGATTGAAAACGCCGTGTCCAATTCCAGCCTTGCGCTTTGGCTGCTCCGAGGGCGCGGCCCGGCCCCTGGTCGTAGGCATCCAGCCAGTTCACGTTCCTGTAGGCCGCGGTGAAAGCATCCGCAAACCGGTAATACAAATGGCCATTGTTGAGCAGCCAATAGGCGGCCAACGAGCGTTGCCAGCGCTCGCGCTGGTGGGGGCGGCCTTGGGTCACCAGTAGCACTTTTTTTCCCATGCGTAACGCCGCGGCGATGTTGATCATTTGCGCCTGGCGCCGGGCTGGGGAAAGCTCCACTTTGGCGGACCAGCCCACCAGAAAGTTTTCCACCATCACCCCATCCAGATAGGGCAAATAAGCATTCCAATCCCCCTCCAGATCGGGATCGTTGGTTAGGTTGGCCCAGATCGGCACATGCGGCAACGCTTGCCGCAGCCGCCGCAGATAAGCCGCCACTGCGGCCTGCAATGCCGCGCGGCTGGAAAATTCAACTACCCCGCCGGTCCCATTGGCTGTCTGCCGTGTCCAGGCGCGGCTCAACCAGACGTTGTCCAAAAAAATACCGTTGTATCCCAGACGCCGTTCTTGAACCAGCCGCTGCGCCACGAATTGCTGCCAGCCGCGGGATGCCGGATTCATGGCATAGGTGGTGCGCCAGATGTGGTTGGCCGAAAGTGTGCGGGAGTATAGCCTTGCGCCGCCGCGATTGTGGAGAAACCAGCTCTCATGCTCATGCACGTCGCGGCAAAAGAGGCCAGGTTCATCCGTAACCGTGCGCATATAGGGTACATAGGCCGGGTCGCAGTGGGCGTAGCGGTTGGCGTAAGGTCCTGGTCCCTCCGCCTCGTTGGCGCCCACCGTTTGCAGTATCGGGCCGTCGTAGCCCGCTTGCCGTAATTCCCGGCGATAGCCCTCATCGCCATGGGTTAAAAGAATCAGGTCGAAGTGCCGAGCGATGAAACTTGCCGGCGTGCCATCTACCGGCGGTTTATAAAAATAAGCCGTGCGCACGCATTCGCCCGCGATCGCCCCTTGGTGCGGACAATTACCCGCCGCCTCCAGGCTCAGCCCGCAAACGGCCAACGCCAGTATTGTTGCCTGCCAGTGCACAATCCATAAATGCGACCGCCAAACCGTCCCATAAAGTTGTAATTACGGCGTGTAATCTCCTCTTTCGGAGAATTTGCCGCGATTGTGCTCTGCCTTGAGTCCTGAAATTGCCTGCAGCGTTTACGGCCGGGTCGGGCAGCAGTTTTCGTCAATGGCAATTTCGAAGAAATTGTCTGAACATTATCATTTTCGAAGAAATTGCCTGCAGCCATGCTCGCAGGCCCGGTTCGCGCGGTTTCGGCCGGACCTTTGCGAAAGCGTCAGCGCCTGAAAGTAAAAGCGGCCGAGCCGCTCGCCTGGCTTTTCCCGCCCCGTTAAGCAGCCAGTTTGGTCTTCACCCATTCCTTGTCTTTTTGCACTCTCTGGCTCAATTTGTTAAATCGCAGCGCGCCTCTGCGCAGTTTGTTTATGATGGGCAGCATCATTCCGCCCCCAATGATCGCCCACGCGCCGCCCACGATTAACGAAGCCCATCCCCAGCTGTTGATTGCCCAGGCGATTAATGCGATCAGCGCCACGGTAAGGAAAAAGAAGCCATACAAAAGCAGCATGCCGCCCACGGCCAGAGAAAAGCCTGCCGAACGTAAGACTTGCGCCTTTTCTCGCGCTTCGGCCGTCGCCAGTTGTCCATAGTCGCGCGCCATCTCAGCCACCTGGCGCAGTAGTTCGCGTACGAGTGCCTTGACTCCCGGTGTGCTCGCTGTCTCTTGAGTGGAATCCAATGCTTTCATGCCGCGCTCCTGAAGCGTTAACGGCCGAGTCGGACTGCAGTTTTCGTCATTGGCAATTTCGAAGAAATTGCCTCAAGCCATGCCCGCAGGCCGAAGCGCGGGGTCCCGGTTAGGTCCCGCGCCTATTAACGACGATACAAAGCAATTCCGCAGGAATTGCGCCCGGCAATGCCCGGCAGCCATGAGTATTCGCCATGCGTCCGGTTTCGGCCGGACCTTTGCGAAAGCGTCAGCGCCTAAAAGTAAAAGCGGCCGAGCCGCGTAATCCATGCCCTTCTTGGCCCGATGCCCGGCGCATTGGGGCGGTTGCGGCGGAACTCCTTTTTATTGGCGGGTTTTGCTTTTGCGGATAAATGCTAAGTACCACATCCGCCGTGGTTTAACTTGAGGCGGGCAAATACTTTAGCTTCGGCTATATAATGTCCCAGCCTGTTTCATTGGCAATTGTTCCTGCTTTCGTTGCTTGTCGCGATTCCACTTCGAACCTTGCTGGAATTGACCCATGGTGATGATAGATAGTCAAAACCTGCTTTTATTGTTATTG
Source organism: Acidobacteriota bacterium (assembly GCA_021818955.1). Taxonomy (GTDB): domain Bacteria; phylum Acidobacteriota; class Terriglobia; order Terriglobales; family SCQP01; genus JAKASR01. The sequence goes on from JAKASR010000007.1 coordinate 52,370, forward strand.
GGCATATTTTTGCTGATCACATTGCCGCTGCTGGTGGTCGCCGCCCGCCTGGGCCGTGTCGTGCGCCTGCTGTCCCGCATTGAAAACCTCAACATCCGCAGCCTGCAACGCTGGGGCTGATCATAAGCAAGTAGCGGCGGCCGCGAAGTTCCGGTTAGATCCCGCGCCTGGGAACGATAAAGCAAAGCAATTCCGCGGGAATTGCGCCCGGCAATGCCCGGCAGCCATGAGTATTCGCCAAGCGTCCGGTTTCGGCCGGACTTTTGCGAAAGCGTCAGCGCTTAAAAGTAAAAGCGGCCGTGCCGCTAACGCCGAGCCGCTTCGAGTGGCTGCCTATTTCATTTTCACTGTTTTGACTGTGGGCATGCCATTCCGGCGGAAAGCCTGGTAGCGCTGGCGCCACTCCTTGCGGAAGGCTCGGACCGCATCCCTATAGCTGTAGTCCCCCTTCACTGGCAGCCGTCGCCAGCTAACCGTGACCTGCCGCGCCTGAGGCGGAAGCCGCAGCTCGCGGCCATGCACGGAGACGGCATGCCCATCCACTTTGGCGCCATCCACCCGCGCGTACCAGGGCAGGTGCAGCACCATCGCCGCCGGCGCATGCTGGAAATGATTGTCCAACTTCAAGTCCATCCCGCCTGAGCTGAAGTGTGCCTGCATGTTGACCATGCCGAAACGCGTCGGCGCATCGCGTAAGCCCAGTGTTTCTCCCGGCCGGCTCCAGGCCGGCGACAGCACTGGGAGCAAGTGCAATTTTTGCCCCTCGCCCTGGGCCAGCATATTGCGCAGCAGCGCGATATAGTCGGCGGCGAACCAGCCGTGGGGCGCCAGGTCGCCGCCGAAATCCCGCGTCGTCCACGCCCGCGGCCCGACTTCCCATCCCGCCTGGGTTGAAGAGGTATGCACCAAAACGGCGTAAAGTTCGCGCAACGCGGCGCGTTCGTCGCCCCGCCGCACCCAGCTTTCCGTATCGTTCATGGTCAGGTAATGATGCAGGTAAGGCCCCCAGGTGATCAGGCCCTCGCCATAGTGGCTGAGCGCGTGGCGCAGCGTGCCGCTGATCAGCGGATCGCGCGGCTTGAGCAGCGCATGTGGATATAACCCCAGCAGGTTGCCCCAATCCTGCCCGCCGGTAACGTCCACCCCCGGCGGCATATACTCGCCATTGCCGGCCCCCACTTGGCGCAGCCGCGAAAACAGGGCGTGATGGTAATTGCGATAAAGCGCCTGCCAGGCCGCCGCTTGGCGCTCATGTGCCAGCCCGCGCGCCATGACGATGGCGGCATGCAAGCCGTCCAGTGCCAGAAAATTGTCGCCGGTGATATGCGCCCAGGTGTTGACGAACTCGTCGTCATGCGGGTTGCCGCCGGGCAAAAGGTGCAGCGGATCGCGCCGCCGCGCCTGCTCCAGCCAGGCCACGGCGCGCTCGACTCGCGGCCACCAGGCCGCGGCGAATGCCCGGTCGCCGGTCAATGCATAATGCTGCCCCACGGCCCAGAGCGCTTCGCCCCAACCGTCGTGCTGCCCGGACTGCGAAAGAAAATTGCCGTCGGCGAGTTGAAAACGCGGGAAAAACCCCAGGCATTCCGCCGCCCGCCGCGCGTGCCCGCTCACATCATAGGCGCGCGTCATAAACGCCCCATCGCGCAGCCAGAAGGCGTGGTATTGCAGCTTATTTACGGTTTGGATATAGACGTTGTGCTCGGGCATGCCTGCCGCCGCCGCCAGCCGTTGCCGGTCGCGCGCCAGCATCAGGTACATCAGGCTGGCGCGCCAGGTCGCGACGGTTTTGGCTTCCCCCAGCTCGATTTGCGTGCCCCGGGCCAGTTGTGTCCGCCACCAGTGCCGCGCTGCCAGCCGCGCGGCATTCGCCCGCGAGGCCAGTAACTGCCGCGCGGCGCCCGCGTCCAGCACCGCGATCGGCGCCACCGGCATTTTGAATTCCAGCCGCTCGGTCGCGCCCGGCGCTAGGCGTAGCCGATAGCGCGCCACCAGCACCGGCGTTCCTGGGTATACGTTCAGCTTCAGCTGCTTGCCCCACGGCTCGCTCAAACGCGGCCGCGGCATGAGCGGAAAACTATAAACGATTTTTCCCGCGCGCAGCGCTATCCCTTGACCGCCTGCCTGCTGAAAACCGTAAGTCCAGGCCGGGTTGAAAGCGACGCCCGGTTGCGAGTAATCCCCGGGCGCATGCGGCTCTACTGGACGCTCGAAACGATGCGCGCCGATTCGTTGCGGGCCGCTTAGTCCGCCGCTGTAGCGGAAAGCGATGGTGAAATAGCTGGTTCGCGGCGTTTGGGCGGCGTTGCGTGCATCCAGGATGATGTAGTTGATCGGCTGGCGGTCGGGAAGATGCGGATCGAGCGCCCAACTGAACATCCGCGCTGTATAAAGCACTCGGCCGTCATGAAATTGATAGCGAATGATCGGCAAGTCGCCCGACTCCAGCGTGCGTTCCGGCTGGCGCACCCGCCGCATTGGATAGCCGGTATAAAAATCCAGTTCGCCCCAGCCGGTATAAAGCCCGCCGGAAGGCGTGATCTCGGTCGCCATGGGTGCATCCGCGATGCCGATCTCGTCGGTGGGAAACGCGGTCCAGGTAAAAGGGCCGTGCGCGGGCCGCAGTCTGGCCATCTGCCCCGGCAGCATGCCGGCCAATATAAGCGCGAACGAAGACACCATTAGTAGTGGGCGTAATTTCATAAGTGCCCATTGTGAAGGAAGTATCCGGCGAAAGGGTAAAAAGTTGGTGTCATTGTCGTAACATGCTGATTCTAAAGGATATAGCTTAAATTTTTCGGCTTGAGGCTGTCAGTTAAATTGAACCTGCCGTCTCCTGTATCCTATACAAAACAAATGACTTATGAGGTGGTGACAGCGGTGACGGCAAAAAAACACGTATTCCCTCTTTTTCGTATTGGTGATGTGCATCAGAAATGCGAGCCGCTGTGATCGTGAAATAAATTTGCCCCCCAGCCGAAAAAAATTTTCATTTGTGTCTCATTCGAGTTCTTTACTATAGGTGCCGCAATTATGGAATTCGCTTTGGAGATGCTGCCGGCGGGGATAAAGCCGGAACGAAGTCAGGCGGCGGCTGCGGAAAACGCAATCGCCGCGGGCTTACTTTCCATGCGCGAGCCGCTCGAAATCGTGCTGCGCGAGCACTCCGGTCGGTTTTATCGCCTGGCGTATGCGGTCGTGCGCCGCGCCGACTTGGCCGAGGATGCGGTGCAGGAAGCGGCTCTGCGGGCCCTGCGTTATCGTCGCCGGCTGGCGCTGGTGCGCGATCCCGCCGCCTGGCTGGCGCGGATCGTCTATCGCGCCGCCCTCGTCCGCCGTCCGCCCGCGGCGGAACTGCCCTTAGAAACGGTCGCCGGACTCGCCGGCTTGGCCGCCTCCGGCACGCCCGCCGACGAACTGGCGGCGCAGGCGGAGCTGCGCGCCCTGCTGCGCCAGCTAATGGACTCGCTGCCGGCGCGGTTGCGCCTGCCGCTGCTGCTTTCGCTCGATGACGAGCTTTCGCCGGCCGAAATTGGACGCTTGCTGGGCTTGCGCGAGCCGGCGGTGCGCCAGCGCCTTGCCGCCGCCCGAAAATTATTGGCCCGCAAATTGGCCGCCCGTCTGGAGGTCCGGCATGGGCGCTAAAAAGAGAACGCGAGATCCCAAATATTGGGAACAGGTCGTCGTCCGCGGGCTTGAACGCGAAGCTTCGGAACTGCGTTCCGCCGCCGCGCCGGAATCGCTGCGCGAACGGCTGCCTGCGGTTTCCAGCATGCAAGCCAGGCGCATTTCCATATTTGTATTCGGATTGCGTCCGGTAAAATTGCTGGCCTTAGTTGCCTGCCTTCTGATGCTGTTGGCTACTCCCTGGCTTTGGCGAGCCATGCTGTCCAGGCCTTCCCGGGAGCGTGGCCGTCCCGCCCGCTCTTTCGCATCCTTACCTGCGCGAATGGCTCGGCCCGGGATCGCAGAGCATCGGCAAACTCGTCATCTCGTAGCCCGGCCGTCGATCGGACGCAATACGGTACGCCGGATATATCACCGTGAAGCCGCTTTCAGCGCGCCGCGCCTGCCTCAGCGATCGGTCTTTCCCACCGTGATCGCGGCCAACACCCCGGTAGCGGTCTTTCCCACGCCGGTGCCGCCCAGTGGGCAGGAAAAGCTGCTGGTAATCCTGTTGGCTTCCCACCCGTCCGCGTCGGTGCTGGTCGCGCTTCAACCGCCGCCCCCGCCAAGTTGGGCGAAAGACGCGAACGATTCGGCTTCGTCCATCACTTCCGAATCCACAAACATGAGGTTGAACACCCCTTAAGGAGCTTTTATGCGACGCTTCCTGCTTGGGTTCAGTCTGCTCGGATTCATTCCTTGGGCTGCTGCTCAGCATCCGCAATTGGCCAGGTCGGCCGCGGCTCAGCCGCCTCAAACTTACAACATCATCTTCACTATCGAGCAGCATGTGCCGCCGGGTACGTTATTGAATGGCCGCCCCGTGCGTGGCGCGATCTTGAATAGCCGCAGCTATCAATTGTCATTATCCGGGCTGCTTGCAAATGCCCAAATCAAGGTAGGGAACAGGATACCGATAGTGGTTGGAGGAATTTCCAGTTCTCATACTTCCATTAACACGCAATTTCAATATGAATCCATTGGGGTATCAATATATTGCAGGCTCAAGCCAAAAAATAGAATTCGGTATTTGGCCAATATTACAAGCCTGGCGGCGACGAATCTTACTCAACCGGTTCCCGGATTTAATGAGCCGACGATACGCACGATTCATACGGATGGCGATGTGCAAATCCATTTAAATCGCCGCCTGCTCGTATCCACGGTCGCCGACCTGTCCAGCAAATCGGTCTATTACTTCTATATGACAATAACCAAGGATTAATGCGCAGCGTGCGGGCGTTCCCGCTCGCGCTTCACTAGAGCGTGGCGATCATCATGATGGTCAGCCCGACGATGACGATGCTGGTGGTCCAGGCGATGCCATTCGCCAGGCGCGAGTTACGGTACTCGCCCATGACTTCCTTGCGGTTGACCAGAATCAGCATGAACACTAGTACGAAGGGCAGCAGGATGCCATTGGCTACCTGGGAAAACAGGATTACCTTGATCAATGGCAGATGCGGCACCAGCACTACTCCGGCGCCGAAAGCGATCAGGCAGGTATACAGCCAGTAGAAGACCGGGGCTTCGCCGAAACGTTTATTCACGCCCGATTCGAAACCCAGCCCCTCGCAGATGTTATATGAGGTCGCCAGCGGCAATATCGCGGCCGACAGCACCGCCGCGTTGACCAGTCCCAGGGCGAACAACAGGGAAGCATAATGCCCGGCCAGCGGTTTGAGCGCCAGCGCCGCCTGGGCGGCGTCGCTGATGTCGTGAATGCCGGCGGGATAGAGTGTCGCCGCGCATGCCGCGACGATGAAAAACGCCACCACGTCGGTGATGATGCAGCCAATGATGACGTCCCAGCGCGAGAGTGAATATTCTTTTTTCCCGATTCCTTTCTCGACCACCGAAGCCTGCAGATAAAACTGCATCCAGGGCGTGATCGTGGTGCCGATCAGGCCGAGCACGACCAGGTAATAATCCTGCTTGCTGAGCACGATGGGCACGAAAGTGTTGTGCAGCGCGGAAATCCAGTGCGGATGCGCCAGGAAGGCGGAAACCGGGTAGGCGATATAGACCATCGAGAAGATGATCAGCAAACGTTCCACCGGCCCATATGTGCCGCGGATGACGACCGTCCAGATGATGATCGCGCCCAGCGGCACGGCCAGATACTTGGAAACGCCAAAAATTCCCATGCCCGAGGCCATGCCGGCAAACTCGGCGACGATGTTGGAGAAATCGGCCATGCCGAGCACCAGCATCGCGAAAAAGGTCCAGCGGAAGCCGAACTCTTCCCGGATCAGGTCGCTCAGCCCCTTGCCGGTGACCGCGCCCATGCGGGCCGCCATCTCCTGCACCACGATTAACGCGATCGTGGTCGGAATCAGCGTCCAGAGCAGGATGTAGCCGAATTTGGCGCCCGCTTGCGAGTAGGTCAGGATGCCGCCGGGATCGTTATCCACATTGGCGGTAATGAATCCGGGACCGAAGACGGCCAGAAAGGCGACCAGGCGAAAGCGCCAGCTGCTCCAGAATCCGGCGCGGCGGCGTCGCGGCCGCTCGCCGGCGGCCACCGGTGGCGTTTGGGTTTCCAGCGCCATGGCCTCAGCCGCCTCCCGCGCGCGCGCTGAAGCTGCGGAGGGGCAAGGCCATCCTTTGGCTTTGGCCGGCATCTTGGCCGAACCGCTCGGCATCGCCACGCCAATTTATGGATTGCCGCTGGGAAGGGGTCAAGGCTTTTCCTCCGGATGCGCCGCGCCGGAAAGAAAAGCGCCGTTGCCGGGGTCGAGCCGGCGGCGGTCGAGCCGAGGGGCTCTATTCCGCTTCGCTTTGCCGGTGGCGCCCGCAACCGCCAGGTTCAAGGGGCGTAGGCATAACAAGGGACGCGCGTAAGCCGCGCGCTTGTCTCAGGTTAGGTTGGGCCGCCGCGCGCGGTCAAGCGAAAGTTTCGAGCGGCAACAAAAACCCCCGGGCCAACGCCCGGGGGTTTTAAAGCAGGGAAATTCCTGTCGAAGAGTATTCGCCATGCGTCCGGTTTCGACCGGACCTTTGCGAAAGCGTCAGCGCCTAAAAGTAAAAGCGGCCGTGCCGCTCGAATTATTGATCCACGCCGACCAACTCGCCTTCGCGTTCGGTATTGCCGATTTGCACCAGCCCATCGCCATGGCTGCCGGCCGTGCCGAGTTGCTGCTTGAGCAGTTGCTCGCGCAGCAGCTTGCGCATCGCCTTTTCTTCCTCGAAGGCGTTTTCGGGAGCGTCGCTATGCTCACGCACCCGGGCGGCGTCAACCGGGTCGATTTTGAGATTGTGGTCGAAGCTTTCCATCGTTACCGGCGCGCCGGAGGCATAGACGCGATGCTTGCCATGCTGCTTGTTCCACTCGATGACCGAGGCATTTTTATGCATCGCCTCGATGATGTTGCGCCAGCCCACGCCGGTATTGTAGGCGCAGAAGGAAATTTCACCCTCCTGCGTGCCATAGGGGATAATGCACATTTCGGTGCGGCGGAAGTCGTAATTGAACAGGTCCTGGAACCACATGCCGGCGATAAATAGGAAGTTCCACGGATCTTCGCGGCGCTTTTGGATGTCGGCCAGGGTGCGGTCCGGGCCGACCTTGCCGTAATCCTTGCCGCTGACGCCCATGGTCTTATCGAACTTGCGCCACAGATCCAGCAGTGTCAGGCTGCGCGGCGCTTGCATCGGACGATAGTTTTTCAGCAGCGCCAGCGCCATCGTGACCGCCGTCATCTTTTTTCCCCGGCCGGCGTCGGTGACCTTTTGCATGTCGCGGATGAGCTGGGGAATGTTGATGAACTGCGGTACCGGCGCCAGTTCCTTGGTCTGTTTATGCACCATCATGGCGGTGCCGACGCCGCAGTTGGGATGGCAGCCACAGCTCATCTGCCCCCACTGCGCGTTGGGTCCGTGCACCAGGTCGGCAAAGTCGGCGAAGGCGCCCATGATCGAAATCGGGAACCAGTCGCGCGTGGGTTCGGTATAGCCGGTCTGCTTTTTCACGTCCTGCGCCATGTGCGAGAGGGTATAGCGCTGGCGCTGCCGGCGGTCTTCGGTGATGTCTTCGTCGCGCCCGGTGAAGGAGACCGGCTGGAAGCTGACGAAGGAGATTTTGCCCGGGTTCTCAGTGGCGAATTTGATGATCGGGCCGACCTGGTCGTTAGTGATGCCGTTGACCAGGGTGGCGACCAGCACGATCTCGATGCCCGCCTCGTGCATGTTTTCGATGGCTCGCAACTTGACGTCGAACAGGTTGCCGATCTTGCGGTGCCCGTTGGCGTCGTTGCCAATGCCGTCAAACTGCAGGTATGCGTAACGCAGGCCGGCTTCCGCCGCCTTGCGGCAGAATGCCTTGCTTTTTGCGAACTCGATGCCGTTGGTGGCGCACTGCACGCTGTTGTAGCCCACTTTGCGGGCGTAACGGATGGCGTCGAAAAAGTGCGGCGACATCGTCGGCTCGCCGCCGGAAAACTGTATGGACATCTGACGGCGGGGCTTGATCTTGACGGCGTTGTCGAGGATTTCCTTGATATCGTCGAACGACAGCTCATGCACGAACCCGACTTGGTTGGCGTCCATGAAGCAGGGGTCGCACATCATATTGCAACGGTTGGTCAGATCTACCGTCAGCACCGCGCCGCGGCCGTGCTTGACCGAGCTGGTGCCGTGGTTATGTAGTCCCTGGTCGTTGTGCGCCGGCAGGTCTCGCCCGGGAAACATCGCTTCAATGTGCTCCAGAAAGCGCTTATCCACCGCCATCAGGTCTTCAAAGCGGCCGTGCTGGGGGCACTCTTTCACCATCCAGATCTGGCCATCGCGCTCGATGATATCGGCTTTGATTTCGCCCAGGTGCGCGGTGATCAACTCGCGGTAGTCGCGCTCGCCCGAGAGGATCTGTTTGCGCGCTTCCTTAACGCAGGTGGGGCACAGCGAATCGGTCTGGCGTGGCCAGCCCAGCTTGGGCTTGGTCTTTTGCCAGGATTTCTGCAACGGCTTATCCGACCAGGCGGGGGTAAACGGCTTGCCGGGGTTGAATTGATTGAAAAACTGAATAGTATGAAAGGCCGCGCCCGCCAGCTTGGTGACGCCGAGCTCGACAAACTTAACCGGTCGTTGCATGAGCGACTCGCTTTCCGCCGGCCTGGTTGATGCACCACGCCGCCGGGATTAGATTGGCCCGTCCCGGCAGGGGAAACAACCCAAATGCGCCGAATGGCGGCAAATGACCGCCCAGAGGCTTTCTACCCGGCCTCAGAGGGGAAGGGACAAGCCCAAATCAGAGTGGGGCATGGAGTTCTGCCGCCAGCCCGGAGGCAAGGCAAATCCTTGATTTCCGCTTTTTTGGTAAAAGACGGCCGCAAGACGAGGGGGGCTTCCCTGCGGTTTACGAAGTGGTTTCGAGCCGGCTCCAAAAGCGCTGCCACAACCCCGGCTGCTCCTGGCGGCGCCGAAACCGTCGCTGGGCCGCCATAATGCCGCCCAGCAAAAAGCTGAATTCCGGCTTGGCGAATTCCACGGACATGCCTTCCAGCAGCGGGGGAACGCCGATGCGAACCGGCAGCCGCAGTTGCTGGCGCATCAGCTCGGCAAAGCCGCCGAGCACGGCGCCGCCGCCGGTCAGCACGATTCCTGCGCCCAGGCGGTGCAGCCACCCGCTGCGCCGCAGGTCGTCTTCGATCTGATGCGTCAATTCCTCGGCGCGCTCGCGCAAGTGGTCGCAGAATTGGCGGTGCAGAATCATCCGGCTGGGGTGATCGCCAATGCCGGGAGCTTCAATTTCGGCGCGCTCGCTCATGCCCGCGGTGAGCACCTGGCCGAAGCTGTGCTTCATCCCCTCCGCCGCCGTCAGGGGTGTATTGAACGCAATCGCGACATCGCGGGTAAAATTATCGCCGCCCACCGCGATCACGGCGGCATGCTGCACTGCGCCCTGAGCGACGGCGAGCACTCCCGTACAGCTGGCGCCGACTTCCACCAGCGCTACTCCCTGCTCGCGTTCCTCGGCCTGCAATAAGGCGTCGGCCGCGGCCAAAGGCGTAAACAGCAGTTCTTGCACCTTCAGCCCGGCCATATTCGCCGCCGATACCCGGTTCTGCACCGGGCCGCTGGCGCCGGTGATCAGCAGCGTGCGCGCTTCCAGGCGCGTGGCGACCAGGCCGACCGGATCGCGCACTCCCGGCTGGCGATCCAGAATATATTCCAGGGCGCGCATGTGCAGCAGTTCATAGCCTTCGGGCAGTTCCATCTGCTGCGCCAGATCGAGCACGTGCTGCACATCCTGCTGGCTGATTTCACGGCTGCGCCCCGCCAGGCTATAGGTGGCGTGATTGGGCAAGCCGCGCATGTGCGCTCCCGTCAGGCTGAGCGTCACTTCCTCGATGTGGATGCCGGCTTGTCGTTCCGCCTGCTCCACCGCTAGCGCAATGCCCTGGCTGGCGGCCTGCAGATTGACCACCGCCCCTTTTTGCACCCCTTGAGAAGGCTGCGCGGCGTAGGCGAGAAAACGTAGCCGGTCTTCCTCCAGTACGGCCGCCAGAACGCGGGTGCGGGAGGTGCCCAGATCGAGCACACAGAGCGTGGGTTGGGTCTTGCGCGACATTAAAGATGACTGGCGGGCGGATGCGGGACAGCCGCCGTTTGGCCCGCGCCGGTATTCAAGATCGCTTCGCCATCGTAGCGCAGGTCTACGGAACGCAGGCTATCGTATTGGCTCAGCCACTCCTGGATATGTTGTAAATAGAGCTGGTATCGGGTGAGAAAATGACGATTGCCCAGCTCCAGCAGCAGCGTGCGAGCGCTCGCTGCCGCCGCGCCGGCGCCGGCAGGCAACGGAACCAGGACGCGCACATTGCGCGGGTCGCTCAGGTCGATTTCGGAAAAATCGCGCAGGCGGTGGGCGCCCCCCGCATCCAGCGACTGGCGCAAGCGCAAAAACAGCGCCATTTGCTCGCGGCGCTGTTGCAAAAGCTCGGCCTCGCCGCCTGCGCCTTGCAGGGCCAGGCCATCGAGCATCGCCCCTTGAAAACGCAATCCCGGGACCATGGGCAAGAGCGTGCCGTCGGCGGCGATCAAGCCCACATGCGTCCCCTCGCGGACGAAGGCCGCCGGTTGCCGTTCGATCAGCTTGACCGCCAGCCGGTTGGGCCAAAGGCGCAGCACGGAGGCTTGTGCCACCCAGGGCAAATGCTGCAGGGCTCGCTGCCGGCGCGCCAGCGGGATGGCCAGCAGGTTGCGCCCCAGATCGGCGGCGAAGACCTGTCGGACCGCCTCGGGCGTGGTTTCCTGGGCGCCGCTGACTTGAATTTGCCCCAGGCTGGCGAGCATGAAATCGGGGCTGGTCAGCAGCCAATGCCGCAACCCGGCGGCGGCCAGCGCTACCATCAGGACTGCCGCCGCCCCCAGCGAGAGCTGCCGCGCCGAACGCTTCCACCAGGGCTGGCGCACCGGCACCGGTCGGCGCCGCCGCCGAAACACTGCGCCGGTTTCGTTTTCCGAAGCATCGATCTCCGGGCTTTCCGGCGCAATATCTGGTTCCGTGCTCTCGCTCATGATGGAATCTTTAGGCCAGCTGCGCCGCGGCGGGTGATTGCGCCGCGTCCGGCAGTCCCCGCAAAGCCTGTAAAATTTTATCTCCCAACGCGGAGACATTGCCCGCGCCCTGGGTCAGAATGACATCGCCGGGGCGCGCCGCCTGCGCGATACGCGCCACGGCCTCCTCCACCGAGGGCACATATTCCACTGCCGCGCCGCTGGCGCGCAAACGCTCCACCAGCGAGCGCGAGTCCACCCCCGGAATCGGTTCCTCGCCGGCGGAATAGATGTCGAGCAGGAAACCGCGATCCACGCCGCGCAAGGCGGCGGCAAATTCCTCTTGCAGGTGATAGGTGCGGGTATAGCGGTGCGGCTGAAACAGCATCAGCACCCGGGTGTAGCTGCGCTGGCGGGCGGCGGCGATGGTGGCGGCAATTTCGGTGGGGTGATGTCCGTAATCGTCGATCACGGCTACGCCCGCCACTTCTCCCTTGAATTGAAAACGCCGGTCCACGCCATGAAACTCGGCCAGCGATGTCCGCAATACTTCCAGGTCGCGGCCTAGCATCAGTCCCACCGTGACCGCGGCGGTGGCATTGAGCACGTTATGGCGGCCGGGAACGATCAGCTCGAACGTGCCCAGATCGCGCGGCAATGAGGCCCGCCCCAAAGCCGGCGCGGCGCTCTCGCTCAATTCCAGCCGGAACCGGGTCCGCCGGGTTTCCAGCCGCAGATCGAGAATCTGCACGCCGGCTTCCGGCCGCTCGCCGTAGCTGAGCACCTGTCGTTTCAGCAACGGCAGCAGGGCTCGCGCGGGTTCTTCTTCCGTGCAGATCACCACGCCGCCATAAAACGGCACCCGATTGGCAAATTCTGCAAAGGCCCGTTGAATGTCTTCCAAATCGGCATAGCAGTCCAGGTGTTCGCGATCCAGATTGGTAATGACGGCGATGATGGGCGACAGTTTGAGAAACGAGCGGTCGCTCTCGTCGGCTTCCGCCACTAGGTATTCGGAAGCACCGAGGCGCGCATTGGAACCCATGGTATCGAGTCGGCCGCCGACCACCACGGTGGGGTCCAGTTGCGCCGCCGCCAGCAAGGTGGCGATCATCGAGGTGGTGGTGGTTTTGCCATGCATGCCGGCGACGGCAATGCCAAATTTCAGCCGCATTAGCTCGGCCAGCATTTCCGCCCGGGGTATCACCGGAATGCGCCGCTCCCGGGCCGCCGTCACTTCCGGATTCTGCGGCGAGACCGCGCTGGAGATGACGACCACGCCGGCGTCGCCGACCTGGTGCGCTTTGTGTCCAATGTCGATGCGCGCGCCCAGCGCCGCCAGCCGCTCCAATACCGGCGAGGGGCGCAAATCGGAGCCGGAAACCGCCCATCCCAGCCGGAGCAGCACTTCGGCGATGCCGCTCATCCCTATGCCGCCTATCCCGACAAAGTGTACTTTGAGTGTCTTAGCCAGCAGCATGCCTTGCATCCATGTTTCTTACACAGTAGCTGAATTGGCTCGGCATCTCACCTCGAAAAATCGAGTTCGGATTCGGAAAGCGTTATCGGCCGAGAGTATTCACCCTGCGTCCGGTTTCGGCCGGACCTTTGCGGAAGCGTCCGCGCCTAAAAGTAAAAGCGGCCGAGCCGCATTCCACAAAAGCGGGCGTGAAGTGCGCGCTCCGGGAACTGTTTTGGGATTTTACTGCTGGCGCCCGCTCGCCGCCGACAGCACCAGGTCGGCAATGCGGGAAGTGGCATCCGGGCGCGCCAGGGCGCGGGCGGATGCGCGCATGGCGGCCATGCGTGCCGGATGCGAAACCAGGTCAAATACGATTGTTTCCAGCGCCGGCGGCGTCAATTGAGCTTGCTCGAGGACCACGGCCGCGCCGGCGGTGGCAAAGGCGCGGGCATTGTGAAGTTGATGCTGGTCGGCGGCGGCGGGGAAGGGAATCAAGACCGCCGGCAGGCCCATGGCCGCCAGTTCGGCCAGGGTGCCGGCGCCGCTGCGGCAAACCGCCAGGTGAGCGCGGCGCATGGCGGCGGCCATCTCCGCAATGAACGGTTGGGCGCGCAATTCCAAGCCGCCATGGCGGTAAACCAGCGCTTCGCTTGCCTCGGTGATCTGGCCGGGTAGCCGGGCATAGGCGGATCGCATGCTTTCCCATTCGCCGGCGCCGGTCTGATGCACGATTTCGCGAGGCTCGGCGACTTCGCCCCAAGCCGCTGCCAGCCCCAGCACGGCGGCATTAATGGTGCGTGCTCCCTGGCCGCCGCCAAAGCACAACAGGCGCAAGGGCGCACCGGTGGGCGCCGGCCCCTCCGCCTGCAGGAACTCGGCGCGTACCGGCAGGCCAGTGACCACGCTGCGGGGAAAATATGCAGCCGCTTCGGCAAAAGCCACGGCGGTGGCGCGAGCCCAATCGCCGGCTAGGCGATTGGCCAGCCCGGGACGAGTATTGATCTCCAGCAGCACCAGCGGCACGCCGTCCCAGCGAGCCGCCGCCAGCATTGGCCCGGAAGCGTAGCCGCCGATGCCTAACACGGCGGCGGGACGCGCCGCACGCAACCGGCGGCGGCAATCCAGAATGGCCCCCGGCAGGCTGGTGAGGGTTTGCAACTGCCGCCGCCAGCCCAGGTTGATCAGTCCGCCGATGCGAATGCATTCCAGCTCAAATCCGGCGGCGGGGACCAGGCGGGTTTCCAGGCCGCGCGCGGTGCCGACAAAGATCAGCCGGCGTACGCCGCGCCGGCGCAGCTCAGCGGCCACTGCCAGGCCCGGCATGAGGTGCCCGCCAGTGCCGCCTCCGGCAATGACAATGCACTCCGGTAGGGCCGCTCCCGCCGCGTTCACGGCCGTGGCCTCGCGGCGCGCCAGCTCGCCAAGGCTGCCAGCGTTTTGCCGTCATGGATGCGGCCTTCGTCCAGCAGCCGCCGCCACTCGCGCCTGGAAAACCAGCGCGTTTCGATGCGTTCATCGTCTTCCGGGCGGCAAGCGCCCGGCATTAGCTGGGCGGCTACATAGACGAACATTTCTTCATCCAGCAGTCCGGGGGAAGGGAAAAAACGCAACCACAGTCGCCAGCGCCGCGCCTGGTAGCCGGTTTCTTCGGTTAATTCGCGGCGAGCGCAGGCCAGCGGTGTCTCGCCCGCGTCGACTGTGCCGGCCGGCAGTTCCCATAGCGAACGCCCGGCGGCGTGCCGATATTGCCGGACCAGGAGAATGGCGCCATCCGGCCGTGCCGGCAGAATGACCGCCGAGGGACCGTGGCGCACGATGTCGCGTTCGAGCGGCTGCGCCAGTCCGGGTTCGCGCACGGTCTCGCGGGCAACCTGGAAAGCGCGCCCGCGATAGACCAGGCGCGATTGGACAATGCGGCGGCGGGCAGCATTTGAGGGCGCGCGCGTATTCCGTGAGGGCACACGTTGAGTATATACGGCGCGCCGCGCCCGGCCCGCGCAGGAAAAACCGGGCGCGATGAAAAATGAAGAGGGGGAAAGGGCGAGCGCGGCCCGCGGCCGCGCTCAGGCATATCCGCCCTGGGTTATTCGGAAGGCTGCGGGAGCTTCGTCACGCGCCCGTTTTCGGCATCCATCACCGAAACCCGATTGTCTTCCAGAATGCGCCCGGTCAGCACTTCCAGGGTCAATTTGGATTCCTGGAATGCGGTCTCGGCGGTGATCAGATTGCTTTGCGCCTGGGTGAGCGTAGTCTGATCGGTCAGCACGTTTAACAGCGTCGATGCCCCCAAGTCGAACTTTTTGCGCTCGGCATCGAGCGTTTGCTCGTCCAATCGAACCGCTTCCTGCGCTGCCTCCACCTGGGCGTGATTTTGCAGCAGCGAGTACTGCGCGTTACGGACTTGCAGCGCGATGGTGTTTTGCGTCTGCTGCAGCTGGGTTTGGCTCTGCTGCAACTCCAGCTGCGCGCGCACCGCCTGCGCCTGGGCGGGGCGGTTGTAAATTGGAATCTGCAAGGTGATGCCGGCGGTGTAGGTGGGATAGTTGTTGCCGAACAAATTGGTGTACGTCTGCCCCAGGCCGCCAATGAATTCTCCCGGCGGCGCGCTGCAGAAAATGTTCCCGGGTGTGCAGGGAATCACCGTGCCCGCCAGTCCGGCCGTGCCCCAGGTGCCGAATAGATTCAGTTGCGGCAGTAGCTCATTGCGGATGCCGCGCAGGCTGATGCGTTGATTGGTCATGTTTAGGCGCGCTTCGGCCAGCTCGGGGCGGAACTGCATCGCTTCCTTGATCAGGTCCTGCACGGGTTGGATATGGATCTGAGCGGGAATGATGATCTTATCCGTGGGAATCACGCCGGCGGAGGCGAGCAGCGGGTTATTCACGTTTTTCGTGACCGCGTTTTTCATCAGCAACTGCTGATATTCGTAATTGGTCTGAGCCACGATCAACTGCTGCCGGCTGGTGGCCACCTGGGCCTCGGCCTGGGTGATCGAAATGGGCGCCAGGGTGCCGATCTGCACCTGGCGGCGGTTATCGGCCAAAATTTGTTGCGACAGCTTCAGCGAGCCCTGGGCATATTGCAGGGCATTATAGGAACTGACTAGGGTCCAATAAATATCTTCAACCTGGTTCACCGTCGCTTCCACCTGCTGGCGAAAAGCGATGTCGGAAATTTCACGGTTGTTCTTGGCGATCACGATATCGCGTCCGTTAATGCCGGTGCCAAAGCCGGCGAGTAAGGGCTGCGTAACCGAGATGTTCAGTCCGGAATTGTAATAGGGGTTGAACAGGCTGCGTTCATTGTTGCTGGAATTCCGCGCGTTATTGAAGGCGACCGAGAGCGTGGTGCCGGTTAGCCAGCCTTTGGTGTAACTGAAATTGGTGTTGGCGGTGTGCGCGATCAATTGGCTGGTGCCGGTGATGAACGTGGTCGTTTCCGGCGTGGTGGCGCTGGAAATATTGAATTGCGTGGTAAATGCCCCATCCAGGTTGGGGATACTCGGGCCAGCCCCGATGGTGGACGTGACCAGGCCACCGGCGCCGGTTCCGGCGCCGCCCGCGCCGCTGGTGGTGCCGCCGGTTCCGGCGCCGCTGGCGCCGGCCGCGCCCAGGGTCGCGCCTTGGCCGCCCAGGGTGCCGCTGACAATTCCGGTGGAAACGCCGCTCGGCGCAAATCCCCCGCGAGACTGCAGGATATCCGCATCCGCCATGGGTAAATTGAAGCGCTGGATGGCGATATCGAGGTTGTTTTCCAGCGCTAAAGCGATCGCTTGGCGCAGGGATAGATAAATCTCGCCGTTGCGGATCAGGGTGTAAATGCGGTGCGTATTGCGCAGATTCAGCTGGCGCACCGGAATCGCCGATTGGCCAAAGAGGGTGGACCACCAGCTCCGGCCCTGCGCGTAATTGATGCCTTGCGGATTGTAATCTATGGCATGGGTCTGGGCTGAAAGCCGGGGTAACGGGGCCAGACAGCCTAAGGCTCCCAGGATCAGAAGGCTACGGGTAAAGCTTTTCATTGCGATCGCTACCTCGTCTGGGGGGTGGCCCCAATAAAATTTATGTCCTGGCGAGCATTCGTGGCGTGGTCCGGCGCCAGCCGCGAGATACGGCGGGCCGGGGCGCCGAAGCGCCAACTGCTTCACTTTACGCGCTGGCCGGCATATTCTCTTTACGTTAAACCCTGGATGGTAGTTTCATCCGCTCTGCAACTTCCACGGCCGTAAAGCGGCAGCCCGCATGACCAATTTTTTGCTCAGGCTGAGCTATGATGGCACGCTGTTTCATGGCTGGCAAATCCAGCCGGGATTACGCACGCTACAAGGCACGCTGACCGAGGCGGTCGAGCGGGTCTGCGGCGAACGCGCCGTGATTCACGGTTCGGGGCGCACCGATGCCGGCGTGCATGCGCTTGAGCAGGTGGCCAGTCTCGAGCTCGCAACCCGGCTCGAAGCCGCGGCGCTGGGCCGCGCCTTGAACGCGGTCTTGCCGCCGGAGTTGCGCGTGCTCGAAGCGCGGCTGGCGTCTCCCGGCTTCCATGCCCGGCGCGATGCCCGTGGCAAGCTCTACGGCTATCGCATACTCCGCTCCCGCATCTGTCCTCCCTTTCTGCGCCATTACAGCTACCACTTTCCCTATCCGCTGGAGGAAAACGCCATGGCGGAGGCGGCCGGCCATTTCTGCGGCGAACACGAATTTCGCCAGTTTGCCAGCGGGCCGCCTCCACCTAGCGGCACCCGCCGTACGCTATTTTATAGCGCGTTGTCCCGCCGCGTTGCGGCGCCGGACGAGCTTTGGTTTGAACTCGCCGGCAGCGGGTTCTTGCATCATATGGTGAGGCGCATTGGCGGTTTTCTGCTGGAGATCGGGCTGGGACTCCGGCGCGCCAGCGATTTACCCGCCTGGCTCGAAGGGCGCGGCGCCGGCGCCGCCAGCCGCACCCTTCCCGCCCGCGGTTTATTTCTAATGCGGGTCTTTTACGGCGATGAACTGAACTCCGCCTACCCGCTTTCGGTGGGAATCGGGCTTGCCCCGCCAGGATGCGACCGGCGCGGGCTGGCGCCTCCGGCGCGGTTTGGCGAAACCCAGGGCGAAAGCGGAAAACCCTGAAGCTGCTGTCCGGTGTTCCGGCATAAGATGAAATCAGCCCCGGAGTCGAGTCCATGCCTTCCGAGCCGAACTGGATTCACGATTGGAACCGCACCCACGGGCCCGAATGTCCCCCCGGCTGCGGTTGGCAGTTGAATGATGAAACCCTGCGCGATGGGCTGCAATCGCCTTCGGTGCGCGATCCGGAATGCGAGGAAAAACTGGCGCTGCTGCATTGCATGGCGGCGCTGGGCATCGAGCGCGCCGATATCGGCTTGCCGGGTGCGGGGCCGCGCGCCCGGCAGCATGTGCGCCGTTTGGCCGAAGAAATTGCGCGCGCCCGGCTGCCGCTGAAGCCAAACTGCGCCGCCCGTACCGTGGAAAGCGATCTGCTCCCCATCGCCGAGGTTCAGCAGGCCACCGGCGTCGAATTGGAAGCGGCCATTTTCATCGGCTCCAGCCCGATTCGCCGCTATGCCGAGGACTGGACGCTGGATTTTTTACTGCGTACCATCCGCCAGGCCTTGCGCCGCGCGCGCGAACTGCAACTGCCGATCATGTTCGTCACCGAAGATACCACTCGCTGCGATCCGGAAACCATGCGCGTCCTCTATGGCGCGGCGCTGGAGGAGGGTGCCCAAGCCCTGGTGGTCTGCGATACCGTCGGTCATGCCACCCCCGCCGGCGTCGCGGCTTTGATGACGTTTTTTCGCCAGCAAATACTGCCGCCGCGCGGCGGCATTCGCCTGGATTGGCATGGCCACAATGACCGCGGCCTGGCTACCGCCAATGCTCTGGCCGCCTTAGCCGCCGGCGCCGATTGCGTGCATGCCTGCGCCCTGGGTATGGGTGAGCGGGTGGGCAATACCTCGATGGACCAGATGTTGGTCAATTTGCGCCTGATGGGCGCCCGCCTGCAGGATTTGTCGCGCCTGAACGAATATTGCCGGCTGGCGGCGGATTGCCTGCACTTGGCGATTCCGCCGAATTACCCGGTGGTCGGCCGCGATGCCTTTCGCACTTCCACCGGCGTCCATGCCGCCGCCGTGATCAAAAGCCTGCGCAAGCAGGATCGCGATCTGGCGGATCGGGTCTATTCCGGCGTCCCGGCGGCATGGTTTGGCCGCCGCCAGGAAATCGAGTTAGGCCCGATGAGCGGCCGCTCGAACGTGACCTACTGGCTGGAATCGCACGGTTATGCCCTCGCTCCGGAAGCGGTGGAAAAATTATTGGCTGCCGCCAAAGCCTCCGATCATGTTTTGAATGACGCCGAAATCGAGGCCGTGCTGCAATGTTTGTCGGCTTCGCCGCGCGCCGCGAATATATAAATCCTTCATGGTGCTTCCACCTCATCATCCTTGCCCGCTCTCCGGCGGAAGGCTATGACTTACCCGCGTGCGAGGACGATCGCCCATTTGGCGGCGGCGCCGGCAGTCGCCGCCTGTCTCGAGAGTTTCTCCAGGATCGAGCCCTGGATCATCCGCCGGCAACTGGAATTGACCCGCGTTCCCGCGCCGACTGGGCTGGAGGGGCCGCGGGCGGAGTGGTTTTTGCGCCAGATGCGCCGTTTGGGGTTGACGCGCTGCGGCCTTGATGTCGCCGGCAATGCGCTGGGTTGGCGTCTCGGGCTGGAACCGAAAGCCCCGGCGGTGCTGCTCTGTGCCCACCTGGACACGGTTTTTCCTCCCGGCTTGAAAATCGAGCCGCGGGTGCATAAGGGGAAACTTTACGCCCCGGGCATCGCGGATAACGGGGCCGGGCTGGCGGCATTGCTGGCGCTGATGCGGGTTTTGCAACGCCATAATCCGCGGCTGCGGCGTTCCTTGCTGTTTGCCGCCAATGTGGGAGAAGAGGGCGAGGGCAACCTGCGCGGCATTCGTGCATTGCTCGAATCCGGCCGCTGGCGCCGGCAGATTGGCTGGACGCTGGTGGTGGATGGCGCCGGTGATTGCGCGGTTACGCATCGCGCCCTGGCCAGCCGTCGGCTGCATCTGAAATTTACCGGGCCTGGCGGCCACAGTTGGTCCGAAGCCGGGCGCCCCAGCGCGATTCACGCCTTGCAGCGCAGCATGGCCCGGCTGTTGCAGCGGACGCGTCCGCGTCCGGGTAAAAACGCCCTTAATATCGGACTGATCGAGGGCGGAAACTCCATCAATTCGATTGCGGCGACAGCTTCCGCCCGCTTGGATTTGCGAGCCACCACGCCGCCGGTCATGGATGGAATGGAACGTGACGTGCGCGCCGCCGTCGCCTACGGTTTGCGCGAAGAAAATCGGTTGCGTTCCGGCGTGGTCACCGCCAGTATCGAGCTGCTGGGGACGCGGCCCGGGGGCAGGTTGCCGGCTTCCTCACTGCTCTGGGGAAAGTTGCGTAGCGTGGACCATTTTTTAGGCATTGATACCCGGCCGCGCATTGCTTCGACCGACGCCAACATTCCGCTTTCGCATGGCTGGGAGGCCTTAACCTTGGGTGGAGGCGGCGCCGCGGGAGGTACCCACACGCCCTCGGAATGGTTCGAATCCGCGGGCCGGGAGCGGGGTTTGAAACGGCTGCTGTTGCTGGCGCTTAGTTTGGCCGAGGTGATTCGATGAAGCGCCAGTGGTTGGCGGATCTGGTATTGATCGCAACCACCGCTATCTGGGGCAGCAGCTTTGTGCTGGTGAAGCTGGGACTGCGGCAGGCCTCGCCGCTGCTGCTGAACGCGGCGCGCATGTCGCTGGCGGCCGGGCTGCTGGCGCTTTGGTACCGCGGCGTGTTGCGCCGCATTCCGGCCGCGGTCTGGCGGGCGGGCGCGGTGCTGGGCCTGATCATGAGCCTGGGCTTTGAATTTCAAACCCGGGGATTGCTGTACACCACGCCGGCCCGATCCGCATTTTTAACCGGTTTATCTGTTATTCTGGTGCCCTTTTTGGGCGCCGGCTTTCGCCGGCATTGGCCGGTCGCCCGCGCCTGGGTAGGCGCCCTGCTGGCCTTGGGCGGATTGTATTTACTGATTCTTCCGGCATGGGGGTGGTCGGGCGGGCTGGGGCGCGGCGATCTTTATACCCTCCTTTGCGCGCTGTTTTTTGCCGGGCAAATTCAGGCTTTGGAAATCTATTGTGCTCGCTACGATTTTCGCCAGCTCTCGGTCTTGCAAGTCGTTTTTGCGGCGCTGTTTTTTGGAGTCAGCAGCCCCTGGCTGGAGACATCTCACTGGCAGGGCACTCCGCGGCTGTGGATGATTATTCTTGGCCTGGCGGTACTGGCCACCGCGCTGGCCTTTACCCTCTTAGCCTGGGCGCAACAATATACTTCTGCCAATCACACGGCGGTGGTGCTGGCGCTGGAGCCGGTCTGGGCATGGCTGGCCAGCGCCTGGTGGTTGCATGCCGGCTTTCGCGGCCGGCAAGTGGCGGGCGCGGCCTGCATCCTGGCGGCAATGGTTTTAACCAGTTTTGGGAGTGGCGCGGCCACCCCGGAATCGCCGGTGGCACTGGAATCCGCTTCCCCGCGGGAATCCCGGTAGCCATGGAATTCATCCCATTAAGTTAACGGCTGAGAGCCGCACAATTGAGGTCTATAATCAGGAATCGCCGCCGCGAGCGGCCATGCCTCTCCTGATTTTCCAATGAAGCGGCAGATCCATACCGGCCAAGTTTTGGGAGCCGCGCTGTTATCCCTCCTGCTGGTGATCGCCGGCGCTTGGTATGGCTTAGGACATCGTTTATGGCCATCCGCGTCGGGCAGCCGGGCTTCGATGCTGGTCATGCCGGCGCCGGTTGAATTGTCGAACACCTTCACTCAGATCGCCCGCCAGATCGCGCCGGCGGTGGTGCAAGTGCAGGCAATCACCCGTTCACGTTCTCCCTTAGCCGCCGGGAATGGGCATGGCATGCCTTGGCCCCTCGCCCGCGAGCGCAGCCTCGGTTCGGGTCTGATTGTGGACCGCCGAGGCTTCATCCTGACCAATGCTCATGTAATCCGTCACGCCAGCCGCGTCGAGGTGCAAGTGCCGGGGCGCGATCTGCCGTACGCCGGCCGGATCGTCGGCCAGGATAAGGAAACCGATCTGGCGGTCATTCGCATTTTCCCGCGCCGCCGCTTGCTGGCCGCCCCGCTGGGGAATTCGCGCTCGCTTGAAGTGGGGGATTGGGTTTTGGCGCTGGGCAGCCCTTTCGGATTGCAGGATTCGGTCACCGCCGGCATCGTCAGCGCCCTCAATCGCCATCTCGATATCAACCATCCGTTGCAGAAGTTCATTCAGACCGATGCCGCCATCAATCCCGGCAATAGCGGTGGACCGCTGGTGGATATGGCCGGCCAGGTGGTCGGCATCAATACCGCTATCGATACCGATACCGGCGCCAACCGCGGCGTGGGCTTTGCCCTGCCTTCCAACCTGGCCATCGCGGTTTATAACCAGTTGATTGCCCATGGCCGGGTGCTGCGCGGCTCCATCGGCATTTATTTTCAATCCCATATGGGCTCGTTGGTGCGGCAAATGTATGGCTGGCATGGGGTCCCGATTTCTGCGGTCGTGGATGGCGGACCGGCGGAGCGCGCCGGTTTGCGAGTTGGGGACGTGATTGTCGCGATCAACGGCCAATTCATACACAACGGCAATGATTTATCCAACGCAATCATGCATCAGCCGGTGGGTTCGTGGCTGAAGCTAAGGATTAAACGTCGGCGCCGCTTTTTAGATCTGAACGTCCAGGTTGCCGATCGCGACCGGTTATTTGGAACTCATCGGGTGGCGGAGCGCATCCCGCCCCATCTGCCCAAGCTCGGCTTGCTGGTTTCCCTGCGGCCACTGGGCCGCGCTCATGACCTTAGTCTGCCAGTGGCCAATTTCCGGGTGAGTGGCGTCTGGGTCAGCAATGTGGCGCCGGGTTCGTTTGCCGACCGCGTCGCCATTCGTCCGGGAGACTGGATCACCGCCATTAACCGCGTCCGGGTTACCTCCCTGGCCGATTATCGCCATATTTTGTCGAAATTGGCCTGGGGCCAGCCGGTGGTATTTGCCCTTTTGCGCCCAGGTCCGGGAAGCAAGTTGGAGCCTTGGTACACAGGCGGGTATTATGGGCGATAGCGCATGTTTTTCCATACCGCATCGTCCCGGGGATTTCGCCTGCGGGAAACGGCCCGGCCGTTTAGCGTCCAACCCTGTCAGCCCTTAAGGCGGCGCTGGGGGCAAATCGCACCCTGGATTCTGCTATTGAGCCTGAGCGGCTGTCCCATGGCTGGGGCAGCGCGTCCCCCGGCGCGAAGATCCTTGAGTTTTCGCAAAGCGTCCGGCTTCGGCCGGACGTTTGCGAAAGCATTGGCGCCTAAAGGTAAAAGCGGCCGCGCCGCTTCAAAAAAATCGCATCATGCGTCAACGCGAAAAGCTCCCGTCCGTCGCTCCCGGCCCCGGCGGCCGGCGCGGCGCATTTCCGCTCGTCGCGCCAGCCATCCGGTGCGGCATCTTTCCCTGAAGCAGCGGCGGCATCAAGCCTGGCTGCGGCATCAAGCCTGGCTGCGGCATCAAGCCTGGCTGCGGCGCCGGCGCGAGTCCTGGCGCTGGGGCGGTCAACAGCATATTCATGCTCCCCGCGTGCTCCAGATTCAAGCTGCGCTGGTCCGCGCCGGCCTGTTGAATAAAATTTCGGGAAAATGGGACCGTGCGACCGTGGATGCGCTGCGTCAGTTTCAGCGGAAACATCATTGGCAGACTCATTTTGTGCCCGACGCGCGCGCGCTGATCGCGCTCGACCTCGGCCCCAGGCAGGACTATTTACCGGGGGCGCGCCACCTTCCGCCCCTGGCCATGATTCCGCCCGCGGCCGCTTCTTCTCCATCCCCGGCCGCCTCCGCCCCGGTTGCCGCCACCGCGACTGCTTCGCCTCCGCCCGCACATTTGAATCATGACCGCACCTCGCACCTTCCATAACTTCATCGCCGGCCGCTGGGAGCCGCCCGCCGCCGGCCAATATCTGGAAAATATCAATCCCGCCAACCAGGAAGATAGGCTGGGTTATTTCCCCGCTTCCGGACCTGAAGACATCCAACGCGCCATCACCGCGGCGGCGGAAGCTTATCGCAGTTGGCGGCTGACGCCACCCCCGCGCCGGGCGGAAATTTTGTTTGCCGCCGGCAATATTTTAAAGGCGCGCAAAGCCGATTTTGCGCGCGATATGACGCGCGAAATGGGTAAAGTGCTGCTCGAAGCCGGCGGCGACGTGCAGGAAGCCATTGACATGCTGTTTTTCATGGCCGGTGAAGGCCGGCGGCTCTATGGTCAGACCACCACCTCCGAGTTGCCCGACAAGTTGTGCATGACCACCCGGGTGCCGCTCGGTGTAGCCGGGCTGATTACGCCCTGGAATTTCCCCATGGCCATCCCGAGCTGGAAGACGGCCCCGGCGCTGATCTGTGGCAACACGGTCGTGCTCAAGCCGGCCGAGGATGCGCCGTTATCCGCCCTCAACTGGGCGCACGCGCTCGAAGAAGCGGGCTTGCCCGCCGGGGTGTTCAACCTGGTAATGGGCGATGGCGAGCACGCTGGCGCGCCGCTGGTGCGGCATCCGCACACCGCCATAGTCTCGTTTACCGGTTCCAGCGAGGTCGGCCGCGAGGTGGGACGGGAAGCGGCGGCGCAGTTCAAGCACTGCAACCTGGAAATGGGCGGGAAAAATGCCATCCTCGTCCTCGACGACGCCCCCCTGGAATTGGCGCTCGAAGGCGCCATTTGGGGCGGTTTTGGCACCAGCGGCCAGCGTTGTACCGCCTCCAGCCGTTTGATCGTCGCGAAAGGCATTTATAAGCGCTTTCTCGACGGCTTTCTGGACCAGGCGCGGCGTTTGCGGCTGGGCGACGGCCTCGATTCCGGTACGCAGGTCGGTCCGGTCATCAATGCCGCGCAACTGGAAAAGATCGAAACCTATGTGCGCATCGGGCAGCAGGAGGGCGCCCGCTTGCGGCTGGGCGGTCATCGCTATATCCAGGGCGCGTGCGCGCGCGGCTGGTTTTTCGAACCGACCGTTTTCGCCGAGGTCTCTCCGCGCATGCGTATTGCCCAGGAGGAAATCTTCGGCCCGGTCGTCAGCGTACTGCCCTGCGAGGGGCTGGAGGATGGGCTGGAGATGGCCAACGGCACCGGCTACGGCCTTTCCGCCTCGATTTATACCCAAAACCTCAATGCCGCCCTGCGCGCCCAGCGCGAACTTGCGGCGGGCATCGTCTATATCAATGCGCCTACCATTGGCGCGGAAGTGCATCTGCCCTTTGGAGGCGTCAAGCATAGCGGTAACGGGCACCGCGAGAGTGGCCTGGCTACGCTGGACGTTTATTCGGAATGGAAAACAGTCTATGTGGATTTCAGCGGCCGCTTGCAACGCGCTCAAATCGATACTTAGCTAGCCGCGTGGGCGTCGCCTTCGCCGCTATGATCATGACCAGTTCACTTTAGCTTCTTTCCTTGAGCTGGCCGGCGGGGGCGGTTCGGTCGCTCACCGGCGCCCCGCGCTTCGGCCGGCGATCTCGAACATGAACTGCTATCCAACCCGGGCGTTAACGCTGCGGGCAGTTGACACTTATAAATCATGACGGCTCTGCCTTTTTATAAACTGCTGCTGGTTTTCATCGTTCAGGTGTTGCTGGGGTACGCCAGCCAGCGGGCCTGGTTTTTTTTCACCCGCGCCTGGTGGCGGCGCCGCGGCCTGCCGCTGCATTTTCATACGGTGTTTTTCTTTCTCTTGCTGCTGGCTTCAGCCTGGGTGCTCGCATCGCATTCCTATCACCGCCCCGCGATGCTGAAATGGCTTTATGGCTGGAGCGCGGTTTATCTGGTCTCTTCCAGCGTGAGCGGGGTGATGCTGGCCGCCCTGTATGCGGTCGAAGCCATGCGTCGCCATCTGCGCCGCGGCCCGGGCGAGACGGTCAAGACGCCGTCCGTCGCCGTCGCGGCAGTCCCGATCGCGGCTATCCCCCGGCGGTCGCGCGCTGTCGGGCTGGCTGAAGCTCCCTTATCGGTGGAGCGCCGAAGTCTGTTGCGTTGGGCCGGAACCGCCGTTTTGACCGTACCCTGGGCGGCTTTTGCTTATGGTTACGCCGTCGAGCGCACCGATGTGCGGCTTACCCATGTGCCGCTGCGGCTGGGACCCGTGGCCCGCCCCTGGCGCGGCCTGCGGCTGGCGCTGATCTCCGATATTCATCTGGACGATTACTTTTCCCTCGCCCATCTGCGGCAGGTGGTGCGGCGAATCAATCGCCTCCGTCCCGACCTGGTCGCGATCACCGGCGATTTCATTACCTACCGCCGTTCAATTTCCGACGTGATTTCCGCCTTGGCCGGGCTGCGCGCCCGCCTGGGCATCTTCGGCTGCCTGGGCAATCATGAAATTGACGAGCGCGCGCAGCGCTTAATCACCGCCGCCTGCGCCGGCATTGGCATCGAAATCCTGCGTTTCCAGGCGCGCCAACTGCGGCGGCCGGGCAAGCGGCTCAACCTGCTAGGCGTGGATTTTCTGCAAGCCGGCGAGGAAGAGGATGTGCGCGGGCTGCGCCCGCTCGTGCGGCCGCATGAGCTGAATATTTTGCTCTCGCACAATCCCAATGTCTTTCCCTATCTCGACGGGATGCCGATTCAGTTGACGCTGGCCGGGCATCTGCATGGCGGCCAGATCGTCTTTCCCGGCCTGCCGGCGCTCTCGCCGGCGCGGCTGGTTTCCCCCTATTTAGGCGGCCTCTATCATCGTCACGGCCATTGGATGTACGTCACCCGCGGCTTGGGCACGGTGGGCGTACCGATCCGCCTGGGCGCCCCCCCGGAAATTACCCTGCTGGAATTGGTCTAGCCGCTTACGGGGTCAGCTTGAAAAACACCGCCGACAACGGCGGCAGCGTGATCGTAAGCGAAAAGGGACGGCCGTGCCGGGGTTCATTTCCGGCGGCCGCGCCGCCGGCGTTGCCCATGCCGCTGCCGCCATATTCGCGCGCGTCGGTATTGAGCAGTTCGCGCCACCAGCCGCGTTCCGGCACGCCCACGCGGTAACCGAGCCGCGGCACCGGAGTGAAATTGCAGGCGGCCAGCACCATCTGCCTCCGGTCGTTCTCCGGATGCGTCGCGCCTTCGTTCCGCCCGCCGTAGCGCAGAAACGTCAGGACGCTGTTGTCGGCATCGTTGGCGTCCACCCAACTGAAGCCGGCGGGCTCGGTGTCGAGTTGATGGAGCGCGGGTTCGGTGGTGTACAGCCGGTTCAGATCGCGTAACAGCCATTGCAGGCCGCGATGACGATCGTATTGCAGCAGATGCCAGGGCAGGCTACTGTCGTGATGCCATTCTTCCCATTGCCCCATCTCGGCGCCCATGAACAGCAGTTTTTTCCCGGGCTGGGAATACATATACGCGAGCAGCAGGCGCAGATTGGCGAATTTTTGCCAGTCGTCGCCCGGCATTTTGCCGAGCAGCGAGCCTTTGCCGTGCACCACTTCATCGTGCGAAAGCGGCAATACATAATTTTCGGTAAAGGCGTAGAGCATGCGGAACGTGAGCTGGTTATGGTGATAGCGGCGATGAACGGGATCGTGCTCGAAAAAAGCCAGCGTGTCATGCATCCAGCCCATATCCCATTTGAAGCCAAAGCCCAGGCCGCCTAAATAGGTGGGACGCGAGACCGAGGGCCACGCGGTGGATTCTTCCGCATAGGTTTGCGTGTCGGGATGCTCGCGATATACCACCTCGTTCATTTTTCGCAGAAATGAGATCGCGCCCAGGTTCTCGCGCCCGCCGAATTCATTCGGAATCCATTCGCCCTCCGGGCGGGAATAATCCAGGTAGAGCATGGAAGCGACGGCATCGATGCGCAGCCCGTCGGCATGATAACGATCCAGCCAGAACAGCGCGCTGCTGAGCAGGAAGCTGCGCACTTCATGACGGTCGTAATTGAAAATATAGGTGTTCCAGTCGGGATGAAGTCCCTGGCGCGGGTCCGAGTGTTCGTATAGATGAGTGCCGTCGAAATAGCTCAGCCCGTGCGCGTCGGTGGGAAAATGCGACGGCACAAAATCGAGAATGACGCCAATCCCGTGTTGATGCAAAACATCCACCAGCTGCATGAAATCCTGCGGCGAGCCATAACGGCTGGTGGGAGCGAAATATCCCGTCGTCTGGTAGCCCCAGGAGCCGTAAAACGGATGCTCCATCACCGGCAGGAACTCGACATGCG
The DNA here is from genome assembly GCA_021818955.1 of Acidobacteriota bacterium. Lineage (GTDB taxonomy): Bacteria > Acidobacteriota > Terriglobia > Terriglobales > SCQP01 > JAKASR01. The sequence continues at coordinate 80,272 of JAKASR010000007.1, forward strand.
TGAAGCCTAAATCTTTGATATAACTGGCCAGCCGCGGCGCCAGTTCGCGATAGGTCAGCGGCCGGTTTTTCTCTTCCGGCATTCGCGCCCAGGAGCCGAGGTGAACTTCATAGATCGAGATCGGCGCGGGATGGACATTGGCGGAGCCGCGCCGCTGCATCCATTCCTGATCGTGCCATTCGTAATCCAGTTGCCAGAGACGCGAGGCGGTTCGAGGCGGCGGCTCGTGATAAAACCCGTAAGGATCGGATTTTTCGATTTGATAGCCATCGTGACGGGAACGTATATGGTATTTGTAGATTGTTCCCGGCCCGAGTTTGGGAATCCAGCCTTCCCAAATCCCGGAGCCGCCCCGCGGCATTAACCGATGTTCGCCCGCCCGCCAGCCGTTGAAATCTCCGATCACGGAAACGGTTTCGGCATTCGGCGCCCAGACCGCGAAATTTGCGCCCGGCGCGCCCTCGCGTTCGATCAGATGCGCTCCCAGCTTCTCGGCGAGGCGATAGTGTGTGCCTTCGTTGAATAGGTGCAGATCGTCCGCGGTAAGCAGCGAGACGTCGTGGTAAACCGGGGCCGCAGGCCTATTCGTAATCCGAGCCGCCATGGGAGACCTCTCTTCATTATTGTAGCGAGCTAAACCGAGCGGAAGGGGTCGTTTAAAAAGGCGCCACGGCTAAAGCCTTAAAAATCGGCTGTTTGACGGGGATGTGGCGATGCTGCCAGTAAAATGAAAAAACCCGGTTGAAGCCGAAATTTCATAAGGTCAGATGATGAAACCGGCGCTGGTATTGATAATTTGCCCGGTGATCGCCGCGGCCGCGGGCGAAGCTAAAAAAACGACCACCGCCGCGACTTCTTCCGGCGTGGCCATTCGGCCGAAAGGGTGTCTGGCCAGTGCGCGTTCGAGCATGGCGGGGTTGGAAAAATGCGCCGCTGTCATCTCCGTGCGCAAATAGCCGGGCGCCACGGCGTTCACGCGTATGCCGCGCGGCGCCAACTCCAGCGCCCAATTGCGGGTGAAGGCGTCGAGCGCCGCTTTGGTGGCGCCATAAAGGCTCCGCCCGCCGGCCACGCCCTGGCGCGCCGCCACCGAGGAGATATTCACGATTGCTCCTCCCGCTGGAATCCATTGCAGCAGCGCTTGGGTGACCAGAAACGCCGAGCGCAGGTTTACGGCCAATAATTCATCGACGGCGGAGATTTCCGTCGTTCCCAGCGGCGTCGTGCGCCACAACCCGGCATTGTTGACCAGCAGGTCCAGGCGAAACTCTGGGTCTCGCGCCGTCAGTTGCTCCGCCAGCTTCTCGCCGGCCCGCGCATCGGCCAGATCGGCTGCCATACACTCCGCTTCGCGCCCCAGCGCCTGGATCTCGCGGCATAGGGCTTGCGCCTCCGTGGCATGGCGGTAGTAATGCGCCACCACCTGCGCGCCGGCCCGCGCCAACGCCAGGGCAATGGCGCGCCCCAGCCCGCGCGAGGCGCCGGTCACCAGCGCCCGCTTGCCCTCGAGCATGGCATTCATTGCACCGGCTCGGCGTCGGCTTCATTTTCTATCAGCTCGGCGCGGACGCTCTCGGCGGCGACGCGTATCGTGCCGTAGGCGAAAAAAAAGATCAGCACTGGATCCGGGTCAAGGCGCAGCTCCCAGCGGTCCAACTCGCCGGCAGCTTCCGGCTCGGCAAAGGCGGCTTCGAACAAATTGACCTCGCTGAAAACCATGGCCAGCCCGCTGGCGGCGCCCAGCCGGTGTTCGAGCGTGATCCAGCCAAGCGTCAGGCTGTGTTCTTCGGCGCCGAAGTTGAGCGCGATGAAACGAAAGTCGTGGCGCAGGTCCAGCACCTGGCCGCCGACCCGAATGCCGGTGGCCCCGAGCTTAGACGATGGCGGATCCAGATTTTCCCATTGCATGCGTATGGCCTTGACCGGCGATGCCGCCAGTTTCGCCGGCTTCGATGAGCCGCTTTAAAACGGCAGATCGTCGTCATCCACTCCGGCCGCTGAAGGCGAGGAGAAATCCGGTTCTGGAGAGGGGCCATCGCCTCCGGGGGCGGCGGCGGCGCGTGAGGCGCCCTGGCCCGCGCCCCGGCCGCCCAGCATGACCATGTCCTGGACAATCACTTCCGTGGAATAGTGCTTTTTCCCTTCTTTATCGTCCCAGGAACTGGTCTGCAAGCGGCCTTCGACGTAGAGGTTGGAGCCTTTAGTCAGATATTTACTGACCGTTTCCGCGGTTTTGGCCCAGAAGACCAGCCGGTGCCATTCCGTGCGCTCCTGCAGTTGGCCATTCTTGTCTTTCCAGCGCTCATTCGTCGCCAGGTTCACCTTAACCACCGGCTGGCCGGAGGTGGTGTATTTCAGTTCCGGATCCGCGCCCAAATTGCCCACTAAAATAACTTTGTTCACGCTGCGTCCAGCCATCGAAGCACCTCGTGTGCCGTACAATAATCCATCGCCTTGGCGGGAGACCCAAAAGCAGGCCCGCGCCCGGCTTACCCGATCATAGGCGGAACCCGAGCCAAGAGCAATTGACATTAGGATGGTGCCGGCTGCATGGATTCGGCTCTTCCCATTGACTTGCGCAGTGATACGGTGACGCGTCCGACTGCCGCCATGCGCGATGCCATGCGCGATGCCAAAGTCGGCGACGATGTGTACGGCGAAGACCCTACTATCAATCGCCTGGAAGCGCGCGCGGCTGAGATTTTTGCGCGGGAATCGGCTCTGTTTGTGCCCTCGGGCACCATGGGCAATCAGATCGCGATCCATCTGCATACGCGGCCCGGCCAGGAGGTGATTTGTGAACAGCGGGCGCATGTATATGACTATGAGATGGGTATGCCGGCGGCGTTTTCCGGCTGCCTGATGCGCCCGGTGACCTGTCCCGATGGCCGGCTGAATTGGAACCTGATCGAGCCGCATTTACACCTGGAAACTCATGTGCACCAGGCCCGCACCGGGCTGATTGTGGTGGAAAACACCCATAATATGGCCGGCGGCGTGGTGTTGAGTGGGGCGGCGGGGGCGGCAATCTGCCGCGAGGCGCATAATCTCGGTCTGCCGGTGCATTTGGATGGAGCGCGCATATTCAACGCCGCGGTCGCCTTGGGCGAGTCCGTCGCCCGGCTCACGCAAGACTTCGATTCGGTGATGTTTTGCCTTTCCAAAGGGCTGGGCGCGCCCGTAGGCTCCATGCTGGTGGGTCCCCGGGCCTGGATTCGGCGCGCGCGAGTGGCGCGCAAAATGTTGGGTGGAGGCATGCGGCAGGCGGGTATCCTGGCCGCCGCCGGCCTGCTGGCGCTGGAAGATGGGCCAAAGCATCTGGCCGCCGATCATGCCCATGCTCGCCGGCTGGCGGAAGGCTTGGCGAGCCTGCGCGGTATCCGGCTCGATCCGCGTCGGGTGGAAACCAATATCGTGATCTTCGACGTCGCCGCTACCGGCCAAACCGCTGGTGAACTGGTAAAAAAGCTGGCGCAAGCGGGCGTGCTCTGCGGCGCGGTGAATTCATCCGCGCTGCGCTGGGTAACACATCGCGATGTTAGCCGCGCGCAGTGCGAAAACGCGCTGGAAGTGCTTGCCGGCTTGTTGACGGTTTCCGCTGAAGCGCATACTCATTGAACCCGCTGCCGCGCCGTACATGACAGGCATCTAAGCCTTCAACATGATCGCGGTCAAATCCACTCCGATACGCCGTCCTGGACCAGAGCCGATGCCGCCACATCCGGCGCCGCCCCTACCGGCGCCGACCCCGCCGGAACCGCCCCTGCCGCCGCCGATTCCGCCGCTATCCGAGCCAATTGAACGATTTCGCCTGAAGCGTTAACGGCCGAGTCGGGTAGTAGTTTTCGTCATTGAGTATTCGCCCTGCGTCCGGTTTCGGCCGGACCTTGGCGAAAACGTCAGCGCCTAACAGTAAAAGCGGCCGAGCCGCGCTTAATTTCGTGCGCAGCGCTGCGCTCGCCGCCGCCGCGGGTGAATGTTACCATCGAGGCATGGACGACGATGTATTCACGTTGGCGGGGCGGGAGTTTCATTCGCGGTTGATTGTCGGCACGGGAAAGTATCGCAGCATGCAACAGACCGCCCGTTGCATCGAGATGAGCGGAGCCGAAGTGGTGACGGTGGCCGTGCGGCGAGTGAATATCACGGATAAAAACCGCGAAAACCTGCTCGATTATCTCGACCTGTCCCGCCTGCTGATCTTGCCCAATACGGCCGGCTGCTATAGTGCGGAAGAGGCCTTGCGCACGGCGCGGTTGGCGCGCGAGGCGTTGAATAGCCCCTGGATCAAGCTGGAAGTGATCGGCGATGAACGCACGCTTTATCCGGATACACAGGCTCTGCTGGAAGCCACGCGCATCCTGGTCAAAGAGGGCTTCATCGTGCTGCCTTATACCAGCGACGACCTGATCGTGGCGCGGCGGCTGATCGAAGCCGGCGCGGCGGCGGTGATGCCGCTGGCGGCGCCGATCGGTTCCGGGTTGGGGATACAAAATGCGGCTGCCTTGCGCATCCTGCGGGAATGCATCCAGAATGTGCCCTTGATCGTGGATGCCGGCGTGGGCTGCGCCTCGGATGCGGCTCAAGCTATGGAACTGGGCGCCGACGCGGTATTGATGAATACCGCCATTGCCGCCGCGCAAGAGCCGGAACAGATGGCCCGGGCCATGCGGTTGGCCATTGAAGCCGGAAGGCTCTCCTATTTGGCCGGGCGGATGCCCAAAAAACTCTATGCCGCCGCCAGTTCCCCCGTTGAAGGCGTCGTGCGCTAATCGATAGCTTGCAGCATTAACGGCCGAGTCGGCCAGCAGTTTTGGTCCGAAATTGTAAGCGGCCATGCCGCTTTCCAGGGCGTCAGCTTTTAGGGGCGAAGCCGCCTTGCTTTTCCCTTCGGCTTCGGCAGCGGATAGGTGTAAATGACCTCGCCGGGCCGGGCCAGGTAGAGTTGCCGCCGGGCGATGCTTTCAATCGCCTTCGGATCACTGCGCAGCCGCTCCACATTGCGGTGCAATGCGCGGTTCTGCTGTTCCAATTGCCGCAATTGGGCTTGTTCTTGAGCGTAGATGCGAGCCTGGCGGTGGAGCACCAAATACCCATCCGGCCCGGCGATTTCATATTTCAGCGCCCATCCGGCAAGTAGCGCGACTGCGGTCAGCAGCATGCGCCGGCCTAAAATCCATCGCCAATTGCGGGGTTGGCGGCGGCGAAAATATTGGACAATGGACATGGACAACCGGCAGCTTGTGGGCTGCTCTTTCAACATATCCCGCCAGGCCGGCAGCAGGTCAAGCGCTTCTTCCATGCGCCGGGGCTGGAGGAACCAAAATGATTACATTCGCGCAGGTCATGCCGCAAATGAGCCGAATCTATGACCGATAAATTGCTGGTGATCACGCATTGCGGAAGCCGGCGCGAAGCTGAAACGATCGCCCGGGCCTTGCTGCGCCGGCGCTGGATTGCCTGCGCTAATCTCGGCGGTCGGGTAGCGTCGTGCTACCGCTGGCGCGGGCGCCTGGAACGTGCGCTGGAGTACCCGCTCTGGCTGAAAACCACCCGCTCGAAATATGCTCAGGTGGAACGCGAGATCCAGCGCTTGCACAGCTATCAGGTGCCGGAAATAATAGCCCTGGAAATTGCGCGCGGCAGCGCCGCCTATTTGAACTGGATCGCGGAAGTTACTATGGCCGCCTCCAAATCGCCCCGGCGCAAGCCTCAAAACCGGCCAAAGCCGGTTGCGGACTGAAGCGTCGGCAAAGTGGCGGCCGCGATTACTGATGCCGGCGCGGCCCGCTGGCCGGCTGCGCCGGTGGATACCAGGCGCGCGCGGCGAGCGCGGGGGCGGCGCTGGCGGCTTGCAGCCAGGGGAATACGCTGAGGCCTCCCACATGGGTAAATAACACTTCATCCCCGCGCACCGGGCGCGGCGTCCAGCTCAACCCGGCGTTTCGCGAAATAAAAACGAGGTCCGGATTGCCGGCGATCGCGGTAATGCGTTCGCCGTGGGCCAGTACGGAATAGACCGGCTGTTGGGGCAGGCCATGGCCGGCCAGCGCCCAATGCGCGCCCCGGTCGAGGGAGAAATATAAACCGTCGCTGGTGGCGACATAAACGTGCCCGGAGTGGGTCACGATTTGATTGACGCGCCCGTTGACGTGCAGCGCCGTGGTGACGAATTGCCGTCCGTAAGTGGTGGAAGCGACAACATAATGGTGGCCGGCTACAAAGACTCGGCCATCGCGTCCGGCGGCAACATGATAGGCGGGAATGGGCGCTTCGCGGCGCAACTGCCAATTGCGGCCCTGATCCGGGCTTGCCCACAGCCCGCGCGGGGTGGCGGCATATAAATAACCGCCGGCGGCGGCCGCGTCGGTGATTTGAGTTCCCGGCAAGGGAGTGATTCGGCGCCAGCGCCCGCCATCCCATCCATAGCTCCAAAGCCCGTGATCGGTGGCGGCAAGCAGCGTCCGATTTTGCATCAGCAACCGATACACGCTGGCGTCGCCCGGCCAGCCGCGCCGCAGCGCCGTCCAGGTTTGGCCCTCATCGGGGCTGGCAAAAACGCCTCCCCAGCGCAGGTTGCCATTGACGGCCGCATAAAAAATCCGCCGGCGGGCATCGTAGGCCGTCGCGGCGAGCGAGCGGGCCGAAAATCCGCGGTTGACCGGATGAAACTGGGTGCCGTCATGATTGCTGGCCCAGACGCCGGCAAAATCAGTGCCCAGCAGCAGGCGTCCCGGGCGCCGGGGATCGAGCGCAATGGCGTTCACGATCAGGTCGGGCGAGGTCGTGCGTCGCCAGGTGGCGCCATCATTGTCGGTTTCCCAAAAGCCCTGCGTGGTGCCGGCATAAATTCGTCCCGGGTGGTTGGGGTCGAGCACCAGGGCACGGGTGCGGCGCGCGGAAAACGGAATGCCTTGAATTTTCCGGAACAGCAGGCCGCCATTGTCGCTCTCAAAAATTCCCGAGCAGGCGCTGATCAGCATTTGCCGCGGCTGCAGCGGATTGATGGCGATGGCAAAAATATCGGAATCGGTAATGATGCCGCGGCGCAATTGCCACCAGTCATGCCCGCCGTTGAATGTTTCCCACAACAGGTGATAGGTGCCGGCATAGATGACTCGCGGATCGTTGGGCGCGATCGCCAGGGATTCGATGTTGATCAGGGCGCGGTTGAATTTTGGAGAAATGCGGCGCCAGTGCAGGCCGTCATCCTGGCTGGCAAACACCCCGTCGAGCGCGCCCGCCACAATCAGGTGTGAATTGGAAGGAGCCACAGCCAGGGCATGAAAGGCATGGTGGTCCAACATCAGTTGCCAACTGCGGCCGTCATCGAGCGAGCGATAAATGCCGCCGCCGGGCCCGTTGAGGTTCCAAACCGCCGCCCATAACCGGCCGGCGTGGCGCGGGTCGGCGGCGAGGCGGGCGACGACTCCATGACGGTAAGCTGCCACCCGGCTGAGGAACCGCCAATGCGAGCCGTGGTCGTCGGAGCGATAAATCAAGCCAGTGACAGTGCCGAGATAAAAACGGCCGGCATGCAGCGGGTCGGCAATTACGGAACGCACGCTGCCGCCCGGCGGACCGGCGGCGGGGGGGAAGGCCGGCAATGCCGCCAGCCGCAGGCTGGCTACTATCGCCAGCAGCCCGGTCCAGCGCCAGCGCGCGATGCGTTTTCTTCTCCCGGCGGTTCGAGGTGGTGGAAAGTTATAAATACTGCGGCAGTTTCTCATGACCTCAGAGACAAAAACATGAAAGCAACAGTCTCTGTTTGATTTTAACCGAAAGCCAAACCCTTTCCATACGGGGAATGCCTCAGTCGGCGCATTCCCCGTATGGAATTGAGTATGGAATTATCTTCGATATGGCCTTACCGGTGCCGGCGCGCATGCAGTATCGAAGCGTCAAAGGTTTGGCCGGGACCGGTGTAATTGGCGCCTTGGGGAACGATCCAAACTTCGGCATTTTGGCCGCCGCTGGTATTATCGGCGCGCAACTCCAGGCGGCTGGCGTCAATCCCCTTGGTCTTAACCAGGTAGGTTTCAGTGTTGGCGGCCCGTTCCTGTGCCAGACGCAACGAGCGCGCCGAGCGGGAAGAGCGGCCGGGCACGTAGGCATGCTCATCGCTCTGGGCAAAGCCCACGATGACGCCACTGGCGGTGGTGTCTTGCTGCAGCCGCAAGGCCACGTCGTCCAACTGCGCCTTGCAGACATTGTCCACGCGGGCGCTGTTGCGGCGGAATTTGCAAGTGGTCGCCAGGCTGGCCTGCGGCGGCGGCGGCGGCGTCTGGATGGTGACATTGGCGCTGGCTTGGGCGCTCAATCCGCGATCGTCGGTCACGGTGACCGTCGCGGTATCTGTCCCGGGCGCGACCCCCGTGGTGTCCAGGTGAACCACCGCTTGATTGGTGCTGTCGAGTTTGCCGCCGGTAACGGTCCAGCTATAGGTCAGCGGACGGTTATCGGGGCTGGAAGCTTGCGCGGTCAGCGTGACGCTGGCGCCGGGCAGGACGCTCGACGGATACGCGCTGGCGCTAACCACCGGCGGGTGCTTCGGCTTTTCGCGGACTTCAACATTGGTCGAGCAGGAGCCGGTGCCGCCCTGGCCGTTATCCACCGTTTCCGTCACGGTGTAGAGCCCGGGCGCGAGCCCTGTCGTATCCAGTTGGGCCTGGCTGCTGGCCGGCGTCAGAGTCCCTCCCGAGGTGTTCCAGGTATAGGTGTAGGGCAGGCCCTGCGGCGTCACCGTCGAGGTGATGTGAACCACCGTACCCGGCTGCACCACCGTGGCATCCGCGCTGCAGGTCACACTCGGTGGCGGCGGCGGCACCGGGCGCGCCATGCGCGAGCCAAAGCTGACGCCGAAAACCCAGCCATCATCGTTGCCGTACTTGGCATTATCGGCTAGGCGGTAGCCGGCATTGATGCCGATCCATGGCGCGGGGCTGAAGCGAATGCCCATGGTGGTGTCCACCGGCGAGGTGGGACCGAAGTAATTGGAGTGCACGCCGGCCCCATAGGGAATGCTGCCATCGTCTTCGACAATGCCCTGCAGGCGCGTCTTGCGTGGGAAAATTACGCCGAAAGACCACAGCGCTTCGTTCCGCAACGGCAGCGCAATTTTGTGGCCGGCGTCGGCTTCGTTGATATGGCGAAAGCCGAGATTGACGGCTATCGTGCCGGCGTTGCCCAGCCACTTATCCGCCAGCAGGTTCATGCCTTCTTCAAATTCACCGGTGCCGACCCCGTAACTGTTAATCAGGCTGTTGTAATCCTGGCGAAAGGGAATCCGCACATAAGGCTGCAGCGCAAAACCGATCGGGTCGCCGCGATCTTGCGAAAGCAAGCCGAAAGTCAATCCCACCCAGGAGTACGCCGGACCATGCAGCAGCGAGTTGCGGGCAAACGGATTGTCGTTATTGAACGAGGTGAAAGTGCCGTTATTGCGGAACGAAAGTTGCTCCGGTGAGCCGACCCGGTCGCGCCGGTACGGCGTCATCCCAAAATTCAATTCCAACCACTTGGTAATGCCAACGCTCCAGGCGCTGGAAAAATCGGTGAAGACTTGCGCCCCCGGCTCCCGCGTGTAGCGTTGCAGATAAATTCCGGCGGATACGCCACCCGCGGGTAAGGTTTCGCCTAATTGCGTGTTCCACAGGCCCGGCGTGCCAAAGAAGTCGCCTTGAGGATAGGACTGCGGGGTTGAACCATTCATCACACTCTGCGCCGAAGTTTCAGGTGCCGTCTGGCGGGCGCGCAGCTTGCGTGCCACTTTATGAGTGGCCTTCTTTCGGGGCGCTTTTCCCCGGCTCAAACCCAGCGCCGGTACGGCCAGCAGAACCAACACGGCAGTTCCTGTTTGTAACTTCCACATCCACTTGATCATACGAACCTCCTTCGGCTCCTGTCCCGCTGACTCCTCCGAGGGTTAATAGTCACTCTCGGCAACAGTCAATTATACCCGTTCGGTTGAATTTTTGTGGGCCTTAAGTGATTGAGTTGCTTAAGTGGTTAACCCACAAATTGACTTTGAATTAGATTCAAATTGGCTTAGATGGGCTGCTTCAAAGACTAGGATGCAAAAAAACTTTGAGTATTCGCCCTGCGTCCGGTTTCGGCCGGACCTTGGCGAAAGCGTCAGCGCCTAAAAAGTAAAAGCGGCCGAGCCGCACAGCCGCAATCGGCGGCGATGGGTGGCGGCGCAGGGCGGCAAAGGCGGATGAAATTCAGGTAGAGTGGCAATATGAGCGCTGCACGCATTTTGGTGGTCGATGACGAGTTGCACGAACGCCAGGGCCTGGCCGAGTTGTTGAGCGCCTGGGGATACCAGGTGGATACGGCGAATGATGGCCTGCAGGCCTTGCAAAAGCTGAACCAGGAGCCGCCGCAGGCGGTTTTAACTGATATTCGCATGCCGCGGATGGACGGGCTGGAATTGTTGGCCGAGATCCGCCAGCGCCTGGGCGCGCTGCCGGTGCTGGTGATCACGGGCCAGGGCTCGAAAGAGGCGGCCATCGAATGCTTGCGCCTGCGCGCTAACGACTTTATCGAGAAGCCGATACGGGGCGACGAGTTGCGGCAGCGGCTGGCGGATGTGGTCAGCGCCCAGCCATCCGGGGAGCCGCGCCCGTTGGCCTCGGGCGAGGAATTGGAGTTCCTGGGCAATTCCGCTGTCATGGAAATCATTCGCCGCGAGCTGCAGCAGGTCGCGCCCACTTCGGCCAGCGTTCTGATTACCGGCGAGAGCGGTACCGGCAAGGAAGTCATTGCCCGGCTCATCCATCGCCTCAGCCCGCGGCGGGAGCGCACGTTTGTGGCGATTAACTGCGCCGCGATTCCTGAAAGCCTGATGGAAAGCGAAATCTTCGGGCATGAAAAAGGCGCTTTCACCGGCGCTCAGGACCGGCGCGCCGGCTGCTTCGAGCTGGCCGAAAATGGCACGCTGCTGCTGGATGAGATTGGCGAAATGCCGTTGCAGACGCAGGCCAAGCTGTTACGCGTGCTGGAAGACCGGCGGGTGCGGCGGCTGGGAAGCAAGAACGAAATTCCGGTTAACGTACGGGTGCTGGCGGCCACCAACAAAGATCCGGCGCAGGCGGTGGCGGCGGGACAGTTGCGCCAGGATTTGTATTACCGCCTGAATGTGTTTCACCTGCACTTGCCGCCCTTGCGCGTGCATCTGGAAGATTTGCCGACCCTGGCGGCGGGACTGCTGCAGCGCCTCAACCAGCGCCATCAGCGCCAGGTGGAAGGCTTGTCGCCGGACGTATTGGCGCGCTTCAGCCGGCATAGCTGGCCGGGAAACGTGCGCGAGTTGCGCAATGTGCTGGAGCGGGCGGTGATTGTCGCCGACAGCCCGCTGGTGCAATTGCGCCATCTGCCGTCCGATTTCGACCATGCGGCGGCGCCCATGCCGGAAGACGAGCCGGGAAGCGTGCGTGTGCCCGTCGGCACCACCGTGGCGGAAGCCGAACGGCTGCTGATATTGAAGACGCTGGCGCGCGAGAATAACAATAAAACCCGCGCCGCTGAGAAGCTGGGCATCAGCTTGAAAACGCTGCAAAATAAATTAAAGGAGTACCAGGCCCGCGGCGTTCCGTCCCTTTCCGCCCCGAGTAGCACCGCCGCGCCCGCGCCGTGAAGCTGAAGACCAAACTCAGCCTGAGCATTTCGCTGCTGGTGCTGGTGGTGGTGGCTACCGTCAGTGGCCTCTATCTGCTCAGCCTGGTGCATGAGCAGTTGCGTGATATTCAGCATCAAGCCCGCTCCGCCGCCCAGCTGATTTTTAACGAAATCCGGCGGGAAATGAACCAGCAGACGGCGGCGGGCTTGCTCGATTCGCGCCAGCCCTTGCAGGTGCAGGCTTTTTTGCACCTGCTGCCGCAACAATCGGCATTACAGACGTTGTTCAATTTTGATATCAGTTATCCGGTGGATAGTCCGATCCGCGATGTGGCGGTGGTGAGCGCCAGCCAGCAGGTCATGGCCGATTCCAATACCGCGCTCATCGGGCAGATCCTGCCCCCCCGCCCGCAGTTGAACGAAATTCTGCACGCCAGCTCCTGGGCCCAGTTGAAAACCATTTTCGGGCCGGAACAGGTGTATGAAGTGCGGCTGCCGATGCGGCTGGGCGCAACCCCGCTCGGCGCGGTCCGAGTCGGCGTGGACACGGTTTTTATCCATAGCGCGCTGGCCCCCCGCTTGCACGCCATCCTGTTTTCCGCCGCGCTCATCATCGTGCTGAGCACCTTGCTGGCGGTGGTGTTTTCCGATTTTCTCCTGGCGCCCCTGGGCGCGCTCAGCCGCCAGCTCGATCGGGTGGCGCGCGGCGAGCCGGCGCAAGCCTGGGTGCGGCGCGATGAGTTTGGCATGGTGTCGTCCAAAATCGAGCACCTGGGACGGCAAATGCAGGATGTGCGGCAGATCTATTCGGCTCTGCAGGAAGACGTCAGCCGCATGCTGGAAAACATCGAGGAAGGCGTGCTCTTGCTCGACGCCCAGGGTTCGGTGCGCCTGGCCAGCGCCGCCGCCGAACGCGTGCTGGGCCGGCCGGCGGCGGAGTTGATGGCGCAACCGGTGGAAAAGGTTTTCTGCGACAATTCCGAATTGGATTTGGCGGTATGCCGTGCCGTGCGCCAGGGCGCCCCCTTGCCGGCCCATGGCCTCGCGCGCGCTCCCGGGCAAGCTCCCGTCATTGCCCGCCTGGAATCGGCCGGTGAACCCGAGTCGGGCGAGCGCCTGTTGCTGCTTCAAGATCGGGCGGGACGGCAGCAGTTGGAAAATGAATTGGAAGTGGCGCGCCGCCTCGCATCCATTGGACGCTTAACTCGCGGCGTAGCGCATGAAGTGAAAAACCCCCTGAATTCGCTGGCCATTCAGCTAAATCTCATCGACACCAAGCTGGCCCCCGAAGCGCAAGCCGGGGTGAAGACCCATTTAGGCGTCATGCGCCACGAAATTGAACGCTTGGACCGCGTGGTCAATGCCCTTCTCGATTTCACCCGCCCGGTCGAGCTCGTGCGCCGGCCCACCGATCTGAATGAGTTGGTGCAAGCGGTGCATGACCTGATTTCCGCCCGCGCCGAGGCCGCCGGGGTGGCCTGGGAACTGCAGCCGGCGCTGCCGCCGCCAGTGGTGAACGTGGATCGCGATCTGGTCGAGCAGGCGCTGCTTAATCTGCTGACCAATGCGCTGGAAGCCATGGCTTCCAGCCCGGTCAAACGGCTGGCGTTGCAAGTGGCCCGGCAGGGCGAGGAAGCGGTCATCCTAGTGCGCGACAGCGGTCCTGGAATACCGGAAGACATTCACGACAAGATCTTCGATTTATATTTTTCTACCCGTGAAAGCGGCAATGGCATTGGCCTGGCGCTGACTGCCCGTATTATGGAATTGCACCAGGGCGCCGCCGAGTTGTTGACGATTCCGGGAGAAAGCGGCGCTTGCTTTGGCTTGCGATTTCCACTGCGCAGCGGCAATGCCGCCGCTGCGGCGGAACCGCCCCTCTCATGACCATGCGCCCAGCTTCGCCGAATCCCGGCTTCTTTTCCCGTCCTGCCGCACTGGAACCGGCCGGCATCCGGGCTGGTGCGCCGTCGTCGGGCGTGCAGCCCATCCATCGCCGGCTCGCCGCTTGGCTCGTCAGTGGAATCGCGGCCTCGGCTCTGCTGCTGGCCGGCTGTCCCAAACCGCAGCCGGCGATGCCTTCGCTCCCGCCAGTGGTCAGCCAGCCGGTGCTGGTCCTGACCCCGCCCCCGCCCTTTACGCCGCCGCCAACGCCGGCCATCAGCACTATCCCTGCGCCGGCGCCGCCGGCTGTCCAACCGGCGCGCCGGCGCCATTCAACCCCGCATCGGCCTTCTCATGTATCGCCCCGTTCGGCCAGGCCGCTTACCCCGCCGCCGCCGCCACCCAAACCCTCGCCCCAGCCCGCCCCGCTCCAGTTGAGTGCGGGTTTGAGCCCGCAGCAGCAGGTGGCCTATCGGCGCGATGCGCTGGCATGGATTGCGAGCAGCCGTAACTATCTCGCCAGCTTGCCGCCACGCCATTTAAATGCCAGCCAGCGCGCCAACCGCCTTCAGGCTCAGGAATACATTCAGCAGGCCCAGGCCGCGCTCAAACGCGGCGATGTGGAACGCGCGCGCAGTCTGGCCTACAAAGCCATGCTTTTGGCGCAAGCCCTGCGTTGAAAGCGTTAACGCTCGAGTCGGATAGCAGTTTTCGTCATTGGCAATTTCGGAGAAATTGCCTCTAGCATTATCAATTTCGGAGAAATTGCCTCTAGCATTATCAATTTCGGAGAAATTGCCTCTAGCATTATCAATTTCGGAGAAATTGCCTCTAGCATTATCAATTTCGGAGAAATTGCCTCTAGCATTATCAATTTCGGAGAAATTGCCTC
>JAKASR010000007.1:94676-151584 GCA_021818955.1 Acidobacteriota bacterium
TTGCCTCTAGCATTATCAATTTCGGAGAAATTGCCTCTAGCATTATCAATTTCGGAGAAATTGCCTCTAGCATTATCAATTTCGGAGAAATTGCCTCTAGCATTATCAATTTCGGAGAAATTGCCTCAAGCCATGCCCGCAGGCCGGGTTCGCGCGGGGTTCCGGTTAGGTCCCGCGCCTATTAATGACGATACCAAGCAATTCCGCAGGAATTGCATCAAGCAAGCCGGCAAATGCCCGGCATCCATGAGTATTCGCAATACGTCCGGTTTCGGCCGGACCTTTGCCAAGGCGTCAGCGCCTAAAAGTAAAAGCGGCCGTGCCGCCGGCTGCATGAGTTTTCGCCATGCGTCCGGCTTCGGCTGGACCTTTGCCAAGGCGTCGGCGCCTAAAAGTAAAAGCGGCCGTGCCGCTGCGAAAGCGTCAGCCCCTAAATGTAAAAGCGGCCGAGCCGCCTTATTCCACTCGCGAGGGCAGTGTTTCCACTCGCAGGCGAGGTTTAAAACGCCGGTTACGGCAAATTTTTCTGCCGGGTTTATTGCCATCCGGTTTTTTCCGGCGCATGGATGGCGTTTTCCAGGGCTTCAACCCGGATTTTGGGCCTGATGAATTGGCATGATTCGTGCTGTTTACCTCGGTGAACTGGGATCATGCTATGAGCAGTAAACTTTCCACCTTGCCTTCGAGTGTGGAAATCTCGCGCTGTATACAGTGTCGGCGAAGTTTGCCCGCCCAGGCCGCTTATTGTTTGTATTGCGGCGCCAGCCAACAGGAATCTGCAGTGCGCGAAAGACACGAAACCGGCCGGGAAGGCTTGCATGAAACCGATTGGACCTCCGGCAGCCTGATTGCTTTAGTGCTGGGGCTGGCTTGCCTGTTTGCGGCGGTGGCCACGGGCGCGCTTTTCAGTCAGCGGAATGTTCACGATTGGCAGGCCGTCCAAGCCTGGCGCTTGGAGTGGCTGGCGGCGGGCATTGCCTGTTTTCTGCTTTCGCTCTGTTTGCAAGGGCTGCGTGGCGGCGATAAGAATTAAATCTTCAAGCATGAAGCGTTAATGGCCGGGAGTATTCGCCCTGCGTCCGGTTTCGGCCGGACGTTTGCGAAAGCGTCAGCGCCTAAAAGTAAAAGCGGCCGTGCCGCATTTATAGTGGCCAGACGGCAAAGGCGCGAGCGTCCAGCGGAAGCCGCTCGCCGGCCAGGAAGTGCGGGTAGGCGGCGGCGGCAATCATGGCGGCGTTATCTGTGCATAGCTCCAATGCGGGCGCATAACAGGCGGGGCCGACGGCTTCCTCAAGGCTGCGCCGCAGACGGCAATTGGCGGCTACGCCTCCGCTCACCAGCAGGCTGCGCGCGCCTCTCAGTTCGCAGGCGCGCAGCGCCTTGCTTGCCAACTCGTGTACCACGCTGGCTTGAAAGCTGGCCAACAGATCGAGCGTATGCTGGCTGCAGGCGTCGCGCCAGGCTTCCCACCCGGGATGATCGTGCCCGCTCATCTTTTGCCGGCGGATGGTAATTTGCTCCTGCAAGTCGGCGTGAGTTTGGACATAGCGCAGCACCGCGGTTTTCAATCCGCTGAAGGAAAAATCCAGCTCGCTTTCGCCGCCGGCGCGCGTCTTCAGCCGCACTCGGGGAAACGGGATGGCGTCTTCGCGGCCGAAGCAGGCTAGGCGATCGATAATCGGTCCGCCGGGATAACTGAGGGCCAGCAGTTTCGCCACCTTATCGTAAGCTTCGCCGGCGGCGTCATCGCGCGTGCGGCCGAGCGGAAGGTAGTGGTAGCCGGCCCCCCGCGGCTCAACCAAATACAACATCGTGTGTCCGCCCGAAACCACCAGCGCCACCGCCGGCCATTCCGGCTCCGGACGGCCATGGCGGCGTTGCTCCAGCAGCACCGCTTGAATATGGCCTTCCAGGTGATTGACCCCAATCAGCGGCTTGCCCGCTGCCCAACTTAGCGATTTGGCATAGGTCAGGCCCACCAGCAAAGCTCCGGCCAGTCCCGGCCCCTGGGTAACCGCGATCAGATCAAGTTCCGCCAGCGATTTGCCGGCGGTCGCCAGGGCCTCGCGGACGATGGGCACAATCGCCCGCAGGTGCTCGCGGCTGGCCAATTCTGGTACCACCCCGCCATAGATGCGGTGCACCGGCGCTTGCGAGAGTACCAGGTTCGACAGGATTCGCTCGTCCCCCTCCAGCACTGCCGCCGAGGTCTCATCGCAGGAAGTCTCAATGCCAAGAATCAAAGGTAGCCGGCTCATGGAGTTTGCCATTGATCTCATTATCCCGCGTCAAGCGTTAATGGCCGCGTCGGGCAGTAGTTTTCGTCATTGGCAATTTCACGGAAATTGCCTGCAGCATTTTCAATTTCGAAGAAATTGTCTCCAGCCATGCCCGCAGGCCGCGGCGCGGGATGCCGCAACGGCAGGTTTCAGTAGCGTTGGCTTCGACTGGAATGAATACGGTAATTGAAGACTTCCTCTATACTTTGCCTGTTGCCGAACAGGAAATACTTGTGAACCCGCGAACTGTCTTCTGCTTGCATGTCTCCTTTTTGATTTTGCTTTTCGTCATGCTGGGCGGCGGCTTGGCCGGCCAGCAACCTGCGCCTCAGGTCAGCGGCTGGCGGCATATTTCGACCGGGAAATTATTGCCCTCTCCCTATCCGGCGGCGGCTTTGCGCTTGAACAGTTTGCCCCTGACCGTGGCGCTCAGTCCCAATCGGCGGTATTTGGCCATTTTGAATAACGGCTATGGCACGCGCCAATCCGGCTACCGGCAATCCATTGCCATTTTGGATTTGCAAACCGGAAAAGTACATGACTTCCCGGATGCGCGTCTGGGCCCAAAGCAACAGCAGACGTACTTTTTCGGCTTGGCATTTGGCATGAGCGGGCGGCATTTATATGCCTCGATGGCCTCATTGAGCGATCCACTGGGCAGGAAAAAAGGCGATACCGGCAACGGTATCGCGGTGTATCGGTTTCATGCGGGGCGGCCGCAACCGCGGCGCTTTCTCCCTCTGCCCTTACAACCGCTGCCGGCGGGCAAGCGCCAAACGTTGCGCCATTTGCCGCGCGGCTATGCCAACCCCTACCCGGCAGGGCTGGCCGTTTTAGCGTCGCCGCAAGGCGAACGCCTGCTGGTGGCGGATAATTATGCCGACAATGTGCTGCTGCTGGACGCCCGCAGCGGGCGCCTGCTGCGCCGCTTTAATCTGAGCCGCGCGCCGGTTGTGCCCGCCAGTTTTCCCCTTGACCTGACTGCCAGGCGGCGCCGCGCCCGCTATGCCTGGTGCAGTTTATGGAATGGCTCCGCGGTGGCGCGCCTCAATCTGCGCACCGGCGCGGTGCGCTACCAGGCATTGCTGCGTCCACGGGTCGCGACCTGGCCGGGGTCGCATCCTACCGCCATGCTGCAGCGCGGTCAATGGCTGTTTGTGGCTTTAAGCAACCGTGACCGCGTGGCCGCGCTCGACGCCCGTAGCGGACGCGTGCGGGCGTGGTTTTCCACCCGGCTGCCGGACGAGCGCTATGGCGGCAGCCAGCCGATTGCGCTGGCGCTCGGCCGCCGCCATTTATATGTCGCCGATGCCATGCAGAATGCGATTGCGGTCTTCGGTCTTTCCCGCTTGCTGGCGTCGTCATCCACGGCGGGCCCGATCCATATTGAGGCCGCCGGCTTCATCCCCACCGAATGGTATCCTTCCGCCCTGGCGGCGGTAGCAGGCAAGCTGGTGATCGTCACCGGCAAGGGCCAAGGCACTGGGGCCAACGCCCGCCACGCCCACCCGATCCGCTACACCTACATCGCCAAGCTGATTCATGGCTCGGTCTCGATGCTCGGCCGCGGGTCGCTGCTGGACCATCTGCCGCAATGGACGCGGCTGGCGCTGCGCGCCAACCGCATGGATCGCGTGCCGCTCGAGCGTGTTTTCGCTGGCGCCAATCCCATCCGCCACGTGCTCTATATCGTCAAGGAAAACCGTACCTACGATCAGGTTTTTGGCGATTTGCCGGGCAATGGCGACCCCGCATATTGCATGTATTGCGAGGCGATCACGCCAAACGAACACGCCCTGGCGCGGCAGTTCGGCATCCTCGATAATTTCCAGGTTTCCGCCGAAGTCTCCGCCGACGGTCACGAGTGGTCCATGGCCGCCACCGCCGACGACTTCAACGAGCGCACCTGGGAAATCAATTACCGCAACGGCCAGCGGCCTTACGATTTTCAGGGCTCGGTCGCGGACGCCGTGCCGCTGGCCGAAGGCATCTCCAACCTGGACGAACCCTGGACGCGCTTTCTCTGGACCGACGCCGAGCGCGCCGGCATCAGCTATCGCATTTATGGCGAAGATTTAGTGGGCCATTTCTGCAATCGCGCCCCGCGCCAGGTCAGCGGCCGAGCCGGCACTCCCAGCGGCAGTTCTCAGGCTTGCCCGCGCCGCTGGATTCATCCCGGCCAGCCCCTGCCTTCCGGGCTTGGCGCCGACTCCGGCAGGCCCAGCCCTTACTCCTGGCGTATCCCCCTGCTGGCCAGCATGCAACCCACCTTTGCCGGGCAACGCGGGCATTTTGACCCGCACTATCCCGATTTCCAGCTCAACTACCCGGACCAGTTGCGGGCGGATGAGTTTTTGCGCGAGTACCGCGGCTTCCTGCGCCACGGCCATTTGCCGCAATTGATGATTTTATGGCTGCCCGACGACCATACCGCCGGCGCCGATCCGGGGTTTCCGCGGCCGGCGGCTTCGGTCGCCGATAACGATTTGGCTTTGGGACGCATCGTCTCCGCCATTTCGCACAGCCGTTACTGGCGCTCGACCGCCATCTTCGTGCTCGAAGACGATGCCCAGGATGGGCCCGATCATGTGAATGCGCACCGTTCCACCGCGCTGGTGATCAGCGCCTGGTCGCCCAACTCGGCGCAGCATCCCTTTATCGAGCATCACTTCTACACCACGGTCAACATGATTCGCACCATCGAGGCGCTGTTGGGCCTGCCGCCCATGAACAATAACGACGCGCGCGCCGCGGTGATGGCGCCCCTGTTCAGCGGCAACGGCCGCCAGCCGGCTTTTCGCCCGCTTGACCGCAACCGCCGCAATGGGCTGATTTACCAAGTCAACCCGCCGCATGGGTATGGCGCGCGGCGCTCCGCCCTGATGAATTTTAGCCAGCCCGACCGCGACAATAGCGCGGTGCTGAACGCCATCCTGTGGCATGCCGCCCGCGGCCATACGCCGATGCCCGCGGCCCCCCAAAAATAAACTTCTGGCGGCGTAATATAGGTGGGGTTGCACGCGTAAAAAAAAGAAGACCGAAGTGGAGGGGTAGTTTACTTCGGTCTTCTCTGAAGCAACAGGTCTATAAGGCTCGTTGCAGTAGAGACGGGTGCCGCCCGGCAGGGGTTTCAATAAATTATGCCTTCCGCTATCAGCTTGCGGGGTGTGAGTAAAACCTACGGCAGCGTACGCGCTCTTCAAGCCCTCGACCTGGACATTCCCGCCGGCAGCGTTTATGGCTTGCTCGGTCCTAACGGCTCGGGCAAAACCACCACGCTGCGCATGATTACCGCCATTCTCCTGCCGGATAGCGGCGAGATCAGTATTTTCGGCCATCCCGCCGGCGGCAATTCGCGCGACTTGCTCAGCTATTTGCCGGAAGAGCGCGGCCTGTATCCCAAAATGAAATTAGCCGAGCAATTGGTGTTTTTTGCCCGGCTCAAGTCCGTGCCCCGCGCCGAGGCCGAGCGCCGAACGCGCTTTTGGCTGGAACGGCTGGAGTTGGCCGCATGGGCGGCCAGGCGAGTGAATGAGTTATCGAAAGGTATGCAGCAAAAGGCGCAATTCGCGGTGGCGCTGTTGGGCGATCCCAAAATATTAATTCTCGACGAGGTCACCTCGGGGCTCGATCCGGTCAATGCCGAACTGGTGCGCGAGATCCTGCTGGAACAGCGCGCCGCGGGTAAAACCATCCTGTTTTCCACCCATCGTATGGAAGATGCCGAACGGATCTGCGACGCGATTTGCCTGATCGCCACCGGGCGCAAGCTGCTGGATGGCGATATCAACCAGGTGCGCGCCGGCGCCGGCCGCAAAACCGCGCGCGTAGAATTTCGCGGCGATGCCGGCCTGCTTTCTCAGGCGCCGGGCGTCTCCCAGGCCGACCTTTACGGTAATTATGCCGAGCTGCGCCTGCAAGACCCCGGCCGGGCGCCGGAACTTTTGCGCTGGCTGGCGCCGCGCCTGGAAATCACCCATTTCGAATTGCTGCAGCCCACCCTGAACCAGATCTTTCTCGATACCGTCGCCCAGCCCGCCCCCGAGGCCGTGGCGGCGGCGGGCTTGGAGGCGTCGCATGCTTGACCGGCGCCGGTTCGCCAAACTCGGCATCGTGATTCAGCGCGAATATCTGCAGCGCGTACGCAGCCGCGGCTTTATTGTCTTTACGCTGCTGTTTCCCGCCCTGCTCGCCGGCTACATCACGGTGATCATGGCGATCAGCCACAATACCGGCAAGGCACGCTACCGGCTGGCCGTCCTCGATCTAAGCGGCAAGCTCTATGCGCCCCTCGCTCGCGCGTTGGCACGCGCGCGGGTGCAAGGCAAGCCGCAATTTCAGTTGACGCCCGTGCGCGCCGATGCCGCCTACCTGAAGGAGCAGCAACAAGCCTTGGATTCGGAGGTGCTGGCCCGGAAATATGATGGCTATCTGCTCATTCCCGCCGATGTTTTCCAGAGCGGCCAAGCCAGCTATCACGCCCGCACCGTCACCGACTTTTTTCTGCTGCAGCGGCTGCAAAGCGCGCTGCGGACCGCGGCCAGCCGCCAGCGCCTGGCCGCCGCCGGCATTTCCTCCCGGGTGGCGCAGTTGGTGCTGCGGCCCCTCAAGCTCCGCCAGATGGAAATTACCCCGGCGGGCGAACACGCCGACCAGGGACAAACCTTCGCGCTCGCATATGTGCTCGGCATCCTGCTCTACATGATGCTGGTGATGTATGGTATGTACATGATGCGCGGGGTGATTGCGGAAAAAACCAACCGCACGGCCGAGGTGGTGCTTTCCTCGCTGGATACTAATACCCTCATGCTGGGTAAGCTGATCGGCCTGGGCGCCGCCGGCCTGACCCAGTTCACAGTTTGGCTGTTCTGCCTGGCGCTGGTGACCGGCTACGGCTTGATCAGCGCCCATCTGGCCGGCATGCCCGGCGTTTTCGGCCAAATCCCCAAATTGCCGCCGCTGACCTACCTGGCGCTGGTGATCTATTTTGTGCTCGGGTTCCTGCTCTACGCCGCCCTGTATGGCGCCATTGGCGCCTCGGTTTCCACTACCGAAGACGCGCAGCAGATGCAATTGCCGATTACGCTGCTGCTGGTGGCCGCGATCTTCCTGATTCCCATGGTGCTGTCGCACCCCTCCGGCATGCGCGCCCTGCTGCTCTCGGAAGTGCCCTTCTTCGCCCCCATCCTGATGACCTTGCGGCTGACCGCCGCGCCGCCGCCGCTGTGGCAGATCGGCTTGAGCTGGGCGTTGATGCTCGCTTTCTGCTGGCTGTTTATCCGCCTGGCGGCCAAAATCTATCGCACCGGCATGCTCATGACCGGCAAGCGGCCCAACCTTGCCGAACTGCTGCGCTGGCTGCGGGCGGCTTAATAGAATCCCGGTTTTCAGCGGCTCATCTTTTCAGCGACTCATCTTTTCAGCGACTCATCGCAATTGCTGTTTTTATTCATCCCCAAATTAGTTGCGCTTTCATTATTCCTTGCATAAATAGTGTCGTAGGTGCCGGAAGTGTCGGGAGCCCATAAGACATTAATAATCAATAAGCGGAGCGCGGCACTAAGGTGAAGTTTGAGGAATCCCAATAAGTAACAGAAAAAATGAGGCATTCGTAAAGCTTTTTTTAATTCCCGTTTTCACTTACACTGTCTCACGATGTTGTATCGCCGAGGTCATCCGGGAATCGTTGTGTTTTGCTGCCTGAGCGGGCTGGCCGCGCAGACAAGCGCGCTGGCGCGCGCGCGTGGCGCCACGGGAGGCTGGAGCTTTTCCGAAACCCGCGCCGCCCCGCTTACTCGGACGCGCGCCGCGGCGGCTAATTTCAAGCTGGTTTCCGGGCCGCGGGCGCGCATTCGCCGCTTGCTCAACCGCGCCGCGCGGCACTATCGAATCAGCCCGCGGCTGGTGCGCGCGGTGGCGCGGCAGGAATCGGATTTTCATCCGCGCGCGGTCTCCTCCAAGGGGGCCTTGGGCGTCATGCAACTGATGCCGCGGACGGCGCGCGAGCTGCGCGTCGCGCGTCCCTTCGATGCCGCCCAAAATATTGATGGCGGGGTGCGCTTCCTGCGCGATCTGCTGGCCCGCTATCACGGCAATCGCCGGCTGGCGCTGGCGGCCTATAACGCCGGACCGGGGGCGGTGGACCGCTTTGGCGGCATCCCGCCTTACGCCGAAACGCAACATTACATCCGCGCCATCTTGCAACACCTGCGCCCGCCCCCGGCCTCGGCCGCGGCACGCCCGGCCGCCCGGATTTCACCGGCACGCCCCCAGCCGGCCGCCCCCCCGATCGTCCTCAGCCGCAGTTCCGAGGGCGGCTGGGTCTTCAGCAACACCGACTGAGATACCGCTATCGCTGCTACAATGTCGCCCATGCCGCTGCTGCGCGCGCGGCGCCTCGGTGCTATGCCTCCACTCACTGCTTCGCTTGCCACGCCGCCCGCCGCGTCGCGGCTGCAACCTAAACCTAAAATCTATGACGCCATCGTGGTCGGCTCCGGAGCTTCCGGCGGCTGGGCTGCCAAGCGGCTGGCGGAAGCGGGGTTGGAGGTTGCCTTGCTCGATGCCGGCCGGCCGCAACGCGACGCCAACTTCCGGGAGCATTTGCCGGCGGCCCGCTTGCCCTATCGCAATCTGGCGAATTATCGGCTGCTGGAACTCCGTCCGGTGCAGGCCAAGGTTTATGCCTGCACCGAATTCAATGCCGGCTGGTTCTGCAATGACTTCGACGAGCCTTACACCACGCCCGCCGGCATGCCCTTCAACTGGATGGGCCGTCTGCGCATGATCGGCGGCCGCAGCAACGTTTGGGGGCGGCAAAGCTACCGCTTCAGCGATTTGGATTTCAAGGCCGCCTCCCATGATGGCTATGGCGTCGATTGGCCGCTCAGCTATCGCGAACTGGCGCCCTATTACGACCTGGTGGAAACCTATGTCGGCATTACCGGCATGCGCGAGCGGCTGCCGCAGTTGCCCGATGGGCAATTTCAGCCGCCCATGGGCCTGACCTGCGCGGAGCACCTGCTGCGCGAGCGCTTGCGGAAGCGGATGGGGCGCGCGGTGACGCTCGGCCGCTCCGCCAACCTCACCCGTGGCATAAATGGCCGCGCCCCCTGCCACTACTGCGGCCCCTGTGAACACGGTTGCGTTACCCATTCCTATTTCAATTCTTTTTTCACCACCGTTCGCGACGCGCTCGCCAGCGGCCGCTGCACCCTGGTGCCGAACGCGCAAGTGGCCCGCGTGTTGCTGGACGACCGCCGGCAGCGCGCCCGCGGCGTGCTCTATCTTGATCGCACCACCCGGCGCGCGCGCGAACTGCGCGGTCGGGTGGTGGTGCTCTGCGCCCAGGCCCAGGAATCGGTGCGCATTCTCTTCAATTCCGCTACGCCTCGCCATCCCCGCGGCCTGGCCAACTCCTCCGGCGTGCTCGGCCATTACCTCATGGACCACATCACCGGCGGCGGCGCTTCGGGCGAACTGCCGGAGCTGACCGCGCCCCCGGTCTTCGACCAGCCGCACCGCCCCGATGGCATCTATGTGCCCCGCTTCCGCAACCTGCTCACCGGCCCGCAACAGCGCGCCTATCTGCGCGGTTTCGGCTACCAGGGCGGCGGCGGCGCGGGCGGTTTCAACTTCAATGCGCCCGGCTTCGGCGCCGATTATCTGCGCGGATTGCGCCGCACCGGCGGCGCCTACCTGGGCATCGGCGCCTTCGGCGAATGCCTGGCGCGCTGGGACAATTATGTCGAGCTGGACCCCGAGCGGGTGGACGCCTTCGGCGTGCCGGTGCTGCGCATTCATATGAGTTACGGCGAAAACGAGCTTGCCATGCTGCGCGATATGGGCGAAGCGGCGGCGGAGATGCTGGAAGCCGCCGGCGCCCGCCACGTGACCACGCAAATCCAGGCGGGCACCCCCGGCGATGCGATTCATGAAGTCGGCATTGCGCGCATGGGCAACGATCCACGGCAGTCGGTATTGAACCGCTGGCAGCAGACGCATGACATTGCCAACCTGTTCGTCATGGACGGCGCCGGTTTTCCTTCAACCGCTTGCCAGAACCCCACGCTCACCATCATGGCGCTGGCCGTGCGTTCGTGCGATTACCTGCTCGAAAGCCGGCGGCGGGGCGAATTGTAAGCGCCGGTAAAAGGGCGTCTGCCGCCAGCCGCCATTAGGCGTACACTGTTTTTTTAAACGCATGCCCCGGCTCGTTCTGCCATTTTCTCCCCGCTTCTGCCGCGCCCGCCGTTGGCGTGCCGCCGCCCTGATCCTGATACTGTCCGCCGCCGGCCTCGCCGCTTGTCATCAGGCCACCACCCGCGGCCGTTGGACTTTAACCCTCAAGACCAATCCCAAAGTGCCCGTTGCCGGCCAGCCCACCCGCTTCCTGCTGCACGTCAATCGCGCTCATGGCCAGCCGCTCGACGGCGCTCGCGCCCAGCTCGCGCTCAATATGAGCTTCATGGATATGGGCGCGAACGTGGTGCAGCTTGCGCCTCAGGGTGACGGTAACTACGCCGGCAGCGGGCAGTTTTCCATGTCCGGCGATTGGGACTGCCATGCCCGGGTCGAGTTGGGCGGCGTGCAACGCGTCCGCACGTTTCATTACAAGGTGGATTGAGGCCCACGGTATGCCGCTGCGGTTTTAACCTTTACACGGTAAATATAAACAGAGTCGAAGTCAGTTTTTTTTAATCTCGGGAAATAACTGCAGCCGCCGCCGAATTTGGTCCAGTGACAGTTGGTGACAATTGAGTGACAATTGAATAGCATTCAATTGTCACCATCTAAGTTATTGAATTTAAAGGACTTAATTAGGATGGTGACAACCGTGACAATTGATTTTGATTTTTCCTTGAGTATTCGCAATACGTCCGGTTTCGGCCGAACCCTTGCGAAAGCGTCAGCGCCTAAAAGTAAAAGCGGCCGTGCCGCTTCTTACGCTGCTTTTCCGCCGACATCACACTCGACGATGATCCTCCCCATAGCTGCCGCCTGGAAGCGCGGGGTATTTCATCAAGTATGCGCACAGCGTCACCACAAGCCGCGCGGAAGGGTGATCATACTCACCCCGCCCCCGCCGCCGCCGGATTCCGGCGGGGAGGGCGGCGATGAAACCTTTTGGCGAGGCCGGCCACCTGCTGCGGGTAGCGCTGGTGTATGCGCTGGGAGTGGCGCTTTTCCTGATAGTACGGGCTATATTGGTGCCGCACAGCTTCGGCGAGTTTGGGTATTACCGCGGCCGCGCCATCGCCCAAGTGGCCGCCCTGCCCATGCATTTCGCCGGCCATCAGGCCTGCCGGTCCTGCCATGCCGATGTGGTCGCGCTCAAGCGGAGCGGCGTGCATGCCGGGCTGCATTGTGAAGCTTGTCACGGACCGCAGGCGGCGCATGTCGCCAATCCGGCGGCGGTGCGCCCGGTATTGCCCCGCGTCGCCACGCTCTGCATTCGCTGCCATGCGTACAACCCCGCCCGGCCCCATAGTTTTCCGCAAATCGTGGTCAAGCAGCACGATCCCGGCGGCCTGGCCTGCAATACCTGCCATCAACCCCACAGTCCCCTGCAGGGCTTCGGCAAAAAAACATGAACATTACCCGGCGCCATCTGCTGCTGTTATTTCCCGCCGCGGCGATGTCTTGGGAGTCGTTGCAGGCGGGCGCGCCCGAGCAAGCGCCCAACTACCAGATGTACAAACACTGGTGGGGCATGCTGCTGGATATTTCCAAGTGCATCGGCTGCGGCAACTGCGTGCGCGCCTGCGCCGCCGAAAATAACGTCCCGGAAGGCTACTTTCGCACCTGGGTGGAGCGCTACCGGGTGCGCGACGAAGACATGCCCTACCCGCAGGTGGATTCCCCCGATGGCGGCATGCACGGCTTTCCTGCGCTTCCCGCCGAGCCCGGCGTCAAGGAATTCTTCGTGCCCAAGATGTGCAACCATTGCGCCGACTCGCCCTGCACCCAGGTCTGCCCGGTCGGCGCCACCTTCATCACCCCCGACGGGGTGGTGCTGGTGGATAAGGAATACTGCCTGGGCTGCCGCTACTGCGTCCAGGCTTGCCCCTACGGCTGCCGTTTCTTCAACCCCAGCACCCGCACCGCCGATAAATGCACGCTCTGCTACCACCGCATCACTAAGGGGCTGACTACCGCCTGTTGCGAAGCCTGCCCTACCGGAGCGCGGCAGTTGGCCGACTTGAAAAATCCCAACGATCCGATTCATGCCTTCATGCGCACGCATAGCGTGCAGGTGCTGAAGCCGTATCTGGCGACCGGGGCCAAGGACTTCTACTACGATCTTGACGGGGCGGTGCGCTAGCGGAGAGCTTTATGACCATGCCGGCGGTCCAAGGCTATATGTACCCCAACGAGCGGGAGCTCGCCTGGAGCATCCTGATCGTGATCTACCCCTATATCACCGGCCTGGTGGCGGGCGCCTTTATCCTGGCCTCGCTCGAGCGCGTCTTCCACGTCGAGGCGGTGAAACCCACTTATCGCCTGGCGCTGCTTACCGCGCTCGCTTTCCTGCTGGTCGCGCCCCTGCCGCTGCAACTGCACCTGGGCCATCCCGAGCGCTCGATCGAGATGTACCTGACTCCGCACCGCACCTCCGCCATGGCCATGTTCGGCTTCGTCTATTTGTGGTACCTGATGGCGGTGCTGGTGCTGGAAATCTGGCTGGATTTTCGCGCCGATATCGTTCGCGCCGCCCTGGCCGAGCGCGGCTGGCGGCGCTGGTTCTATCGCGTCCTCACCCTGGGCTCCTACAACATCAGCCCGCGCGCGCTGGCGATTGACGAGCGCGCCGGCTATATCGTTACCGTCGTCGGCATCCCCTCGGCGTTGCTGCTGCACGGCTATGTCGGCTTTATCTTCGGTTCGGTCAAGGCCAACCCCTGGTGGTCGTCGCCGCTGATGCCGGTGGTGTTCATCTTCTCCGCCATGGTGTCGGGCATCGCCGCGGTGTTGCTGATCTACATGTTCACCTCCTGGCGCCGCCGCTGCCCGATCGATATGCGCTGTCTCGACTCCATCGCCCGTTATTTGCTCTATACCTTCCTGATCGATTTCAGCCTGGAGATGCTCGATCTGGTGCACCGTATCTATGAAGCCGATGAGTCGTTCCGCAGCTTGGATTTCATGCTGCACACCAAGCTCTATCTCTCGCAGGTCGTCATCCAGATCTATATCGGCACGCTGGTGCCGCTGGCGCTGCTGGCGCTGACCCAAATCGTGTCATTGGGCGTGCGGCACCGCAAGCGCATCTATGCCCTGGCCGCCAGCTTGGCGCTGGTCGGCATCTTCGCCATGCGCTGGAACGTGGTCATCGGCGGACAGTTGTTTTCGAAAAGCTTCCTCGGCTACACCACTTATAAAATCGGCTTTGTCACCCGCGAAGGCTTGCTGCCCGCGATCGTGCTGATGCTGTTGCCGATCCCGATTTTATGGGTGCTGGTCAAGCTATTGCCGCCCTGGCCGGCCGATACCGCCGCCGGCGCTTCCGCGGCGTCCTAGGCGCGGGGGTTAATAACGCGGCGGGCGCGGCTTTTTGCCTAGAACGAGAGCCGGGCGGCGATCTGCAGTTCGCGCGGCGGCAAGACGTTGGTGATGCCGCTCAATGGCTGGCCGAAGCCCGGCGCGGGCGTGGCGCCGTTTCCCCATACCGGGTTAAAGCCCACGACATTGGCATGATTGAAAAGGTTAAACGACTCCAGCCGTAAATTGAGATGGAAACGATCGGTGAGGGTTATGGGCCGTTGCACGAATAGATCGGCTTGATAGAAGGCTGTGCCCCGGGCGGTGTTGCGGCCGATGACCACGCCACCGATCACCGGCCGGTCGGCGGTTTGTCCTTCGCCGCTATTATCGGCGCCGGTGACGATGTTATACGGCAATCCGGAGGCCAGCGTCACCACCCCGCCCATTTGTAGCCGCCAGGGCGCGGACCAAATGCCGTTGAGAACAAATCTTTGCGGCTGGTCGAAAATGGCATTGCCGTATTCGGCCGCGCCGGTGAAGTTGTCGAGGTTGGGCGCCTGGTTGGACGCTTTCACATCCGGATCCACATTATTCAGCGTGTGGGACCAGCTGTAGCTGGCCCACAGCGCTAATGCATGCGCAAAATGATGCTCCAGATTGGCTTCCAGCCCGTTAAAAAACCCATAGCCGTCATTGATGCTGGTATCGATGATGCTGTAGGGCGGCTGCGGATAGCCCGCCGGCGGTGTGGCCTGGCAGGCCAAGCCGCGCTGCCGATACCACCACACCCAATACGGCCGGGTGCAGTTTGCCGCTCCCGGCGACCGCGTCTGTCCCGGTGCGGTTCGAATGAAAGGCGAAGGCGGATTGATATCCAGTTGCCGGTTGACGTGCACGGAATGCGAGCCGATGTAGTCCAGGTTCAGCATCCAGCCAGGCGCCACTTCTCGCTGTACTCCAAACGTCCATTGCTCCGAATAGGGGTTCTGCAGCGCAGTGGGATAGAGGGGTAAAACCGAGGTGGGAAAAAATCGGCTGAGATAGGCGCTGTCTCCGGGCCGGACATAGAGGGTGCGCGGCGGCAGCATCGCCCCCGCGGGAAAAGCGGGCAGCGGTACTGCGGTCAGGCTGGCGGGAAAGCCCGCGCCGCCGGGATAGGCGGTGTAGTTGTAGATTCCTTGCGGTCCATTGATGGCATAGTTGCCCGCCAGATTATCGGGGAGCTGGCCGTAATATATCCCGTAGCCGCCTCGTACCACCATGCCATGCCAGTTGTAGGCAAATCCCAGCCTTGGGCTAAAGTCATGGCGGGAGTCGCTGAAGGTCTGCTGCTCATAACGCAGCCCCAAATCGAGAGTGAGATTGCGGCTTAATAAGTATTGATCCTGAACGAAGAGCGCCCACAGGGTGCTGGTCACCGAATATTGAGCGCTGCCGAAGCTTTGGGTATAGCTCTGCACGTTGGCCAGGGTGATATACGCGGGCGAGGCGCAATAGGCGAGGGTGTAGCCCGCCGGGCAGGGCTTGAAATTAAACCGGCCCTCCGTAATCGGCCCCCCGCTTTCCTGGCTGTTGCCGCCGGCAGCGGAGACGATGGCGTCGGCGCCAAAGTTGATCTGATGGCGGCCGGCGGTCATGCCCACGGTGTCGGTTGCCTCGTACTGGCGATTGAGCAAGAGTGCGGATTGCGAGGCGCCTTCGGTCAGCACGTTGGGTATGACGTATTGGGTGCTGTAGTCAACCGGAGTAAAGCTGGTAATCGGCGATCCGAGCTGGAATTGCAGCCGCAAGCCATTGACGGCATGCGAACCTAAAACCAAATCATCGCCGAGCTGGAGGGTATAGGTCCGGCGCTCATAGATGCGGTCGGCGCTGGGCAGGGAAAACCCGCCCACGGCGTCATTGGGGTTGGTGTCGTAAAAGCGGTCTTCATCCAGGCGCAGGAAGGCGGAGTGATTGTCGCTGAATTGATGGTCGAGGCGCGCGTACAGCAATCCATCATGATAATGGCCGGTGAAAATGCCGGGCGCCGCCGGCGAGGTGATCAATGATCCGCGGCTTTGCAAGCTGACTTCGCCGGCGATAAAAAATTGGGTGCGCCGCGCCAGCGGGCCGGAAAGGCTCCAGGCCGTCTGCCCCAGCACGTCGGTGGCGGCGTTCTTGCCCTGCAGCAACTGCGTCAATCCCGGCAAGACGCCCTGGGTCGAACCGGGGCGCCAGGTTTCCAGCAGCGAGCCATGCCAGTGCTCGCCGCCGCTGCGGGTGATCACGTTCACGGCCGCTCCCATCGTGCCGCCGTATTGCGCGGAAAAGGCGTTGGTCAGCACCTTCATTTGCTGGATGGCGTCGATGGGCACATTGGTGAAGATCGACTGGCGCCCCCAACTATCGTTTCCGGTGCTGCCATCCACTTCAAAGCTGGTCTGCCGGCGCCCGGCGCCATTGGTGGTAAACAAGGTCTGGTTCTGAAAGGCATCGCCCTGATTGGTGGCCGGCCGGTTGGCGGAATTTAACAGCGCCACGCTGGTGAGCCGGCGATTGGGCAGGGGAGTGGCGGCCAACTCCCGCGTGCCCAGGGTGATGCCCAATTGCGGTTCGCGCGCGTTGATGGTTTCTAGCGTGCCGGTTACGGTGATGCTGGTGGCCTCTCCGGCCAGGGCCAGGGTGAGAGTGAAGCTGGCGGTTTGGCCGCCGCTTAACCGGAACTGGCGGACGTGGGCGGTGACGAAACCGGCATGCGCGGCGCTGAGCGAATAGGTTCCGGCGACGGGCAGCGCCGCAAGCTGGAAATGGCCGTTCGTCCCGCTTATGGCGGAATAGTGTTCACCGGTAAGACTATTGCGCGCGATCACCAGCGCGGCCGGAATCGCGGCGCCGCTCGGATCGGTGACGGTCCCGTGAATGGCGGCTGTATCCGGAGTTTGTGTGAAAACGGCTGGAGCGAGTACGGCCGCCAGCAGCCAAGGCAGAACTAGTCGTCGCAGCGTGAGGGAAGCGTGAACCATTCCATGAATATTCGCAAAGCGCCCGGCTTTGGCCGGACATTTGTGAAAGCGTCAGCGCCTAAAAGTAAAAGCGGCCGAACCGCACGGACTAGCATATAGATAGCTCTCTGCTACTACCAGCACTCGTAATTTGCTGGAAACAACGCGTCACAGCCGCCGGTATTGCTAAGACGAAAGCCATACCGGCGATCATGCGGGCCTTCGTGCAGTGACATTTAATTTAGGCATGATGGCTTCGTCCGGAATTGCGCCCGGCAATGCCCGGCAGCCATGAGTTTTCGCCAAGCGTCCGGCTTCGGCCGGACTCTTGCGAAAGCGTCAGCGCCGCAAAGTAAAATGCCGTGCCGCAATCGGGCGCGCGCGCGCCGCGAGTTGATGCTGCAATGTAAATCGCTGAAATAAATGTATTTAGTTGCAGCTTGTTGTATCCGTGTTTATGACTTGATAACTGAACCGGCAGTCGGGGGGGAGGAAAATTATTCGGTCAGAACCCATAAAAGCCTAATTATTTTCTTGTATTCAACTTGATTATGATCAAATATGACCTGTTTCGCTCTCAGTATGAGTCGCAGACTGACTGGGCCGAGGCTTGAGATTCCCCCCTGGGGTCTCCTCTCGTTCATTTCATCCAGTCAAGGCGTGATTTTTTGTCCGGCGCCAGCGGTAAATTTCATGTACGACTTCAGCATTAGCTCGAGCCAGGATGCCGCCTTCGCAGATACCTACCGCACTCTGCGCTCGCTGGCGGATGCCTATATGCGCCGTTTCCCTAATGTCGCCACCCTCCAAGCCACCGCACTGGTCCACGAGGCTTATCTGAAGCTGAACGGCGAATCCAAGACTTTTGCGGGTTCGGATCATTTCATCCGCACCGCCGCCATGGCCATGCGCCAAATCCTGGTGGACCATGCCCGCGCCCGGCAATGCCAGAAACGCGGGGGAGACGTTGAGCGGATAACGCTGGACGGGAACGAAATTGCCGCTCGCGGCGGGGTGGATGTGCTGCTCATCAACGACGCCTTGCAGCGACTCCGGCAATGGGACCCCCGTCAGGCACAAATCGTTGAACTGCGCTGTTTCATGGGGCTCAGTGTGGCCGAAACCGCGCAGAATCTGCAAATTTCCGAAGCCACGGTAAAGCGTGACTGGTCCATGGCTCGCGCCTGGCTGGAACACGAACTCAGCGCTCGATGAATTCCGAAGACTGGTCTCGCCTGAAAGTCTGGTTTGGCGAAGCTTTAGCCGCCACCCCGGAGCAGCGCGCCCGCATCGTGGCCCGGGTGCGCCAGGAATTCCCGGAGTTGGCGCCGGAACTCGCATCGCTCATTAGCACCCACGAAGCTCATTCCCTCACGACTCTCGATCTCACCGTTCGCCCCCTGCCAGCCCCGGAAATGTTTCCGGAAGGTTTGCCCGCCGGCTCGCTCCTTGGTAATTACCGCATCTTGCGCGAGTTGGGGCGCGGAGGCACGGGTATCGTGTTTCTCGCCGAGCGCGACGATGACGAGTTTCACCGCCCGGTGGCGCTCAAGCTGCTGCGGTTCGCCTTGCCGGGCCAGAAATCCAGCGCTCCTTCCGGTCTAACCCTTGAGCGCGGTTCGCTCTCTCGCATGCAACACGGCAATATCGCCATTTTGCTGGATTGGGGAATCAATGCCGAGGGCTTGCCCTGGCTGGCCACCGAATTCGTCGCAGGCGAGCCGATCAATGCCTTTTGCCGCGCTCGCGGCTTAAACGAGCGCGCGATCCTCGATCTTTTTGCTCAAGTCACAAGCGCCGTGGCTTATGCCCACCATCGCGGGGTGGTCCACCGGGATCTAAAGCCCGGCAACATCCTGGTCAATCAGGAGGGGCTGGTCAAGCTGCTCGACTTCGGTATTGCCCAGCCGGCGGCCGGCGGCTCTGAAGTTTCGGCCGGCCATCAGTTCACTCCGGCCTATGCCAGCCCGGAGCAACTCGCGGGCAAGCCCGCCACTCCCGCCAGTGATGTGTACTCTCTGGCCGTGGTGCTGGGGCAACTGTTGTCGCAGTCGTTGCCGCCCGACTTGGCCCGCATCTCTTCCGGCCTGGTCCCCATTTTGCGTCATGCCTTGGAGCCCGAGGCTATGCGGCGTTACCCTTCGGTGGATCTCTTTCAAGCCGACCTCAAGCGCTACACCCTGTTTCGTCCCCCGCGCGCCATTCCCACGGGCTGGCCTCGCCGCGCCTCGCTTTATTTCCGCCGCCATCAACTGCCGGCGACCGTGGCGGCCCTGGCCGCCGTGACATTCGCCGGGCTCGGCTTCTGGTTCTCGAAGGCTTTGCCGCCGCTTACCGCGGCGCCGGCGCGTCCGGTGGCGGCGATTGCTTTTATGGGCCAACCGCTGCACACGAGCGCTACTTTGCCCTTGCAGGTAACCTGGCCGCATGGGGCGCGCGTGCGCTCGGTTGCGGTGGTGACGCAGGGCGTGCCTAACCTTGATTTCACCAGCCCCGACGCGGCAGCTTGCATCGGCGTCTTCCCCGCCGGCGCGAGCTGCGTCATGCACATTCGCTTTTCGCCGACCGCCAGGGATCGGCGTTTGGGCGCGGTCCTATTCCGAGGCCAAACCGGCAACATAATTGACACCCGGTTCATTTCCGGAGGCGGAAGCTGGAGCAAGCCCTGGTCACTCCATGCCACCCCCAGACGCATCATTTCCGGCCTCAACTTCGCGCGCGGGCTGAGCACGGATGGCTGGGGTAACGCCTATTTCATCGAGGCTCGCGGCCGCACGCTGGATGAAATCCCGGCGGGCCGTTCCAGCAAGCGCATTCGGGCGCGCATGCCGCTGGTCTTTCAGAGCGGCGCCACCGCGGTGGATGGGGCCGGTCATATCTATTTCAGTTCCGCTGCCGCCCACGCCGTTTATGAGTTGCATCACGGCGCGCCCCGGCTGATCGCCAGCTTTCCTTCCAGCGTCCTGCTCGATAACAACTTGTCGGTGGATGGCGCCGGCAACCTTTACGCCAGTGACGAGGAAGGCGGCATCTATATGGTTGCCGCCGGCTCGCGCCGCGTGGTCCTCCTCTATTCCGGAAACCAGGGCCACCGTTTCATCGGCATGGACGCCGATCTCGATGGCACCCTGTACTGTCTCGATTATTCCTTCAATACGCTGTACCAGCTCGCTGCGGGAAGCTCGCAACTGGTGCGGACCATGGGCCCCGACGGCCACTTGAACCAGCCCCATTCCATCCTGGTGTTAGGCGGCGGGGTGTTGCTCGTCGGCAACGACGTTCCCAACGGCCACCTCCTCCGCTATCCCTACGATCTTCGGGCTTCCGTGTTGCCGGTGTTGGGCAATCAGAGCCTCGCCCTCTATAACGGGTCTCGTCTTTTTACCGTCGTCAACAACAGCCGGGTGTACGTCTATTCCGTCCGCCCGGCATCCTAAAGCGTTAACGGCCGAGTCGGACAGCAGTTTTCGTCCGAAATCGTAGGCCGAAGCGCGGGGTTCCTATAAGATCCCGCGCCTATTAACGACAATAAACTTTCGGCAGCCATGAGTATTCGCAATGCGTCCGGTTTCGGCCGGACCTTGGCGAAAGCGTCAGCGCCGAAAAGTAAAAGCGGCCGTGCCGCCTAAGTGGCGCAATGAGTTCCAGCCGCTGTGGGCGAGTCTTAAAGTGATTCTCGGCAGGTTTCGCCGGCGGCGTGAGCTCCCGCGGACGCTTTTTCCGTTATTCCAAGTGAGCGTTCTCCGCCTGTGGCGGCAGGTCACGAACTTGCCGTGAGCCAGGGCGCAAATACGTTCGTCGGGCCGGGAATCCCCCCGGAAGTTCACGGCCTGGCGGCGGTGCAAGCATCCCTGCTGCGACGCTTCGGGGTTCATGTCCATCCGGGAATTCGCAGGCCATGGGTGAAGTGTGCCTTCACGGGGCATTTTATCCGGGCGGCAAAAAACGGAGGAGACAACCATGCAGTATCGGATTCTTGGTTCCATGCCCGCGCGCAAGCAAGTAACGAAATTCTGGGTGCCGGTCATGATGTTGCTTTTGGCGCTGCTGGCCATCCCGCGTGCGGCGCGAGCGCAGACGCCGACCTTTAGCCCGGAGCTCCAACATATCATTCAGGTGAACTACGGCACATTCCAGCCTTTCTCGGCAGCGGTTGGGGATTTCAACGGGGACAAGCAAGTCGATGCTCTCGTCACCGACGGCGGACCCAACGTCCACCTGCTGCTCGGCAACGGCGACGGCACCTTCACCGAACAACAAATCTATATTCCGGGAAACCCGAACCCGGGAGCGATCCAAGCCGCCGATCTGAATGGCGACGGCAAACTGGATGCCGTTTTCGGCAGCAATGGCGGCAACGAGGCGGTGACGGTTTTGCTCAACACCGGCAATGACGCCAATGGCGTACCCCAGTTCACCGTCACGACCTATGCTACGGGATTGCCCGGGATTCGCAGCGTCACGGTCGGCGACCTGAACGGCGACGGCCATCCGGATTTGATCGTTGGCGATTGCTGCGGCACTTTTCGCGTATTACTGAACAACGGCGATGGCACGTTCACCCTGGGGCAGACTTACGGCATTATGCCGAATAACGGCGGACCTTCCGTCGGCCAGGGAGTGATCGCGGATTTGAACGGCGACGGTAAAGCCGATTATATTGTGGTCAGCGCCCAAGCCGACGCCACGGATATTTTCTATGGCAACGGGGACGGCACTTTTCAAAACCCGGTGGTTTTACCCGGCCAGGCCTACAGCGTGGCGGTCGCCGACCTCAATGGAGACGGCAGACCAGACATCATATTAGGCCTGGCGGGCAATGTGGCGGTTTACCTGAACCAGGGCGGGGGCACATTCAGCGCTCCGGTCATTTATTCCACCAGCAACAATCCCCAAATTTCCAATTATGTATTTTCGGTGGCGGTTGGCGATTTAACCGGGGACGGGAGCCTGGATGTAGTCGCCGCCAATTTCATCAACTATACGCAGGCACTTCCGGGCAAATCCGTCGCAGTCCTTCCCGTCAACAGCAACGGAACGCTGGGCGCCGCACAGTTGTTCACCGACGAATACGACCCGACTTCAGTTGCGATTGCGGATTTTAACGGCGACGGCAAACTCGACATCGGGACGGTGGGCTATGCCTCCCGCACCTACAACGTATTGCTGAACAGCACGCCGTCAGCCATCGCCGCGACCACGACCACCCTGGCTTCTTCGGCCAATCCCTCCGTCTATGGCCAGGCGGTAACTTTCACCGCCGCCGTCGGCGGCACCGGCGGCAATACGCCCGCCGGCTCGGTTACCTTCAAAGATGGCGCGGCCACGCTCGGCAGCGTCAGCTTGAATGCCGCGGGACAGGCAAGCTTCACGACCGCTTCGCTGGCGGTCGGAGCGCATGCCATCACCGCCAGCTACGGCGGCAACGCTCAATTTAGCGCCAGCGCTTCCGGCACGCTCACCCAGGCGGTGAACCAGGCGGCGACCTCGCTGGCGTTAACCAGTTCGGCGAACCCGGCGCTGCTGAACCAGCCCATCACGCTTACCGCCATGCTTTCGGTGGTGGCTCCCGGCGCGGGATCGCCCTCGGGCACGGTGCAATTCCTGGTGGATGGCTCGCCCAGCGGCGCTCCGGTCAGTGTCAGCGGAGGCAAGGCTAGCCTATCGCTCTCGAATTTGAGCGTGGGCTCGCATACCATCTACGCCGACTACAGCGGGGACGCGGACTTTCTCTCCAGTGCCGGAGATCTCTCGCAAGCGGTGAACTACCGCTTCCTGGGGCTGTACGCGCCCTATTCCACGCTGCGGAAATACCAGCCCGGTCAGGCCATCCCGCTGATCTGGCAATATGCCGATTATTCCGGCCGCGTGGTGAACTCCAGCGGCGCCGAGCCCATGGTCAGCTTCGCCGCCTGCGCCGGCGGCGCCGCGGCTTCGGCTTCCGCCGAGGGCGCGAGCGGGTATCAATACTTCGGCTTGACCAACGCCTGGCAATTCAACTGGAACACCACCGGCGTCTCCGCCGGCTGTTACAACCTGACTATTACCAGCAACAAGACGGGACAAAGCAACGGCCCGTTCCCGGTGCTATTCCGATAAGCGGCTAGACGATCTGCCGCCGCGCGCCGCGCATGCGGCGCGCGGCGGCAGGCATGCGAAGCCGCATACGCTTGGCGCGCAATTCAATCCATGCCTCCAGGAGCCTGCCTCATGCCGGCTCCTTTTTTTTGTACTTAGCGAGAGGGTAAAGCTGGGCGGGATTCCCGCTCATAGGTCAACGTCTTGTCGCTGCTTACGAACCTGGCGGCTCGGCCGCTTTTATTTTTAGACGCTGACGCTTTCGCAAACGTCCGGCCGAAGCCGGACGTTTGGCGAATACTCATGGATACCGAAAGTTTATTGTCGTTAATAGGCGCGGGACCTAAAAGGAACCCCGCACGAAAGCGGCCTGCGGGCATTGCTTTAGGCAATTTCTCTGAAATTGCCAATGACGAAACTACTGCCCGACTCGGCCGTTAACGCTTTAGGTGTTGCACCGCCCCCAAGCGTCGCTGCGCGGTGCAAGCGGCCGAGCCGCGTTGAGGTCACTCGATCCTGACGATGATGTTGGTGAGATCGTCGCGGTTGGCTTCGTCGGTTGAGAATGAGCGCGCGGCTGCGCAGATGCCATCGGCCAGTTCCCGCGCTGTTTCGTGGCGGTGGGCTCGCACATAGTCCAAAGCGCGATCGCTGCCGAACTGTACGTCGCCTCCACCAGTCCCGGTCGCTTCCGTGATTCCATCGGTCAGCAGGATGAGCGTCTGCCGATGCTGGATCGGCACCGTAGTCGTACGGAATTGTGCATCCGCGAATAGTCCAAGCGGAATCCCAAAGCTTTCGAGCGTGCAATCGATCTCTCCGGAATCGCTAATCAGAAACGCCGGAATATGGCCCGCGCCCGCATACGACAAGCAATTCCTATTTGCATCGAGACAGACCAGGAGCATGCTCACGTAACGATCGCCGGAGAGATCCGCGACCAACATTCGATTCACGCTACCAAGCAGCCGTGCCAGGTCGGCCTCTACGTGGCTGAAGGCGCGCACGTAGGCCCTCGTAAGTGCCATCACTAGTGCCGAATCCAGCCCATGTCCACTTACGTCTCCGATGCCGAGGCAGATTCGGCCGTCGGGTAGCGGGAAGAGGTCGAGATAATCTCCGCCGGTTTCGTCCGCCTGACAGGCCGCGGTCCCGATTTCAAACCCTTCGAAGCTGGCGGACAGCGCCTGATAAAAGTGCTGCTGCACCTCCCGCGCAAGGCGCATCTTCAGGTCCCGTTCCTGGTTCTTTCGCAGCTGGGTGATGTCCTTCACCACCGAGACGAAATGGGAGGTGGTGCCGGTGCTGTCGCGTATGGGCGTGATCGTCTGTTGACACCAATACAGCTCGCCGGATTTCCTCCGGTTCGCAAGCGTCCCCCGATACGTTTCGCCGGACAGGATTTTCTTCCACAACGCAGCGTAGAAGGCCTCGTCGTGCACGCCCGAATACAAGATATGCGGGGTCTTTCCAAGGGCTTCTTCTCGCGTGTAGCCGGTAATCTCCTCGAATCCGCCGTTGACGTATTCGATGATGCCACTTGGGCTCGTGATCATGACGCTGTCCCCCGTCTGTTCCACGGCCTGCGAGAGGAGTTTGATAGTTTCAAGAGCTCCGCGCTCTCGGGCAGCCTGCC
The DNA here is from genome assembly GCA_021818955.1 of Acidobacteriota bacterium. Lineage (GTDB taxonomy): Bacteria > Acidobacteriota > Terriglobia > Terriglobales > SCQP01 > JAKASR01. The sequence goes on from JAKASR010000007.1 coordinate 119,138, forward strand.
GGTTCTGTTCGGTGAGGTCCCTGACGATTGCTAATGTTCCATCGAACTGACCGTCCCGATCAAACATCGGTGAGGTGGCGACCTCGGTCCAAAGTTCTGTTCCGTCCTCCCTTCGGTATCGCTGCTTATGAACTTCCTTCGCACCGTGCCGGCTTCTTGCAAGACAGGACCGTTCCTCGGCCTTCTCGGAAGGAAAGAGGAAGTCGAATACCGGCCTGGCGCGCATCGCTGTAACACTGGAGCCCAGCAACTCCGCCATGCGGCCGTTCACGAAAGACGTCTCCAGCGCTGGATTCAATTTCCAAATGCCGTCGTAAGACGTCTCCACAATCGCGCCATAACTTCTTTCCAGGTTTTGGACCGCTGCCGTTGCACTCTGCTCCCGAATGAGCTCGGTCCGCTCGCGAATGACCGCGGCCAGGATGATGCCCGACAAGGTGGTGATGCCGAGAAAGGATTGAAACACCGTTGCGCTTTGCTGCGGATCAACTCGAATGAAGGGTCCCAGCCCCCGCGCTGTGCCCCAAATCGCAATCGCCGAGACCAGAAGGCTCACGAGCGTAACCCCCTGGGTCTCGAAGCGCAGCGCCGCCCATAATACGAACGGAAAAATGCCGAAGGCGAATGCATCCGTGCGCATGACCCCGAGATGAGAGTTGAATACCGCCAGGGAACTTGCCAATGCGGCCATCAGCAGGCAGGCGAGCTCGATCCGACCTGCGGCTGGAATCGACCACAGCCCGGCGAAGGTCAGGATCAGCGGCGTAATGATGAGCACGCCCAGGGCGTCTCCAAGAAACCACACCAGCCATGCGGAGTGCGGATCCGACCAGGCGGCAACATGGGCGATGGACAATACGCCGATCCCGATGCTCGCACTCACCGCGGCGCCGAAGGCGCCGCCAATACAGAGGGCAAGTACATCCCACCGGCGAAATAATCGGGGTTGGAAATCGGGAAGAGTCTTGAGGAGCCAGCCTCCGCAGAGCGCACCAAGCGTGTTGCCGATCGCGATTCCAGCTGCAGCCCCATGCGGCAAGGGCGAAAAAAAGTTGACGGTCAACGCGCCCAATGCGATCGCCGGCCAGATCCGATAACCGCAAAGGATCACGGATGCGAGTGCTACCCCCGCCGGGTACCAGAGCGGAGAGACGTTACCATTCGTGAAAGGAACGATCAGGCCGATTTCACCAGCGAGTACATACGCAAGGGCGACGCCAAGCAACTCCCAGGCGCGACGGCCCCTCTGGCCATCCAGAAACCCGTTGCGGATTACAGCGGAAAATTTGCGGTGACTAAGTGCTGCCGGACGCATTGCTGTGACTTTCAATCGGGGCGAATCGTGCGTTTAATAGGAAGGAAGTAGGCGACCGGTTGCCTGATGGCACATCAACTACCTGGCTTGAGCATACTCGCTACCAGAGCGCGCGGCAAGAATTATTGAGTATTCCTGCGCATCCCGAACGCTGGTTCCTGCTTGATTCCGAACGCCGCTCCTGGCTGATCCCGAACGCCATTCTTATTTCATTCCGAACGGGATTGATCCCGAATGCCATTCCTGTTTGATCCCGATCACCGATCGGTAAGAAGGCGGACGCTATCGGCCTGCAAGCCGGATACTGTCCTTTTTCCAGAGGAGGAAAAGGGTGGCTGAAGAAAAAGCGTCCATGCATAAGGTCTATGAAGTGTTGCGTTTGCAATACGACCGGGGACGGGGACAGCGGCAGAATGTGCGCAGCGTCGGCTTTAGTTCCAGCACTGTCCACGAGTACCTGTGCCGGTTCCAGGCGGCGGGGCTGGTCTGGCCGCTGCCGGAAGGCCGGGGCGAGGCCGAGCTGGACCCGGATGTAGGCCAATATCATGCCCCGCCAGGGCGCTGGCGCCTATGCCATGCAATGCCGCATACGCTTGGCGCGCAATTTAATCAATGCCTCCATCCAGGAGCCTGCCTCATGCCGGCTCCTTTTTTTGTACTTAAGGAGGGGGCATTCGAGCCGCAGCCGAGCTGTTTCCCGCGCGAGCCGATTGCAAGCAACGGCCGTCTGAACGAGCAATTTATGGCACGCTTATTAACGACAATTCAAAACAATTCCGCGGGAATTGCGTCTGGCAATGCCCGGCCGCCATGAGTATTCGCCATGCGTCCGGTTTCGGCCGGACCCTTGCGAAAGCGTCAGCGCCTAAAAGTAAAAGCCGCCGTGCCGCTAGAATCAATGATTTATGGCGCGCCTGGAGGGAATCGAACCCCCGACCAACGGTTTAGGAAACCGCTGCTCTATCCTTCTGAGCTACAGGCGCGCGCTTGAAAACGCTGGATTTATTGTACTTGAGCGCCCCTCGCCGCCGCCGCTAGGAACGTCAAAACAAAACAATTCCCTGGGAATTGCGTCAAGCAAGCCGGCAATTCCGCAGGAATTGCGCCCGGCCATGCTCGGCATCCCTGAGTATTCGCCCTGCGTCCGGTTTCGGCCGGACCTTTGCGAAAGCGTCAGCGCCGAAAAGTAAAAGCGGCCGTGCCGCTTCTAGCCGCTAAACGCTAATTCCCCTGGTGCGGTAGGATAGCCCAGATTATGCAGGAGGACGATGCATGTCGCGCGCCGACCCGATGGCCCCTGGGGTGATTCGTTTCGCTCTCGCGGATTCCATCGCCTTCTTGAATGCGAACGATTGGGATGGCGTCTCGGCGCGTTCCGGACTGTATTTGTCGCGCCGCTTTCTGGGGCTGCTCGAGCAGCACCGGCCCGGGAATCTCGCCATTCACTATGCCTTGGCCTACGCGGAGGATCGTCCGGTGGCGGCCATCGTTGCGCAGAGCCTGGACATCCGATTGGCGGACCTTTCTTCCCGGCGCATCCAAGGCACCGGGCCAGGGCTTTGGCGCTCTCTGGAGAAAGCCACCGCCCATTCGATCACCCGCGTCCATAAGCGATACCTTCTTTTCGAAGCGCTCCACTCGGGGGCTCGGCTCGACCAAGCGGGGCAAGCCGCGGACGAGCCTGGGCGTTGGCCCGGCGTGGCGTCCAGTTTGGGACGCAGGTGGCATGGTCTTTTGAAGGCCGCCGGCTATGCCGCGGAACTCCCCGTGGCGTGGCTTCACCAGCGCCTGATGGTGTGCGGGAACTTCCTTTCAACCGGCCCCCACGGCGTGGCCTTCGCCGAAGGCGAAGATCCCGCCCGCCTCTGGCCCGTGGTGGAGGCCGCCTTAAACCGCATCCGCCGCTCCAGCCAACTCTTCGGTGATTCCGATCTGATTATGATCAAAGACCTCACGGGTGACCAGAAGGAGGCCGCCGCCGCCCTGCGGCGCTTTCACTTCCGCCGCTTCGAGACCGAGCCAAACATGATTCTTCGTTTCGCGCGTGGTTGGCGGAGCTTCGACGACTATCTCGGCGAGATGAGATCCGAGTACCGGGTGCGCATCAGGAAGACCGTCAGGGAGCTTGCTGCCGCGGGCATCGTCCTGGAACGCCTCGGCCCGGAGGCGGTAAAGGCCAGGGCCCCGGAAATCTACCAGCTCTATCTCCAGGTGCATGAGCGCCAGAAGCTGCGCCTGGTAACCATCCGCCCGCAATGGATCCCTGCGCTCGCGGCATGCTTCGGCGACGATTTCCGCACCGTCATCGCCCGGCCAAAGCACGCCAGCAAGGTGTTGGGCTTCGTCAACGTCATGCGCGACGGCAGCGGTGCGCACGGCCTCTACATTGGTTTCGACAAGGCGGTGGCGATGCGGGGAATTCCTCTGTATCTCGGCCTGGTGTATGCCGCCGTCGAACAAGCCCTTGCGATGGGGGCCGAGCACATGTCGCTGGGGCGTACCGCCCTCGGTCCCAAGGCCCAGATTGGCGCCAAGGCCCAGACCATGTATAGCTACCTCCGGCACCGAAACTCCGCCTTCAACCTGGCCGTCCCCCCTATCCTGGCGCTGCTCCCCAAGCCGGCCGAGCCTCCTGAGCGCCATCCCTTTAAGAGCGGGGCGTCCGCTTGAAGCAAAGTAAAAGCGGCCGCGCCGCTTCAGTGGCCTAGGCCTTTAGTGGTTGCGCCCAGGCGCGACAATACGCTGATGGCGCCCAGCAAATACAGGACCGCCCAGACCTTGGCCGCCGTGGCCGACTTCACGGGAATCTTCGCTTTTTTCGCAGCGCTCAGCCGCCAAAAAATATACACGCCGGCGACGATTCCGCCGATTAGCTCGCTCAAAAGCGACCCGATTGCCGTCTGGTGTCCATAATAGCCAATCACGAAGATTGCCAGGTAGACCAGAAAAGATTTTCCGACCAAGCCCCAGCCATTGATCGCAGGCCGTGCCGCGGGCATCGTTCCCGCAGCGTATCCCGGCGGGGCGGCGCTTGCCTGCGGCGGATATTGCGGCTGAGAAAATTGCTGCGGGGCTGCGGGTTGGGCGTAGGTTGCCGGCGCGGGCGCCGCCGCCGCATACCCTGACGGCTGAACTCCCGGCGCGGCGGCCGGCGGCATCGGAGCCTGAGCGCTCGGCGTGGCAGGCGTCGCGGCCGGGGCCGCGGACGCGCTGCCGGCCACCGGCGATCCACAGGAACGGCAAAAATGCGCGTTGGCCTCGGTCGGCTGTCCGCACTGAGCGCAAAACGTCATGATCATTTCCTTGCGGGCTGAAGTGGTAGCGAGGCTTGAACCTTATCCCAGATTCAAACTTGCTGTCAATGCGGCTATGCGTTCATGCAGCGTTCACGGCCGAGTCGGATGGCAGTTTTCGTTATTGGCAATTTCGAAGAAATTGCCCAAATATTTTCAATTTCGAAGAAATTGCCTCCCGCCTGCTCAATTTCGGAGAAATTACCCAAACATTCTCAATTTCGAAGAAATTGCCTCTAGCTATGCCCGCAGGCCGCAGCGCGGGGTGCCGGTTAGGTCCCGCGCCTGGAAACGACAGCCAGGCGTCCGGTTTCGGCCGGACCTTTGCGAAAGCGTCCGCGCCTAAAAGTAAAAGCGGCCGTGCCGATGGTATATGCTGGCGCTTGCTGTTAACCCGGGAGGGTGAAACGGATGCATTTATGACCATTGCGAACCAGTCATCTCCCGGTGCCGCCGCCGGCCCGCGGCGCGCGGCGAGACGGTGGGGACGCAAGCTCCTGCGCGCCTGGGCGCGCACCTGCCGCGCGCCGGGCTATCTCTACTATGTCGTGGACCGCTGGGGGGCGCGCCTGTGCCCGCTGCCTCCCGAGGACAGCCTGCTCGAGGCGCGTCTGCCGGGCGGGCTGCGCCTGCGTTGCGATCTGCTGGAGGAGGTCCAGCGCCAGATTTATTTTCTGGGCGTGTACGAGCCGATACCCGCTTATCTGCTGACCCGCTATTTGCAGCCGGGCATGATCGTGATCGATGCTGGCGCGAATGCCGGCCAATACACCCTGCTGGCCGCGGCTCGAGTCGCGCCGGCGGGCGCCGTGCATAGCTTCGAGCCGGTGCCGGCTTTGCATGCCCGGCTGGTGCGGCACCTCGAACTCAACCGGCTCGACGGCGTGCACGCGGTTTGCGCCGCGTTATGGCACCGGCATGCGTCCGTCCGCCTGGGACTGCCGCAAGGCGTCCGCGGGAATTCCGGCGCTTATAGCCTGGGGGCGGCCTGCGCGGCCATTGAAGCCCGCGCCTTGACTTTGGATGAGTATGTGGCGCGGCAGGCGCTGCCGCGCGTGGATGTGATCAAAATGGATATCGAGGGCGCGGAGCCCTACGCTCTCGAGGGGGCGCAACGCACGCTCGAGCGCCATCATCCCCTGGTTTTGATCGAAATCAATCGCCAATGCCTGCGCGCGCTGGGCAGCGAACCTGGGGCGATTTGGCGCATCCTGCGCGCCTGTGGCTATCGCGCCTGGCTGCCAGGCTATGCCGCCGAGTCCAGCCGTGAACTCCACGGCCTGGAAGGAATCGAGCAATCCACCCTGTTTTTTCATCATGGCCCGCTCCCCGCGGCCTTGGCTTCGGGGTGGAACTATCGCCGGGTTTTGCGCTGGGCCCTGGGCGTGTAGCTGCGCGGGCATGAAAACTGAAACCGCCCCGCAACTTTCCGATAACCGTCGCTCTCTACACTGCCTCTGCCGCCGCAATCAGCGCGCGGCGGTCGAGCGGCTCGCCCAATTGATGGCTGGGGATTTGATGGCTAACGATGGCGAGTTGCCGTCCGCCGGTCCATCCTCAATTTTGCAACCCACGCGGATTCCATAAGTTTGGTTGGAGCGGGAGACGGGGATCGAACCCGCGACATCAAGCTTGGGAATTCTGCTTTCATGAACCCTTAACCCTTGATTTGCCTTGCTTTTCCGCGCCGAATGCTATCAGAAAATGGGAAATTCCATGGGGGGTTTGATGGCAAGTTGATGGCGAGTTCGAGAGAAGGGACCGTTCAAGCAAAGCTGAAACCATACTCAGCTTTGTGCGGTTGAGGGGGAGTGGGTCAAACTTTCTCTGCTCAAGTGAAGCTATATATGATAAACATCCTCCTCTTGCGATACGCCACGAAGTGCCTGAATATTTAAATATAATTGTTCCTGAATGTGCACATGTATTACCACAATAGAACCAATAGTTGAATGCAGCACGTCGATGATTTTTATTAAATATTATAGTACTAAAATAGATTAATGCATTATTATTTTGAAAGTTTATTGTATGCCCGGGAGACACCACATGTATATCTATGTTCTTTGTAAACATATTGGGTGAGAATGATTTAATCGTGTTGTATTGCTTTATTTGAAATTTGAATGGTTGCAAGCATTTACTATTGCTATAGTTCAGCTGGAAATATTTAGTTTTAGAACTTAAATATAAATGCATATTCCAGTCTTTCCAAGATGCGTTCCTACGGGAGCGTTCTATGTATATAAATTTTTTGTATATTTGAATTTCATCCAGTGACAATAATTTATTGGATTGGTTATTGCCAATTTTATTTGCAGTGAAGCAACATGTAAAAGTGATTATAATAACTTGCAAGCTTATCGCGTAAGTAATTCGCTTGGAGAAATCATAATAATATAACTTTGATTTCATGTTTCCACCTTCTGGATTATTATGATCGTGGAACTAAAGTTGCACCATGGCTGCCGTTAATACTTGGACAATCTCCGTTGGGATCAAGGCAAGGGAAAATCGCATCTGGGTTTTCAATTAATAACAATCCCAATGCATCAAAAAAGTCAGAGTCATTTATGCTATTGGGTGTTATATATGCTCCACCGCCGCCGGTATTATTATTTTTTTTATTATTAGGGCATTGCCTCTTTAAAATATTAATTTGGCTTTGATTAAATTCATTGCTAGAATTTAAAGGGCCTGTTAATTGGGAATTACTTGCTTCATCGGTCATAATTGTATTGGCAGTATGGTGGCGAATTCCAAATATATGGCCAATCTCATGTGAAGCAATTCGCCCTGATGCAACACCCAATACATTACTATTTGATGGAAGATTATAATCATTTGAAATTACACTACTAAGGACGCCACCATTTCCCGTTGGCATATATAATCCATATAATTTATAAGCTGAGGCCCAGCCTAATGTGTCGTGTCCGTTGATATAACTTGGAAAATCAGAACCAAATCTATAACCAATAAATGTTATATTTGCTGAATAAAATGAATTGCCTTGTCCATTAAAAGATACTCCTTGCCCGGCGGCTTCAAATATTTTTTGAATTTGTGCTTCAGCTGATTTTAATTGTGCATTACTTAAAGAGTGAAAATTTGTAATATTTATATTAAATATACATAGTCCAAATAAGTCGTATGTACTACAGGGGTTTCCTTCAACATAAGAATACCTATTAAAGCTTTGTGGATCATTTGGGTTTATCATATCCCATCCTGCCGGATCAGGACTCATCCAGCGAGCTTTCAATGGCGAATAATTGCGGAATAAGTAACGGTAGAGTCCGGAATCCGAGTCAAATTCATGTCCCGTCCAATTTAAACTGGTAGTGGGATCGAGCGAGGCATTCCAGGGATTGCCGAACGGGCTAAAGTGATAATTTATCGGCCCGGCAGTTGGATTGTAGCGGAAACTGAGTGTGCCGAGCAGGTTCGTGCCGGTATAGGTAAAGGCGCTATAGCCTGATGGCGGGTTCAAATCATAGGTTTCCAGCGAGGTATTCCCAATGCCCATCTCAAACCGAACCCAACTACTTGTGGTGCCATCATATACGCCGCGCAATGCGCCTCCCAAGCCATAAACATAATCTATTTTATCCGTGCCAAGGGTTTGCACCCGCTGTCCCAATGGATTATAGTTATATGTGCTGCTGCCGTTATTCAATCCGGTCACCTGGCCCAGGGCGTTCCAGGCATATGTATTCGTCGTATCATTCAAAGTATTGCCGTCATTATCATAACTCCATCCCTGGATTTGATTGTTGTTGCTGGAATTCATGACAAAATTGAAATAATCTAAATTGCTGGCGTTGGTGACATTTCCCCAGCGATCAATGGTGTAGGTGGTATTGGCTTGTGTATTGTTAGGCGCGGTCAGGCTGGCAATCCGGCCTAAGGCATCGTAAGCAAACGTGCGGTTATAAGTGGTATTTATATTATCGTTATTGCTTGTCAACAGGCCATCCGCGTCATAGCCGTAGCCGCGATCAAAATCCTTCGTGCCGTTGACGGTGGACGTGATTTCGGTGGTTTCAAGATCGTCGTTATAGCCGCCATTTAAAGTTTCCGGCCCAACCGTAGCCGACGCCAAGGCTTCAAAGGGTGTGTAGGCGGCATTTCCAAATACGGTTTCCCCGCTGTTCCAATTCGACGGGGCGGTGATATTGGTTACCCGACCGGGATTGTCAAGGGCATAGGTAAAGGTATATCCCCCGGGGTTGGTGTAATTGTTGACTTGTCCGTTGTAAAAGTAGGTGTAGGCTTGATGGGTTTGCACATCGGGAGCTTGCTGCCAAAGATCGCTCACCTCGCCGGCGGCGTTGTAGCCATAATCCGCCCAAGTGCCATTGGCGCTGTTGGCGCAAGCCAGGCGGCCAAGCAGCCCGCCTCCTGATGTAATATTGCATCCGGAATTGGAATCATAGATAAACGTCAGTTTTGGGGTCGAATCCGTAAAGGATTCGCTGGTCAGCCGATCCAGCGCATCATAATCAAAACTGGTAGTGACATTATTGGCATCCTCGCGCGTGAGCAGGTTGCCATCGGCATCGTAGGTCATCGCCTCCGACCAGTTTGTGCCGCCGGCGGGATTGGAAGGACCAGAAAGCGTGGCCGCCGCTTCCGGGTAATAACTATAGAGCACATTCCCCAAATCATCGTAGGCCAAGGACCGCTTTTGGCCGCCGTCGTTGACCAGCGTCAGCCGGTCCAAAGCATCATAGCTGTAGCAGGTATTGTACTCGCCGCTGGTCAGACTGCCCGAGGCAGGGTTCGGCTCATCGGCTTCAATCGTATTGCCATCGGCATCTAGCCAGGTTTCGTCATATCGTCCTGCCGCCGATATCGCTTCAATGGGGTATACCTGACTACTGCATTGGCTTGTGGTTAACCCGTTATTGCTTCCGACTTGCGTTCCGTAATAAATATGAGAAATACTGGCGTCCGGATTTGTCACCATCTTAATTCGACCTAAAGCGTCATAGCTGAATTGTGTCACGCCATAGGTGGGATCGCTGGTCGAGCGGTAGGGATTGGTGATGGAAGCAATCTCACCATCGCCATTATAGCTGGTCACCGTAAAGTCCGGCCCTGCGGGATCGTTGACAAGCTCATGCTGCGTTTCGCGTCCAGCCCAGTCGTAAGTATCTTGTTCGTGCCGCCAGCCGGTATCCGATGCCGGCAATGTATCTGCCGTGGTGCTGATGTAGCGATCAATGGTGCTGGAATTATTACCGGCATTGTCGTTATATTGAATTACCGCTTCGCTGCCGCCGGGTGCGTCAATTTGCGTCAGCCGGCTGAAAGGGTCATCATAATGAAACGTAGTGGCTTGCCCATTGAGATTGGTTACGGCAAGGGGAAGCCCCGCATAACAATTCCAGGTCGTGGAAGTGCTCAGGGGTGAAATGGGGAATGTAGTCTTGGTGGGAAATGCTCCATCGCAAATTGAGCTATCGTAGGTATAAGTTGTCGTATGTCCATTCGGGGTTTGCACGGAAGCCAGCGTGCCATTGGAATTGTAAGCAATGTTGGTTGTATCGAAACTGGAGCCGGATACCAGACGTGCGATGCTGGTAGGATCGCCCTGGCTATTGTTGGTAAAATTCGTCTGCGCGAGAATCGTTCCGCCGCTATCTTCCGCCGTGACACTGGTGGGCCGCTCGTTCACAGTCCCGTTCACGCCATAGTTGGCATAATCGATGATGGTCTTGCGCAAGACCGCGTCCAGACCGGAGCCGGTAAAAAAGGCCGTCTGATCGATTTCCGTAGGGTTGCCATAATTATCCAAGGTAGTGGTTGAAGTGGACTCCAAGCCTTCATCATCCTGGGTCGTAATATTAATTGGTGAAATACTTGAAATTGCCGATCCATTGCAAGGAAAGGCCGTGCCGCCATAGCAGGTATAAGTGGTATCAAGCGGGCTTCCCTGAACGGCTCCCTGATAGACATCGCGTTCGGTTTGATACGGACCTTCGAAATAATACTGCGTATTGTTCCCCATCGGGTCTTGAACGGTGGTGGTCCATTCCGGATCGGATACTACTGCACGCGTATAAGTCCATGTGCCATCCGGCGTGGTGCGGGTAAGAATAGGCGTGCTGCCGTCCGTGCATTCGATGCCGTTTGTGCCTCCGCTATATGCGTAAGTTATGGATTGGCCCGTGGGCAGGGTGATGGACGCGATTCTTCCTGTCCTATCACCGCTAAAGCCGGGCGTATGCTCATAATGGAATGTATACTTCTCATTGTTAGTGGTAGTATAATTTGGAAGATGAATTTCAGAAACTAAGGGTATATATGTTGTGCCACTATTATATTCGGTAACGCCAGTACACCCGAAATTGGTTCGAACGATATAGCTGCCATATATTACTTTGAAAGTTTCCGCATTTCCATCCGCATCCGTATACGTATATGTCGTCGAGCCACCTGCCGTTTGATCGCCGCTTACCGTCAATGCGGTCATGCCAAGGCTATCGGTATAGACGGTTCCGGTCGTGCTAATGTTGGTCCCATAAGCATCTACTATACTTGCGGAAGCAATTAGATTCGCCGGTATGCTTCCTTGCTGATACTGGGGATCATAAATCGTATTCCCTTTGGCATCGTAAATATTCGATGACGGGCCTTGCAATGAGGTGCCGGCGTTGGCGGTAATAGAAAAGCCTGAGTTATCATTAGCCGCCACATCATTCATGCTGGCGGGAAGCGTCCCTTTATGTCCTGCCGGGCATTCGCTATAATCAGCAATTTCACCACTAAAAGAATGCGTTGCATTGTTATTTTGCACATATTCCCAATTGCTATAGGTATTGTACATATAGCATGATTGCAATGTATGGCTCTCGGCTCCACAACAGGATGGCGCTAATGAACATCTCGTGCCTGGACATATTCCGCCACCTAATTTATAAGTCGTATAGCCAGAAAATGCATTGGTTTGCGTATTCCAACCCCAGTTTCCCGTCGGCGTCCATGCCCCTGCAACCGGCTTCCAAATCGCGCTGTCATAAGAAATGGAAAACGTAAAGGGCATCTGCACGCCCGGCTTGTGCAAGATGTTGAAGGTAAAATGATCGTTCAAATTCTGAAGGTTGACCACATCCGGACCGCCGGCAAAGGTGCCTAATGGATAAATGCCTGTCGCAACCTGCGCATGCAACCATGAAGTGAATAGACCGAGAAGGAAAACACTGACCATCAAGTAACGTTGACGCATGTCACCCTCGCGAGTGGGAGTGATTTTATTGCCTTTCAAACGATCAAGTCAATAATTTTTTTCCATCCGTTTAACCCTTTTAAATTCATGATTTTTCGTTCATCTGTTATTCTGCCCATGAATGGCAAAAGCCCGTAAAAGTTCCGATCAGACGGATGCGCATGCCCATGCCGCTGAATTGGCGCATGCGCTGATGCAGTCGAGAAATTTTCTATTCCCCACGGAGGTTTCCTTTCCGCTGCATTCACTCGGCGATGTCCTTTTCATCGGCGCCATGACGGTCGCGGTGGTCGCGCAGTTCGGGACGAATTTAGGCCATAGCGAAGGAATCAGCTTAGTCCGGAGTCTACAAGAGCGATTTAAACAGGCGGCGCAAGCGGGCACACCCCTGGATGAAAAATGGTGGACGGAATATTTAGAAAATGGAATCCAGTCGGGCCAAGTTGATCCCGATGATTTACGCCAGGCTATTTTTCAAGCGCTGGCAATTTTAGAAAAACCACATCAGATGCGACGGCTTCTGGGGCAGATGATTAAACGCCAATTTCCCGTAATGCCCCCTGGCCGGCGGCATTTGATCGAACCGGAAAATTATCCCGAACTGCGCATGCAAGCGGATAAATGGCTGCCCGTGGCGCGGGCTTTAATCCCTCTTTTAGCGGAAGATGCGCAGGTAAACCCCAAAATGCGCATGTCGCAAGCCGAAAAGATGCGCATGGCCCTGGATATATTGCGCACTCGGTTCCCTCAACAATGCCAAATCTTGAAAGATTATTTGCCGCGCGTTGAATCCATTCTGCGGCATAAAGTTGTTCGGGATGCAAAGACTATTGATGGCCAAGCTCGCCGTTTGGCCGATGCGCTGGCTGGAGCAACATTCGGTTTGAGCCCCGCTTATGCCGTCAAGCGGGTCCAGGCCGCGCGTCAAATCCACCCGCCCCAGGCCAAATGACAACTGCATAGTTTTATCCTTCGGTCGAAGGATAAAACTCGCGCGGCTGCTCAATAATACAGATTATTTTCAGAGCTTCTCCCCCGCAGACATTATTTTCCAAACTAATCATGACGATTGATCCGGTTCAAAGGAGACGTCATGAGCAGCAAAAAGAATTTGTCCACTTCACCCGCCAAGGCTATGGCGAATGCCCGCTGGCAACCAGATCATGCGCAGGCTGCGCATATCAGCCAGCAGGCGCGATTGTTGGCGTTTCGCCGCTGGGGTATTCCATCCCCTGCCGATGCGCATGCAAGTCGGGTTGTAAGCCCCCAATCAGAGCATTCATCGCATGAACTGGCCTGGCTGCCCTTGGCGGGCGGGATGCTCAGCCTGCTTTGGGGCATCGGTCATGCGCATGAACCGGTAAAACCTTCGCCGGCCACGCATCCGATTTTGGGCGATACGGAGCGGAATGCGGGGATTCAGTCCGCATCTAGCGGCTTTTCGGGCATGGGTATTTTCGCCATGGTTGCCGGGATTGCGCTCATCCTGCTGGCGATTCATTTATTCACTAGCCAAAGCTGATCCTTGCCCCTCGAATTTTGACTCTTCCCGCCATGGCCGCTATACTCCATCTCGCGGAAAAGCAAGGCGAGTCCAGCCAGCAAGGAGGCTGGCAAAAGCATATGGCTCGCCGCCGCTATCAGCGAGGTACTGTACGCAAGCGCGGTAAACGCCAGCCTGTATGGGAGCTTCAATGGCGGGAAGATTGCATCACCCTGGAAGGCAAGATTGGCCGACGCTGGCGCAGTTGCCAGCTTGGGCCGGTCGCAGAGATGACCTATCGGCAAGCTTTGAAGCTGGCCGATGCGCATCTGAATGCGCTCAACCAGGGCCGGGTCATGCCGCAATCCACGATTACGCTCGAAAGGTTTGTGGAGCGGAACTTCATCCCCGATGCCTTGCCGGCGTTGAAAGCTTCTACGCAGAGGCTTTACCGTTCACTTTTAACCGTTCACCTTTTACCTGCTTTTGGCCATTACCGGCTTTCCGATATTACCCACCTGGACTTGCAGCGATTCGTGCTGTTGAAGATGCGGCAAGGGCTGGGCTGGGAGCGGGCCAATCAGCTTCGCCAACTGGCTTCAAAGCTGATGGCAACTGCCAGCAAATGGGGCTTGCTCGCGGGCGAAAATCCCGCCCGGGGAATCGAGCTGCCAGAAAAAACTTGGGTTCGTGTAAAGCATGCGCTTTCACCTCTCCAGGTCAATCAATTGCTGGCGATACTCAACGAACCCGTGCGCACGCTGGCCGAAACCGCCGTGCTAACGGGCATGCGCATCGGGGAAATTCTCGCCCTGCGCTGGCAGGATGTGGATTTCAACCTCTGCCATATGCGCATCGAGCGGGCCTACTGCCGGGGCGTAATGGGCACACCCAAGACCAAAAGCAGCCGTCGCACCATCCCTATCCCGCCGTCGCTTTGCCAAGCCCTGATCCAGCTACGGCCAAGCGAACCGAAATCGGAAGCTTTAATTCTGCTTTCATGAACCCTTAACCCTTGATTTGCCTTGCTTTTCCGCGCCGAATGCTATCAGAAAATGGGAAATTCCATGGGGGTTTTGATGGCAAATTGATGGCGGGTTCGAGAAAAGGGAGTGTTCAACAAAGCTGAAATCATACTCAGCCTTGTGCGTTGAGGGGGAGCAGGTCAACGAAACTACTCCCTGCACAGTGGTCAGTTTGATCGGAGGTGCAGTTCTCATAGTGTGTTGTCCTATACGATATGGACGCACCCTGGCTCATAACCGATGCTATTTATGATGTATCGCACTAAATGGCCATAAAATGGAACGTAATTTTAAGTCATGGGAGATTAATAATAATCTTCTATAAATTGATGGCGATATCCATTCTGGACTTGAACTATATTTACTGAGTAAATGCTTTTTGCCATCAATATTCCATAAATATATTCCCATGCATTGCCCATTGCTCCCATATGTGCTTGTATTTGATACATACCGAACCAATGAATCTGATTTATAAAGACAGTACCCATCAATGCCAACATTGTCCACCAGGACACTGCCTGAATCATTCACGGATAAGTGTAAATAATTGTGGCCGTATTTTAAATTTGACAAATTATAATTAAACAATTTTTTGGCATTGACATCGTAAATGGCTAGAGTATCGTTAAAATTATTCCACCATGATATATACTTGCCGGCAGGGCTAATGTCCAATGAAGCCGCATGTCTTAGATTCATTATATATGGCCTGATCATTACATCGTTCTTTATCAAGACGTGCTTATTATTCGAACATAATGCGTTATAATTATAAATAATGTGACCATCATAGTTGTATGTCCATTGATGAGGCAGCATTTTCTTGTGCCATATTAATGAACCGCAAGAAGCAATTATATAAGAAGTAATTATTTTTTTGAATTTCTTGTTCTTTAAATTAATAACAATACCTCTTGAGAGCCCATCCAGATTAACCGGCTCAAATTGGAAAGCCAAATACTTTCCATCTTGCGATATGGCATATTTATAAAATTTCATATTGCGTGTAATTTCAGTATTCGCATTATGGCAATTTGCCCATAATTGTCCATCATGCCCACTTAGATAAGTAAAGCAATGCTGCCCATGGGCCAATTTGCATAGGGCGGGAATAGTTAAAATTACTATAAGAATGAATAATCTGACACGATGATGCATGTCGGGCTCCCAGGGTGAGATGTGAAGTGATCTTGTTCTCCCGCTAGCCGCAGTTATAAATATCTTGCCAAATCAGATTATCAGGCATTTCCCCAGCGGTCAATGGTGTAGGTGGTATTGGCTTGCGTATCGTTTTGGCGCGGGGGTTTTGATGGCAAGTTGATGGCAGGTTTTCTGGCCCCCTGTCGAAGAGAATTATTTTTAAGGTTTAACCAATGGATTATATTTTTCGCGGTTGATTTCGAGATCCACTGACCTCCGCCTGCCAAAGCTATATATTTGGGCTTTGAATGTATATTTTTTATATAGTATAAACCGATGAAATGAGTTTTTAAATATTTTATTATATAAGATCTGTTTTTTGCATATTGATAATTGATATTTATAAAACCTGATAATAATATTTGACCCTCGTCATTTATTGAATTCATCTCAGATAAAATAGTATCATTACATTTACTTTTATGATCTGTATATTTTACGCATATACCACGCTTAGATTGCCATATTAAATATTTGCCATCAGATGATGTGTTGACGCTGTCCTCTTCCGCATTAGAATCTATCATTCTACCACTAGGGTATGTAATTAAGGCGCATTTTGAACATACCGCTGTGCATCCTGGCCCACAAGCAATAATAGTGTTTGGCATAACATAATAGTTATGAAGTGAACCGCAATATGTATAGCTATAAGTTCTAGCCGGCAATGGAATTTCAGGCGTGTGTAAATATCGTGATGAAATTGTATCCCAAATATAGTTGTGAATTACTTGTGATTGATGAGCTTCCAGCACTATGGTTCCACATGTTTTTATAAGATTATACTTCCACCATGTAAAGTAATGGTTGTGATTATCTTTTAGCATGATTTCATGCCCGGTGTTAAGGTTGACGCGGATAAAATGATTATGCCGTAAATAAACAAGATAGTGATCTTTTACGGCATACTCGCCGCCAGTTATGGTATTTTTAAATCTATATGTTCTATGATTGCTATACAAATACAAGTACTTATTATAGAACAGGAAATTACCATTTACTTTAAATTTAATGTTATTAATTATCTTATTAATATTCTGCGGCAAATTAATATTCTGCGCCGATAATTGATTGATTTGAAATGAAAAAATATACAATACTAACAATATTGTTATGCGCCTAATGTCGATCTCATTTTTGGGGGTCATGGATTTTCTGCGTCCTTGGAATTGATAAAATAAGGGCTCTTCCCAGCCAAGCCGCTACTTTCATGAATCGTTTCCGCGCCGGCGAGCAGCTGACCCATTTTGTCGACGATTGGGACAAATTGCAAGGTGCAATCGCTAACGTCAGGTAAAAATAGAGGATGCGATAGAGCAATATTTATCATCTTCGCTATGATGTGTGGGCACCAAATCCGGGTAACGGCTTCCGTGTTCAGACGCCCATCGGCCTGGAGATGCTCGGCCAAGCGGCGCAACGCTTTTTGCAGCGCGCCAATTTTCACCCATTGCTGAAAACGACGATGGCAGGTCTGATAATGCGGATACTTGGCGGGCAGATCGCGCCATTGTGCGCCGGTGCCTAATATCCACAACACGCCATTCAGCACCTGGCGCGTATCGCGGGCGGGTCGGCCTCGCCCATCCGCCCGCCGCTTGGGGGTTAGAATCGGCGCCAATAGTTCCCATTGTGAGTCGCTGACTTACCAGCATCCAGGCATCGGTTAGAGTTGCGGTTCGTCACCAGAGACATTTCGGTCTGCTCAACATGTATCCGATTGATAATCAATTATTTGCGCTGACTGTTGACATTTTTGAGACCGGTTCTCGTCTACCCGGCCACCGCGATGGACATCTTCATCCGGGAGGTCATCGACTGGACGATGACGATGGAGATACTTCATTCTGCTCCACCCTTATCCCGTTTATAATCAATAATATGCGTTGACTGTTAATGTTTTTGAGACCGGTAGTAATTTATAATGCTCTAATATTTAATAATTTTATAAGTTTTTGTGCTAAAGAAAATTTCTTCTGATGCCATGCGCCCGCTGAATAAGCAATCGACAGATACAACGGATATGTATAAACAAGATATGTAAATGAAGGTCCCAACTGGGATTTTAGAGCATATTTGAAACCACACCAGGAGCACTGGCCAGTTTGATAATTATCATATATAAAACCGTATATAAACCACACAACAAATAGCAACCATAGCTTATTAATATACAAATGGCCATATTTGTAAACTATATAAACGCCTGCAATGAACCCTGAAATAATAGAAACAATTGGTATTGGTCCATCAAAAATATATTCTAAGGTTCTTGCATTTTGCTTGTAAGCTAACTCAAAGGCTGAGATGATTAAATATGTTAATAAGTATACAGAACTTGGCGCAATAATACAATAGAATAAATTAGTAATTAATTTTTTGATTAATCTCATATTATTACTAAGCTGTTTAACCTTTCATGATATCACAATCCTGCAAATCACCACATTTCACGCCACCCTAAAGCCCAATTGCGGCAGATGTGTAGAGTATTCATGTCCAATCATCGGACTTTCATTGTGATCCATAATATACCACAAATTTAATGTGCCATTTTTAATAATCCGATTAAGGTAGTATTTAATTAAATATTCATATAGACTTTTGTCTTTATTTGTATATGAAAACTTGATGTTTTCAAAAGAATCATATAAATGTCCTGAATATTTTGCTATCCCACGTACATTATACCGGCCATTATTTATTAATTTATACTCCACAATATTTTTGGTAATTGAATGAATTGATAATCCATTCAAAGATTTTATGGTATAACCTGGGTAATACAATTTACATTCGGATAAAGCACCAGGGAAGTATGGTAAGGCCGCGCAAGCAGCATGCCTACTTGATGAATAAATTTCATATTTAATATATTTCTTACGATTATGGATTGGATGCAAGAATACTTTATCAATACCATCAGCATAGATATGTCCGTAACCTGTCCAGTACTTTTTTGCAATCCATATGAGTATAGAAGCGCCGTATACGCCAATATCATTCTTGAAACATTCAGGAATAGTTAATGATACATAACTTGGATATTTAATATTATGCGGCCCACCTATTCCATTAATCAAAGATAAAATTTTGACCTTAAAATTCTCAGTTACATACGAATTCTTTGATGCTTTGCCTTTGCACACTACAGTGCATAAGAACAATAAAAGTAATATTACGATTGAGCACATTTTCACAGTCATTACAGTATCCTCCCGTGTGAGATAGCAACAATTATTATCCAGATGAATGCAGGGTGCAATTTAAAGGTGCAATCGCTAACGTCAGGTAAAAATAGAGGAAGCGAAAAAGCAATGCTTATCATCTTCGCTATGATGTGTGGGCGACAAATCCGGGTAACGGCTTCCATTTTAGATGTTCTTCGTAAACCACTCATATCATTTTCCATGATTAATATAATAATACTGTAGAAAATGTAATAAAGTAATGTCATGCCTTTGTAAGACAAATGCGGACATCTGGAAAAAATAATAATCTCCACCTTGGTAATACGCTACACCACATGCAAGCAACCTATGATTATTATACAATCGATAACTGACTGTATGGGGATCGACATGTTGTAGATGATGCAATCCAAGTGGTACAGCAGAAGGATAAAAGCCATCAGATAATGCTTTATGTCGCGCCTTAAGAAAAAATGTTGCCGCATCTGCCTCACTACAGCCTGCGCAACCACCATCATTTTCATATTGAATATATGGTGTGGAAATATTAGGATTATAAACAATATAATCTTTTAACTTATTTATATAAGGACCCAGCACTACAGTAGTCGAATTATCCGAACCTTGCGATGCCGTACCCGCCCACCCCTTAGGACCTAACCATATCATTCCAGCAGCACCATATGCCCCTATATGATTAATTAAACTGATTGGAATATTTAGTTTATAATACTTTGGGTATTCTTCTTTAATTCCGTTTAAATTATATATTGTATGTATAATATGTACTCTTAAAGAAACCTCTATCAATCTTTTATCAACATTACGTTTAGTATAGGAATACAATTCGGAAGAAAAGACCGCGCTAGTTATCGTCAGGATAACTATAAAAAACATAAATCGAATTAATTTATATTTCACTGTACCTTTTGTGGCTTTCCATGAAGTGAATAGACCGAGAAGGAAAACACTGACCATCAAGTAACGTTGACGCATGTCACCCGCCTGAGTGGGAGTGATTTTATTGCCTTCAAACGATCAAGTCAATAATTTTTTTCCATCCGTTTAACCCTTTTAAATTCATGAATTTTCGTTCATCTGTTATTCTGCCCATGAATGGCAAAAGCCCGTAAAAGTTCCGATCAGACGGATACGCATGCCCATGCCGCTGAATTGGCGCATGCGCTGATTCAGTCGAGAAATTTTCTATTCCCCCCGGAGGTTTCCTTTCCGCTGCATTCACTCGGCGATGTGCTTTTCATCGGCGCCATGACGGTCGCGGTGGTCGCGCAGTTCGGGACGAATTTAGGCCATAGCGAAGGAATCAGCTTAGTCCGGAGTCTACAAGCGCGATTTAAGCAGGCGGCGCAAGCGGGCACACCCCTGGATGAAAAATGGTGGACGGAATATTTAGAAAAAGGAATCCAGTCGGGCCAAGTTGATCCCGATGATTTACGCCAGGCTATTTTTCAAGCGCTGGCAATTTTAGAAAAACCGCATCAGATGCGACGGCTTCTGGGTCAGATGATTAAACGCCAATTTCCCGCCATGCCCCCTGGCCGGCGACATTTGATCGAGCCGGAAAATTATCCCGAACTGCGCATGCAAGCGGAAAAATGGCTGCCCGTGGCGCGGACTTTAATCTCCCTTTTGGCGGAGGATGCGCAGGCGAACCCCAAAATGCGCATGTCGCAAGCCGAAAAGATGCGCCTGGCCCTGGATATATTGCGTACTCGCTTTCCTAAAGAATGCCAAATCTTGAAAGATTATTTGCCGCGCGTTGAATCCATTCTGCGGCATAAAGTTGTTCGGGATGCCAAGACCATTGATGGCCAAGCCCGCCGTTTGGCCGATGCGCTCGCTGGAGCAACATTCGGTTTGAGCCCCGCTTATGCCATCAAGCGGGTCCAGGCCGCGCGTCAAATCCACCCGCCCCAGGCCAAATGACAACTGTATAGTATTATCCTTCGGTCGAAGGATAAAACCCGCGCGGCTGCTCAATAAAACAGATTATTTTCAGAGCTTCTCCCCCGCAGTCTTTATTTTCCAAACTAATCATGACGATTGATCCGGTTCAATGGAGACGTCATGAACAACAACATATCCACTTCACCCGCCAAGGCTATGGCGAATGCCCGCTGGCAACCAGAACATGCGCAGGCTGCGCATATCAGCCAGCAAGCACGCCTATTGGCGTTTCGCCGCTGGGGTATTCCATCCCCTGCCGATGCGCATGCAAGTCAGGTTGTAAGCCCCCAATCAGAGCATTCATCGCATGAACTGGCCTGGCTGCCCTTGGCGGGCGGGATGCTCAGCCTGCTTTGGGGCATCGGTCATGCGCATGAACCGGTACAATCTTCGCCGGCCACGCATCCGATTTTGGGCGATACGGAGCGGAATGCGGGGATTCAGTCCGCATCGAGCGGCTTTTCGGGCATGGGTATTTTCGCCATGGTTGCCGGGATTGCGCTCATCCTGCTGGCGATTCATTTATTCACTAGCCAAAGCTGATCCTTGCCCCTCGAATTTTGACTCTGTTCGCCATGGCCGCTATACTCCATCTCGCGGAAAAGCAAGGCGAGTCCAGCCAGCAAGGAGGCTGGCAAAAGCATATGGCTCGCCGCCGCTATCAGCGAGGTACTGTACGCAAGCGCGGTAAACGCCAGCCTGTATGGGAGCTTCAATGGCGGGAAGATTGCATCACCCTGGAAGGCAAGATTGGCCGACGCTGGCGCAGTTGCCAGCTTGGGCCGGTCGCAGAGATGACCTATCGGCAAGCTTTGAAGCTGGCCGATGCGCATCTGAATGCGCTCAACCAGGGCCGGGTCATGCCGCAATCCACGATTACGCTCGAAAGGTTTGTGGAGCGGAACTTCATCCCCGATGCCTTGCCGGCGTTGAAAGCTTCTACGCAGAGGCTTTACCGTTCACTTTTAACCGTTCACCTTTTACCTGCTTTTGGCCATTACCGGCTTTCCGATATTACCCACCTGGACTTGCAGCGATTCGTGCTGTTGAAGATGCGGCAAGGGCTGGGCTGGGAGCGGGCCAATCAGCTTCGCCAACTGGCTTCAAAGCTGATGGCAACTGCCAGCAAATGGGGCTTGCTCGCGGGCGAAAATCCCGCCCGGGGAATCGAGCTGCCAGAGAAAACTTGGGTTCGTGTAAAGCATGCGCTTTCACTCATCCAGGTCAATCAATTGTTGGCGATCCTCAACGAACCCGTGCGCACGCTGGCCGAAACCGCCGTGCTAACGGGCATGCGCATCGGGGAAATTCTCGCCCTGCGCTGGCAGGATGTGGATTTCAACCTCCGCCATATGCGCATCGAGCGGGCCTACTGCCGGGGCGTAATGGGCACACCCAAAACCAAAAGCAGCCGTCGCACCATCCCTATCCCGCCGTCGCTTTGCCAAGCCCTGATCCAGCTACGGCCAAGCGAACCGAAACCGGAAGCTTTAATCTTCCATACCGCTTCGGGCACACCTTTAAGCGATTCGAACCTACTGGCAAGGTATCTGAAGCCAGCCGGACGAAAGCTAGGCATGCCCTGGCTCAACTTCCACACCTTCCGCCGCACGCATGCCACGCTGCTGCAAGCGGCGGGCGCATCGCCCAAGGACGCGCAAGCGCAACTCGGGCATGCGCAGCTTTCGACTACATTCGACCTCTACACACTGCCGCTGCCGGCGCATCAGCGCGCTGCGGTCGAGCGGCTCGCCCAATTGATGGCTGGGGAATTGATGGCAAACGATGGCGAGTTGCCGCCCGCCGGTTCATCTTCAATTTTGCAACCCACGCGGATTCAATAAGTTTGGTTGGAGCGGGAGACGGGGATCGAACCCGCGACATCAAGCTTGGGAAAAAAGCGGTCGAAGCGCAAGCCATTGATTTCCCACGCCGCCGGGCGGCGTAACACCCTTTTCCAGACGCCGCTGCGGCGGCTAATGCACACATTTTTGCACATGCGGTAAAGCGCGGCGACGGCGAAAAGGAATCATTTTTCGACGCGGCGCGAGAAGTGTGTCGAGGAGGATGGGATGCAATATTTATCGAAAAACGACATGACCGCGGCGAAATTCAAAAGCGCGCGGCTGCGGCTGAAAGATGGGCAGCGCATGCTGCAGATGCAATTTTCAATTGGGATGACGGCGGCGGAAAAAGGGTTGCCGGATTTTCTGGCGCAGGAGGCGGCGTTTCTGGGCGCGCATGCCGGGGTGGAGCAATTGATCAGCGCGCGCTCGATCGAATCGCAAAACCTGGAATTTTACCCGGCGCCATGTACGCCGGTGAACCTGGAAATCCACGCGGTAGATTTGGAAAAATTGCGCTGGACGCGGGAGACGCGGGAAGATTTGCGGCTGCATTTTCAGGTGCTGGTGCCGGCGGCGGAAACCTTCGTGGTTTGGGCGCGGCGTCATTTCGGCGCCGAGGTGTATGTCGTCTTTATCGAGGCGCAGCGTGAGCTGGCACCGCCGAGTGAATCGGCCACGCCGGAAACCAAGGCCGAACCCACGGCAAAACCGGCCGCGCCGGAAACGCCGGGGACGCCGGCAATGACGCCGTACCAGATCCGGCAGCGCGGCGGCCGGCTGCAGCAGCTTTTGGAGAAAAAGAAAAAGGCGGCCGGGGATAAGGAATGAGCATTCGCATGATCGCGGAAGTCTGGCGCCGGCAAATCAGCGGCGGCAAGCAGGCGGTGTGCCTGGTGCTGGCGGATTTCGCCAATGACGCGGGTTTGCAGGTGCGGCCCTCCATTGCGATGATTTCCTGGAAAACCGGGCTTTCGGAGCGCCAGGTCACCCGCATTATGGGCGAGCTGCGTCAAGCTGGCGCGCTGCAGGTGATCGCCCATGGCCAGGGCGGGCGCGGGCAGGTGCCGGAATACCAGTTGATGCTGGATAAGTTGCGCTTGAAGCCTGGAACTGCAAAAGGAAAGAAATCACAGCCAATAACCGTGGGCCACAAAAAGGGTGATATGGTATCACCCTTTGAAGAGCAAAAGGGTGACATAGCGTCACCCTTTAATGCGCAAAAGGGTGACATTCGCAGCAGCCCGGTAAGGAAGATAAACGGTATGTATGATTCGTTAGGTGATGATATGAATAAAACATCATCGGCGAATGCGAAATCGCAATCCTACCCACGGACGGCCGCGCGGGCCGAGATCGAGGAGATTGAAAAAAATTTTAGCGAAGCCCTAGTGCTCACCGGGAGCGTGGCGCGCTTCGATGCGAAATTGGCGCGCCAATTGCTGGAACGCTACGATTTGCGAACGATTACGCTGGGAATTTGGCTGACGGCCGCCCGGGCGCGAGAACCCATCCATTCGCTGGCGTATTGCCAGGGGGCGATCGCGGAAGCCGCGAAAAACGGGCTCACGGACAGCTATGCGGTGGCGCTGGCCAGCTACCGACGCCATGCCGAGAAGAAAAAACGGCATCTGGAGCAGGGCGGAAGCATCGGCGCCGGCGGCGTAATTATGGCGGAAACGCATGGGAACTCGCCGTAAATGATAGAAAACAAAGCAAATAAATATTGCATTTTTTACTTGACACAAAATAGCGGTATAATGTAATAATAATGAAGCCGCAATGGAGGCGGCGAATGTGAGCTCAATCCCAAATCCCTATGAATGCATCCCGACGAATATTCTTGCGCAATATGATCGCCTGCGTGAACGCATCGAGGCTGGCGATCTCATAACCTACGAGGAGGCTGAGGCCTGCACTAACGCCATGCTCTGGGCAGACGCCTGGAAAGGACACGATCGTATCGAGGAGCGTGGCGAGGGATACTATGCGGCGGATTGCCGCGAGCAGGATTGATCGATCGGATATGAGATCTCACGTGAGCAAAAATCCGCACGCGGTATCTCTTGGCCGATTGGGAGGGCATGCCGGCAAGGGCAGCCGCAAGCCAGGCGCCGGTCGCAAGCCGGTGTGCCATCCCGATCGGCCGGATATCCATTGTTCACGGTGTCGCAAAAGATTAAAGATGCAAGAGTATAGGACTGCAAAATTAAATACATAAATAATCATAAAATGTAATAAGTAAGCACAAAGTAACATTAAATAAAAATTAAATGGGCATTTAGAAAATAATTCTTGCAATCGGGCAACCCCATGAGTTATTCGTATTAGTGAATTAAGCGACGTGGAATAGCCACCACAACTGAATCAGGCAAACGACAAACCCAGTCGCTAAAAAGGGTCCTATTTCGATGCTCTTAATCTTTTTTTGGGAGCCCGATTAAAAGCCTCGAAATCGGAAAAGCAAGAAAATGGCCTGGAAACGTTACGTAAAATTGCTGAATACAGAGGGAAAAGTTGAATGCCATATTACCCCGGAAGACGCGCGGTTAATGATTCTTGGCGGGAAAGCCGTACAAATTAGCGTAAAACCTTATATTATTCAGCGTTTTGAGCGGGTGATGAGGCCGAGCGCGGCGACCATCACTTTCCGGCAGTTAGAGGCTGCGGCGGGCGCGAGTTTTCCCTGCGCGTCAAAAGCCGAGCGCTACCAGGCCAAGCGTTTGCAAATTTGGCCGGCCGTCCACGACACCAAAGCGGTGCTTGGAATTTGACTCCCCATGTTCAATGCCCGGCTGACGGAGATTCGAGCTCTGGCAGAGATGGCGCCGGCGTGGAACGACCGCTTTCGCATCCAGCAGGGATTTGGCGGCAAACGCAAGGAGCAAATATATGGCGCGATTAACCACCGAAGAACGCGATCGGCTGAAGGACAAGGATTACGCGCTGCCGGAAGAACGGGCCTACCCGATTCCCGACCTGGAGCACGGTGAAAAGGCGATCCAGTTGGGCGCACGCGCAGTGAAGGCAGGAACGTTGTCGCCGGAAAAATACCGGCGCATCAAGGCTGCGGTCAAATACCGTTATCCGGAAATCGATATCCAGGAACATGAACGACGGGGAAAAGAAAAAAGCTAAAGCCGCGCGGCAGGCGGAAATTCGGCGCCTATACGATGCCGGGGTGAAATATCGCGAGATTGCGCGGATGCTGGGCTGTTCGGAGAAAACCGTACAGCGGACAGTGCGGGGAAGCGGACAGGATCGACTGCCGGCGAGCGTGCGGCGGCTAAAGCCGCGGCAGCAAAAACTGATAACCGGAGTAGCGCAAGGACTTACGGCGCGGCAGGCGGCGCTTGAAGCCGGCTATACGGAAAACACGGCATCGAACGCGAAACGCGATCTCCTGGAAAAACCCGCACTCAAGGCGGCGTTTGCGGATTTGATGCGGGCGCAGATTCCCGACGAGCTGGTGATCCAGCGGCTGCGCGAAGGCATTGACGCCACCGAGACCAAATTTTTTGCGCATAACGGCAACGTGAAAGCCGAACGCAACGTGATTAATTACGGCGAACGGCGGGCATACCTGGAATTGCGCATGCGCGCCACCGGACAGCTCAAAGAAGCGGTGGAGCGGGAAACGCCGGTGCAGCTGGTAATTGATATTTGATGGAGGAGCGAATATGAACTTTTTTGGCAAGGTGTTTAACGGCGTCGCGCATGTATATGCGTTCGTCTTGCAAATGGCGCAGAAAATCGGCCTACTGGCGGAAAAAGCGGCGCAGGAAGGCGACACGGTTGCGACCGAAATCGACCAGGCGGCGCAGATTCTGGGGCCCGGACTGAAGGCGGTGATCGGCCCGAATTTTCAGGCAATTCTCGACGCAGAGCATTCCCTGATCGGGTGTTTCGTCAAAGAAGCCGCAGCGGCCGGCAAACCGATCGAGGAGATCCTGGCGGCGATTCAATCCGGCGGCTTCAATTTCGCCGCGGACGCGGTAGCGCTAGAGGCAGCACGGACGCTGCTGGAATTGTTTTTGCATGGGCAAACGCCGGCGGCGTAAGGACTGCTGTTTCCGGCGCGGCCGGTCGGCTGAAACGTCCGCGAGTTGATTTCCGGCGCGGCCGTCCGGCCGCAAAAAACTTTCATGTTTCCGCGTCATAAACATAAGCGCGCGTGTCCGCCGCAACGCTGGCAGCCGAAACGACTGAAGGACCGCCTCCGCCGGCTGAAGGCGCGAAATTACCTGCGCTATCAGCGCAAATTGCATCCATAGCCTCAACGATATTTTCCAGCAACGCCAATGCACCTGTATGGATTGGACAGATTTCCGCGATCAATTGATCGCGGCCTCATTGAAGCTCGGTGTCCAGGACATCGACGGGCGAATCCAGGCCGGGATTTCCGCGATCAATTGATCGCGGCCTCATTGAAGCATACCCTAATGGCCACGCTCGCAATAGGCACATGCCGCCAGGTGCGGCTCTCGGAGCTAATGCCGGCCGGTCCGGACGGCCAGCGCGGGCTGACGGAACGGCAGCGGGAATTCCTGACGATGATGCGGGAAAAGAAGTATGGGCTTTACGGCGGCGCAGCCGGAGGCGGCAAAAGCTTCATGCTGCGCTGGTGGCTGCTGCTGTTTCTGCTCGAAATCTTCGTCCGCTTCGCCATGCGCGGGGTGCGGGTGGGATTGTTTTGCGAGGATTATCCCAGCTTGCGCGATCGCCAGATTTCGAAGATCAAGCACGAATTTCCGCGCTGGCTAGGCGAGGTAAAGAGCACCAAGGAAGAAGGGCTGGGCTTTTTCCTGCGCGAGAGCTTTGGCGCTGGATTCATCTCGCTGCGCAATCTGGACGACCCCTCGCGTTATCAATCGACGGAATTCGCTGCGATCGGCGTGGACGAGTTGACGAAGAACCCGCTGGACGTATTCGAGCAATTGCGGGCGCGGCTGCGCTGGCCGGCCGCGCCGGAAAACATGAACTTTCCCTTCGCCGGCGCGACCAATCCCGGGGGCCGCGGGCATGAATGGGTGAAGCGGTTTTTTGTAATCAACGATCCGCCGGCGCCGCTGCGGAAACAGGATTTTGGTTTCGTGCGATCGCTGGCCAGCGACAACCCGCATAACCCAAAAGACTACCAGCAGCATTTGCTGACGCTGACGGATGAACGTCTGCGCAAAGCCTACGCCGAGGGCGATTGGGACGTTTTCGAGGGCCAATTTTTCGGCGAGTGGCGCGCGCCTTATCATGTCTGCCGCCCGTTTCGGATTCCGGCATACTGGCGACGCATTTGCGCGTCCGATTGGGGATATTCCAAGCCATTCGCATCGCTTTGGCTGGCGATCTCGCCGGAGGGGCGCAAGTACGTTTATCGCGAGCTCTACGAAACCAGGCGCGAAGCCAATTGGCTTGGTGCCGAGCATAAACGGTTAAGCGCAGGCGAGACGCTGGCCTACAAGTTGCTCGATCCCGCCTGCTGGGACGCTTCGCGGGGCATCTCCATCGCAGATCAGTTGGCCAAAGCCGGTTGGGAATGCGTGCCGGCTGAAAACGACCGCATCAATGGCTGGGCGCGAGTGCGCCAGGCGCTGGCCTGGCAGATGAATGAGCGCGGCGAGCTGGCGCGCGAGCCGGAACTGCAAATTTTCGAGAATTGCCCCAACCTGATTCGCACATTGCCGGCGCTCCCGTTTAGCCGGCTCAACCCGGAAGACGTGGACACGGAAGCCGAGGATCATGCTCCGGACGCGCTGCGTTATGCGCTCATGAGCCGGCCGGGACAAACCAAGCAGCCAATCGATCTGATGAGCCGGGAAGATGCCGAGACGGCGCTGCGGCTGGCGCATGAGGAGCATCCATGGCTGGCGTGACGGTCAGCGCCAGGCCGCGAGCCTGTGCGCAATGCGGCGCGAAGGATCGCGAAATCTATGTACCGGAAGCCGAGGCGGAACATTGGATCGTTCCGTTTTGGCAGCCGCAGCAAAAAGAATTGAATGCCGGACAACGCGCCCAAGGCTGGCAGCGGCGCGAATTTCAGGGGCTGCCGGGAATCGAGCGGTTGTTGTGCCGGGACTGCATCAACGACAATGCGCGGCGGGACCGCATCTGGCGCGAAATGCGAAGCGCAGCCGAAAAGATCGAGAAGCAGGAGGATGAAAATCCCTATTTGATTTTGTGCGAGGCCTGATGGCAAAACGGATTGCGGGCATTCTGCTGGTGGCGTGGATTCTGCCGAGATTCGGCATGACCATCATAGACCCCGGACGAATTGGGTTAAGCGGGCGCATATCGGCCGGCGATCTGCTGATGTCGCTGAGTTTTATCGGGTCCGCCTGGTGGTTTTTTCGAGGCCTGGACAAGCGGCTGATCGCCAACGACGAATGGCGGCATAGCCACCAAATTGAATCGAACGAACGGGCCAAAGCAATGCGACACCAGTGGAAGGAAATCAGCGATATCAAGATATCGCAAAGCAGCCAGGAGGCGCGGCTGAACGCGAACGAGCAGCGGCTCGATCGCCTGGAAGAGCGCCGGCGCGGACAGACGGCATAGGAGAAAACGATGACCACCCCTAACAAAGCGTCGGCAAGCGAACGCGCCACCAAAGCCAACCTGGCTTACAAAAGCGGCATGCGCGGCAACGAGCCGGACCCGGCCCGTTTCATGATGGTGCCCAATAGCGGCCTGGAAATGCCGCCGCTGGAAATGCCGCAGGCCTCGGCGGCTTCGCGCGGCAGCGACAACCCGGAATTTTCGGCGCTGAACCTGAAAAAAGACGGCCCCGGCGACGGCACCAAGACGCTGGAAGAAACGGCGGAAGAGCGCATCAAAAACGCCGAAGCCAAAGGCGATGGGGAAGACGAGCCGGAAGAGACTGACGATTCGGACGTTTTCAAAAGCGGCATGCGAGGCCGGGAACGGCGTCCGAAGCGCGCTCGGCGCCAGGCGAAACGCCGCGATGAACGCGAAGCCGAACGCGGGCGCGAAGCCGACCGCCGGGAAGCCTGATGCGCACCGGGCGTAGTCCGCTGGGACGGTATCGATGCCATGGCCCGGCGTGCGGCAAGCTTTTCGCGGCGACCGCGGAAAAGGCTCATTTGCACTGCAGCGCCACCTGCCGGCAGGCGCATGCGGGTGAGCTAGGAAGCCTGCGCGCCGAGCTGCACGCGCGGGGATTTGTCGAGGATCGAGAAACGCCGAATTTGCTGAGGAAGGATGGGGTGACGCTAACGCTGGAGAGTTGCCGCGGCGATCTGCAGCGGGCGCTGGAACGCCATGCGAAAACTGTCAAGAATCTATCTGACGCGGCGCGGGCACGTTGAGGATTTGCGGGCCGAGATCCGCAGCCTGCGTGAGCTGCTGGCCAGCGAACAGCGGCGCGGCGCCGAGATCGAACGACAACTGGGCATCGTGATCGAATCGCAATTTCACCGGCCCGTGGTGGCCGCGTCGGCCGCGCCGGCGGATAACAAAAGCGGCATGGACGCCGAGACTTTAATCGATCAGCCCATTTCGGACCAGGCGGCCGATGCGGCTTGGATGAAGGAACAGCTGGAATCAATCGCAACCGAGCATGCGAGCTGGCAACAGGGAAAGAATGAAACAGGCAATGCGGAATAATCGGCAAATCTGGATGCTGATGCTGGCGATGATAGTGGGATTCGCCGGGGCGGCCGGCGCGCAATCCACTACCACCGTCACCGGCACGATCAAGGACCTGGCAGGCAACGTGGTGACCTCCGGCCAGGTGGTATTTTCGCTGCAGCCGAACCTGGATACGACGATATCCGGCAATGCGCGTTTCGTGCCGATGACGATCGACTGCCAGATCAATTCCAGCGGACAACTGGTGAGCGCGACGGGCTCTGGCGCCTGCACGGTGACGCAGAACAGCGCGCTGACGCCGGCGGGGACATATTATCAAGTATCCATCCAGCCTTATTACGCCAACGGCTCGCAGTTTAACTGGTATGCGACGAGCTCGACGCAAGACATCACACAAGTGGTACCAACACCAGGGACGGCGCCGGCTTATACATTTGTCGATGTCAACAGTAATCAATCAATTGCCGGAAACAAACAATTTACGAACCTGAACGGCGTTTTAAATGCGGCGCAGTTTAGCAGCCTGAGCGCGGCTTGCGCAGCGGCGGCGGCGGCGGGACAAATGGTTGTAATTCCATCCGGCACGACCGAAAGTATCACGGCTAATACGACTCTGCCCTCCAATTGCGCCACCGAAATTCAACCCGGAGGCAATGTCGCAATTTCGTCGGGCGTGACGCTCACCTCCAATGGTTCGCTTGAAGTGGATCAGGGCGGCAAAATCACCGGCGCGGATTCCACCTCCACCCTCACCTTGGCTGGCCCCTTTTCCGCGGGCAATTACCAGACCTTTTTTGGCGGCCTCACCGTCACTTATAGCGGCGGCATTTATCAAGGACGTTCGCATGGCATCTGGTGGGGCGTGGTGGGCGATGGAATGACCGACAACGCCGCCGCGCTGAACGCCTGGTGCAAATCCATGTTCAGCGACGCCGCCTACCCGGTAGCCGGGGAATTGCCGTTTGGCGAAATCCAATTTAACAGCCCGATCTATTGCGGCGGAGGCACCAGCACGACGCCCCTATCCACCAAGGGCTGGACCTTCGTTGGACAGGGAGGCAAAGCCAGCGAGATGCTATACGCCGGCGCGGATTCTACCACTCCGGTATTTACCATCATGGCGACGCAATGGAGCCGTATTGGCAATTTCCGATTGCGTAACAATACTGTGGATTCGACCACGGGTGAAACCATTGGTCTGGCGTTATCAGGTGGCAACGCAAGCGGTGGAACGAGCGGTGCCCATGACCATCTATTCGACTTCGATATTACGGCGTTCGGAACTGACCTTGAGATTGGAGATCCGAATGGAAATGAAATGTCGGAGAATCATATCTCGAATTTCAGCTGTGAAGGTTCAGGCACCGGCAACACCTGCGTTTTGCTGAATGGAGCTAATACGGATGGCGAGGTATTTGATCAGCTTAAAGCCGATGCTCAATATGACATCGTTTGTAATAGCTGCCAGGGTGTAACAGTAAATGGCTCAGATAGCCATATGTTAGGGCCAGGATCAATCTTTTTATACGCCTATGGTTCACTAATTGGCAATTTTACTATCCGGGATATGCGCCTGGAGTTGGGCGAAATGCTGGCCTGGTTTGGTAATCAGAGCGGCACTAACGATGGAAAGCAGGTTAATTTCAAGGCTTCTCTTATCCACTATGCATCGTCGCCCACACAAGCTACCTTAACCGCGCCTGGAGCACTGACGCTTACTCCAACTACCGGCACTGGATCGTTGGGAGCGGCCACCTATTATTTTAAATGCTCCGCGATGGATGGCGTGATGGATGAATACGGGCCATCGGCGGAAGCCTCGGCCACACTTTCCGCGACCGGAGAAATAACTGTAAGCATTCCCGCGGTAACGAATGCCAGCTATTACAAATGCTACGGAGGCACGGTCGCGGGTGCTGAATCGTGGTTCCTTTATAGCTGGACGAATACAGTGGTAGTTAATCAATCATCCGGCACCTATCTGGCCGGAACGCCTCCAACCGGGAATGTAACTGGTCGCGACATGCTGGTGCATTTTGGTGAGGTCGGTACGGTTGACATTAACGACTCCGACTTTTCCAACTCCACCAACGGAGATTTCGTGCAGATGGTTTCGGGTCACGCCCAAACCCAAACTCTCAAGATTACGGGGACGAGCTTAACCAACGCCAATCCAGAATCCGTTTGCACTCCGGTATCGGCTTGTGCTATTGGGCTAGTGGAGGCTTTGACAAACAACGGCACGTCTGGAACCGAAGGCGGCTTGATGTATGAATCCTTCGGCAA
>JAKASR010000031.1 GCA_021818955.1 Acidobacteriota bacterium
TGATCATCGAAGCGATGAAGATGCAAAACCCGGTCCGCTGCCCGCGCGAAGGCGTTTTGATGGCGCTGGCGGTTGAAGCCGGCAGCGTGGTCGCCGCCGGCGATCTGCTGGCGGAAATCGAATAGCCTAAAAGTCCAGCCCTAAAAAGACATGGCTGCGGCCGCGGTTGTGCCCCCCAGACGGACCCGGCGCTACGCGCGGGTGAAACGGAAGTGGAAGCGCTGGACGAGGTCATCGAACGCTATCGCCTGCCGCCGCCGGATTGGATCAAGATCGACGTGGAAGGCATGGAGGCGGAGGTGCTCACCGGCGCGAGCGAAACGCTGCGGCGATTCCATCCTCAAATGGTCGTGGAAATCCACGGCGCCGGTTGCGAAGGCAAGCTGC
This sequence comes from Acidobacteriota bacterium, assembly GCA_021818955.1. GTDB lineage: Bacteria > Acidobacteriota > Terriglobia > Terriglobales > SCQP01 > JAKASR01. The sequence continues at coordinate 388 of JAKASR010000031.1, forward strand.
AGAACGCCCGCCGCGTGCTGGAATTGACGCATGCCCACGGTTATAAATGCCGGCACATCGAAACGCAAAGCGAGCTTGAGCCCGGCGAGGCCGCACGCGCCTTGCGCGGGCACCTATATTGCTATTGATGATTGATCGCTCCATTCTCGATTAGAGCTCCGGTCAAGGCACGCTGGGCCATAGCGCCTCATCTAATCAAGTGGGATTTTCATTAGCGGTGAAAAAACAGGATGGAAAGGAGTTTCCATGAGAAATCGCGATGAATTGAAGGGCAAATTGAAGGATGTGGAAGGCAGGGCGGAGCGCCAGGCGGCGGAGTGGAAAGGCGATACCCGCGGCCAAGTGCGCGGCGCCGGCCGGCAGGCCGAGGGCAAAGCCCAGCAGGCCCTGGGCCGCGTGAAAAAAGCGGCGCGGGATGTCGGCCAGGACCTGAGCGGTGAAGAGAACGAGGAAAACCGGGAGCGGGGCCGCAGACGGCGGGCGGCCTAAGCACTCCAACAAATTGGGGCTGCGCCGGACCGCAGTCCCAATTTGTTATTTCTTTGTCTAAAGCGAAGGTTCCGCATCGAACCTGGACACCGGAAAACACAGGTAACGCTGCATGAACGCCTGCGGGTAAAAAAATCTGCAATGCATCAATGAGTTTGGGAGTGATAGCGCCTGTTCTTTTCCAGCTCGAAGCGGGTAGTGGGGTATCCGGTGACGCGGACCATAAAGGATTTCCGCAGCGCCGGGCCGTCCAGCCCGGGAACGACGAGCACCGCGTGGAAGTTACCGGCCAGGGTATAGGTGTGCCGCACGCGGCAGGACTTGAGCCCGCCGGTGCTTTCAACTATTTCCGCGTGGCTTCTGGTGCCGTCGCCAAAGCTCCAGCGGCAGCCCCGCGGCGCCGGCGTCGAGCCGTGCTCCAGCTCCGCCACAAACGTTACCGGTTCGCCGGCCCTGGCGGCGCGGGGTAAAGAAAAAATCATTTGCGGCGCCCGCGGCCGGATGGCCGTATTCACCAGCTTGATCAGCCGCACCGAGCGCGGCGGCTGCGACTCGATGCGCAGCGTGCCGCCGGAAAGCGCCACGGGCCGATCACGGTCGAGCACGTCAAAAGCCCGCACCGCCGCGGGCGCGGCGGCGCGGGCAAACCCAAGTTGGCTGAGCGCGAAGCTGTGCGTGCGCGGCTGGCCGGTGAAATTGAAAACCGCCAGCATGGCCTGGCGGCGGTCCTGGCGCAGAAAAAATTCGCTGGGCTGGCCGTCGCGGCGGCGGAAAGTCATTAAATCGAGCGGGCGCGCCGCCCGTCCCAAGCGGTTGAGCGCGATCAGCTCGCGGTTTTTCACCAGCGCCAAGCGCCGCGGCTCGGAGCCCAGCGTAGGCAAGTCATCGCCGATCTCGTACATGCCGCCGGCCAGCGCCGCCAGCACGATTTGGGCCTCGGACTCGCGATAGGTCAGCCCGGTCTTCGACTGATGCCAATGCTCCTGCGGCTCGAGCTGGCGCGTAACGGAAAAGGCGTCGGGATCGGAGGTGTAAAAATCGCGGTTCATGTAAAACCGCGCGGCGATGTTCCAGGCGGCGGTGCGGGTGGCGCGGAAGGAATGGCCGGTATCGACCGAGATGCGCCCGGCCTGCACCAGGCCGATGGGGTTGAGCATGGGGCTGCCGTCTTTATCGAGCAATACGTTCGGCCCGACCGCGCGGCGGAGGATTTCGAGGCCGAGGCGCTGGGCTTCAAGTGCGGTGGTGTTGGGGCGGAAATAATGGCCTTCCACCGCCGCCGAATCCATGAAATCGAGCTTGAAGGCGCGAATGCCCCAGACGCGGGCCATCCGGCGGTAGGTGCGATAGAGCCAGGCCTGCGCGCCGGGGCTGGTGGTGTCGAGAACGTAGAGGGCGTCCTGATGGCTGGTGACGTAGCCAATGCGGATTGGCCGCCCATGCGCGTCTTTGACCAGCCAGTCCGGATGCCGGGCGAAGACGCGCGCGCGCTCGGAAATTTCAAACGGCGCCGTCCAGATCGCCGGCGTCAGCCCCAGGCCGTGGATGCGATATTCCAGCCGCCGCATGCCGCGCGGAAACTGCGTGGCGTTGGCGGTGGTGTATTCGCCGCGCGCGTACTGATAGCCCTCGTCAATGTGGAAATAATCAAAGCCGAGGCGCCGCAGGTGCTGAGAGAGCCAGGCGGCGTTGGTCTGAACTTCACCGGCGTCAATGCCGCCGTAAAATGCGGTCCAGCTCCACCAGCCCATGGGCGCCGGGCGCAGGAAACGCGGATGCCGCAGTTGGCGCACGGCGCGGCCATAGCGGGCGAGCAGGCGCACGGCATCGGGGCCGCCCGTGAGCATCAGCGTTTCCGATTGCAGGCGCGCACCCGGCGCCAGCGTCAGCTCGAGCGGCAATTGCTGGGCGGCCGGAATCTGATCGCGCTGGACCACGGCCGCGGTGGTTCCGGTCGAATCCACGGTCAATGCCAGGCCCGGCGCGTCCGAAGCGACCGCTTGCGGATGCAGCCGCAGAATGGTTAAAAAGCGTTGCTGGGATAGCGCGGCCAGCAGCAAGCCCAGGCGGCGGCGACGGTTGTAGAGCAGCAGATCGTCCACGCCCAAAAAGCCGCGGCGCGGAGCCCGCGCCAGGCTGACAATGTGCATGGCCGGATCTTCGCTATAGCTGCCGGCCAACACGCGCGTATCGGCGCCGGCGCCGGCGGCCAGATGCGGCACGGCGGCGGAGGCGAGCAGCCGGAAAGCTTCCAGGCGCAAGGGGCGGCGGCCGGTGTTATGCGCTGCGACAAGCATCACCGCAAACTGGCGGCCGGCATAAACCCGCACCACGCGCTTCAGCTCGGGCGCGCCGGCGAGTCCGGAAAATCGCGTAACCAGCTCGCGGCCCGCGCCCAGCTCATCATGAAAACCGGCCGTGCTGGTTTGGCGATGGGGATAAGCGCCGCCGCGAATCCAGCGGCCGTTGATTTTGACCGCCAGGCCCGCCCGCAGCACCGGCGGCTGAATAGGTGGCAGCCGCAGGATTAGCTTGCCGCCGGCGACGGAAATGGCCAGCGATGAGTTTTGCGCTGCCGGCGCCGGCGCGGCGGCGGCCAAGGCGGACAAGCCTAAAGCGATCAGGGCGGGGAAGGCGCGCGAGAGAAGCTTGGGGAAGCGTCGCATGCAAGCATGATAGGGCAGGAGACAAGAGACAGGCTGCCGTTTTTCCTGGCTCCTGATTCCTATTTGTAGCTGCCCACCGTTAATTTGCGGTAACCCGCGGCGGCCCAGGGATCGATGTGGCCGCCGTAATTCAGGCTATCCACCACCAGGCCGGAGGCATCGCGCAGCACCATGCTGCCGGCGCGCAGGGAAATGATGCGGCCGAAAAGGGGAACCTCGCTGGCGAGCGCGGGGCCGCCGAACCACTGGTTGGGCGCATGCTTCCCCAGATAACCGGCGGAGGTGACGGCGGCGTCTCGCACCACTGCATTGATCGCATGGGCATGATCCAGGGGCCGGTTGAGCGTGATGCCGGCGCCGAGGGCTTCGATCGGTTCGTTGCTGATATGGGCGAATGCCGTTGCCGGTTGGAAGCTAAGTCCCGTACCCCGGTCACTAAAGGGCAGATTGGCCGAATGAGAGTAACGGAGCGGCGCGGCCAATTCGAGGCCCGTGCCTGGATCGACGGCGCGGGCGTAGCGATGAAACGCATGGGTGAGCGCGGGGGTAAAATCCACAATCGCGCCAGTGCGACGCCAGGCGCCCAGGGCGGTGATCTTAACCGTTGCCGCATCCGCCCGCGCGCCAAGGGTGATCTTGTCTCCCACCTGAAAGCCGCGCGGGTCACGGATTGCGATATGAGTCGCGCCGGCTTCCGCCGCCGCCATCAGAAAGGTGCGGCTCGTCCGGGTGCCCACGCGCTTGACCGTCACCGTCTCGATGCCGTGGCCGAGACTGTCGATATCGAGCCTGATTCTGTCGCCGGGGGAGATATTGCGGACGGAAGTCACTTGGATATGGGTCGAGCCGGCGGGAGCGTCGGCGGCGAGATAGGCTTGCGTGCCCGGTTGGCCGACGGCGGTGATGGTGGCCACTTCAAAATGTTCCAGCCTTTCCGGGACCGTGGGATAAGTGGCGCCATAGCCGAGAGCGATTTTCTCGCCCGGCTTGAAACCGGCCACGCTGGTGACGGGCAGGTTGGTTGAGCCGGCGGGAATGGTGATGACCGGCCCGTCGGGCAGAGGCTGCCACAAAGTGGTCGGAATGCCGGCGGGCGTGCCGACACTCACGATTTTGCGGGTCTCGAGATTTGAGCCGGCGCCGATGGCGATCGTATCGCCGGCCGACATTCCGAACGTGTTGCGGGTATAGATGATGCGATCGCCTGGGCGCGCCGCCGACGCCAGCCCGGAATCGGAAAGGCCGAGCCGGTACGAACCGCCGGCCGCGAGCTTCGTGCCGGCGGGAATTTTCACCGCCGAGAAAATGGCTTGTTCGGTGGGGCGCAGAGTCAGGGTCCAGTTGGAAATATCTACGCTGCGGCGGCCGGCATTATAAAGCTCGATGAATGAATCGGTCGAGTCCATGGGAGGACCGGAGCTGACGCGAAAAGTCCTGATCTTGACCGGGCTGGCGCAGCGCACCTTTTGGGGGAGGGTTAAAGAGTGCTTCCGGCCCTGGGCCGCATCACGCCACTGGGCGCGACCGAGCAGGTCGCCATCAAAGCCGGCGTTTCCGGAAGTAATTTTGAAAGCCGCGCTCACGCTTTGGCCGGGCGCAAGCGGGTGGACGAATTGCCTGGAATTCCCCTCCGAGCCCGAGATGGCGGCGGCCGTCCAGCCATGAGGCACGGCCAGGCTCAGCCTGAGATTCGTTAAGGGCGCGCGGGTGGTATTGGTGAAGCTCGCAACGATATTTCGCGTCGAGTCCAGGGGGAAGGTAAGAAGCGCGGTGGCCGCCTTCGCCGCCGGCGCCAACTTCAGCGGCAGCTGCTCATATCCGGCCGCCGCGATATTGGCTTGCACCAACTGCTCGGTGGAGCTGGACGGGTAAGTGCCCGCGGCCGTCATTGCGCCTTCATAGAAAGTGCCTTGCGAGCCGTTGCTGTTATCGCCGCCGTTGCCCAGCACGATCGCTCCCTGCTTGCGCATCGGGTCGTAGCTGGCATTGACGCGCGGGCCGCTGAACATGACCGCCAGGCGGCCCTGTTGCGCGTTGCCGCCCATGGACCGCCAATGGTGCGGTTTCCCTTCCGCGATAGCCGTCACGAAGCGCCAGCCGATATGCGGCAAATAACAAGACTTGGATCCATCCGGATTGACGCAGCCGACCAGATTGTTTTCCTGGTCGGTCATGATCCAGGGGCCGCGCGTAGTGCCGTGAAACCACCAGGGAGCGTTGCCGAAGTAGGCGGTTTCCATGGTGCCGTTGTCGTCGTCACGGCTGTCGATTTCGGCGTTGCCGTAATCGAAGCAGCAGCCGGAATTATAGTGATGGCCGTCGATGATCCAGTAGATGCCCTCCGCCTGATCGTCCACCGCGGTGCCGCGCGGATCATCGTCGCGCAGTCCCATGCCCGGCTCGATATAAACTCCATAAACCTGATGGCCCAGGACCATAACCGGCGCCATGCCGGCGAGCGGAAGATTGTTGAACCCGCCCATGGCGGGGCCGCTGAATCCGCCGCGGGGCGCCTGGGTGAGGTCGTTATGATGCCCGGATTGGTCGTAGATTCTGGTGAGCCAACAGTCAGTGTTGCGGCAGAAAGCGTCTTGCGCGGCGGCATTGGCGTACCCGCCCGGATCCGGATAGGGCGATGCGGAAGGCTGGACAACGCCAATATTCAGGGTTTTGCCGTCGGATTGGCGTTTGACCTGATAAAGCGGCCCATTGTACGAGGCGTAAAGCGCGCGCGTGGTGCTGTGCGCGGCGATGCACGCATCGCCGGCGGCGGCATAAATGTCGCAGGGTCCTTGCGGCCGGGGCGGAATTGCGGACTGCGCCCGCATCAGGCCGGGAAAGCTCGCCAGGAAAGCGGTGGCGAAGATCAGCGCAAGTTGGAATTTCGATTTCATGCGGGTTGCTCCCGGCGGGTTGGGCGGTGGACTGTAAAGGCATAAGAATAACGCGAAGCCGGCTATCTGGAAAAGCGAGGCGCTCGGGCTTGCATCGCCGCGTTCTCGGATGATCGGCGATTCCCAGGCATGGCAAACGGAAACGCGCCACAATTTTTATGCGACAGTAAACCCATGACTCCCGATGAATTTCGCCATTATGGCCATCAGCTTATCGATTGGATTGCCGCTTATCGCCGCGACCTCGAAGGCTGGCCGGTGATGGCCGCGGTGAAGCCGGGCGAGATCCGCGCCCGCCTGCCGCCGGCGCCGCCGGAGCGGGCCGAGCCGGTGGCGGCGGTGCTGGACGAGCTGGAGTCGATCATTATGCCGGGCCTGACGCATTGGCAAAGCCCGCGTTTTTTCGGTTTTTTCCCCGCCAATTCGGCGCTGGCAAGCGTGCTGGGCGATCTGGCGTCTTCGGGGCTGGGGGTATTGGGGCTATCCTGGCAGGCTTCGCCGGCCTTAACTGAGCTGGAAGAAGTCATGACGGATTGGCTGCGCCAACTGCTGGGTCTCTCCGATGCCTGGCGCGGGGTGATTCAAGACACCGCTTCGGCCAGCACGCTGGTGGCGCTGCTTTGCGCCCGCGAGCGTACAACCGGCTTCAGCCAGGAGAGCGGCGGGATAGCGAAGTTGGAGAGGCCGCTGGTGGTTTACGCCTCCAGCCAAAGCCACAGCTCGGTGGAAAAAGCGGCGCTGCTGGCCGGCTTTGGCCGCGAGCAGGTGCGCGCGCTTGCGGTGGACCAGGATTTTGCGATGCGGCCCGAGGCGCTGGCGGCGGCGATAGAGGCCGACCTGCGCACCGGACTCACGCCTTGCGCCGTGGTCGCCACCACCGGCACGACCGCGACCACGGCGGTGGATCCGCTGGAGCCGCTGGGCGAATTGGCTCGCCGCCATCAAATCTGGCTGCACGTGGATGCGGCCATGGCGGGCGCGGCGCAAATCCTGGAGGAATGCCGCTGGATGTGGCGCGGCATCGAAGCCGCCGACTCGCTGGTGCTGAACCCGCACAAATGGCTGGGCGCGGTCTTCGACTGCTCGCTTTATTTCGTGCGCGATGAGGCAGTGCTCACGCGGGTGATGTCCACCCATCCCAGCTACCTGCGCTCTTCGGCCGATAGCGAAGTACGCAACCTGCGCGATTGGGGCCTGCCGCTCGGACGCCGCTTCCGCGCGCTCAAGCTTTGGTTTCTACTGCGCGAGCAGGGCGCCGAGGGATTGCGGGCGCGGCTGCGCCGCGACCTGGAAAACGCGCGCTGGCTGGCCGGCGAAATTGCCGCCGCGCCCGATTGGCGGCTGCTTGCGCCGGTGGTCTTGCAAACGCTGTGCGTGCGGCATGAGCCGGGCGGCCTGGATGGCGAAGCGCTCGACCGCCATACCCTGGCCTGGGTGGAGCGCATCAATCGCGGCGGCGCCGCCTACCTCACTCCGGCGCAGTTACAGGGCCGCTGGATGGCGCGCGTTTCCATCGGCGCCGAGTCCACCGAGCGCCGCCACGTCGAAGCGCTTTGGCAAGTGATGCGCCAGGCGGCGCAGGCCGAACCTTTCGCCGCCAGCCATTAGAAATTGCCGGTGGCCAGCTACCCTGTTTCCGGTAGGCGGCTGCAACCGGCCATGGGGTACGGAGAACAGGGAACTGCCGCTACCGCAGGTGATTGACCACCACACCTAAACCTGCCTTCTCCTGATAAAATGAAGAGCATGCGAGCGCCGCTCGAAATCGCATTGCGCGCCACCGGCAGCCAGCCGGCGCCGCGCCCGCAAGGTCCGCGCCTGCCGGCCGCGGCGCGACCGAGCCTTTTTGGCTCAGACTAAATTTCCGCGCTTCCAATCCCTCTGAGTTTTCATGCGCCCGCGGCCAGCGCCGCCGGCGCGAACGTCCCTTTTAAATGTGAATTCAGGAGCCGTCATCATGTCTAGCGCCCTTGCCGCATCTCAACCGCTGATTCGCACCGAATTACCCGGCCCCCGCGCCCGCCAGGCGCTGGAGGCCGACGCCCGCCTGATCTCGCCTTCTTACACCCGCAGCTACCCGCTGGTGGCGCGCCGCGGCCGCGGCATGCTGGTCGAAGATGTGGACGGCAACCAATTCCTCGATTTCAGCGCCGGCATCGCCGTTTGTTCCACCGGGCATTGCCACCCGCGCGTGGTCGAAGCGATCGAGCGCCAGGCCAAAGAACTGATCCACATGTCGGGCACCGATTTTTATTACGAGCAGATGACCGATTTCGCCGCGCGGCTCTCGGCGGCGGCGCCCATGCCGGGACCGCACCGCGTTTATTACGGCAACAGCGGCGCGGAGGCGGTTGAAGCGGCGCTGAAACTGGCGCGCTATCATACCCGCCGGCCCTACATCATCGGCTTCTACGGCGCCTTTCACGGACGCACCATCGGGGCCTTGTCGCTGACCTCCAGCAAAATCACCCAGCGGGCGCGCTTTGCTCCGCTGGCGCCGGGCTTTTTTCACGCGTCCTATCCCGATCCCTATCATCCGCCGCATGGCTGCGCCGACGCCGCCGCCGCCTGCCTGGAAGAAATCGAGCGCTTGTTCCGCACCACCACGCCGCCGGAAGAAACCGCGGCCATCGTCTTCGAGCCGGTGCAGGGCGAGGGCGGCTACATCGTGCCGCCAAAAGCGTTTGTCCAGGGGCTGCGCGCCATCTGCGACCGGCACGGCATTTTGCTGATCGCCGACGAGGTGCAGTCCGGCGCGGGACGCACCGGAAAGATGTGGGCGATCGAGCACTTCGGCGTCGAGCCCGACATCATCACCAGCGCCAAGGGCATTGCCAGCGGCATGCCGCTGGGCGTAACCCTGGCGCGCGCCGGCATCATGGACTGGACGCCGGGGGCGCACGCCTCCACCTTTGGCGGCAACCCGGTATGCCTGGCGGCCGCCATGGCCACGCTCGAACTGCTTGAAAAAGAACTGGTGGCGAATGCCGCAAAAGTCGGCGCCCACATCCTGCAACGCCTCGAAGACTGGCCGCGCCGGCTGCCCGGCGTGGGCCAGGTGCGCGGCCTGGGCCTGATGATCGGCATCGAGCTGGTAAAGGATAAGGCGCAACGCACGCCCGATGCCCAGCGCCGCGATCGGGTGGTGAAAGCGGCGTTTGAGCAAGGCCTGTTGCTGCTGGGCTGCGGCCCGACGGCGATCCGGCTGATGCCGCCGCTGATTTGCACTCAAGCCGACGCCGACCTGGCACTGGATATTCTGGAGCGCTCGATGCAAGCGACGGCCTGATGCGAAAAAATTAAAACCGAATAATTTATTTGGTCCGCGCACCTGAAACCTCGGCGCGCCGAAAGCGTCTATTTTATGCAGATGCGGCGGCGACTGCAGCACGGCTTGTGAAAACATCGGGCAACTTGTGCGACACAACCGCTAGCGCTGGATCATGCTGGCCGAAAACTATCTTACACGAGAGCTGATCGACAGTATGTTACGACGCATCATTGCACTACCGCAACCGACAGGCTAACATACCGCGAGAGCCGCGGGGAAAAGCTCTATGATTTATCCAACACAAGGGAAAGTATCTTACAAACGCTGGAAAATGGGCTGAATCAGAACCGTTGCCACTGATGTGGAGGCGTCTTCAACGCTGACTAATGCCAAACTGGCGCTACACCACCGCGACATCGCTTTTGAGTGTATGCTATGCGGGTAGAATGGCTACCAAAATGGACATTCCTGTTAAATAGCCACTCCTGTGATGATATCTTCTTATGACATTAATCCGGCGCATCAACTGGAATAACTTGGACCGAGTTGTCGTTCGCCAGCAACGAAATCGATCTGCCTATACACCAGCAATTTCATTCTATCGCTGGTGGGCGAGGCGTCCGCACAGCTTCGCCGGACGCATTCTCGATGCTGCACAGAAGGAATTTCGGCGGGAATCATTCCTCGTCTCGGATCCTTTCAGCGGAGGAGGCACTGTTGCTTTCGAGGCGGCCCGTCGAGGCCTCAAAATATATGCACAAGACTTGTACCCCTGGCCATCGCAGAGCCTGGCAACAGCACTGACACCAGCCGCGCCCGATGAGTTCAAAACGGCAGCAGCAGTAGTCCTTGAAGCCCTTTCACGGCATCGAGAAGCTTACTGGACACAAATGTGCGAGCACAAATGGGAAACCACCCATGTGATCCGGGTACGTTCAGCCGTCTGCCCAGCTTGCTCAAAGCGTATTTTTCTTTTCCGCGCCCCCCTCATCTCGGTTGCTTCCCGTAGAGCCGACGAATCAAATGCTTTTTTCGGATGTTCTGCTTGTGGGGGCGTTACGCGCAAATCCAAGGACGTCCGTTTCTTTAAATGTGATCACTGTTGTCAACGAGAACTGATAACAACTAAGACCATCAAGAATCGCATGACAGAAATACATTGTCCACATTGTCCTGAGTCTTTCTTGCTTTCAGATCTCCTCCTCGACACTCCTGAATGGCAGCCCGTGCTTCTCCGGGAACAACGTGTTTTGAGCGCTTATCCTTTGGCCCGCCTGCGGACGCCGGAAAAAGGCGACCCAATCGAGGACGTGCGAGACAAGGATCACCACAGTCTTCATATCAAGATTACGGAGGGGGTTGAAACCGCCGCGCTCAAACGATACGGCTTTTCCTTTTGGGATGAGCTCTACACCCAAAGACAGCTTGATGCCATCACAGCCGCACTTAAGATCGTTCCAACCCTCAAAGTCGGGGAGCCGATAAAACAACATCTTCGTCTTGCAATCCTCGGTACAACCGAAATGGCGGGTTATATCTGCCGTTGGGAGCGCTTTCACCCAAAAGCTCTCGAAGCTATTGCTAATCACCGATTTTCGCGCTCCACAATCACAGTCGAGACAAATCTCCTCTCCACCTCCGGCCGAGGCACCCTACCGCAGAGGTTCAAAGCCGCGGAAAAAGCCCTAAGATGGATGTGTGCCAAGAGCTACCCAATAAGTACCACGCACGCGCGCTCATCAGGGGCCCGGCGCATCGTAGAGGGTGCTCTTGTTGTCACCGGAAGTTCGGAGCGTCAACTCCTCACAGATGGTGCGGCACATCTCGTCTTTACCGATCCGCCCTATCATGATGATGTTCAATACGGAGAACTTGCGCGGCTCTTCCACGTCTGGATGGCCTACGCTGGACAATGCGAGAAAGCCCCAGACGAACGTAAGGAAGCGACTCCCAATGCATCCCGAGGCATCACGACTAGACAGTACGAGAAAAAAATTGCAGTTTGTCTCCTCGAAAGCCGGCGGACGCTCGCCTCAACCGGGCGGCTTGTTTTAACCTTCCATAACAAAGACCTTAAGGCCTGGGAAGCGCTCGCAGGTGCCCTCCTACACGCTAAATTCGACATTGTCGCGCTGGCAACTGTAGCGGCAGAGAACTCAGCCGATCATAGCAAACGCGGAAAACAGAGTTTCCTCTCCGATCTCGTCATTGAATGTCGAACACGCGTCTACAGGCGAAGATCATGGCAACTCAAAGTCAGCGGACAGGTAAGAAGTATGGAGAGAAAGAATCTACAAGCTATCGGGCTCGCTCTAGCTGAACGCGTCAATAGTGGTGAGGGAAACCTCGAAATTCTTTTCAAAAAGTATCTCAAGGACCTCAAGGCCAAGAGGGCGCTTATCTCTCGCGGAGGAAGATAGTGTGGTTTGGCTCGATGCATTTAAGGCATTGAAGGAAAAACAGACCTTTGAATCGCGCCTACTTCGCGACCAAGTACCCCTCATCGTAGCCGGCGAACACCTCTCTCCGAGCGTCACGGAGCGTGCAAGCGGGGCCCTCGCTTCATACCTTCCCAGAAATCTCGCCATTGGAGAAAGACGCAGACTCATTTTATTACTTCCGAATGCAACGCAAAGTCTCGGGCGATTTCTCACTGTAAGCTTGCTTCTTGCGGACTTCGTTAAGCGACGAGAAGGAAGCATGTCACTTTTGAAAGGTGACCTACTTTTCATTACCCAACACATTCGAAACTGCGTCAATCTTCTTCGCGATGTGGCACTTCACCTGCGTTCGGAACGCCTTTCAATCACCGAGTTTTGGCCGATCGAAGTTCTCTCTCAATTCTCCACGCCGCCAGATTCCAAACCGCGCGTATTTGTTGCAAACCCAGGCTGGTCGTCTGTACTCAAGGAACGAAACCCTTTTGGCGCTGTTGTCGTGGACGTATCTCATCCAAGGACCTCGGATCATCTCGAAGACCTTCTAAAGCAACCAAGCATTGCTTCATCCCCTATCCAGATTCTTGTCATTCCCCCTTGGGAAAAAGACCGCATTTCGGCACTTTCGGAAAAAGACAGGCCATCCGATCTCATCTGGTCTTGGGACCCTGCCGCGGTCGAAGCCGTCGAAGAACTGCTCGCGACCAAACCCGCGTCTTCCCCTCCAAGACTGATGCAGCGATTTGTTTGGCTCTCGGATGATTCAGAGGTTGAGGATCAACTAGCCGAACTCCATAGCCTGCTCGTAGGTGCAATGAAAGCCGGAAATGGATACGTCCCAGGCGCGGTGCTTGGAGCCTGGGGCACGTACAATAAGCTGCGGCAGTTGTCGGTCCCGCTTGTTGCTCTCGAAGAAGAGCGAAGAGATGCCTATCACACCCTTACAATTCGGGAGCGAATTCACGAACTTGAAGAACAGCCCCCTGAAGGTCGTGGTGCTATCGGAACTTATCTTGATGCGCGATGGCCGAGCATATTGGCGGCACTCAAGGCTCTCTACGACACATTGCTTCGAAGAAAAGAACCAGCAAAGTTTTATATACTCGCGAGCGTGGTTGACCAATTCATCGAAAAGCGCATGCCTTCCGATAGCTTACGCATCGTTGCACCCACACGACACGAAGGCAATATGCTCGCGACTCTTCTCGGCGATATCATAAGCACATGGCCTGAAGCGCTCCAATCAAATGCTGTATCCATCACCACAATCAAAGAGGAACCTAGAATCATCGCGGAAGGTACTTTACGACAAACCGTACTTCTCGGTTTTCGAACCAGTGAGACGCGTTATTTGGACGTTTATCCAGGAGTTCCTGTGCACGTTGTCGCCTACCCTTATGAGGCTGAGGTCGATGACAAAATCCAGCAGCGCATTCACGCCTCGATCGAAAGTTATCAAGAGAACGCTCCCCGAATCGTCGTTTTGAAACAACTTCAATTTGATGCGCCCGTTTCTTCGGGAAATGAAACCCTGCAGAATGATCTTCCAAAAACGAAGCGTCCTGAAATCACGCGTCGATTTGAACCTCAACCCCGTCTCCAGCAAAGGAAGTTTCTCGGAGATGATGCGGTAGAACCCCTAAACCTTATGAAACTCATTGGCCAGAACTGGTTCGAGGAAATCGATATGTCAGGAGAGACCCACGCGCCCGATGACAAAGCTAGACGTTCGCTCGAATACTGCGAGATCGTCACCACCGAAGGACGGTACCGTTTTCCCACAGGCCGGCTCGTTGATATATTTCGACCCGCAACCGAGCAGAAAGAGCGCGTTGCCGCGGGCGATCTTGAACCTGGAATGCTCATGGTTGTTCTCGTTGATGATCCCTACGAAGATATTTTTAACCGGACCCTTGAAGCTATTCGCCAGAACCAAGATATTGCCACGCAGATGGCTCTTGATCTCTGGGATCACGCAAAACCAGCCGCCCTTACAAAATATGATGGAAACAGAATGAGGCTTCATAACGCTCTCGAAGGGCATGGACTATCCGTTGACTATGGTGCTTTGCTCGGATGGTACCGCACGGGCGATGACGAGATTATGGCCCCCGACAACCGGGAAGATTTTGAAATACTGGCCCGCGCGACTGGTCTCTATTCTGATCCCACTCGAATCTCCGCGACATTCAACTGCATTCGACATGAGCGTGCTGTCCGAAGAACCTGCGGACGGCAACTCAGTCGTCTTCTTTCCCATCTGGCAGCAGGAAAGAACTACGAGGCCGCGCTCAAGAGCGCCGACGCTATCGGCACAGCGCTCGAACAAGTGGCTGCCGCGGTTAGTTTGCAAGAGGTTGAGTCCGTCCGAATGCTCGGCAAAAGAGGATTCGCCTCGACCTTGGAGGAAGAGTGACATCCTCAAAGCCCACCCAACCCTTCTCCTATCGTGATGAAGAGGCCTTGGTCCGTTATCTCGTCGGTGATCTTGAAAGGAAGCTCGCCGGTCGCCACGAACCGAGGATTTTGCGCATCATTCCTAGCGATCACTGCCATCTCGGCGTGCTCGGACCTAGAGACCCCCTTGTGGTGCAGCCCGATCCTCTTGAACCAGGCGACGATGAGCCGCCACCAAGTGCCCAGGCGGCGGCCACGAAACCTGCTGGGACGACGGCCCCCCAAAGCGAAGATGAGGAGGAGCCCGAAACTGCACCCAACGAGGCAGAACAGCAAACCGCCGAACGCCAGGGCGTGACTCGTGATTCGACGCGAAGACCACCCTCGTCACTCGGCTTTGAAATTGTGGTCTCGCCTGCAACCAACGGCGAGATCGAGCTTATTCTGCAAGCCCGCTTCGCAATCTACACGCAGCATTTCCCGACTTTCGAAGAGCAAAGGGACGAGCTCGGCCGCTTACAGCAAGACCAAACCACCCCTAATCAGCCCGCTCAGCCGAGGCAGAACGTTTCGCTCCTCGAAGTCTTTGAGCGCCGTGAAGTTGAGGTTCCGCCGATCACGCTCCGCATCAATCTGCAAGAGCGAACGCAGCGAAGTAACGATGATGGAGCCGTGCAGCGCGCCCTAGACGCCATCCTGACCGAAGCGGCAACTTCCGAGACGATTGCACGCACGATCGCCGGCAATGCCGTAGTTCCCGTTCAAGCCTTGAGCGATGCCAATACATTTCAATACTTCCTTCGTAGCATCTCCACTGGCCCCGTCGTTCTCCCTCCGCTCCAGGCGAGTCTCGATATACGCTCAAGTGCACTTTCTGATGGAACGGTGCGGGTAAGCTGCTATATCTGCAACAACACCCCAAGAAATGTCGCTCAGCGCTTTCGGGACCAGCACAACATCCTCGCGGATTGCCAACTTTCGGCCACGTTAGTTCATGGAGACCTTAAGCCCGTTGAGCTTCTGCCGGTATCAAGAGACTACCAATTCGACCGCAAGGTCTGGGCTGTAGGTCATTCGGCAAGCGTTGTTGTTTGCAAAGACCTGAAAGCTCTTCGAACGGAAACCCTTGCACGCTTCGAACAGCGGCGGCGAATAACCAATCAGAAACCGTGCGCCAAGTTTGCTGACCTCGTGGCCAACCCGCTCGACACACTTGAAGCGATCCGAGTCGCGATGACGGCTTACGGCAACGATTGGCAGTACGAGGTCCTTGGCAAGAATTCGCTGCAACTCTCGCAAGATCAAATCCGCCAATGCGAAATTGACCTTCGAGGGTTTCGCGATGAAGAAGCGCGTTTTTCGGCAGGAATGGCGGCGCTCGCAAAAGATGAGAGGCTCATGCAAGCATTTCAAGGGATGAACCGGGTTTTCCAACGAACTGTGAAATACGAGAGCTGGCACCTCTTTCAGATTGTCTTCATTGTTATGCAGCTCCCTGCCCTGGCCGTGCGCGAGGGGATCGTAAGTGGCGAATGGCCGAGCGGAACAATTAGGAATTGGGATGATGTTCTTAACTGGGCTGACGTTCTTTGGTTTCCAACAGGTGGCGGAAAAACTGAAGCCTATCTAGGACTCATAAGCTGTGCGGCCTTGTACGACCGCCTTCGCGGAAAATCCTTCGGCGTTACGGCCTGGCTCCGCTTTCCGCTCCGCATGCTAAGCGTCCAACAGCTCCAGCGAGCCGTTAGGATCGTATGGGAAACGGAGCAAGAACGGCGTGCTATGCAGAACTCCGATGCCCATGCCGAACCGATTTCTCTTGGCTACTTCGTCGGTCCGAGTACACCCAATTATCTCAAATACGGACATTGGGCCATAGATCGCTTAGAGAACGATCCCGAGCTCCGAAAAAAGCTTCTACTCGTGAGCAACTGCCCGGCCTGTGGTGGCACCAGCACAGTTCAAATCGTCATTGACCGCGAACACCAAAGAATTCGCCATGTATGCTCACGCTGCAACCAGCACCTCCCGGTCTATGTCTCCGATGATGAGATCTATCGGTTCCTTCCGACGGTCATCGTTGGGACGATCGACAAAATGGCAAGCGTCGCCTATAGGCCGTCCTTCCCCATGATTTGGGGAGCCGCAGCCTGGCGATGCCCGGAACACGAGGAGCACGGGTTTGGCGTGGGGGATTGGTGCATCGAGAAATGTCCATCAAACCCAGGCGCGGGGCGGAGGGCACGGCGACGAACAGCCGTTACTCCGTATGACCCATCTCCGGCGCTACATATTCAAGACGAACTTCATCTTTTGCAGCAAGAACTCGGAGCTTTTGCCGGCCATTATGAAACCCTCATTCGTTCCTGCGAGGAGCATGTTGGCACGCGTCCTCCGAAAACGATTGCAGCAACCGCAACCATTGAGGGTTTTGAGCACCAAATTCGCCAAATCTATGGCATCCCCCACGCGCGCCGGTTTCCCACCCGCGGCTACGACCTACTACAGACGTTCTATACTTCGGCCGACGTAGATACCGACACTTCCGATCAACACGTTAAAACTGCACGGGTCTACGTCGCATTTCGCCCGCCACACTTGCATGCGGCTGACGCAGCCTACCTCTGTGTGCGTTATCTCCATGAGGAGATCAATCGCCTTTACTCGAATCCATGCGACGCCGCAGCTTGGCTCCCAACGGCCCGCACCGAAGACGCAGTACGAGCGCTTCTCTACTTCTATACAACCACGCTCACTTATGTCGGATCTAAGCCTCGCGGCCTCCGCATTCGCCAAGCCCTCGAAAAGGACGCTGGTCGTCTCAGGCCCGGAAATGCGCGTGACCTCAATACCGAATTTTTGTCAGGTGAATCGAGTCTGTCCGTGATCGCCGAGGTTGTTCGTCGTGTTGAAAACCCACCGAAGTGGGACGAGGAGAGTTATCTCGATGCGACCGTCGCTACAAGCGTGATCAGCCACGGTGTGGATGTGGAACGATTCAACCTTATGGTCATGGACGGCATTCCCGAGGAAACCGCCGATTACATTCAAGCCTCAAGCCGAAGCGGCCGAAGACATGTCGGCTTGGTGATTGCGA
Source organism: Acidobacteriota bacterium (assembly GCA_021818955.1). Lineage (GTDB taxonomy): Bacteria > Acidobacteriota > Terriglobia > Terriglobales > SCQP01 > JAKASR01. The sequence continues at coordinate 17,640 of JAKASR010000031.1, forward strand.
CTCTGGCATCGTACTCTCTTCGTGCTTCAAGTATCTATCACAGGTTTCCCGAATATCACCGTAATCTCGAACGTCTCATTTCCCCTGTCTCAGTAAATCGCTTTGCGAAATTTGCAGCCCAGCGAACAAGTCCAGGCGTATTTGTCGGTTTGCTATCAGGAAGGTATGGCGCCATTCTCCACAATCAGCAGCTCGTCAAACGTCGGGTCGCATCAGAATTTCTCAATCCAAATACGCGATCGCAACTACCACGGCAGATAGGACGCGACGAGATCGAGCGCTCGCTATGGGAAGCCTATGCCCTAGATAAAGACATCTATCCCAAGGGCCTCGAACTCCGCATGAAGCAAATCCTCCGAGATCAGATCGACCAGTTTCTCTTTCTTATCCGTGGAAGCCAGAGAGAAAAGGTTATGGAGGTGCTTCAACCAACGCCAATGACGAGTCTGAGGGACGTTGATGTTGGTGTCAAGTTCAGGCCTGACGAGTACGCTGAATACCGCGATCTCCAGTGGTTCAATATGGAGAACACATAAGATGGCGTTCACGCGTGGTCAAACTCAGGTCCTCTATCAGTTCTTGCCCGGAGCCGTATTTGAACATGATCAATATGGCTTCTGCCGCATCAGTGGCGTTGAACTCCAAGAAAAACAAGTCAATCAAGACGCAATCTTTAGCGCCCTCGCCGACCTTCTTTTTCAGTGGCCAGATGATGTTTTTCGACCAGGGTTCCCCGATCCTCGGGCGCAAAACAACAGGCGTTTGTATGTTATTGGGACCCCGACCACGGTTCGCTTTCAGCCATTTCCGACGCTCTTGGAGTGTCGAAAATGCCGCCGTGTCCATCGCCTACGAGATTTGACGCGCCGACCAAACATACAACCACGCCAGTGCCCCGAATGTGCCGGAATACTCGGCCAGCTTCGTTACGTACAGGCCCACAATTGCGGAAGAATGGAAGAACTCTACTATCCGCAAAATGCGTGCCCTAGACACGCCTCCCGCTTCCTTACGTTCTTGGACACAGGCCGCGTTCGCTCCGCACGCTGGAGGTGCGGGGCCTGCGGTGACGCCGAGGTTGGCCGCCTCCGCATGACTCCCTGCACCTGCCAATACTCTCGGTCATTGGGTACCCAACAGGGCTCTATGTACGAGCGCGGGCTCAAGACCCTCGCCTTGACCGATAGTGCTCTCTTCCTCCCTCACGTCGTACCCTTTATAAACTTCAACGAAGAGCAAGAGAAAGTCTTCTATCAAGATCCTGATACCTACAACCTTATCCTCGCGAGAACGTGGGGCGTCCTCACGGAGGATTTGCCAACCACGATCCGCGAGCGCGCAAAGCGTTTGGGTACAGGCTCTGACGCTTCCGAGGATGAAGACAGGGCGGATGACCTCGCTCGCGCACTTGAGGCCGTCGACCCAAACAATCCGCTGGTTCTGAAGTGGAAACAAAGCAAAGCGCGCAAAGCCGTTGTCCCCGGCCAGGAGGCCATAGAAAGAGTTCGGGCCCTCCTCGGTGCCAGAGCACCTGCCCCGAATTCGCCAACACCTCGCCAGCTTGTGGAGCACCTGGCGATTCTCGACACACTCCGCACCACTTCCATCGATGAGGCTGCCGCAGACCTTACGAGTATCGGCGATGGCCCGGGAGCAGACCACCTACGGTCGGCAAGAGAGTTTGCGCTTCATGACCTCGGTATCGGTGAACTGAAGATCGTTTCCGATTTCCCAATCGCCCTTTGCGCTGTCGGCTACACCAGAATAACCAGAGATCCAGCCCGGAGCATTCTCACGCCATTCGAGACTTCAGATTCAGCCGGCCGCGTCCCCCTTTACATTGTGAGCAGCGAAACGGAGGGGATTTACTTTCAGCTTGACCCGTCACGAGCCGTGAGATGGCTCATTGAGAACCGTTGGGTCCAGTCACCGGTTCCTGATTCCAAAGAAAGTGCTTGGGCTTGGTTCTACACCCACGTGCCGGGATTGTTCGAAAACCGCTGGCAACCAAACTTCAACGAACATCTTGCGGTAGCCTTGAGAACTCTCCTCCACACGATGAGTCACGTCCTTCTTCGCCACGTTGAGTGGAGCGGGTTTAACCAAAATAGCGTCGGCGAATACTTGATACCGGGGGCCCTTGCTGGAATCCTCTATGCCAACCGCTACGCCGAAACGAAGATCGGCGGACTGACAACTCTCTTCGAACACCAGCTAAGAGTATGGCTCGACGATTCAGCTCAAAGCGGTCGACAATGCGTCTACGATCCGTTTTGTACGGATGAAGGAGGCACTTGTGTTGGTTGCCTCCACCGAGAATACAATTGTCCCCAGTTTAACCGTGAACTGTCCCGAGCGGTTCTCTACGGCGGACCAACACCGCCCCCTGAGCTCGGGGGCGCACTAGGAATGCAAACGATCGAATGTGGGTTCTGGCACGGGCTACACCCGACACTTCAAAATGCGTAAGGATGAAATACCTGCCCTCAAAACTCTCACGGCTTTAGTCGCCGGAAGGGAAGACCTCGTTGCTCGGATCGCTGCGCCTCTCCGGGCCCGTATCGGGCGATGGATCGATTCCGACTTCTTGAAGACGTTATTTTTTAATCGAGCAGTTCGGCGAAAACGCTATTGGACAGCATGCGGCCGCGCGGGGTTAGCCGCAGGCGGCCGGCGACTTCCTCCAGCATGCCTTGCGCGACGGCCTGGGCGATGGCCGGGCGCTTGGCCGCCAGCGGCGCGGCGCCGAATTCGGTTTCCAATTCGTTCCAGGCGATGCCGGCGTTGCGCCGCAGGCCGAGGAAAAAAGCCTCTTCCAACTGCCGGCTCGAACTTATATCTTCCACACTGTTGCGCGGCAGGCGGCCGGCTTCGAGCGCGTCCAGATAGGCGTGCAATTCCGCCGGGTTTCCCCAGCGGCGCTCACGCCCTTGTTGGCGCAGCATCGAGTGCGCTTCCAGGCCAAAGCCCAGGTAGGGACGCCGCGTCCAGTAGCGCAGGTTGTGGCGGCTTTCGGCGCCGGGGCGGGCGAAGTTGGAAATCTCATATTGCCGCCAGCCCGCGGCGGCCAGCGTTTCGATTGCCCATTCATAGAAGGATGCGGTCTGTTCGTCGCCGGGCACGGCCGGGGCGTGGTAGCGCGCACCGCCGGCCAGCAACTCGCGTCCCAGGCGGCTGTCTTCATCCACTTCCAGCATGTAAATGGAGATGTGCGGCGGGGCAGCATCGAGAGTTTGGGCGAGGGAAGCGCGCCAACTGGCTTCGGTCTGGTGCGGCAGACCGGCGATGAGGTCGAGATTGATGTTTTCGATGCCCGAGCGGCGCAGCAACTCGAGGTCGCGGCGAATGTCTTCGGGAGAATGCAAGCGTCCGACGGAGCGGATTTCTTCCGGCTGCCAGGATTGCACGCCCAGGCTGATGCGGTTGACGCCGGCATCGCGCCAGGCCTCGATGCGTCCGGCATCGAGCGTGCCGGGCGCGGCTTCCAGGGTGAACTCGGCGTCCGGGGCCACAATCCAATGCTCGCGCGGCGCCGGCGCCAGTTTCCGCACATGTTCCGCTTCGAGCAGGCTGGGCGTGCCGCCGCCCCAATAAAGGGTATCCGCCTGGCTGCCGGTAAACGGCTCGGCCGCGGCGATCATGGCCATTTCACGGCGAAGGCAATTCAGGTAGCGCGCTAGCAGGCGCCGCGGGAAAACGTCGCTGGCGAAGTTGCAATAGCTGCACTTGGCGCGGCAGAAGGGAAACGAAAAATATAGTCCGAGGGGTTCGAACATAAGCCCGGATTCGCAGCGCTCGTCATTGCAATTATCCCAAATCAATTTGCGGCGCTCGTAGTGGAAATGAATTCCATTGACAGGGGGCCTTAATTAAAAGCGAGACACTTTTCGAGCGGCACGGCCGCTTTTACTTTTAGGCGCTGACGCTTTCGCAAAGGTCCGGCCGAAACCGGACGCAGGGCGAATACTCATGGCTGCCGAAAGTTTATTGTCGTTAATAGGCGCGGGACCTAATAGTAACCCCGCGCTTCGGCCTGCGATTTCGGACGAAAACTGCTGTCCGACTCGGCCGTTAACGATTTTGAATTATGTTTCGGATCGAGCCTGTAAGGCATGTGACTACAGCTATTTGCGTTCGACCTTTAGACTGAAACATGAATTAGCCGCGTCTCGCTTCTTTGGACCCGCGTTAATGCGCAGTCAGGCTCAACGGCTGGCCGGTATAGGAGCCTTGGGCATCGGCGGAGGCGGTAACGTCCGGGCCGGCGCCGTGGCCGGGACGGACGACCACCAGGCGGATGCGAATGCTGGGGGGCATGCCCGGGTAAGAGCCTTGGGCCGCGCCGATTTCAAGCGTGCGGGTGGCATCGTTCCAGTGCATGGGGACAATCCGGCGCTGGCCCTGCTCGTAGGCGTAGCTATCGCCCGCGTCCGAGTACCAGGAAAAATCGCCATCGGCGCCAGGATAGACGCGCACTTCAAGCGTGGTGAGCGGGGCGGTGGCGTATTGCACCACGGGGCCGAGCGGCACGATCGAGCCGGCGCGGACATAAAGCGGAATGCGGTCGAGCGGCGCCGCGGCCTGAACCGTTTGGCCGGCATGGCTGGCGGGGAGGCGGGCGCCGGTCCAGAAATCGTACCAGGCCGGCCAGGCCGGCAGATAGACTTCGCGCATGACGGCGTCCGGTTCGGTGACCGGAGCGACGAGAAAAGCGGGGCCGAACATGAATTCATCGCCGAGGTTGCGCACGCGCCGGTCGTGCGGCCAATCCATGGGCAAGCCGCGCTGCATGGTGTAGTCGTCGTGGGTGACGCGCCAGGCGAGCGAATAGATGTAAGGCAGCAGGCGATAGCGGAACCGGTCGTAAGCGATTAAGGTCGGGGTTTGGGGGCCGTAGCTGAAGATCTCATTGGTATCGTTGGCGCGATGGCCGTGGGTGCGGAAGATGGGGCAGAAGACGCCGTATTCGAACCAGCGGGTATAGAGCTGCTGGTAAGCGGGGTCGCGGGTATCGCGCACCAGAGGCCAGCCATAACCGGCGATATCGGTGGTCCAGTAGGGCAGGCCCGACATTTGATAGTTGAGCCCGGCGGCAATCTGGCGGCGGAAGCTCATCCAGGTGCCGAGCACGTCGCCGGACCAGACAGTCGCGCCGTAGCGCTGCTGGCCGAGGAAACCGGAGCGGGTCAGGATGAAAACGCGTTTGCGGCTGGTGGTTTTCCGCCAATGGTTATAGACGCCGCGAGTGTGCAGCAAGGGAAAAATGTTGGTATAGCGGGCGCCGTTGCCGATAAAGAGCCGGCGGTCGGCGAGCGCGGCGTCGCTTTGCCCGTTCCAGATTTCCGGTTCGCTGCTATCGAGCCAAAAGCCATCCCAGCCCTCGGCAAAGATCTTCCCCAGCAGGTGTTTCCAGTAATAGTCACGGGCGGCGGGATTGGTGGCGTCGTAAACGTCGGTTCCGGGAATAATGAAGCCGCGCTGGAGCATCGCCTGGTAATTGTGCGAGCGCAGGTCGAACTTGGCCCAGACGGAGATCATGGCATGCAGATGCTCGGCGTGCAGTTGGCGCAGCGCCGCCGGAACATCGGGCCAGGGCTGGAGATAGGCGGCGGAGAATTGCGGATCGCCCTGGCGGCGCCACCAGAACCAATCCTGCACGATGAAATCGAGCGGCACCTGCCGGCTGCGGTATTCATGGGCGATATCGAGCAATTGCCGGGCGGAGGTGTAGCGGTCTTTCGATTGGATGAAGCCGTAGGCCCAGCGCCCATAAAGCGGGGCATGCCCGGTCATGCCGCGATACAGGTGAATGATGCGATCGATGGAGGGGCCGTAGAAAAAGTAATAATCGATGGCGTCGGCGGCATCGGAGACGAGTTTCAGCTCGGTGGGGAAGCGATTGTCGTAGCGGGAAACGGCCGCGGTGTTCCAGAGCAATCCATAGCCGCGGGTGGAGACGAACATCGGAATGGCGATATTGGTGTTAGCCTGCGCCAGCTCGACCACGTTGCCGCGCTGATCGAAGACGCCGTCCTGATGCTGTCCCAGGCCGTAAATGCCTTCGCGCGCCGAGGGAAAGAAGCGTTCTTCGACTTTATACAGCTTTTCACCATTGACGATTTCCGGAATATAGCGGCGGGCTACGCGCGGCGATTCCTGCAAGAGGATTTTGCCGTGCGCATCCTGAAAGCGGAGCAGCGCCTCACGCGTGCCGATGCTGACCGCCAGGTCGCGGGTGCGCACCACCACGGCGGCGGGCGTGCGGGTAATGGAGAGCTGTTGCGGAACACAAGGCCGCACCCACCAGGGGGTATGGGGAGAAGCGCCTAGCGGGTTTCCGGGGCCGGCGACGACATGGATGACATCGGCGCCGCAGGCGCTGACCCGCAAAGTCTCGCTCCCGCTGCGCGCCACGACCGAGGTGGAGTGGAGGTGGAACACCGGCCGCGGCGGGGAGGGCATTTGAGCGATAACGGCGGAGGCAGCTAAGGTCAAGCCAACCGCGGCGGATAGAAACCGAAAACCGAGTCGCATGGCATCACTCACTTAGTGAAACTGACACCAGCTTAGCAGCTTCAGGAGACAGCAGCAGAAGGCACACGAGTGGGGTTAAGCCGGGGGAAAGCCCAGGCTAAAGACAACCGAATGAAACGTTAACCGCCGGCTGAGATGGGAGCTTCCAGCGGGGCTTCGCGCAAATGGCGGGCGGCATCTTCGGGCAGCACCGGGTTGATATAGAAGCCGCTGCCCCATTCAAAGCCGGCCACGCGCACCAGCCGCGGCATGTATTCCAGATGCCAGTGATAAAACTCCTGCGCGTTTTCCTGCAGCGGCGCGCTCAGCAGGACCAGATTGTAAGCGGGGTGATCGAGCACGGCGTCGGTTCTGGCCAGCATGCCTTTCATGGCCTTGGCCAGATTTTCATAGACGCGGCTGGAGGAGTGCTCGAAAAAGCTCTCATGCCGGCGCGGCAGAATCCAGGTTTCGAAAGGGAAGCGCGGGGCGTAGGGCGACAGCGTCACGGTATCTTCGTTTTCATCGATGATCCGGGTGCGCGACTCCAGTTCCTGGCGGATGATATCGCAATAGATGCAGCGTTCCTTATATTGAAAATACTGACGGGCGCCGTCGGTTTCCTCGCGTGCGCGCTTAGGCACAATGGGCAGGGCGATCAGTTGCGAATGGGTGTGCTCGAGCGAGGCGCCGGCCGCCTCGCCATGATTTTTGAAGATCAGGATATAGCGAAAGCGGGTGTCTTTGCGCAGATCGAGCATGCGGTCGCGAAAGGCCCAGAGCACGTCTTCAATGCGTTTTTCCGGCAGTTCGGCCATGGTTTTTTGGTGCTCGGGGGTCTCGATAATGACCTCATGAGCGCCGATGCCGTTCATTTTGTCGAAGACGCCCTCGCCCTGGCGGTTGAGGTCGCCTTCGATGCCGAGCGCGGGAAATTTATTGGGCACGACGCGCACCGACCAGCCGGAAGAGTTGGGGCCATCGCCATTGGAGCGGTAGGCGAGAATTTCCGGCGGGGTTTTGGCTTCATTGCCGTAACAGAAGGGGCAGCCGGCGCCGTTGCCGCGGGGCTGGCTGGCGAAAGCATGAAAATCATTGGGCCGCATGGAGCGCGCAGTGGAAATAATCACCCAACGGCCGGTAATGGGATCTTTGCGAAGTTCAGGCATGATGGAGAGGATTCACTCCGACCGGCGCCCGTTCAACGGGTCGCGGGCATGGCGAAAAGCGTCGCGGTGCAACTCCATGCGGGGCGCCTCGCCCCGCGGCGCATGGATTGCCAACACGTCAAAGCGGTAACGTTCCGCCCGGCGTTGGCGCGCATAGGCGCTGCCCAAGCGAAGCAGATGGCGGCGCTTGTCGCTATCCACCGCCTGTTCCGCGGGCCAGGGACTGGCCGTGGTACGGGTCTTGACTTCGATAAAAACCAGCTCGCCACCCTCCCAGGCGATCAGATCGATCTCCTCGCGCCAGGGTGGACGGCGATAATTCCGCGCTTCGATTGTATACCCGTGCTCACGTAAGAACCAATAGGCTAAAACCTCGCCCGCCTCTCCGGTTAGATGCGCTTCCGGCTTGGGGTATTTCCCCCAGAGCAGGCGAGCGATGCGGCGTGTACCATTCCGGAACTTTTGTATCCAATGCCTGCTCGCGCGATTCTGGTTCGCCTTCATACCCACGCCCGAAGCCAGCGACAAGCTATCATCCCGCTAGAGGGCGCAAGGCGCAAGCCGGGGCAAAACGCATACACTGGATATAATGACGAAGCGATTGCGCAAAGGGCTCCTACCGGCTGTGCTGGGGTTGGGGCTGGGGTTAATGGCCAAGCCGCCGGCACAACCGGCGCCGCTGCCGGTGAGGCGGCTAGCGGACATTCTCGACGGGCGTTTTAATTCGCTGGCCACGCTTTCAGCGGACTTTACCGAAATCTATACCGCTCCCGGCGAGCACCGGGTGGAAAGCGGGCATTTATGGCTGCACCGGCCGGGGCGAATGCGATGGGATTATCAAAAACCACAGCGCAAGCTTTTCCTGATCAGCCGCCATAGCGCCTGGCTCTATCTTTATGGCGAACGCACGGCGCAGCGCACGCCGCTGAAAACGAGCCAGGACCTGCGCACGCCGCTGCGGTTCCTGCTGGGCCATACCCACCTCAAGCGCGAACTCGAAGGCCTGAGCTATGGCGGCTTGAACCCGCTGCGTTCCGGCGACTGGGTGCTGCGCGGGCGTCCGCGCGACATGGGCGGCTTGTACCGGGAAGTGATTTTGGAAATCTCGCCCGCCTATAATATCCGCCGGCTAGTGATGCGCCAGGTGAACGGATCGCAAGTGGACCTGCGTTTCCGCCAAATCGAAGCCAATCACCGCCTCCCCAAAGGGTGGTTTCATTTTCGTCCGCCCGCCGGAGTGAAGGTCGTTCCCGGGCCGGTGCAATGAGCCGCCGCCGGTTCCCGGCTTCCAGTTCCCAGCGAGCGGTACAGAAAAATTTTAAATTCCGGTTCGTGACCAGCGGGCGATTCATTTCTTGCCCGGTTATCAATCTCCACCGGTTTGCTCATCACTTCTAAATCCAAGTTATCACTGCGAAAACGGGTAAAGAAATACCGCAAACCGGGTAAAAGGCGGTAAGAGCCAGCAAGAAAGCGGCACAACCCGCTTACATTAGATACAACCATAAGTTAATGATTATCAGCAATTTAGGCGCCGCCGCCGCGGGCCTGATCCAAGGCAAAAAACGGGGAATTTTGATTGACTGGCCGGATTGCTTAGGCTAGGATCATCGCAATAAGTGGGGATGACTCGACACAACGAGTCACCATTGGGAGTTGCGTACTACTTTGGAGGTCAACATGAGCCGAAGGTATCGCGTCTTATGCGTTATCACCGCGCTGGCGGCGCTGGGCTGGCTTGCTCCCGGGGCACAAGCGCAAAGCTTTAACGAAGTCATCCGCAGCACGTTTCAAAACGGCGGATCCTACGCCTTTGGCGGCGTGGCGGAAGATGCGCAGGGAAACCTGTACGGCGCCACCTATACCGGCGCGGGCGCGGCCAGCTATGGCCTGGTGTATAAGCTGACGCCGGCGGGCCAGGAAACCGTTTTGCACACATTTCAGGATGCGGATGGCGCCAACCCCTTTGGCCGTCCGCTGCTGGATGCGGCCGGCAACCTGTATGGCACCACGCTTTACGGCGGGGCCTATGGTTATGGGGGCGTGTATAAAATCAGCGCGGCCGGCGCATTTACGCTGCTGCACAGTTTTAATGACAGTTCCAGCGATGGCGCCTGGCCGCATGGCCAAGTCGTCATCGATGCCGCCGGCGATTTGTACGGCACCACTTTCGGCGGAGGCCTTTATGGCCGCGGGGCGGTATATGAGTTAGCGCTCAACACCGACGGCAGTTACACCGAAAAGCTGTTGCACAGTTTCAATGGCAGCGACGGCCAGAGTCCGGATGGGGGGCTGGCGCCGGACGCGCAGGGGAATCTGTACGGCACGACCTATGGCGGAGGCGCCAGCGGCCGGGGAACGGTCTTCAAGCTGGATACGAGCGGCAATGAAACCGTGCTGTATTCATTTACCGGCGGCAACGACGGAGGCTCGCCCGCAGCCGGGCTGGCGACGGATGCCCAGGGCGACCTGTTCGGCACGACGCACATGGGCGGAACCAATGACGCCGGCACGGTTTTCGAGCTGGCCAATAACAATGGCACCTACACCGCAACCGTGTTGCACAGTTTCAGCAATACCAATGGCGACGGCGGTTATCCGCAATCGCGGCCGCTGCTGGATGGCAACGGCAATGTTTATGTCACCACCGCCAATGGCGGCGCCAGCGGATATGGCACGGTTTTCGAGCTGGCCTACAGCAATGGCGGCTATTCAGCAATAGTTTTAAACAGCTTTAGCAACAGCAACGGCGACGGCGCCATGCCGCTTGCCGGATTGATTATGGATAGTTCGGGAACGCTCTACGGCACCACCGCTTACGGCGGCGGCCCGGCCAACCAGGGCACCGTGTTCCTGCTCACCACCGCGACCAACGTGGCCACCACGACCCGCATCAGCGCCACACCCAACCCCGCCACCGCGGGCGACAGCGTGACCCTATCCGCCGTGGTGTCGAGCGCGATCGGGTTGCCATCGGGCACAGTCACCCTGATGAACGGCTCGACGCCATTGGGGACCGAGCCGCTGGTTTCCGGCCAGGCCACGCTCGCGATCGAGGATGCCGATACGCTGGGCATCGGCAGTTTCAGCTTGAGCGCGCAATATACGCCGGCATCGGCGGTATTTGCCGGCAGCAACGCCGTTTTTAGCGAAACCGTCGAAGAGGCCGGCGCCGCGCTCACCAACTCCAGCAACACGTTCAACGGCAATCAGAACTTCAACGGAAACCTCATCGTCGCGCCGGGCTTTAAGCTTTTCGGCGACGGCTCCGGCTTGACCGGCATTGTGGCGCAAACCGCAAATTACGCCAACACCGCGGGCTCGGCCAACCTGGCGGCTAATGCCAGCGAACTCGATGGCGTCAGCGGCACCGACTTCGCCCGGCTGGATCTGGATAACAGCTTCCAAGGCAATCAAGCCATTGCGGGCAACGTGACGGTGAACGGCGGGGTCGCGGGAGGTTATTTCAGCACCAGCGGTTCGACCAGCACCGGCTCGTTAACCATCGGCGGCGGCACCGCCATAACGGGACACTTCTCGATTCTGGTCAACCCGAACTACCCGGCGTTAACGGCGGGAACCTGCGCCGCGGCGAATTTTACGCTGAATGGCGCCGCCGACGGCGACACGCTGGCCTTGGGCGTGCCCAACGAGCGCATGCTGGGCGGAGGGAGCATTTATTACATCGCCTGGGTGAGCGCCAGCAATACGATCACGGTCAAAGCCTGTAATGTGAGCAAGCTGCCGCAAAAGACCCCGGGTAGCGGCGCCATCCGGGTAGATTTGTGGAAGCATTAAGCGGCTCGGCCGCTTTTACTTTTAGGCGCTGACGCTTTCGCAAAGGTCCGGCCGAAACCGGACGCATTGCGAATACTCATGGCGGCCGAAAATTTATTGTCGTTAATAGGCGCGGGACCTAATAGGAACCCCGCGCTTCGGCCTGCGATTTCAGACGAATACTTCTGTCCGACTCGACCGTTAACGCTTAAGGTTGAATGCCAACAGCTGGAGGCTGCAAGCGGAAGATTTGAAAAGCGATCAGCCGCCAGCCTCCAGCCGCGGCAAAGTCCAGAGCATTCGCCAGAGCCTTCAGGGCTTGCAGACCGCATGCCCGCGCCGGTTGAGCGGCGGCAAGCGGGCCGGCGCCGTAAAGGGCGCGTTGGCGGCTAACCTTATAACTATTACTATATGCAGGCCAAACCCGGCGCCCGCCAGGGCGGAAATTCCGGTCTTCGCAGGCCTGCCAAGCATGATAAAATCAGTTCCAGCTTACGTTCGGTCAGGGGTCGCCAGATTATTGCAGCACAAGGGTTTGTACTTTTAGTTGGAGAGTAGTCGCACCCGGATAATCAATCGCCACAGAATTCACACAGTCCGGCGTGGCCGATACGGATTATGATCCAATAGGCCATATAGGGCCACTGTCAGGCTGGTAAGGCGCATAGCCCCATCCAGTCTTCATACCGCCGCTTCCCATCATGCCGCAGTTTTTAATCAAAGCCACCGACGAACAGGGCCGGGCACTGAATCAAGTCGAACAAGGCACCAGCGCGCAAGAAGTCCGCGAGCGGCTGCGCCAGCAGGGCTATTGGGTGTACGCGGTGCGCCCGCAACAGGCCTGGGCGGAGCGCTGGCGGGAGCGCAAGCGGCAATTGCCCTCGACCCAACTACTGCTTTTCACGCAACAATTTATGACCCTGGTGAAGGCGGGGTTGCCGATTCCGCGGGCGCTGGAACTGCTGGAAAGCCGGGCGCGCGACCCACGGCTGCGGAATCTATTGCAGGATGCGCGCATGCGGGTCAAGGCCGGCGAACAATTGTCCGACGCTTTCGCGCATCAGCCGGGAATTCCACCCATCTACACGACCACCCTGCTGGCGGGCGAGCGCAGCGGCAACCTGCCGGAAGTGCTGGGCCGCTTTGTGCAGTATCAGCGGCTGGCGCTGTCGGTGAGGCGCAAGCTGATCAGCTCGCTGATTTATCCGGCGGTGCTGCTGGTGCTGGTGGTGTTCGTCTTGAGTTTCCTGGTGACCTATGTGGTGCCGCGATTCGGGCAATTGTACGACACGCTGGGGGCGAAGCTGCCGACGCTGACCCTGGTGATGCTGGGGATAGGGAACTTCGCGCGGCATTACCTGGCGCTGGCGGTGCTGGGGGTGATTGCGCTGGCGGCCGTATTGATGCTGGCCGTGCGCTCGACGGAGTTGCGGCAACGGCTGGATTACTGGCTGCTGCGCCTGCCGCTGGCCGGCGAGATGTGGTGGAAATATCAGATTGCGGTGCTCAGCCGCACGCTGGCGACCCTGCTGGAGAGCGGCATTCCGGTGATGAGCGCGATTGAGACGGCGGGCAACGCGATTCAGAGCCGGCATTTACGCGAGCGCTGGCGGCGGATGCTGATCGCGGTGCGGGAAGGCAAGCCACTGGCGGAGAGCATGACGAAGCAGCAACTGGCGCCGCCTCTGGCGGTGGAGATGGTGGACGTGGGCGAGCAGACCGGGGCGCTGCCGCAAATGCTTTCCAGCCTGGCGGAATTTTACGACGAGGACCTGAACATGGCGCTGGCGGCGATTTTATCGCTGATCGAGCCCATCATTCTGCTGGTGGTGGGTTCGCTGGTGGCGCTGGTGCTGATTGCGCTCTATTTGCCGATTTTCTCGCTAGGATCCAGCACGATGCTCGGCGGAGGACACTGATGGCGACGACCGAGATCCGGGCCGCCGCGCAGCCGGCGGGCGAAGAAGAAGTCAAGGCGCGCGAAATCGCCGCGCGTTATCACGCCCCGTTTGTGGACCTGCGCGACGTCCGCATCGACCACGAGCTGTTCCGCACGATTCCAGTGGAGCTGATGTTCCGCTACCATTTCGTGCCGCTGACGGGCAACGAGCGCAGCCTGACGGTGGCCTGCGCCGATCCCAGCCGGCTGCTGGCCATGGATGAGGCGGGGCTGCTGCTCCAGCGCAAGCTGGTGTTGCGGGTGGCGACGCCGGGCCAGATTGCGGACCTGCTGAAGAAGACGGAACAGTCGCAGCGGGTGCTGGAGCAGGCGACGGAAGGCTTCACCCTGGACGTCATTATCGGGGAAGAGGAAAACCCGGACGAGACGATTTCGATCGAGCGGCTGACCGGCGACGCCGATATCTCGCCCATCATCAAGCTGGTGGATACGACCATCTTCACCGCGCTGGAGCGGCGGGCGAGCGACATCCATATCGAGACGCAGGAAGGCGAAGTCGCGGTGAAGTATCGCATTGACGGGGTGCTGCACCCGGCCATGGCGCCGCTGGCGCGGGAATTTCACGCGCCCATCATCTCGCGCATCAAGGTGATGAGCGAATTGGATATTTCCGAGCGGCGGGTGCCGCAGGACGGGCGCTTCCGGGTGCGCTACAAGGGGCGGGCGATCGATTTCCGGGTCTCGATCATGCCCAGCATTCACGGCGAAGACGCGGTGCTGCGCGTGCTCGACAAGGAAGCGATGAGCGAGAAGTTCCAGCGGCTGACGCTGGACGTGGTCGGTTTCGACGAGGCGGCGCTGACCCGGCTGCGGCGCTATATCCGCGAACCCTACGGCATGCTGCTGGTGACCGGGCCGACCGGCAGCGGCAAAACCACCACGCTGTACGCGGCGCTGAACGAGATCCGCAGCGAGGAAGACAAAATCATCACCATCGAAGACCCGGTGGAATATCAACTGCGGGGCGTGACGCAGATTCCGGTAAACGAGAAAAAAGGGCTGACCTTCGCGCGCGGGCTGCGCTCGATTCTGCGCCACGATCCGGACAAGATCATGGTGGGCGAAATACGCGACACCGAGACGGCGCAGATCGCCATCAACGCGGCGCTCACCGGGCATCTGGTGTTCACAACCGTGCACGCCAACAACGTGGTGGACGTGATCGGGCGCTTTTTGAACATGGGGGTGGAGCCCTATAACTTCGTGTCGTCGCTGAACTGCATACTGGCGCAACGCCTGGTGCGGTTGATCTGCCCATCGTGCCGGCGGCCGCGAAAATACCCGCGCGAGCTGCTGGAGGCGTCAGGGCTGAATGGCGACTGGCTGGACCTGGATTATTACGAAGGCGACGGCTGCCTGGACTGCTCGGGGACGGGCTTCCGGGGGCGGACGGCGATTCAGGAATTGCTGGAAATGACCGACACGGTGCGGGAGATGATACTGGACAAGCGGCCCAGCTCGGAAATCCGCCGCATGGCGCGGCAGGAAGGCATGCGTTTTTTACGCGAGTCGGCGCTGGACAAGGTACGCGCCGGAGTGACCACGTTGCGCGAAATCAACAAGGTCACCTTTATCGAGCTGACACGGTGAGCGGGAGATGAACGGTTTGCCGAACACGGAATTGCAACGCGAGCCCAAACGCGGGGGAAGCGGGCGGCTGCGGCGCTGGCTGGATTCCCCGCCGCCGTCGCTGGCGATCGCCATCGGCCCGCAACACGTGGCCGGGCTGCGGCGGCAGGCGGGCGGGCCCCAGCCCCAGGGATCGGCGGTTTCGACCTTGCCGGCGGGGGCGGTGAAACCGGCGGCGCAGCATGTCAATTTAGCCCAGCCCGCGATAGTGCAGGCAGCGCTGCGCGAAGTGCTGGATGCGCTGGCGGGGCAAGGCAACGAGATCATTCTGCTGGTGCCGGAAATGACGGCGCGGCTCACGGTGCTGGAATTCGAGCAATTGCCGGACAGCGAGCCGGAGCTGCGGCAACTGGTGCTGTTCCGGCTGCGCAAGGCGCTGCCTTTCGAACCGGAAGAAACGGCCATGTCGCTGATGGTGGAACGGGCCCGGAAGACGGCCGCATCGGCGCGGGTGCTGGCCGCAATCGCCGACCGGCGCCGGCTGGACGAATATGAAGAGGCGGTGGCCGAGGCGGGAGCGCGCGCGGTCACGGTGATGCCGGCGGCGCTGGCGGCGCTGGCGGCGCTGCCGGAATTGCGCGGCGGCGCGCTGCTGGTCAAGGCGGACGCCTGCCAACTCACCGCGGCCTTTGCCTGGGAAGGATATCCACGCTTCTGCCGGGTGGTGGAATCGAATACGGACGGGCAGCCCGACGATGCCGACCTTTATACCACGCTGGCGTACTATCGTGATTTTCTCGAGCAACAGCAAGGGATGAAGCCGAACGAGCCTCCGCAGGTCATCACGGCCGGCCTGGATGCGGCGCGGTTGGCGCGGTTACGCCTGGAACAGAACTGGGCCGAGCTGCGCGATGCGCGCGATCTGGCGCCGCCGCCCCATCACTGGCCAGCCGGCAGCGAAGGAGAATGGCTGGCGCTGCTGGGCGCGATGGAAAATAGTTTTTTATAGCCGCGCAGGCGCCGCGGCCACGAGCACCGGAAGCGAAGAAAACATGCATCGCTTGGAAATCAATTTAGCCCGCCGACCGGCGGAAAACCGGCGCCGCACCTGGATTATCTGGGGCGGCTTGCTGGCGCTGCTGGCGGCGGCGTTGCTGGGGCTGGCGTGGCAGTTGAATCATGAACTGGACGCTACCCGCTCGATTTCGCGCCAGACCGCGGCGGAGAGCGCGCAACTGGCGCCGCTGGAAGCGCGGCACGCCGCCTTTGCCCAATGGCTGCAGCAGCCCAAAAACCGCCAGCAACTGGCGCGGCTGCGCTATCTCAATCACCTGATCGACTACAAAGCGATTTCCTGGACGCACCTGTTTCAGCGCCTGGAGAAGCTGATGCCAATGCCGGTGCGGCTGATCGCGATCCAGCCGACCGAACACAAAGGGCAATACACCGAAGTCGCGATGGCGGTGGATGCGCCGCGCATGCGGGACCTAGTGCGATTCATGATCCGGCTGGAAATGGACCGTGAATTTTCGCATCCCCGACCCCTGAACCAACACCGTGAAATCGGGGGAGGCGACCAGGCGGCGGGCTGGGCCATGCAGATTGTGGCGCGATATCGCCCGCTGGCGGAGAGCGCGGAAACGCCGGCGGCCAGCAGCGGCGGCGCGGGCAACAGCCAGGCGGGCGCAAGACGGAGCGGCGGCGGGCGCGACCTTGCCACCGCCGTTCGGGGAGGCGGAGGCCATGAAAATTAAAACCTGGCCGCTGGCGCGGCGGTTGCAAGCGCTCTGTATTCTGGCGGCGGTTCTGGACCTGGGGCTGGCCGTATATTTATTCTCTCCCTGGGCGCCCTCGCAAGCGCACGCGCAGGCCAACTATGCCGTCGTCAAGCAGCGTTATGAAAGCTTGCGGCGCGAGGCGGGCGAGATTGCGCGGCTGGAACGCGAACTGGACGCCAGCCGGGGGCAAATGCGCGCATTTGTTTCCAGCTCGATGCCGAAAGGGCGGCTGATGTATTCGACCATCATGGCCGAGCTGAACCGGCTGGCGACGAAACAGCAGGTGGTTCTTTCGGGGCTCAATTTCGGGCAGCAGGAGCATAGCCACGCCGGACTGCGGGGGGTGTACATCAGCGGGGACTTGTCGGGTCCGTATGCCGGGCTGATGCATTATCTCAACGCGGTGGAGCGCGATCCGATCTTTTTTCAAATTCAGAAAGTATCGCTTTCGCACCGGTCCGCCCGCCACAGCTCCAATACGGTGCGGCTGCACATCTGGCTGGCGACGTATGCGCGAGTGCCGCAGACGAATCAGACCGCAGCGCCGCGGCCGGAAGAGGCGCCGCAACAGAGCACACCATGAAGTCGGGAGTTCAAGAGCGGAAAAAAGTAATCTGGCTGGCGGTGCTGCTGCTGCTGGCGGGCTGGATGTTGTGGCGGCAGTTTGCCAGCGGGCCGCAGCCGAATGCCGCCGCGCCGGCGGTGAGCGACCCCACGGCGGCCTTGCCCAGCCTGAGCCAGATCATGACGCACCTGCAGTTGAATAAACTCGAGCAGTTGCAAAAGATCCAGTACAAAGGCAGCCGGCGCGACCTGTTTGTGGCGGGCCCGGAAGCGATGACACGGCTCCGCGCGCCGAGGCCGCTGCCATCGCCGGCAACCCGTCCAGCATCGATGCCCATGCAGCCGCCGTCTCCGCCGCCCATCCCGGTGAAATATTATGGCTTTGCGCGGCGTCCGGACGGACCCCAGCGCGTATTCCTGGAGTACGGCGGCAAGGTTTTTATCGCCGGCGACGGCGATCGCATTGCCGGACGCTACCAGGTGTTGAGCATCAGCCCGAGCACGGTGCAGGTGCGCGACCTGGTTAGCCAGCAGACACAATTTCTGCCGCTCATGCAGTTATGAAGCCAGCGCAGCGCCAGTCCGGGGATAGGCGGCACCGGGCGACACCCGCCCGGCGGCGGGGGAATTGCGCCCGGCCGGGAGAACGCGGTTACATGCTGCTGATCGTGCTGATGATGCTTTGCCTGCTGGTGCTGGCGCTGGCCCAGGCGGCGCCGCGGGTGGCGACCCAAATCCGGCGCGAGCGTGAAAAAGAGATGGTCTTCCGAGCGCAGCAATATGTGGTCGCGATTCAGCGCTATTACCACAAATTCGGCGCTTATCCTCCCAATCTTGATCGTTTAAAAGAGACCAACGGCATTCATTTTCTACGCCGCGCCTGGCGCGATCCGCTCACGCGCAACGGGAAATGGTTTTTTATTCACTATGGCCAGGTGGCCGTCTCCGGGCCGGCGGCGGCGGGCGCCACCGGCAAGCAGCCCGAGGCCGGCGGCCTCGGCGGCTTCGCCAGCCCCACGAGCAATCCCTTCAGCTTTACCGCCGGCGGTTTCGGACCCAGCCTAACGGGGGACACGAAATCGAGCAATAACAAAAAAAAGAAACGAGGCGGGTTTGGCGCCTGCCACCGGAAGCATAAAAACGCGTCGTCGGCATTCGGCTCAAGTTTCAGCGGCGCTTTCGGGGGCGGACCCATCATTGGCGTCGCCAGCCGCGACGACCGTCCGGCAATCCTGATGCGCAGTGGCAAGGATCGGCCGTGCGAGTGGGCGTTTGTCTACGATCCAGGCAAAGACAAAACCCTGCATGTCATGCCGGGAATGCTGCCGGGGGCCGGGGGTTTGCCCGGACAGCCGCCCACGCCTACCGGAATCGGCATGCCTGGTCCACAGATTCCCTGAAGCCAGTCTCGAATCGTAAAAGGTTAGATTAACTTCCGTTCCCGGCCTGGCCGAGAGTATTACCACGGGATAGGGCTCGATGCGTTTCCGGATCAACTCTGCGGCGTTT